>CAWGJJ010000012.1:0-91305 GCA_963822885.1 uncultured Gaiellaceae bacterium
CACGAGGTGCGAGTGGATGCGGTTGAGCTCGGCCATCGCCATCCGCGCCCACGTCGCGCGGCGTGGCACCTCGATCCCGAGGAGCTTCTCGATCGCGAGCACGTACAGGAGCTCGTTCGCGTGGAACGAGACGTAGTCGATGCGCGGCGCGTACGTGACCGACTTCCACCACGACTTGTGCTCCATGTTCTTCTCGAAGCCCGGTGTGGAGGTAGCCGATGACCGCGCGGATGCCCGCGACGGTCTCGCCGTCGAGGTCGACGACGAGGCGAAGGACGCCGTGCGTCGACGGATGGTTCGGCCCGAAGTTGACGCGCAGGATGTCGTCGAGGCGGTGCTTCTCCGGATCGACCTCGAGGATCGTCGGGACGGGGTGCGGGATGCGCGTCCCCTCGTAGATGCGCGTCGACGGAAGGACCGACATCAGTCTTCGTCCGAGAAGCGCACGGGCTCGCCGCCGAGCGGGTAGTCCTTGCGAAGCGGATGCCCCTCCCAGTCCTCCGGCATGAGGATCCGCACGAGGTTCGCGTGGCCCTCGAAGCGGATGCCCATCATGTCGAAGGCCTCGCGCTCGAACCAGTCGGCGGCCGGCCAGACGGGAAGGACGCTCGCGATCGGCTCGCCGTCGTCGAGCCACACCTGCACACGCAGGCGCACCGGATCGTCGTTCACGCGCAGGAGGTGGTACGAGACCGAGAAGCGCTTCGGCTTCGGCAGAGGAACCCGCGCGAGACCCTGCGAGCCGGGCATGTGGATGTCGCGTCCCGCGTTCGTTCCGATGTAGCCGGCGACGTCCTGTTCGCCCCAGCCGAGGTAGTCGGCCGCGGCGATGTCGGAGAGGAAGTTGAACCCGTGCTCGTCGCGCAACGACATGCACGCCTCGATCAGTCGCGCGGGATCGACGACGAGCGTCGTCTCGCCGAACGAGTCGCGCGTCTCGACCACGCCGGGCACGCCTGCGTACACGCTCACTCCGCGACCCCGCGGATCTCGTACGCGGGCGGAACGCCGCCGCGAATCTTCTCGTGCAGCCGGACGATGCCCTCCATCAGCGCCTCCGGCCGCGGCGGGCAGCCGGGCACATGGATGTCGACCGGGACGATCTTGTCGACGCCCTGGAGGATCGTGTAGTTGTTGAACATCCCGCCCGAGCTCGCGCAGGCACCCATCGCGATGACCCACTTCGGCTCGAGCATCTGGTCGTACACCTGGCGCAGCGGCGGAGCCATCTTGTGCGTTACCCGCCCCGAGATGATCAGCAGGTCGGCCTGGCGCGGAGATGACGAGAACCGCTCCATCCCGAAGCGCGCGATGTCGTAGCGCGACGAGACGATCGACATCATCTCGATCGCACAGCAGGCGAGCCCGAACGTGTCGGGCCACATCGAGTTCGACTGCGCCCACGCGACGGCCTTCTCGACAGTGGTGAGGAGGAGCGCATCCTCCATCTCCTCCACCTCGCGCTCGAACACGCCCGGCCCACGCTCGGGCCAGAGCACGCGCTCGGACTGGAGGCCTGCCTTGGCGAGCGGGCGGTCGCTCACGACCGGCAGCTGCTTTCTCACTGCCAGTTGAGCGCCCCTTTCCGCCACACGTAGACGTAGGCGACGCCGAGGATCGCGATGAACACGAGGAACTCCCCGATCCCGAACCAACCGAGCGCGTCGAGCTGCACGGCGAGCGGGTAGAGAAACACGATCTCGATGTCGAAGAGGA
Organism: uncultured Gaiellaceae bacterium; assembly: GCA_963822885.1. Lineage (GTDB taxonomy): Bacteria > Actinomycetota > Thermoleophilia > Gaiellales > Gaiellaceae > GMQP-bins7. Next base: position 1,717 of record CAWGJJ010000012.1, read on the forward strand.
TGAAGAGGATCGCCGTCAGGTAGAAGCTGACGGTGAAGCGGCGCTCACGGCTCGGCGCGCCCTCGGACACGCCGGACTCGAACGGGAGCATCCGCGCCTTCGTCCGCGAGACCGGGCGGCCGGGAAGGATGAACGAGGCGGCGATCATCGTGGCGGGGATGGCTGCCGCGAAGAGGGCGTAGAAGAGGAAGGGCAGCCAGTTCGAAAGCACGATGACCCCCGGAACGTCGAGACCGAGCCGAGCCTAGCACTCCCCCTTCCGGCGCACGAAGGGTTCGGGAAACCCGCACAGAATGAGCGATACGAGTGTTACAAAGTCGCGGCTGGAACCCGCGACCCCGTCCGCTACCATCCGACCATGGCAACCGTCGAGCACCCCACCGACACCCTGCTCTCCCTCACGCCTGTCGCGGCGGAGAAGATCAGGGAGCTCATGGCCGAGGAGGAGGATGCGGGAACGCTCGTCCTCCGAGTCGCGATCCAGGGTGGAGGATGCTCCGGGTTCCAGTACGGCCTCGGCTTCGACGCCGCCCCTGCGGAGGGTGACCTCGAGCTCTCGCTCGAGGGCATCCCGGTCGTCGTCGACCCGTACTCGGCGCCGTACCTGCGCGGAACCACGATCGACTTCCTGAACTCGATCTCCGAGGCGGGCTTCAAGATCGACAACCCGAACGCCGTCTCCTCGTGCGGCTGTGGCCACTCCTTCCAGGTGGAAGAGGGCGAGGAATTGCCCGAAGGCACCGAGGTCGGCGGCTGCGGCTCCGGCTGCTCGCACTGAGCCGAACATCGTGGGTGGCTGTAGCGACTAGCCCAGGTACCTCGTCCGCGATGTCGACGCGTCTGTCGCGTTCTACGTCGAGCTGCTCGGCTTCTCGCTTGTGAACCGCATGGGCCCGGCGTTCGCGATCGTCGAGCGTGACGCTCTCTCGCTCTGGCTGAGCGGCCCGCAGACGTCCGCCGCGCAGCCGATGCCGGACGGCCGTGTTCCGGAGCGCGGTGGTTGGAACCAGCTCGTCATCGAGGTGTCGGACGTGTTGTCGGAGGTCAAGCGCTTGCGATCTGCAGGCGTCGTGTTTCGCAACGAGCCGCTCACAGGTCCGGGTGGAACGCAGGTCGTGCTCGACGACCCGTCCGGGAACCCGGTCGAGCTCTTCTCGGCGCGCTGACCTTACGCACGCTTCGTAGGGGCGAGCTATATCTCGCCCCTACATGAATCGCTCGATCCCCCTCCGGGTCGCCGTCGTAGGCTCCGGGCCTGCTGCGTTCTACGCCGCCGCGGCTCTTCTCGCGAGTGAAGATCCGACCGTTGAGGTCGACATGATCGAGCGGCTGCCGACGCCCTGGGGGCTCGTCCGGCTCGGGGTCGCGCCGGATCATCCGCAGCTCAAGACCGTGTCGCGCGCATTCGAGAAGATCGCCGCGCGGCCGGGCTTCCGCTTCTTCGGCAACGTGCAGGTGGGACGGGACATCACGCAGGACGAGCTCGCTTCGCTCTACGACGCGGTCGTCTATGCGGTCGGCTCGCAGGCCGACCGTCGGTTGGGTATCCCGGGAGAGGACCTCGCCGGCTCGTGGGCGGCCACCGAGCTCGTCGCCTGGTACAACGGCCACCCCGACTTCCAGCAGCTCGAGTTCGACCTCTCGCACGAGCGCGCCGTGGTCGTCGGGAACGGGAACGTCGCTCTCGACGTCGCGCGGATGCTCGCGTTGACGAAGGAGGAGCTCGCTCCGACCGACACGACGGACGCGGCGATCGACGCGATCGTCGGCTCGGGCATCCGCGAGATCGTCGTGCTCGGCCGCCGCGGCCCTGTCCAGGCGGCGTGGACGTCGACCGAGCTGGGCGAGCTGGGCGAGCTCGCCGGCGCGGACGTCGTCGTCGATCCGGCCGAGCTCGAGCTCGATCCCGCGAGCGAGGCGGAGCTCGAAGCCGCGTCGAACGTCGTTCGGCGGAACGTCGAGATCCTGCGCGAGTTCGCCTCGCGCGAGCCTGCAGGCAAGCCCCGTGTCGTCCGCCTGCGCTTCTGCGCCTCTCCGGTCGCGATCCTCGGCGACGAGAGCGTCGAGGCCGTGGAGATCGTCCACAACCGCCTCGAGCCGGACGGTCGCGGATCGGTTCGTGCGGTTCCGACCGACGAGCGCGAGGTGATCCCGTGCGGGATCGTCTTCCGCAGCGTCGGCTACCGCGGGGTCGGCGTGCCCGGGGTGCCGTTCGACGAAGCCGCCGGCACGATCCCGAACGACGGAGGACGTGTGCTCGATTCGGGCGGAGCAGCGGTGACGGGCCTCTACTGCGCCGGCTGGATCAAGCGCGGTCCGACTGGTGTCATCGGGACGAACAAGAAGGACGCAACCGAGACGGTCGAGCGCCTTCTCGAGGACGCACGTGCCGGACGACTCGAGCCACGCGCCGGCCGCTCGCTCGAGGACGTGCTCGCCGAACGCGGCGTGGGAGCGGTGATGTACTCGGGATGGGAAGCGATCGACGGGCTCGAGCGCTCGCGCGGCGAGCCCCATGGGCGCCCACGCATCAAGCTGGCTACCTGGGACGAACTGCTGGCGGCGGCGCGCTCAGGCTAGGAGCACGTCCAGAGTCCGATCGACGTCCGCGTCCGTGTTGTAGATGTGCCACGAGGTGCGCAGGCGGCCGCCGCGCACCGCCGCACGGATCCCGGCCCGCTCGAGCTTCTCGGCTGCGTCCGCGATGTCGCAGAACACGATCGCGGAGTTGCTCGGCTCGAGCCCGAGGCCGGTACGGAAGCGGTTCGCGAGCGCGACGTCGTGCGCGTGAATCTCGTCCACGCCGACTCGCTCGATCACGTCGAGCGCCGCGGCGGTGGCGACCCACATGAACCAGGCCGGAGAGGTGTCGAAACGCCGGGCGCGACGCCGCGAGGCGGAGCGGCCCGCCGAAGAACGTCTGCAGCGGATCCTCTCCTGCGTACCAGCCGGCGGCATGAGGCACGACGGCCCCAATTCGCTCAGGCGCGATCGCCATGAACGCCGTCCCGCGCGGGGACATCATCCACTTGTAGGCGTGCGCCGCGACGACGTCGAAGCGCGCCTCGGCGAACGGGAGCCAGCCGACCGCCTGCGTCGCGTCGACGACCGTGAAGACGCCGTGCTCCGCCGCAGCGACCGCGATCGCGTCGAGGTCGGCGACCTCTCCCGTCGCCATCTGCACGGCGCTGAAGGCGACGACGTCGACATGTGGCCCGATCTCGGAGGCAAGCTGGTCGGGCGGAACCAGCCGCACCGTCACGCCGCGATGCTCCTGCACCATGAACGGAAAGAGCAGAGAGGTGAACTCGACGTCGGGCACGAGGACGTGCGCGCCGTCCGGGATCGAGGCTGCGACGAGCCCGACGAGCGTGGAGACGTTCGGGCCGATCGCCACCTGCTCGACGGGAACGCCGACGAGGCGAGCGAACGAGGCGCGAGCGTCCTCGCCGGGGACGCCCCAGTGCTCCCAGCTCGTCCTTCCTCCCTGCCAGTCGGCGAGTGCGACCTGGAGCGCGTCCCACGCGGGTTGCGGAGGGAGGCCGTACGACGCGGTGTTGAGATACGTGCCTGCCGGCGTCCACAGCTGCTGTGCCTCTGCGATCGAGAGCGGTCCATCGCAGGAAGTCTGACGGGCCGGAGCTAGACTCGTGGCGATGGCCAGGCTGATGCTGCGCCCCGATCGCGAGCTGCCCATCTCAGGGAGTCTGCGGCGTACGGCGCTAGACCGCGGAGGCAAGGCAGCCGAGACCGAGGCTCTCTGGGGCGCCGAGACGGAGAAGGCGATCGCCAACTTCCCGGTGTCGGGCGAGCCGATCCCGATCCCGGTGGCGCGCTGGCTCGGCCGGATCAAGGCCGCCGCAGCTCGCGCGAACGCCGACCTCGGGCTCCTCGACGGGGAGATCGCCGATCGCATCGCCTCGGCCGGAGACCGCATCGCGGCAGGCGAGTTCGACGACCAGTTCCCGATCGACGTCTTCCAGACCGGATCGGGCACGAGCTCGAACATGAACGCGAACGAGGTGATGGCGTCCCTCGCCGGCGACGACGTCCATCCGAACGACCACGTGAACATGGGCCAGTCGTCGAACGACGTCTTCCCGTCGGCCGTCCATCTGGCGGCGCTGGGCGAGCTCGCGAACGACCTCCTCCCCGCGCTCGAAGTCCTCGCCGCAGCGCTCGAGCGGAAGGCCGTGGAGTTCGACGACGTCGTGAAGTCGGGACGCACGCATCTCATGGACGCCGTACCCGTCACGCTCGGCCAGGAGTTCGGCGGCTACGCGGCGCAGGTCCGGCAGGGGATCGCACGGGTCGAGGACACGATGCCGCGACTCGGCCAGATCCCGCTCGGCGGCACCGCGACGGGGACCGGCTTGAACACGCACCCCGAGTTCGCGGCTCGAGTGCGCGAGTTGCTCACGGCCGACACGGGGCTGACGATCTCGGCCCCGGTCGACCACTTCGAGGCGCAGGCGGCCCGCGACGGCCTCGTCGAGGCGTCGGGCGCGCTCAAGGTCGTCGCCGTCTCGCTCACGAAGATCGCGAACGACCTCCGCCTGATGGGGTCGGGCCCGCGCGCGGGCCTCTCCGAGATCTTCCTCCCCGAGTTGCAGAAGGGCAGCTCGATCATGCCCGGCAAGGTCAACCCGGTCATCCCCGAGGTCGTGACGCAGGTCGCCGCGCAGGTGATCGGCAACGACGCGGCGATCACCGTCGGCGGCATGGGCGGCCACTTCGAGCTCAACGTCTACATCCCGCTCATGGCGCGGAACCTCCTCGACTCGATCGAGCTGCTGTCGAGCGCCTCACGACTGCTCGCGGAGAGGTGCGTCGACGGGATCGAGGCGAACCGCGAGCGCAACGAGCAGTACGCGGAGAGCACGCTCGTCGGCGGCGACTGCGCTCAATCCGTTCATCGGCTACGACAAGGCGTCGGAGATCGTGAAGGAAGCGACCGCGTCGGGAAGGCCGCTGCGCGAGGTCGCGCGCGAGGCCGGCGTCGACGAGGCGATTCTCGACCAGGCGCTCGACTACCACTCGATGGCCAAGCCGCACGCCGACGGCAAGTGACCAAAGGGAGGGCCGGTCGGCCCTCCCTTTGGCGTTGTCGTTAGAGGTGACTGTTGATCCAGGCGAGGATCGGGGTCAGGTCTACACGCTGGGCGTAGCCGATGCCTGCGCAGTTCCAGTTGTTGACGAACGAGTTGACGCCGAGCACTGTCCTCGTTCCGGCGAGGAGGATCGGCCCGCCGGAATCGCCGAACGCAGAGACTCGCCTGAGCCTCCACCGGGATTCATCGCGAGCCCGGGTACGTGCGCGGTGTTCCGATCGCGTTCGGCACTTGCGAGCGTGGCCGGCCACACCTCGTCGAACCAGACCCATGCGAGCTCCGGCTCCGTCCGTGCAGTGTCCCGCAGTGACGGAAGACCTTCTCCGACAGGAGCGAGCCACTACAGGCGGAGAAGAAACCGGTCTGCGCGTCGAACGTGACCAGGATGCCGACGTACGGATGGCGGCCGTTGCCGGCTGGCCGTCGGTGATAGCGCCGGCCGGGACGATGCCTACAACGAGTGCAGCCGGCGAGCGCGGCGAGAGCCGCGACGAGGCGTCGCATGATTCTCCCCTCTGGCGAGTCCAGGACGACGAAGGTCCAACTAGCGCGAAACGTCCGTGCGCTCGTCAATACGCGTAGGCGCCGGTCAGTAAGCCACCGCGCCGCGGCCGGTCTCGGCCGCATGGCGCTGCTCGTCCGCGCGATACGACGAGCGCACGAGCGGGCCGGAGAACACCGACCCGAACCCGAGCGCCTCGCCCTGCTCGCGGAACCAGCGGAATTCGTCGGGATGCACCCAGCGGTCGATCTGCGCGTGCTTCGGCGACGGCTGGAGGTACTGGCCGATCGTGACGACGTCGACATCGTGGGCACGGAGGTCGCGCATCGTCTGGACGACCTCGTCATTCGTCTCCCCGAGCCCGACGATGATCCCCGACTTCGTGAGCACCGGGTAGTCGGCGACTTCCTTCGCTCGCTCGAGCAGCCACAGCGCCTTGTCGTAGCTGGCCTTCGCGCCACGCATGCGCGCATGGAGGCGGCGGACCGTCTCGATGTTGTGGTTGAAGACGTCGGGCCGCGCGGCGAGCACCGTCGCGAGCGCTTCCTCCTCGACGCCGAGGAAGTCCGGCGTGAGGATCTCGACCTTCGCCGCGGGCAGCTTGCGCTTGATCGCGCGGATCGTCGCGGCGTAGTGGGCGGCGCCACGGTCGGGAAGGTCGTCGCGGTCGACCGAGGTGACGACGACGTGAGAGAGCTTCATCTGCGCCGCGGCCTGCGCGAGCCGGAGCGGCTCGAGTGGATCGGGCGGCCCGTCGGGCTTGCCCGAGTGCACATAGCAGTAGCGGCACGCACGCGTGCAGGTGTCGCCGAGGATCTGGAAGGTCGCCGTCCCGCGACCCCAGCACTCGCCGATGTTCGGGCAGCGCGCCTCCTCGCAGATGGTGACGAGCCCGCCCTCGCGCATGAGGTTCTTCACCTCGAAGTACTGCGAGTTCGCGCTCGGCGCGCGCACCTTCATCCACTCGGGCCGGCGAGGGCGCTCTGCGACGGGAAGCGATCTCTCCATCGCGATTAGTCTAGAGACGGTGGTTCCCGAGGCCCCGCTCGAGCCGAGTGAGCACGGCCTGCGCCTCGCCGGCGAGGGCTGGTTCGTCGTCAACGCGCGCGACCTACGCTGGTTCGAGAGCGAGCTCGGCCTCTACACGATGCTCGACAGCGAGGAAGCGCGCTTCGAGCAGGTTGGCGTCAACATCGGGATCCTGCGACCGGGCGAGCCGAACTGCATGTACCACGGCGAGGAGGCCCAGGAGGACTTCCTCGTCCTTTCCGGCGAGTGCCTGCTGATCGTCGAAGGGCAGGAGCGGCCCCTGAAGGCGTGGGACTTCGTGCACTGTCCGGCGTGGACGGAGCACGTCTTCGTCGGCGCCGGCGACGGGCCCTGCGTCGTGGTCGGCGTCGGAGCGCGCAAGAAGGGTCGCGGACTGCGTTATCCGGTCAACGAGGTCGCCCTCCGCCACGGTGCAGGTGTCGAGGAGGAGACGTCGGATCCGAGCGTCGCGTACGCGCGTTTCTCGGAGGACAAGCCGATGGCCTGCCCACCGGAGTTCCCAGGTTGAGGACGCGACCGACGCGACTGCGCTGCGCTTCGACGTCGTCGCCGAGGAGCTCCAGCTAGCGCTCGAGCACTGTTCTGTCGCCGCGCAGCACTACCGCGACGAGGTCATCCCGTGCGGAGCCGCTCAGGCGCGCGCCGCGAGCGAGGCGTGGATCGACTGCGTCCAGAGGCCGGCGCCGTCGTCAGCGGGAAGCTCCTCGAGCTCGAGCGTCGAAGACCTCCGCGATCGCCGCGATCGCCGCGGGGCGCACGTCGTCGACCGTGACCGGGCGCTCGAGCTCTCGCGCCATCGTCGTGAACTGCGCGTCCTCGAGCCCGCACGCGGTGATCCACTCGGTGAACGGCGCCGGATCGAGGTCGACGTTGAGCGCGTACCCGTGCGTCGTCACCCAACGCGAGACGTGGACGCCGATGGACGCGATCTTCCTGGGTCCCTGGCCTCCAGCGGGTGGCATCCAGACCCCGGTCAGGCCCTCGTAGCGCGTCGCGTCGAGATCGAACGCAGCGAGCGTCCGGATGAGGGCTTCCTCGAGGTCGCGGACGTAGCGCTTCACGTCTTTGCCGTGCTTCGTGAGGTCGAGGATCGGGTAGCAGACGAGCTGTCCCGGGGCCGTGGAACGTCGACTTGCCGCCGCGATCCGTCTCGGCGATCTCGACCGCCGCATCGTCCGGGATGTGCAGCTCGACATCGGTCTCGGTGCGCCGCCCGATCGTGATGACGGCAGGATGCTCGAGGAAGACGACCGTCTCGGGAATCGCACCCTGTGAGACCGCCCCCGCGAGCGAGCGCTGCAGTTCGAACGCCTCGCCATATGGCACGAGACCGAGGTTCATCAGATACGCGCCGCGCGCCACGCGAGGAAGGCTAGTCGGACTCGATGAGCTCGCGCGCGGCCTCGAGATTGTCTTCGTGGACGAGAATCTCGCGCGGTCCGACTCCCGACGGCATGCCATCCAACGCGGCCGCTCCGAAGTTGGTGTACCGCTGCATCGACTGGATCCCTGCCGTCGAGAGCAGCGACCGAACCATCTCCGCCTCCAGCTCGTTCGCCACGACCATGAGCCGGACGAGGTCGTCGGACACCGTCAGGTAGCTCGGATCTCGTACCGCGGCAGGCCGTCCTCCGGGAGGATCTCCCAGGCGGCGACGGAGCGGACGAAGGTGTGCGCCTCGGGCTTGCGGTCGTAGTCGAGACCGAATGCGCTCAGCCGTACGCTCGACTCCTCGGACTCGGGCCAGCCTCCGCCGAAGAGGTTCGCTCCGCAGACCGAGCAGAACGTCTTCGCGGATCCACCCTCAGGCGTGTACGACGTCAGCAGCTCCTCGCCCTCGATGACTTCGATCGCCTCTGTTCGAGAGCGTCCGCTCACGGTTCCGTACCCGCCGGCGATCCGCTTGCAGAACTCGCAGTGGCACTGCGAGACCCTGCTGAACGGCTCGGTCACCTCGAAGCGAACACCCCCGCAGAGGCATGTGCCCGCGAGTGCGCTCAATACCCTGCCTCGTCCCAGCTCTCGAGTCGGTCTCGGATGTCGCGCAGGCACATCCCGGCATAGGCGCCGTCGACGAGCCGGTGGTCGTAGGTCAGCGTGAGGTTCATCACGGGGCGGATGGCGATGACATCGGAGCCGAGGTCGTCCTGGATCACCCACGGCCGCTTGACGAGCGCGTACGTGCCGAGGATCGCGGACTGCGGCTGGTTGATGATCGGCGTCCCGTGGAACGTCCCGAAGCTCCCGGGGTTCGTGATCGTGAACGTGCCTCCCTGGACGTCGTCGGGCAGGAGCTTCTTCGTCCGCGCGCGTTCGGCGATGTCCTGGATCGCACGAGCAGTTCCGGTGAGGTTGAGGTCCTGCGCGTTGCGGATGACGGGGACGATGAGCCCTTTCCCCTCGTCGAGCGCAACAGCAATCCCGAGGTTGACGTACGGCCGCGTGACGATGCTCTGCCCGCGCAGCTCGCCGTTCACCCACGGGTAGTCGAGAAGCGTGTCGACCGTCGCGCGTCGCGATGAACGCGAGGTACGTGAGGTTGACCTTCTGCGCGGCGAGCTCGGGCTTGAGCTTCGTCCGGAGTGCGACGACGCGCGCCATGTCGACCTCGATCGCGCTCGTCACGTGTGCGGCGGTGTCGACCGAGCGGCGCATGTGTGCCATCACGCCGCGGCGCATCGCGGACATCGGCTCGAGCTCCTCGCCCGGAGCGAGCTCCGCCTGGGCTGCAACGGGTTCGGCCGCCGGAGCCGGCGCGGCAGGAGCAGGGGCTGGTGCGGGAGCTGCAGCGGGCGCTGCGGCGACGGGCGCGGGCTCCGGCTCGGGAGCTGCAGGCGGCGGAGGTGTCGGTGCGGGCTCGGCGACCGCGACCGGCTCCGGTGCCGGAGGCGGTGCTACCTCGACCGGAGGCGCCGGAGTCGGCACGGGCGGAGGTGCGGCTGCCGCACCCGACTCGATGAACGTCAAGATGTCCTTCTTCGTCACCCGGCCGCCCGTACCCGTGCCGGGCACCGCGGACGGATCGACGCCGTGCTCGGCGGCGATGCGGGCGACCACCGGCGACACGAACGTCCTGCCGTTCTCCGCGGCAGCCGGCGTCACGGGTGCTGCGGCCGGAGCGGGGGCCGCCTCGGACTGCACCGGCTCAGGGGCGAGTGCGGGCGTCACGGCCGCGACCGGCTCGGGCTCGGCAGGAGCAGCGGCGGGAGCGGGAGCGGGCTCGGGTGCGGCAGGCGTGGGCTCGGGTGGAGCGACCTCGGCGCCGGCCGGGGCGATGATCGCGAGCACCGTTCCGACCTCGACGGTCTCGCCCTCCTGCACCAGGATCTGCGAGACGACGCCGTCGGCCGAGCTCGGCACCTCGGTGTCGACCTTGTCCGTGGAGATCTCGAGGAGCGGCTCGTCGCGCTGGATCGAGTCGCCCACCTGCTTGAGCCACTTCGTGATCGTTCCCTCGGAGACCGAGACGCCCATCTGGGGCATCACGACCTCGGTCTGCGTTCCGGTGCTCACATTGCCTCCCTACAGCTCAGTACTCGGCCAGTTCTCTCAATGCGGTCACGACATCATCGACTTGGGGGATGAAGGCCTTCTCGAGCGGGGGCGAGAACGGCACGGGTGTGTCGGGCGCAGCGAGCCGCATCACGGGCGCGTCGAGATGCTCGAACGCCTCCTCGGCGATGGTCGCTGCGATCTCCGCGCCGAAGCCGCCCGTGCGTGTGTCCTCGTGCAAGACGAGAACCTTCGAGCAGCGCCGCACGCCCTCGAGGACGCGCTCCTTGTCCCACGGAATCAAGGTGCGGAGGTCGAGCACCTCGACCTCGAACCCCTCCTTCGCGAGCTCCGCGGCCGCGTCGTTCGCGGTATGCACCATTGCGCCCCAGGTGATCACCGTTGCATCGTCGCCGGGCCGGTGGACGTTGGCAGAGCCGAAGGGGACGGTGTAGCGATCCTCGGGCACGTCGCCCTTGATCCGGCGGTAGAGGTGCTTGTGCTCGAAGAACAGGACCGGGTTGGGATCTTCGATCGCGCTCGCGAGCAGGCCCTTCGCGTCGTGCGGTGTCGCCGGACAGACGATCTTGAGCCCCGGGATGTGCGCGAACGAGCTCTCGGGATTCTGCGAGTGGAACGGGCCGCCAGAGAAGCCGCCTCCGGAGGGAAGCCTGACGACGATGGGGATCGGCGTGCCGACGCGGAAGAACTGCTTCGCCGCAACGGTGACGAGCTGATCCCACGCACACGAGATGAAGTCCGCGAACTGCATCTCCGCGACGGGCCGCATTCCCATGAGCGCGGCACCGGTCGCGCCGCCGACGATCGCGGTCTCGGACAGCGGCGTGTCGATCACGCGCCACGGCCCGAACTCCTCCTGGAACCCGAGCGACACCTTGAAGGCACCGCCGTAGACGCCGACGTCCTCGCCGAGCAGGATCACCCGCTGGTCGCGCCGCATCTCGAGACGCAGCCCGTCCGAGATCGCCTGGATGTACGTCATCTCGGGCATTTACTTGTGGTGCGGCGTGTCGAGATCCTCGGGAGAGGCGTAGACGCCCTCCTCGAGCTTGGCCGGATCCGGCAGCGGCGACTCCTCCGCGCGGTCGAGCGCTTCGTTGAGAAGCCGCTTCACCATCGCCGTGAGCTCGCCCTCTTCGTCGTCGGTCATGTCCGCGTTGGTATGGAGCCACGTGCGGAAGCGCTCGATCGGGTCGTAGGCCGCCCACTTCTCGAACATCTCCTTCGGGACGTAGAACGCGTCGTCGTGCACCGCGTGGCCCTCCATGCGGAGGGTGACGCACTCGAGGAGCGTCGGGCCGCCGCCCTCGCGTGCCCGCTCGATTGCGCGCTTCGCCTCGCGATAGACGGCGAGCACGTCGGTTCCGTCGACCACGACGCCCTCGAACCCGTAGGCGGCTGCTCGGTCGGCGATGTGCTCCACCGGATACGAGAGGTAGGTCGGCGTCGAGTACGCCCACTGGTTGTTGTCGCAGACGAAGATCATGGGCAGCTGCCGAACGCCGGCGAGGTTCATCGCCTCGTGGGCGTCACCGCGCGCCGCCGAGCCGTCACCGAACCAGCCGAGCGCGACCCGTTTCTCGCCGCGGATCTTGAACGCGAGCGCCATGCCCGTGGCGACAGGGAGCATCGCGGGGAGATGCGATACCTGTGCGTGCAGTCCGAGCTGCGCGACGGCCATGTGCACGTTGCCGTCGCGTCCTCGCGTCGGACCTCCGTCGCGCCCCATGTACTGGGCGAAGACGCGCCACGGCTCGATGCCACGAGCCACGTGCACCCCCATGTCCCGGTGCAGCGGACAGCCGACGTCGTTCGGCCCCATCGCCGTGGCCACGCCAACGGCGGCGCCCTCGTTCCCCCGCCCCGTGTAGAAGGAGCCCGGAACCTTGCCCTGCTTGTAGAGGATGTGGCCACGCTCCTCGATCCCGCGCGTGATGAGCATGTAGCGGTAGATGCCGAGGAGGTCCTCGCGGTCGAGTCCGACCTCCTTCACCTCCTGGAGCGAGCCCACGGGCTCGGCTTCACGTACGGCCATGCAGTCGTCTCCCGTCGTCCGCTGGGTACCGGGACTCTAACGAAGGGGTCTGTCTACAGTGGCCCGGGATGGCGAAGGCCAAACGCAACTGGATCCAGGAGGAGCGTCGAGCAACGCTCGGTGATTGGGTCGCCTTCTGCCTGACCTGTGGTCATACGCTGCGCTACTTCCTGGACGACGAGAACGAGCTTCCCGCTGCGTGTCCCCAGTGCGCGGGCGAGCTGCGCCACCGCTGCCCGAGCTGCGCGGCTCCGATTCCGTCCGCGTTCGCGGTCGCGTGCGAGGAATGCGAGGCGCTCGTCCGCGATCCCGAGCTGTTCGGGACGGCGATCCGGCGACCCGGAAAGTGACCGGTGCAGAGGCGGCGCTCGAAGCCGCCCGCGAACGCCATCGAGAGCGATCGCCGGTGCTGCGTGCGGTCGTCATCGGAGGTGGTTGGGCTGCGGCCGTGCTCGGGATCGCGCTCGTCCTCGTGCTGCCGGAGCTCGGGCTCCCGCTCCTTGTGGTGGGTCTCAGGCTCCTCGCGCTGCGCTACGCCTGGGCGGCCCGCGCGTACCTTCCTGTGGCGCGCCTGTGGGGCAGAGTCAAGGCGCTGCCGATTGCCGCGAAGCTCGCGATCGGGCTGGTGGCCGTCGCTGCCGTCGCTGCGGTCGTCTGGTGGCTCTACTGAACGATCTGGCTGAAGCGGATCAGCGTGACGATCTCGTCCTCGTCGACCTCGCGGTTGTAGAGCTGGCTCAGGAACCAGACCATCTCGTCGGTGCGGCGGATCTGCGGGTTGTCGTGCTCGATCTCACGGGGTGAGAGGTCCCGAAGGGGCTTCACCTCGACCTTGTCGATCACCGCGTCGAAGATGCGCTCGCGCTGGCCGTACCGCGCACCGCAGAGAACGGTCACGATCATCCCCTTGCGGTACTTCGCGGCCTTGTCGCCCAGGCGGATCGTCGCGGTCTTGCGGCCGGTGCGGAGCTGCTCGGCGACGGCGGGGTTGTAGAAGTTCAGGGCGAACGTCGGCATCGGCGGCGCGGCAACTATAGAGGCTCGGTCGAGAGACTCTCGACGGCGCTCGCGGCCATGTCTCGCTCGCCGCGGTACGCGAGCAGCGTCGCACCGTCGTCGAGCGGAAACCAGCGCGCCTCGGCGACCTCGATCTCCATCCCCGGCGGGAGCGCTCCCGCGCGACCGCGACGCGCGCGGGCCAGGAAGAAGCTGACGACCTTGAAGACGCGCTCGCCGTCCCACGTGTAGACGTAGCGCACGTCACCGAGCTTCGAGACCAGACGGCCCTCGACGCCCGTCTCCTCGAATCCTTCGCGCAAGGCAGCCTCGGCCGGCGTCTCGCCGGGGTCGACGAGGCCTTTCGGTAGCGCCCAGATGCCCTCGCGCTTGCCCTGCGGCCGCACCGCCACGAACCACCAGCGACCGCGCATCCTCCGCACGAGGACGACTCCGGCGCTGAATTCGCGACGCACGAAGTCGTTGTAGCAGGGTCTCCGTTCTCGAGACTTTGTAACAGTAGGTCGCCTCGAAGTCACGAGATCTGAGCGGAACCGACTCAATTTGGCTTTGCGCAACGCGGCGAGGGTGCTATGGTGGGCCTGGCACTCTCAGTGTGTGAGTGCCAGGTCTGTCACAAACTCCGTATCAAGGAGGAATAGTCGAATGGATTTGCAGCCTCTGGGTGATCGCTTGATCGTGGAGGTCCTCGACGAGGACGAGATCACGGTGAGCGGCATCGTGCTGCCCGACACGGCGAAGGAGAAGCCGCAGCGCGGCAACGTTCTCGCCGTGGGCCCCGGCTCGCGTGACGAGGACGGGGAGTACATCAAGATGGACGTGGAGGTCGGTGACGAGGTCATCTTCTCCAAGTACGGCGGCACCGAGATCAAGGTCGGTACCGACGACGTTCTCATCCTGCGCGAGTCGGACGTTCTCGCAAAGGTCGTAACCACAGGCAGCAAGGGCAAGAAGAAGCAGCTTGCCGGCGCGGCCGCCTAGCTCGTTTCAGGAGGAATAAATGGCTCACAAGGAGCTCAAGTTCAACGAGGACGCTCGCCGGGCGCTCGAGCGCGGCGTCAACGCCGTCGCCGATGCAGTCAAGGTGACGCTCGGCCCGAAGGGTCGCTACGTCGTCCTCGACAAGAAGTTCGGCGCGCCGACGATCACGAACGACGGCGTCACGATTGCCCGCGAGATCGAGGTCGAGGACCCGTTCGAGAACCAGGGCGCGCAGCTCATGCGCGAGGTTGCGACCGCGACCACGGACGTCGCCGGTGACGGCACGACGACCGCCACGGTGCTCGGTCAGGCCATCGTCCGCGAGGGCCTCAAGAACGTCGCCGCAGGCGCGAACCCGATGGGTCTCAAGCGCGGCATCGAGAAGACCGTCGAGGCTGTCGTCGAGAACCTCAAGGCGCAGTCGGTCGAGGTCAACGGCAAGGAAGACATCGCCCGCGTCGCCACCATCTCGTCGCGCGAGCGCGAGATCGGTGACGTCATCGCCGACGCGATCGAGAAGGTCGGCAAGGACGGCGTCGTGAACGTCGAGGAGGGCCAGACCTTCGGTCTCGACCTCGAGTTCACCGAGGGCATGCAGTTCGACAAGGGCTATCTCAGCCCGTACATGATCACGGACGCCGAGCGCATGGAGGCCGTCCTCGAGGAGCCGTACGTCCTCATCGCCAACCAGAAGATCGGCGCGGTCAAGGACATCCTTCCGGTGCTCGAGCAGGTCATCCAGGCCGGTCGGCCGCTCCTCATCGTTGCCGAGGACGTCGAGGGCGAGTCGCTCGCGACGATCGTCGTCAACAAGCTCCGCGGAACGTTCTCCGCCGTCGCCGTCAAGGCGCCGGGCTTCGGTGACCGCCGCAAGCGGATGCTGGAGGACATCGCCATCCTCACGGGCGGCGAGGTCATCACCGAGGAGCTGGGTCTCAAGCTCGAGAACACGAAGATCTCGCAGCTCGGCAAGGCCCGCAAGATCGTCATCGACAAGGACACGACCACGATCATCGACGGTGCCGGCGGCTCCGACGCGATCAAGGGCCGCATCAAGCAGCTCAAGTCCGAGATCGAGAACACGGACTCCGACTTCGACCGCGAGAAGCTCCAGGAGCGCCTCGCGAAGCTGTCGGGCGGCGTCGCTGTCGTCAAGGTCGGCGCAGCCACCGAGACCGAGATGAAGGAGAAGAAGCACCGCGTCGAGGACGCGCTGCAGGCCACGCGGGCAGCCCTCGAGGAGGGCATCGTCCCGGGCGGCGGCGTCGCGCTCATCAACGCCGGTGACGCGGTCAAGTCCACGCTCGACAAGCTCGAGGGCGACGAGCGCACGGGCGCGAACATCATCGTCCGCGCGCTCGAGGAGCCGCTTCGTCAGCTCGCGTACAACGCGGGCCTCGAGGGCTCCGTCGTCATCGACCAGGTCCGCCGCGCCAAGAAGGGCCAGGGCCTGAACGTCGAGACCGGCGAGATCGAGGACCTGGTCAAGGCCGGGATCATCGATCCCGACCATGGTCACGCGCTCGGCGCTGCAGAACGCAGCCTCGATCGCGAAGAACATCCTCACCACCGAGGCAGTCGTCGCGGAGATGCCTGAGAAGCAGCAGGCGATGCCCGCAGGCATGCCCGGCGGCGGGATGGACTTCTAGGCCGAACGCCTAGACTGGGAGAACCTTCCCTGATCCGCAGCGAAAGGGCCGGCATTGCCGGCCCTTCGCGTTTCTATAGAGGTGGCCTGGTCGTGGGCGGTCGAGCCGACTGCCGTCCCCAAAAAGACGAGTGGCCGCTGGGACGGCCACTCGAGGGGGGAAGAACTGGGGAGGATTGGGTACCCAGGTTGTCGTCGATCTGCCTCGGCCGATCCTCCCCCTTTCGGGGGGAATCGCGGATCCCTCAGAAGCCGTACCGCTCCTCCTTGAACGGATCGGCGTCGTTGTGGTACCCGTAGCGCTCCCAGAAGCCCGGACGGTCGTTCGCGGTCAGCTCGATCCCGCGTAGCCACTTCGCGCTCTTCCAGAAGTACTTCCCGGGAATCACGAGGCGAAGCGGGCCGCCATGCTCCGGAGTAAGCGGCTCTCCGTCGGCGTGCGTTGCGATGAGCGACAGCGGATCTCGCAGGAACGCGATCGGAACGTTCGCGGTATAGCCCTCCTCGGCGTGCGCGACGACGTGGTGCGCTGACTGCAGTGGCTTCACGAGCGGCTCTATGGCGCTCCAGTGGACGCCCTCGAACGTGACGTCGAAGCGGCTCCAGCGCGTCACGCAGTGGATGTCCTGCGTGTGCGTCGTGCGCGGGAGCGCGTTGAGCTCGTCCCACGAGAGTCGAAGCGGACTCTCGACCTCGCCCTCGACGAAGAAGTCCCAGGTCGCGAGGTCGGTTGTCGGGATCGACCCGGCGTGGAGCACCGGCCACTTCTCGGTGAGGTACTGCCCGGGCGGAAGGCGCGCAGGGTCGTAGCCGGCGTCGATGACCTTTCGCTCCGCTCTGACCCCGGAACACGCTGCAACACTAGTCCCATGCCAGGAACAGCGGCACGGATCGGCAAGAGACCTCGCGGGCTTCGTCGGCGTGGTCGGGCCCGACGCGGCGTCGTATCTCCAGCGCATGCTGTCGAACGACGTCGAGGCACTCGGGCCGGACGAGTCGTGCGACGCGCTCCTGCTCACGGCGAAGGCGCGCATCGTCGCTCCGATGACCGTCTATCGCCGAGGCGCGGACGACTTCCTGCTGCTGACCGAGCCCGAGCTCGCCGAGCGTCTCCGCGCCGAGCTCCTGCGGAGCCGCTTCGCCGCCAAGGTCACCGTCGAGCTCGAGGAGCACGAGTCCGCTCTCGTCGTCGGACGCGAGACGCCCGTCGGCGGAATCGCGAACCGCGAGCTCGGCGTCGCCGCTTACGAGGTGATCGACGAGGAGCTTCCCAGCTGGCGCGAGATCGACGAGCACGAGCTCGAGCTCCTCCGCATCCGCGCGCGGCACGCCGCGCTTCGGCCGCGAGCTCGACGATCGCGTCCTCCCCGCCGAGGCCGGGCTCGACGAGCGAGCGATCGACTTCGAGAAGGGCTGCTACCCGGGCCAGGAGCCGGTCGCGCGCCAGCACTACCGCGGCCGCGTGAATCGCACACTCCGCGTGCTCGAGCTCGAGGGCGAGGAGCTTCCCGAGTACGACGCCGAGCTCGAGCTCGACGGCAAGGTCGTCGGCCGCGTGACGAGCGCGACGCGCGACGGCGATGCCGTCGTCGCGCTCGCCTACGTCCGCGTCGAGGTTCCTCGCGACGCCAGTCCTCGCGCCTCGGGACCGCGCCGTGACGCAGCTAGACTTGCCCTCCCCGCGCCCGTAGCTCAGGGGATAGAGCGCTGCCCTGCGGAGGCAGAGGTCGCATGTTCGAATCATGCCGGGCGCATCGCCGCTGCAAGCCTCACGGCGGGAGGGGCGGCGCCTCGCGCGCAGAAACGACAGGGGTGGCCGTCCCGGAAGGGCTCACGCTCGAGCAGCATCGCGACCGCCCCGCGCGCAGGAACCGGCAGGTCGTGCGCTGGGTGCTCCTCGGCGCGCTCTCGCTGATCCTGGTGCTCGGGCTCGCGAACGTCTTCGGCCAGGTCTCGCTCGAGTCGTCGGTCGAGTCGTCAGCGGGCAGCCTGGTCGTCGACGCCCCGCGGACGTTGCGCGGCGGCCTCTTCTTCCAGGCGCGCTTCACCGTCGCCGCCGCCGAGGAGATCGAGCACGCGACCGTCGTCCTCGATCCCGACTGGCTCGAGGACATCACGCTGAACACCGTCGAGCCGGCGCCCGTCGGCGAGGCGAGTCGCGACGGCAAGATCGCGCTCGAGCTCGGCCGAGTGCCTGCAGGCGACGAGCACCTTCTCTTCCTGCACTTCCAGGTCAACCCGACGGCAGTCGGCCGCCGGTCACAGGACGTCGACCTCTACGACGGCGAGCGGCTGCTCGGGTCCATCGACCGCGACGCGTTCATCTGGCCCTGATGGACATCGTCGCGCGCGCAACGCTCGGGTTCTTCTTCGTGCTCTTCGTGACGCGGATCGTGGGACGGCGCGAGCTGTCGTCGATGCAGCCGTTCGACCTCATCCTGCTCGTGATGATCGGCGACCTCGTTCAGCAGGGGATGACGCAGAACGACTTCTCCGTGACCGGGCTGGTGCTCGCCGCGGGGACGATCGCCGTCGCTCACGGTCGCCGTCTCGTACGCGGGCTTCAAGCTTCCCGTGGCTGCGGCCGGTGCTCGACGGGGAGCCGGTGATCGTGCTCGAGGACGGCGAGCCCGATCACGAGGAACCTCGACCGCAACCGGATCACCGTCGACGAGCTGCGCGCGGCCGCGCGCGGCTCGAGGGCAATCGCGCGGCTCGCCGACGTCGAGTGGGCGGTGCTCGAGACCGGCGGGCGGATCAGCTTCATCGCGACGCCGGGCTAGCTCCTGATCACGTCGCTGTCGAGCGGTACCCGCGCCGGCGAGGCGCGACGCTCACGACCTTCTCCGCCGCCTCCTCGCTCTGCGGATGGCCCGTGACGGCGGCGAGGAAGTCCTCGCGGTCGAGCGCGTAGAGGACGACAGTCGGTTCGCGCGGTCACGGTCGCGGTGCGCGGCACGTCGCGCAGCAGCGCGATCTCGCCGAAGTAGCCGCCGGCCGCGAGCGTCGGAGAGCGGCGCCCGTACTGCGAGACGTCGACCTCGCCCTCGGCGACGATGTAGAAGCGGTCGCCGGCGTCGCCCTCGCGCACGATGACCGTGCCGGCCTCGACGCGGAGCGGCACGAGGCGCGCCGCGAGGTGCTCGAGCGAGCCGCCCGGGAGCGGCGCGAAGATCGGCACCGAGGCGAGGATGCGCAGCTCGTCCGGCGTCGGGCGCGGCGCGGCGGCGTCGATGCGCGCGACGGTCGCGCCGAGCAGCGACGACGAGCAGCGGGAAGGAACGCACCGTCGACGATCAGCGCGGTCTCGACGCCGAGCCACGAGATGAGCGCGCGGCACGAGAGCCGCGCCGATCCCGATCGACGCCAGCCACAGCATCTGGATGACGCCGAAGACGCGGGCGAGCACGTCGTCCGGGACCGCGCGCTGTACGAGCGTCGAGACCGGCGACGTCGACGAGCGAGTTCCCGACGCCCATGAGCGCGAGCGCGGACGAGCGCGACCGCGACGCTGCTGCCAGACGCCGACTGCGATCGAGCGGCACGCCCGATCAGGACGATGCCCGACCATGAACGCCGGGCTGAGCCGCTTCGCGCCGGTGAGCGAGAGCGCACCGACCGCACCGACGAACGCACCGACCCCGATCGCCGCGTTGAGGTAGCCCGACGCCGCCCTCTCCGAGGTCGAGCAGCTCGAGCGCGATCACGACGATGAAGACCTGGACGGCACCGAACGATCGTCGTCTGCGCCGTGAGCAACGAGCATCATCACGCGGAGCGAGGGGTCGCTTCCCGAGCGCCGGAAGCCGGCGAGGCGCTCGGACGCGATCGTCGACGCGTCGAGCTCGCGCGCGGGGCGTTCGGTGTGCTGCGACCTGGATGAGGAGCGAGGAAGAGCGTCGGACACGACGATGCAGCAGCGCGGTGATCGTGAACACCACCCCCGTGCTCGCGACGCGCGAGCAGGATCCCGGCGAGCGCCGGTCCGACGAAGACGGCGAGGCTCTCGACGCCGCTCGCGACGGCGTTCGCCGCGGTGAGCTCCTCCGGGCGTTCGCGCGAGCGACGGCGTGAGAGCGGCCTGCGACGAGCGGAACGGCGTCGTCGCGATCGTCGCCGCGATCGACAGGCACGTAGACGACCATCGGGTCGGCGTCCGCGAAGACGCCGATCGCCGACGCGCCGATGAGGACGATGCGAGTGACGTTCGTCAGAAGGAGGACGCGCTCGCGTGGGTAGCGGTCGCCGAGCATGCCGGCGAACGGCGCGACGAGCGCGGCCGGGATGAGCCGGGCGAGGAAGACGAGGCCGACGGCCTTCTCGCCGCCGATCCCGTACGCGTACACGGAGACGGCGACGAGAAACGCGTACTGGCCGACGATCGACGCCGTCCACGCGAGCTCGAGCCAGCGGAGGTTGGCGTTGCGCCAGACGGAGGCGAACGCGCGTCAGCGAGTCCTTGAATCGCCTGCCGATCCCGCCCACGGCGCGCAGCATCTCACCGGACCTGTTGAATGAAAGAGTGAAGGACCGGAGGGAAGATTTCGCACGCGACGCGTCGTCTAGTTCGACAGAACCGCGCGATGAGCGCCCGAAAGGAGGAGCAACGAATGTCGGACGAGACGACACGCCCAGAGGACGAGGTCGAGGCTCACGGCCCATTTGCAGAGGGTCCAACAGCTGAGGGCCCGACCGCCGAGGGTCCGACTGCAGAGGCAACGGACGACGAGCCCGACTTCGAGGCCCACGGCCCCGTCGCCGAGGGTCCGCTCGCAGAGGGTCCGACCGCAGAGGGTCCGACCGCCGAGTAGCACCGCGAGCACCACTGGAAGGTTCGAGAGGCCCGGGAGCTCCCGGGCCTCTCTCGTTCTCCTATGCCCCGAGCGTCCGCGCGAGGTGATCGAGCAGCTTCAGGCCGGACTTCGCGCTGCTCGTCCTCGAGCGCGTCGACCGCGGTCGCCAGCCGCGCGACGACCGCGAGGTCGTCTCCGCCGTCCCCGAGCAACGCCTCGGCTCGGCGCGCCTTGAGGAGGAGGTCGACCGCGATCGCGGCCTGGTTCGCGAAGAGTCCGAGGAGCTCCATCTCCTGCAGGCTGAACAGCGTCTCCTCCGGCCGGTCGAGAACGGAGAGCACGCCAAGCGCCCCTTCCTCGTGAAGCAGCGGCGCTGCCATGAGGCCCTTCGGGACGTAGCCGGTCTCCTCGGCCGTGTCGCGGGACCACCTGGGATCGTTGTGGACGTCCTCGATGACGAGCGGTGTGCGCGTCGCGAGGACCCAGCCCGCGATCCCGGTGCCGGCCGGGAACCGCGTGCCGAGCAGCGTGTCCTCGCCCTCGCCGACGACGGCCTCGAAGACGAGCTCCTCGGTCTCCGCGTCGAGCAGGAGGATCGAGGACGCCTTCGCGCCGAAGATGGAGCGCGCGACCTCGACGATCGCGGCGAGGAGCGCACGGAACGACTCCTCGGAGCCGACCACCCCTGCGGCCACGGCTGCGCGGAGATCGGGTTGGTCGGTCATGGGCCACCTCCGACGTTCGTCGCGGTCAGGTAGAGGACGCTCTTCAGCTGGAAGGGCGTCAGCTCGGGATGCTTCGAGAGGATCAACGCACAGATCGAGGACATGTGCGGGGTCGCGAAGCTGTTGCCCGAGACGGTGAGAACGCGGCCGCCGAGCCATGGCACCTCGACGTTGACGCCGCGGCCGAAGAACTCGACCGGCGGATTCGGGTTGTAGAAGAAGTCGAGCGGATCGGGCTCCTCGTGGCTGCCGACGGAGATGACGGACGAGAAGCGCCACGGATAGCTCTCGACCGGCATGTTGTGGGCCGACGCGACGAGCACCGTTCGCCTGAAGTACGCGCTGTCGGCGAGCTCGTGCAGGATGCTCGCGAACGGCTTCTTCGTCGTCGAGAGGCTCATGTTGATGACGTCGAACCCCTGCTCGATCGCGTAGCGAAGGCCGCCGAGGAGTACCGCTCCCGAGCCGGTGAAGCTCGAGCCGAGCACGCGCACGCTCGAGATCCTCGACTCCGGCGCGAGACGGCGCACGATTCCGGCGCAGGCCGTGCCGTGTCCGGAGACGTCGCCCTCCGTGTCCTCTTCGGCCACGACCTCGTCGTCGTCGCCGATCGAGATGACGACCGCGCTCTCGAGCTCGCCGACGAGCGGATGGGTCGCCTCGACGCCCGAGTCGAGGATGCAGATGCGCACGCCCGTGCCGGTGGCGCCGCCGAGGGCCCAGTCGCGTGTGACCTGCTCGGGCCATTCGACCGGCAGCGCGATCCGGTCGACCGCGTCCTTGGGCAGGCTCCACGCAGGGAGCGCCGCCTTGCTCGCGTCCCAGGCGTGTGCGCCGGTCATCGAGCGGACTCTATGGCGTCAGACCCGCGGGGTCTGACGCCGCTCAGCTCTCGGCGAGACGATCGCGAAGCTCGCCGAGGATCCGCCGGTCGGGCTCGTAGCCCTCCGCGGCGAGCGCCTGCTCGAGATCTGCGATCAGTGCCGCGCGGAAGACGAGATCCGCCTCGGCACGCGAGACGATGTCGTCGAAGCGTCCGGCGCGCGGCGGGCAGCTCCTGCGCAGCCCGCACCCAACCAGTGGGCGCGGGCCGCAGGATTCGGAGGAGCACTCCGAGACGCTCTTCGTCGTAGAGACGCGTCATCTAACCCCTAGACCCATCTGGGGTGTCGTTTCTTCCCTCGAGCTCGCTCCGAAGTCGGCCGAGGCAGCGCGCGATCCGGCTCGCGATGGTTCCGGACGGGATTTCGAGCTCGTCGGCGATCGTCTTGTAGCTCTGGTCGCGCGTGAAGAAGCGGTCGAGGATGTCCTGGCACGCGTCCGAGAGACCGGATAACGCCTCGCGTACCTCGAACGCCTCCTCGACGTCGCTCAGGTCGCTCGATCCTTCCTCGGTCACGTCCTCGACGGGCACATCGCGTTTCGCCGCGATCGCGTCGAGGCAGCGCCGCCGGGTGAGCTGCGCGATCCAGGGCCGCAGTGCCGAGTCGTCCCGGAGGCTGTCGAGCCGCGTGTAGATGCGCGTGAAGACGTCCTGAAAGACATCCTCCGCGTCCTCGTCGCTCATCCTGAAGCCGCGCACGGCGATCGCGTAGACGTAGCGCGAGTAGCGCTCGACGAGCTCGTTCCACGCGTCGGGGTCGTCGGCGCGACAGCGTCGGACGAGCTCGGCGTCGGTCAGGCTCGAGTGGCCGCTCACCGCCGGGACTCGAGCAGTTGCGCAGCGACGTCCTGCGCCGCTTGCTCGCTCGCGAGGGCGCGGCTCAGTCGGGGATCCGCGCTGCGGACGCCGAGGTTCACGCGGACGAGATGTGCTGCCGCAGACGCTCCACCCGCGGCGAGCGCCGCCGCGGCAGCGGCGTCTGCGCGGTACGTGGCGTCGCCGTGCTCGGCGGCCACTGCGGCGAGTGCGGCGGCGTCGGCGCCGAGGGAAGCGATCTCGAGCGGCGCCGCCGCAGCGGCTTCGAGTTTCCGTTCGAGCGCGAAGTCCCTCTTGGGATCCAGCGCTGCGCCGGCCTCGGCATCGCGAAGGGCGGTGAGCGCGTCCTCCCAGACGCGGCCGTCGGTGTGCGCGAGCTCCACGGCGCGCTCGCCGATCGCGTTTGCCTGCGCGCAGACTCCTGCCGCGTCGTCCCACCTCACCGAGCAGCGCGCGACCATCGCGACGAGCCTGGCAGAGAACGCAACGGTGAGTGCTGCGGCGGAGCCTCCACCCGGCGCGAGCCCGTCCGCCGACAGGCGCTCGAGGAGCTCACCCAGCCGCAGTTCCAGGTATTCGCCGCCCACGTTGCGGCGAGTCTACGACCGGTGTCCCGACGTTCCTAGACTTGCGGACGATGCCGCTTTACCTCACCGAGTCCGATGTCGCCGCGCTCGTGTCTCCGTCGGACGCGGTCGAGGCGGTCGAGGCGTGCTTCCGGCGGATGGCCGCCGGCGAGGTCGAGATCGCGCCGCGCCGCCGGCTGCCGCTGCCGGAGGGAGCGCTCGCCGACATGGCTGCAGCGGACAGTGGGCTCGGGCTGGCCGGCGGAAAGCTCTACGCGGCGACCCCGAATGGCGCGACGTTCGTCGTGTGTCTGTTCGATGCGGAGTCCTCGGAGCTCGTTGCCGTCATCGAGGCCGACCGGCTCGGGCAGCTTCGAACCGGCGCCGCGAGTGGTGTCGCCGCCCGCCATCTCGCGAAGAGCGACGCACGGACGCTCGGCGTGATCGGCTGCGGCCACCAGGCCGAGACCCAGGTTGCGTGCGTTCGCGCAGCGGTGCCGGCGATCGAGCGCGTGGTCGCGTTCTGCAGGACGCCGGAGAAGCTCGCCGCGTTCTGCGAGCGAACGGCCGCCGAGCCGGGCGAGAGCCACCGCGACGCTGCTGTCAACGACGTCGTCGTGACGATCACCAGCTCACGCGATCCTGTGCTCCGTGGAGAGTGGCTCGCGCCGGGCACGCTCGTCTGCGCCGCAGGCGCGAACATCGTCACGCGCCGGGAGCTCGACAACGCGGTCCTCGAACGCGCCAGCTTCGTCTGCTGTGACCTTCTCGAGCAGGCAAAGCTCGAGTCGGGCGATCTCGTCGAACCCGTCCAGCTGGGTGTCCTCGACTGGCTCGAAGTGCACGAGCTCCACGAGGTCGTCGCCGGGGAGATCGCCGGTCGCCAGTCGGACGAAGACATCGTCGTCTTCAAGTCGAACGGGCTCGCCGCCTGGGACGTCGCGCTCGGTGCCGAGGCAGTCCGCCGCGCGCACGAGCAAGGCGTCGGGACGGAGCTCTAGGTCGTGACGGAGGCCTTCGCGGCCTCGACCGTGTCGCCGGAGAAGGTCTCGAGTATCTCCGGTCGATCGAGCAGTCGTCTCTGCTGCTCGGCCGTCAGGCGGTTCTGCACGTACTTGTCCTCGAGGATCTCGGTGAGCGATCGGCCACGGTCGTGCTCGCGGATGACGTACCTCGCAACGTGCTCCTCGGCCGACCCGCGGGAGAAGAGGAACGAGAACATGTTCTTGAACCCGGACACGAGACACGATTGTATCCCGGTGGGATGAGACGCACTTCGCGTGAGGGCCGATATGCCGAGCGCACGCTCGCCGGCGTCGACGACGTGGGTGCGGAGGAGCGCATCGTGATCTGGATCGAGCGGCGCCCGGGAGCGGTCTGGGCCGTGGGCCGCGTCGTCAATCCGCAGCTGCGCGACTCCGACGAGCCGCGGTCCGAAGACCTGGTCTTCGAGGGCTTCGAGCTCGGCGACGCACTCGACCGCGCCAACGAGACGCTGGAGGACGACGTCAGCGTGCTCGAAGGAGACGGGCTCGCCGTCGTCGCGAAGCCGTTCACGAGGAAGGAAGTGCTGCCCCTCCTCGAGCGCTGGTTCTTCGACCGCTAGGCGGCAGGACGGTGCTAGCGTCCGCGCGCTTTGCGGATCCGCGTCGGACACAGCCCGGACCCCGACGACGCGTTCATGTACTGGGCGCTGACGACCGACCTCGTGGACACGAGGGGTCACGCCTTCGAGCAGGTGCTCGGAGACATCCAGTCCCTGAACCAGTGGGCGCGCTGCGGGCGGCTCGAGGTGACGGCGATCTCGCTCGCCGCGTATCCGTTCGTGCAGGAGGACTACGCGCTCCTGCCGCACGGGGCGAGCATCGGCTCCGGGTACGGGCCGATCGTCGTCGCCCGCGAGGAGCTGACGCTCGCGGAGCTTCGCGAGCTGGAGATCGTCGTGCCCGGGACGATGACGACCTCGTTTCTCGCCCTGCGCCTCGTGCTCGACGAGTTCTCGTATCGCGAGCTCCCGTTCGACGAGATCCCCGACGAGGTGGCCTCGGGCCGAGCGACCGCGGGCCTGTTGATCCACGAGGGCCAGCTCACGTTCGAGGACTACGGCCTCGTGAAGGTGCTCGACCTCGGCGAGTGGTGGCTGCTCGAGACCGGGCTTCCGCTGCCGCTCGGGGTCAACGTCGTTCGACGCGATCTCGGCGAGGAGGTCGTGGGCGACGTCTCGCACGTGCTGCGTGACGCGATCCAGTGCGGGCTCGACAATCGCGGCGAGGCGCTCGAGTACGCGCTCGAGTTCGGTCGCGGAATCGACGCGGCGATCGCCGACCGCTTCGTCTCGATGTACGTGAACGAGCTCACGCAGGACTACGGCGACGAGGGACGCAAGGCCGTCACGGAGCTGCTCCGGCGCGGTGAGGCGCTCGGCGCCTTCCCGGCGCCCGTCGAGATCGACTTCGTCCCGTAGGGACGAGATATCTCGCCCCTACACTCCTCCCTCATGCGCGCCGTCATTCTTTCCGCTGTCCGGACGCCGATCGGGCGCTACGCCGGCGCACTCTCGGGCGTGCGGCCGGACGATCTGGCGGGGATCGCGATCGCCGCTGCGGTGGAGCGTGCCGCAGTCGACGGTGGCGCCGATCGACGACGTGTACTTCGGCTGCGCGAACCAGGCGGGCGAGGACAACCGTAACGTCGCGCGGATGGGCGCGCTGCTCGCCGGGCTGCCCGAGTCCGTCGCTGGTGTGACGCTGAACCGGCTCTGCGCCTCGGGGCTCTCGGCGGTCGTCTCCGCCTGTCACGCGGTGATGGCCGGCGACGCCGAGCTCGTCGTCGCGGGTGGCGTCGAGTCGATGAGCCGCGCGCCGTTCGTCATGGGAAAGCCGGATGCGGCGTTCCCACGCGGCGACCGGACGATGTGGGACACGACGCTCGGCTGGCGCTTCCCCAACCCGCGCCTCGAGGAGCTGTTCCCGCCGGAGTCGATGGGCGAGACCGGCGAGAACGTCGCCGAGCGGTGGAGCGTGTCACGCGAGGATCAGGATGCGTTCGCCGCGCGCTCGCAGGAGCGCTGGAAGCTGGCGAACGCAGCGGGTCGCTTCGACGACGAGCTCGTCCCGGTCGGTGAGGTGGTGGTCGACGAGCATCCGCGCCCGGAGACGACGGCCGCCATCCTGGCGAAGCTCAAGCCCGCGTTTCGCTCCGAGGGCACCGTGACTGCCGGCAACGCGAGCGGGATCAACGACGGCGCCGCGGCGCTCGTGATCGCGAGCGAGGATCGGGCTCGCGAGCTCGGGATCGAGCCGCTCGGCACGTTCGTCGGCTCCGCGGTGGCCGGCGTCGATCCGCGCGTGATGGGGATCGGTCCGATCCCGGCAGTGCGCAAGCTGCTGGAGCGCAGCGGCCTCGCCGTGACCGACCTGGATCTCGTCGAGCTGAACGAGGCGTTCGCGTCGCAGAGCCTCGCAGTCGTACGGGAGCTCGGCCTCGACGAGGAGAAGGTCAACGTGAACGGCGGCGCGATCGCGCTCGGTCATCCGCTCGGGATGAGCGGCGCGCGCCTCGTCGTCTCGCTGCTGCACGAGCTGCGCCGCCGCGACGGCCGGTACGGCCTCGCGACACTGTGCGTCGGCGTCGGCCAGGGCGTCGCCGCGCTGTTCGAGCGCTAAGCGGGCGTCGTCTCGAAGACGCGTTCGCGCTTCGGGTTGGCCCAGACGTTCTGTCCGCGCCAGAAGCCGGCGTTGTCGAACTCGTCGCGC
Source organism: uncultured Gaiellaceae bacterium (assembly GCA_963822885.1). Classification (GTDB taxonomy): domain Bacteria; phylum Actinomycetota; class Thermoleophilia; order Gaiellales; family Gaiellaceae; genus GMQP-bins7. Next base: position 29,112 of record CAWGJJ010000012.1, read on the forward strand.
GTCATGAGCACGAGGATCTCCGAGCCGCTGGTGTCGTGGAGCTCGACCTTCGCGTCCCGTCCGAGGAGCGTTACCCGCACGATCATCGCCTCGGTCGCACCGTCCACCGGCTCGGTGAGCAGCTCGATGTCGTGCGGCCGCACGAGGACGTCGCCCAGCGGCTGGGCGTCCCCGACGAAGGTCATGACGAACTCGCTCGCCGGGTTGTCGTAGAGCTCGCGCGGGCTGCCGACCTGCTCGAGGCGGCCGTGGTTGATGACGGCGATCTCGTCCGAGATCTCCATCGCCTCGTCCTGGTCGTGCGTGACGAAGACGGTGGTGACGTGGACGACGTCGTGGAGCTGGCGAAGCCATTCGCGGAGCTCCGAGCGGACGCGTGCGTCGAGCGCGCCGAAGGGCTCGTCGAGGAGCAGCACCTGCGGCTCGGGCGCGAGCGCGCGCGCGAGGCCCATGCGCTGTCGCTGCCCACCGGAGAGCTGCGCCGGATAGCGGTGGCCGAAGTTCTGCAGCTGCACGAGGTTCAGGAGCTCGTCGACTCGGCCGGCGATCTCGGCCTTCGGACGCTTGCGCACCTTCAGGCCGAACGCGACGTTGTCCCAGACCGTCATGTGCTTGAACGCGGCGTAGTGCTGGAACACGAAGCCGACGTTTCGCTTCTGCGGCGACAGCGCCGTCGCGTCGTTGCCGGAGAGCAGGATCTCGCCCGAGTCCTCGGTCTCGAGCCCCGCGATGATGCGAAGCAGCGTCGACTTGCCGGAGCCGCTCGGTCCGAGGAGCGCGGTCAGCGACCCACTCTCGACGTCGAGCGACACGTCGTCGAGCGCGACGAAGTCGCCGAAGCGCTTGGAGACGTTGCGGACGAGGATGGACATCTACGCGGTTTCCTCTCTGGGTCGGATGACGGTCATGGCGACGAGGACGAGTATCGCGATGAGGGCGAGCACGATGGAGATCGCGTAGGCACCGGCGAGATCGAACGCGTCGTAGCGCTCCTGCACGCGCAGCGTCGCCGTCTCGGTCTCGCCCTGGAGGCGCCCGGAGACGACCGCGACTGCGCCGTACTCGCCGAGGCAGCGCGCGGTCGTGAGGATCACGCCGTAGATGACGGCCCAGCGGATCGAGGGCAGCGTGATTCGCCAGAAGGTCTGCCAGCCGCTCGCACCGAGCGTGCGGGCGGCCTGCTCCTGTTCGTCCCCTACCTCGCGCAGCGTCGGGACGACCTCGCGGGCGACGAACGGGAGCGAGACGAAGATCGTGGCTATCACCATCGACGGGAGCGCGAAGAGCACCTCGATGCCGCGATCGGAGAGCCAGCTCCCGAACCAGCCCTCGCGCCCGTAGAGCAGGAAGAGCGCGAGCCCGACGACGACGGGCGAGAGCGCGAGCGGAAGGTCGATGAAGGCGTTCAACAACCCCTTGCCCCAGAACTTCTTCCGGACGATCGCGAGCGCGCACACGATCCCGAAGACCGTGTTCACCGGCACGGCGATCGCCGTGATGATCAGCGTCAGCTTGAAGGCGTTGATCGTCTCCGGTGTCGTGAGCGCGTCCCAGGCAGGCGCGAAGCCGTCCTCGAACGTGCGCCAGAAGACGATCGCGAGCGGCCCGACGAGAATGACGGCGAGATAGCCGAGCGCGACGAAGCGCAGGCCGAGCCGCGAGAGCACGCTAGTCACGGTCGTGCCTCGTCGCGAAGTGGCGGATGACGCCGATGAGAAGCAGCGTCGCGAACGAGATGCCGAGCAGCACGACAGCGACCGCCGCCGCAGCGGCTCCGTCGCCGCTTTCGATCCGGCCGTAGATGTAGACGGACGAGACCTCGGTCTCGAAGGGGATGTTCCCGGTGATGATCACGAGCGATCCGAACTCGCCGACGGCTTTCGCAAATGCGAGCGCGACTCCCGAGAGAACGCCGGGAAGGATGTTCGGGAGCACGATGCGCCGGAACGTGGTCGCCTTGGATGCGCCGAGCGACTGCGCCGCCTCCTCGAGCTCGGGATCGAGCTCCTGCAGCACCGGCTGCACCGTTCGAACGACGAACGGGAGCGTGACGAACATGAGAGCGAGGATGATCGCCGCCTGGGTGAAGGCGACGTTGATCCCGACGGGTGACGTGGGCCCGTAGAGGGCGAGCAGCGTGAGGCCGGCGACGATGGTGGGAAGCGCGAACGGAAGGTCGATGATCGCGTTCACGACTGTCTTCCCCCTGAAGTCGTCGCGCACGAGCACCCAGGCAGTGATGGTTCCGAGCACGGCGTTCAGGATCGAGACCGCGAATGACGCGACGAGCGTGATCTTGAGCGCGCTGACCGCCTCGGGACTCGAGACCGACTCCCAGAACGACTGCGTCCCTTCGCTCGAGGCCTCCCAGAGCAGGGCGGCCATCGGCAGGCCGACGAATGCCATCAGGAAGGTCGTCACAAAGCCGAGGGACAGGGCCGTGGAGGCCCTGTCCCTCGAAGCCCGAACGCGCCGGGGCCGGGTGACGGCGATCTCAGCCAGTGCTGCCGCCGACCTGCCGCTGGATGCGCGCCATGACGCTCGACTTCGGGTCGAAGAAGCGCTTCTGCACCTTCGTCCAGCCGCCGAGCCCGAGCTGGTCGATCGTGAAGAGGCCGGGTCGGACCGGGAACTTCGCCCGGTTCTTCACCTCGACACTCTTCGCGACCGGCCGGTAGCCGTAGTCGGCGAAGACCTGCTGTGCGCCAGGCGTCCGCAGGAAGCGCAGGAACGCGTTCGCAGCCGCCTTGTCCGGGCTGCCCTTGAGGACGGCGATCGGGTTCTCGATGAGGATCGTCGCCTTCGGGATCACGAACTGGAGGTTGAGCCCCTGCATCCGGGAGAAGAAGGCCTCGTTCTCGTAGGCGAGCAGGACGTCGCCCTTGCCGGCGTTGAACGTGCTCAGCGACGCGCGCGCGCTGGCGTCCTGCACGACGACGTTCTGGAAGAGCTTCAGCAGGTTGTTCTGTGCCTGCTTGTCGGTCTTGCCGGCCTTGCGCCACGCGCCGTAGGCGGCCATGACGTTCCAGCGGGCGCCGCCCGACGTGAACGGGTTCGGCGTCACGACGTCGACGTCCGAGCGCAGGAGGTCGTTCCAGCTCTTGATCTTCTTCGGGTTGCCGTCGCGCACGACGAAGACGACGACCGAGTTCGTGACCATGCCCTTGTACGACTGCTTCTTCCAGTTCGCATCGACGAGATCGGGCGACGAGCGTGTCGACGTCCGGCGCGAGGGAGAGCGCGACGATGTCCGCGTTCGAGACCGGCCTTCACGGCGCGAGCCTGCTCGCCGGAGGCGCCGTACGACTGCTTGAAGTCGACGTCCTCACCTTGCGGCGTCTTCTGGAACATGGGGATGAGCTTTGCGTAGGCCTCGCGTGGGGTCGTGTACGCGACGAGGCTCAGCTCGGTGTCGGCCGAGCGTTGCGGTGCAGCCGATCCGATGCCGGCGGTTGCGGCGAGTGCGGCCGCGAGGACGCCGAGCGCGATGACGAGAGTGACGGTCCTGGTCTGCATGCAGATCTCCTAACGCTCTAGTTCGATAAAGATGACAATGGTTGTCGAGATTATCTAGAACGACGGACAAGATAGTTGCCGTACGCTGACAATGTCAACTGACATCGACCAGGGAGACGGAGCTGTGTGGGTATCGCGGAGAACCGACTACGCCACGAGGGCGATCCTCGCGCTGTCGCTGGAGGGCGGAGGACCGCTCAAGCTCGAGCAGCTCGCCCGCCGCACCGCGGTGCCTCAATCGGTGCTGGAGCAGGTGATGCCGACCATGCGCACCGCCGGCATCGTGCGCTCCGAGCGCGGTCCGGCGGGCGGCTACCGGCTCAACAGGGGACCGGAGGAGATCACGCTCGAACGCGTCGTTCGGCTCTTCCAGGGACCGCTCGCGCCGATCAGCTGCGCGACGCGGCACAACCCCGAGCCGTGTCCGATGATGGTCGGCTGCACGCTGCGCGACGTCTGGGAGGAAGTGCGCGACGCGACGATCTCTCTTCTCGGCGGTGTGACGTTCGCGGATCTCGCCGCGAAGGCAGGCGGGGCGTGGGTCGATCCCGAGCTGAGGTTGCCGGTTCCCAATCCGGAGACAGCAACCGCCTAGCGAACGAATAGGCGAGCCGCAGTCGCCTTGAATGACGCGGTGACGAGCATCCCCGGCTCGAGCGCGAGTCGCTCTGCCGATGCGGACGTGATCTCGGCGACGACGGGGCCGATCCGGACGCGGGCGCGGTTCCCCATCGGAGCCACCGAGACGACCGCGCTTCGGATGTGGTTCATGCGCGAGTCGTCCGGCTCGTTGTGCCCGACCGACACATCCCAGGGATACACGGCGACGTTCACGGGGCCCGTCTCGCGATCCGCGCTCCAGAGGAAGAGGCCGTCGTCGAGTGCGACCTTCGTCAGCCCGTCGTGGGTCTCGACCGCTCGGCCGGCGAGGAGCGTCGCTCCGGTGAAGCTCGCGACGAACGAGTCCGTCGGCACCGAGACGAGCTCGGTGGACGTGCCGAGCTGGAGGATGCGCCCCTCGCTGATGACGCCGACCCGATGTGCGAGGGTCGCCGCGTCCTCGAAGTCGTGAGTGACGACTATCGTCGGCAGGCCCAGGTCTTCGAGGAGCTCGCGGAGCTCTGCGCGCACGCCTGCGCGCGTGTGCGTGTCGAGGGCAGACAGCGGCTCGTCGAGGAGGAGGACGGCGGGGTCGCGCGCCAGCGCGCGGGCCAGAGCGACCCGCTGGCGCTCGCCTCCGGAGAGCTCGCCGACGCGCGCTCGTGCGAGCTCGGCGATGCGAAAGCGCTCGAGCAACGCATCGACGTTCGCGCGATCTCGCGTACCGAAGCGCACGTTGTGAACGACGTCGAGGTGCGGGAACAACGCGTATTCCTGGAAGAGGTAGCCGACCCGTCGTCGCTCAGGTGCGACGTCGATGCGGCGATCGGTGTCGAGAAGAACTGTCCCGTCGAGGCTCACGAGGCCGTGCTGCGGCCGGACGAGCCCTGCGACGACGCGCAGCACCGTTGTCTTCCCGGCCCCTGACGGCCCGACGAGAGCAAGGGTCTCCCCTTGCTCGACCGTCAGGTCTGCGCTTGCCTCGAAGGCCCGAAGAGGGTGAGTGAACTGGAGCCGGAGCGCCATCTGGTGGTGAGCTTGACGGAGAGCAGGACGACCGCGCTGATCGTGATCAGGAGCGCGCTGATCGCGAGGGCCACGGTGAAGTCGACGTCGAACTGCTCGTAGATCGCAAGCGAGAGCGTCTGGGTGACTCCCTGGAGCGAGCCCGCGAACATGATCGTCGCCCCGAACTCGCCGAGGCCGCGAGCGAACGCGAGGGCTGCTCCTGCACCGAGTCCGCCCCGCGAGAGTGGCAGCATCACGCGGAGGAAGACGCGCCCGGGGCCGGCACCGAGCGTCCGGGCAGCCGACGGCAGTGTCGGGTCGACGGCCTCGAACGAGGCAATTGCCGTACGCAGGTAGAAGGGGCTCGCGACGAAGGTGATCGCGAGCACCACGGCCGCCTTCGTGAAGGCAACGTCGATCCCGAGCGCGGTGATCTCGTCGCCCGAGGAGCCCGACTCGTCCGAATGCGACGAGGAGCCCGATTCCCGCAACCGCCGGCGGAAGCACCAGCGGCAGCTCGACGAGCGTGACCAGAACGTCGCGGAGTGCGCCACGGCGTGTGGAGATCCAGTACGCGGCGGGGGTTCCGAGCCCGAGGATCAGTGCCATCGAGACGGTGATCGTCTCGGCGGTAACGCGAATCGCCTGCGCCGCGGCGTCGCTTCCGAGCGCGGAGATCAGCTCGCCGGGCGGCACTCGGAGGAACACTGCGACGACGGGCAGCGTCAGGAAGAGCACAACGGCGCCCGTCGTCACGACGAGCGCCGCTCGGAAGAGCGCGCTTACGAGGACGCTCCGGGGATCGGAAGGAACCCGTAGTTACGGAGCGCCGTCTGGCCCCGTGCCGAGAGGATCGTCCGGATCCACGCTTGCGCGGCGGCCTTGTCTGGACGACCGCGAGACAACGGCTACCTCGTAGCGAACGCGCGGCTGGGCCCATGCAGGAATGCGGATCACCGTGACCTGCTCGCTCACGGCCCGTGCGTCGGTGACGTAGACGAAACCGGCATCCGCCTGGCCGAGGGCGACCTTGCTGGTCACGGCGCGCACGTCGGGCTCCTGGCTCACCACCTTCGAGAGAACCGAGCTCAGCCCCATCTTCTTCAGCACCGTTCGTGTGTACGCCCCGACGGGGACGGCCGGACCGCAGACGACGAGCTTGACCGGCTTGCGCCTGAGGTCGTAGAGCGTGCGGATGCCTGCGGGGTTCGACCTCGGAACGATCAACGCGAGGCGGTTCGACGTGAACGTGACCGGCTTCTCGACGTGCCCCTGTGCGAACAGCCTCTGCGTGTTGAGTGGAGCCGCGGACGCGAAGATGTCGGCCGGCGCGCCGTTGCGGATCTGCGTCTCGAGAGCGTTCGACCCGGCGAAGCTGTACCGCTGATTCGGATCGAAGGCCCTGAAGACGTCCGTCAGCGATGCTGCCGCGTAGATCGTCAGGGGCGACTGCTGTGGAGCCGCCGCCGCTGCGGACACGACCACGAGGCCAACAGCGAGGGCGAGTGCTGCGATTCGGGCTCTCATCGTCTCTCCTAACCCAGGTACGGCTCGAGCGCGGCGGTCGCCGCCTCGAGGTCCATGGCGACGGGGAACGGCTCGACGGCCACGCGCGGTGCGAGAGCTGCCAGAGCGCTGACCTGCTGGCCGAGGCTCGCGGCGAGGCTCGCGTACAGCACCCGGTACTCGGGATCCGAGACCGTCGCGCCCGCGGACTGGTACGCGCCGAGCAACGCTCGCAGAATGCCTACACCCGTCGTGGCGATCGACTGCGGTGTTCGAAAGGTTCTCGCGGGCCACTCGAAGGCGAAGTCCTCCTCGACCGGCGCGACGTCTCCGGCACCGGCGAGGAGATCGGAGAACGCTTTCGCGTGCTGCGCAGCGGCGGAGCGGCCCTTCCGCAGGACGTTGGCCCTCGGCCCGGAGACGACCTTCGCGTCGAGGGCTCGAGCGTAGAAGTCCTTCAGCAGGAGCTCGACGGACGCTCCGAAGTTCGCGTACGCGAGCTCGTCCTCGGTCGCGGCAGCCGCAGATCCGAGCCACGGCGTCGCGAGTGTTGCCGTGCCTGCACCTATCGTGCCGACCAGGAAGCGCCGTCGATCCACGCGGCTACGCTACCACAGTAGTTATTCATCGACTACCGGAGGGACGATGCAGATCAGCGCTCGCAACCAGCTTCGCGGCACCGTCACGGCGATCACTCTCGGCGGCGTCATGGCCGAGGTCGTCGTCAGGTCGGAGAGCACGAGATCGTCTCGGTCGTGACGCGTGCGAGCGCCGAGGAGCTCGGCCTCGCCGAAGGCGACGAGGTCACCGCGATCATCAAGTCGACCGAGGTCATGCTGGCGAAGTGAGTCAGGCCGCCTCGCACGGAGCCGTCCCTGCCCGAATGGGCCGCACTTGGTCTGCTCTGCGAGCGGCCGGCGCACGGGTGGGCGATCGCGCAGGCGCTTGCGCCGGCGAGTGAGATCGGCCGCGTGTACTCGTGCACGCGGCCCTTGACCTATCGCGCCCTCGGCCAGCTCCGTGAGGCCGGACTCGTCGAGGTGAAGGGAACCGTCGCGAGCGACGCGGGCCCGGCGCGCACGACGCTCGGGCCGACCCGACGCGGAAGGACCGCGTTCGCACGCTGGCGTGGATCGCCGATCGAGCACGTTCGCGACCTGCGCTCCGAGCTGATGCTGAAGCTCCTCTTCCACGAACGGGGAGGCCTGGAGCCCGGAGCAGCTCCTCCGCGAGCAGGCGCTCGTCTTGGTGGCGACGGAGCGTGTGCTCGAGGACCAGCTCGACGCGGCGGTCGGTTTCGAGGACACGCTCGTCCTCTGGCGGCTCTCGGTGGTGCGCGCGGCGCTGTCGTTCGTCGAGGCGCTCCTCGACCGGCGCACCGGGGAGCCGATCGTCTACCGGCCGATCGGGTACGTCGTCTCCGCGCACGACGACCTCGCCGGGATGCCGTTGCAGCCGATCGCCGACGCGAGCGGCGAGTCGGTGGTCGAGATCTCGGAGCCGCATCGCGGCTGCCTCGTCGATCTCGACGGCTTCTCGCACGTGTGGCTGATCGCGCACCTGCACGAGAGCTTCGGCTGGGCCGCGACGGTGCCGACGTTCCTCGACGATCGACGGCACGGGACGTTCGCCACGCGATCTCCGCACCGGCCGAACCCGATCGGCTTGTCCCTCGCGCGCATCGTCTCCGTCCGCGAGGACGCTGTCGTCGTCGACGGAGTCGACCTTCTCGACGGAACGCCTGTCCTCGACCTCAAGCCGTTCGTCCCGCTGTTCGACACGCCGGCCGACGACGTTCGGACGGGATGGTTCGAGGGACGCGCCGAGCGCGTCTTCGAGCGAAGGTCGGACGACCGCTTCGCGATGCGCAGTCGCCGGTAGATTCCGGTCGTGGCCGTCGCGACCGACCGCGAGTACGGGCTCTTCATCGGTGGAGAGTCGTCCGAGTCCGCGTCGGGTGAGGTGCGCGATCTCGTCGAGCCGGCAACGGGTGAGACGCTCGCTCGCGCCGCTATGGCGGGCGAGGCGGACGTCGACCGTGCCGTCGAGGCAGCGCGCGCCGCGGTCGAGGGCGACTGGGGGCGCACGCCGGGTACCGAGCGCTCGCGCCTCCTGCACGCGCTCGCCGATGCGATCCACGCGAACCGCGCCGAGCTCGCGGAGCTCGAGGCGCGCAACGTCGGCAAGGCGATCTCCTCGGTGAAGGCAGAGCTCCACCAGGCCGTCGAGAACTTCCGCTTCTACGGCTCGGCGATCGCGTCCATCTCCGGCCGCTCGAACCCGATCGGCGGCTCGCTCCTCTTCTACTCGCTGAAGGAGCCCGTCGGCGTCGCGGCCCAGATCGTCCCGTGGAACTACCCGCTGATGATGGCGACGTGGAAGCTCGCGCCGGCGCTCGCGGCGGGCTGCTCGGTCGTGCTGAAGCCCGATCCGCAGACGCCGCTGACGGCGATCCGACTCGCCGAGCTCGCCACCGAGGTCGGGCTTCCCGGCCGGGGCGCTGAACGTCGTTCCCGGCGACGGTCCGACGACCGGCGCGTACCTCGTGAAGCACCCCGGCGTCGACAAGGTCGCGTTCACGGGGTCGACGAAGACGGGCGGCGAGATCATGCGGCTCGCGTCCGATCCGGTGAAGCGGGTCACGCTCGAGCTCGGCGGGAAGAGCCCGAATCTCGTCTTCGCTGACGCCGATCTCGCGAGTGCTCTGCCGAGCTCGGCCTGGTCGATCTTCTACGCGGCCGGCCAGAGCTGCGAGGCCCGCTCGCGGATGCTCGTCGAGAAGCCGCTGTACGACGAGGCGGTGTCACGCATGGCGGAGTTCGCCGGCGGCATCAAGGTCGGCGACCCGCTCGATCCGGAGACACAGATGGGCTCGCTGGTCTCCACTGCGCACCGCGATCGCGTACACGGATTCGTCGAGCGAGCCGGCGACGGCGCGGAGGTGCTCGCGGGCGGTGCGCTCCCCGACGGGCCGGGCGCGTTCTATCCGCCGACTGTCGTCGCAGCGACGAACGAGGCGGAGATCGCGCAGGAGGAGGTCTTCGGCCCGGTCGTCACGCTGATCCCGTTCGAGGACGAGAAGGACGCGATCCGCATCGCGAACGACGTGCGCTACGGGCTCATGGCGACGGTCTGGACGGGCGATCCGGCGCGCGGCCATCGCATCGCGGCTCGGATCAAGTCGGGCACGGTCGGGATCAACATGCCGTACACGGCCTTCCCGGGAATCCCGTTCGGCGGCTACAAGCAGTCCGGCTTCGGGCGCGAGCTCGGCCTCGAGACGCTCGATCTCTACCTCGAGACGAAGAGCGTGATCGTCTCGACCGGCGCGCGGCCGATCAACCCCTTCGGGCTGTAGCTGTGGCCCGTGCGCGCTATCGGTGGGCGGTGCTCGCCGCCGGAACCACGGCGCAGGCGAGCTTCTCCGACGCTCGCCATCGGCACTTCCCGTGCTCGTGCCCGACGCTCCGCGACGAGTACGACCTGCTCCTGACGCGAGATCGGCGTGTGCTCGCCGCCGAGTGGATTGGACTCGCGTTGGCGATGCTTCCATGGGGGTTCGCGGCCGACCGCTACGGGGAGCGGTGGACGCTTGCGATCGGCCTCGCGGGGTGTGCCGTCTTCCTCGTCGGTGCGGCCTTCGCGCCCCACTTCGAGTCCCTCGTCGTGCTTCTCGCTCCTCGCCGGCGCGCTCGGTGGCAGCGTGCAGTCCGGCGAGCGGGCGCGCGGTGATGCAGCTGGTTTGCACGCCGAGGAGCGCGGGCTGGCGCTCGGTGTGCGGCAGACTGCTGTGCCCGTTGGCGGGCTCATCGCTGCGGTGCCGCAGCTCGCTCTGGGTGAGCCACGCGCGGGATTACTCTTCCTCTCGCTCGCGGTGCTGACCGGCGCGCTCGTAGGGGCGCTCGTCTTTCGCTGCCGGGGCGGAACACGAGCTCGAGGCGTCGGACGTCGGGTCGACGCTGCGCGACCGCCGCCTCTGGCGCGTGTGCGGGGTGAGCGGGCTGTATGTCGTTCCACAGGTGGCATTGATGGGGTTCGTCGTGCTGTTCCTGCACGACGAGCCGGGCTTCACGACGGCCGACGCGGCTGCCGTCCTCGCTGTCTCGCAGCTGTTCGCGGCCGCTCTGCGGATCGGGATTGGACGCTGGTCCGACGTCGTCGGCACGAGGGTTCGACCCCTTCGGCTCAGGTCGGCGTCGTCGTAGCAGTGATGCTCGTCGCGGTCGGACTGCGCGGCGACCGGGCCGCGTGTGGCTACTCGTCCCGGCGCTCGCCGTCGCGACCGCCTGTCGATGGCCTGGAACGGCTTGTCGTTCACGATCGCGGCCGAGATCGGTGGAAGCCGGAGTGGTGCCGCGATCGGGATCCAGCAGACGGCTCTTGCTGGTCGCTGGCCTGGGCGTTCCCATTACCTTCGCGGCCACGGTTTCTGCGACGTCGTGGCAAGCGGCGTTCCTGCTGCCGCCGTGTTCCCGCTCGCCGGCTGGGCGCTGCTGAGACCGCTCGTCGGCCACTAGGGTGACTCCCATGCGCGCTCTCGAGCGACTCGACGAGCTCTACGCGATCGGTGGTGGGCCGGGCGCGAACCGCCCGCACCGCTCCGCGGCCGAGGACGAGGCGCACGAGCTCGCGGCGGGGTGGCTGCGAGGGGCGGGCCTCGACGTCGAGGTCGACCGCCACGGCAACCTCTTCGGCCATGCCCGCGGTGAAAGCCGTGTGGAAAAAGTGTCAGACACCGTGTCTGACACCTGCTGGGTCGGGTCGCACCTCGACAGCGTTCCGCGAGGGGGTCGCTTCGACGGAGCACTCGGTGTCGTCGCCGCGATCGAGGCCGTCGAGCGCGTGGGTGCAGGCTCCGTCGTGGTCTTCCGGGGCGAGGAGGTCGGGTGCATCGGCAGCCGCGCACTCGTCGCCGCGGGCGGCGCGCTCCCGCGCGCGTTCCTCGAGCTGCATGTCGAACAGGGACCTGTGCTGGCCGAACGAGACGTGTCTCTGGGAGTCGTGACCGGAATCGTCGGCTACGCGCGCGGGGAGCTCGTTCTCGAAGGCCAGGCCGGACACGCGGGCACGACTCCCATGGCGGGTCGCGAGGATGCTCTCGTCGCAGCTGCGTCGGAGATCCAGCGGGTTCGCGATGCCGCACTCGGCATCACGGGCGCGGTGGCGACGATCGGCAAGGTGGAGGTCGAGCCGGGCGGCGCCAACGTCATCCCGTCCCGCGTCTGGATGAGCCTCGACGTGCGCGCGCCGGATGACGAGCGGCTCGACGCGCTGATTCGGGAGATCGGATTCGAGCCGGGGTATCGCGTCGAGCCTGCGCAGTTCGCGGGGACGGCCCCGCAGGCGCTGCGCGCTGCGATCGAGGCACGCGGCCTGCAGCTCGTGGAGCTCGCGTCAGGGGCGGGACACGACGCGGGCATCCTCGCTGCGGCCGGCGTCGACGCGGCGATGCTCTTCGTGCGCAGCCTCAACGGCGGCGTCAGCCACTCGCCGGACGAGCTCTCCTCGGACGAGGATGTCGCACTCGCGGTCGACGTCCTCGCGGACGCGCTGGCCGCTCACGACTCGCTGAACGAGATGTCCTGGGCGCCGTCCCAGAGCATCCGCCGACCGAGCTCGCGCAGGTTCTCGTTCCCGGACACGATCGTCGCGAAGTGGTTCCCTGCGAGCGCGCCCGCCTTGCTCGCGAACGCGACGTAGCCGTACGCGAGCAGGAGCTCGGTCTCGCTGATACCGCCGGGGTAGAAGATCAGCTCACCCGGGCTCGGGTAGCTCGTCGCGTTCTCGGGACCGATGCCGACGTCGAGGTCGCCCATCGGGATCCACCCGCCCTCGCCCGACCAGCGGACGTGGATGATCTTCGAGTCGAGCGGGAGCATCCCGCGGAAGGCGGCGACGGTATCGGGCGCTGCGTCTTCCTCGAAGCGGGCTGTGAAGGAGAAGCCGCCTGCGGTGATCTCGAGCACCGGCCGACCCTAACGACTCGTCGCTACCCAGGCGGCGAGGAGCTCGCGCTCCTCCGCGGTCATCCCGGTTGCGTTGCCGGGAGGCATCGCCTGGGTCAGCACGGCCTGGCGCTCGATGTCGTCGATACGCGCTTCGATCTCCTCTTGCGTCTCCAGCCGGACGCCTAGCGGCGCGGACGACGCCCGAGTGACACGTCGCGCAGCGCTCGGCGATCACTGGCTGGATCTGCTCGAAGGCGACCGGGCCGCGCACGTCTGATCCCGCCTCCTCCGGCTGCAGCCAGAACGCGAGAGCGACCACGCCGAGGGCGGCCACAGCGGGGATCCACCACTCGCGGCGCCCCATGTGCCAGCGGTTGAAGAAGACGCGGATGAGCGCCGTCAGCACTGCGATGGCGACGAAGACCAGCCAGGCCTCGTCCGCGCCGAAGACGAACGCGAAGTGGCCGGCCAGCATCGTGAAGAGCACCGGCAGGGTGAGGTAGTTGTTGTGCACCGAGCGGTTCTTGGCCTCGAGCAGCGGCGCGGCTTCCGGCTCGCGGCCGGCCTCCATCGCGGCGACGAGCTTGCGGTGCGCCGGGATGATCACGAGGAAGACGTTCGCGGTCATGATCGTCCCGAGCATCACGCCGACCTGGAGGTATGCGGCGCGTGGCGCGAAGAGCTCTCCGGCGCCCCATGCGGCCACGGCGACGAGCCCCGTGCCGACAACCGCGAGTGCCACCTGGCTGCGCTGCCCGACCGTGCGGCAGAGGACGTCGTAGACGACCCACGCGAGCGCGATCCCGACCACGCTGAGCGCGATCGCCTGCCACTCGTCGAGGTTCGCGGCGTCGCGATCCACCAGCCGCAGCCCGGCATCGAAGTAGTAGAGGACGACCATGAGTGCGAAGCCCGAGAGCCAGGTCGTGTACGCCTCCCACTTGAACCAGTGGAGCGGCTCGGGCATCTCGGCCGGGGCGAGGCGGTACTTCTGCGAGTGGTAGAGCCCGCCGCCGTGGACACCCCAGAACTCGCCCGCGACGCCCGCCTCGGCGTCCTCCGTGCGCTTCGGTGCGCGCAGCGCGAGGTCGAGGCGGACGAAGTAGAACGACGCGCCGATCCACGCGATCCCCGCGACCACGTGGAGCATCCGCAGGAGAACGTCGAGGACGTCTCTCAGGTACGGGTCCATCGATCCCTCGCGATCGCAACGAGCTCGCGGCAGCCGGTGTCGAGCTCTTCGTCGCGCGTGTTCGCGATGCGGTCGCGGAGCACCTCGAGGATCTCGGCTTTCGGCCGCCCGTTCACGAAGACGACGAAGCGGAAGCCGAACTTCTCCTCGTACACCTGGTTCAGGTAGGCGAGGTCGGAGAGCACGACCGGATCGCGAGTCGTCCCCCTGCTCATCGGCTGATCGTGCGGACAGGCCCGATCGCTGGCCGATCGCGGGATGAGCCGCCAGAGCCTCGACCTTTTCTGCGTCGTCGAGCGCCGCGACCACGCCGTCGGCCTGCTCCAAGGGGTTCTCGAGCTCCGCCAGCCGCTCGACCAACCGCGTGCGGCCCTCGAAGAGCTCGCTCAGCTCGTCGACGGTCAGCTGCCGCGGTAGCTCGCGCATCCGTACGGCGAGACGAGGAGCGGGATGTGATGGTGACCGTCGCCGAGCTCGACCTCGAGCTCGACGCGCGTGAAGAACGGCGACGGCGGCCAGAACACGATCTCGTAGCGGCCGGGCTCGAGGTCGCGGGCGAGCTCGGCGACGCGGCCGTCGCCGTCCGTCTCCCCCGTTGCGAGCACCTCTCGCTGCCTGGCCAGCTCGACGCGCACGCCTGCGGCCGGCTTCCCCGCGGCCGTGTCGAGCACGTGGGTGGAGACGGATGCGCTCATCCGGAGAATCTTCGCGCCTGCACCCGATGGGCACGAGCGATCTCGTCCTCGTCCGCATGGACGAGAGCGCCTCCGCGCACGACGTCCTCGCCTTCGACGACGAGACGATCCACCCGGTGCGGCGCCGAGAAGACGAGCCCGGCGACCGGATCGTCCGCACCGCCGAGCTCCAGACCGTCGGTGCGCCACACGGCGAAATCGGCACGCTTGCCCGGCTCGAGCGAGCCGATGTCGTCGCGGCCGAGGACAGCTGCTCCACCGCGCGTGCCCAGCGACAGCGCCTCGCGTGCGGTCATCGCCCGCGGCCCGCCCCGGCCGCGCGCGACGAGCAGCGCCTGCTTCACCTCCGCGAGCAGGTCGCTCCGCTCGTTCGACGCCGAGCCGTCGACGCCGAGGCCGACGCGGACGCCCGCGTCGAGGTACTCGCGGACGGGCGCGACACCGGCGCCGAGTCGAAGGTTGGAGGTCGGACAGTGCGCGACCCCCGTCTGCGACGACGCGAAGTCCGCGGTGTCGTCGGGGGACAGATGGACGCAATGCGCGCACCACACGTCGGGGCCGAGCCAGTCGAGGTCGGTCAGGTACTCGACGGGCGTGCAGCCGTAGAGCCCCATGCAGTACGCCTCTTCCTCCACGGTCTCGGCGAGGTGCGTGTGGAGCGTCAGGCCGAGCTGGCGGGCCAGCGTCGCCGACTCCGTCATGAGCTTCTTCGTGACCGAGAACGGCGAGCACGGTGCGACGGCGATCTGGACGCGGGCACCCGGCCCCTGCTCGTGCAGTTCGGCGACGAGCCGCTGGGTGTCCGCGAGCACGCTGTCGAGGTCCTCGACGAGCTCGTCGGGCGGCAGCCCGCCGTCGGACTCGCCGAGGTCCATCGAGCCGCGCGACGCGACGATGCGCACGCCGAGCTCGCGCGCTGCCTGAACCTCGGCCTCGATCAGTCCGGTTCGGCCGCGCGGGAAGACGTAGTGGTGGTCGAAGACGGTCGAGCAGCCGGAGAGCGCGAGCTCGGCGAGCCCGGTGCGGGCTGCCGCGTACTCGGCCTCGGCGTCGATGCGCGACCAGATCGGATAGAGCTCGCGAAGCCATCCGAAGAGGTCGGACTCCTGCGCTCGGGCGCGCGTGAGGGTCTGGTAGAGGTGATGGTGCGTGTTGACGAGGCCGGGCGTGACGACAGCGCCGGCGAGATCGATGCGCGCGTCGGCCTCGGGCTCCGCTCCTCCGCCGACGGCCGCGATCAGGCCGTCCTCGACGAGGAGCCAGCCGGACGCGTACTCCGTCGCAGAGTCGTCACAGGTGACGACCCAACCGGACGTGTACAGAACGGTCATTCGGTGTCAGACACCGTGTCTGACACCGCGAGCGGGACGAGCTCGAAGCGGTCGACGTCGACGAGTCCGCGATCGGTGATCTTGAGGTGCGGGATCACGGAGAGCGCCAGGAACGCGAGCGTGAGGAACGGCGTCGCGCCCGTCCAGCCGAGGCCGTGTGCGGCTTCGTTGCAGGCGCGGCTCTGCGCGATCACGTCCGCGAGCGGAGCATCGGAGAGGAGCCCGGCGATCGGGAGCGGGCACTCGGCGAGCACGTGCAGACCGTCCACGGCGACGATCCCACCTCCGATCGCCGCAAGCCGCTCGACCGCGAAGGCCATGTCCCGGTCGGACATGCCGACCACGACCAGGTTGTGTGCGTCGTGCGCGACGCTCGAGGCGAGCGCGCCGTGCTGCAGCCCCGATCCCGAGACGAAGCCGAGCCCGACACGGCCCGTCGCGAGGTGGCGCTCGACGACGGCGATCTTCGCGAGGTCGTGCTCCGGGCTTGCGACAGCCTGGCCGCCTTCGACGACCGGCGCACGCTCGAGCGACTCCGTGACGACCTGGTCCTCGATCAAGCCGATCGCGCGCGCGTTCCCCCCGCTCCACGGGATGGCGAAGTCCGCCGGCGAGACCGGCGCAACCCGGACCGACTGACGCACCCAGTCGGGGATCTCGACTCGCGGCACGTCCTCGATCGCCCGGCCGCGCTTCAGCACCGTCGTCGGCAGGAAGCTCACGAGATCGGGCAGCACGAGTAAGTCCGCGACGTACCCGGGCGCAATCGCGCCGTGCTGCGAGAGGCCGTGCCACAGAGCGGGGTGGTGTGACGCCATGAGGACGGCATCCTCGGGCGAGATACCCGCAGCGACCGACTCGCGAACCATTCCGTTGACGTGACCGGAGTCCGCGATGTCCTCGGGGTCGCGATCGTCGGTGCAGAACGCGATGCGCCACGGGCCGTACTCCTCCACGAGAGGGAGGAGCGCGCGCAGGTTGCGTGCCATCGACGCTTCGCGGACGAGCAGCCACATCCCGGCGCGGAGTCGCTCGCGTCCTTCCTCGACGGTGAGCGCCTCGTGGTCGGAGTAGATGCCTGCAGCCGCGTAGGCCTGCAGCTCGGGCCCGAGCAGGCCGGGTGCGTGCCCGTCGACGTGGCTCGCGCCGTCCAGCGTCAGCTTTGCCAGCTCGCCCGGAGAGCCGGCAACGACGCCGGGGAAGTTCATCATCTCCGCGAGCCCGAGCACCCGGCGCCGGCGCATCAGCGACTCGAGGTCGCCCGGCGTCAGGGCGCGCCGCGGCGACTCGAACGGCGACGCGGGAACGCACGACGGCGCCATGAAGTAGACGTCGAGCTGGAGCTCCGACGAGGCGTCGAGGAGCCAGTGGACGCCGTCGACGCCGAGGACGTTCGCGATCTCGTGCGGATCGGCCACGACCGCAGTCGTCCCCAGCGGGAGGACGAGCCGCGCGAACTCGTCCACCATGAGCTTCACCGACTCGAGGTGCATGTGCGCGTCGATGAACCCGGGAACGACAAACGCCCCGTAGGCGTCGAGCGCCTCGCGTCCCTCGTACGCCCCGACTCCCGCAATCACGCCGTCGACGACCGCGATGTCCGCGTCCAGCCACTCGCGCGTGAAGACCGACAACACGCGCCCGCCGCGCACCACGAGATCGGCGGGCTCGTCGCCGCGAGCGACCGCAAGACGGCGCTGGAGCCTCTCCATGGTCGGGGAGAGTAGTGCCCGTCGTCAGTCGCCGCGACAAGGCCGTGAAGCGGCCGTCTTCAGGGATCTCGCGCGACAGGCGTCCGCACTCGCGGATGCCTGTCTTGCGCAGGGATAGGGCTGTCGTATAGTCGCCGGGTCGAGTCGGCAGGCGGACAGGAGGAGCAGATGAGGAGAAAGTTCGTAGTTGGCGGGCTCGTGCTCGCGCTCACCGTGAGCGCGCTCGCGCTCGCCGGCGGCAGTGCGGCCAGGTCCGAGCAGGAGCCCTACAAGGTGGCGTTCATCTATCCGGGCCCCCACAACGACGGCGGCTGGTCGCAGTCCCACGACCGCGGGCGCCTCGCCATCGAGAAGGCGCTCGGCAACAAGGTCGAGACGACCTACAAGGAGAACATCTTCTCGAACGCGCAGGTTCCGCAGGTTGTCGCCGGCCTCGTGCGCGAGGGCTACGACATGATCTTCGGCTGCTCGTTCGGCATGTTCGAGAACGGCGTGAACGGCCAGCTCTACAGCAAGTATCCCGACGTGAAGTTCGAGCAGGCGACCGGCCTGCAGGTGAAGAAGAACCAGTCGGAGTACTTCGGCGCAGGCGAGGACACGATCTATCTCTCCGGGATGGCCGCGGGTGCCGCGACGAAGAACGGGCAGATCGGCTACATCGTCCCGTTCGGGATTCCCGAGGTCGTGCGCCACATCAACGCGTTCGCGCTCGGCGCGCAGGTGATGAACCCGAAGGCCAAGGTGCGGCTGCTCTGGACGAACTCGTGGTTCTCGCCTCCGAAGGAGACGGCCGCCGCGAAGAACCTGATCGCAGCGGGTGTCGACGTGCTCGGTCAGAACGTGGACAGCCCAGCAGCCGGCGTCGTCGCGGAGTCGAAGAAGGTTCCCTGGGTCGGCTACGACTCGGACGCCCGCAAGTCGGCCCCGACGCAGTGGCTGACGGCGGCGACGTACAACTGGGGCCCGTACTACGTGAAGCGCGTCAGGGCCGCGATCAACGGCACCTGGAAGTCGGGCTTCTACTACGGCACGATCAAGGACGGCTTCACGGGTCTCGCTCCCTACGGCCCGAAGGTCACGGCGAAGACGAAGGCCGCAATCGCCGCGAAGCGCAAGGCGATCGTCTCCGGCAAGTTCCACGTCTTCCAGGGTCCCCTGTACGACCAGAAAGGCAAGCTGGTGGTGAAGAAGGGGCAGACCCTGAAGGTGCTCCCCGATCTGTACTCGATGCAGTGGCTCTCGCGTGGTGTGATCGGGAAGGTCTCGTCGGTCGCGCCCCCGGGCTAGGTCTGTGGGGCAGGCAGCAGAGGGAGGCGCCGGTTCGGCCGGCGCCTCCTCTCCTCCCGCTGCCGTTCGCATGGTGGGGATCACGAAGCAGTTCCCCGGTGTCGTGGCGAACGACGGCGTGACCTTCGAGGCGGCGGCCGGCGAGGTGCACGCGCTCCTCGGCGAGAATGGCGCCGGTAAGACAACGCTGTCGAACATCCTGACCGGCCTCTACCGCCCGGATGCGGGCGAGATCGAGCTGTACGGAGAGGCGGTTCGATTCCACTCCCCACGCGACGCGATCGAGGCCGGGATCGGGATGGTGCATCAGCACTTCCGGTTGGTCGAGCCCTTCTCCGTCGCCGAGAACGTGATCCTCGGAGATCACCGCGGCGAGGGCGGTCGCGCCATCCTGCGCCCGGCCGCCACCGAGCGGCGCGTGGACGAGCTGAGCCGGCGCTACGGGCTCGCCGTGAACCCGAAGGCGAAGATCTGGCAGCTCTCGATCGGCGAGCAGCAGCGCGTCGAGATCCTGAAGGCGCTCTATCGCGAGGCGCGGGTGCTGATCATGGACGAGCCCACAGCTGTGCTCACGCCGCAGGAGGCCGAGGGGCTCTTCGCGACGCTGCGCGCGATGGCGGACGAGGGAAAGACCGTCATCTTCATCTCGCACAAGCTGCACGAGGTGAAGGCGGTTGCCGACCGGGTGACCGTGCTGCGCGGCGGGAAGACGGTCGCGACCGTCGACGCCGCACCCTCGACGGCACGCTCGCTCGCGTCGCTCATGGTCGGGCGGGAGATCGAGGTCGTGCGTCCCCTCGAGCACGCAAGACAGCTGGCGGACGTCAAGGCACTCGAGGTGGACGGGCTGACGGTGGCGGGCGACCGTGGCGAGAGCGCCGTGCGCGATGTCTCGTTCTCGATCCGCGAAGGAGAGATCGTCGGTGTCGCGGGCGTTGCGGGCAACGGCCAGCGCGAGCTCGCCGAGGCGCTGTCCGGGATGCGAGAGATCGAAGCAGGGAGCATCCGCATCTCCGGGCGGCTACTGCAAGGCGGCGATCCGCGCGAGGCGATCCGCGCAGGCGTCGCGCACGTCCCCGAGGACCGTCTCGGAACCGGACTCGCACCGAGCCTGAGCGTGACGAGCAACGTGGTCATGAAGACGTACCGGCGCCGCTCGCTCTCGCACGGGCCGCTCCTCGCGCTCCGGCGAATGCGGGATGTCGCGGTTCGGGTCGTCCGGCGCTACGACGTGAAGACCCCTGGCACGGACACACCCGTGCGCAACCTCTCCGGCGGAAACCTCCAGAAGCTCATCCTCGGCCGGGAGTTCGAGGACGATCCGCTCGTGCTCGTCGTCGCACAGCCGACACGCGGGCTCGACGTCGGCGCGATCGAGACGGTGCACTCGTACCTGCGCGACGCGGCCGCGAGAGGTGTCGGTGTCCTCGTGATGAGCGAGGATCTCGACGAGATCCGCGCGCTCTCCGACCGGATCCTCGTCGTCTACGAGGGCGAGATCGCGGGCGAGCTCCACGCCGGAGCGGCGTCCATCGAGGAGATCGGGCTGCTCATGGCAGGTGGAGCGCGCGAGTGAAGCTCGAGCGTCGACTCACGCAGCCGTGGTGGCTCTCCGTTGCGGTGCCGATCGGGTCGCTCGTCGTCGCGTTCGCGATCATCGGGGTCGTCCTCGCGCTCACGGGACACGACACCTGGGAGACGTACCGGAAGATCGTCGAGGCCGGGTTCACGGGCACGGGGGCGATGTCGGCCACGCTGATCTCGGCGACGCCGATCCTGTTCACGGGCCTGGCCGCGGCAGCCGCCTTCCGGATGCAGCTCTTCAACATCGGCGCGGAGGGACAGCTCTACCTCGGCGCGGTCGGGGCGTCGTGGATCGCGCTTCAGCTCGGCGACCGAGACGCCACGTCGACGCCGCTCTTCGTCGTGGCCATGTGCGTGGCGGCCGCCGCTCTCGGTGCGCTCTGGGCATTGATCCCGGGCGTCCTTCGTGCCTTCGCCCGAACGAACGAGATCATCACGTCGCTGATGCTCAACTACGTCGCGGGGCTGCTCCTCACGTACCTGATCTTCGACAGCTCCTCGTACTGGCGCGACACGTCGACGCTCCAGGCGCGCGCATTCCCGCAAGGAAAGCCCATGCCCGAGGCGTCGAACTGGTCGACCTTCGGCTCGTCCGTGGTCGTCCCGCTCGGGTTCCTCCTCGGGATCCTCGCCGCGCTCGCGCTGTGGGTGCTCTACTCGCGAATGCGGTTCGGGTTCGAGGTCGGCGTCATCGCCGACTCGCCGCGTGCGGCGCGGTACGCCGGGATGCGGACACGCCGGAAGATCCTCGCGGTCATGGCCATCTCCGGCGCGATCGCGGGCATCGGCGGCGCGAGTCAGATCGGGGACTTCACGCACACGCTCGACGGCAGCCCCACCGGGCTCCAGGCCGCCGCCTTCGGCTACACGGGCATCGTCGTGGCCGCGCTTGCGCGCTACAACCCGTTCGCCGTCTGCCTCGTCGCCGTGCTCATCGGCGGGCTGCTGAACGCCGGCTACACGCTGCAGGGACCTGACTTCCCGTCGGGCCTCGTGGGCGTGATGCAGGGAATCATCCTCTTCTGCGCGCTGGGCGGCGAGCTGCTCCTGCGCTACCGGCTGCGGATCACCCGACTGCGAGCCGGGACGCCGATCGGAGAGGGCGCCACATGAGCGTCAACGACAGCCTCATCGTGATCGTGCTCGCGCAGGCGATTCTCTACGGCACGCCGCTCCTGTACGCGGCGCTCGGAGAGCTCCTGGCGGAGCGCTCGGGAGTCCTCAACCTCGGCGTCCAGGGGATGATGCTCTTCGGGGCTGCGGTCGGGTTCTGGACGACGCAGCGGATCGACGGGTCCGGTCCGGCGGCATTGTTCCTGGCCGTCGTCGTCTCGGCACTCGCGGGGGCGGCGCTGGCCGCGATCCACGCGTTCCTGGTGATCACGCTGCGCGCGAACCAGATCGTCTCGGGCCTCGCGCTCACGATCTTCGCCGGCGGGCTCGGCCTCTCCGCGTACCTCGGGACGGAGCTCGGCCTCGCCGACCTTCCCGCGGTTCACCAGTTCAGCGATCTCGACGTGCTCGGGCTCGGAGATCTTCCAGTGGTCGGTCCCATCCTCTTCGACCAGTCGGCGCTCGTGTACGCGTCGTGGATCCTCACGCTCCTCGTGGCGCTCTACCTCGGCCGGACCCGCTGGGGCCTCAACGTCCGCGCCGTCGGCGAGGCGCCTGCGTCGGCCGATGCCATGGGCGTCAACGTGACGCTCTACCGCTACGTGCACGTGATGGTCGGAGGGGCCTTCTCGGGCGTTGCCGGAGCGTGCTACAGCCTCTCCATCACGCCCGGCTGGACCGCCGGCGACACGCTCGTCGGCGGCGCCGGCTGGATCGCGATCGCGCTCGTGATCTTCGCGTTCTGGCGCGCCGAGCTCTGCCTCGTCGGTGCGTATCTCTTCGGAGCGCTCTCGGCGCTCCCGTTCGCCCTCCAGGCTCGTGAGGTGGACGTGACCCCGGAGTTCCTCTACGCACTGCCGTACGTCATGACGATCGTCGTCCTGGTGCTCGTCTCGACCGGCCTCGCCCGACGAAGGCTCGGCGCGCCGGCGGCGCTCGGGGTTCCGTACGTGCGCGAAGAACGGTAGAACGGACGCGTGGACGTCCTCACGCCACGCTCGCTCGACGAAGCGCTGCGGCTCAAGGCCGAGCATCCCGGACGCGCTCCCGATCCAGGGCGGCACGGACGTCATGGTCGCGCTGAACTTCGATCGCGCGCGACCCGAGGTCGTCCTCAACCTCAACGAGGTCTCCGAGCTCGCGCGGCTGGTCGCGCGAGAACGGGACGCTCAGGCTCGGCGCCGGCCTCACATACGCGGAGGCGATGAGCGGCGAGCTCGCCGAAGCGCTTCCCGCGCTGGCCGAGGCGTCGCGCACGGTCGGTTCGCCGCAGATCCGAAACCGCGGGACGATCGGCGGCAACCTCGGGACGGCCTCTCCGGCCGGAGATGCGCTCCCGCCGCTCCTCGTGGAGAACGCCGAGGTCGAGCTCGCAAGCGTGCGCGGCGAGCGGCGCCTTCCTCTCGGCGAGTTCCTCGTCGGCGTGAAGCAGAACGCCCTCGAGCCCGACGAGCTCATCGTCTCGGTTCTCGTCGAGCCGAGCGGCCAGCCGCAGACGTTCATGAAGGTCGGGCCGCGCAACGCGATGGTGATCGCGGTCTGCTCGCTCGCCGTCGTGGCCGACCGTCGGCGCGGCGAGCTGAGGGCGTCGTTCGGCTCGTCGTCGCCGGTCGTCCGGCTCGTCTCCGCGCCGCTCGAGGAGGCGGCGAGCTTCCCGGAGCGCGTCGCCGAGGCCGCGAGCCCGATCGACGACGTGCGCGGGACGGCCGCCTACAGACGACATGCCCTGAGCGTGCTCACGCAGCGGGCGCTCGACAGGTGTCTCGCGTGAGGATCGAGGTGACGGTCAACGGCGAGCGACGTGAGGCGGAGGTCTGGGCCGGCGAGAGCCTGCTGACGACGCTTCGCGACCGGCTCGAGCTGCCCGGGTCGAAGAACGCCTGCGAGCAGGGCGAGTGCGGCTCGTGCTCCGTCCTCTACGACGGCGAGCTGGTTTGCTCGTGTCTCGTCCTCTCGGTGCAGGCTGACGGCCACGACGTCGTCACGGTCGAGGGTCTCGGCGGCGACACCGGCCTGCACCCGGTGCAGGAGGCCTTCGCCGACACCGGCGCGGTTCAGTGCGGCTTCTGCACGCCGGGCTTCGTCGTCGCCGCGGCCGATCTCCTGCGGCGTGTGCCGGATCCCACGGACGACGAGATCCGCGAGGCGCTTTCGGGGAACCTCTGCCGCTGCACCGGGTACGCGAAGATCCTCGACGCCGTTCAGCTGGCGGCGGAGCGATGAGCACCGCAACTCGAACGCTTCGTCGTGGTCACGCAGCGACGAGCACGCGCCGCGCGGACGCCGTCCCGAAGGTCACGGGCGAGTTCGCCTACTCGAGCGACCTGCAGGCGGCGGGGATGCTGTGGGGGCACACGGTGCGCAGCCCGCACGCGCACGCTCGCGTGGTCGCGATCGACACGACCGAGGCGCGCACGCTGCCCGGCGTCCACGCAGTCCTCACCCACGAGGACGTCCCAGGCGCGAAGACGTACGGCCTCGAGTTCGCGGATCAGCCCGTGCTCGCGATCGACCGCGTCCGCTACTTCGGCGAGGCGGTGGCGATCGTCGCGGCGGAGGAGCCCGAGCAGGCACGGCGCGCGGCCGCCGCCGTGCGCGTCGAGTACGAGCCGCTCGAGCCCGTCACCGATCCCGAGCGGGCGACCGAGATGGAGCCGCTGCATCCCGACCGTCCGACGATGGGGCACGGCTACCGCGACGACCCGCGTCCGAACGTCGTCCGCGCGATGCTCGTCACGCGCGGCGACCCGAGCGCCGACGGGGACGTCACCGTCGAGGGCGTCTACGACGTCGGCCAGCAGGATCAGGCGTTCCTCGGCCCCGAGTCCGGCATCGCGATCCCCGACGGCGAGGGTGGCGTCGACATCCACGTCGCGACGCAGTGGCTCCACGTCGACCGCGACCAGGTCGCGCCGTGCCTCGACCTCGAGCCCGAGCAAGTGCGGATTCATCTCGCCGGCGTCGGTGGCGCATTCGGGGGGCGCGAGGACCTCTCCATGCAGATCCACGCGGCGCTGCTCGCGCTCCGCACCGGGCGCCCCGTGAAGATCGTCTACAACCGCGAGGAGTCGTTCGTCGGCCACATCCATCGCCACCCGGCGCGGATCTGGGCGGAGCACCGGGCGACGCGCGAGGGACGACTCGTGGCGGTGCGGATGCGGATCCTCGTGGACGGGGGTGCGTACGCGTCGAGCTCGACCGCGGTCATCTCGAACGCGTGCTCGTTCGCCGTCGGCCCGTACGCGGTCGACAACGTGCACATCGACGGGCTCGCCGTCTACACGAACAACCCGCCGTGCGGCGCGATGCGTGGCTTCGGCGCGGTGCAGACGTGCTTCGCGGCGGAGGCGCAGATGGACAAGCTCGCCGCCGCGCTCGACATCGACCCGATCGAGCTCCGGCTCCTGAACGCGCTCGAGCCGGGCGGGATGCTCGCCACCGGGCAGGTCGTGAGGGGCTCGCTGCCCACGCGCGAGGTCATCCGGCGCGCGGCGGCTCTCCCGATCCCCGAGCCGGAGGAGCTTCCTCGCGAGACGATTCGGCTTCCGGGCGGCGCGGGCAACACGACGCGCGGCGAGGGAGTTCGGCGTGGCGTCGGCTTCGCCGTCGGCTTCAAGAACATCTGCTACTCGGAGGGCTTCGACGACTTCTGTGCCGCGCGCGTCGTCCTCGCCGAGGACGGCTCGGCGGAGGTGCACTGCGCCGCGGCGGAGGTCGGCCAGGGCGTGAGCGAGGTGATCCTGCAGGTCGCCCGGCTCGAGCTCGGTACCGACGACGTCACGGTTGCATCTGGATCCACGGCAGACGTCGGATCGGCAGGCTCCTCGTCGGCCTCGCGGATGACCTGGATGGCGGCCGGCGCCGTCCAAACCGCGTGCCGCGCGGCGCTCGAGGAACGCGACCGGGTGGGAGGAGCGGTCGACGTCGAGCGCGTCTATCGCCATCCGCGCACGTTCCCGCTCGATCCTGAGACGGGCCAGATCGTGGACGGCAATGCGCACGTGGCGCTCGCCGTCGCCGCGATGCGCGTCGTCGCCGAGGTCGACGTCGAGCTCGGCCTCACGCGCGTCGTCTGGATCGGCACGGCGCAGGACGTCGGCAAGGCGCTCAACCGCACCGCTGTCGAGGGACAGATCGAAGGCGGAACCGCCCAGGGTCTCGGCCTCGCGCTGATGGAGGAGATCCAGACACGCGACGGTCTGATCACGAACGCGAGCTTCACCGACTACCTCATCCCCACCTTCCTCGACATGCCGCCGGTCGTGTCCGAGCTGATCGAGGATCCGGAGCCGGATGCGCCGTACGGCCTGAAGGGCGTCGGCGAGCCACCGACGGTCGTCTCGACCGCAGCGATCGTCGCCGCTCTGCGGAACGCCGCCGGCCGCGAGCTCGCCCGCGTGCCCGTGCGGCCCGACGACATCGTCGGGCTGTAGGGGCGAGATATATCTCACCCCTACAAGGAGCCGCGCGGTGCAATCCAGCGCGTCGGCTGGCCGGTGATCTCGGCGATCACGTCGAAGTCGGCGTCGTAGTGGAGAACAGCTACGCCGGCGGACGCGGCCGCCGCCGCAATCAGCAGGTCGGCGCGCTTCACCCCCCGATGATGCATGCCTCCTTGATGCGCGAGCATCTCGTATACATCGAGTGCACGCTGCCATTCACGAGGGCCGATCCGGCACTGCGGAAGCATCCTGAGCTGCGTCCGCGTTTCCGAGAGCTCCTCACCGTTTCTCGCTCCATGCAGAAGTTCGAACACGACCGCTTCACAGGTGGCGAGCTCCCCTGATGCGACCCGCTCGTCGAACTGACGACGCAACTCGGCGCTTCGAACGGACGCCGTCCAGGCGCTGGTGTCGGCTAGCTCTGCCATTCGTCGCCGCGAAACCAGTCTCTGCGCAACTCCTCCAGCTCCTCGAGCGTGTAGTCGGGTCGCCACGCGGCGAGCTTGCGTAGCGCCTCGCGCGTGACGACCTGGTCGAGCGCGCGATGCACCGTCTCCGTCGTGGTGCGGGTCTCGAGCACGTCACGAGCCTGCGCGACGAGGTCGAGATCGAGATTGAGTGAGGTGCGCCTGATCCTGGCCACGATATGCCTTCAAGTGTCACACGAGGCATACCTGATCGTCAAGAGATACGCACGACATATGGAGAGGGCCGCGTGGCGGCCCTCTCCTCTCGGATGGAACGCGAGAAGAGCTAGCGCGTCTGTGCGCGGAAGAGGAGCGAGAAGCGCTTCGCCTGCGCGACCTGCACCAGATGCCGCTGAACCGAGATCGCGGCCTGCGCGCGCTGCACCCTCGCGACCTGGACGCCGACGACCTGCGCCTTGATCTGTGGCTTCGACTGTGCTGCGACGTTCCCCCCGGCGGCGACCGCAGGCGCTACCGCGAACGCGGTGACGACGGCTCCGATGGTGGCGATGCGCTTCATCGTGTTCTCCCGTCTCGTTGTGCTCATGCCCCGAGAGTACGAACGCCGCCGCTCCGTGTCGTTCGCGTTCGTGACGTTGCGAATGTCACCGCCGTTACACAGACTGACGGCGTGGAGTGGCCGCTGCTCGTCGATCTGCCCGCGGACGACGTGCGGCAGCTGCTCGCGATCGCGCGCCGGCGGACGTTCGCGCAGGGTGAGGTCGTGTTCCATCGCGACGATCCCGCCGACTCGCTGCACCTCGTCGTGCGCGGTCGCTTCGGCGCGCGCGTGCTGACGCCGCTCGGCGACAGCGTCCTCATCGACGTCTTCGGGCCGGGCCAGAGCTTCGGCGAGCTCGCGCTGCTGCTTCCGGACGCGCGTCGCTCGGCCACCGTCGAGGCGCTCGAGGCCGGTGAGACACGCTCGGTGTTCCGCGACGACTTCTCGCTGCGCTCCAGCGCGAGCACCCGGGCGTGAAGGACGTGCTCCTCCGCCTCCTCGCGGAGCAGCTCCGCCGCTCGACCGATCGCGTCGTCGAGGCGCACCACGTCGATGCGGAGACGCGCGTCCGTCGGAGGCTTCTCGACCTGGCCGCGATGTACGAGGAGGGTGTCGTTCCTCTCACGCAGGAGGACATCGCCGCGATGGCGGGCACGTCGCGAGCGACAGTGAACCGGGTGCTTCGCGAAGAGCAGAAGCTCGGTGCCGTCGCGCTCGCCCGTGGGCGGACGCAGGTGCTCGACGCGGGCGACCTCGAGCGGCGCTGCCGGCGCTCGTAGGGCGAGGTGTAACTCCCCCTACCGCGAGATGTCGTCCAGCAGCGAGCCGAGCAGACGGTAGAAACGCTGCGTGCTGGAGATCCGCACGCGCTCGCCCGGTGCGTGCGGGCCGACGATCTCCGGGCCGATCGAGACCATCTCGACGCCGGGCAGCTTCTGGCCGAGAACCGCGCACTCGAGACCGCCGTGGACGACCGAGAGCGCAGGCTCCGCTCCGAACAGTCGGGCGTGCGTCCCTCGGGCCGTCGCCAGCAACGACGAATCGAGGTCGGGCTCCCACGGTGGGTAGGAACGCTTGACCTCGATCTCGGCTCCCCCAAGCCGGGCGAGGGCATGCATCGCGGAGAGGACGCCGTCGAGCGCGCCGGCGTTCGAGCTCCGCGTCATCGACCCGAGCACGAGGGCCCCGTTCTCCGTCGCCGCTGTCGTCAGGCTCGTGCTCGTCGCGACGACACCGGGCAGGCCGGGGGTCATCGCGAGGACGCCGGTCGGGATTACCTGAACGAGATCGATCGCGCGGCGTGATGCGTCGACGCTTGCCGCTTCGTTCGCAACTTCTTCGTCGAACGAGAGCGCGAGCCCGTCGTCCGTGCCCGCGAACTCGCGGACGATCTTCTCGAGCTCGGCCTCTGCCGCCGCGCGAAAGCCCGGCTCGTCACTCTTCGCGAGAGCGATCGTGGCAATCGCGTCGCGGGGTATCGCATTGCGGCTGACTCCTCCGGCGAGCGCTCCGAGCCGAACGGGAGTCAGGCGCGAGCACGCGTCCGAGCGCCTTGATCGCGTTCACGCGACCCGCGGCGATGTCGCCCCCCGAGTGCCCGCCCTTCGCGCCGGAGAGCTCGACCCGGAGCGCCACGTGATCGGGCGGAACAGCTTCGGGTGCAAGCGGGACACGCAGGCGCGTGTGATCGCTCCCCGCGCACCCGATCGTGAGTGCACCGTCGCTCGTCCCGTCGAGGTTCACGAGCAGACGCCCGGAGACGAGCGACGCGTCGAGCGCCTTCGCGCCGTCGAGTCCCTGCTCCTCGGAGACGGTGAAGAGGAGCTCGAGCGGCCCGTGCTCGATCTCCGCGTCGTCGGCAACGGCCAGCGCCGCCGCGACGCCGATCCCGTTGTCGGCGCCGAGCGTGGTGCCGTCGGCACGCACCCAGTCCTCGTCCACGCGGACGTCGATCCGCCCCTCGCGCGGATCGAACGGGCTCGCCGGATCGCGCTCGCACACGATGTCCAGGTGCGCCTGGAGGACGACGACCGGCGCTCGCTCGCGGCCGGCCGACGCGGGAACGCGAACGACGACGTTCCCCTCGGCGTCGACCTGCGCGTCGAACGAGCGAGCCGCAGCCCAGGCGAGGACGTGCTCGCGCGCCGGTCCCTCGGCCTTCGAGGGCCGCGCGATGCGGGTCAGCTCGGAGAAGCGCTCCCAGAGGAGTCCCGGCTCGAGCGAGTCGAGCGCGCTCAACGCCTGAGGGTCAGCGCGGCCCCGACGGCGAGGAGCGCGAGCCCGATCACCCGGGGCCAGCTCACTGCGATCCGCTCCACGCCGAACCAGCCGTACCGGTCGATCACCGTCGCGAGGGAGAACTGCGCGGCGATGAGCACGGAGGTCGTCGCGACGATGCCGATGCGCGGGCCGGCGATCGTGATGGCGAGGATGATCAGCGCGCTCATCGCGCCGCCGAGCAGCATCCACTTCGGAGCGCCGAACGCGTCGCCGATTCCCGCGAGTGAGCGGCGCGCAACGAGTAGGACCGCGAGCGCGATGACGGCGCCGATCAGCGAGGCCGTCGCCATCGCCTCGAGCGCGCCGACCCGGTCGCCGAGCCTTCCCTGAACCGCGATCTGGACAGCTCCTCCGAGGCCCGCCGCGAATGCGAGCGACGCTGCGACGGCGGTCGAGTTCACCGCGAGGACGCTATACGCTCCCCGGCGTCCCCGACGAAGGAGCGCATGTGATCCGCGCGATCATCCAGTACGAGTCCGAGCCCGATCCCGATCGGTACCAGCAGCACCTCGACGAGTTCGTCGCACCGGTCGAGTGCTCGGCGTTCCGGCACGGGAAGGTGTTCGGCTCGCCGTTCGGCGATCCCGACCTACAAGTACTACGCCGAGTACGAGTGGGACGACATGGAGTCGTTCAAGGCCGCGGTCGAGCTCGGAGGCGTTCGCGGCCGCGGGCAAGGATGCCATGGCGATGGGCATCCCGTTCACCGTTCACTTCGCGTCGATCGAGTGACCGAACCCACGCATCCTCGCCCGCTCGATCCGGCCGAGCTCGGGTTCGAGACGATCGTCTACGAGAAGGCGCCGCCACGCGCGACGATCCGCCTGAACCGCCCGGACGTCCTGAACGCGTTCGACTTCCAGATGCTTCGCGAGATCGCGCGAGCGTGCGAGGACGCTTCGTGGGACGACGAGATCCGCGCGGTCGTCGTCACCGGGACAGGCCGCGCGTTCTGCGTCGGCGCCGACCTGCGCTCCTGGGGCGAGGACCTGCTCGGCAACTCGAGCGAGTACTGGAAGTGGTTCGGCGCGTTCAAGGACATGCACGACCGGCTGCGCGAGATCGGCAAGCCGACGATCGCGCGCATCAACGGGATCGCGGTCGGCGGCGGCAACGAGCTGCAGATGGCGTGCGATCTCTCGGTGATGGTCGACTCTGCGTTCATCCGCCACGTCGGGCTCCAGCACGGTTCCGTGCCGGCCGGCGGTGCGACGCAATGGCTCCAGCTCATGGTGGGGGATCGCCGCGCGCGGGAGATCATCTTCCTCTGCGACGAGATTCCGGCGGCGCAGGCCGAGGAGTGGGGGCTCGTGAACCGCGTCGTGCCCGAGGCCGAGCTCGACGCGGCCGTCGACGAGTGGGTCGAGAAGCTCGCAGCGAAGCTCCCGCAGACGACGCGCTACGCAAAGCAGCAGCTCAACGTCTGGCGCGATCTCGCGTGGCATCAGACCGTCGGGCCACGCTCGCGACTGGCTCGCGATGTCCATGCTCGGCGAGGAGGCGCAGGGCGCCGTCCGCGCATTCCTCGACCGAGAGAAGAAGGGAGACACCACATGAGCGAGGTCCTGACTTCGCGCGCCGGCGCCGTCCTGACGATCACGCTCAACCGGCCGGACGTCTACAACGCGATCAACCGCGCGATGCACGAGGGGCTCGCGGCTGCGCTGGCAGAGGCATCCGACCCGGCGATCCGCGCGGTCGTCCTCACGGGAGCAGGCCGCGGGTTCTGCTCGGGACAGGACCTCCGCGAGTTCGAGTCGTTCCCCGGAGGCGTGCGTGACGCCCTCGAGCAGACCTACCACCCGAACGTCCGCGCGATGCGCTCGCTCGAGAAGCCCGTGCTCGGAGCGATCAACGGGCCCGTCGCAGGCGCCGGACTCTCGCTCGCGTGCGCATGCGACGTCCGCATCGGCTCGACGAATGCGACCTTCGTGCCCGGCTTCATCGGGATCGGTCTCGTGCCCGATGCGGGGAGCACGTGGCTCATCCACCGACTGCTCGGGTTCACGCGGGCGTTCGAGTGGATGGTCTCGAATCGCCGGCTGAGCGCGGACGAAGCTCTCGCCTGGGGGCTCATCTCGGAGGCGGTTCCGGCGGAGGGCTTCGAGACGCGAGTCGAGGAGCTCGCGGAGTGGTACGCCGCGCTCCCGACGCGCGCGGTCGCGATGACGAAGCAGCTGTTCGAGCACGCCTACTCGGCGTCGCTCGACCGGCAGCTCCAGCTGGAGGCGGAGCTCCAGCAGGCGGCGACGC
The DNA here is from genome assembly GCA_963822885.1 of uncultured Gaiellaceae bacterium. Taxonomy (GTDB): domain Bacteria; phylum Actinomycetota; class Thermoleophilia; order Gaiellales; family Gaiellaceae; genus GMQP-bins7. The sequence continues at coordinate 60,548 of CAWGJJ010000012.1, forward strand.
AGACCGAGGACTTCGCAGAGGGCGTGCAGGCGTTCCTCGAGAAGCGGCCGGCCGACTTCAAGGGAAAGTAGGAGTCGCTCGCGCGGTGGAGATCCGCACAGCCGACTACCACACGGCCGGCGAGCCGTTCCGGATCGTGACGGGCGGCGTCGAGCCGCCGCGCGGCGCGACGATCCTCGACAAGCGCCGCGACGCGCTCGACCGGCTCGACCACGTGCGGCGCCTGCTCGTGCACGAGCCGCGCGGGCACGCTGACATGTACGGCTGCTTCGTCGTCGAGCCGGACGACGACGGCGCCGACCTCGGCGTCGTCTTCTTCCACAACGCGGGCTACTCTACCGCCTGCGGCCACGGGACCATCGCGCTCGTCACCTGGGCGCTCGAGACGGGAGTCGTCGAGCGGCGCGAAGGAGAGAACCACGTCGTCGTCGACGTGCCCTCCGGCCGCCTCGACACCTGGGCGCAGGTGGAGGACGGCCGCGTGCGCTCGGTGCGCTTCCGGAACGTTCCCGCGTTCGTCTGGGCGGAGGGCGTCGAGCTCGCCGAGCGAACCGTCGACATCGCCTTCGGCGGCGCGTTCTATGCGTCGGTCGAGGAGCGCGTCGAGCCGGCGGAGCTTCCGCGCCTCATCGAGCTCGGGCGAACAGTGAAGCGCGAGGTCGAGGCGTGGCAGGACGTCGTGCACCCGCTCGAGCCCGAGCTGCGCGACGTCTACGGCGTGATCTTCTGGCAGGAGGAAGGTGAGGATCCGCTGACCCAGCGCAACGTCACGGTGTTCGCGGACGGCGAGGTGGATCGCTCGCCGTGCGGGAGCGGCACGTCGGCGCGGCTCGCACTGCTCGATCGCTCGGGTCGCCTCCCGCGCGGAGAGGAGCTGCGCCACCGGAGCATCGTCGACACGGAGTTCCGCGCGCGTGTCGTCGGAGACGCCGAGGTCGCCGGGATCCCGGCGGTGATCACCGACGTCGAAGGAAGCGCGCATCGCACGGGCGAGCACGTGTTCACGCTCGATCCGCACGATCCGCTTGCCGAAGGCTTCCTCCTGCGCTAGAGGAACGCCCGCACGGGGTACACCTCACGCATGTCCGATCGGGCCCTACCGTCGCGCTACTCGTCGATCTCGCATCTCGCGAGCGGCGGGATGGGAGACGTCTATCGCGCGACGGACGGTCTCCTGGGCCGAACGGTTGCGGTCAAGGTGCTCGCCGAGCGCCATGCGCGCAACGCCGACGTGCGTGCGCGGTTCACGCGGGAGGCGCGAGCCGCAGCCAGTCTCTCGGCACATCCGAACGTCGTGACCGTCTTCGACGTCGGCGAGCACGACGGCCAGCCGTTCATCGTCATGGAGTACCTCGACGGCGGCTCCGTCCACGATCGTGCTCGCGCCGAGCCGATCGCTCCGGGTCGCGCGGTCGAGTGGCTCCGCCAGGCCGCGTCCGGCCTCGATGCCGCACACGCCCAGGGCATCGTCCACCGGGACGTGAAGCCGGCGAATCTGTTGCTGGACGACGAGGACCGCGTGCACGTCACCGACTTCGGCATCGCGTCCGCGGCCGGCTTCGACACCCTGACGCTTCCCGGAACGGTTCTCGGGACGGCCGGGTACCTCTCGCCCGAGCAGGCTCGAGGCGAGACCGCGACCGCGGCGAGCGACCGCTACGCGCTCGGTGTCGTCGCGTACGAGCTGCTCACCGGACAGCGGCCGTACGCCGCCGAGACTCCGGTGACGGAGGCGTTCGCGCATCTCAATGCGCCGATCCCGAGCGCGGCACAGGTCGCGCCTGCGCTACCGCGTGGTGTCGACGCCGTCTTCCAGCGAGCGCTCGCGAAGGAGCCGGATGCTCGTCCTGCGAGCGCCGGCGAGCTCGTCGCGGAGCTCCACGACGTGTTTCGCGACGCGGAGCCCACGACCGCTGTTCTGGCGCGAGCGCAGGCACCTCCCGCTCCGCCGGCGAGACATCGACGGCGATGGTGGCTCGTCCCGCTCGCCCTGCTTCTTCTCGCGCTCGGTGGGTTGACCGCTGCGGCTTTCGTCTCGAACGAAGACGATCCTCAGGTTCGCACGATCACGCGCGTGACGACGACGGTGTCGACGGTCTCGGACACCGAGTCGACTCTCACCGTCACGGAGACGGCGACCGTTCCGGACGAGGAGACGACGACGTCGGCTCCTTCGGGAGCCGAGCGGTGCCGAGCTCAACAACGAGGGCTTTGCGCGCATGCAGGCGGAGGACTACGAGGGAGCGCTGCCGCTGCTCGAGCAGGCCGTCTCGAAGCTTGCGGGCGCGGGATCGCTCGCAGAGGCTTATGCGAGCTACAACCTCGCGTTCACCCGTCTCGCACTCGGGAGCTGCGACGGCGTGCTCGAGCTGCTCGACCGGTCCGAAGAGGTGCAGGGCGGCCGATCGGAGATCGATCGACTTCGTCGCGAGGCCGAGAAGAAGTGCGGCGACGGCCCAGGCAAGGGCAACGGGAAGAACGAGGAAGACGACTAGCGCAGGAGCGCGAGCACTTCGCCGTCCTCGGGGAAGCGGCCCTTGGCCTGCTTCGAGAAGACGAGCTGCCCGTCCGCCAGGACGTCGAACTGCGACCTCGCACCCGGGGTGGCGATTGCGTCGATGTCGAGCTCCTCGGTGATCTCGGCCGCGAGACTCGCGGCCCGTGTGTCGTACCCGCTTCAGGTGGGGCAGTACAGGATCTCGACGCTCATGCGTGGAGCGTACCGAGCGCGCGCCAGGCCGCCCTCAGGCGACACTTGAGCGGTGGAGAAGGCGGCGATCACACCGGGGCTGGTCTCGCGGCTGGTGCGGACGCAGTTCCCGGAGTGGGCGCACCTCCCGGTGCGGCCGGTCGAGCTGGACGGCTGGGACAACACGACCTTCCGCCTCGGCGACAGCCTGTCCGTCCGGCTGCCGAGCGCGGACGGCTACGCGGCGCAGGTCGACAAGGAGCAGCGTTGGCTTCCAGTTCCTGGCGCCTCAGTTGCCGCTTCCGGTTCCGACTCCGGTCGCGCGACGGCCGGCCGGGGTGCGGCTTCCCGAGGCCGTGGTCGGTGTACGGCTGGCTCGACGGGGTGCACGCGACCGCCGAGCGCGTAGGTGATCTCGACCAGTTCGCGATCGACTTGGCCGACTTCCTGACGGCCCTCTACGCGATCGATCCAGAAGGCGGGCCGCCGCCCGGGCAGCACAACTTCCTCCGTGGCGGGCCACTCGAGACGTACGACGACGAGACGCGAGCTGCGATCACGGCTCTTTCGGAAGAGATCGACGGCGGCGCGGCGGCGGACGTGTGGGAGGCGGCGCTCGAGGCGGCGTGGCACGGCCCGCCCGTCTGGATTCACGGCGACGTCTCGGCGTCGAATCTCCTCGTCGCCGGCGGGCGTCTGGTCGGAGTCGTCGACTTCGGGTGCTCGGCAGTCGGAGATCCCGCCTGCGACGTCGTGATCGCGTGGACGTTCTTCGAGGGGGAGAGCCGAGCTGCCTTCCGGGCAAGCCTCGCACTCGACGACGCGACCTGGGCGCGCGGGCGCGGCTGGGCGCTCTGGAAGGCGCTGATCACGCACCAGCAGCCCGGCGCCGATGCCGCGGCGCGGAGGTTCGGCTGGCGGGTGAGCGCGCGCGAGGTCGTCGAGGACGTGATCGCCGACCACCGCGCAGCGAACGCCTGAGGGCTGCGAGCCGTCGCTCAGATGGTCTTGAACTGCTCGAACGGCTGCCGGCAGCTCTCGCAGTAGCGGATCGAGCGGCACGGGGTCGGGCCGAAGAGGTTCTCGAGCTTCGTCTCCGTCGAGCCGCAGTACGGGCAGCGGAAGCCGCGCTGGAGCTGGACGAGCTCCATGCGTCCGGCCGGCCTCGGGGTGGGCGGCGCGAAGCCGGCCACGCGCAGTTTCTCGCGACCCTCGGCTGTGATGTCGTCGGTCGACCACGAGTCGTCGAGCACGCACGCGAACCTCGGGCATGCCGCCCAGCTCGACGATCTTCTCCTCCATCGCGCGCTGCATCACCTCGAGCGCCGGGCAGCCCATGAACGTCGGCGTGAAGTCGACGCGCACCGTTCCGTTCTCGACCGCGACGTCCTTCACGACGCCGAGGTCGACGAGCGAGATGACCGGGATCTCCGGGTCGGGGATCTCGGCGAGCGCGTCCCAGACCTCCTCGGTGGTCACCACTGCGAGCCCGCCGGCGCCGAGCGCCGCACGGACGTCATCTCCTCCCACAGCTCGGCGAGCTCGGCCTCGTGGACGCCGCGGGGAACGGGCTCGACGTCGGGCGAGCGCGCGCCCGAGTCGCTCCTGGACTCGCGCGACGAGACCCGGGCGGAGCGCGGCGTCGAGGACGCCGAGCGCGTACGGCCAGAGCTCGTCGATCGCCTCGTTCAGCCGCGTGCGACCCTCGTCCGTCGCGAGCAGGCGGTCGATCCACATCTCCGCGTGCATCCGGTGGTACGCCTCCTCGCGGTCGATCTTGGCCGCGAGGCCGGCGATCTCCGGGTCGTCGGAGGACTTCAGAGCGCGCGATGCGGATCTCGTCCGCGGTCTCGTAGAGCCAGTGCCGCGCGATCGTCCGCGCCCACTCGAGGCGGCGGAGCTCCACGAGCGGCGCCGAGCGGTACTCCTCCGGCGTGCGGTCGAACGCAAGCTCGTCCGCCGTCGTGCCGAGCTCGCGCGGCGGCGAGCTCGTAGAGCGCTCGCGCGTGTCCGATCTCGTTCTGCGCGATGGACGAGAACGCGACGTCCTCCTCGAGGAACGGAGCGATCCCCGTCCATTCGGAGTTCCGCCAACCGAGGATGAGCTCGTCGTCGGCGAGGGAGAGCAGGAGGTCGGTGCGTTCACTCACTGGTCGCTCCTGGTGCCATGTCGAGCGTGCCCGCCCGCTCGCGCGCCTCGCGCAGTCGCGCCTTGATCGAGTAGCCGTCGACGCGTCGGTACTTCATCTCGAACTCGTCGGGGAACTCGTCGATCTCGTGCACCGACTCGCGCGGGACGAGCCAGAGCGCGACCGACTCCTGCCGCCGGGCGTACTGCTCGCGCGCGTAGATCTCGGCGAACGTCTCGTCGGGCGCGGTCACCGAGCCCGCGTGCTGGAACGGCTGGCCCTTCCGCTCCTGCCTGAACCGAGATCACTGTCCTCACAGGCAGGTACGTGAAGCCACGTACCTGATCAGCGGCCTCCGCGAGCACCGCCTGCTCGACCCAGGCGACGTCCTCGCGCGAGAGCCGCCGGAACGCGAGGCGCTCCGCCGACGCGGGGCCATGGCCGGTGACGACCGCGCGGAGCTTCTCCCAGTCGGGCTCGGTGTAGAGCCACGTCCCGCTCTCCTCGTCCTTGCGCAGCGCGGGATCCGGAATCGTGAGGCCGAGCTCGCGAATCTGCGGCACGTAGCCGTCGAGGAACTGCTGGCGTGCGTCCTCGTTCCCCTGCGACTTGATCCGCCACACGAACATCGGATCGTCCTCGGCCGGGATCGGGTTCCCGTGGAACTGCATGAGCGGCTCCCACCAGCGGTCGAGCGCTTCCTGCACGAGCCCGAACTGCTCCTCGGTGCCCGTGACCAGCGTGAGGATGATGTCGCGGCCGTGGAGGATGTGGAACGACTCCTCCCAGCAGATCTTCTTCATGATCCGCGCGTACGGCGCGTACGAGCACTTGAGGAGCGCCTTCTGCGAGACGATCGCGGCCGCGTCGACGAGCCAGGCGATGACGCCGACGTCGCCCCACGTCTTCGTCGGGTAGTGGAAGACGTTGTGGAACTTGGACTTGCCCGAGACGAGGTCGTCGAGGCAGGCGCTGCGCGGCTTGCCGAGATCCTCGACGACGCGGTAGATGAGCTGCGCGTGGCCGACCTCGTCCTGGATCTTCGCGGTGAGCGCGAGCTTGCGCTGCAGCGTCGGCGCGCGGAGGATCCAGTCGCGCTCCGGGAGGACTCCCATGAGCTCGGAGTTCCCGTGCATCTCGATGAACTTGATCAGCCGTGCGCGGTACTCGTCGGGCATCCAGTCGCCGGTCTCGACCTGCCCGCCGGACTGGACGTACTCGAGGAACTCCTGCGTTCGCGTGTCCACGATGTGGCCTCCCTACCGAACGGTCGTTAGCATCGAGTGTAATGGCTACGAGGCGGGAGGCGCTGACGCGCGAGGCGGCACGGCTGTTCGCGGAGCGCGGGTTCCACGGGACGTCGATGGATGCGCTCGCGCAGGCGCTCGGCGTGCAGAAGGGCTCGCTCTACTCGCTGACCGGCTCGAAGCAGGAGCTCCTGTTCCAGACGATGCGCGAGGGAGCGGATGCGTTCCACGCGGCGCTCGACGCGGTGCCGGAGGACGCGCCGGCCGCCGACCGCGTGCGGCTCGCGCTGCGCGGTCATCTTCGCGTCGTCTCCGAGCAGCTCGACGTCGCGACCGTCTTCACGCGCGAGTGGCGCTACCTCGAGGGCGAGCACCGCGACGAGATCGTCGCCGAGCGGCGCCGGTACGAGGAGCGCTGGCGCGCGCTCTTCCGCGAGGGTGTCGAGTCGGGCGGTCTGCGCACCGACCTCGACGCCGGCGCGGCGACGCTGCTCCTGCTCTCGGCGGCGAACTGGGCGTACACCTGGCTCGAGCCCGGGCGCGACACGGACGACCTCGCAGATCGCTTCCGGCGATCCTCGTCGACGGGATTCGCGGGTACGCGACGCCACGGTGAGCCGCCTCCTCATCGTCAATCCGTTCGCCTCCGGCGTCGACGAGCACCGGCTCGCCGCCGTGCAGGCGGCGCTTCCGGCCGACACGGAGACGCTGCTCACGACGAGCGCCGGCGAGGCGACCGAGATCGCGCGGACGGCGGGCGATGTCGAGGCGATCTACGTGCTCGGCGGCGACGGCACGTACAACGAGGTGCTGAACGGGATCCAGGTCGACGTCCCGCTCGGCTTCCTCCCGGGCGGCGGGACGAGCGTGCTTCCGCGTGCACTCGGGCTTCCACGCAATCCGGTCGCCGCGGCGAAGCGCGTAGCCGAGGGCCGCACGCGTCGAATCGGCGTCGGGCGCGTGAACGGGCGCCGGTTCGGCTTCAGCGCGGGCCTCGGCTTCGACGCCGAGCTCGTCAGGCGCGTCGACGAGCTCGGGCGCAGCCCCGACGGGCGTCGCCCCGGCGACATCACCTTCATGCGGGTCGCCGCTTCGTTTCTCCGAGAGCGGCACGCGCGCTTCGACGAGCAGGTCGAGATCGAAGGAGCGGGACGCGCCGCGCTGCTGCTCGTCGCGAACTGCTCGCCGTACACGTACTCGGGCTCCGTCGCGCTCGACCTCGTGCCGGGTGCGAGCTTCGACGAGGGCCTCGGCTACTGGGCGCCCGTGACCGTCCGCGCGCGCGATCTCCCGCGCATCGTCGTTCACGGCGTGCGGGGAAGCGGCCTGAAGGAAGGCAAGGCACTCGCCGCCCTCGACCTCGATCGGATCGTCGTGCGCTGCGACCGGCCGCTTCCGTTGCAGGTCGACGGCGAGGACGCGGGCGACGTCATCGAGGCCGTGTACGAGGCGGAGCGAGATGCGGTGACGGTTCTCGTCTGAGAGGTTGCATAGTCCGGGAGGGACTAGTACGATCCGGACTATGCCGCCGACGATCGCCTCGACGCGCACGCTGACGACGACCGAAGCAGCCGTTCTCGCGCTCCTCGCGCTCAGCGGCGAGCGATCCGGCTACGACCTGCTCAAGCAGACGTCCCGCGCCATCGGGTACGTCTGGGCTCCGGCGAAGAGCCAGCTCTACGCCGTGCTGTCTCGCCTCGAGCGCGACGGCCTTGCCAGCAGACGCGCCGTCGTGCAGTCGAAGCGGCCGGACAAGCAGCTCTACCGGATCACGGACGCAGGTAGCGCCGCAGTCGACACCTGGCTCGAGACGCCCGAGCCCGGTGCGGTCGACCGCTTCTACTTGCGGCTCTTCGTCGGCGGCTTGACGTCGCCGGAGGTGCTCGTCGCGCACGTCGAGCAGTTCAAGAGCGAGACCGAGGAGCAGCTCGAGGAGCTCCGTGCGGTCGAGGCGACGAACCTTCGCACGGGCAACGACCGCTTCCACTACTTCCTCCTCCGCCTCGGCCTCGACCGCGCCGAGCAGGCGATCGCGTGGGCCGACTGGGTGCTCGCCGACCTGCGCGAGGACGCCGAATGAGACGCGTCCTCCTGGCTGCGTCCGCCTTCCTCGTGCTCGGGGTCGCGTGCTCGTCGAGCGCCGCGCAGCCGTCGGCGGATCCCGCCGTGGCCGCCGACGTCCGCAAGCTCGCAGCGGAGATGGAGCGAATCCACCCCGACCTCTACCACTCGGTCTCCCGCGAGCGCTTCCAGCAAGCGGTGGACGATCTCGTCGAGCAGCTCCCCGAGCTCGAGCGCGACGAGATTCTCGTGGAGCTCCTACGGATCATCGCCTTGACCGGCGAGCGCGACGGTCACATGGGGCTCTTCCCGCTCGTGGATCACGATCGCCCGGTTCACCTCGCACCGATTCGTGCCTGGGTGTTCCCGGAAGGCTTCTACGTGGTCGCGTCGCCCGAGCGGCCCGAGCTCGTCGGCACGCGCATCGTCGCGATCGAAGGACGCCCGGTCGACGAGGTCGCCGCGCTCGTCCGGCCGCTCGTCACCCGCGACAACGAGTCGAGCCTGATCCTCCGTCTGCCCGAGTTCATGATCACGGGCGAGATCCTGCACGGGCTCGGGCTCTCTCCGAGCGCGGACACGGTGCGGCTGACGGTCGAGCGCGCAGGTGGAGAGCGCCTCGACGCGACGCTCTCGACGCTTCCTGGCCCTGCGTACTGGAATCTGATCCAGCACGTCTGGGCGCCGCCGCCTCCGCCGGGCGTGCAAACGCCGCTCTGGCTTCGCGACCCGAACCGTCCTTTGCGGTTCGCGAAGCTGGCGCGCGGACGCGTCGTCTACGCCGTCTACGCGCACACGAACTCGACGGGCACCTTCGCGGCGAGTCTCCGCACGCGAGCCAGTAATCCGAAGGTCACGCGCGTCATCGTGGACGTGCGTCTCAATCCCGGTGGCGACAACACTGCGTACCGCTCGCTTCTCGACGTGCTCAGGAGTCGCCTCGTCAACCGTCCGGGGCGACTCGTGCTGCTCACAGGGCGCGTGACGTTCTCGGCGGCCGGCAACTTCGCCGCCGAGGTCGACGCTCGGACGCGGGCGCGGATCGTCGGCGAGGCCGCCGGCGGCAGCCCACACAACTACGGCGACACGGCCGAGGTCGAGCTCGACACACTCGGCTGGACTGTCCACGTGCCCCCGCAGTACGTCGAGGTGCTCGGTCGACCCGACGAACGTGCGGCTCTCGAGCCCGACGTGCCTCTGCAGATCGGTGCCGCCGACCACTTCGCCGGGCGCGACCCGGTGCTCGCCAGGGCGATCGCTCTGCCGTAGCCGCGCATAGACTTCGTGCTCGTGAGCCGGGTGCTCCCCGCCGAAGGAGACCTGCGTCGCGTCATCGGCGACGGTGGAGCCATCCCCGACGGCGAGGTCGACGGGCTGGGCGCCGAGGAGCTTCTCGCCCTCTACCGCAACCTGGTTCTCCTGCGGACGTACGACGAGCGCTCCGTGATCTACCACCGCCAGGGCCGGATCGGCACGTACGCGATCTTCTGGAACCACGAGGCGATGCAGGCGGGCTCGGTGTTCGCGCTCGAGGATCGCGACTGGATCTTCCCGGCCTACCGCGAGTCGGCGATCGGGCTCCTGCGTGGGATGCCCGTGTCCACGGTGCTGTCCTGGTGGCGCGGGCACCCGGCGGGTTGGTGGAACCCGCCGGACTACGGCGTCGCTTCGATCTGCGTCCCGATCGCGACGCAGGTGCCGCACGCGGTCGGGTTCGCGTGGGGCTCGCGTCTGAAGGGCGAGGATCGGGTGGCGCTCACGCTGTTCGGCGACGGCGCGACCTCGGAGGGCGCGTTCCACGAGGGCGCGACCTTCGCCGGCGTGATGAAGGCGCCCGTCGTCCTCCTCTGCAACAACAACCAGTGGGCAATCTCGACGCCGCTCGCGAAGCAGACTGCCGCGGAATCCCTGGTCGACAAGGCGGCCGGCTACGGGATACCCGGGGTGCGGGTCGACGGAGTCGACGTGCTCGCCGTGTACGAGGCCACGCGCGACGCCGTCGAACGAGCGCGAGCGGGCGACGGGCCGACGTTCATCGAGGCGGTCTCGTATCGCGCGGCGCCGCACGCGACTGCTGACGACCCGTCCGTCTACATCGATGCCGAGCGGGTCGAGGAGGAGAGGGAGAACGAGTGCGTGGGCCGCTACGAGCGCTACCTGCAGCGACTCGGCGTGCTGACGGAGGCGCAGGTGGAGGAGATCAAGCAGGACGCGCTCGAGCTCATGCGGGCCGGGATCGCCCAAGCCGAGGCGGAGCCCGCAGCGGACATCTCGCTCGTGTTCGACCACGCGTATGCAGAGCCGCCGCCCACGCAGGCACGCGATCTCGAGGAGCTCCGGAGGATTCTCGGTGGCTGACCGATTTCTGGTCGAGGCCGTCAACGACGCGCTCCACGTCGAGATGGAGCGCGACGCGTCGGTCATGGTCATGGGCGAGGACGTCGGCGTGCTCGGTGGCGTCTTTCGCGCGACCGCGGGTCTCCAGGAACGATTCGGCGCCGATCGCTGCGTCGACACGCCGCTCGCCGAGGCCGGGATTCTCGGCACCGCCGTCGGCCTGTGCATGGCCGGCTGGCGGCCCGTGTGCGAGATGCAGTACGACGCGTTCAGCTATCCGGCGCTCGACCAGCTCATCAACCACGTCGGCCGCTACCGCTGGCGAACGCGTGGAGGGATGGAGTTCCCGCTGACGATCCGCATGCCCTACGGCGGCGGCGTGCGTGCGCCCGAGCTCCACGACGACTCGCCGGAGACGTACTACGTGCATACGCCGGGCGTGAAGGTCGCGATCCCGTCCACGCCTGCCGACGCGAAGGGGCTGCTCGCTGCGGCGATCCGCGACCCGGATCCGGTCGTCATCCTCGAGCCCAAGCTGCACTACCGCTCGGCGAAAGAGGACGTTCCCGACGGGGAGCACGTCGTCCCGCTCGGCCAGGCGCGCGTGGCACGTGAGGGATCCGACCTGACGATCGTCGCCTACGGCGCGATGGTGCACGTGGCGCTCGCGGCAGCCGCTGCCCTCGACGGCGAGGCGTCGTGCGAGGTGCTCGACCTGCGGACGCTCAAGCCGCTCGACGAGGACGGCCTCCTCGCGTCGGTGGTGAAGACGGGCCGCGTCGTCGTCGTGCAGGAGGCGCCGCGTGTCTGCGGCTTCGCGGCCGAGGTCTCGGCGGTCCTCGCGGAGCGGGCGATCTTCGACCTCCGGGGCCCTGTGATCCGCGTGACGGGCTACGACGTGCCGTACCCGTACTGGCAGATCGAGGACGCGTACATGCCGTCGGTCGACCGCGTCGTCGATGCCGCGCGTCGCGTTCTCTCCGCGTAGTGGCGCACCACGAGATCCCGCTCGAGCGGCGCACGCTGCACGGCCACTTCTCCCGAGACCTCGAGCCGATCCTGACCGTCGATTCGGGCGACTCCATCTCGTTCGCGTGTCTCAATTCCGGTTGGCGCACGGGCGAGCACGAGCTCTTTGCGGAGCGCCGAGACGGCGAGCTCGACGCCGGGCACGCGCTGATCGGGCCCGTCCAGGTTCGCGGCTCGCGGGCGGGGCAGACGCTCGCAGTCGGGATCGACGAGGTTCGCGTCGGCGCCGGTGGTGTGACGCAGGCAGGAGGCTGGAGCACGCCGCTCAACGATCGGCTCGGCTTCGACGAGGGCGAGACGCTCACGCTTCTCTGGGAGCTCGACGCGGATGCCGCCAGCGGGCGCTCGGACTCGGGACACGAGGTCGCACTGCACCCGTTTCTCGGAGTGATCGGGATGCCGCCGGACGAGCCCGGCGTCCACTCGACCGCGCCTCCGCGTCCGTGCGGCGGCAACATCGACTGCAAGGAGCTCGTCGCCGGAACGACGCTCTTCCTCCCGATCCCGGTCGACGGGGCGCTCCTGTCGGCGGGCGACGGGCACGCTGCGCAGGGCGACGGCGAGGTCTCGCAGCTCGCGATCGAGGCTCCCGTGGAGCGGGCTCAGCTCACGCTCACGGTGCGCGACGATCTCCCGCTGACCAACCCGATCGCGTGGACGCCGGACGCATGGCTGACCTTCGGGTTCGACGAGGATCTGGACGAGGCGGCCGCGCTCGCGATCGACGGGATGCTCGAGCTCATGGGCCGCGAGCACGGCGTCGAGCGGCGCGAGGCTCTGGCGCTCGCGAGCGTCGTCGTCGATCTGCGCGTGACGCAGCTGGTCAACGGCTCGCGGGGCATCCACGCGCGACTTGCGCACGACGCGCTTCGCTAGACGACAATCCGAGGCGATGTCCACCTGGGTCGTGCAGGCCGTGGTCGTGGCGCTCTTCGCATTGACGTGCGGCGCCCTCGCTGCTCGCCTGGATCCGCGGACGGCTCGGCGTCGCCGCGATCGCGCTGTTCGCGATCTCGCTCGTCGTCTGGGTCGTCGCGTTCGTGGCCATCACGTCCGAATTCAGGGACGCGAACGACTTCGCGTCCTGCAGCACGAATTGCTCGACCGTGCACTACGTCTCCGCAGTCGCGTTCATCGCCCCTCCGCTGCTCATCGCGCTCTCGGCGCTCGCGATGCTCGCCTCGCGCGGGAGCCGTTGGCGTCTGAGGCGATCGCAGGCGCAGGAGAGCAACGGGTAGTGGCGAGCTCGTTCAAGCTCCCCGATCTCGGCGAGGGGCTCACGGAGGGCGAGGTCGCGCGCTGGCTCGTCGCCGAGGGGCAGGTGGTCGCCGAGGACGATCCGCTCGTCGAGATCCAGACCGACAAGGCGACCGTCGAGATCCCCTCGCCGTATGCCGGCACGGTGCTCCGGATTCTCGTGGCCGAGGGTGAGATCGCACCCGTCGGCACCCAGCTCGTCGTGATCGGCGAGCCCGGCGAGGTGGTGGACAGTCGTAGAGCTCCGACGCACCGGCCGCCGGTGCGACGTCGCCGTAACGCCGCTGCTCCGGTCGGCGGAGTGCGGCGCGCGTGCAAGCGACTCCGGTCGTTCGCCGGATCGCGCAGGAGCTCGGCGTCGATCTCGCCGGCGTCACCGGCTCGGGGCCGGGAGGGCGCATCGTCGAGGACGACGTCCGGAGCGCCGCGGCCGGTGGAAGCTCCGACGGCCGGCGTGAGCCGCTCCGAGGTGTCCGCCGCGTGATCGCCGAGCACATGGCCCGCGCGCATCGCGAGGTGCCGCCCGTCACGTGGGTGGAGGAGTGCGACTTCGAGGACGTGCCGCTCGACGCTCTGCTCGCGACCGTCGTCAAGGCGTGCGCAGACACGCTCGTCGAGTTCCCCGAGCTGAACGCGCGCTTCGACGGCGACGCGATCCTCTATCTCGACCGCTACGACATCGGAGTCGCGGTGCAGACGGACGACGGGCTCGTGGTACCGGTCGTTCGGAGCGCGAACGAGAAGTCCGTCGACGAGCTCGGGACCGAGATCGCCGCGCTCGCCGAGCGTGCGCGCACGGGAGGGCTTGCGGCAGAGGATCTGCGCGGCTCGACGTTCACGGTGTCGAGCGCGGGCAAGCTCGCCGGCCTCTTCCAGACCCCGATCGTCAACCATCCGGAGGTCGCGATCCTGAGCATCGGCCGCGTCGCTCCGCGCGCAGTCGTCCGCGACGGCGAGATCGTGATTCGGCGCACCGGAACGCTCGCCATCACCTTCGACCATCGCGTCGTCGACGGCGCGCGTGCGGCGGCATTCGGCCTCGCGGTGATCGCGCGCGTGCAATCCGGCTAGCCGCCGGGCTCGTACTTCCTCCAGAACTCACGATCAAGGAGGGGGAGTGATGCGTGCACGCATGGTCGGACTCGTCTTCGTGCTCGGGCTCGTCGCCGTGGGGGTTTCGGTCGCGGGCGTCAACCGCAACTGGAGCACGCACGCGAAGGGAGATCAGGAAGTACCCGTCCGTGAGACCCGCGCTCAGGCGCAGGCGATCTTCACTCTGTCCAAGGACGGAAGCACGCTCGAGTACAAGCTGATCGCCTCGAACATCGAGAATGTGGTTCAGGCACACATTCATCAAGGAGCACGAGGTGCCAACGGACCGGTCGGCGTCTTCCTGTACGGGCCCGTCCCGTCGGGGGGCGGCCGCACCGACGGCGTTCTCTCGCACGGGACGATCACTGCCGGCAACTTCATCGGGCCGTTCGCGGGGAAGTCTGTGGCCGAGGTCGCCGCGTTGATGGACTCGGGCGGCGCGTACGTCAACGTTCACACCAGCGATGGGTCGGCGATCGCCGGGCCGGGCAACTTCCCCGGCGGCGAGGTTCGGGGTCAGATCAAGTAGGGGCGCGGGGGCGAATGAGAGCCGGTGCGGGCGATCGCCCGCACCGGCCTCTCTAGACTGGGCCGCGTGGGTAGCTGGTACACGATCGGGCTCTGTCTCGGGCTCGGACTCGGCTTCTCGGTGGCGATCACGGGGATCCTCGGCACGAACGTCCTCGGCATCGGTGCGGCCGCGGTGGTCGGTGCGGCGCTGGGCGGCGCGGTCGGTCTCCTGATCGCAGGCAACCCGGAGACGGTCGCGGGCATCGTCGGAGGCATCCTCGGCGCGTTGTCCGCAGCGGTGGTCGTCGTCGGCGCCCTTCGCCGCGGCGCCACCCGCTTCGGGGTCGGCGCCTACCTGGGTGCAGTCGGCGTGCTCGTGTGCCTCATCGCCCTGGTGCCGATCGCCGGCTACGTCCTCGCCGTGGCGCTGCCGGCCCTCGCCGTACGCATGCGCGGACGCCAGGCCGCTCGCTTCGCCGGGCTGCGCACGCTCGCGAAGTGAGCTCGCGCGTCGCCGGCGCCGAGGCGCGGGCAGCACATGGTCGAGCGGCAGCTCCGTCGACGCGGGATCGCCGACGAGCGCGTGCTCGACGCGATGGGACGCGTCCCGCGCGAGCTCTTCGTCCCCGAGCGGCTGCAGCCGCATGCCTACGAGGACGGCGCGCTCCCGATCGGGCATGGGCAGACGATCTCGCAGCCGTTCGTCGTCGCGACGATCTGCTCGCTCCTCGCGCTCGAAGGGGGAGAACGCGTGCTCGACGTCGGCACGGGCTCGGGCTACCAGGCGGCGGTCCTGGCCGAGCTCGCCGCGCAGGTGATCACGATCGAGCGGATTCCGGAGCTCGCCGAGGCCGCGCGCGCTGCGCTCGCCGGCGCCGGCCACGCCGACATCGAGGTGCGTGTGGGCGACGGCTCGCTCGGGGTTCCCGAGCGCGCGCCCTTCGACGGGATCGCGGTCGCGGCGGCGGCTCCCACGATTCCGCAGACGCTCTACTCGCAGCTCGTCGAGGGCGGGCGGATCGTCCTGCCTCGCGGGACGCGTCGCGGTCAGGACCTCGTGCTCGTCGTGCGCACGCCGGAGGGCCCGGTGGAGCGCCGATCGATCCCGTGCCGGTTCGTGCCGCTGCTCGGAGATGAAGGGTTTGGGCAGGACTGACCGTATGGGGGGCGGTGACGATTCGGGCCCCGACTACCCTGCGATGACGGTGGAGTCGTCGCACGTTCAGCCAGTTCACGGCGAGTACTCGCCTGCGCGCGTGCGCGCCGGCTTGCGCAAACGGAAGAACTGGGAGCAGCTCTTCAAGTTCGGCGTCGTCGGCGCGAGCGGCTACGTCGTCAACCTCGCCGTGTTCGCGCTGCTCCTCGACGTCGTCGGCCTCCACTACATCTCGGCCGCCGTCGGCTCCTTCCTCGTCGCGGTGACGAACAACTACAGCTGGAATCGCCTCTGGACGTTCAGGGCCGAGCGCGGCGGCGTCGCCTACCAGGGCATGCGCTTTCTCGTCGTCTCGACGCTGGCGCTCGTCGCGAACCTCGGCGTCCTGCACGTCCTCGTCACGCTCGGGCTCGGCGAGTTCGTCGCGCAGGCGATCGCGATCGTGCTCGTCACGCCGGTGAACTTCGTCGGCAATAAGCTCTGGTCGTTCGGACCTCGACGCTAACCGCGCTCGCCGCGCTTGCGGCTCTCTCCCTCGCTCTCCCCTCGCCCGCCGCCGGGCAGGACGATCTGGCGCGGCTCACGGAGGACGAGGCCGTCGAGATCGCGCTCGCGCATCCGAAGGTCGAGTCCTGGCTCGAGCGCTATCCGCCCGACCCGACCACGGACGCGGACTATCGCGTGGAGACGCGCACGTGGCTCGTGAAGGCGTGGTCGGGGGAGGCCGGGCAGATCGCGGAGGCCGTGGTCGAGGACACGACCGGCGCGCGTGACCGAGGCGTGGACGGGGCCGCAGGTCGCATGGAAGATGGCTCGCGGTCGCGAGGGGGCGTTCGGCGGGAAGACGCTCCTGCGCGCCGTACGTCTGGCTCGCGTTCTGCCTCGTCTTCTTCGTCGGCCTGGCCGACCTGCGCAGGCCGCTCTCCGTCCGCAACCTCGACCTGCTCGCGCTGCTCGGATTCACCGTCTCGCTCGCGTTCTTCGATCGCGGTGAGATCTTCGCGAGCGCCCCGCTCGTCTACCCCGTGCTCGGGTACCTGCTCGCACGCGGCCTGTGGGTCGGCTTCGGCCGGCGAGGCGGGCCGCTCACGTCCGTCTGGCCGACCTGGGTGCTCGCGGCTGCTGCGGTCTTCCTGCTCGGGTTCCGTGTCGGACTCAACCTCGAAGCGCCGCGCGGCGTGATCGACGTCGGGCTCGCGGGAGTCGTCGGCGCGAGCAGGATCCTCGACGGCGAGGCGCCGTACGGGAACATGCCGCAGCGTGGCGATCTCGAGCCGTGCGGGCCGAAGGACGCCGAGGGGCAGGTGCGCGAGCGCATCCAGACCAACGGGCGCTGCGA
Organism: uncultured Gaiellaceae bacterium; assembly: GCA_963822885.1. Lineage (GTDB taxonomy): Bacteria > Actinomycetota > Thermoleophilia > Gaiellales > Gaiellaceae > GMQP-bins7. The sequence continues at coordinate 77,394 of CAWGJJ010000012.1, forward strand.
GGCGGGAATCGAGCGCGGCGACACGTACGGCCCGGTCTCGTACCTCGCCTACGTGCCGGCGGTCGCGATCTTCCCGTGGAGCGGGAAGTGGGACTCGCTACCCGCTGCGCACGCGACGTCGATCGCGTTCGACCTGCTCGCCGTGCTCGCGCTCGTCCTCGTCGGGCTGCGGTTCGGCGGCCGGCGACTCGCCGTGCTGCTCGCGTTCGCGTGGGCCGCGTATCCGTTCACGGCCTACACGCTGAACGCGAACACGAACGACGCGATCATGCCGGTGTTCCTGCTCGCGGGCTTCTGGCTCGTCACGTCGGACTGGGCCCGCGGCGCCTCGGTCGCACTTGCCGGGCTGGACGAAGTTCGGCGCGCTGCTCGTCGCGCCCCTGTGGGCGACGTACCCGGTGTTCGAGCTCCGCCGCGTGCTCCGCTTCGTGGCGGCGTTCGTCGTCGCGACGGCGCTCGCGTTCTCGATCCTGCTCCTCGAGCCGTCGCTGTGGGAGGCCGCGCGCACGTTCTGGGAGCGCACGATCGGGTTCCAGTCGGGACGCGACTCGCCGTTCTCGATCTGGGGCTGGGGCCAGTACCACGCGCGCGGGATTCCCGACCTCGGCTTCCTGCAGCCCGTGGTCGTCGTGCTCGCGGTGGCGCTCGCCGCCCTCGTGGCCGTCGTCCCGCGGCGCAAGAGCCCGCTCCAGCTGGCCGCGCTCACGGCCTCGGTGCTGGTCGCGTTCCAGCTGACGCTGACCCACTGGTTCTACCTCTACCTCCCGTGGGTCGTGCCCTTCGTCTTCCTGTGGCTGCTCCTCCCGGAGCGCGGCGCTCAGGACACGGAGACGCGGAGCGCCTCGATCGAGGACGCCCTGCCGGTCTCGGCGTCGCACTCGACGACCGCGCCCTCGATCCGCACGCCGCCCTGAGCCGTCTCGAAGCGCACGGGCAGCCCGGTGCGCATGCGGCGGATCGCCAGCTCGGCCTCGACGCCGATGACGGAGTCGTGCGGGCCGGTCATGCCGGCGTCGGTGATGAAGGCCGTGCCTTTCGGCAGGATCGTCGCGTCCGAGGTCTGGACGTGCGTGTGCGTTCCGACGACCGCGGTCACGCGCCCGTCGAGCCAGCGCCCGAGCGCAGCCTTCTCGCTCGTCGCCTCCGCGTGGACGTCGACGAGGACGACGGGCGTCTCCTTCCGCGCCTCCTCCACGAGCTCGTCGATCACCTCGAACATCGACGTCGCCGGGTGTAGGAAGAGCGAGCCGAGGACGTTGATCACGGCGAGCCGCGTGCCGTTCGCGATGGGGACGACGACGAGGCCGCGTCCCGGCGTCGAACGCGACGTGTTCGCCGGGCGGATGACGCGATCCGACGCCTCGAGGTACGGGCCGATCTCCGTCCGCCGGAACGCGTGGTTGCCGAGCGTGATCGCGTCGACGCCCATGGCGAGGAGCTGGTCGGCGAGGCGCGGCGTGATCCCGATCCCGTCCGCGGCGTTCTCGCCGTTGATCACGCACGCGTCGATCGCGTGCTCGCTGCGTATCGACTGCAGGCGCTGCTCGAGCGCCCGTCTTCCCGGGGCTCCCACGACGTCGGCGATGAAGAGGATGCGCAGAGCGCGGAGGAGCCTAAGGGCACGCCGAGGGTCGCCGACGGGTAGACCTGGATCGCGACGTTGTTGCCGCCCTCGGCTGCGTAGCGCCCGAGCGCCTGGCGCTCGTGGCGGCTGATGTTCGTCACGGTGCCGAGCTTGGAGGCTCCGGCCGCGACATTCGCGCCGACCGTGAGCTGCCGGTCGGGACGCACGTTCTGGATCGACACGACGAGCGAAGGCGCCGATGTCGGACGCAGCTCGATCTCCGCGCCCACGACGTTGCCGGAGACGACCTGGTCGCGGATGGCGACGACGGTTCCGTCGACCGGCGCGTAGACGTCCGTTCCCGTGACCGCTCCGACATCGAGCGTGCGGAGCGGGCCGCCCGAGAGCTGGTACCACGGGAGACCGTTCTTCGACGCGCCCGTGATCCGGCGCCAGAGCCGCGCGAGCAGTCCCTCGTTTCGCTGCGGCCCCACGGGCTTCAGCTCGAGCGCGCCTTCGGCGCTGCCGTGGAAGCCGATCGCCGTGACGCCGCCCTGCGCGACCGGGGACTCGATTCGCAGGTTTCCGACCACCGCGAGCACCTGCGAGTCGGGCGGCGCGGACGTCACGGGCAACGGGGCGGGCCGGCTGACGGCGGGCGGCGAGCTCTCGCCGTCGAACGCGGTCAGCGCGAGCGTCGCGACGGCGAGCACTGCGATGACAGCCGCGACTGCGAAGCGCCGCGCGCGGGCCTGGGCACGGCGACGATCGGCACGCAGGCGCGCGGCGTGGCGTGAGCGCGAATTCGCCATGTTCGGACCGTAGCAAGGTCTCCGCCGGGCGCCTCCACCCTCCGCGGTACGATCCCGCGCATGGCCGGCTCCGGCCCGACGATCCAGATCCCGAGATGGATCCAGCTGGTCGTCCTCCCCGTTCTCCTCGTCCTCGCGTTCCTGCTCGCCGCGAAGCTCGGGCACGTTCTCTTCCTCTTCCTGACCGCGAGCGTCATCGCGTTCACGCTCAATCCGCTCGTTCGCGACCTCACGCGCCTGAAGGTGCCGCGCGCGCCCTCGGTCTTCATCGTCTACACGATCTTCGCCGCGGTCGTGATCGCGCTCCTCATCGCGATCGGCGTCGTCGCGTTCGACCAGGCGCGCCACGCCGCGGACCGGGTCGACGAGTACGTCACGGACGAGCTCACGACCGGCCAGACGGCCGCCGAGGTGGACATCGACCGCCTCCAGGCGTGGCTCGACGACAACGGCCTCGAGGACATCCAGGTGCGCGAGCAGATCAACGAGTGGCTCGACTCGCTGAGCGCGGGCGAGATCTCGGGCTACGCGCAGGACGCGATCGCCTTCGCGCAGGGCGCGGCGTTCTCGTTCGTCCTCCTCCTGTTCTCGGCGATCCTGATCGTGGTCATCTCGATCTACATGCTGCTCGACATGCAGCGCCTCGAGCAGTCGATCGACTCGCGCTTCCCGCCCCACGGTGGCGCGCCGCTCACGCAGCGGATCGAGGGCGCGCTGTGGGGCTACCTCAAGGGCCAGGCGATCCTCTCGACGGTCATCGGGACGAGTGCGGGCGTCGGCATGTACGTCCTCGGCGTCACCGGTCTCGTCGAGGGCGCCGAGCAGTACGCGCTGCTCTTCGGTCTGTGGACGGCGTTCATCGAGGTGATCCCGTACATCGGCCCGTGGCTCTCGGCCGTACCGCCCGCGATCTTCGCGCTGTTCGCCGATCCCCCGTGGGGAGTCGTGTGGGTCGGTCTGCTCTTCCTCTTCATCTACCAGGTGGAGGGTCACATCGTCGTGCCGAACGTGATGGCGAGCGCGCTGCGGCTCCATCCGCTGCTCGTCATCTTCGGACTGCTCGCCGGCGGGGCCCTCTACGGGATCGCCGGCGTTCTGATCGCGCTGCCGACGATGGCCGGCGGCCGCGCGGTCTGGGAGTTCTTCCGCGAGCGGGTGAAGCTCGAGAGCTGGGAGGAAGGCGGCGGCGAGGTGCCCGTCGAGGTCGAGCTCGAGCCGCCCCGAGCGGCGAGCCGCTAGACCGTGTTCGACGCGATCGTCGAGGCCGCCGCGCGCGAGAGCCCGCTCTGGGGCGAGGCTGCGCTTCCGCAGGAGGAGCAGGTGCGCGAGCCGGTCTTCTCCCAGCTCGCCCCGGAGCGACCACGCGCTCGGACTCGAGACGATCTACGAGGGCTACCTCGTCCACTACGGCCGCTCGCGCCTGTTCGCGCCCGACGATCGCGACACCGCGCTTCTCCTCGGCGACTATCTCTACGCGCACGGGCTCGTGCGCGTCGCGGAGACGGGCGATGTGAAAGCCGTCTCCGACCTCGCCGACCTCATCTCCCGGTGCGCGCAGCTGCGGGCGGAAGGCCTCGGCGGCGACGGGGACGAGTGGGTGGCAACGTCGAGGGCGCTCGCGGACGGCGCTGGCTCGGCCGCGACCGACGACGAGGTGGTCGCTGCCCTCGCCGCGCACACCCGGCTCGTGGGATAGAGTCGCCGCGATGCTGGCTGCGTTCATCGAGCTGCTCGCCCAGGCGCCGGTCGAGGAGGCGCACAAGACGGCTGCCGAGGAGGGCCGCGACATCATCCTCGCGATGCTCGTCGTCGGCCTGATCTTCGTCGGCGTGACGCTCCTCGGCGACCTGTACCAGCGCGGCGCGCGCAAGCGGCACAACAGCTCGGGCCACTAGACCAGACGAGCTGCCGACGCTGCAGCAAGCGGTCGAGTAGGCGCGCGTCCATAGACTGACTCGGCCTTGGCGCCGCCCCGAGATCTCCGCGAGTGGATCGCGCTCCTCGAGCGCGAGGGCGAGCTCCGGCGCATCTCCGCGGAGGCCGACCCCGACCTCGAGATCACCGAGATCGTCGACCGCGTGGTCAAGGCCGGGGGGCCTGCGCTGCTGTTCGAGAACCCCAAGGGCTCCGAGCACCCGCTCTTCATCAACCAGTTCGGCAGCGAGCGGCGCATGTGTCTCGCGCTCGGGGTGGAGAAGCTCGACGACGCGGCGGCGAAGCTCGGCGACATCCTCGACATGCAGCCTCCGGAAGGGCTTCGCGAGAAGGTCCGCGGCCTCCTGAAGCTGAAGTCGGTTGCGGACTCGCGGCCGAAGACCGTGTCCAGGGGCGCGTGCCAAGAGGTGGTGTACGAGGGCGCCGACGTCGACCTCGGGCGGCTGCCGATCCAGCGCTGCTGGCCGGGCGACCCGGCGCCGTTCATCACGCTCCCCGCGGTCATCACGAAGGATCCGAACACGGGGGCGCGCAACGTCGGCATGTACCGGATGCAGGTGATCGACCGCTCGTCGACCTTCATGCACTGGCAGCTGCACAAGGACGGGCGGGCAGATCTGCTCGCCGCCGAGGACGGGCGGATCCCCGTCGCGGTCGCGATCGGGCTCGATCCGGTGAGCGCCTACTCCGCGAGCGCGCCGCTTCCGAAGCATCTCGACGAGCTCATGCTCGCGGGCTTCCTGCGTGGTGAGCCGGTCGAGCTCGTGAAGTGCAAGACGGTCGACCTCGAGGTGCCGGCGAACGCGGAGATCGTCCTCGAAGGCCACGTCTCGAAGGACGACCTCGGCATCGAGGGACCGTTCGGCGACCACACGGGCTACTACTCGCACGCCGAGCCGTTTCCGATCTTCCGGCTCTCGGCGATGACGATGAGGCGCGGCGCGATCTACTCCTCGATCGTCGTGGGCAAGCCGCCCGCCGAGGACGCATGGCTCGGCAAGGCGACCGAGCGGATCTTCCTGCCCGCGGTGCGGATGACGCTGCCCGAGCTCGTCGACTACGACCTCCCGGTCGCGGGCGCGTTCCACAACTGCGTGATCGTGTCGATCCGCAAGGCGTTCCCCGGACACGCGCAGAAGGTGATGCACGCGCTCTGGGGCCTCGGGATGCTCTCGCTGTCGAAGTCGATCGTGGTCGTCGACGCACACGTGGACGTGCACGACTACGCGGACGTCTTCTTCCGGGTGACGGCGAACGTCGACCCGAAGCGGGACATCCTGATCACCGAGGGCCCGCTCGACCACCTCGACCACGCGCCCGGGCGACAGTTCTACGGCGGCAAGCTCGGCATCGACGCGACGCACAAGCTGCCCGAGGAGGACTCCCGGCCGTGGCCGGAGGAGATCGAGATGAGCGAGGACGTTCGCGAGCGGGTAACGGCGCGCTGGGCGGAGTACGGCATCGGCGACTTGTCGTGACACGCGTCCTGCGCAAAGTGCAGAATCATCGCGTCGCGACAGACGGCACATCGTTGACACGCGGGACCGAAGGGCGATTGAATCCAGGGCAAGGCGCGCAGTGAGCGATACGAGCCACGACACCCCGCACGTCCCCGGCCCGAGCTTGTGGCCGATCGCGTTCGCGATCGGGGTTGCGTGCCTGCTGCTCGGCCTCGTGCTCAGCTCGATGATCATCATCGCGCTCGGCGCCGTCATCGCCGTGGTCTTCGGGTTCCTGTGGGCGCGCGACGTCACGCGTGACGTGCGCGACGAGGTCCCCGCGATCGAGCCGGAGACGCGCGCGGTCGCCGACGCGCCCAGCGCGACGACGGCGCGAGCGGTCGAGACGCCGAAGCAGCTTCCCGCATACACGCGTTCCCGCTTCCTCGAGGCTTCGACCCTCGGTGTCGGAGCAGCGATAGGCGCGGTCATCACGCTTCCGGTGCTGGGCTTCACCGTGCTTCCCTCCTTCACGAACCTCGAGGAGGACGAGGCCGACCTCGGGCCGATCGAGAACTTCCCGGAGGGCGAGTACGTCATCGCCTCGTTCCTCGCGAACAAGAGCGCGGGCGAGGTCAGCCGGCGAACGACGTTCGTCCGGAACAACGGCCCGGCCGACAATGGCGAGCCGAGCTTCACGATCCTCTACAGCCGCTGCGTCCACCTCGGCTGCCCGGTGCAGCCGAACGGGCCGATCGACGAGGAGAACATCAAGGAGGTCGGCGAGGTCGAGCTTCGCCCGGTGCTCGCGCAGTCGTTCGGCTGCCCGTGCCACGGCGGCCTGTACGACGCCGAGGGCAACCGCCAGGCCGGGCCGCCGGTTCGCTCGCTCGACCGCATGACCTTCTCGATCAGGAACGGCCGCCTCGTCCTGGGCGAGCTCTACGCCGTCGGCAACGTCTCGGGTACCGGGGCGAACGCGGCGATCTCGCGGTACCCCTGGTCGGTGCCCGGCACGCACGTGGACGGCGTCGAGGCCTGGCTCTACCCGATCGTGCCGAGCCAGGTGACCGGCTAGCGCATGGCCGTCAAGTCGAAGCGGCAGCAGATGATCGACATGGCGGTGCTCGCACCGCTCGACTGGGTCGACGAGCGCACGGGCGCGGTGCGAGGCACGAAGTGGTTCCTGTTCCGAAACGTGCCGCGCGACCTCAGCTGGATGCAGACGCTGGGCTCGGCGGCGCTCACCGCCTTCATCGTCCAGGCGCTGACGGGCGCGATCCTCGCGATGTACTACAAGCCGTCGTCGGAGATCGACCCGATCACCGGCCAGCCCGATCGCGTACACCTCGATCCAGGCGATCACGGACGAGCTCACGCTCGGCTGGCTCGTGCGCGGCATGCATCGCTGGGGCGCGAGCGTCTTCATCATCCTGCTCTTCCTGCACATGGGCCGGGTCTTCCTGTTCGGCGCGTACAAGTACCCGCGCGAGCTGCAGTGGATCACCGGCGTGCTCATCCTCGTGATGGGAATGCTCATGGGCTTCACGGGCTACCTGCTGCCCTGGGACCAGACCGCGTACTGGGCGACCGTCGTCGGGATCAACCTGAACGGCACGGCGCCCTTCGCCGGCCCCTGGCTTGCGCAGTTCCTCGCGAGCGGGCCGGAGATCGGGTCGGACACGCTGCCGAAGTGGTACGCGCTGCACATGCTCCTGATCCCAGGCGCGCTGATCGCGCTGATCGGCATCCACATCTACCTCGTCACGCGCCTCGGCGTCTCGTCGCCGCCGTGGTCGAAGGAGGCCGCCGGGCGTGAGCGGCCGGCAGAGCCGGCACCTGCGGGCGCGCGAGCCGGCCTCGTCCGAGGAAGCGGAGGCGACTGATGGCCCGCGATCTCGGTGAGCTGAATCGCGAGGACCACGCTCGCTACAAGGACGACGTCAAGAAGGAAGGCAAGGGCTTCTTCCCGTTCGCGATGTGGCACGACACGGTCATGTCGCTCGTCGTCGTGTGCGTGATCACGGCACTCGCGGCGATCTGGTACTTCGACGCGGAGGGCACGACGCCCGGTCTCCTCGGGCCCTGGTACACCGAGCCGGCCGATCCGGGCACGACGGACTTCATCCCGCGGCCCGACTGGTACTTCTACTTCCTCTTCTATCTCCTGCGGATCTTCGAGTGGCCGGAGACGGTGTTCATCGCCACCGTCGGCATCCCGACGATCTGCCTGATCCTTCTGCTCGGGCTGCCGTTCTACGACCGGCGGCGCGAGCGCCGTCCGCTGCACCGGCCGGTGGCGATGGTCGCGGCCGTGCTCACGATCCTGTCCATGGCCGTGCTGACGTGGAAGGGCGCGACGGCGAAGGAGGCGCTCGGCTCCGAGCTCGTCCTCCTCGTTCCGTCGTGGGCGGAGGAGCAGGGGTTCGCGGACGATCGAGCAGGCGACAAAGGGTGCCGAGCTCTTCGCGCAGTCCGGCTGCCTCGAACTGCCACACTACCTCGGCCAGGGCTACGGGAACCTCGGTGCGCCGGATCTCTCGGAGATCGGGAAGACGAACGACGCCGAGTACTTCGTTCGCTATCTGACGAACCCGGCGGCGTTCAACAACAACGTGATGGGCTCCTACTCGTACCTCGGGCAGGAGAACCTCGAGGCGCTCGGCGCGTTCCTCGAAGCCTCAAAGGGACCGCAGAGCGACGACTGACGTAGCCTTCGGGCGTGCGGGTCTTCCTCGGCGTCACAGGCGCGTCCGGTGCTCCCTACGCGGAGCGACTGCTGCGCGCGCTGGCCGCGAGCGACCACGAGGTCGGGCTGTGCGCGTCGCGCTCGGGCATCGAGGTTCTCGCGACCGAGCTCTACAAGGATCCGTCGCTCGCGCGTGAGGAGGTTCTCGAACGGTTCGTCGGCGACGCTGCAGCACAGGTCACCGTGTACGGAGAGAGCGACTTTCGCAGCCCGTACGCGAGTGGCTCGGCGCGTGTCGACGCCTACGTGATCTGTCCGTGCTCCATGGCGACGGTGGGGACGCTCGCGGCGGGAGCGATGCAGAACCTCATCCATCGCGCGGCCTCGGTTGCGATCAAGGAGCGCCGGAAGCTCGTGCTCATGCCGCGCGAGACGCCGCTCTCGTCGATTCACCTGCGCGGGCTCGCGACGCTCAACGACGCAGGCGCGGTGATCCTCTTCGCGGCGCCCGGCTTCTACCACGGCGCCGAGACCATCGACGATCTCGTCGACTTCGTCGTCGCGCGCTGCCTCGACCAGATCGGGATCGACAACGCGCTGATCCCGCGCTGGGGCGATTCCTCGTGACCTACGAGTCGGGAACGCTCGCACCCGACACGGTGCGCGGGATGTTCGACCGCATCGCGCCGGTCTACGACGTGATGAACCGCGTGATGACGGCCGGACTCGACCGGCGGTGGCGCAAGCTCGCCGTCGAGGCGGTCGTGTGGCCGGGCGACCGGGTGCTCGACGCGTGCTGCGGCACCGGCGATCTCGCTGTCGAGGCGGAGCGGCGTGGCGGCCGCGTGACCGCGCTCGACTTCTCGCCGAGAATGCTCGAGCGGGCACGGAAGAAGTCCGGGGCGATCGAGTGGGTGGAGGGAGACGCGCTCGCGCTCCCGTTCGCAGACGGCGGATTCGACGCGGCGACGGTCGGCTTCGGCGTGCGCAACCTGGCCGATCTCGAGGGCGGTCTGCGCGAGCTCGCGCGCGTACTCCGTCCGGGCGGCAAGCTCGCCGTGCTCGAGATCACTCGCCCGCGGGGCATCCTCCGGCCGTTCTTCCGGCTCTGGTTCGACGTGCTGGTTCCCTTCCTTGGACGGGTGCTGCCCGGTGGGGAGGCGTACACGTACCTCCCCGCGAGCGTGCGGCGGTTTCCCGGCCCCGACGACCTCTCTACGCTGTTCGAGCGTGCGGGCTTCGAGCACGTGCGGTACCGGCTCCTCGGCGGCGGGATCGTGGCGCTGCACGTGGGCACGAAGCCGTGACGGCCCTCGAGGTCGTCCGCGCTGCACCGGGACTCGACGAGTATCTGGCGGACGTCGAGAGCGAGCTCGGCCGAGCGGTCGCGCTGTACCCGGGAGTCGTCGCGGATGTCGGAGCGAGTGCGCTCGCCGCAGGCGGGAAGCGGTTGCGACCGGCTCTCGCGTTCCTCTCGTCGTCGCCCGACGACGCTCCTCCCGTCGCGGCCGGTGTCGCGGTCGAGCTCGTTCACATGGCGACGCTCGTCCACGACGACCTCATCGACGGTGCAGCGGTGCGGCGTGGGCGTACGTCGGCTTGGAGCGAGCACGGCGAGGACGCGGCGAAGGCGACCGGCGACTACCTCTTCGCGCGGGCGTTCTCCGTGCTCGCCGAGACCGGCGATCCGCGCGCGGTCGCGGTTCTCGCGGACGCGTCGCTCGCCCTCGCGCGCGGCGAGGCGCTGCAGCGACGACAGCGCCACGATCCGGACACGACCATCGACGCATACCTCGAGCGCTGCTCGCTCAAGACCGGGAAGCTGTTCGAGGCCGCGTGCGTCCTCGGCGGCGGGAGCGGGGAGTACGGACGCCTCCTCGGCATCGCCTTCCAGATCGCCGACGACGTCCTCGACTGCGCGGGCGACACGATCGAGACCGGCAAGGTGCCGGGCACGGATCTCCAGGACGGGACGCCGACGCTGCCGCTGCTACTCGCCGCGCAGACCGATCCCGTCGTGCGCGCGGCGCTCGCCGGAGGCTCGAAGGAGGGTGTGCTCGTCAGGGTTGCGGCGAGCGGTGCGCTCGACCGGTCTCGCGAGCAGGCCCTCCACTACGCTTCGGAAGCCAGGTCCTGCCTCGACGATGCCCCCCGCAGGGACGAGCTCGAGGCGCTCACTCGGGCCGTTGTCGAGAGGAGAAGCTGATCGCCGTTCTCGCCCCACAGACGCTCGAGCCGATTCGGGAGAAGATCGAGGCCGGGGAACGCCTCGACTTCGACGACGGCGTGGCGATCCTCGAGTCCGACGACCTTCTCGAGCTCGGCGCGCTCGCCGACCTCGCGCGCCGCGTTCGCGGCGGAACGGACGAGGTCTTCTTCGTCCAGAACCTCTATTTGAACCAGACGAACGTCTGTCGCGTGAAGTGCAAGTTCTGCGCCTTCGCTGCGACGCAGAAGCAGGAGCACGCGTACACGCTGACCGCGGAGCGAGCTCGTCGAGGACGTGCTCGCGCAGCGCGAGATCACGGGCTTCACCGAGATCCACATGGTCAACGGCGAGAACCCGCACGTCGACTTCGGCTTCTATCGCGACACGATTGCGTCACTGCATGACGCGCTGCCCGCTGTGCACCTCAAGTGCTACACGGCGTCGGAGATCCACCACATGACGACGCTCTCCGGGCTCACGCACGAGGAAGTGCTCAGCGAGCTGAAGGCGGTCGGGCTCGGATCGCTTCCCGGCGGCGGCGCGGAGGTCTTCGCCGACCGCGTGCGCCGGCTCGTCGCGCCGGGCAAGGAGTCGCCCGAGATCTGGTTCCACGTGCACGACACGGCGCATCGGCTCGGGATCCCGACGCACTGCACCATGTTGTACGGCCACGTCGAGACCTACGAGGAACGGGTCGACCATCTCCTCCGCCTCCGCGACCAGCAGGATCGGTCGGGCGGCTTCCTCGCGTTCATCCCGCTCGCGTTCCATCCGGAGAACACGGTCTTCGAGCGGCGTGGGTGGCGCCACACGACCGGCGCGGACGACCTCAAGATGCTCGCCTTCTCCCGGCTGATGCTCGACAACGTCCCGAACATCAAGGCCTACTGGATCATGATGGGCATGCCGCTCGCGGCGGTCGCGCTCCACTTCGGCGCGAACGACGTGCAGGGCACCGTCGTGCGCGAGCAGATCTTCCATGCCGCGGGTGCGCGCACCGAGACGGAGCAGAAGATCGACGAGCTCGTTCGCTTCGTCCGCGAGGCCGGTCGCATGCCGGTGCAGCGCGACACGCTGTACCGCGAACTGCGGCGGTGGTAGATGAGTCGCGAGGGCGCGGGTGACAAGCAACCGGAGAGGCAACGCGCGGCGGGCACGCCGATCTGGGTCTGGGTCGTCTACGCCTTCGGGATTCTCGCCGCGGCGATCTTCGCGTTCTCGCTCCTCTTCACGCTTGGCGCGCTCGTTCTCTCCGACGACGTCGCCGTCACCTACGACGTGTCGACGCCCGCGATCGTCCTCTGGGGCGGTCTCATCCTCGCGGCCGTGGTGACGTGGGTCGTGCGCAGGAGGCAGCGATGAGGCTCGGGCGCATCTCCTACGTGAACATGGCGCCGGTCTTCTACGGGCTCGAGGCGGACGTGGAGGAGATCTCGGGTGTCCCGACGGAGCTCGCGCGCATGCTGCTCGACGGTGAGCTCGACATCGCGCCGATCCCGTCCATCGAGTACGCGCGCAATGCCGACCGCTTGCGAATCCTGCCTCGTCTCTGCGTCTCGTCGGAGGGGGCTGTCGACTCGATCCAGCTCGTGACCCGGCTCCCGTTCGCGCAGGTGCGCTCGGTCGCCGTGACGCCGGAAAGTGCGACGTCCGTCGTCCTGACGCGGATCCTGCTTCCGAAAGCCGAGATCTTTCCGCTCGGGATGGAGGCAGACGCGAAGCTGCTCATCGGAGACGCCGCGCTGCACAGCGCGTTCCAGGATCCGACGCCGCACTTCGATCTCGGCCGACTCTGGCTGGAGAAGACCGGGCTGCCCATGGTGTTCGCCGTCTGGGCGGCGCCAGAGCCGCTCGCCGAGGGTCTGCTCGACCTCGAGCATTCCTTCGTCGCGTCGGTGCGTCTCGCGCGCTCGGAGCCCGAGCGGCTCGCGCTGCAGGCGAGCGAGACCTACGGCTATCCGCCGGGCTTCCTCGCCCGCTACTTCGAGAAGCTCCGTTACAGCTTCGGCCCGCGCGAGCGCGCGGGGCTGTACACGTTCCTCGAGATGGCGCACGACGTGGGTGAGCTCGACAACGTGCCCGAGCTGCGCTTCGTGCGCGAGGAGGTCGTCGCGTGAGGCTCATGGGCGTAGGGGCGCGAAATATCTCGCCCCTACGAGACTCGCAAGCGGTCGGTACGGCGTTGGCCAAAGCGCTCGACGGCGAGCGGATCTCCGACGACGACGCCATCGCGCTCCTGCGCTCGCGCGACCTCGTCGCGGTCGGCCGCGTGGCGAACGAGATTCGCAACCGGATGACCGACCCGTCGAAGGTCACGTTCATCGTCGACCGGAACCTCAACTACACGAACGTCTGCGTCACCGACTGCGACTTCTGCGCGTTCTATCGCCGCCCGGGCGACGTGCGCGAGGGCTACCTCCTGCCGAAACCCGTCATCTACAAGAAGATCGAGGAGACGCTCGCGCTCGGCGGGACGGGGCTGCTGATGCAGGGCGGCCATCACCCGGATCTCGGGATCGACTACTACGAGGATCTCTTCCGCTCGATCAAGGCGCGCTACGCGATCCACCTGCACGCGCTCTCGCCGCCCGAGATCCAGCACATCGCGCGGCGCTCGAAGCTCTCCGTCCCGCAGACGCTGACGCGGCTGCGCGACGCAGGGCTCGACTCGATCCCGGGCGGCGGCGCCGAGATCCTCGTCGACCGCGTCCGCGCGATCATCGCCCCGAAGAAGACGAAGTCCGAGGAGTGGCTCGACGTCATGCGCCAGGCTCACCGGCTCGGGATGTCGACGACGGCGACGATGATGTACGGGCACGTCGAGACGCTCGAGGAGCGCGTCGAGCACATGCGCAAGATCCGCGAGCTGCAGGACGAGACCCGCGGCTTCCGCGCCTTTATCTCGTGGACGTTCCAGCGCGACGGGAACCGGATGGACGACCTCGTGTCCGACGAGGCGATGCCGACCTCGTTCGACTACCTCCTGACGCAGGCGGTCTCGCGGATCTACATCGACAACGTCCCGCACATCCAGTCGTCGTGGGTGACGCAGGGGATGAAGATCGGCCAGGTCGCGCTCGGCTTCGGCGCCGACGACATGGGCTCGGTGATGATCGAGGAGAACGTCGTGTCGGCCGCCGGCACCACGCATCGCACGACGACGGACGAGCTCGTCCACCTCATCAAGGCGCTCGGCAAGACCCCGGTGCAGCGCGACACGCTGTACCGCGAGGTCAAGGTCTTCGACTAGAGGCTTGATGCGGG
>CAWGJJ010000013.1:0-222035 GCA_963822885.1 uncultured Gaiellaceae bacterium
TGGCCTGCGTCCAGATGGCGATGACGCGCTCCTCGCGCTCCTCCTCGGTCATCAGGCCGCGGTCGTACTCCTTGCCGACCTTGCGGACCTCGTCCTCGTAGCCGGCGAGGATCTCTTCCTTGTCGCCGGGGATGACGATGTCGTTCTTCGAGATCGTGATCCCGGCGCGCGTCGCGAACCGGAACGTCACCGACTTGATGACGTCGAGTGCTGCGGCGATCGTGTTCGGGCCGTAGTGCTCGACGAGGTCGCCGATGAACGCGTCCAGCTCACGCTTGGTGAGAGTCCGGTTGAGGAACGGATGATCCTCGAAGTCGCCTCCGGTCGCCTCGTCGAGCGCGCGCTCGACTTCGGCGTTGAAGATGACCCGGCCCGGCGTGGTCACGATCCGCTCACCGGTCCACGTGTACTCGATCGGATCCTGGTAGCTCGATGGAGCCCGACGTCGATCGCGAACTCGACGTCCTCCTCGGTCCGGTAGCGCTTGAGGCCCTTCACGCCCATCGCCTTCGCTGCCTGCTCTGCGGTGAGCTTGCTGCAGGTCGTGCTCGCAGTAGCTCAGGAAGTAGGCACCGAGCACCATGTCCTGGCTTGGCGTCGCGAGCGGACGACCGCTCGCCGGCGAGAGGATGTTGTTCGACGAGAGCATGAGGACGCGCGCCTCCGCCTGCGCCTCGGCGCTGAGCGGGAGGTGGACGGCCATCTGGTCGCCGTCGAAGTCGGCGTTGAATGCCTGGCAGACGAGCGGATGCACCTGGATCGCCTTGCCCTCGACGAGCACGGGCTCGAACGCCTGGATACCGAGACGATGCAGCGTCGGCGCGCGGTTCAGGAGAACCGGGTGCTCGGCGATGACCTCCTCGAGAACGTCCCAGACCTCCGGGATCATCGACTCGACCATCTTCTTGGCGGCCTTGATGTTCTGGACGGCCTTACGCTCGACGAGCCGGCTCATGATGAACGGCTTGAACAGCTCGAGCGCCATGAGCTTGGGCAGGCCGCACTGGTGCAGCTTCAGGTTCGGCCCGGCGACGATCACCGAGCGCCCCGAGTAGTCGACGCGCTTGCCGAGCAGGTTCTGGCGGAACCGGCCCTGCTTGCCCTTGAGCATGTCCGAGAGCGACTTGAGCGGCCGGTTCCCCGGGCCGGTCACGGCACGCCCGCGGCGGCCGTTGTCGAACAGCGCGTCGACGGCCTCCTGCAGCATCCGCTTCTCGTTGTTGACGATGATCTCGGGCGCACCGAGGTCGAGCAGTCGCTTGAGCCGGTTGTTCCGGTTGATCACGCGCCGGTAGAGGTCGTTCAGGTCGCTGGTCGCGAACCGGCCGCCGTCGAGCTGCACCATCGGGCGAAGCTCCGGCGGGATGACCGGCACGGCCTCGAGAATCATCCACTCGGGCTTGTTCCCCGACTTGATGAACGCCTCGACGACCTTCAGCCGCTTGATCCCGCGCTGCTGCTTCTGCCCCTTGGAGGTCTTGATGATGTCGCGGAGCGAGAGCGACTCCTCGTCGAGCGAGAGGTCGCGCAGAAGGTCGCGCACCGCCTCGGCACCCATGCCGCCACGGAAGTAGATCCCGAAGCCGTAGGGCGACCCGAAACGGTCCTTGAGCTCGCGGAAGATCTGCTCGTCGCCGACGATCATCTTCGGCTCGAGCTCCTTGAAGAGGAGCCACGTCTGCTCGAGGCGGCGGACCGCCTCGACCGCAGCCTCCCGCGTGTCCTCGCGGCGCATCTCCATGTCCGCGACCATCTCGCGCACCTTGAGCGCCCACTGGCTGATCGCGTCGAGGTCCTCCTTCTTCGTGCCCTCGACGAGGCAGAGGTCGTAGGCGAGCTCGCGCTTCTCCGCGGTATCCACGTCGGGATCGACGTTCGCGAGCACGTCGGCGAGGAGGCCGTTCCCGACCTCACGCGCCTTCTCGAGGTTTTTCTTCTCGACACCCTCGACGAGCGCTGCGTCGTCCTCGGACAGCTCGCCACCGGAGAGCAGCTCCTCCTGGAGGCGCTTCAGGTGCTTCGTGATCGCGCCCTTCTTCGAGCCGGTGGCCTTCGCGAGCTCCTCGCGAAGCGGCGCGAGCGCCGCCTCGATCTGGACGGAGGCCGCGGCGACGGATTCGACCTCGCGCGGCGCGAGGCGCCGGTCGTCGCGGGTCGCGGTCTGCCGGACGAGCTCCCGCACGCGGCGGGGATCCTCGGACGTGATGGTCTTCGCCAGATTGACGAAGACGCCGCCGCCGAGTGCGCGAATCTCCTCGAGCGTCGGCAGCGCCGCCTCTTCGGCCCAGTTCGAGAGGCCGCGACCCCAGAAGTCGTCGTCCTCGTCGAAGTTCTTCTCCTTGCCGGACGCGAAGTAGTCGCGCCTGCGGGCAAGTCGGTCGTCGAGGCCGGACAGCGCCTCGTCGCGATCGAGGTACACCCGCTCGCTCTCGCCGGCGACCTTGTCCTCGAGGTCGGCGAGATCCTCCTGGCGCTTCTCGCGATCGACCTGGGTGACGATCGACGCCGCGAAGTAGAGAACCTTCTCGAGCTCGCGCGGAGCGATGTCGAGCAGGTACCCGATGCGGCTCGGAACGCCCTTGAAGAACCAGATGTGCGAAACGGGCGCCGCGAGGTCGATGTGACCCATGCGCTCGCGGCGAACCTTCTGCCGCGTCACCTCGACGCCACAGCGCTCGCAGATGATCCCCTTGTAACGAACGCGCTTGTACTTGCCGCAGTAGCACTCCCAGTCCTTGGTCGGACCGAAGATGCGCTCGCAGAAGAGGCCGTCACGCTCGGGCTTGAGCGTGCGGTAGTTGATCGTCTCCGGCTTCGTGACCTCGCCGGACGACCAATCGCGGATCTGCTTCGACGAGGCGAGGCCGATCCGGATCGAGTCGAAGTCGTTGATATCGGGACCGCGTCTACCAGTTTCCATCTAGCGCCTCGAACCTCTCTCTCTTCTGTCCGTGAACTGGTTCATCAGTCGTCTGACGCCTCGACGTCGGCAATGCCCGCCTCGAGCGGCGCAGCCTCCTCGACGTCAGTGAGCTCCTCGTCGGCCGCGAGCACCAGCTCGGCACCCTCGTCGACGCCTTCGGCGCCCTCCTCGACCTCCTCGGCCGTGGGCTGGCGCGCCGCTGCGCGGAGCGAGCCCGGCGAGAGGTCGATTCCGAGCTCCTCGGCTGCGCGGAGGAGCTCGTCGTCCTCCTCGCGAACCTCGACCTCGCGACCCTCGTCGGAGAGCACCTGCACATCGAGTGCAAGCGACTGCATCTCCTTGAGCAACACCTTGAACGACTCGGGGATCGACGGCTCCGCGATGTTCTCGCCCTTGACGATCGCCTCGTACGCCTTCACGCGACCGATCGTGTCGTCGGACTTGATCGTGAGCATTTCCTGGAGCGTGTACGCCGAGCCGTATGCCTCGAGCGCCCACACCTCCATCTCGCCGAACCGCTGGCCGCCGAACTGCGCCTTGCCGCCCAGCGGCTGCTGGGTGACGAGCGAGTACGGGCCGGTGGAACGCGCGTGGATCTTGTCGTCGACGAGGTGGAGCAGCTTCAGGATGTACATGACGCCGACCGTCACCTCTTGCGCGAACGGCTCGCCGGACTTCCCGTCGTAGAGCTGCACCTTTCCGGTGCAGCGGTTGCCACGAACGGCTGCCTCGTCGACCGTCATCCCGCCGCCGCCGCCCTCGATGGTCTTCGCGAGCTGGACGAGCGCGTCGTCGACGTCGCCCTCCGTCGCACCGTCGAAGACCGGCGTGGCCACTGACCGCGGGTCGGGGGCGTTGATCGGCGCCCGCGGGTTCACGGGGTCGCCTTCGCCGAAGACGCCGTGAGCCGCGGCCCACCCGAGGTGGGTCTCAAGGATCTGGCCGATGTTCATCCGGCTCGGCACGCCGAGCGGGTTGAGCACGACGTCCACCGCGCGACCGTCGTCGAGGAACGGCATGTCCTCGTCCGGGACGATCTTCGAGATGACGCCCTTGTTGCCGTGGCGCCCGGCGAGCTTGTCGCCTTCCGCGATCTTGCGCTTCTTCGCGACGTACACGCGGACGAGCTCGTTGACGCCCGGCGGCAGGTCGTCGCCTGCATCGCGCGAGAACGTCTTGACGCCGATGACCTTGCCGCCCTCGCCGTTCGGCACCTTGAGCGAGGTGTCGCGGACCTCGCGCGCCTTCTCCTTGAAGATCGCGCGGATCAGCTTCTCCTCGGCCGTGAGCTCGGTCTCGCCCTTCGGCGTGACCTTCCCCACGAGCAGGTGACCGGCATCGACGTCGGCGCCGATGCGCACGACTCCGCGCTCGTCGAGGTTGGCGAGCGACTCCTCCGAGCGGTTCGGGATGTCGCGCGTGATCTCCTCGTCGCCGAGCTTCGTCGAGCGCGCGTCGATCTCGTACTCGTGGATGTGGATCGAGCTGAGCACGTCGTCCTTGACGAGGCGCTCCGAGATGACGATGGCGTCCTCGAAGTTGAAGCCCTCCCACGGCATGAACGCGACGAGCAGGTTCGCGCCGAGCGCGAGCTCGCCGCCGTCGGTGGAGCTTCCGTCGGCGAGAACCTCGCCCTTCTTCACCTTGTCGCCGAGCGTGACGGCCGGCTTCTGATGGATGAGCGTGCCCTGGTTCGACCGCATGAACTTCGTCAGCGGGTACTCGTCACGCGTGCCGCGACCCTCGACGACGATGCGCTCGGCGTCGACGTCGACGACCGTGCCGTCGTTGTGGGCGAGAACGACGTCGCCCGTATCCACGGCGGCGCGGAACTCGAGCCCCGTGCCGACGATCGGCGCCTGCGGGATCATCAGCGGAACTGCCTGCTTCTGCATGTTCGCGCCCATGAGCGCGCGGTTTGCGTCGTTGTGCTCGAGGAACGGGATGAGCGCGGTCGCGACCGAGACGATCTGCGCCGGCGAGACGTCCATGTACTCGACGTCCTTCGGGAGCATGGCGACAGCCTCGCCTTCACGCGAGCGGCAGAGCACCTGCTCGTTCAGGAAGCGGCCCGTCTTCGGATCGACAGGCTCCGAGGCCTGCGCGATCGTGAACTGGCGCTCCTCGGCGGCGTCGAGATAGATGATCTCGTCGGTCACCTTGCGCGCCCTTGACCACGCGGTACGGGGTCTGGATGAAGCCGAACTCCGACACCGTGGCGAACGACGCGAGCGACCCGATGAGACCGATGTTCGGGCCCTCGGGAGTCTCGATCGGGCACATGCGCCCGTAGTGCGTCGGATGCACGTCACGCACCTCGATGGGTGCGCGCTCGCGCGTCAGGCCACCCGCGCCGAGCGCCGAGAGGCGGCGGCGATGCGTGAGCCCGGACAGCGTGTTCGTCTGATCCATGAACTGCGACAGCTGCGAGGAGCCGAAGAACTCCTTCAGCGCCGCGACCACCGGGCGGATGTTGATGATCGTCTGCGGCGTGATCGTGTCGACGTCCTCCGTCGTCATCCGCTCCCGGACGACGCGCTCCATCCGGTACAGACCGACGCGGAACGCCTCCTGGATCAGCTCGCCAGTCGTGCGCAGGCGCCGGTTGCCGAAGTCCTCGTACTCGTCGAGCTCGCTGCGCACGGGATCGCGTGAGAGCTGGGCTGCCTCGGCGGCGTAGTCCTTCGCATCCTCGGGAACTCCGAGCAGCGCCGGCATGTCGACGAGACGGCGAACGAGCGCGACGATGTCCTCGGTGGTGAGGACGCGAACGTCCTCGGGCACCTGGACACTGAGACGCTGGTTGAGCTTGTAGCGGCCGACCTTCGTCAGGTCGTAGCGCTTGGGATCGAAGAAGAGCGAGCGAAGGAGGTTGCGCGCGTTGTCGAGCGTCGGGGGCTCACCCGGCCGCTGCTTCTTGAACACCTCGATGAGCGCCTCTTCCTCACGCGTCGTCGGATCCTTCTCGAGCGTGTTCGCGATGTAGACGGAGCCGCCGAAGAGCTCGAGGATCTTCTCGTTCGTGCTCGTGTCGAGCGCGAACCCGGTCGAGGGATCCTCGGCGGGAAGCGCGCGCAGGAGCGTGGTGATCGGGAGCTTGCGCTTCCGGTCGATCCGAGCGAACACCAGTCCCTTCTTGTCGATCTCGACCTCGAGCCACGAGCCACGTGACGGCATCAGGTTCGCCATGAAGACCTGCTTCGTGGCGTCCTTCGGCTCCATGAGATAGGCGCCGGGGCTCCGGACGAGCTGCGTCACGATGACGCGCTCGGTTCCGTTGATGATGAACGTGCCCCACGGCGTCATCATCGGGAAGTCGCCCATGAAGACCCGCTGCTCGCGGATCTCGCCGGTGTCCTTGTTGACGAAGCGGACCGTGATCGAGAGCGGGACCTGGTAGGTCAGGTCCTTCTCGCGGCACTCCTGGATTGTGAACTGCGGGTCGCCGAACTCGTACTCGGCGAACTCGACTGCAAGCGTCCCCGTGTAGTCCTCGATCGGCGAGATGTCGTCGATCGTCTCGCGCAGACCGCCTTCCAGGAACCACTGGAAGGACGCCTTCTGGATATCGATGAGGTCGGGGAGGTCGAGGACATGCTTCAGGCGCGAAAAGCTCTTGCGCGCGCGCGGCGCGACAGCAACGCTGCTCAAGTGTAAAAGCCTCCCTTAAAAGCGTGCAGGTGTACGGGCAGGGTTAGACGAACGGCCTCGGCGGAACTGAGGATAGTAGCGCACGAGGACACCCCTCCGCAACCGCCTTTTCGCTGCGGTGGAGTGCGTCGCACAAGAATAGCGGACGGGGCACGGACTGGGCCGGATCGGATGGTCCGGCCCAGTCCGTTGCCGTGGGGCGCGATACATCTCGCCCCTCCGTCCCTACTTCAGCTCGACGGATGCTCCCGCTTCCTCGAGCTGGGCCTTGACGGACTCGGCCTCCTCCTTGGTGGCACCCTCCTTGATAGCGCCGGGAGCGCTGTCGACGAGGTCCTTCGCCTCCTTCAGGCCGAGGCCGGTCACCGCGCGGACGACCTTGATCACCTGGATCTTCTTGTCGCCTGCTCCGGTGAGGACGACGTCGAAGGAATCCTTCTCCTCCTCGACCGCAGCACCGTCACCCGCCGCCGGGGCAGCGGCGACCGCGACCGGGGCTGCAGCGGTGACGCCCCACTCTTCTTCAATTGCGTTCTTGAGCTCGACGAGCTCGAGAACGGTCATCTTGCCGAGCGAGTCGAGCACGCTCTTCACATCAGTTGCCATTCCTACTCCTCCTCTTGCTGTTCAGTCTCAGTGGTTGGTTCGACCTCATCGGAGTCGGAAGATTCGGCTGAGGCCGAATCTTCCGGTGCGCTTGCCTCGGCAGGCTCGGCGTGCGACAGGCCCTCGTCCGCAGCCTCGGTTTCCTCACCAGCCGGTTCCTCGGCCTCGACCGCAGCATCGGCGACGGGCTCGACGATCTGCCCTTCCTCCTCGAGCTGCTTGATGCGGGCATCGATGAGCCCGTGCAGGTCGCGCAGCGGTGCGGACACGAGCCCGAGCAGCTGCGTGAGCGGAGCGACGATCGCGCCGACGAGCTGCCCGCGCAGGACGTCGACCGGCGGCAGCTTCGCGAGCTGGTCGACATCGGCGCCCGAGAGCTCCTTGCCCTCGAGGATGCCGCCGCGCAGCGTGAGCACGTTCGTCTCCTTCGCCGTCTGAGCGAGCGCCTTGGCAACGGCGGCCGGGTCGCCCGACGACTCGATGAACGCGATGGCCGTCGGCCCCTCGAGCATGACGAGGAGCGACTCGGCTCCGGCCTGCTCGGCCGCACGCCGCGTCAGTGTGTTCTTCACGATCCGGAAGCGGGCGCCGTGGGGCAACAGCTGATCCCGCAGCGCCTCGAGCTGCTTGTTCGTCAGGCCGCGATAGTCCGCGACGATGAGCGTGTCGGCAGCGCCGAGCTCCGCTGCGAGCTCCTCGACGATCCGTTCCTTGTCAGTTTTCAGCACGTCATGTCCTCCTGAACGACGAAACCCGCACACGGCGGGCTCGGTCGAAACGCTGGACGCGCTGACGGAACCTGCCTACGTCGGGCCTACGCTCGTGAGAGCTGCCGACGGTCTTCGGCGGGAGTCGCTTCGTAGCTAGGCCGAGACTGTAGCTGCCTCCAGCTCCTCGGCGATGTCCCGGGTGATGGTCGAGTCGACGTGGATGCCGGGGCCCATCGTCGTCGTCAGGGTGATCTGCTTGATGTAGCGACCCTTGGAAGCCGAGGGCTTCGCGCGAACGATCTCCTCGACGAGCGCGGCGTAGTTCTCGAGGAGCGCACGCTCGTCGAAGCTCCGCTTGCCGATCGGGACGTGCACGTTGGCGCCGCGGTCGGTGCGGTACTCGAGCTTGCCCGCCTTCGCGTCGGACACGGCCTTGACGATGTCCATCGTCACGGTGCCCGTCTTCGGGTTCGGCATGAGCCCGCGCGGGCCGAGCACTCGGCCGAGCTTGCCGACGACGCTCATCTGATCCGGCGTGGCAATCGCGACGTCGAAGTCGAGAAACCCACCCTCGATCTTGGTCGCGAGATCTGCGGAGCCGACCACGTCCGCGCCGGCGTCCTCTGCCTCGCGCGCTTTCTCGCCCTCGGCGAAGACCGCCACGCGCACGTCCTTGCCGATCCCGTGCGGGAGCATGATCGTGCCGCGGAGCTGCTCGTCGGCGTGGCGCACGTTCAGGCCGAGCCGAAAGTGGGCCTCGACCGTCTCGTCGAACTTGGCTGCGGGCGTCTCCTTCAGCAGGCGGACGGCGGCGAGCGGCGTGTACGCCTGCTCGCGATCGATCGAGTCGCGCGCTTCGCGATAGCGCTTGCCGTGCTGGCTCATGGTGTGTCGACTCCCATGTGTCCCGCAGAACTCGGATCTGCAGTAGCAGATCCGAGTTCGCGACGATCCCTGAAGCGACCGCTGGCGCGCCGGTCGCAGCCTTCGGCGCAAGGGTCATGGTGTGTCCACGCCCATGCTCCGGGCCGTGCCGGCGATCACCTTCATCGCCTCGTCGACGTCGCGCGCGTTCAAGTCGGGCATCTTCGCCTCCGCGATGGAGCGAAGCTGCGCCTGGCTGAGCCTGCCGACCTTGGCTTTGTTGGGCTCACCCGAGCCCGACTCGAGCCCGAGCGCCTCCTTGATGAGGACGGCGGCCGGGGGCGTCTTCGTGATGAACGTGAACGAGCGATCCTCGAAGACGGTGATCTCGACGGGGATGATGCGACCGTTCTCGTGCGCCGTCTGCGCGTTGTAGGCCTTGCAGAACTCCATGATGTTCACGCCGTGCTGGCCCAGCGCGGGACCGACCGGCGGCGCCGGGTTGGCCTGGCCACCCGGGATCTGGAGCTTGATGAGCGTGAGTACTTTCTTAGCCATGACAGTCTCTTTCCGAAAAGCGCTTGCTGGAAACGGAGCGACCCGGCCGCGAAGCGGACGGCTTCAGGGATCTGCGCGTACGGAATCCGCGCTAGCGGGTTCCGTACTGCGCCGGAAAACTTAGTCGATCTTCTTCACTTGGTCGAAGCTGAGCTCGACCGGAACCTGGCGCTCGAAGATGTCCACGAGCACCTTCAACTTCTGCTGATCCGCGTTGACGTCGACGATCTCGCCGTCGAAGTCGGAAAGCGGGCCCGACGTTACCTTCACGGACTCGCCGAGCGAGAACTCGACCTGCGATTTCGCGACCTGCCCCGGTCCGGCCGGTGCTCCGTGATGGAGGATCCGGTCGACCTCCGGTTGCGAGAGCGGAACGGGCTTCGCGCCGGCGCCGACGAACCCGGTGACTCCGGGCGTGCCCTTGACGACGATCCAGGCCTCGTCCGACATGTTCATGTTCACGAGCACGTAGCCCGGCAGCACGCGCTTCTCGGTCTGCACCTTCTGGCCGTCCTTCGTCTCGATCACCTGCTCGGTCGGGACGACGACGCGCCGGAACGCCGGCTGCTGGTTCAGCGAGACGATGCGGTGCTCGAGGTTCGTCTTGACCTTGTTCTCGTGTCCTGAGTAGGTGTTGATGACGTACCAGAGAAACACTGCATTACCTCCTAGCGACCGGAATCGGCTAGCGCCGACACCGGTCGCGGGCAAATCCCTGAAGGCGTCCGCTTCGCGGCCGCGGTGTGAGCGGTTTCCATCATCGACTTCGTCACTACAGCAGAACGCGGTCGACGAGGGGACGGATGACCTGGTCGAGCCCCCAGAGGTAGAGGCCGACGATCGTGCACGCGATGATTACCACGACGACACCCTGGAACGTCTGGCTCCGCGTCGGCCAGTCGACCTTCCGCAGCTCGGCGTAGGACTCCCGTACGAACTGGCCTCGCTGCTTTTCGGTCTTGCGGCCGGTTTGTTGCTTGACGGGTGCCTGAGACGGCCGGACCTGCTGCGCGCGTGCGCGGCGCGAGGTCGACGCTCCGTCGCCGGCAGCCGCACGTGCGGCGCGGCGCTGCCTGCGGGTCTCTCGTGCCACCTAGCGGGTCTCCCGATGCATCGTGTGCTGAGAGCACCAGCGGCAGTACTTCTTGAACTCCACCCGGTCGGGGGAGTTCCGCTTGGACTTCTGCGTCTGATAGTTCCGCCGCTTGCACTCCGTACAGGCGAGCGTGATCGCAACTCGTACTCCGGTGGCCATTCTTCTTCTCGATTCGAGGTAGGACGAAAAAGGGGTGTTCGAGTAGCGGCGGCAGGACTCGAACCTGCGACACGCGGATTATGATTCCGCTGCTCTAACCAACTGAGCTACGCCGCCGCGCGCGCGAGAGCATAGCAAGGCTCCCGTGCAACTTCCCCCGCAGACCGGAGATCCGCTAGCGCGGAGTCTCCGGTCGCGACCACCCCTGAAGCGCGGCCGCAAGCGGCCGCGGTCGCTTCGAGACTTCGTCCTCCGATCGCCCCACTACGATCGCCGCCGTGATCCGCATCCCCCCGCAGCGAGGTGGCTGGCTCGAGGTCATCTGCGGTCCGATGTTCAGCGGGAAGAGCGAGGAGATGATCCGCCGGCTGCGCCGCGCCGAGATCGCGGGCCAGCGCGTCGTGATCCTCAAGCCGCACATCGACGACCGCTACGACGCGACGGACATCGTGAGCCACGCCGGCGCACGCATGCGGGCTGTTCCGGTCGCATCGGCGGAGGACGTACCGGAGCGCGCGGCGGGATTCGACGTCGTCGGGATCGACGAAGTGCAGTTCCTCGAGCATGCGATCGTCGGTCACGCTCTCGCGCTGGCCGACAGCGGCATGCGGGTCGTCGTGGCGGGGCTCGACCAGGACTTCAGGCGGCTTCCGTTCGGACCGATGCCGGAGCTCCTGTCGCATGCCGAGTTCGTCGACAAGCTGCAAGCCGTCTGTCACCGGTGCGGCGGCCCGGCGACGACTACTCAGCGTCTCGTGGACGGGCTGCCGGCTCCGTACTCGGGCGAGACCGTCGTGGTAGGTGCTGCGGAGCAGTACGAAGCCCGGTGCCGCGACTGCCACGAGGCCGGAGTCGGCGCAGCGCTCGTCGCCGCGTAAGGGAGCTCGCCTTACGTCCTGCCGCGGGCAAGGCTCGACGCAAGAGCGAGGAGGTACGCGGCTGCTGCCGCTAGCACGATCGTGCCTCCGGGTGGCAGATCGGCGTAGTACGAGATTGTGAGTCCTGCGATGGCCGCTCCGAGACCTATCGCCATCGCCAGGACGAGGGTCGAGCGCATGCTCCACGCGATTCGTCCCGCAGCGCTCACCGGGAGCACCATCAACGCCGCGACGAGGAGGATCCCGACGACACGCATCGAGAGCGCGACGGTGACGGCCGTCAGGGTGGCGAGCGCGATGTTGAGCGTTCCGATGGGGACGCCGGAGACGCGTGCGCCCTCCTCGTCGATGACGATCGCGGCGAACGCGCGATAGAGCGTCGCAACGGTCGCGAGCCCGGCCGCGCCGAGCAGTGCGATGACGACGAGATCGCTCCGCGTGACCGTGAGGATCGAGCCGAACAGGTACTGGAAGAGATCGACGTTCAGCGCACCGGCGCGCGCGACGAGCACGACCCCGAGCGCGATGCCGGTGTAGAAGACGATCGCGAGCGCCTGGTCGCCCGCGGTCCGTCCACGCGACCGAAGCAATTCGATCGCGATGCCGCCGAGCACCGCAGCGACGAGCGCGGTGAGTACAGGCGATACGTCGAGGAGGATCCCCGCGGCGACACCTGCGAACGCAACGTGGCCGATGCCGTCCCCCATCAGCGACTGCCGTCGCTGGACGAGGAAGAACCCGACCGCGGGCGCCAGCACACCGACGATCGCGCCCGCGCCGAGCGCGAGGCGCATGAACTCACTCTCGAACATGAACGTGCCCCGGGTCGTGCCACATGCCCGGCAGGTCTCCGGGCGGGCCGTCGAAGACGATCGTCCGGCGCACGAGGACAAGGCGCTCGACGTGGTGCTCCACCGCGCCGAACTCGTGCGAGACGTAGACGATCGTGACGCCGAGCTCGCGGTGGAGCGTGGCCAGCAGCTCGGCGAGCGACTCCTGCGACTCGGCGTCGACGCCGGTGGTCGGCTCATCGAGAACAAGAAGCGAGGGCTTGCCCGCGAGCGCCTTCGCGATGAACGTACGCTGCTGCATCCCGCCCGAGAGGGTGCGAAGCGTCGCGTCGGCGACCGCGGAGAGTCCGACCCGCGCGATCGCCTCCTCGACTCGCTCGCGATCTTCGGCATCGAGCCGCCCCAGCAGGCGCCCCGCTGCGAGCCGGCCTGCAGACACGACCTCCCTCACGGTCGCCGGTGCATCTCCTCCGAGCTGGGACCGCTGGGCGAGGTATCCGAGCGCGCGCCGTTTCGAGAAGCGGTGTGCGGGTTCGTCGTAGAGGAGCGCCGAACCCTCGTTCGGCCGCTCGAGCCCGAGGAGGATGCGCATGAGCGTCGTCTTCCCGCCGCCGTTCGGGCCGGCGACCGCGACGAACTCGCCCTCGCCGAGTGCGAGGCTCACGTCCTCGAGCACGAGCTGCCCCGGCTGGTAGCCGAAGGAGACACCGACGAGCTCGGCGGCTAGCGACAACCGAGCGCCTCGCGCAGCGCCGCGAGGTTCGCGCGCATCACGGTGAGGTAGTCCTCGCCGGCGTCCAGGCGCTCCTGGCTCAGACCCTCGATCGGATCGAGTGTCGCGACCTCGATGTCGGCCTCCCGCGCGACCGTCTCGGCGAGTCCGGCGGAAACGAGCGGCTCGGCGAACACCGTCGTCGCGCCCGACGCGCGGACGTCGTCGACGAGCTGCTCGAGCTCACGAGGCGCCGGCTCGGACTCCGGGGAGCGTCCTGCGAGAGAGAGCTGGGTGAGCCCGTAGCGCGCAGCGAGCTGGCCGAACGCGGCATGCGTCGTCACGAGCACTCGGCGATCGCAGTCGCTTGAGCCCCGTCCGATACTCCGTGTCGAGCTCTCTCAGCGCACGAGTCTCGCCGGCGGCGGTGCCGCCCAGTCTCTCCGCGATCCGTTCGACCGCGCCTGCAAACCGGATCGGATCGAGCCAGATGTGCGGATCCTCGTCGGTCACGGAGCAGATCGAGCGACTCGCCGTCCCGCCCGTCGATCGCGTCTTCGAGGGCAGGCTGGAAGCCGCCGCCGATGTAGACGACGAGCGTGGCGTCGCGGATGGTCTCCACGTCGCTCGGCGAGAGCTCGATGTCGTGCGGCTCGGCGCCGGCCGGCGTGAGGTTGACGATCTCCCCGACGCCGTCGCCCGCGACCCGCTGCGCAGCCCACGCGAGGGGATAGAACGAGGCCACGACGGTGCGCTCCGACTCGGACGCAGGCCCGCCGCAGCCCACCGCGAGAAGTGCCACCAAGAGAAAGAGGTGCACACGCACGCGGACGACGGTAGCACGTCTTTGAGAACGGGTATCATTATCACTATGACCTGGACGGAGACTGCACTCGTCCGGCTGCGAGACGCAAGCGGCCGGAGTGGCGGGGCGCGCCGCGTGGTCGTCGAGCTCCTCGGCGAGCAGGACTGCTGCCTCTCGGCGCACGACATCCACGATCGCGTCCGGGCGCGCGGCGCGCGGGTGGGGATCGCAAGCGTGTACCGCGCGCTCGACGGCATGGACGAGCTCGGCCTCGTCCAGCGCGTCGACCTGGGCGACGGTGTCGCGCGCTACGAGCCCGCTCATGCGGGCGGCGACCACCATCACCACCTCGTCTGCGACGACTGCGGGAAGGTCGAGCCGTTCGAGGATCCGACGCTCGAGTCGGCGATCGAGCGGGTCGCCGACGGGCGCGGATACGTCGTCGCGGCGCACGATGTCGTCCTGCGTGGGGCATGCGAGGATTGCGCCCCGCGTGTGCCCGGCATGGGCGACCCCGACCCGTCGTAGAGTCTCCGCATGACCGTCGAGCTCACCGGCGCGAGCCTCACGCTCGGCGACGTCGTGCGAGTAGCGCGTGAGGGCGAGCCCGTCGCCATCGCGCCCGAGCGGATCGAGAGGATGCGCGAAGCTCGCGCGATCGTCGAGCGCACGTCGGCCGAAGGGACACCCGCATACGGCGTGACGACAGGCGTCGGCATGCGGCGCGACGCGACCGTGGACGAGTCCGACGCGCGCGCATTCAACCGCTCGGCGATCTGGGGCCATCTCGTCGGTCTCGGCCCAACGGCACCCGACGACGTCGTGCGGGCCTCGCTGCTCCGGCTTGCCAACACGCTCGTCGCCGGGTTCCAGGGCGCGCGCCCAGAGGTCGCGGAGGCAGTCGTCACCGCGCTCAACGACGGCGTCACGCCCCATGTGCGCTCACTCGGGAGCGTCGGCCAGTCAGACCTGGCTCAGAACGCCGACCTCGCGCACGGAGCATTGGCCGCGCTCGAGCTCGAAGCCGGTGAGGCGCTGGCGCTGCTCAACGGCAACTCGTTCTCCACCGGGCAGGCGGCGCTCGCGATCGCTGATGCACGCGGACTGCTCGCCTGGATCGACGTCGCGGCCGCCCTGGATTTCGAGGCGTTCCGGGCCAACGTCAGCGCACTGCACCCGGAGGTGGCGGTCGCACGCCCCTACCCCGGGATCGGCGCGACCCTCGAGCGGATGCACGCGCTGCTGCGACGGCAGCGCGCTCTGGGAGTTGGGCACCGCACGTTTCCTCCAGGATCCGCTCACGTTCCGCTGCGTGCCACAGCTGCACGGCGCGGCGCGGGATGCCCTGGCGGTTCGTCGAGGTGCAGCTCGCGATCGAGCTCAATGCCCACCAGGGAAATCCGCTCGTCGTCCTCGCGGAGCAGCGCCTCGTGTCGGTCGGGAACTTCGACTCACAGCCGCTGGCAGCTGCGCTCGACTTCCTGCGCATCGCTTTCGCGCCTGTGCTCACGGCCGCGGTCGAGCGGACGCTGAAGCTGCTGAGCCCGCGGTTCAGCGGTCTCAGCGAGGGGCTGGTCGCGGCCGAGGGAACGTGGCAGGACGGGCTCTCCGAGCTCGGAGTGGCGGCCCAGGCGATCGCCGCGGAGGCGCGGCTCCTCGCCCAGCCCGTCTCGTTCGAGCTGGCCTCGACGATGCAGGAGTCGGGCGTCGAGGATCGCACCGCCCTCTCGTCGCTCGGCGCGCGACGGCTGTCGGAGATGGTCGAGCTCGGAGCGCGGGTCGTCGCCATCGAGCTCGTGGTCGCTGCCCAGGCGGTCGAGCTCAGAGGCGTGGAGACCCTGGGCGTCGGCGCCGAGAGCGCGCGGGCCTTCGTCCGAGAGCACGTTCCGTATCTCACGTCGTACGAGCAGATGCCGCTTCCGCTCGAAGAACTGGCCAAGACGATTCGCTCCGAACCGGCTCCCGCGTGACGACATACGACATTCACCAGCACCTGTGGCCCGAGGGCTTCGTCGCGGCGCTTCGCGCGCGTACTGCCCCACCCTTCCTCGACGACGTCGCGCTCACGACCCAGGAGGGCAGGTTCGAGGTCGACCTCGGCGATCACGCGCTGGAGCGGCGTCTCGAGGTGCTCGATCGCGACGAGATCGACGTCGCCGTCCTCTCGCTGCAGACGAGCCTCGGGTTCGAGTCGGTGTCGGACGCCGAGCGAGCTGTACTCGAGGAGGTCTGGGTCGAAGGAGCCCGACGCGCTCGTTGCGGCGAGTGGCGGCCGCCTCAGGGCGTTCTCGCCGAGCACCGTGCGCGCCGGCTTCGCGGGAGTGTCGCTCGGGTCGTCGCTGATCACGGACTTCGACCGCGCGGCGTCCGTGCTGGACGAGGCCGAGGCGGCCGGCATCGTCGTGTTCGTGCATCCCGACGCAGGGCGTGCCACCACACCCGCGCGTGCGCCCTGGTGGGACTGGGTCACGGGCTACCCGGCCCGGATGCAGGAGGCGTACCTCGCGTGGCTCGCCTTCGGCCGCGAGCGCTGGCCGTCGCTGCGGGTGGTGTTCGCCATGCTCGCCGGAGGCGGCCCCTTCCAGCTCGAACGGCTCGCACGACGCGGTGTGGACGTCCGCTCCGCGCATCGACCCGAACACGTTCTTCGACGTGTCGACGCACGGACGCAGGGCGATCGAGCTCTGCGCCGAGACGTTCGGCGTGTCGCAGCTCGTGTACGGCAGCGACACGCCCGTCGTCGACTCGCAGCCGACGCTTGATGCCGTCCGCGGCTTCGGAGATGCTGTGACGCACGTTCTCCAGTCCGACACACCAACGCGCTTGCTGACGTGACAGATCTCGCGACCTGGCTTCGTGAGCGCGTTCCTCCGGACACCGACCTCGACCGCCCTCGGATGGCGGAGCTCGCGGCCGAGCTCGTGCACGCGGATCACCTGTGGCGGTCGAACGTCACCCACGACGCCGACTCGCGCTTCTACCAGCAGCTCTATCGCGACCCCAACCTCGACGTCTGGCTCATCTGCTGGGTCGACGGCCAGAACACGGGCTACCACGACCACGACCGCTCGTCGGGTGCGGTGTGCGTCGCCGAAGGAGTGCTGCACGAGGACTGGTTCCGGGTCGAGGAGGACGGCTGGGTGCGCGAGCACACGACGGTGCACGAGGCAGGCGGGCGCTTCGACTTCGACGCGTCGGACATCCACGGCGTTCGGCATCCCGGGCCCGGCGCCGAGGCGGCAACGTCGCTTCACCTCTACTCGCCGGCGCTCTGGCGCATGGGCCACTACGAGCCGGGCCCGCGCGGGATGCGACGGGTCGGGATGACGTACGCGGACGAGCTCCTCGGCGTCGCCTGAGGCCATCGCATCGTCAATATTGTGTACACGGTACAGTTAGTACGCGCCGTGACTGCGCAGATGAGCCGGAGGTAGACCCGATCGCGGTCGTGCTGACAGGAGAGTCGCTGACGCTCGACGAGGTCGTTCGCGTCGCGCGAGGTCGCGAGCGCGTGGAGCTCCATCCGGACTCGACACCGAGGATGCTCGCGGCCCGCGCTGTCGTCGAGCATCACCTCCAGGCCGGCACTCCCGTCTACGGGATGACGACCGGCGTGGCGGCGCGAAAGCGCAACGCGGTTCTCCCGGAGCAGCAGGAGGATCACAATCGACTTCTCATCGAGGCCTTGCTCGTCGGGCAGGGACCGCAGACGTCCGAGGAGGTCGTCCGGGCCACGATCTTGCGCCTGGTGAACGGCTTCACTCAGCGGAACCTCCGGCGTGCGACCGGTGCTCGCCGAACGCCTCGTCGCTGCGCTCAACGACGAGTCGCTTCCGCCCGTCGCGCTGTACGGCTCGGTCGGCATGGGCGACATCGTGCCGATGGCCGAGCTAGCGCACGCGCTGCTCGGCGACCTGACGCTGGCTGCCGAAGGAGGCCGTCTCGCTCGTCGACAACGACGCCTTCGCGACGGCCATCGCGGCGCTCGCGATCCACGACTACGGACGGCTGCTCGATGCGTTCGACGCCGCCGGCGCGCTCGATCTGGAGGCCTTCGCCGCCAATCTGAGCATCGTCCACCCGGCCGTGGGGCGCGAGCGTCCGTATCCGGGCCTCCAGACGACGATCGCGCGCCTCCGCGACCTCCTCGACGGCAGCTCGCTCTGGAGCGACGGCGCTGCCCGCAACCTCCAGGATCCACTGAGCTTCCGCTGCCTTCCGCAGGTACACGCCGCCGCCCGCGAGGCGCTCGGCTATGCCGAGAGCCAGCTCGCGATCGAGCTGAACGCGTCGCAGGAGAACCCGCTCCTGGTGCGGGACGAGAACGTCGATCTTCTCCGTCGGCAACTTCGATCCGCTCGTGCTCGCAGGTGCGCTCGACTTTCTCCGAATCGCGCTTGCGCCCGTCGTCACCTCGGCCTGCGAGCGGCTGATCAAGCTGATGCAGGCGCGCTTCTCCGGCCTTGTCGACGGACTGTCGCGCTCGTCCGACACACCCGACACCACCTTCCCGCACCTCCCGTACGTCGCTGCCGCGCTGACGGGCGAGGCGAGACTGCTGGCGCAACCCGTCTCCTTCGAGCTGCCGTCGACGACGATCGCCGAGGGGATCGAGGATCGCATGACGTTCGCGCCCCTCGGCGGCCCGCCGCCTCGCGGAGATGGTCGCGCTCGGAGAGCGCGTCGTCGCGCTGGAGCTGATCGTCGGCGCCCGAGCTATCGAGCTCCGCGCTCCCGAGCGGCTCGGCACCGGGACTGCGGAGGTCGCCGCGCTCGTTCGAGCGCGGCTCGGAGCGCAGGGCGCCGCAGGCGGCCGGATCGACGTCGAGCCCGTCGTCGAGCTCGTGCGGAGCGGCGCGCTCTCGCGTGTCGGAGACGCTCCGTGAGCAGTCGTCCGAGCACGCGAGCCGCGAGACCCTCGACGCGGTGACGCTCGAGGTGATCCGCCACGGGCTCGTCGCAGCCGCGGAGCAGATGGCGACGTCGATCGAACGCTCGGCGCACTCCCAGGTGATCCGCGAGATGCTCGACTACTCGACGGCGGTGTTCGACGTCGGTGGGGGCATCGTGGCGCAGTCGACGCGCATCCCCATGCACCTGAACTCGATGACGCGCGCGCTGCGGACGATCATCGGCCGGTTTCCGCTGGAGGGCTGGCGCACGGGCGACGTCTACGCCACGAACGACCCGTACTCGGGCGGACAGCACCTTCCGGACATCCAGACCTTCTCGCCCGTCGTCGTCGACGACGTGCCGATCGCGATCGTGGGCACGCTCGGCCACCATCTCGACGTCGGTGGTCGGGCGGCCGCGAGCTACGGCGCGGACGCGACTGAGATCTACCAGGAGGGCTTTCGCATCCCGCCGTGCCGCATCGTCGCGGCCGGAGAGCCGAACGAGCTGTTCCTGCCGCTCTTCGAGAGCAACATCCGCGTCCCGCACAAGACGATCGCGACCTCCGAGCTCAGATCGCGGCGCTCTCGATCGGCGCCGGAGACGTGATCCGGCTCGTGCAGCGCTACGGAGCCGAGGTCCTGACGGCAGCGACGCAGGCGCTCATCGCGTCCTCGGAACGACGGATGCGCGCGGCGATCTCGACGCTTCCCGACGGGATCTTTCGAGCCGAGGACCTCGTGGACGGAGACGGGCTCGACGACGAGCCGGTGCTCGTGTGCGTCGCGGTCGAGCGGCGCGGTGACTCACTCCACGTCGACTTCACGGGCACGGCCCCGCAGACACGCGGGCCGATCAACTGCCCCATCGCCTCGACGGAGTCGGCCGTCTACTACGCCGTCACCGCGATCCTCGACCCCGGCATCGCTCCGAATCACGGCAGCTATCTCCCCATCGAGGTCGAGCGCTCCGTACGGAAGCGTGCTCAACCCGAAGCCCCCGGCGCCTGTGGTCGGCCGCAACGTGCTCACGCATCGCGTCGCCACGGTGGTCATGGCCGCCCTCGGCGAAGCCGCTCCCGAGCGCGCGCGGTCGCGCCGTACTACGGCAACTCGAACGTCTACGTGCTCTCCGCGGTCGACGACGACGGGCGCGCGAACGTGCAGTTCGAGATCGAGGTCGGCGGCTGGGGCGGCCGACCGGGCCTCGACGGTCCGGACTGTCTCTCCGCCGGCGATCCACAACCTCGCGAACAACCCGATCGAGCTCGTCGAGAACGAGTTTCCGCTGCGGATGATCCGATACGCGCTGCGCCAGGACTCGGGCGGCGCCGGGACGCTTCCGCGGCGGGCTCGGGGTCGAGCGCACGTTCGAGCTGCTCGCCGACTGCGAGCTCTCGACGCAGTTCGACCGGGTCAAGTTCCCGCCGCCCGGGCTCCACGGGGGCGCTCCGGGCGCGCCGGCGCGGATCCTCGTCGAGCGAGACGGCGTGGTCACCGAGCTTCGCGGCAAGTCGAGCGGTGTGCCGTTGCAGCGCGGCGACCGCGTGACCGTGCTCACGCAGGGAGGCGGTGGGCTCGGACCGGCGTCCGAGCGGGACGCCGGACGCGCTCGCACGGGACGTCGCGAGCGGGAAGGTCTCGCCCGAGGCGGCGCGCACCGCGTACCGACAGCCGCCGCGGATGCGGAGGTCGCGTGACCGGCGACTGGTACGTCGGGGTCGACATCGGGGGGACGTTCACCGACGTCGTCGCGGTCGACGGCGCGAGCGGCACGCTCCACCACCTCAAGGTGCCGTCGTCGCGCTCCGATCCCGCGTCGGGATTCCTGCACGGGCTCGAGGCGCTGCGCGACGAAGTCGGCGCGCAGAGCGAGGACGTACGACTGCTCCTGCACGGGACGACGCTCGCGACGAACGCGATCATCGAGCGCCGGCTCCCGACCACGGCGCTCGTCACCACGGAGGGGTTCCGGGACGTCCTCGAGATCGCGCGGCACTGGCGGAACGAGCTCTACGACCCGTTCCTCGAGCAGCAGCCGGCTCTGGTTCCGCGCGAGCTGCGCCTCGAGATCCGCGAGCGCGTCGGCGCCGACGGCACCGAGCTCGAGCCCGTCGACCTCGCGAGCGCCGACGCGGCGCTCGCCACGCTGGACGACGCGGACGTCGAGTCCGTCGCCGTCGCGTTCCTGCACTCCTATCGCAACCCTGACCACGAGCAGCAGATCGCGGCCATGCTGCGGGCGCACGACGGCTGGTTCGTGTGCGCCTCGGCCGAGCTCTCGCGGAGAGCTCCGCGAGTACGAGCGCACCGCGACCACGGTTCTCAACGCCGCACTGATGCCGCTGGTCGACACGTATCTGACGCGACTCGAGTCGGCTCTCGCCGACGCCGGCTGTACCGCGTCGCTCTTCGTCACGCAGTCGAACGGGGGCGCGCTCACTCCCGCCGCGGCCAGATCGCGCCCCGTCACGCTCGCGCTGTCCGGCCCCGTGGCCGGCGTGGTCGCCTGCACCCGGCTGGCGCGGACGACGGGCCACGCCGACCTCGTCTGCTTCGACATGGGTGGAACGAGCGCGGACGTCTCGGTGATCGGAGGCTTCGAGCCGCGCACGAGCACCGAGCTGACGATCGGCGAGATCCCGATCCGCCTCCCGGCGATCGACGTGCTACTCGATCGGAGCCGGCGGAGGGTCGATCGCGGCGGTCGACGCGGGCGGCGCGCTCCGGGTCGGGCCCGAGAGCGCCGGCTCGGAACCCGGGCCCGCCTGCTACGGCCGCGGAGGCACGGCGCCGACGGTGACCGACTGCCAGCTGGTCCTCGGACGGCTGACGCCGGACTTCCCGCTGGCGAGCCGCCTCGCGCTCGACGTCGAGCTCGCGCGCGCTGCGATCGAGCCGCTGGCCGAGGCGCTCGACTTGCCGTCGGACGAGACGGCCGCCGGAGCCATCGAGGTGGTGAACGCGGCGA
Organism: uncultured Gaiellaceae bacterium; assembly: GCA_963822885.1. Lineage (GTDB taxonomy): Bacteria > Actinomycetota > Thermoleophilia > Gaiellales > Gaiellaceae > GMQP-bins7. The sequence continues at coordinate 21,617 of CAWGJJ010000013.1, forward strand.
TGGAAGGCGCCGTCCGGGTGGCGCTCCGCAAGCGTGGGCGACGATCCTCGCGATCACGCGCTCGTCGCCTTCGGCGGTGCCGGCCCGCTCCACGCCGCCGAGCTCGCGCGGCGACTCTCGATCGCAACCGTGATCGTCCCTCCGCATCCCGGAACCCTGTCCGCGCTCGGCCTGCTCACCGCGGACGTGCGACTCGACTTCGCGGCCAGCGAGCTCCACCGCAGCGACGAGGAGTCTCTCGCCGCCGCGCTCGTCGCAGCGTTCGCCGCGCTCATGGATCGCGCGCAGGCGGAGATCGACGCCGACGGCGAGCTCCGAACGAGGCAGTGCTCGTACGCCCAGTCGTGCGACGTCCGCTACCTCGGCCAGGCCTACGAGGTCACGGTGCCGGTCGATCTCGACGGGATCGCGACCGGCGACACGGCCGACATCTTCGACGACTTCCATGCGCTGCACGAACGCGCCTACGGGTTCTCGAGCCCCGCCGACGAGTGCGAGATCGTGACGATGCGCCTGGTCGTCACCGTCGCCGTCGACAAGCCGTCCCTCGAGGAACGGGCTCCGGCGCGCAGTCGCCGACCAGGGCGCACCGACGTTCCGTCCCGTGTACATGCCGGGCTCGGGGTGGGTCGACACGGCCATCTACGACCGCAGCTCGCTCGAGCGCGGGGCACGACTCGACGGCCCAGCCGTCGTCCACCAGGCGGACTCGACGACATTCGTGCCGCCGTACGCGATCGCTCGTCGTCGACGAACATGCCAACCTCGTGCTGACCATCGAGGAGAGCGCCTGATGCTGATCTCGATCGACCGGGTCGAGACGATCGTCGTGCGGCTTCCGCCCCGCGCCGACTTCCGCTGGCTCTCCCTGTCGAGGCCGCTCGGCGAGTTCGTGCTCGCACGCATCGAGGCCAACGGCTTCGAGGGCTGGGGCGAGGTGGTCGGACTGCGCGACTGGGGCGACGCCGACGGGAGGCGACACGGCGAGACGCCGGCGACGATCTCGGCGATCGTCCACGAGTACCTCGCGCCTGCGCTCGTCGAGCGCCCGTTCTCGCTCGGAGAGGTCTCGACCCGCCTCGACGAGGTCGTGGTGGGAAATCCGTACGCGAAGGCGCTCCTCGACATCGCGCTGCACGACCTCGTCGGTCATGCGCACGGCGTTCCCGTTCATGCTCTCCTCGGAGGCCTGGCGCGCGAGGAGGTGCCGGTCGCGCACATGCTCGGGCTGGCCGAAGACGACGAAGCCGTCGCCGAGGGCCTGGCGGCAGTCGCAGACGGCATCCGCGCGCTGCAGGTCAAGGGCGGACGGACGCCGAGCGCGACGCCCGTCTCGTCCGCCGCCTGCGCGACGAGGTCGGAGACGACGTGCTTCCTGCGGCTCGACGCGAACGGCGGCTACCGCGGCCGAACGCGTGCGAGGCGAGCCGTGGCTGCGCTCGCGGAGGCCGGGGTCGACCTCGTGGAGCAGCCGCTGCTCGGCCTCGCCGACCTCGGAGAGGTGACATCCGGCTCGTCCGTTCCGGTGATTGCGGACGAAGCGTGCTGGACGCCCTCGCGACGCGCTCGAGATCGTGGCGCGGCGCGCAGCCGACGCGCTGTCCGTCTACGTCGGCAAGGCGGGCGGCATCGCTCGCGCGCGTGAGGTGTGCGGTATCGCCCGGGCCGCCTCGCTTCCGCACGATCTGAACGGCGCGCTCGAGCTCGGCATCGGCAATGCGGCGAACCTCCACGTCGCCCTCGCATCGCCTGCCGAGCTGCTGCCGTGCGTCATCCCGATCAACGCTCCCGAGGGCGCGTACCCGACCGCGACCGCCGGCCGCTACTTCACCGACGACGTCGTCGTCGAGCCGTTCGCCTACCGCGACGGCGCTCTCCTTCCGAGCGACGACGCCCGGCCTCGGGGTCGAGGTGGACCTGCGAGAAGGTCGCCCACTACCGCGTCGACGGGCGCGAGACGACCGGCTGATGGCCAAGGTCGGGATCACGTGCGGCGGCGTGTGGTGGCCGACGGAGTACTTCCAGGCCGCCGAGGAGCTCGAGTTCGACGCGATCTGGACGGGAGAGCACATCGTCTTCCACCGGCCCATCCTCGACGCCGTCCCCGTGCTCGCGGGCATCGCGGCGGTGACGAAGCGCATCCTCCTCGGCCCGGCCGCGATCCTGACTCCCCTCCGCCACCCCACGATGCTCGCGAAGGAGCTCGCGACCCTGGACATCATCTCGGGCGGGCGGCTCGATCGTCGTCGCGGGCGTGGGCGGCGACTTCCCGAAGGAGTTCGAAGCTGCCGGAGTTCCCATGGCCGGGCGGGGGCGCCGGACGACGGAGACGATCGAGATCATGCGCAAGTACTGGACGGAGGAGACGTTCTCGTACGAGGGCTCCGTCTTCCAGCTCGAGGACGTCTGGTTGACGCCCAAGCCCGTTCAGGCAGGCGGCCCGCCGATCTGGCTCGCCGGCCGGAGCGCGGCCGCGATCACTCGCGCGGCTCGCCTCGGCGACGGCTACATGCCCTACATGTACACGGCCGAGCGCTGCCGGGCGGCGTTCGAGGAAGTGCAGGAGGAGGCAGAGCGGCTCGGCGTCGAGCTCAGTCCGAGGTTCGTCCAGTCCGCGTTCGTGTACGTGAGCATGGACGACTCGCCCGAACGCGCTCGCGAGCTCGGAATTCGCGATCTGTCCTGGCGCTACGGCAAGGACTTCACGCCCTGGATCGACAAGTACTGCGTCCACGGAACGCCGGAGACGTGCGCGCGCCAGCTCCGCGAGTTCGTCGACGTCGGGATCGAGCACCTGGCGCTCGGGATGATCCACGAGGAAAGCGTCGCGCTCGACCCCGCGCCGTCGCGTGCCGCTTCAGGCCTCACGCTGGCGACGCTCGAGCGCTACGCGCGCGAGCTCCTGCCCGTGCTCCACGCGGCTGCGGGCGCACGACCGACCGCGTGAGCGCGTCGGCTCCGCCCGAGTGGGATCTCCTTCGGCGTCGTCCCGACGGAGAGCTCGCGGCTGCCGAGCCCGGCTCGTCGGTGACGGTTGCCGAGCTCCGCCGCGCGTCGCTCGCGACGGCCGCGCGCCTGCGGGCCGCGGGCGTCGTCGCCGGCGACCGGGTCGTGATCGCGCTCCCGAACGGCGTGGCGTTCGTGAGCGCCTACCTCGGGCGTCCGGCTCTGCGGAGCGGTGCTCGTCAACGTCCCGTGGCAGTGGCGGCGCGAGCTCGTGCACGTCGTCACCGAGAGCGACGCGCGCGCCGCGTTCCTCGATCCGAGAGTCGACGCCGAGACGGCAGCCGAGATCCGTCGCTCGGTGAAGACGCTGGAAGCCGCGAGCGCGTTCGAGGCGGACGCCGCAGCGGACGACGGAGACGCTGCCCGAGCGCGACCCGGACGCCGTCGCGTGGCTCGCCTACACCTCCGGGACGACCGGGCAGCCGAAGGGGGCCGTGCACACGGAGACGACGATGCGACTGATGACCGACGGCTTCGTGAGCCGGTACGGCCTCGCGACCGGCGACGTCGTGCTCGTGGCCGCCCCGGTCGGACATGCGGTCGGCTTCGTCTACGGCGTCGAGCTCGCGCTCAGCGCCGGGTGTCCGATGGTGCTGATGCCGACCTGGGACGCGGCCGCGTTCGCACAGCTGACGGCCGCGCACGGCTGCACGTTCGTCGCGGCCGCCGACGCCGTTCCTCTTCGACGTCGTCGACCATGCCGAGCGCCACGGCGCGGCCGAGCTCGAGAGCCTGCGCGTCTTCCTGTGCGGCGGCGCTCCGGTCTCGACAGCGCTGCTCGAGCGGGCACGCGAAGCCCTTCCGCAGACCGATGCGACCGCGTACTACGGCACGTCGGAGTGTGGAGGTGTCGACGACGTGCCCGCCCGACGCTCCGGACGAGAAGAAGCTGACGACCGACGGGTTGCCGCTTCCGGGCATGGAGATTCGGGTCGAGGACGGGGAGCTGCAGGTCCGCGGGCCGCAGCTCGCGCGGGGCTACTGGGGTGGACGCGAGCCAGGCCGCTTCCGCGCCGACGGCTGGTTCGCGACCGGAGACGAGGCGACCGTCGATGCCGACGGCTACGTCCGCATCGGCGGCCGGCTCGACGACCGGATCGTCCGTGGCGGCGTCAACGTCTCACCGCTCGAGATCGAGGAGGTCCTCGGCACCCATCCGCACGTGCGCGAGGTCGCGGTGAGCGGCACGCCGGACGAGCGTCTCGGCGAGCGCATCGGCGCGCTCGTGGTGGCCGAGGGGCCGGCACCCGACGCTCGACGACCTTCGCCGCCACTGCCAGGCGTGCGGGTCTCGCGAAGGTCAAGTGGCCGGAGCTCGTTGCCTCCGCAGCCGAGCTTCCGCGTTCGCCCAGCGGCAAGCTCCTGCGGACCGAGCTGCCGCGACTCCTCGCCTCTCGATGACCGCGATCCTGGACGGGATCGTCGTCCGCGTGCTCACCGACGAGCCCGCTGCAGACGTCTGTGTGCGTCATCTCGGGCGCTCGGAGCAGCGACCACCGCGGCGGCGACCCCGGTGGCGGACGTCGTGCTCGCGGATCGGCACTCCGATCTCTCCGACGGCGTCGCCGCTGCGCTCGTCTGCACGTTCGAGACGCATCGCGTCGGCGGTGGCCTCGTGGCCTCCGAGACGACCGCGCAGGCGGCCATCGGTCTCACGGACTACGTCGGACCCGCCGACGGGCCGGCGGCACGACTGGGATGCGACGTAGGCACCGTCGTTGCCGGATTCAGCGCCGTCCAGGCGATCCTCGCGTGGCTCCATGGAGGCCGAGCGAACGGGACGCGACACGACGTGGCCGTCTCCCCGCTGCGCGCCCTCTCCACGCTGAAGACGATCCTCTGGGCCGCGCGCACCCGGCCGGACGAATGGGTCGGAACCCACGTCCGTTCGCGCGACCGGCTCGTCGACTCCGGGTACCGCACCCGGGACGGGCGAATCACGCTCGACTTCCCCGTCGGTGCGGAGCAGTCGTGGACGGCGTTCGTCGTCGAGCTGGGCCTCGACGCGCCGACGACCGCCCGACTCGCGGAGCGCTGGCACGAGTCCGTGGGCTGGGGAGACGACGTGGATCTCGCCCGGCCGCTGTACGAGGAGCGACTCGCAGAGCTCACGACGGACGACGCCGTGGAGCTCGTCCGCCGGAACGGTGGCTCGTCCGTCCCGTTCCAGACGCTCGCCGAGTGCCTCGACCACCCTCAGTCGCGGGCGCTCGGCCTTGAGTGCCGACGGTAACCCGGCGCTCCCGTACCGGGTCGAGGCGCTCGGCCGACTGCGCGTGGCGAGCTCCGGTCGCGATCCCGAGCGGCCGCTCGCGGACGTACGCGTGGTCGACTTCGGCGTCGGTGGCGTCGGGCCCTTCGCCGCAACGCTCCTCGCGTGGCTCGGCGCCGACGTCGTCAAGGTCGAGGCGCCCAACGAGTTCATCCTCGACGTGCGCCCGACAGTCGGCGGGCTGAGCACGACCTATCTCGCCATCAACCAGGGCAAGCGATCCGTTCGGCTCGATCTGAAGGACGAGGCCGACCGCGAGCTCGCGCGTGGGCTCGTCGCTGATGCGGACGTCGTGATCGAGAACTTCCGTCCCGGCGCGCTCTCACGCGTCGGGTTCGGATTCGACGAGCTGAGCTCGCTCAACCCGCGGCTCGTCTACTGCTCGGTTACAGGCTTCGGCGGGGTCGGCCCGCTCTCCGGTGAGCCGTGCACGGACCCCCACATGCAGGCGTTCAGCGGCTTCGCGATGGCGAACGCAGACGAGGCAAGGACTACCCAGACGGATTCGCTACTACGGCTTTGTCGACCTCGTCACGTCGACGGTCGCCGCGGAGGCCGTCTGCGCCGCGCTGCTGGCACGAGCGTGCAGTGGGAGGCCCGGTTCGGGTCGAGACCTCGATGCTCGAGGCGGTGACCGACGTGCTGCGGACGTCGATGCAGCTCCCTCGACACGAGCTCGACGGCCTGTTTCGCGCGTGCGACGGCGACGTCGCGGTCACGTGTCGTTCCGCGGATGGAACTGGCTGCACTCCGAGACGCGCTCGGCCTCGATCGAGCCGGCACTCTCGAGACTCTCGAGCAGCGTCTCGCCGCACTCCCTGTGGCCGAGGTCGTGCGGCTGCTCGGCGAGCGCGACGTCGCAGCCGCAATCGTCAGCCGCGACGAGGACGTGCTCACCCGCGAGGAGTACCGGCACGCGGGGTTGATCCGCGACCTGCCGCTTCCCCATGCCGATCCGCTCGCGGCCGGCGGCCCTCCCTGGCTCGGCTGCGGACAGCTCAGCCCGCCGTCGGCGCCTCTTCCCGGCGAGGACACCACGGTGCTGCGCGCCGATCCTTCGGGGTTCTGGACGAGGCGCCCCGGGGCGTCGGCGTGAGGTGTCGGCAGCATTACGTACGCTGTATCCTCGTCGAACGGTGACCACCCCGGCGACCTCGAATCCGCTCCCGGTCTCGTTTCCGGATCACGTCCGGCAGCTGCTCGAGAGCGAGATCGTCGAGGGCCGACTCGCCGCCGGGGAGCGTGTCTCGGAAGATCAGCTCGCGCGTCGACTCGGCGTGAGCCGCACACCGGTCCGCGAGGCGATGCGCGTACTCGAAGGGCACGGCCTGATCGTTCGCCGCCGCGGGAAAGGCGCGTACGTCGCGGGTCCGACGAGCACCGATGAAGCGCGCGCCCTGTACGCGCTGCGCACTCCGCTCGAGTGCTTCCTCGCCGCGCAGGCCGCCGAGAACATCACCGACGCCCGAGCTGAGCGAGCTCGAGCGCCTGAGCGCCGAGTTCCGGGTCGCGGTCGCCGAGCCGGACGGAGAGCTGCCGCGACTCATCGAGGCGGACTCCGCGCTGCACTGGTGCATCTACGACGCGGCGCGCTCCGACCTCGTCTCCGTCGTCCGCAGCTACTGGGGTCGTCTGCTGCGCGAGCTCTACACCCGCGTCTACCTCGACGGGCTGCCCGAGCACTTCGCGAACCAGCACGACGAGATCGTCGCCGCGCTGCGGGCCGGAGACGGGAAAGCTGCTCACCGGGCGATGGAGCAGCACATCGCCGACGGCTGGGAGGTCGTGCGGGCTAGCTTCGAGTCCGCCGACCGCACGAAGCTCTCGTGAAGCACACCGTGCCCGAGGGCTCGTAGCGAATGCTGCCGGCCGCGGCGAGCGTCGCGAATCTCTGCCGCGGCGGCGCCAGACGCGCACCCGAGCGTGCCGCGATCGAGTGGGACGGAGGCGAGATCACGTTCGCAGCGCTGGATCGGAGAACCGAGTCGCTCGCCCGGCACTTCCAGGACGCCGTGGTGCCCGGCCGGCGCGTCGGCCTGTACTGCGCGAATCGCGTCGAGTGGATCGAGGCGTACGTCGCAGCACACAAGGCCGGGATCCCCGTCGTGCCGATCAACCACCGCTACCGGCAGCCGTGAGGTCGAGCACATCGTCGCCGAGGCCGGCCTCGGGCTCGTCGTACGCGACGACACGGCATCGCGACGACGCTCGCGTCCAGGGTGCGCTCGACTCCGTCGGGACGCTCGCCGTCGGCGACGACTTCGACCGTGCGGCCGGTGGCTCGGCCGAGCGGGTCGAGCCGCGCGAGACGGCAGAGGACGTGCTCGTGTACACGTCCGGCACGACCGCGCTGCCGAAGGGGGTCGTCTACACGCGCGCGACGCAGGTGACCTCGGTGTTCGTGCCGCAGATGGCAGTCGGGTACGACCCCTCCGACCGCTTCCTGCTCTTCACACCGCTCGCGCATCGCGCGGCGCAGCCTCTGCTCCTGTGCGCCCTCTTCATGGGTGCCACGACCCGTCTCCTCACCGAGTACAGCCCCGCCGCTCTCGTCTCGGCGATCCGCGACCGCGGCGTCACGGCTCTCGTCGCCGTCCCGACGGCCCTGAAGGACATCCTCGGGCTGCGGCGCGCCGAAGAGCTCGGGCCGATGCCCGGCGTGCGTCACGTCTTCCTCTCGGGGGAGAGCGTCGGCTCCCACCTGCTCGCAGGCGGTCGGCTCCTCGTTCCCGAACGCGCGCTTCAGCTCCGCGTACGGGAGCACCGAGGCGGGACTCGTGACGTTCCTCGATCACGAGGATCAGCTCGAGCACACGCGCTCGTGCGGCCGCGCGCTGCAGGGGGTCGAGATTCGCCTCGTGGACGATGACGGGAGCGAGGTCGGCACCGGCGAGCCGGGCGAGATCCTGGTTCGCGCCGGCGAGCCCGGCACGTACACGGTCGCCGCCGGCTATCTCGGACCCGACGGAGTCGAGTCGTTCACCGACGTCGACGGCTGGTTCCACACGGGCGACGTCGCGACGTGCGACGACGACGGCTTCTACACGATCGTCGACCGCAAGAAGGACATGATCCTCTCCGGCGGGATGAACATCGCGTCCAAGGAGGTCGAGGAGATCATCGCTGCGCACCCCGACGTCGTCGAGGTAGCCGTGACCGGAGAGCCCGATGCGCGCTTCGGCGAGCGCGTCGTCGCATGGGTGGTGCGGCGTCCCGACGCGACGATCGGCGACACGGAGATCGTCGGCCATGTGGCGTCGCGCGCCGCCTCCTACAAGAAGCCGCGCACCGTGCGCTTCGTCGACGAGCTGCCGCGGTCTCCGACCGGGAAGGTGCTCAAGCGCGCGTTGCGCACCGATGCGTCCGTCGCAAGCCGACACGAACGGGGCGTCATGAACGTCGAAGAACTGGTCGCGATCGACATCCACACCCACGCGAAGATCCCGCTGCACGGCGACGAGGACCCGCTGACGAAGAAGCAGCGCCTCGAGGCGTCGGCGATGTTCAAGACGGACGTCGACACGGCCGTGACCGTGGACGACGTGGTGACCCACTACCGCGAGCGGAAGATGGCCGCGGTCGTGTTCGGCGTCGACAGCGAGGCGGGAACCGGCGAGGTGCCCGTCTCGAACGAGGAGATCGCCGAGGTCGCGGCAGCGAACCCGGACGTGCTCATCCCGTTCGCGAGCATCGACCCCTGGAAGGGGAAGGCGGGCGCGCGAGAGGCGCGGACGGCTGATCTCCGAGCACGGGATCAAGGGGTTCAAGTTCCACCCGAGCATGCAGGCCTTCTTCCCGAACGACCGGCACGCCTACGTCCTCTACGAGGCGATCGCAGAGGCCGGGCTGCCGGCGCTCTTCCACACCGGGCAGAGCGGGATCGGCATGGGACAACCAGGAGGGGGCGGCATACGTCTCAAGTACTCGAACCCGATGTACCTCGACGACGTCGCCGTCGACTTTCCCGAGATGCCCATCATCCTCGCCCATCCCTCGATGCCCTGGCAGGACGAGGCCATCGCCGTCGCGATGCACAAGCCGCAGGTGTACATCGACCTCTCGGGCTGGTCGCCGAAGTACTTCCCGCCGCAGCTCGTGCACCACGCCAACACGCTGCTCAAGCACAAGGTGCTCTTCGGCTCCGACTACCCGTTCATCACGCCCGACCGCTGGCTCGAGGACTTCGAGCAGGCGGGCTTTCGCGACGAGGTGAAGCCGCTGATCCTCAAGGACAACGCCGCTCGTCTGCTCGGGCTCGACGGAGGGAGCGCAGCGTGAACCCGATGTACTTCGAGGACTTCGAGGTGGGCGCGACCTTCTCGACCGCCGCCCGGACGATCACCGAGTCCGACGTGATGGCGTTCGCCGGCGTGTCCGGCGACTTCAACCCGCTGCACGTCGACCGCGAGTTCTGCAAGACGCTGCCCTACGGCGAGCCGATCGCGCACGGCCTGCTCGTGCTCTCGGTCGCCTCGGGGCTCGGCGTGCAGACCGGCATCTTCAGCGGGACGAACCTCGCGTTCCTCGGCATCGAGGACTGGCGCTTCTCGGGCATCGTCAAGTTCGGCGACACGATCCGCATGGAGTCGACCGTCCTCGAGACGCGGCCGACGAGCAAGCCCGGTCGCGGCGTCGTCCGGATCGGGCAGGAGATCAAGAACCAGCGCGACGAGGTCGTGCAGTCGGGCGTGTTCGTCTCGCTGATGGCCTCGCGCGACGCGACCGTCGAGGTCGGTGCCTGATGGCCGGCGTCGAAGATCGCGTCGTCGTCGTGACCGGTGCGGGCGGCGGGCTCGGCCGTAGCCACGCGCTGCTGCTCGGGCGAAGCGGAGCGAAGGTCGTGGTGAACGACCTCGGCACCTCGCTCGACGGATCGGGCGCGGAAACCGATGCGGCCGACGCCGTCGTCGAGGAGATCGTGGCCGCCGGTGGTGAGGCAGTCGCGAACCGCGACGACGTCGCGAGTCCCGAAGGCGGCGCAGCGATCGTGCAGGGAGCGATCGACGCGTTCGGTCGAATCGACGCCGTGGTGAACAACGCCGGAATCCTGCGCGACCGGACGTTCCACAAGATGGCCGACGCCGAGTGGGACGCGGTGCTCAAGGTGCACCTCTACGGCGCGTTCAACGTCACCCGCGCGGCGATGCCGCACTTCCGCGAGCAGGAGCACGGCCGGATCGTGGTGACCACGTCCGTCACGGGCCTGTACGGCAACTTCGGCCAGGCCAACTACGGCGCCGCGAAGCTCGGGCTCGTAGGGCTCGTGAACACGCTTGCGCTCGAGGGCCGCTCGCGCAACGTCCTCGCGAACGCCGTCTCGCCGCTCGCACGGACGCGCATGTCGGTCGACATCCTCGACGACGCGTTCGCGCCCGAGTTCGCCTCGGTACTCGTGGCGTACCTCGTGAGCGACGAGTGCACGACGACGGGCGAGATCCTCCATGCCGCCGCCGGGCGCTACACGCGCGTTCGCTACGCGGAATCCCGCGGCGTGGAGTTCGACAGCGTCCCGGATCTCGCCTCGCTGGCCGGCCGCTGGGACGACGTCATGGACATGCAGGACGCGCGAGGTGCGGCCGGCATCGTGACCCACTCAGACGGCTCGACGGCGCGCTCGGGGCTGCTTGACCGGCCCGAACGCGAGGCGTATTTTGTATCCAGCGTTGTAAGGAGGGGCACTCCCGACAGGTGATAGAACGGACGAGGATTCGTTTCGGCGACACGAGCATGTGCGTTCGGCGGCTTCCCCCGAAGGCGCCTCAAGCGAGAATTTCCGCACGGCGGGCGAAGGGAGTGACGCAGTTGATGGACCGAGAGATCAGACGGCGCGTCGAGGAGTACCGCCACACAGAGGCGGGCCCCATCGAGAACAACCTCATCGACGAGCTCGTCGGAGGGGACCTGGATCGAGAGGAGTTCCTCCGCCGCGCATCGGTGTTCGGGCTCGGCGTGGGGACGATGGGCCTCCTCCTCAACTACATCGGCGAGGACGCCGCGTTCGGCGCGACGAACTCGATCGCGCAGAAGCGGGGCGGCACGATCCGCGTCGGCGCGACGAAGGCCGGCTCGAGCTTCGAGCCCGTCCTGCTGCGCGAGGCCGGCTCGCTCGCGTTCGCGAGCCTGACCGGCGAGTACCTGACCTTCTCCAACCAGCAGCTGCAGGTGAGACCTGCGCTCGCGACGAGCTGGAAGGCGAACGGGAACGCCACGGTCTGGACGTTCCAGCTGCGTCGGGGCGTCAAGTTCCACAACGGCAAGACCTTCAACGCGGACGACGTCGTCGCGAGCTTCAAGCAGTACATGTCGGCCGCGACGTCGGAGCTCTTCTCGGCGATTCCCAAGAGCCTCCTCTCGCCGTCCGGCGTGATCAAGAAGGGGCCGTACACGGTCGAGTTCCGGCTCTCGTCGCCGACCGGCTCGTTCCCGTACCTCGTCAGCCAGACGTCGTACCAGGCGATCATCCAGCCGGCCGCGATCGCCAGCAAGCCGGGGACGTGGGTCGCGAGCGGGATGATCGGAACCGGGCCGTTCCGGTTCAAGAGCGGCACGCCGAACACACGGGCCGAGCTCGTGCGCTTCCCGCAGTACTGGGGCGGCTCACCGCCGCTCGACGGCGTGGTGTTCGTCTGGTACGAGGGCACGGCACCGCAGGTGCTCGCACTGAGGGCCGGTCAGATCGACCTCGCGGTGCAGCTTTCGGCACAGGAGGCGGCCGCTCTCACGCGGCAACCGATTCAAGCGGTACGTCGGTGCCGTCGTCGGCCCACCGGATGTTCGGGCTGCGCGTCGACCGCGATCCGTTCCGGGATCCGAGAGTGCGGCGCGCGATCGCGCTCACGCTCAACCGTCCCGACCTGATCCGGCGGATCCTCCTCGGGCAGGGCACGCTCGGAAACGACTCGCCCTTCTGGTCGAAGTACCCGTCGACGGATCCGTCGATCAGTCAGCGCAGGCAGAACCTCGCGCTCGCGCGGGCGCTCCTGCAGGCGGCCGGAAAGCAAGACCTCGAGTTCACGATCACCACGTGGAACGGCATCGACCTCCCCGACTACGCGCAGGCGATCCAGGCTGCGGGACGACAGGCGGGTATGGACATCAAGCTCGAGGTGCAGTCGCCCGCCGAGTACTACGGCGGCGGCGCCGACTACTACGCGACCACGCCGTGGATCAACCGGCCCGCGACGATCACGGAGTACGGAGCTCGCGGAGTGCCCAACCTGTACCTCACGAGCGCGTACATGACCGGCGGAATCTGGAATGCCGTCGCACTACTCGAACGCCGCGTTCGACTCGGCGGCGAAGTCGTACCTCGCGTCGGCCGACATCAAGTCGCAGCGAGCGGCGACGAAGAAGATGGCGGGGATCCTCCTGCGCGACACCCCGGTCATCACGTCGTACTTCATCTCGTTCGTCACGATCAGTGCGGCCAAGCTCCAGAACTACCAGGCCGAGGCGATCTCGCACGTGCGCCTCGCCAAGTCGTCGTTCAGTTAACGAGAGCGGACACGGGCGGCCGGAGGCACTCTCCGGCCGCCCCGACCACGAGGGCCTGACGCCATCACTCGCTACGTCCTGAAGCGCCTGGGCCTCGCCCTCATCACGCTCTTCCTGCTGAGCGCGATCGTGTTCGCCACGGCGCAACTCCTGCCGGGCGACGTGGGACGCGCCGTTCTCGGACGCGATGCGCCTCCCGAGGCGGTTGCCGCCTACAACAAGGAGCACGGCACCGACCGGCCCGCCGTCGTCCAGTACGTCGACTGGCTCACGAGCGCCGTTCAAGGCGACTTCGGCGAGTCGCTCGCGCAGAGCGTCCCGGTCTGGGACATCGTCCAGCCCGCGCTCGCCAACTCGCTGAAGCTCGCGCTCTTCGCGTTTCTCGTGTTCGTCCCACTCGGAATCCTCGGCGGGATCCTGGCCGGCCTTCGCGTCGGCGGACCGACCGACCGTGGGATCACCGTGGTCGGGCTCTCGCTGGCCGTGATCCCGGAGATCGTCACCGGTCTCGTGCTGATCCTGATCTTCTCGATCTGGCTCGGCTGGCTGCCGGTCACGGCGCAGTGGGAGCCCGGCGCTGGGCCGGTGACGCAGGTCAAGCACCTGACGCTTCCGGCACTCGCGCTCGTGATCGTCCTCTTCGGATACATCGCGCGGATCACGAGAGCCGGCGTCGTCGAGGCGCTCGACGCCGACTACACGCGAACGGCCTACCTGAAGGGCCTGCCGCACTCGACGGTGGTGCGACGGCACGTCCTGCGCAACGCGCTCATGCCCACCATCGCGGTCGTCGCGACGCAGACCGGGTACCTCGTCGGCGGCCTCGTCGCCATCGAGTTCCTCTTCAACTACCAGGGCATCGGCCTGATGACCCTCACGGCCGCGGAGCAGAAGGACTTCACGCTGCTCACCGCGGGCGTCGTCATCGTCGGCCTGGGCTTCCTGCTCGTGACCCTCGTGGCCGACATCATCTTCGCGCTGATCAACCCGCGCATCCGCTACGGGATGGCCGAGTGACGGAGCTCGCAGCACCCGCTCCGGCTCCCGCTCCCGGCTCCGAGGCGCGCGCCGCTCGACGGGAACGGCTGCGGCTCCTTGTCCGAAGCCCGAGCTTCATCATCGGAGCGGGGATCATCCTCTTCTGGGTCGTGTGCGCGATCCTGGGATCGCGCATCACGCCGTTCGACCCGCTCTACGACCAGACCGCGGATCTGAGCGAGTCGCCGTCGAGAGACCACCTCTTCGGCACGGATCGCCTCGGACGTGACGTGTTCTCCCGCGTCCTCGCCGGCTCGAGGGACATCCTGCTCGTCGCGCCGCTCGCGACCGTGCTGGCGACCGTGTTCGGGACCGTGCTGGGCCTGACCACCGGCTACTTCCGCGGAATCGCCGACGACACGGTCAGCAGGATCATCGACGCCGTCCTCGCGATTCCCCTGATCGTGCTCGCGGTCACGGTGATCGCCTCGCTCGGAAGCCGGTCGGTCTGGTCGGTCACGATCGTGATCGCGATCGTCTTCAGCCCGATCATCGCGCGCACGGTCAGAGCCGCCGTGCTCGGCGAGGCGCAGCTCGACTACGTCGAGGCAGCGCGGTTGCGCGGCGAGCGCTCGCCCTACGTGATGTTCGTGGAGGTGCTCCCGAACGTGATGCCGCCGATTCTCGTCGAGGCGACGGTGCGCCTCGGCTACGCGATCTTCGCCGTCGCGACCCTCAGCTTCATCGGCTTCGGGCTGCAGCCGCCGTCGGCGGACTGGGCGGTGCAGATCGCGGACAACTACCCGTACCTCTCCGACCAGTGGTGGACGGTGCTCTTCCCCGCGCTCGCCATCTCCTCGCTCGTCGTCGCCGTGAACCTGGTGTCCGACAGCCTGCAGCAGGTGCTCGAGCGATGACCGAGACCGCAGTGGCCACCGCCGCGCTCGAGCTTCGCGATCTCGACGTCGTCTACCGCGTGCGTGGCTACGACCGCCAGGTGCTCCGCGGCATCTCGTTCGAGATCGGTCGCGGCGAGTCGTACGGGCTCGTCGGCGAGTCGGGCTGCGGGAAGTCGACCGCTGCGCTCGCGATCGTCCGCTACCTGCCGCGCAACGGAAAGGTCAGCTCCGGTTCGATCAACGTCGCCGGGATCGACGCGCTGGCGCTCGGCGGAGGAAGCCTGCGGCAGTTCCACGCGCGCTCGGTGTCGATGGTCTACCAGAACCCCGGCGCGGCGCTGAACCCGTCGATGCGGGTCGGAGCCCAGGTCGCGGAGGCGTTCACCGTCCTCGGCGTGGCGAAGAACGAGGCGGCCGAACGGGCTCGCGCCGCCCTCGCCCGCGTGCAGATCGCGGACCCCGACTCGGTCATGAACCGCTACCCGCACCAGCTCTCGGGCGGAATGCAGCAGCGCGCGGTGATCGCGATGGCGCTCGCGAAGGACCCTGCGCTCCTCATCCTCGACGAGCCCACGACCGGGCTCGACGCGACCGTGGAGGCGGAGGTGCTCGACCTCGTGGCGCAGCTCCAGTCCGAGCTGCACACGTCCGTGCTCTTCATCAGCCACAACCTCGGGGTCATCTCGAAGATGTGCACGCGCGTGGGAGTGCTGTACGCCGGACGCCTCGTCGAGGAAGGCCCGGTCGAGACGGTGCTCCAGGACCCGCGCCATCCGTACACGGTCGGGCTCCTTCGCTGCATCCCGCGCGGCGGCGTGCGCAAGGATCACGGCCGGCTCGACACGATCCCCGGGTTCCTGCCGAGCCTCGGCGCAGAGATCTCCGGCTGCGTCTTCTCCGACCGCTGCGCACTCGCCGACGAGCGCTGTCACACGGACGAGCCGCCGCTGTTCGACATCCGCGCTGGGCACGCCAGCCGCTGCTGGTACCACGAGCGCGCACAGGAGCTCCCCCGGGTGGAGGCGGCCGATCTCGAGCTGCCTCCGATCGACTCCGCAGGCCCGCCGCTCGCTCCAGCTGACCGACCTCACGAAGGTGTTCCGGCAGCGAGGGCACGACGTGCACGCCCTGACCGACGTCAGCGTCTCCATCTGGCCGGGCGAGACCGTGGGTCTCGTCGGCGAGTCGGGAAGCGGCAAGACCACTCTGGCGCGGACGCTGCTCGGCATCGTCGAGCCGACTGCGGGGACGGCCACGCTCGACGGTCGAGAGCTCCCGTCCCGGTACCAGAAGCGCTCGAAGGCCGACCTGCGCGCGCTGCAGATCGTGTTCCAGAATCCGGACTCCGCGCTCAATCGCCGCCACTCGGTCCAGCGGATCCTGCTCCGCTCGCTGAAGAAGCTCGGCGGGCATCGGAGGCTCGGCGGCCGACCAGCGGATGAGCGAGCTCGCGCAGCGCGTTCGGCTCACCGAGCGCACGCTGACGCAGAAGCCCGTCCAGCTCTCCGGCGGTCTCAAGCAGCGCGTTGCGATCGCGCGCGCGTTCGCCGGAGACCCACAGCTCGTCGTCTGCGACGAGCCGACCTCGGCGCTCGACGTCTCCGTGCAGGCCGCGATCCTCAACCTGCTCGTCGAGCTGCAGGCGGAGAAGCGGGTCTCCTACCTCTTCATCTCGCACGACCTCGGCGTCGTGCGCTACATCTCGGACCGGATCGCCGTCCTCTACCTCGGACGGCTCCAGGAGCTCGGCCCGGCGGACGTCGTCTTCGACGGGCCGCACCATCCCTACACGGAGGCGCTGCTCTCCGCGGTGCCCACGATCGACGGCGGCGGTCGCGACCGGATCAAGCTCGAGGGTGACATTCCGAGCGCGGCCTCTCCCCCGTCGGGCTGCGTCTTCCACACGCGTTGCCCGCGTTTCCTCGGAGACATCTGCGTCGAGCAGGAGCCTCCGCTGGTCGAGGCCGAGCCGGGTCACCTGATGCGCTGCCACATCCCGATCGAGGAGCTGCGCCGGCTTCAGGCGAAGGAGATCGCCGAGGTCTGAATCAGGCCGGGCGCAGCGCCGACGGATGCAGGAACGGCACCAGCGGCTGCCAGCCCGTGTGGAGAACGTGGACGAGCGAAGGCGGCGTCACGAGCGTGCCTCGACCGCGCGTGGGTCGGGCCGCTCGCTCCGCGTAGCCGGCGGGCGTCCAGCGCAGGAGGCTCGTCCCGAGGACGAGCCACGGAGCGTCGTCCTCGAGGACGAACGCGCCGTCGGGCAGGTCCGCGAACGCAGCGGTGTGCCGGCGCCGCGTGCGCGCGTCGGGTTCGAGGCGCTCGCTGTGGAGCTGCGCGTCGATCGCATCCGCTCCGAGCTGATCCGGGTGCAGCTCGCGCCAGATCTCTCCGAACCGGACGTAGTCCTCGCGGCGGCAGAGCGCGCAGGGACGATGGCCGGCCGCGAACGCGGTCGCCTCGTCCAGGAAGAACAGCTCGGTGAAGCGACCGGGCTGCAGCAGCGGACCGCGCTGCCAGCCGCGGAACTCGAGCCGACACGCGATCCAGCGCTTCCCGTTGAAGCGCCGCCGGATCCGCCCGGCGTCGTCGTGCAGGCAGCCACGGTTTCCGTAGACGAGCCCCCGCGCTGGATCGGCGACGAGCTCGCCGAGCGGCGTCACGCGATTCTGCAGCGGCATCCGGCTCGGAGCAGACTACGCGTACGCGGCTCGCGGCTTCGGCAGCAGCATCCACGCCGCCACGGCGAAGCCGGCGGCCGCAATCGCGACGAACGCCCACTTCGCTCCGCCGGCGCTCAGCGCCAAGCCCGCGGCGAGCGGGGCCACGAGGGCCATCGCGGCCCACATGACGTTCATCAGTCCGCCGATCGGAACCGCGAGCCCTTCGCGCGGCACCTGCGACCGTGCGAGTGCGTAGACGACCGTGACGAGAACCGCGCGGGCTCCGGCCGAGACCACGAGGAAGAGGATCACCGCGACCGTCGAGAAGCTGGCGAACGGGATCAGGAACGTCGCGCCGACCATCGCGGCCGCGGCTCCGACCAGCCTCACGTCGACGCGCACCGACGGGATTCGCGACGACAGCGCTCCGCTGGTCATGAAGAGAACGGCGGACAGCGCGATCGCGGTACCGATCGCTCCCGCGGACAGGCCGTTGCCCGCGAGCACGAGCGGAGCGAGCAGCCCCGAGACGCCCGACACGGCCCCGAGCAGCGCAGCAACCACCATCGCTCCGCCCAGAGCGTGAACGCTTCGCGCCGCGGAGATGGCATGCCGCAGCCGTACCGCCGGCGCGCCGTCGGCCTCGAAGCGAGTCCGGGAGAGCATGTAGACGAGAGGCAGCGCGAGAACCGCGAGCCCCCCGAAGGCAGCGCTGTATCCCCATGTGTCCGTCACGATCCCGGACAGGACCGGGCCGATCAACCAACCCGCGCCGGCGGCAGCGACGAGCCGGCCGGTACCTGCGGCGCCTCGGCCCGATCCCCCGGCGAGAGCCGGTGCGACGGTCCAGAGGATTCCGAAGCTCAGCCCGAAGAGCGCGCGGCCCAGCATGAGCGTCGCGAGCCCCGTCGCCAGCGCCTGCACGAGCAGCGAGACGGGAAGCAGGAGCGCACTGGCGACGAGTAGGCGGCGCGATCCGATCCGCCCCGCGAGCTGCCCGATAGGAATGGAGGCGGCGAGCGTCACGACGGTCGCCGCTGAAAGCAGAGCTCCCGTCTGCGCGCCGGAGAGGCCGAACTTGTCCTGGAGCGTCGGCAACACGGGAAGCAACGCCGAGTCGGCGACCGCGTTCATCAGGGCAAGGGCCGACAGTGCGACGAGCTCCCGATCGCGCATGAGGTTCCGGTGCAGAAAGACAGCCATGTCCCATCAGGATCGGGTCGGCCGACCGATAAGTAAAATGCGAGTTCTTGAAGCCTGCGAACAATTCTGCTGATCGGTTGCTCGGCGTCGAGTTCCGCCACCTCGCCGCGCTCGAGGCGATCGTGGAGACCGGATCGTTCGCTGCCGCGGCCCGCAGGCTCGGGTACACGCAGTCGGCGATCAGCCAGCAGATCGCGGTGCTCGAGCGCGCGGCAGAGCTGCAGCTGCTCGAACGCCCCGGCGGGCGGCGCCCGGTGACGGCGACCGAAGCGGGCGAGCGCCTGCTCCGGCACGGAGCGCGAGCCATTGCGGCAATGCGCGCTGCCGAGGCCGATCTGCACGCACTCGCCGAGGGCGAGGCCGGGACGCTTCGCGTCGCGACGTTCCAGAGCGTCGGCGTGCGGGTCATTCCCCCTGTGATGCGTCTCTACGTCGAGCGGTGGCCTGCGATCGAGGTACGGCTCGTCGAGGCGGAGTACGGGGAGCTGAGCGGGCTGCTCGTGCGCGGCGAGGTCGACCTCGCGTTCGTCGCCGACGCGCTCGAGCCGGCGATCGAGCGGGTCGACGTGCTCACCGACCCGTACGTGCTCATCGCTCCGGCCGGCTCCGAGCTCGCCCAGGCTGCAGGCAGCGTGAGCCTCAGAGAGCTTTCCCGCCTTCCGCTGATCGCCTATCGCGCGACGCAAGGTGGCGAGGCGCATCTGCTGGGCAAGGGATTCGAGCCGACGATCGTCTTTCGCTCCGACGACAGCGGCATCGTTCAGGGCCTGGTGGGCGCCGGTGTCGGGTACGCGCTCGTTCCGCGGTTGACCGTCGATCGGAGCGACCCCGACATCGTGACTCTGGATGTGCGTGGCATCCCGCCGCGCGAGATCGCCCTCGCCTGGCACGCCGACCGCAAGCTCTCACCCGCGGCAAGCGCGTTCGTCGAGATCGTGGAGGAGGTCGCAGAGGGCTTGCGCGCCAGCGAGGGCTAGAGCCGGTCGGCGTACTCCCTGTACTCCTGCGGGATCCGCTCGCCCGTCCCCAGGAACGCATGCTTCGACATGTCCGGCGAGTAGCGGCTCGCCGGCGGTGTCCGGCCGAGGCCCTCGGCGACAGCCCGGATGTGGTGCGGGCCCGCGCCGCAGCAGACGCCGAGGTACGAGACCCCGAGCGCGTATGCCCTGCGCGCGAAGTCCTCGAGCTCGTAGCGGTTGCACACGAACGGATCGAGCGCGCTCGGGAACGGCCGCCCGCCCGGAATGAGGTCGCAGCCCGGATCGGTGAGCGACTGGAACGTCGGCTCGGCCTCGGTCGTGCGGTAGGGCACGGGCAGCGCGGCCACCGGGACGCTCACGCTCTCGCGAATCCTCTCGAGGAGCGGGAACATCGTCTTCGGGCCGCGGATGCAGTTGACGCCGACGACGTCGGCACCGGCGTCCTCGAGCCGCTTGCACGTCTCCTCGGGCGTCCAGCCCTCGGCGGTCGTGCCCTCCTGATGAACCGCCAACGTGATCACCGCCGGCAGGCCTGTCGCCTTGATCACCTCGAGACCGAGCAGCGCTTCCTCGCCCCACGTGAAGGTCTCGCCGACGACGTAGTCCACGCCCGCCTCGACAGCCCACCCGACCTGCTCCTCGAACATCGAGCGGACGGCGCCGGCCGAGTCGCCGGAGACGTAGATGTTCGTGTTGCAGATGTCGCCCGCGAGGAGCGTGCCCGTCTCGTCGGCGACCTCCTTGGCGATCGCGAGCGCCTGGCGGTTGAGCGGCTCCAGCAGGTGCTCCTTGTCGATCGTCTGCAGCTTCTCGCGATGCGCGTAGTACGTGAACGCCTCGACGACGTCGGACCCGGCGTGGACGAACTCGCGGTGAAGCTGTGCGACGAGCTCGGGATGCTCGAGGACGACCTCGGGGACGAAGGCGCCTGCCTGCAGGTAGCCCCTGCGCTCGAACTCGAAGAGGTAGCCCTCGGCGCAGATGACAGGGCCCTCTGCGAGCCGCTCGAGCAGCCCCGGCTTTCGTGCGTCGACGTCGCTCATCGCCTCATCCTCCCGTCGTCGTGTGCCGACACACTACGCTCGGCGCGTGGCCGTCGAGATCGTCTTCACCGAGCGCCGATCGCTGCTGACGGAGGCGCGCGCCGCGAACTTCGAGCGCCTCCGCGAGCGGGTCGAGCGGGCGTCGGAGCGGCCGGTGCAGGTCGCCTACTACGAGGACGTCGACCCGCTCCGGCTGCGGATCGCGGACAGCATCGTCCTGAGCGGCTCGTCGGCACCCTGGTCCGAGCACGAGCCGGGAATGCTCGATCGGCTCGGCGAGGCCGTCGTCGCTGCCGGCAGGCCCGTGCTCGGCATCTGCGCGGGGATGCAGCTGCAGGCGCGCTTCGCCGGGAGCAGCATCGGGGCGGCGGCAAGCCGCGAGGACGGATATCTCCCGATCCGGATCGACGATCGCAGCGACCTCCTGCGCGGGCTCCCGGACGAGGTCGTCGTGTTCCACGACCACAGCCACGAGGTCACCGAGCTCGCGCCGGGCTTTCGCGTGCTGGCGTCGAGCCCGGCGTGCGCGATTCAGGCGATCGGCGACTCGGAGCGGCGCTGGTGGGGCACGCAGTTCCATCCCGAGGAGTTCCGGCCCGAGCATCCGGCCGGCGAGGAGATCCTGCGCGCGTTCTTCGCTCTCGCCTCGTAGCTACACGAGCGATCCGGCGCGAACGAGCGCGCGCACGCGTTCGACGTCGCCCGTGAGCATTCGATCCACGACGACCGGCTCGACCTCGGCTTCCAGCCTCGCGAGCAGCTGCGCCAGGCGCGGCTGGAGCGGCGGCTCGCCGCGCAGATGGAACCCTTGCCGCAGCGCCACGAGCTCGCAGGCGAAGACCAGCTCGAGGTTGTCGAGCGCCCGCCCGAGCTTGTCCGCTGCAAGGAACTCGAAGGCCTGGAGGTCCTCCTGCCCCGTCGAGGTGTCGAAGGCCTGCGCGGATGCGGGTGCCGCGAGCAGGCGGTTCTCGGCGGCGAGCGCGACCACGGCCTTGTGCAACGACACGACACCGGCCTGCTTCCCGGGATCGACGGCGAGCTGCTCGGGGAGTCCCGAGAAGCGGGAGTCGAGAAGGCGATGCAGCCGCTTCTCCGCCAGGTTGGTGAGCTGCGCGACACCGATCGCGAGGCCGTCGAGCGCAAGGGCAACGGAGGCGGCATGGAACGCGCCACTCGGATAGGCCCCTGCGGGCTCGTCCTCCTCGGCCGGAAGGATCAGCGGGCTGTCGGTGACCGCCCCGAGAGCCGCTTCGAGCCTGACCTCGAACGCCTCGAGCTGACCGAGCACCGCGCCGTGCACCTGGGGTACGACGCGAAACGAGGCGGGCGCCTGGAGCGCGTCCTCGAACGCGCGGCCGCCCTCGAGCAGCTCGAGCAGGCGCTCGTGCACGCGCTGCTGCGCAGGATCGCGGGACAGCGCGCCGAGGCGACGCGAGTAGGGCCTCGTCGAGGCGCGGACGAGCTCGATCGCGAGCGCTGCGTCGACGTGCGCCTGCTCGAGCAGCACGCGCAGCCGACCGGCGAGGTGGATCCCGAGCGCGGTGGCGAACGGTGCGCCGTTCAGAAGCGCGCCGCCCTCCTTCGGCAACGGCTCGTACGGCAGAAGGCCACGTCGCTCGAGCGCGCTCGCGGCCGGCACGACTTCGCCGCCGTCCCGCACCTGGCCCTCGCCGATGAACGTCTGGAAGAGGTGGCCGAGCGGTGCGATCTCCCCGGACGCGCCGTACGGGCCGCTCGGGACGACCGGAGACCAGCCGTCGTTCAGGCGATCGAGCAGGAAGCGGCAGAGCCCGGCGCTGACCGCGGCGTATCCGCTGAGGAAGCCCGTGAGGCGGAGCAGCATCGCGCCGCGAACGACGTCCGCCGGAAGCGGCGGCCCGAAGCCCGACGCCCGGGCGAGGAGGAGCGAGCGCTGAAGGGCGTTCTGGTCCTCGAGGTCGACGCCGTGAGTCGTCAGGTAGCCGAGCCCGGTGGTGACGCCGTACACCGCGGCTCCGTCCGCGACGAGCTCGAGCAGTGCAGCGCGGCGCTCCTCGACGGTCTCGTACAGATCCTCCGCCACCTCGACCTGCTCTCCGCCCACGACGACCCGGCGATAGAGGTCGAGGTCGAGACCGTCGTGCCGATCGATCCGCACGCTCATCGGTACGCGAGCCTCGTCCCCACGCCGTGCTCGACGGCGCGCCGCACGAGGAGGTCTGCGAGCGCGAGGTCCGTCGTCGCGAGGCCCCGATGCCAGAAGAGAATCCGCTCGTCGTCGCGCTCGCGACCCGGCTTCGTCCCGACGACGACCTCGGCGAGCTCGGCGTGGAGCGTCGCCTCGGTCAGCAGTCCCGCGCGCACGTGCGGGCGCAGGGCGCCGAAGGGGTCGTCGCGCTTGCACTGCGCCCAGTCGTCGACGACCACTTTGTCCATTCCGTCGAGCACGTCGAGCTCGAGGACGCTCTTCGTCCCGTACGGAACGAGCAGGGTGCACGCGTCGAGCCACGCCGTGCGCAGGAGCGGCGCCGGCTCGGCGAGCCGGGTCGCCTCGACGACGATGTCGGCGCCGACGACTGCCTCCTCGATCGTCTCCACGACGCGGACGGGCTTGCCGAGCGCCTCCTCGAGCTGCGCGCCGAAGCGAGCACGCGACTCGGGCCGCCTGCTCGTCACGCGTATCTCCTCGAAGTGGAAGAAGTGGTCGAGCATGACGACGTTCGAGAACGCCGTCCCGCGTGCGCCGATGTGACCCAGCACCTTCGAGTCCTTCCGGGCGAGCTCGCGCGCGCCGAGCGCGGTGAGCGCGCCCGTCCTGCGCTCGGTGATCTCGGTCGCGTCGACGATCGCGCGCGGGACGCCGGTGCGCGGGTCGTAGAGCGTGACGAGCGAGAGCTCCGACGGCAGGCCGTGCCGGTAGTTCTCCATGAAGTCGCCGACGACCTTGACACCGGTCACGTCGAGCGGCCAGACCGTGGCGCGCAGGACGTTGAAGTGGCCGGGGAACGACTCGTCGGGGATGTGCTGCACGCGTGGGTCGAGGCTCACCTCGCCGTCGCCCTGCGCGCGCAGGGCCGCCTCGACCGCGTCGAGCACCTCGTCGAGCGAGACGGCGAGCTCCTCGACGTCGTGCCCGGAGAGGAAGAGGATCTCGAGCCGGCTGTCTTCGTGCGCGTCAGGCGTGGCGCTGCATCCTAGACTCCCCGGTCATGCCCCGAGTCCTAGCCGACCGCCGACACGCGTGAAGATCCGCGGAGTCGTCCTCGAGCAGACCGGCGGTCCGCTGACCGTGTCCGAGCTCGAGCTCGCGGCACCGCACGCAGGCGAGGTTCTCGTCCGTCTGCGCGCGAGCGGCGTGTGCCACTCGGACTGGAACGCCGTCGACGGAACCGCCGAGACGCGCTGCCCGGCCGTACTCGGCCACGAAGGTGCGGGAGTCGTCGAGGCAGTGGGTGACGACGTGACGCGGGTGCGCCCGGGCGACCACGTCGCGCTGTCCTGGGCGCCGTGGTGCGGTGCGTGCGAGGAGTGCGCCCGCGATCTGCCGCAGCTCTGCTCGACCGTCTGGCCGGCGATGGGGACGGGCGGGCTCATGGACGGGACGCCGCGACTTTCGCGCGACGGCGAGCCTGTGTACCACTACTCCTTCCTTTCGACGTTCGCCGAGGCCTGCGTCGTCCCCGAACGTTCGTGCATCCCCATTCCGAAGGACGTGCCGTTCGACGTGGCTGCGCTCGTCGGCTGCGCGGTGACGACGGGCGTCGGTGCGGTCTGGCGCACCGCAGGGGTGAAGCCCGGCGACCGGGTGGCGGTGATCGGGTGCGGCGGAGTAGGTCTCTCCGCACTCATGGCCGCGGTCGCGGTAGGCGCGGAGCCGGTGGTCGCGGTGGATGCGGCGCCCGGCAAGCTCGACGTCGCCGCGTCCTTCGGGGCGACCGCGGGGGTTCTCTGGCAAGGAGATGCGCAGTCGACGGCGGACGCTGTGCGCGAGGCGACCGCGGGCGGCGTCGACTACGCGATCGAGGCGACCGGTCGCCCCGAGGCGATGGAGGCTGCGTTCCTCTCCACGCGCAACCGCGGCGCGGCGGTGCTCATCGGCATCCCACGCGCCGACGCGGTGCTGTCCCTCCCGGCGACGACGATTCCGCGCATGGAGCGCCGCGTGCTCGGGTCGATCTACGGCTCGTCCAAGCCCGAGCGCGACTTTCCGCACACGCTCGCGCTCTACCGGGCAGGGCGCCTCCCGCTCGACCGCCTCGTCTCACATCGCCTCCCGCTGGACGAGGCCGAGCGCGGGTTCGAGCTGATGCATTCCGGCGAGGCGGTGCGGGTGGTGCTCGAGCTGTGAACCCGGGCGAGCTCGACGGGCGGATCGGCGAGGGCTGGAGTGGCGAGGCGCCGAACGGCTCGCACGTGAACGTCGTCCTCGCGCAGCGAGGAAGTCCGACCGCAGCGGCTGCGATCTCGATGTTCGCCCACCCCGCGCCCGGACACACGCCTGTCCTCGTCTGTGTCGGGGAGACGCCCGCCGACTACGAGCCCGTCTGGCCGCCGACGCTGATGATGAACAAGGGAACGGCACTCGACGAGCGCCATCAGACGATGACCTGGGGTGCCGCGCAGCTGGGGATCGCCCAGGGCGTGCTCGACGCTGTCGCCGACGGCCTGCTCGAAACGAGCGGCGACGTGCTCGTGCTCGTGGCCGTCTGGGTCGACCCCGGCGCGCACGACGAGACCGCCGTGCGCAAGGCGAACCGCACCGCGACCCGCAAGGCGATCGGCGTCTGCGTCGAGGGGCGCGACCAGGCTGCCGCGGCCGCGCTCGTCGAGCGCCGCGACTCCGTGCAGAGCCCGTTCTACTCCGGCGAGTAGATGCGCATCGCGGCGATCGAGACGCGGCGCTACCGCTACCCGCTCGAGCCGCCCTTCTCGGCCGCGTGGGATCCGGTTCCGCGAGCGCATCAGGACGCCACCGTCGTCGTCGTCCGCTCCGACGAAGGGCCCGAGGGCTACGCGAGCGGTGACGCCGTGCCGGATCGCGAGCTCCTGGAGCGCTTCCTCGTCGGGATGGACGCGTCGGACACGGACGCCGTCCACGGGATCGTCGAGACGGTGGACTTCCACCATGGCCGCAACTGGATCGTCGAGTGCGCGGTCTGGGATCTGCTCGGCCGCGCTCGTGGCGAACCCGTCTGGCGGCTCCTCGGCGGCGAGCGCGACCGCATGCTCGCGTACGCCTCGAGCGGCGAGCTCGTCGAGGCCGAGGAGCGGGTTCGCCGGTGCCTCGCACTCCGAGACGCGGGCGTCCGCGCCGTCAAGCTCCGGCTCCATTCGCAGGACTGGCGGGTCGACCTCCCGGTCATCGAGGCCGTGCGCGAAGCCGTCCCCGAGCTCGACGTGATGGTCGATGCGAACCAGGGCTGGCGCATGCCGGGCGACCTCACGCCGCGCTGGGATCTCGCCACCGCGCGGGAGTTCGCGCGCGAGCTCGGACGGCTCGGCGTCTACTGGCTCGAGGAGCCGCTGCCCACGGACGACCTCGACGGCTACGCGGCACTCGGGCGCGCGGCCGACATACGCATTGCGGCAGGCGAGATGGTGCGCTCGACGGCCGAGGCGCGCGCGCTCGTGGAGCGCGGCGGCGTCGACGTCGTCCAGCCGGATGTCGTGCTCTCCGGAGGAATCGTCGGCGCTCGTCGGATCGCCGAGGCCGCAGCTGAAGAAGGACGCCAGTGGAGCCCGCATACCTGGTCGAACGGCTACGGCCTGCTCGTGAACCTGCACGCAGCGCTCGCGCTGTCGACGTGCCCCTATATAGAGGTGCCCTTCGATCCCCCCGCCTGGTCGGCCGAGCGCCGCGACTGGCTCCTCCCCACGACGCTCGAGATCGCCGCCGACGGGACGATCGGCCCGCCGGACGCACCCGGCTTCGGCGTCGTCCCGGACTTCGACGCGCTCGAGCGCTTCCGGGTCGGCTGATGCGGATTCGCGCCGCCGTCCTCCACGAGCCGAGGACACCGCTCGTGCTCGAGGAGGTCGAGCTCGCGCCTCCGCGCGACGACGAGGTGCTCGTCCGGGTCGCGGCCGCGGGCGTGTGCCACTCGGACGTGCGGCTGGCGGACGGCGAGCTCGGCGACGGGCGCTGGCCGCTCGTGATGGGGCACGAGGGTGCGGGCGTGGTCGAAGGCAGTAGGCGCATCCGTCACGCACGTCGCGCCAGGGGATCACGTCGGGTTCTGCATCGTCCCCGCGTGCCGAGCCTGCGAAGAGTGTCGCGCCGGCCGCTTCCACCTCTGCATCCCTGCCGGCGAGCACGGTCCTCGCGGAGTGCTCATGGACGGAACGTCGCGCCTGTCGCTGCCCGACGGAACGCCGCTCCAGCACGCGCTGATGACCGCCTGCTTCGCCGAGCGCACGGTCGTGCCGGCCGCGGGAGCGGTTCCGCTGCCACGGGAGCTCCCGCTCTGGCAGGCATCGCTGCTCGGCTGCGGCGTCGTGACCGCGTTCGGGGCGGTGCGGAATGTCGCTCGCGTTCAGCCAGGGGAGTCCGCGGCCGTGATCGGCTGCGGCGGTGTCGGGCTGCAGGTGATCGCCGCGCTTCGCCTCGCCGGTGCGGATCCGATCGTCGCGGTCGACCTCGCTCCCGAGAAGCTCGAGCTGGCGCTTGCGCGCGGCGCGACGCATGCGGTCGAGTCGGCGTCGCCGGAGACGGTTGCTCGCGTCGCCCGGATCACCGGCGGTCGCGGCGTCGATCGCGCCTTCGAGGTCGTCGGCGTGCCACAGACGATGCGGCTCGCCTGGGACTGCCTGCGGCCGGGTGGAACCGCGGTCGTCGTGGGCCTCGCGGCAAAGGGCGTCGAGGTCGCGCTCCCCGCCATCGAGTTCCTCTCGGACAAGGGCATCCGCGGCTCGTACTACGGCTCCGGCGATGCGGCGGCGGACCTCCCGGGTCTCGCGGAGCTGGCACTCCGGGGTGAGCTCGATCTCGCAGGCGTGGTCACCGCGATCGAGCCCCTGGACGCAGTCAACGACGCCCTCGACCGCCTCCGCCACGGTGAAGGCGCACGAACGGTGCTCATCCTCGACGAGGAGCTTGCCGGCCGCAGTTACTGAACGAGCTCGAGCAGCTTGAACATCGGCAGGTACATCGCGATCACGATGACTCCGATGATCGCGCCGACGCCCATCATCATGAGCGGCTCGACGATCGAGGTGAGGGCGGCGATCGACGTGTCGACCTCGTCCTCGTAGAAATCGGCGATCTTGTCGAGCATCTTCTCGAGCTCGCCCGTCTCCTCGCCGATCTTGACCATCTGCGAGACGAGCGGCGGGAACACGGGATCCTCGATCAGCGGCTGGGCGATGGGGACGCCCTGGTGCACCTTCGCGCGCACCTCGGCGAGCGCGGACTCCACGACCCAGTTGCCGGAGGTCTGACCGGAGATCTCGAGCGCCTTGATGATGTCGACGCCGGCCGCGACCAGGGTTGCGAGGGTGCGCGTGAAGCGCGCGATCGTGACCTTCAGGACGACCTTGCCGATGCCCGCAGGCATCCGCAGCTTGAAGCGATCCCACACCTGCCGTCCGGCCGGGGTCTTCTTCCAGCGCAGGAAGCCCCAGATGGAGAGCCCCATCGCCGGGAAGAGGATGAACCAGTAGCCACGGACGAGATCGGAGGCCGCGACGACGCCCTTCGTCAGCGTCGGCAGGTCGCCGCCGAGGTCGGCGAAGATGTTCTCGAAGACCGGGACGAGGAAGAGGAGCATCCCGATCAGGGTCAGGATCGCGAAGGTGAGGACGACGAGCGGGTAGATCATCGCGCCGCGCACGCGGCGGCGGATCTTCATCTCCTTCTCGATCTGGATCGCGACGCGGTCGAGGACCGTGTCGAGGATGCCGGCTGCCTCGCCGGCCTCGATCATCGAGATGTAGAGACGGTCGAATGCGTTGGGGTGGCGCGCCATCGCCTGCGACAGGAGCATCCCGCTCTCGACGTCGGACCGCACCTCTCTGATGATCGGCGCCAGCACCTTGTCGTCGCTCTGCTGCTCGAGGATGACGAGCGACGCGACGATGTTCAGGCCCGCGTCGATCATCGTCGCGAACTGCCGCGAGAACACCTGCAGCGAGCGACCCTTGACGCGCTTGGCGCGCCCGGTCGGCCACCCCGACGGCGCCGACCTCGGAGAGCGAGACCGGCCGCAGGCCCTTCTGCCGGAGCAGCTCGCGCGCGGACGTCGCGTCGGGTGCCGTGATCTGGCCCGCCGACTCGGCTCCGAGCGCGTTGATCGCGCTGTACGCGAACGCCGCCATACGAATGGCGTATCGGCAGGGCCGCGGGGCCGCTTGAGACGTCGAGACTCTAGAAGTCGGTGCCGGCAGTCGCGACCACGCGTGCGAGCGTCGCCGTCGTGCCGGACTTGCGAACGACGACGGTGACCTGCTTCACGGCCGTTCCGCCCGCCGGCGTCGTCGACACGATGTAGGTGTCCACGCGATACGAGCGTCCGTCGGGTCCTGTCACCGTCTGGGTCGGCGTGCACACGGGGACGAGCGTCCCGCACGCCTGGTTCACCTGCGAGGCGGAGTAGGCCGCATCCGACTGGTACGTCGAATCGGTCGCGGCCAGCGCAGCGGTGTCGAGATAGATCGACGCGAACGCGACGGCGCGATAGCGCTCGACCTGCCGGTCGGCAACGGCCGACGCGGTCGAGGTCTCGGCCGAGCGGCGGAGCGTCGTGACACCCGAGGTCAGCGCGAGCAGGATCGCGAGGAGACCGACGTTGATCACGACGATCGCGATCAGCATCTCGATGAGCGCGAAACCGCTTTCGTCGCGGACTCTGGGCTTCATGGCTTCCGGACGAGCTCGGCCGCGTCCCCGCTGCCGACGGAGACGAGCGAGATCTTGTAACGGGCGCCGGTCGTCGTGTTCACGAGCGTGAGCGGCTTTCCGACTTTGAGCGTCGTTGTCTTCGCGCCGCCCGAGTAGGCGCCACCGACGATCCCGACGACCACCGTCTTCGCGCCGGGCCTCTCTGCCACGAGGACGAACAGCGGGTCGGCGGCGGGGAACTTCATCCCGGGCTCGAGGACCTGGCGGGCCCCGTTGACGGTGACGATCGTGACCGCCGCGGCCGTGGTCTTGCCGGTTGCGAACTTCGCCGTGGATCCGCCGGACTTCGGGGTCGAGCCACCGCCGCCGGCCTTGGGGGCTTCGGCTGCCGGGGCATCGTCTCCGTTCTCGGTCACGACCTGCTGGACGAACGGATTCTTCGCCTTGAACACGGAGAACGAGGTGAGCTTGCCCGAGGTCGCTGCCGCGACCGACGAGCGCGACCGGAGCGGCGGTGCTCGCCGCGGGTTGGCCCGCGACGGGAACGGCGTCCGTCGTGGTCGGCGCAGCCTCGGTCGCCGACGAACCTCCCATGAGCTTCGGCAGCTGAAACGCGAGCATCGCGAGCAGGGCGAGGCCACCGACGACGACGAAGATCTTCTGCTTGCGCTCACGCGCCGCTCTCGCCTCCGGGGTCATGGCGTTCCTCCGGCGGCGGTCGCCCCGCTCGACGTGTCCTCGCTCTCCTCGGCACTCGGAGGCGGTGCGACCGGAACGATGGGGCCGTCGTACACGAACGCGTTGAACGTGATCGTCGCGTCGAGATACGGGAACCGCTTCGCGTTCGACTCGGTGAGCTCGACGGCCTGCACTGCGAAGAGACGGCCCGTCGCGCGGACGTTTCCACCGCGGACGCGCACGAGCTCACGAGCCCGCCTGATGAACCGTGTGATCTGCCGGTACGACCCCTCCGCGGTGACGACGACGGGAATCGCGGTCGGCGTGCCGGCCGTCAGGACCGCTTCGCGCGGAGTGATGGAGCCGAGCTTCACGCCCGTCGAGCGGGCAAGACGATCGAGCTCGAGGACGAGGCCCGGCTGGTCGGCGCTCGCGGGCATCGCCTTCGCCAGACGGAGCACGTCGCTCACGCGCGTCCCACCGGTCTGCGGTCGCGTCGTGGTGACACGTGCCTCGACAAGCCGGAGCTCGGCCGCGATGACGTCGTCGGCGACGGTCGTCGCCTCGGCCTGCTTCGGTGCGACGAGGAGGAACCAGAGCGCGAGCGCATAGACGAGAACCGCACCGGCGGCGATCGCGATCAGGGCTCGCGGCGGGAGTGCAGCGATGCGCGCCCTCATGCCGGGCCTCCCGAGCGGACGTTCGCGGTGATCGTGAACGTGACCACCGGCTTCGGCTTCTTGGCTCGCTTCTTCTTCTTCGTCTTCGTCGTCTCGTCAGTCTCGGGGACGACCGGCTCGACGCGGGCGCTGGCCGTGAGTCGGACGTCGGAGAGGGTGGGAAGCGCTGCGAGCCGGGCGAGCACGCGCGCGACCGACTGATGCGAGTAGGTGGCGCCCTGGATCGTGACGCCCGGAGCTCCGGTCGCTGCCGGAGCCGCGGCTCCGGGAGGAGCACCGGTCGGCGCAGCGGTCGTCGGAGCCGACGCCGTCATTCCCGTGAGCCAGGCGTCCTCCGGAAGCACGTACGCGAGCTCACGAAGGAGACGATCGACCGGCACTCGCGTGGACAGCGCCGCGGTGAGCGCGGTGACACGATCCGTACGCTCCTGCGCAAACGTGCCCGGCGCGACTGCCGGCTGGCTCGGGGCTGGAATTCGCGCGATCGCCGCCTCGACGGACTCGAGCTGTCCACGCTGGTCGGAGACGGAGCCCGACGCCGACATGAAGAGGACGGCCGCCGCCGCGGTGACTGCGGCGATGCCGCCTCCCGCGACGAGAATCGGAACGCGACCGCTCGTGGAGCTCTGACGCTCGGCGTCGCGGGGCAGGAGGTTGACTGCGCGCATTGGCCTAGTCGTCGATTCCCAGGCCGATCGCGATCGCGAGTGACCCCGGCTGGTCGTCATGCCCGACGTTCGAGCCGACCTTCATGCGCCGAAACGGATCGCCCAGGCGAACGGGGACACCGATCGCGTCACCGACCGCATCGACGAAACCTTCCATGTGCGCGGTGCCACCGGTGAGCACGACCTCGCCGATTCCCAGTGCCCCGGGCTGTGCCTGGTAGAACTGGAGCGAGGAGATGAGCTCGCGCGCGAATGCTGCCAGCGCGCGCTGGATGCCGTCGCGGGACTTCGCGACCTGCTCGGGAGTGAGACCGTCGACCTCGGTTGCGTGTGCGAACGAGAGGTGCCGCTTGATCGACTCCACCTCGCTCGGCGCGCGATCGAGCTCCCGGGCGATTGCGATGTTGAGCGACCAGCCGCCCCAGTCGAGGACGCGCGCGAACTCGCAGTGGAGCCCGGTCGAGACGGCGATCGTCGTGCGGTCGTGTCCGATGGCGACGGCGACGAGCCCGCCGGACGCCTCGTCGCGAGCGGTGGGAGCCTCGAGTGACCGCAGCAGTGCGAACGCTTCGAGGTCGATCCCGACGACCTGCAGACCGGCCCGCCGGCACGCCTGGAGGTAGCGCTCGACGACCTCGCGGTACGCGACGACGAGCAGGATGCGCTTCCACGTCGTGCCGTCCTCGCGTTCGCGCTCGTCGAGGACGACGTAGTCGAGCACGGCCTCGTCGAGCGGGATCGGGAGCACCTCCTCGGCGCGGAAACGGATGGCGTTCTCCAGCTGCTGCGCGTCGGCAACGCCCTCGATCTCGAAGATCCGCACGCCGATCCGGTTGTTCGAGACGCCGAGACGGACACCGCGCTTCGGGAGCTTGTGAAGCTCGAAGAAGCGCTTCAACGCGTCGCCGAGCGCATCGGGGTCGCGAATCTCACCTGAGACCACGAGCCCGGGCTCGAGCGGCTCGCGGTACACATCGACGAGCTCGGGTGCGCCGTTGTTGACGACCTGGGCCGCGGCGATCTGCGACGCGCCGATCTTGAGGCCGACGACCTTCTTCGGACGCTTGTCCTTCCGCTCCTTCGCAGCGCGCTGCTTGGTCGCCTTCGGCTCCTTCGTGCGGCGGCGGCCGAATCGGCGCGGCTCCTCGTCGACGAGCTCGTCCTCCAGCACGAAGGTCGACAGGGCCGGATCGACGAGATCCGACCCTGTCTGCTCGACGGCGAGCTGTTCGACGGGTTCGACGGGTTCGACGGGCTCGACGGGGCCGGTGTCCTCGATCTGGCTGTACGCCGCGAGGCGGTCGATGACGTCCGGATCGATCGACGTCTCGACGGGCGCCTGCTCGGTCTCTTCCTCCCAGCGCTCCGGCCGCAGCTCGTCCATCAGGCGCTCCCGGCGATGCGCAGGCCGCCGGCCGCGCTTCCGTCTCCGGTCGCAGGCGAGATCGGAACGCCACTGCGCTCCAGCATCCCGACGAGCTGCTCTTTCCGGCTCGAGACCGAGAGGGCGGCCTCGGGCGTGACGACCCGCTTGCGGATGAGCTCGGCGAGACCGTGCTCCATCGTCTGCATGCCGCGCTGCGTCGAGGTCTGCATGACGGAGTAGATCTGCTCGACCTTGCCCTGGCGAATGAGGTTCCGGACGGCGTCGTCCGGGAAGAGGATCTCGAGGCAGGCGACGCGGCCGAGGCCGTCGGCCGTCGGAAGCAGCGTCTGCGTGATCACGCCCTGGAGCGTGTTCGCGAGCTGCATGCGCACCTGCTCCTGCTGCGCCGGCGGGAAGACGTCGATGACGCGGTCGATCGTGCTCGGCGCGCTCTGGGTGTGGAGCGTCGCGAGGACGAGGTGCCCGGTCTCTGCTGCGGTGAGCGCCGTCGCGATCGTCTCCAGGTCGCGCATCTCGCCGAGGAGGATCACGTCCGGGTCCTGGCGCAGCGCTGCGCGCAGGGCTTCGCCGAAGCTCGGCGCATCGGTGCCGATCTCGCGTTGGGTGACGACGCAGCGCTTGTGCCGGTGCACGAACTCGATCGGGTCTTCGATGGTGAGGATGTGGTGCGGCTTCTGCCTATTCACCTCGTCCACCATCGAGGCGAGCGTCGTCGACTTGCCCGAGCCCGTCGGACCCGTGACGAGGACGAGCCCGCGCGGTCTCATCGCGAGGTCGCGCAGTGATGGCGGCAGCCCGAGCTCCTCGAGCGTCCGAAGCTCCTCCGGGATGTGCCGGAACGCGGCCGCGAGCGAATCGCGCTGAAAGTGGACGTTCACGCGAAAGCGCGCGAGGCCGGGAACGCCGTACGAGAAGTCGAGCTGCCGGTTCACCTCGAGCTGCTTCTGCTGCTCGGTCGAGAGAATCCGATAGAGAAGGGTGCGCGTGTCGTCCGGCATGACCCTGTCTCCGGCGAGCGGAGTGAGGTCGCCGTGGACGCGCATCGTCGGCGGAGCGCCCGGAACGAGGTGAAGATCCGACGCGCCCGCCTCGGTTGCAGCGCCGAGCAGGTCGTCGATGGAGGTGGGTGCCGCATCCATGGACATCTGGCGTATCGGCACGGCCTGAGGACGGCTTGAGCGATTGCGGCGCCCCCGGCGAGCGTCACGTTGCCTCACCCGCAAATCACCCAATTTGGGGTAGGCGTCCCCCAGTCTCGCGCCGATCTTTCGTCCGCATCCGCTCTACCCCCATCGACTGCGGACTGCGGAAGGAGTTGCGGCAATGTTCAAGCGGATTCGCTCCCGCCTCGACGGGAACTCGGAGCAGGGCTTCACCCTGATCGAGCTCCTCGTCGTGATCATCATCATCGGCATCCTGCTCGCGATCGCCGTTCCCTCGTATCTCGGTTTCCGGGATCGGGCGAACGACAACGCCGCGAAGGCCAACCTCCGGGCGGCGCTGCCGTCGGCAGAGGCGCTTCTACGCGGACAACAGCACGTACGTCGGCATGACGCCGGCTGCTCCTCTTGGCCATCGACTCGGGCGTCTCCGACAGCCTGACGGTTGCTGTCGGCAACGGCACGACGTACTGCCTCACCGACACGGTCGACGGCAAGACGTGGAGCGTGGCTCGGGCCGGGTGCCTCGAGCGCGCGACTTCAAGGCCAACGCGACCTGCGCATAGTCCCAGGCGCAACGAGCAACGAGAGAGGCGCGGGAGACCGCGCCTCTTCTCTTTCTCCTCCACGTCAAGCCGACCGCGACCCCTGCCGATACCCAGATCGTGAGCGTCACTCTCAGCCCACCCACCCGCATCGCCGCACTCGTCGGCGCGCTCGTTCTCACCGGCCTCGCGGCGATGGTTCTGCTCGTCGGGCGCGGAGCGCTCGGAGACGAGTCAGCGGCGACGGTCGCACCCGCGCCCGTCACGACGCCCGTTACTCGCCCAGCGGCGACGCCGAAGCTCAAGCCGAAGCCGGCTGCTGCGGCGCGCGCGAAGCCGCGCGTCGTGAGCGGCTTCCCGGTCAAGATCGACCACGCGCTTCGCTACAGCCGCGTCGTCGTCGTGAGCGTCTCGATGCCCGGCGGAGCGGTCGACGCGATCGTCCGGCGTGAAGCTCGTGCCGGCGCGAAGGCGTCGCGTGCCGGATTCGTCGCGATCAGCGCGACGAACGAGCGGGCCGTGTCTGGCCTGTTCGCGAAGACGGGCGTCCTGCCTGCTCCGGCAGTCGTGATCGTGAAGCGCCCCGGCGTAGTCGCGACGACGTTCTCCGTGACCGATGCCGGAACGGTTGCGCAGGCCGTCGCTCAGGCACGACGATGAGCGAGCCTGCTCTCCGGGCCCCGGCCGGTCGCGAGCTCTACGTCCGCCATGCACGCATGGACGGACGCTCGGTCGCACGTCTTCGAGCGGTGGACGAGGGCGATCGCTGCCTCGTCGAGGCCGAGGTGTGGCCGAACGGTACGAGCGCTACCCCCGTCGCCGCCGGCCCGTACACGTTTCCGACGCCGGTCGAGGCGACCCGCTTCGTCACGCATGCGGTCGAGGCGTTCATCGCGCTCGGCTGCGACGTCGCCGCTCAATGAACCCTTGGGGACAGCAGTTACGCGCGATGTCGGCGCAGGTCAGGGCCAGGCACTGCAAGGATTGTACTGGCGAGCTCCGTAAAGCAGCGATTGTCCGCTCACGACAGGACGCGAGCGAGCTCTTCGATCGACGTGAGGCCCGAGGCGACCTTCTCGAGCCCGTCGTCCCAGAGCGACCGCATGCCGTTGGCCGACGCCGCACGGCCGATCTCGTCGCGGCTGGCGTGCTGCACGGCGAGTGAAGCGATCTCCTCCGACATCCGCAGGAACTGGAAGATGCCGACGCGGCCCTTGTAGCCGGTGTGGTTGCAGCGCGGGCAGGCTTTCTTGCGGTAGAAGACCGTGCCGTCGAGCGCCCCGAGCAGCTCGGGCTTGACGCGTAGCTCGGAGATCTCGGCCTCGGTCGGCTGGTACGCCTCGCAACAGTGCGTACACAGCTTCCTCGCGAGACGCTGCGCGAGCACGGCCGAGACCGCGGCACCGGTCAAGAACGGCTCGACACCCATCTCGCCGAGGCGCGTGATGGTGGAGGGCGCGTCGTTCGTGTGCAGCGTCGAGAGGACGAAGTGACCGGTGAGCGCTGCCTCGATCGAGATCTTCGCGGTCTCGACATCGCGGATCTCTCCGACCATCACGACATCGGGATCGGAGCGGAGGATCGAGCGCAGCGCGGTCGCGAACGTGAGACCCGCACGTGCGTTGATCTGCACCTGGTTCACGCCCGCGAGGCGGTACTCGACCGGATCCTCGACGGTGATGACGTTGATCTCGGGCCGGCTGATACGTGCGAGACAGCCGTAGAGGGTCGTCGACTTTCCCGAGCCCGTCGGCCCGGTGACGATGAGCGCGCCGGTCGGCAGCCTCACGATCGCCTCGAGCTCGTCGCGCATCGCATCCGAGAGCCCGAGCTCGGGCATCGTCGGGGGCTTGCGCGACTTGTCGAGGAGCCGCATGACCACCTTCTCGCCCTCGACGGTCGGCAGCGTGGCGACGCGGATGTCGAGCATCCGCCCGACGGCGGACGTGGAGAGCGTGATGCGGCCGTCCTGCGGCTTGCGACGCTCGGCGATGTCGAGCTTGGCAAGCACCTTGAGGCGCGTGGTGACGCCCGCTGCCATCTTCTTCGGGACGCGCTGCACCTCGCGCAGGACGCCGTCGACCCGGAAGCGCACGACGAGAGCGTCCTCCTGGGCCTCGAAGTGGACGTCCGAGGCGTTCTCCTCGGCCGCCTGGAAGATCAACGCATTGACGAGACGGACGAGCGGGCCGTCGGAGATCCCGTCGTCGGCCTCGAGATCGTCGCTGTCGTCTGCAGACGCGTCATCGAGATCGACGGCGATGACGGAGCCGATCGCCTCGGCGGTGCGTGCGAGTCGCTGCAGCTCGGCCATGATGTCGTCGCGAGACGCGACGACGAGCTCGAGCGCGTGCTTCGTGGCGAGCCGAAGCTCGTCGATCGCGTGCAGGTTCCCCGGATCCGCGACCGCGACGCGAAGAACGTCCCCGTCGAGCTCGTACGGCACCGCGACCGAGCGTTCGAGGGTCTGGACCGGAATCAGTTGAGTGGCCTCGATAGTGACACCGACGGCCGGAAGGTCGATCACCGGCAGGTGATGACGGACGGCCAGCATGCGAGCGATGCCGTCGGCTGTCGCGACGCCCTCTTCGATCAGTGCCTGCGTCAGAGGCGTTCCATCGCCCGTTCGCCCACGGACGAGAGCGAGCGCGTCGGGCTCGATGAGCGCCGTGTGCTCGAGAAGGTCGAGGAGGAGCTCCGCCGTCTCGTCGGCACCGAACGGGGTGGCCAGCGAGCGAGCCGGGGCCACGGCGACGCCCGCCGTCTCGGCGGCCTGCTCGGCACTGGATGCGCGTCGGATACTCATGGGCGGCTCCCTCGAAGGGGTTATCGGCAGCGAGCGAGCCGCGCTTGACGTGGGTCGGCGCTCAGAAGAGCGCGAGGTACGCGTCGAGAATCGCTCTCGCCGAAGAAGAGCGCGACGACGGCGCCGAGCGAGAGGAACGGCACGAGCGGCACGCCCATCTTGCGCGCGGACGCTCCGTGCCTCGAGAGCAGAACGACGGAGGGAATCAGCGCGGCGAAGAGCCCGATCATCATCGCCACCGTGACCGACGCGCCGAGCATCGCCCCGAGCAGAAGGGCCAGCTTCACGTCGCCCATGCCGAGCCCGCGCGGGTAGGCGAGGACGACGAGGAACAACGCACCAGCAGCGACCAGCGCCCAGCACGAGCCACGCGAGGCTCGGATCGATTGCCGTATGCGCGACGAGAGCGACGGCAGCGGAGGGCACGACGATGCGGTTGGGGACGATCCGGTGCTGGGCGTCGATGGCCGAGAGGACGACGAGGACCGCGCAGAAGCCGGCGGCGAGAGCCGCCCACGCGGTGGCGCCGAACACGGCGAAGCACGCGACGACGAGTCCTGCCGTCACGACCTCGACGGCCGGGTAGAGCGGCGAGATCGGCGCCTCGCAGTTCCGGCAGCGTCCGCGGAGCAGGAGGTACGACACCACCGGGACGTTGTCGCGCCACAGGATCTCCGTCGCACATGCGCCGCACGAGGACGGTGGAAAGAGAATCGAGCGACGCGCGGGCACGCGCGCGACGACGACGTTGAGGAAGCTCCCGAGCGCCAGCGCGGGCGCGAGAACGAAGGCGGCGGCTGCGGCGTTCACGACACGCGACCCGAGCGTCTAGCCCGCGTAGCTCCCCTGCACCGGATTGACCTCGGTCACGGTCTGCAGTCGATCCGGGCAAGCCGTACATCCACTCGATCGGGAACGGCGGCGCGTTGATGAGCGCCGAGTTGTTGATCGTCGTCGAGCGGGTGATGACCGGGCCCCCACACGGTCGTGTTGTTGTCCATGTCGAAGTCGTTGACGATGTACAGCGCGCCCTGGAAGTTGACGTGGTTGCCGATGTCACCGCCGATCGTCGTCGTCGACGACTCGGAGACGAGCGAGCCCGCGACGAAGACGAGCAGGTTCGACGCGTGGATCCCAGGTCGAGTCGCACGCAGGAACGCCGCAGATGTCGGCGCGGTTCTTGATGCGCACCTGACCCGATCCGTAGATGACGGCCTTGCCGACGTACTTGATGATGTTGAGGTTCGACCAGCTGAGATGCGCGTCGAAGTAGATGACGCCCTTGATCGTCAGGAGCCCCGGCGAGCCGGGCTGCCACGCGATCTGCGCGACGGTCTGCCCACCGACGACCTTCCGGCAGTCGTAGGCCGACGCGGGAGTGAGGTCGATCTCGCCACGGCTGACGTTGAGCGTGGTGTCGTTGTCGAAGCCGCCGGGGAACGATCCGGTCGTGCAGCTGGACATCGGCCCGAGCTGCGCGTTCGTGTACCAGTAAGCGAGGTCAGCCGTCGGCTTCGCGATCACCGGCGGGCTCGTCCCGACGGCATCTGCGTAGACGTTGGTCGACGGACCGCACGGGAGCGGGCGTTCCCGTGTAGTGGCAGGCTCCCGGACGCGCTGAACTCGTCGATCGGGTTGCCCGAGGTTCCGATCGACGCCTGCGGGCTGTTCGTGTACAGGTTCCCGATGATGTCGACGGCCGGGCCGGCAGCCTGCGAGTTGTTCTCGAGGCAGAGATTGCCGCGCACGTAGAGAGAGATGGTGAGCGTGACGCTGTTCCCGAGCGTGATGCAGCCGGCCGGCTGATCCACGAAGAGGTAGTCCCACGGCCGCATGTCCGCCTGCGTCGTCGTGGTGATCTCCGCCTGCATGCTGACGGTGCGCGTCACGTTCGCCGCGGCCGGGACCGGATGGGTTCGGGACGGTTCCGGTGGAGGTCAGCGTCCACGTCGTCCCCGTGAGCGAGCCGCTGTACGTCGTCGAGCCGCCCGTGAGCGCCACGGTCGTGCCGCTTCCGCTGAGAGCAGGCACCGACGTGAAGGTGGGGCCGGCGTTCTGGACCGACGAGAGCGCGTAGCTGAGGCCCGTCTCGGCGAGCCCGTACGCCTTCTGGTCGGCCTGCTGCCGCTTTGCAGCTCCCTGGTTCGCCGTCGTGTACGTGAAGATCGCGGCCGCGAGCGCCGAGAGCACCATCGTCACCCCGAGCGCCATGGGCAGCGCAATGCCGCGCTCGTCGTCGAGCACGCGGCGAAAGAGGCTCAAGGACGATTCGTGCACCGCAGCTCCTTGGGTCGCAGATCCCGTCGCAGTGAAAGGGCCGATCGGGTCTGCAGCGTCACCCTTTGGGGGAGACTCACGCGCGAGTCGAGTTCCGCAGGACGATGTCGTCGGCGAGGTTGTACGCCGGCAGGCCGCTTTCCGGGCGCGTATTGACGGGAAGCGTCACGGTGAGGATCGCGAGGCTCGTCGTCGACTGCGAAGCGAACGAGAAGACCGTGCCGCTCGTGAGATAGTCGACCGTCTTCCTGCCGGTCGTGTCGCACGTCCCTCCGACGAGCCGGTAGAGCGCATACCTCGTTCCGGAGCCGGCCGTGCACCAGCTCACCGTGGTGCCGGCGCCCGCCGAAGGACAGCGACTGCCGAGCGTGATGGTGATGCTCGACGACGTTCCGACCGGAGTCACCGCGCTCGCGCAGTGGATCTCCCGGCGCAGCTGGTCGAGTGCAATGCGCGCGTTGATCTGCGAGGAGAACCGCCGGTTCATGTCCTCCTCGGACTTGGTCGCCGCGATGAGCGCGGACGAGAGAGCCGTGATCGTGATGAGGAACATCCCCATCACGGTGATCATCTCGATGAGCGTGAAGCCGGCCTCCTCGTGCCGGAGCCGCTGCAGGTACGAGCTGACGCACCTCATGTCAGTGGCCTGCGACGCGGAGTGCCGGCAGCCCCTCGTCGTACGGACGCTCGGGGGCGGCAAGGGCGCGGGCGCCTCCTCGTTCTCGGACTCGGTCTCGGTCGGCGCGTTCTGCTTCGTCCGCTCGACCTTCTGGGCGCGGTCGAGCGCGATCTCGAAGTCGTGACGGTTGGTCGCGGCATTCGCGGCGATCTCGCGGTCGACGAGCTCTGCGAGTACCAGTTGGATGAGCGCCTTCGAGAACGACTGCATCTCGAAGAACTCGCCGTCGTCGATCGCGTCCGGGATCTCGTCGGAGCGCCGCTCGCGGATGAGCTCGGCGGTGCGCGCATTCGAGACCATGACCTCGACCGCCGGGATGCGACCTCCGCCGAGCCGGGGAAGGAGCCGCTGGCTGATCACACCGCGCAGCACGCCCGCGAGGATCGAGACGACCTGCGGCTGCTTCTCCGGCGGGAAGAACTCGACCATGCGTCCGATCGTCTCGGCCGCGTCGAGCGTGTGCAGCGTCGAGAAGACGAGGTGGCCGGACTCTGCGGCCTGCAAGGCGGTCTGTGCGGTCTCCGCGTCGCGCAGCTCGCCGATGAGGATGACGTCCGGATCCTGACGGAGCACGCGGCGCAGCGCCTGGCCGAAGCTCTCGGTGTCGAGGCCGACCTCGCGCTGGTTGACGATGCAACCGCGATCCGGATGGAGCACCTCGATCGGATCCTCGATCGTCACGATGTGCTGCTTGCGCGTGCGGTTGATCTCGTCGAGCATCGCGGCGAGCGTCGTCGTCTTGCCCGAGCCGGTTGCGCCCGTCACGAGGACGAGTCCGCGGTGTTCCTGCGCGAGCCTGGCGACACCGGGGGGAAGATGAAGATCGCCGAAACCGGGGATCTCGTTCGGGATCACGCGAAACGCGAACGAGATCGCGCCGCGCTGCCTGAATCCGTTCACGCGAAAGCGCGGAAGCCCCGGCGCGGAGTACGCGAGGTCGAGGTCGCCGCTCTCGTGGAATGCCTCTCGACGCCGCGGCACGGCGACCGTGACCTGCTCGAGAATGACCTCGAGCTGGGCATCGTCGAGCGTCGTCGAAGCCGGACACCGGTGCGAGGTCGCCGTCGATCCGCAGGACGGGCGGCTGCCCGACCTTCAGGTGGACGTCGCTGGCGCCGGCCGCGACGGCATGCCGAAGCACGTCGTTGAGATCCATGGACAGCACTGCATCGGCATGAGCCAGATGTCGCTTTAGAACGCCGCGTGGCGTCAGATCCCGCGCGCGAGCCGCGCAAGCACGCGAAGCGGCGGCTGCGCGATCCGCGGAGCGTCGCTCGGGTGGGCCAAGTCGCCACGCAGAAGACCTGAGATCGCCCCGAAGACACCGGGGGCACGCAGAGCCCACAGGCACGCGCGGGGATAGCGATCCGCGGCGCGCTTCGCCTTCCACGACGCCGCCGCGTGACGGTCGAGCGCCGCCGAGAGTGACGCCTCGTACGCCTCGGGACGACCCGCGTTGATCGCCTCCGCCGCCAGTCGTGCCGAGACGAACGCCTCGTACATGCCGTCGCCCGAGAGCGGATCCACGAGACCGGCGGCGTCGCCGACGAGCAGTGCGCGCCCCCGTGCCGCCGGCGGCGCCGAGCGCACGCATCGGAAGCCGGTGCCCGCGAACGTCGCTGAGCTGCGCCGGGTCGATCGCGTGTGCACGTGCCAGCCGGTCGAGATGGTCGCGCAGCCGTGGCCCCTCCTCCATCCACCCGCCGACGCCGAGGTTCGCATGGTCGCCCTTCGGAAACACCCAGCCGTAGCCGCCGGGAACGACGCCGAGCTCCACCCAGGCGGCGCGCTCGTAGTCGGCGCGATCGAGCGCGGCCCATGGCACGTTCCCCTCCAGCGCGACGCCGCGAACGATCCCGTCGCCGAGCCCGACCGCGCGCGCGACGGCGCCGTTGGCGCCGTCGGCCCCGACGAGGAACGAGGCCCGGACGCGCGTCTCGCCGATCCGCGCAGACACACCCGAGTCGTCGAGCTCGATGTCCGAGACCCGTGCGCCGTGTCGGAAGTCGACGCCCGCGGCCGCAGCCTGCTCGACGAGGTGGAGATCGAGTCGCCGGCGTTGGGTCATGGCGATCGAGGGGCTCGCGGCTCGTCCGGTCGACCGTCGTCCGGTAGCCCGCGCGCAGAACCATCCGGTCGACGACGCGTTCGACTACGGGCGTGACGTCGCACGGAAGGTGGCGAAGCGCCCGCCCGGTGAGCCCTCCGCCGCACGGCTTGTCGCGCGGAAAGAGGGCCTTGTCGACCAGCAGAACCTTCGCTCCCGAGCGAGCGAGACACAGCGCTGCCGTCGATCCGGCGGGTCCCGCGCCGACGACGAGGACGTCGAAATGCTCCACGTCGCGATCGTAGGGCGTGCTCGGGCACGCGGCTACAATTGCCCGCCCGCGCAGGGATTCCCGAGTGGCCAAAGGGGGCGGGCTGTAAACCCGCTGGCTCAGCCTTCGGAGGTTCGAATCCTCCTCCCTGCATAGGTCGTGGGGGGAACCTACGGTTCCCCCCACGTGCCCCCTTCCCTCACGTTCTCGAGCAATCAGCCTCGCTTGACCTCTCGCCGGGCAAGGCCCGGCTTCGGTCACGACAGCGTGGCTACGGACCTGCCCCTAGACTCGCGCGGACCTGACGCCGAGCGTCGTCGACAGCATGAGCTCGCCGAACTTCGTCTCGGTGATCGTGATGTCGTCGGCCATGTTCTCCGCGACCCACCCCGCCGCTGCCTCGTTCGCGGCCTCGGCGGCTTCGGCGCTGTCCCACACGCTGAACGAGAAGATCTCGTCGTCGCTCACCGCGATGGAGTACGCCTTGAAGCCGGGCTGACTCTCGAAGAGCGGGAGCATCCCGTCCTCGGCGCGCGTGATGAGCTCGTTGATGTCCCCACTCGTCGTGTACCGCACCATCCGTACGTGCATCTGGACTCCCTCTGCGTCGGCCTCCGCCACGAGGCCGATCCCCGAAGCCCGGACCGGCGCACCCGCGACCCTGTCAGACCGCAGGCGATCCGGCAAGGCACGATATCCGGACCGAGACGAGCGGGCTACACTCGCGACTCGCCCTCTTAGCTCAGTCGGTAGAGCACCTCCATGGTAAGGAGGGGGTCGACGGTTCGAGTCCGTCAGAGGGCTTGAGGAAAAGGCCCGCTAATCGGGCCTTTTCTCTAGAGTCAGTCTTCAGGTTTAGTCCCTCACGATGGATCGGTTGACCTCTGGTCGCAGGCTGCGGTTACTCGTCGTCCGGCTCCGCCCGCAGCACGGCGCGTCGTGAGCCGCTGACGACCTTGCTCTAGGCGT
Organism: uncultured Gaiellaceae bacterium; assembly: GCA_963822885.1. Taxonomy (GTDB): domain Bacteria; phylum Actinomycetota; class Thermoleophilia; order Gaiellales; family Gaiellaceae; genus GMQP-bins7. Next base: position 65,137 of record CAWGJJ010000013.1, read on the forward strand.
TCCAGACGACGTCGATCGCCCTGTCGAGCCCGGGGAGCGGCAGGGCGGCGGCCTCGGCCTCGACTGCATCGCGCACGACGCGCGACGGGCGCCCCCACGCGTCGATCCGGACGGTGTGCTGTGCGCGCCTCCAGGTGCCGCGGATCTCGCCGTCGACGAGGAGCGCGCCCGGCCAGACCCGCGACGTCCAGAGCAGCTCCCGCCGATCCGCCCGCGGGACGAGCAGCTCCCGCTCCGCGCCGTCCAGCAGGAAGTACGCGTCGCCGCTCGGCAACAGGAGCGCCGGCGCAGGCGCGGTCTCGGCTGCGCGCATCGCGGGCTCGTCGTCCGCGAGGAGCAGCTCCTCGCCGAGCGGCGAGCGGACGGGCAGCAGCGAGCCCGCCAGCGCGGCGAAGGCGTCTGCCCCCGCGCGCCGGGAGATTCCCGCCCACCGGGCGAAGCCATCGGCCGTGGTCGGCCCGAAGACGTGCAGGTATCGCCGCGCCAGCTCGCGACAGGCGTCGGCCGGCTCGATCTCGGGCGCCGGCACCGTCCAGATCGTCGGTGCCCGCGCGCCCTCCCACCGGATCGCCACTGTGCCCGTCGGCGCGGCGTACCTCGGGTTCGCGCGGATCGCGAGCCCGGCCTCTCGGTCGGTCGTGCGTGCACCGTCGAGATACGCGCGGAGCCGCTCGGCGATCTGCTCGGCCCGCGCACGGCTCTTGCCGCGCCCGGGCAGCCTCGCCAGCGTGAACAGAGCGAAGTCGCGCTCGGCGACGACGTACGTGCTGTACCGCGGCCCCCAGACCTGGACGAGCGAAGGGTGCTCCCAGGTCGAGGCCTCGACGCCGATGAGGCGCGCGTGGAGCGAGAGCAGGGCGGCGCGCGGCATGCTGTCCTGCAGCCCGGCCCAGGCGGCCCGCCGCAGCGACGCTACGGTCGTCGGCACCCGCTCGTCGAGGCCGCCGACGCGCCGTCGGAACGCGAGGATCTGCCGTCGTGTGAGCCGGAGTCGCGCCTGCATCGAGCCGTGCAGGCAACCTAGTCGACGGCCGAGCCGACCGCCGCGGTGCTCAGGCGCGCGCGAGCAGGTAGCGAAACTCGTTCTCGCCCTGTCGGGTTCGTCACAGTCGCCCTTAACGAGTTCAGCGAGCGCATGGGTGTGATCGACATCATCGGCGTAGATCCCGACTTCCACCGGCGGGGCATAGCCTCGCAGCTCACCAGACACGCGCTCGACCACATGTGTCGATGCGGAATGGGCACCGCAGCCGTGGGAGCGGGCGGCGATCCGGGGACACCCTCCCCCTCGCGGGGCACTCCGGCGTCGGGGGCCTGCTCTCGGGGCGACGTGAATGGGCATGCGACCTGCTCGCGGGGCCATTGCGAGCCGGACGTACTCAGATGCTCAAGCCGGCTCGACTGCCTTGCTCACGATCCAGGCATGCTTGCCGACGCGGCGACCCCGGGCGAAGCCGTACTGCTCGAAGAGCTCGACCGTCGCGCTGAAAAGGAAGCGTCCCTGTGCCTCGCGACCGGCGGTCACCTCGGGGATGGCCTCGACGAGGCCGCCGCCGAGGCGGGCGATCTGGTCAAGCGCACCCTCCAGGCCTGCCCGGGCGATGCCTTGGCCGCGATGCCTCTTGTCGACGAAGATACAGGTGATCCGCCAATCCGGCCGTGGTGGAGCGTCCTTGTCGTACTCACGCTTGTGCTTGATGCCCGGGAGCTCCTCCGGGCTCCCGTACTGGCACCAGCCCTGGGCGGCGCCGTTCTCGTCGATGACCAGCGCGGCGTGAGCGCGCCCCGTGCGGACGCGATCCTCCTTGGCCTCGCGATAGTTGATTCCCCTCTCTGCGCACTCGGGGTGATAGCCGATGCACCAGCAGCCACCGTAAACCCCGTTGTTGCGCTCGACGAGCTCGGCGAAGACGTCCCATGTTGTTGCATCGAGCGCCCGAATCTCATACTCGCTCATACGCCTCCGTTCACCGGCTGGCCAGCTGAGCAAGGGAGTCTAGGTACGTCCGGTTGGCATACGCGAGTGTTCTCTCCATCGATCAGACGGCACCTCCTCCCCTCGGAATGTGCTCGGGCGGTGGGAAATACGGGGCTCCTTCTGTTAGCGGGACTCGCGTGATGGGCCAGCATCTCGGAATGACGCCATAGGATTCGGCCGTGCCGTTCACGCTCACGAACATCAAGAAGGATCTGGAGGACATCGGCTCTAGATTCGACGGCGCGCCGGACCTGGAGTTCCGTGCGGCGACCAAGGCGCTCGAGCTCGAGAAGTCCGGCTTGAGCTACCAGCGCGTCCCGCCCGGCTATCGCTTTCCGTACGGCCACACGCACATGAAGCAAGAGGAGGTGTACGTGGTCGTGCGCGGGAGCGGGCGGATGAAGGTCGACGACGTGATCGTCGAGCTCAAGGAGTGGGACGCGGTCCGGGTCTCGCCCGGCGCGTGGCGAGGCTACGAGGCCGGGCCGGAGGGCCTCGAGATCCTCGTCATCGGCGCGCCCAACCTCGGCGAGGATCCGCGCGAAGACGTCGATGGTCAGCGCGACTGGTGGGCTGACTAGCGAAGTTGTCCGGACGTTTGATCGTCACGGTCCGGTGAGTTCTCGGTGGTTTGTCGGTCTTCATTGCGCATGTGTCCGCAGCAGGTGAGATGCGGCCGGAGCAGGCCGCCGAGAAAGGAGTCGTGAGATGACGCGGTATCTGATCTCGTTCGATGACGGCGCAATGACGTTTCCCGAGGAGGATCTCCCCGACGTGGCCGAGGCAGCGCATGCGGTGGTGCACGAGGCGGAGGAGGCCGGCGTTTGGGTGTTCGGCGGCGGGCTGCATTCCCACGAAGAGGTCAGCGTGGTGGCAACCGACGGGACGGTCACCGACGGCCCTGAGAGCAAGGCGTACATCGGCGGATTCTCGGTTGTCGACGTTCCCACACGCGAGGAGGCGCTGGAGTGGGCTGCCAAGATCGCCGTCGCCTGCCGTTGTGCGCAAGAGGTCCGCGAGTTCGGGCCCGGATCAAGACCCTGATCCTGAAGCAGGAACAAGTGGACACACCCGCCTGCGCGGCATGACGGCAGCGTGCGCGAGTGTGCGGGAATGTCTCTTGAAGGCGTGACTCTCAGACTCGCCGAGACGCGTGTGCATTGAAGTAATGCCGGCGGGTCTACGTCGCGGCCGTCTGAGGGATCCTGGCCAGGTCGAGCGCTTCCTTGATCGTGAGCCTGCGGCCGACCTCGGTGGCGCGGGCGACGATCGTCGGCCGAGAGCGCTGCTCGTGCCTGGTCGACGAACTCGCGCCCCGGCGTCTCGTCGGAGTAGACGTTGACGATGCCCTCCTGGTGGGCGTAGACCTCCGCCGCGGCGGCGATCTGCACGGCCGTTCTCGGGCCGATGCTCGACCGCCTCGGTGGCCGCGAGCCCGATCAGCGAGAGCCCGACTCCACGAACGCTCGCCACGTCGGTGTAGGCCTGCACCGAGTCGAGGAAGTACCGGCGCGCGAGCGCAGAGTCCTCGTGCCGGAGGTGCGTCCAGGCCATCTCGGAGAGGATCCGGGCTTCCTCGGCTCGGTCACCGATCGCTTCGTACGCGGCGAGAGACTGCCGGTAGAGGTCGAGGGCGCCCGCCAGGTCACCGCGACCGGATGCCAGCCCGGCGAGGCCGCCGAGCGACAGGCCGGCTCCTTCCTCGTCGCCGATTCGCCGCTGGATCTCGAGCGCCTGCGGAGTACCTCGTCTGCGCCGTGTCGAGGTCGCCCGCGACGGTGTGGAGGATGCCGTCGAGGCTCGAGGCAAACCCCTCGGCCCAGGTGAAGCCGACGGCGCGGCTTCTCTCGATGCTCTCGCTCGTCCACCTGAGCCCGGCTTCGAGATCGAATCCGAGCAGCCCGAAGCCCTGCAGGAACGCACCGATGCAGAGCTCGCGATCGGCTTCGAGCTCCGCCGCGATGCGATACGCCTCGGCCCACTCGTCGTTCGCCCGCTCGATCTGACCCAGCACGTCCGACGCCAGTCCCGCCGTGATGAGCGCGCCCGCCCGCCCCACGGTGGGAGTGCCACCGGTGTCGGCGTCGAGGAAGGACGCCGCGTACTCCCGGGCGGTGAGGTTCTTGCCGCGGATGTGCCAGTACAGCCACAGGTCGCCGCACATCTGCAGGCCCGCTTCGCAGGCAGCCGCGTCACCCTCCTGCGCCGTCGCCAGGAGCGTGTCGAGCGCGGCCTGGAGGTTGCCCTCCTCGGCGATGCCGCGTTCGAGGGATCCGATCTGATCGGTGCCCTCGATGCCGTCGCGGATCTCCGGGCGAGCGCCGCATACCGGCGGGCGTGCCTCAGCGCGACCTCGCGCGTCTCGCCCGCGGCCTCGAGCCGCTCGCGCGCGTACTCGCCGATCGTCTGCAGCATCCGGAGCCGGTCACCCTGGCCGTCCGTCTGCACGAGAGCCTTGTCGACGAGCGACTCCAGCTCGTCGAGGACGGTCTCGCCGGGGTCTGCGCAGACGGCCTCGACGTCGGCGAAGGTGCACCCTCCGGCGAAGACGGCCATGCGCCGGAACAGGCGCTGCTCCGACTCCGTCGAGGAGCGAGTGGCTCCAGTCGATCGTGGCGCGCAGCGTCTGCTGCCGCTCGGGAATGTCGCGAGGGCCCGGACGTGAGCACGTCGAGGGCGTGGTCGAGCCGCTCGAGCAGCGCCTCCGGGGACAGGAGCCGCAGCCGGGCGGCAGCGAGCTCGAGCGCCAGCGGCAGGCCGTCCAGGCGCCGGCAGACCGCCGCGACGGCCCCGGCGTTCTCGGGCGTCAGCTCGAACGAGCCTCTGGTCGTCTGGCGCGCTCGACGAACAGCGCGATGGCCGGATACGCCATCGAGCGACTCGGTCGAGTCCGGATCCGACGATGGAGGGAGCGCGAGCGGGGCGAGCGGGTACTCCCGTTCGGCGGCGATCCTGAGCGGTGTCCTGCTCGTGGTCACGATCCGCAGCCCCGGGCAGCTCTCGACCAGCCCGGCCACCTCCGAGGCGGCCGCCACGACCTGCTCGAGGTTGTCCAGGAGCAGGAGCGCCTTCTTGTCACCGATCAGGGCGACGACGCCGTCGCCGAGCGTCCGCCCCTCGGCCTCCTTCACGTCCAGCGCGTCCGCGAGAGCGGGAAGGAAGTCCGCGGGCTCGGTGACGTCGGCCAGCGCGATGAACGCGACGCCGTCCAGGAACTCGGGCGCGAGCAGCCGGCCGAGCTCGACGACGATGCGGGTCTTTCCGACACCGCCGGGACCCGTGATCGTGACGACCCGATGTTCCCGGACGAGCTCGACGAGCGACGCCAGGTCGGCGGCCCGACCGACGCAGTGGCGCGGCCGGCTCGGGCAGGTTGCTCGGCAGGCTGGCGAACCGCTCGCCCTTGCCCTCGAGCGCCGCCGGATCCGGCACCACGACGCCGTCGGCCGATACCGCGTAGAGCTCGAACGGGCGCCCGACGTTCTTGAGCCTGAACCGCCCCAGGCGGACGACGCCGACGTCGCTCCGGTTCTTGATCTGGTCGTACGCGGAGTCGGACAACATCACCCCGCCGGGTACCGCGAAGGACTCGATCCGGGCGGCGATGTTCACCGCGTCGCCGGTGAGCCGCTCGGGCTCGACGACCACCTCGCCCACGTGGACGCCGATGCGAACCGGAACGTCCTGCGCCGCGAGCTCCCGCTGGATCTCGACTGCGGCGAGCACCGCGGCGAGCGAGCTCGGGAACATGCTCATGCTGCCGTCGCCGAGCCGCTGGACGATCGTCCCGCCGAAGGCGTCGTGGTGGCTCTCGAGCGCACTCATGTACCGGTCGCGCTTGTCGAGTGCCACAGCGCTCGTCCGCCTGGATGAGCGCCGTGTACCCGACCATGTCGGTGAACATCACCGCGACGAGCCGACGATCGAGCGGCACGTCAGGGCATCCCCCTCGGCCCGCTCGGAGGGACGGGATGTCGCCACACGATGACCGTATCGCAGTCGATGCGAAGGCACGGGGCAGGCGGCCGGCCACCGGCCCGCCGGCCTCGCTCAGCCGGCGACCGGGCGATATGTGTCCGCGCTGTGCGAGCGTGCGGGAATGTCGCTTGAGCGCCGGCTGCGACGCGGCGGTTACACGTCTTCGTTCAGCAACTCACGCGCGATGCGCCAGCGCCCGCCGGCTTCACGGCGCCAGACCATAAGGAAGCGTCTTCGTATCCGTGGGGCATCCGTGCCCTTCGGCCCACTCACCCAGTTCACATGTCCTTGCGTTGCTGCGAAGTCGCCTGCGCCGATGGTCGAGTCGGCAACGATCTCCATCGAGGAGATGACGACCGCGGGTGCGAGGTCAAGAAGCGCGTCCCGTCCTTCGACCGCCGGCATTCCGGGTCCGACGAAGATCGCATCCTCCGTGTAGTAGTCAACCCAGGCCGTCGGGTCTAAAGCCTCGAACGCTTCGGCGAGAGCCTTCTCCGCGCTTCGAATCGCGGCGACGTCGGACGAAGAGAGCGTCACTCGGTGGACACTACTCCCGGAGGCGTCGTCGTACCCGGCGTGGGCGGGTCTTCGAGAGACGGGCCGGCCAGCTGCGCGAGCGTCCTCTCGCCTGAGTGGGCTTTCAACCTGAGCGGCATCAGCGATTGGGGACGTGCTGCGGGAGCAAGTGGCGGGCTAGCGCGTCCCTGCTGCGACAACGACGCGGAAGCGCTCAGCGAACCGCCTTCTTCACGAGCGCGGCGATCTTCTTCTCTTCGGCTGCGGTCAGCTCCGTGAGCGCGAAGGACGTGGGCCACATGGCGCCCTTATCGAGGTTCGCCACGTCGTTGAAGCCGAACGTCGCGTATCTCGAGTCGAACTTGCCGGCGCCCTTGAAGAAGCAGACGACCTTGCCGTCCTTGGCGTACGCGGGCATGCCGTACCAGGTCTTCGGCCACAGGTCCGGCGCGGCGGCGGTGACGACCGCGTGGATCCGCTTGGCCATCGTCCGGTCCTTCCCCTTCATCGCTGCGATCGCCGCGAGCAGCTCACGTTCGCCGTCCGCCCTGTTCTTGCTCGCGCGGGCTTCCGCCTTCAGCTCCTGGGCGCGAGCTTTCATCGCGGCTCGTTCCTCGGCGGTGAATCCGCTGGACGACTTGGCCTTGGTGCTCTTGGCGGGCTTCTGCGTGTTCACGTCACTCCTCCTCTGCGGGTCGTGATGAGGAAGACATGCTAGGGAGCCGTCGCGCTCGCGCGGTCCTCCACCGCCCGCTCGGCTCGGTCGCGACTCAGTCACCGGGCAACACGCCGTGCGAGTCGCGACGAGAATGTACTCCGCGCCCTGGCTCGAGCGCGCGTTCAGGAGCTCTTCGCCAGGCTCGCTCGGTTGGCGACTTCGGGCGTGCTCGAGGCCGCGGAGGCATCCCGACCTCGGGCGGGACGAGGCTCAGCGTCGACGTCCTCGTGTCGCTTCCCAAGGGCTCGAAGGCCCAGGTCGACGACGTGTCGTTGCGCGGCTGACCTGAGGGCCGGGCGGCCCCGACCGGCGCGCCCCGTTACTCCGCCGGTCGGTACGCGAGGTAGACGACACCGTTCTCGTACGTCGTCGAGGCTTCGAGTGCGAAATTCAGGGGCGCGGCACCGTCGGCAAAGAAGCGCGCTCCAGACCCGAGTGCAAGCGGATAGACGAAGAGATGGAGCGCGTCGACGAGGCCGTCGGCGAGCATCGCCCGCACGAGCCTGCCGCTCCCGCTGACATAGAGGTCGCCGTCGAGCTCGTCCTTCAGGCGCCGGATCGCGTCGGGATCGTAGGGCCCGATGATCTTCGAGTTCCGCCACGTCGCCTCTTCGAGGGTCGACGAGACGACGTACTTGGTCGTGTCGTTGAAGAACGGCGCGCCAGGATCGTCCTCCACGGTCCGCGTCGACCACGCCGGCTCGAACATCTCGTAGGTGATCCGCCCGAGCAGGATGCCCTGCGCACGGCTCGTGACTGCACCGATTGCCTCTCCCATCTGTGGATCGAAGCCGTAGGGGAACGTCCACGTCGGCTCCTCGAACACGCCGTCGACGCTCATGAACTCGTGCACGTGAATCGCTCCCACCTCTCACCTCCGTGTCGCGGTCATCTGTTGACCTCGCGCCGACCGCGAAGTCATCGCAACGGTAGTGCCCTCGCGGTCTAGGGGAAGCCGCTGCCGCCCGGATCGAGATCGAGCCGACCGCCGTCGCGGCAGTCGGAGGTGACGCGGTACTCGATGCTCTCCGCTCCGCGCAGCGCGTTCTCGGTGAGCTGCTGACGCATGAGCTGCCGCGCTCTGCCCTCGTCGAGGCCTAGCCGTTCACCGAGCGCGACGCCGCTCTGCAGCGCGTAGCACTCCGTCGTCGCCTCGTCGCCCACGCCGCGAAGGTGCCACGCCTCGTGTGCGAGCACGGCGATTGCGCGGCCCGTGCGACTCCCCGTCACCTCGTCGTCGAACGCCAGCCGATAGAGGTCGTGGCAGATCTCGGGAGTCAGGATCGCGAGATCTCCGCCCAGGGTCGCGACGCCGTCCGTGTGCTGCACCGCGCCGACGTAGTCACGCGCTTCGTCGCAGCGGATCGAGACCGACTTCTCCGCGATGACGGACGCCTCGTCCGAGAAGCGCGCGACAGCCTCGGCTCGGTCGCTCCCCGGACACCGAGCTCCAGCCCGTAGAGCCGTCGAGGATCACGACGGCGCCGACGAGGGCTCCGATCACCGCGACACCGACCGCGAACCGGCCGAGGGGGGACGGGCGCCGCGGCTCCACCCACGTCTCCTCGACCTCGTCCTCTTCGGGTGGAAAGCCGTACCGCTCACGGTCGATCTGCTGCGGGCTTCGATCGGGAGTGCGAGCGGCGGGACTCCGGAGCGCGCTGACCAGGAACTGGATCTCGAGCCCGAGCGCGATGAGGAAGACGACGAAGATCGGCACGGTGTCGCGCAGCTCGGAAGGCCCGAGGATCCATGCAAGCACGAAGACGACCAGCGCGACGCGCAGCCACAGCCATGGATTCCCGCCGCCCTCCACCCCGCGACCGTAGCGACGAGGGCGTCGGTCAGGCGGCCGTCTCGTCGAGGAGCTGCAAGAGCTCGTGCGCCGCGAGCTCGATCTTCTTGTGTCGCCACTCCGCGGCGCGGTACTGCGCCGCGATCAGGCCCGAGCGATGGACGCGACGGAAGTCTCCGTAGACGAAGGCGTGCCTGGCCTTCGTCTCGTCGGTGGCACCGTCGGTGAGTCCGAGGTGCCACTCCGCGTATTCGTCCCACGTGTGCGACTCGAGGAAGCGGTTCTCCGCTTCCGCGCTCGGCTGGCGCTCGCCCCAGTCGCTCTCGAGCACGTACTGCCGTGCGCGGATGAGCTCACGGGCGCGCGTTACCGCGTGCGAGTTGACCGTGTACGACGCCATCGTCGAACAGATTCACCGCTGTCGGGCTGGTCGAAACCCCGCGCCCGCACGTTTGCCCTTCGCGTCGAGCGGAGAGCACTCAGGAACAACCCCCGCGCCGCTTTGGAGAACCGACGACGACGGTGGGACGAAAGAGAAGACAGGGTCAACAAAAAAGGAGCGATATGTCCAAGTTCGTTCGAATTGCGAGCCTGCTCGCCATTGCGCTCGCCACGGTTGCACTCGTGGCCTGCGGAAGTGACGACGACGACGCGGCCGGAGACGACGTCACGGTCGAGCTCGCCGAGTTCGAAGGGTCGGGCCAGACGGGAACGGCGACACTCACGGCCGACGGCGAGCAGACGCGCGTCGTCATCGCGGTCGACAGCCCGGTGTCGGACTCACAGCCCGCGCACATCCACGAAGGCACGTGCGATGACCTCACGCCCGAGCCGGCCTACGGCCTGCCGAACGTGGCCGAGGGAAGCTCCGACAGCACGGTCGACGTCAGCCTCGACACGCTGACGGACGGCGAGTACGCGATCAATCTGCACATGTCGGACGACGACCTCGCGACCTACACGTCCTGCGGGGACATCGACTGATCGCCAGACCTTGGGGTCGGACCCGCGGGGGTCCGACCCCGACACCTGCTCGCTGCCTACTCGAGCACGAACGAGACGCGGAGCGTGACGCGGTATGCGGTGATCACGCCGTTCTCGACGTCGACCTTCTCCTCGGAGACCCAGGCACCCTTGATGCCGCGAAGCGACTCTCCGGCCTTGTCGATGCCGTTCTTGACGGCATCCTCGAAGCTCGTGGGCGAGCTGGACGAGATCTCGACGACCTTGGCGACCGACATGTCTCCCTCCTTGCGGTAGCAGGACGTGGACGCCGAGTCTAGTCTCGTCTTGTTGCAGTGAGCACCGAGGTCGCGCCGAGGACGAACTGGGGCCGCCGCGCCATCTGGGCCGGCGCCGGTCTCGTCGTCGTCGTGCTCGCCGTTCTCGTCACGTCGGCAACGGTTCCACGCTGGTGGGCGCACCGAGTGGGCGACCAGGTCGACGGGAGCATCACGCAGGGGACGACGCTCGGGATCGTCTACGGCTTCGTCTTCACCTTCCTGCCGATCGTGGCCATCGTTCTGATCCTGCGCTGGCGCCGCACCTGGAAGACGATCGCTGTCGCACTCGCGATCGGGATCCTCCTCGCCCTCCCCAACCTCATGACGCTCAGCATCGTGGTCGGGCGCGGAAACGCCGCGCACGCGGGAGACCGCATCCTCGACGTCGAGGCGCCCGCATTTCGTGGCGGCACCCTCGCCGGAGCTGTCGTCGCCGGGCTTCTCGTCGGCTTCATCGCCTACCTCATGGTCTCGCGCCACCGCGCGGAGACGAGCGCGAGGCGGGCACGGGCGGAGACGACCCCGCCGCGTGACGGACGAGAGCTAGACGCGACCCTTGAAGGTGTCGCAGCTCTGCGGGCCGGAGCCCTCGATGCCGCGCACGAACCAGCTCTGGCGCTGCTCCGACGAGCCGTGCGTCCACGACTCGGGAACGACCCGGCCCTGCGTGCGCTCCTGGATGCGGTCGTCGCCGACGGAAGCGGCTGCGTCGAGCGCCTGGGCGACGTCCTGGCGGGTCAGGTTCTCGATGAAGCCCGTCTCGACCGCGTTGCCCACCCAGAGCCCGGCGTAGCAATCCGCCTGAAGCTCGACCCTGACCTGGCCGCCCTGCGGGCCCGTGTCACGGTCCGCGCTCCGAAGAACTCCGGTCAGGTTCTGCACATGGTGGCCGTACTCGTGGGCCAGGATGTACGCCTCCGCCAGCGGTCCGCCCTCCGCCCCGAGCTGGGACTGGAGCTGATCGAAGAAGCCGAGGTCGATGTAGACGTAACGATCGTTCGGGCAGTAGAACGGCCCGACCGCGGACGACGCGCCGCCGCACCCGGTCTGGATCGATCCGTCGAAGAGTCGCGTCGCCGTCGGCTCGTAGCCACGCAATGCCTTCGTCCAGTACGCCTGGATGCTGTTGATGCTGGCGAGGATCCGGCAGTCCTCGCGCTCGTTCGCGTCCGCGCCGGTCTGACACTCGTCCGCGAGATCGCCTGGTGGCGCGCCTGTCCCGACCGTCTGGCCCGAGAGCGAACCGAGATCGCCGAGTCCTCCCCCACCGCCGAGGAACATGAAGGCCAGGACGACGAGCAGAACGATGACCCCGCCGCCTCCGCCGAGCTTCATCGGGATGCCGCCCGGCAGTCCACCACCGCGACCGCGGTAGTCCTCCACCTGCGAGGAGTCGAGCTTGGCGTCCTTGCGAAAGCGCATCGCAGGAGAACGTACCCAGGATGCGACCAGCTGGAACCTGCTTGCGCAGGTTCCAGCCGATCACGTGGTCAGACGGTTGGCTCGAGAGCCGGTTCGAGCGCCTGCGCATCCTGTTGCGCGAGGTCGCGGCCGCGCACGAGGAAGAGCGAGACGAGAACACCGGCGAACGAGATCGCGGCGCCCGCCCAGAAGGCCGCCTGGAACCCATTCGTCAGCGCCTCCGGCTGTGCGACACCCGCAGCGACGTCGTCCGTGGTGGTGGAGATTGCGATCGTCGAGAGGATCGCGATGCCGACCGCGCCGCCGATCTGCTGCGACGTGTTGATCAGCCCGGAGGCGAGCCCGGCCTCCTGCGGCTCCGTACCCGCGACTGCTGCGATCGTGATCGGGACGAACGCGAACGGCATCCCGAGCCCGATGATGAGGAAGCCCGGGAAGAGGTCCGTCCAGTACGACCCGTCGACGGAGACCTGCGTGAAGTAGAGGAGACCGATCGTCATCAGCGCCATTCCGAAGACGAGCGCGGGCTTGACCCCGACCCGCGTCACGGCTGCAGCGGCGACGTTCGCCCAGATGATTGCGGTGCCGGCGACCGCGAGGTAGCCGACTCCCGTCTCGAGCGGGCTCAGGCCGAGCACCTGCTGCATGTACAGCGTGAGGATCAGGAACATCGAGAAGAGCGCGGTCCCGAGCACGAAGCCGACGATGTTCGCGGCCGTCAGCGTCTGCAGCCGGAAGATCGAGAACGGGACGAGCGGGTCCTTCACACGCCGCTCCCAGCCGATGAACGCGAGCAGCAAGATCGCGGCGGCGACGAAGACGCCGACGGTCCTGCCCGAGCTCCAGCCCCAGCCGTTCCCCTGCGTGATGCCCAGAACCAGAAGCGAGAGACCCGACGTGACGAGAACTGCACCCGGAACGTCGAAGCTCTGACCGTGCTTGTCGAGGCTCTCCGAAAGGAGGATCGGCGCGAGGACCAGCGCCGCCACGCCCACCGGGACGTTCACGAAGAAGATCCACTCCCACGAGAGGAAGTCGACGAGGATTCCGCCGAAGAGGACGCCGGCCGCGGCACCCACGCCGCCGACGGCACCCCAGGCACCCAGTGCGATGTTGCGCTCGCGACCTTCAGCGAACATCGCGACGAGGATCGACAAAGCGGCCGGAGTGAGGGTGGCCGCACCGAGACCCTGCAGCGCGCGGAACCCGATCAACGAGGCCTCGCTCCACGCGAGCCCGCACAACAGCGAGCCGAGCGTGAAGATGAACGTTCCGGCCATGAAGATGCGTCGCCGGCCGAGAAGGTCGGCGGAGCGACCGCCCAGCAGGAGGAAGCCTCCGAAGACGAGCGCGTACGCGCTGATGACCCACTGCAGGTTCTCCTGCGAGAACCCGAGGTCGAGCTGAATCGACGGGAGCGCGACGTTGACGATCGCGATGTCGAGGATGGTCATGAACTGCACCGCGAGGATGAGCGCGAGTGCGAACCATTTCTTGCTGTCCGAGCTGGCCATGCGAACCCCCGTTTCAAGCCTTCTGGCATGTCGTCTGCGAGTGAGCGGGGGATGCTACAGGACTCCACTTGCGAATTGCAAGTACATACTTTCAATTTCGGAGTGAAGCGGTTACAATCGGCCCGTGGCTCGGTGCTACGACCAGTACTGCCCGATGGCGCACGCCCTCGACCTCGTCGGCGAGCGCTGGTCGCTGCTCATCGTCCGCGAGCTGCTCGAGGACGACCAGCTCCGCTACTCGGATCTCCATTCGCGGCTCTCGGGCTGCGGCACGAACATCCTCGCCGCGCGCCTGAAGACGCTCGAGCAGGGCGGCGTCGTTCGTCGCCGGCAGCTCGATCCACCCGCGGCGTCGTGGGTCTACGAGCTCACGGAGTACGGCAAGGGGCTCCGCGAGGTGCTCCACGTCCTCGCGCACTGGGGCGCGCAGTCGCTCGGCCCGCCTGCTGCGTCCGGCGACCTGGAGCCGGGCTGGCTCGCCGGTGCGCTGCGCATCGCGCTTCCGCACACGGAAAGCCGGATCGAGTTTCGGATCGACGGCGAGATCGCGTCCGTGGCCGACCGCGAGATCGTGCGCGGCCCGATCGAGAATCCCGACGCCGTGATCGTCGGCGACGGCGTCGGGCTTCTACCGACCTCCTGGTCGAGCGCGACCTCTCCGCCGTGGAGATCGAGGGAGACGCCGACGTCGTGCGTGCGCTCCTGGCAGCGCTTCCGAGCGTGCAGCCGGCTGCGGCTCCGCTTAGACCAGTCCGCCCGGGTAGCTCCACGGCCCGGGCTCGAGCTTGATCCCACGCTTTCGGCAGAACTCGCGCACGGAGTCGAGGACGACCCCGCCGCTGCCGTGCACGCGCCTGGCGAGGAGGTCGAGGACGGCGACGCCCTCGGGCACGTCGCCGCGGACGTCGAGGGCGAGCACCACCGCCGGTGCCTCGATCCCGCCGCGGTAGCTCTCCACGAAGGCGACCCGCGTTCCCTGGATCTCGAAGCTGTCGTTCTCGATCGGCGTGACGTCGTGGCCTCGCAGTGCGAGGAGCTCGTGCAGATCGTCGACGAACCGGCGCGCGAGGTCGACTCGGCGTGCGTCGGAGAGCTTGTGGCTCGAGCTTCCGGTCGCCTTCGCCGGCACGCCGATCGCGAACGCCCCGGCCGGGATCTCGCCCACGACGTACGAGTTGGAGGCGACGATCGCCTCGGCGCCGATCCTCGATCCCGCGTAGAGCACGGCCCCGAGCCCGACCTGGGCGCGGTCCTCGAGCACGACGGGAGCGAAGCGATTCTCGAACCCCTCGAGCACGGAGTGCCCGACGTTGTGCGTGACGATCAGCGAGCGCATCGTCAGGAAGACCTCGCGGCCGATGAGCACCGGCCTGCAGACGTTCACGAACGCTTCGTCACCGACGAACGCGAGGTCGCCGATCGTCGAGCGTCGCCCAGGGATCGCGGTGACCGCCACCGCCGATGCGCACGAACCGGCCGCCCCAGATCCCGGCGCCGAGGAAGGCGCGACGGCAGCGCAGCTCGAGATCGGCACCGAACTGCGAGAGCTCGCCGATCGCGACGACCTCCTCGCAGACGACGGTCGCACGTGGCCCGAGTCGAACGCCGTCCTCGATGACGACCCGCGGTGCGATGACGAGGGATCCCTCGCCGAGCTCGACGCCGTCCCCGATCTGCGCTCCCGCGGCTCGGAGCGCGGCGACCTTCTCCGCCGGCGACAGCGCGCGGAACGCGTCGTGATCGAGCGACTCGAGGTACGCCGGATCGACGGCGCCTGCCGCCTCGTCGAGATCGAACGTCGCCGGCAGCGATACACCCTCGGTCGAAACGCCCGCGAGAACCGGCGCGGCTGCGGGCGCACTCGCCTTCTGCGCGACGATCAGCGCCTCGACGTCCTTCTCGGTGATGAAGCCGCGCTTCTCGACAGCCGAGAGGTCGATCCCGTGGAGCTCGGCGAGCTCCGCCGCCTTCCGCGTGGCCTTTCGGTCACCCGGCGCCGCCTTCGCTGCCGGCTTCTCCTCGGCCTTCGCGTCGATCTCGGCAAGCTCGTCGGCCGACTCCGCGACGTACGCGATCGTCTTGCCCAGCTCGACCTCCACGTCGTCGCCGTAGAGCTGCACGATCGTCCCCGCTCCGGGCGCCTCCACTTCGACCGTCGCCTTCGTGGTCTCGACGACGCACACGGCCTGCCCGGCCGTCACCTCCGCGCGATCCTCGACGAGCCACTCCGCAAGGAGCGCGTACTCGGTGTTCGCGTCCTCGCGCGTGAGAACGATCTCGAGCATGCGCGAACTAGCTTCGCACGCCGTCGAGCGCGGTGATCGCCTTCACGACGTCCGCGGCGCTCGGGAGCATGTCGTCCTCGAGCGGGCGAGCCGACGGGATGATCCCGTCGCGAGCCGCGACGCGCTGCACCGGTGCGCGAAGATCGCTCCATGCCGCCTCCTGCACGCGCGCGGCGATCTCGGCGCCGAAGCCGCCGGTGAGCGTCCCCTCCTCCGCTGTCACGAGCGCGCCCGTGCGCGCGACCGACTCGAGGACGGCGTCGAGCTCCATCGGCACGAGCTGAGAGAGCGCGACGACCTCGCAGAAGACCTCGTGCTCGAGGACGAGCTCCGTCACCGCGTCGAGCACGACGGGGAGCATCCCGCCGTACGTGACGACCGTCGCCGAGCCCTCGCTGAAGTCGGTCGCCGAGAAGGTCAGCGCCGGATACGGCTCGGCGCTCTCGCGGACGGCGAGCTCGCCGATGTGCCCGTCTTCCGGTCGCCGGATCGGCCGTCCGTAGAGAAGCTTGTTCTCGATGAAGAACACCGGCCGCTCGTCGTCCACGGCGGCGACCAGGAGCGCCCCGACGTCGTGGCACTCACTCGCGGCGACGACGCAGATGTTCGGAATTCCGAGGAGGAGCTTCTCGAGCGACTGCGAGTGCGTCGGCCCGTAGCCGCGCCGGCCGCCCATCGGCGCTCGCACGACGAGCGGCACCGTGACCTGGTCGTCGTACATCTCCCGGAACTTCGAGATCCCGTTCACGACCTGATCGAGACCGAGTGCGATGAAGTCGCCGAACATGATCTCGAGGATCGGGCGCTGTCCGCGCAGGGCCATTCCTGCAGCGACGCCGAAGAGAGAAGCCTCGCTGATCGGCGTGGTGAGCACGCGGTCCGGATACGCGTCACTCAGGCCCGCCGTGACCTTGAACGCGCCCCCGTAGGGATCGAGCACGTCCTCGCCGAAGAGGACGACGTCGTCGCGCTCGGCGAAGATCGCATGCAGCGTCTCGTTGAGAACCTGGACGCCGCGCTTCTGGGCGACGGTGCTCACGCCGCGACTCCGGGCGTCGCGGCGGGAGCGGCATCCGCGGCCTCGACGGTCTCGGCCAGGCGCTCTTCGCAGCGAGCCTCGATCGCGGTGCGCTCGCCGTCGTCGAGTCGCGCGCCGGCCACCAACAGCGGATCGCGCGTGCGCCGCTCCTCGATCTCGGCCAGGTCGCGCTGGTCGTCCGATTTCGAGTGAGGGCTGAAGCGATAGGTGTTGAGGACGAGGAAGAACGGGGCACCCGTCTCGCGGATCCGGCCGATCGCACGGCCCGCCGCCTCGTGGATCACCTCGACGTCGGTCGTATCGAGCTCGTCCACCTCGACGCCGAACGCCGCCCCCCTTGCCGCGATCGAGCCGGCGAGCTCGAGCTCGACGGGAGTCGACTGCGCGTAGTGGTTGTTCTCGACGACGAAGAGCACCGGCAGCTGCCACAACGAGGCGATGTTCAGCGATTCGTACGTGACGCCCTCGCCGAGCGTGCCGTCGCCGAGGAACACCGACGAGACCGCGCCCGACCCTTTCCGCTTTTCGGCGAGTGCGATCCCCGTCGCCACCGGGACGATGCTCCCGAGGACGCCGTTCGAGTAGAAGTTGCCCTTGCACAGATGCTGGCTGCCGCCCTTGCCGCCGCAGACGCCCGGCGCCTTCCCCATCACCTCGCAGAGCAGCCCGAACGCGTCGTCGGTGTACGCGAGGTAGTGCCCGTGGCAGCGGTGGTTGGAGAAGATCGTGTCCACCTCGGGGTCGAGGTGGTCGATGAGACCGACCGCGTTCGCCTCCTGGCCGATGTAGGTGTGCGTCGTGCCGACGAGCTTCCCGAGCGAGAAGAGATCGAGGAGCGTCTCCTCGAAGCGGCGGATGAAGAACATCCGCTCGTAGAGAGTCGTAAGCGCGGTCACTAGAGGTACCCGAGGTCCGAGAGCCGCTTCGCGACCGTGGCCTCTTCCTCCTCCGTCAGCTCGTGCCGCTCGGCGCTCTCGAGCTCGCGGAAGACGATCTCGCGCAGCTCGGGCGGCGCGTCGGTGCGCGGGACGAGCTCACGCGGGTCGACGTCGAGCCGGTACGCCTCCTCCTCCCCGCTCTCGACGTCGAGGATGAGCTTCCACGGAGGCATCCGGACCGCGAGCTTCGTCAGCGCTCCCATGTCAGTGCCGGTGATGATGGCCGGCCGGTCGCCGTCGACGTTCACCAGCGACTCGCCGTCGGTCTCGCGCGCCGGCAGGCCCGCGAGCTCGAGGAGCGTCGGCATGAGATCGACCGAGCGCACCTGCGAGTCGACGACGGCGGGCTCGAGGTGGCCGGGCGCGGAGAGGATCAATGGCACCTCGACGATCTCGTCGTGCAGCGCCGCGCCGTGCATGTGGTAGACGCCCTGCACGTCCTCCTTCGCCGCGAACCGCTCGCCCCACGACTCGCCGTGGTCGGAGAGAAAGGCGATCACGGTGCTCTCGCGCAAACCAAGGGTCTCGAGCTCCTCGAGAAACGAGGCGACGAGCACCTCGGACTGGCGCTCGACCGCAGCCCGGTAGCCCTCGCGCATCGACTCGAGCGCCGACGCCGAATCGGACTGGATCCCCGCGATCACCTCCTGCTTCGCAGCGAGCCAGTTCTTGCGGTCCGCGTGGTCGATCTCGTAGGGCATGTGCGTCGCCCAGTTGTGCACGTAGAGAAAGAAAGGTGTATCCCGGTTCGCACGGATCCACTCGAACGCGGCGTCGAGCGACTCCGACGTGCCGAGGACGTTCGCCTCGGGGAGATCCTTGAAGAGGTAGTTCGTGTCGAAGACGAAGCTTCCGACCTCGTATCCGTGAGCCGAGAACGCGCGAAACCAGGTCTCGTGCGCAGGATCGAGCGCAGCGTCCCAGTGCAGATAGCCGTGGTGGTGCGCGTACATCCCGGTGACGATCGAGGTCGTCGACGGTGCCGTCCACGGGGCGGCCGAGATCGCATGCGAGTAGCGAACGCCGCTCGCCGCGAGCTCGTCGATCGTCTTCGTGTTCACGTACCGGGCGCCGTAGCAGCCGAGATGATCCGTGCGCAGCGCATCGGAGACGTAGACGACGACGTTCACAGCGCGGCGGATTGTAGTGACGGCCTACCGTGCCGCTGTGCACCGGCGAGGCCCGCTCTACGCGCTCTACGTTGCAGACGTCATCTCGCTCGCGGGCAACGCCGTCGCGCAGCTCGCGATCCCGTGGTTCGTGCTCACGACGACAGGCAGCGCGTCGCTGACTGCCCTCGTCGTCTTCTTCAACTTCCTGCCCATCGTTCTCGCCGCCTTCTTCGGAGGCGTCGTGGTCGACCGGCTCGGGTTCCGCACGGCGAGCGTGGTCGCAGACATTGCGAGCGCCGGAGCGGTGGCCGCGATTCCGCTGCTGCATGCCACGGTCGGCATCGAGCTGTGGCAGCTCATGGCACTGGTCTTTCTCGGCGCGCTCCTCGACGCGCCCGGTGCGACCGCTCGAGCCGCACTCATCCCCGACCTGGTCGAGCTCGCCGGATCGCGCCTCGAGCGCGCGAGCGGCATCCGTGGAGCGATCCAGCAGAGCTCGATTCTCATCGGAGCGCCGATCGGCGGCGTGCTCGTGGCCACGGCGGGAGCGACGAACGCGCTCTGGTTGAACGCGGCGAGCTTCCTCGTCTCCGCGGCGCTCGTCGGGTTCTTCGTGCCGAGGCCGGCGAAGCAGGCGCCGCCGGAGGAGCCGGGTCGCTTCTTCGCCGAGCTCACCGACGGGCTGCGGTTCATCTGGAGCCAACGGCTCCTGCGCGCACTCACGCTCACGGTTCTCGTCAGCAACCTCATCGAGGCGCCGTTCCCGGTGGTGATGGCGGTGTTCGCCGAGGACGAGTACGGCAGCGCGACCTCGCTCGGTCTCATGTACGGCGTCTTCGGGGGCGCCGGGCTGATCGGCTCGCTCGCCTACAGCGCGGTCGGCCACCGCTGGCCGAGACGGCGGACGCTCGTCCTCTGCTTCTCCGCGATCCCGCTCGTCTACCTGGTCATGGCGACGCTGCCCACGCTCCCGGTCGCACTCGTCGTGCTCGCGGTAGTCGGGCTCGCCGCGGGGCCGCTGAACCCGCTGCTGTTCACGGTGACCGCCGAGCTCGTCCCGGCGAACCTTCGTGGACGGGTCTTCGGCGCGGTTCGGGCAGGAGCGTGGTCGACGATTCCACTCGGGATCCTGCTCGGGGGCCTTCTCGTCGAGACCGTCGGCGTGTCGGCGACCTTCCTCGGGATCGGCATCGCGTACGCGGCCCTCGTCGGCTACGGATTCTTCAACCCTGCGTTCCGCGAGATGGATCGAGCCGCGGTGGAGCCGAGATGAGTCGCGCGGTCGTGCTCGTCGAGGGAGTGAGCGACCAGCGCGCGCTCGTAGCGCTGGCAAAGCGCCGCGAGCGCGACCTCGACGCCGAAGGCGTTTCGGTCGTCCCGATCGGGGGCGCCCACGCGGTCGGCTCGCACCTCGCGCGGTACGGCCCTCGCGGCCTCGACCTGAAGCTGGCGGGCCTCTGCGACGTCGGGGAGGAAGGCGCGTTCCTACGCGCGCTCGAGCGCGCGGGCATGGGGAGCGATCTCACGCGCGAAGACATGGAAGAGCTCGGCTTCTTCGTCTGCGTGTCCGACCTCGAGGAGGAGCTCGTCCGCGCCCTCGGCTCCGCCGCCGTGCTCGCCGTCATCGAGGAGCAGGGCGAGCTCGGGCCCTTCCGGACGTTCCAGAAGCAGCTGGCAAAGCGCGAGCTGGGCCTTGACGAACAGCTCTGGCGCTTCATGTGGAACCGGAAGATCCGCTACGCGCCGGTGCTCGTGGGCGCGCTCGACCTCAGCCGAGTTCCCCGTCCCCTGGACGGCGTTCTTGCCCGCGTCTGACCGAGTCAGAGTCGGATGACGGAGAGCAGGTATTCCTGCGGCAGCACGAAGCCCCCGTTCCCGGCCGCGTTGCGTCGCTCCCAGATATCCAGGATCTCAGTGCGAAGCTCGTCGAAGCGTGGGCCCAGCATCTGCTTCGCAGCGACCAGCGGCCCAAAGTTCTCTGCGAACACGTCGAGAAACCCCTCGACCGACTCTGCCTCGATGGTCGTCGAGTGGCACTCGAAGTCGAAGTCCGTCGCCACCGAGCCGAACATCTCGCGCACGTGATCCTCGGTCCCCCAGAGCATCGGCGGGGAGGCGTAGTCCGGGGGCGGCGGCATGTACGAGCCGGCCGTGCGCATGACCTCGCCGGACGCTCCCTCAGGTGTCCAGCAGCAGATCGCGATGACACCGCCCTCTCGGCACACGCGCGCCATCTCGTCGGCCGTCCGCTGGTGGCGGGGAGCGAACATGTGCCCAAACGTCGAGAACACGCGATCGAATGCTCCATCCTCGAATGGAAGCTCCTCTACGTTGCCTTCCACCCACGTGATCTCAACACCTGCGGCAGCCGCCTTCCTACGCCCAGCGTCGAGCAGCTCGGGTACGAGGTCGAGTCCGGTGACATCCGCTCCAGTGCGTGCCGCCGGGATCGCTGCATTGCCCGCGCCGCAGGCGACGTCGAGCACGCGCATGTCCGCATCGACACGGGCACGTGCGACGACGCGCTCCCCCACGTCCCGGATGTGCTCCGACAGCGTCGCGTAGTCGCCTGCAGCCCACATCGCACGCTGCCGCTCGATGAACTCGTCCATCTCCGCTCCTCCCGTCGGTACCTTGTCGCGGTAGCTATAACTATGAAACACAGTTATGTCAAGCAGCGATCTGAGCCTGTTCTCCTACGAGATCCTCGGCCTCGTCGGGCGCGGCGGCGCGGCGCCGCACGACCTTCGGGGAATGGTTCGCCGCGGCCGGATACTGGACTGGGCCGGCGAGAGCCAGTACTACGCGGAGCCGAAGCGGCTTGCGAGGCTCGGGTACCTGGAGGCACGGAAGGAGCCGGGAAGGACCCGCGAGCGTACTGTCTACACGCTTACTGACAAAGGCCTCGAAGCGCTTCGCGAGTACGCCCGAACCCCCGCGCGCTTCGTCCCGGTGAAGAGCGAGCTGCTCCTGCGGCTCCTCATCGCCGACCTCGTCGGCGAGGCGCCTACTCGTGCCAGCATCTCGCCACTCACCGACGAGATCGACGACCTTCGACACCGCCTCGACGAGGCCGAGGAGAGCGCCCGCTCCCTCCCGCATCGGGAGAAGTACCTCCTGCTGACGATCGGCTATCTCAGGCGTCGACTCGCCCTCGACGCGGCCTTCATCGACGAGGTGGAACGCGAGCTCGACGGGTCAGCGGGCACCGACACCGCCGAGCAGGCTGTGGCCGCGAAGCCCTGACGGCTCGTCGATCCCGAGGATCTCGAGCACCGTCGGCGCGATGTCGAGGAGGTGTGCGTCGCGCCTTCCCGACGCCTCGACTCCCGGCCCGGCGACGATGTACAGCCCGTCCTGCGCGTGGTTCGCGTCGTCTGGGCCTGTGTCGTTCTCGAGCGTCTGGATGCCCTCGTCGCCGCCGATCGTTCCGACCGAGCGCCAGAGAAGGTCGCCGAAGACGACGATGAGGTCGGGCGCAACGCCCTGCGGCTCCCCGTACAGCTCCTCCGGCTTGTAGACGGCCGTCGGGATCGATTCGCCGGCGTCGTCGGGGATCGCGGCGATCCGCGCTGCGAGGTCGTCGCGCACCGCCTCGTACTCCTCGGGCGGGATCGTCCCCTCCGGCTCGCGACCGGCGACGTTGAGGAAGACGCGCGCGTAGTAGCCGCCCTCGCCCCACGCCGTCGTCCGCGACCAGTCGACGCCGACGTCGCGCAGCGACGACACACCGTCCGGCTCGGCGAGCGTCGCGAGCAGCCCTTCCTGCCGCAGCCACTCGTTGATCCGGATGCCGCCGTCGAGCCGCTTCGCGCCGTGGTCGGAGAGGACGAAGACGACAGTCTCCTCGTCCGCGTGCTCGAGGAGCTTCCCGATGAGCCCGTCCAGATGCCGGTGGTAGTCGAGGATCGCGCTCTCGTACGGATTCCCCGGCTCGTGCTTTCGATGCTCGGGATCCATGTACTTCCAGAACCCGTGGTGCATCCGGTCCGGGCCCATCTCGACCATCGCGAAGAGCGACCATGGCTTCGTTGCGAGGAGATGCTCGGCGAGCGCGAAGCGCCGATCGGTCATCTCGTACACCTGACGCAGGAGGTACTCCTTGTCGTCCGTGCGAAAGTCCTTCGTGTCGAAGAGGTACTCGCCGACGACCTCCGCGATCTCGTCCTTCAGCGCGGCCGGGTACGTGTACTTCGAGTCGAGCGGACGGCGTGAGGAAGCACCCGACCATGACTCCGTTCAGCGGTTTCGGCGGGTAGCAGCCGGGAACGGACAGCACGATCGACGAGCCGCCCGCACGCGTCACGTAGATCCCAGAGCCGCGGCTCCTTGATCGCCGTCGACATCGCGATGAAGCCGCCGTCGTACGTGTGGTCGGACCGGTTGCGGAAGCCGTAGACGCCGAGGTCACCCGGCGTCTTCGACGACATCATGCAAGACCAGGCGGGAACGGTGATCGGCGGGATGACCGAGGTCAGGCGGCCGTACGAACCGCGCTCCATGAGTCCCGAGAGCGTCGGCAGCTCGTCGCGCCAGCGCTCGAGGACGAGCGACGGCTCGGCGCAGTCGAGCCCGATGAGCATGACCTTCCGCGGCATCGCCGGAGCGTAGCCAGCGGTGGCATCGTTGACGCAACGAACTCGACGGGCGCAGCCGAACATGCCAATTCGTTGTGCGTTCAGCGGCCTCAACGACTACGACTCGGACATTGGTCACAACGACCGGCAGACGCAGACTCCCAA
Source organism: uncultured Gaiellaceae bacterium (assembly GCA_963822885.1). Lineage (GTDB taxonomy): Bacteria > Actinomycetota > Thermoleophilia > Gaiellales > Gaiellaceae > GMQP-bins7. Next base: position 88,457 of record CAWGJJ010000013.1, read on the forward strand.
GGACTCGCCGTTCCCTGGTGCACTGGCCTCGGCTTCAGCCCGGCGCCAGGTGCCACTGTTTCTTGTAGGGGGAATTCGTAGGGGAACTGGACGGCGATTAGACCCGCACGATCGGCCCCGGCGACTCGCGTCGGGGCCGACCTGCACTTCCGCTCCCAGCAGCCGCGAGCGGCTGCGCGGCCTGAAGCGCTCGTTGGCCTCGGCGGTTGGGAGTCGGGGTCAACGAGCACCCATACGTCTTGTTGTCTTCGGTCCGGGTGACGTTCCAGCCACAATCTCCGGCGTGAGCGTTAGCCCCGACCCGGCCCCGCAGACCGTCGTCATGAAGTTCGGCGGCTCGTCCGTCGCCGATCCCGACAAGATCAAGCACGTCGCGCAGCGGCTCGTCGACGCGCGTGCACGGGGCATCCGGGTGGTCGCGACCGTCTCTGCGATGGGCGACGCGACCGATGGGCTTCTCGCGCTCGCCCGGCAGGTCTCGGAGCAGCCGCACCCACGCGAGCTGGACATGCTGCTCTCGACCGGGGAGCGGATCTCGTGCGCCCTCGTCGCGATGGCCGTGAACGACCTCGGCTACGAGGCCGTCTCGTTCACGGGCTCCCAGGCCGGGATTCTCACCGACCCGGTGCACACGAAGGCGAAGATCCGCGAGATCACCCCCGTGCGCGTGCTCGAGGCACTCGACCGGGGCCGAATCGTCCTCGTCGCCGGCTACCAGGGCTTCTCCCGCGACACGATGGACGTCACGACGCTCGGTCGCGGGGGCACGGACGCAACTGCTGTCGCGCTCGCGGCCGCACTCGGAGCGTCGTGCGAGATCTACTCGGACGTCGACGGCGTCTTCACCGCGGATCCGCGAATCGTCCCCGAGGCGCGCAAGCTCGACCGCATCTCGTATGAGGAGATGCTCGAGATGTCGGCGTCCGGAGCAAAGGTGCTGATGTTGCGGGCCGTCGAGATCGCGCGCAACCAGGACGTACCGATCCACGCGCGGTCGACGTTCTCGAACGAGCCTGGCACCTGGATCCAGGGTGCCGAGGGACTGGAGCAGGCGATCGTGTCGGCCGTGACGCATTCGGAGGACGAGGTGTTGTTCGACCTGCGCGGCGTCCCCGACCAGCCCGGCTCGGCGGCCGCGATCTTCGAGGCCGTCGCCGCCGAGCACGTGAACGTCGACACGATTCTCCAGAACGTCGGGCACGAGTCGGCCGAGCTCTCCTTCTCCGTCCCGCAGGACGACGTGCAGGCAACGCGACGAGCGCTCGAGCGCGCCCAGGAGTCGATCGGCCCGATCGAGATCGAGGAGGTCTCCGATCTCGGCAAGGTCGCGCTCATCGGTGCGGGGATGCGCTCGCATCCCGGCGTGGCGGCGCGCATGTTCCGGACGCTCGCCGACGAGGAGATCAACCTGCGCCTCATCACGACGTCACCGATCAAGGTCTCGTGCCTCATTCCGCGCTCGGACATCGCGAACGCCGTACGAGCTCTGCACGCCGCTTTTTCACTCGGCGAGCAGTAGGGTCAGCGCGCCGCGCATGAGCACCCAGGCTCCCCAACCCGCTGTGCCAGCCAAGCAAAGTCGTGGGCGCGCCACCGGTGTCTGGGTCATCCTCGTGGTCGCGGGGCTCTTCCTACTCCTCTCGTCGTTCGCGGTCTGGATCGACCGGGTCGCCCTCAATACAGCCGTGTTCTCGGATACGTCGAGCTCGCTGCTCGACAACGACGAGATCCGGAGTGCAGTGGCGAACCGGGCCGTGGACGAGCTATTCGCGAACGTCGACGTGCAGGCAGAGGTCGAGACGCAGCTGCCGGAGGACTACAAAGGCCTCTCCGGGGCGGCCACAGCGGGTCTGCGCCAGGCGTCGTACCAGATCGTCGACCGCGCGCTCGAGCAGCCGGTGTTCCAGGATCTCTTCCGCGTCGCGCTCGAGGAGTCGCACACGACGCTCGTCCAGGTGCTCGAGGGAGGTGGCGATCGGGTCTCGACGGACCAGGGCGAGGTAACGCTCGACCTCCGCGAGATCATCATCGAGGCCGCCGACCGGATCGGGATCGGAAATCAGGTCGTCGATCGGATCCCGGCCGATGCCGGCCAGATCGTGGTGCTGCGCTCGGACGAGCTCGACACGGCACAGAACGTGTTCCAGCTCCTGAAGACGCTCGCGTGGGTCCTCCCACTCCTTACGCTCGCCGCCTTCGGGCTCGCGGTCTGGCTCGCCCGCGACCGGCGCGGCGCCGTGCGCGGCATCGGTGTCGTGCTCGTCGTCGTCGGGCTCGTGGGGCTTGCCGCCGCACGTCTGACGAGGAACTACGTCGTGACCGAGCTCGTCGCTCGACGCGACGATCGCACGGCCGCGGGCGACGCCTGGAACATCCTCACCGAGCTCATGCGCGGCTCGTTCCGGCTCATGATCGTCGTCGGGCTGCTGTTCCTGCTCGCCGCATGGCTCGCAGGCCCGGGTCGGCGAGCGCTCACCGTGCGCGGCTGGCTGGCGCCTGCCTTCCAGAATCGCGTCTGGGCCTACAGCGTGCTCGCCCTTCTCGGCTTCGCGCTGCTGCTGAGCGCGACGGTCGTCGACTTCAGCCGGCTGCTGGTCGCCGTCGTCCTCGTCGCGCTCGGCGCGACCTGGATCGAGCTGACGCGTAGGCAGACGCTGCTCGAGTTTCCGGACGCGCAGGGGACAGCGTTCTTCGCAGACACATGGGAGCGCATGTCGGGCTGGTGGCGAGAGCAGCGAGCAGCCCCGAAGCAATCGGCAGTGGCCCCCATCGCCGCACCGCCGGCGACCGACGTCGCGACGCGCCTGCAGGCCCTCGCCGATCTGCACACGCAGGGCGCACTCACGGACGAGGAGTACGCGTCGGCCAAGGCTCGGGTCCTCGCGGGCGACTGAGGCAGGCTCTCAGCGCTCCACGCCGAAACCCCGGGCGTGGACTCGGACGCCGTGCGCGCACTCGTCACCGCCGCGGTGTGGGTCGTCGTCGTGGTCGTGCTCCGCATGTTCCTGAATGCCGCGTACGACAAGTACGAGCAGCGGCTTGCCGAGACCGACACTGCCGTCGCGGCACGACGTCGGACCACGTTCGGCTTTCTCCTGCGCGTGATCGTCGCGATCGTCGTCGTCATCGGCACCTGGAGCGTGCTGTCGATCTTCCCCGCCACGCAGCAGGTCGCGAGTGCGTTTCTCGCTTCGAGCGCCGTGCTCGCGGTCATCGCGGGTCTCGCGCTCTCCACGCCGCTCGGGAATCTCGGCTCGGGCGTTCTGCTCGCCTTCACGCAGCCCGTCCGGCTCGGCGATCGGATAACCGTGCAGGAGTTCACAGGCGTTGTGGACGAGATCTCGCTCAGCTACACGGCGCTCGCCACCGACGAGGGCCGCCGCGATCTTCGTCCCGAACACGACGATGGTCTCGACGATCCTCGTGAACCGCTCGGTCGACGATCCGCGCCGACTCGTCACCGTCGACCTGCCCGTGCGGCTCGGCGCGTCACTCAGCGACGCGCGGCGAATCACGCAGGAGGCGGCTTCGACGGTACCACAGGGGGACGAGCTCGCGATCTACGTCCAGATCGGCGAGGTCACGGAGACAGACGGCCTGGCTCCACGTCGTCGCCTACGCGCCCTTCGGCGCGGACGTCTCGCACGTCGCGAGCGAGATTCGCGAGCAGACCGTCGCAGCGCTTGCGTCCGCCGACCTGCTTCCCGCCTAGAGATCCAGGCTCTCTCCGGGCCGAAGAATCTCGACGCGCGCGGCCGGGGCGGTCTCCTTCATCGCAGCGAGGAACTCGATGGGCGGAAGGTCGACGAATCTCGGCTTACCCTTGAGTCCCAGGTGGATCGGGAAGTACGTCCCCCAATGGATGGGCACGACGAGCCCGGGTCGTAGCCTCGCCGCAGCCTCCGCAGCACGTGCCGGATCGAGGTGGCCGCCGCTGCCAAGTCCCGGCCCCCAGCCCCAGATGGGAATGAGCCCGACGTCCACCGGGCCGAGCTCGTCCATCCCGTCGAAAAGGTCGGTGTCACCCGCGAAGTACACCGACTTCGACCCCGACACGATGTAGCCGACTGGATCCGCCGACACGCCGATCGGGCTCCTGCTTCCGTCGTGCTCGGCCTGCACGGCACGGATCTGCAGCTCGCCGATTGCCAGGGTCTCGCCGACTTCGACCTCGATCACCGACTCGAAGCGACGCTTGCGCAGCAACCCCCCGAGGCCGCGGGGCACGATGACCGGGATCGACTTGCCGAGCTTCTCGAGCGACGGCAGATCGAGGTGGTCGTAGTGCGCGTGCGAGATGAGCACGGCGTCGACGCCTCTGCGAGTGCGCGCCGCGACGGGCGTCGAGCGCCGCAGGTGCGCGACGCGGTTGCGCAGGAGCGGATCCGTCAGCAGGCGAACGCCGTCGAGATCGACGAAGACCGTCGCATGCCCGACGTATTCGATGCGCGCCACGATGGAACGCTAAAGCCCGTGCCTGGCTAAAGCCAGGCACGTGTCGGAGTCAGTCTGGGGTCTGACTTCAGTCAGACCCCAGACTGCGTCCTTTAGACGCAGTCGCGGAGCCCTTGAGCCTCGGGGAGCGACTCGAGCTTCTTCAGCGTGTTGTTCTCGATCTGCCGGATGCGCTCGCGCGTGACCCCGAACGCCTGACCGACCTCCTCGAGCGTGCACGGCTGCGAGCCGTCGAGCCCGTAGCGCAGCTCGATGACCCTCCGCTCGCGCTCGGGAAGAGCCGACAGCGCGACTTCCACGTCCTCACGGCGGAGCGAGAGCGAGGCGGTGTCGAACGGCGACTCGGCCTGCTCGTCGGGCACGAAGTCTCCGAGCGAGGAGTCCTCCTCCTCGCCGATCGGCTTCTCGAGGGAGATCGGAAGCTGCGACATGCGCAGGATCTCGCGCACCTCTTCCGTCTCGATCTCGAGCTCCTCGGCGATCTCCTCCGGCAGCGGTTCCCGCCCGAGGCGCTGGACGAGCTGACGCTCCATGTGCACGACCTTGTTGAGCTTCTCGACCATGTGCACGGGGATGCGGATCGTGCGCGCCTTGTCCGCGATCGCGCGCGTGACCGCCTGGCGGATCCACCACGTCGCGTACGTCGAGAACTTGAAGCCGCGGCGGTAGTCGAACTTCTCGACGGCGCGGATGAGGCCGAGCGAGCCCTCCTGGATGAGGTCGAGGAAGGAGAGGCCGCGTCCGAGGTAGCCCTTGGCGATCGAGACGACGAGCCGGAGATTCGCCTCGATCATGTGCTGCTTCGCGTTCATGTCGCCCCGCTCGATGAGCTTCGCGAGCGAGACCTCCTGGTCGGCGGTCAGCAGCGGCACCTTGCCGATCTCGCGCAGGTAGAGGCGGAGCGAGTCGAGCGACGGCTCGACGGAGAGATCGAGCTTCTGCTCGACCTTCTCCTCCTCGACCGCGACGGGCTCGGAGTGCGGGAGATCCTTGTGCTCCTCGCCCTCGTGGAGCTCGATCGCGTGGTCGATCAGGTACGCGTAGAAGTCCTCGATCTGCTCCTTCGTGAGCTCGACATCGTCGAGGCCCGCGACGATCTCGTCGTACGTGAGAAAGCCCTTCTCGAGCCCTTGCTCGACCAGGCGTTGGAGCTCTTCGACCTCGGGGAGGGCGATATCGACAGACAGCATGGGCTGGGCTTCTCCTCTCGCGCTCGAACGGGATACAGACCTTCCGACAAGCATGAGCCGGCCCGCCTGCCGCCCCGGCTCCACCACCAAGCGCGCGGATACTAGTCCGGAAACGACGATTGTGGAAGAGGTGCGATCCGGTTAACGAACGGTCTCGTTCCGGACAGCACGAACCTCGCCGACGATCTCACCGCGCGAGTTCTCCACCGGAACGTGTGCGAGGTCGCCCGGCTCGAAGCCGAGCTGCTCGAGGAACGCCGCCAGCGCACTGCGGAGCGGTCGCTGCGCGCCGTCCTCGACCTTGAGCGCGATCCCGAGCCCGTCGCGGGCTGCACACAGAAGCCCTTCGGCCCCTCCCTTTGCCACCCACCCGTCGCCGAGCCGCATGAGCTCGGTGTCAGCCGCGCCGGCTCCACGGATCAGCTCTGGGTGCGCGCGCATCGCTTCGGCTGCGCGACCACCACCGTCGAGCGACTCGAGGCGCGAGAAGGCGTGCGCCATCCGCTCGAGCGTCAGCGCGTACGTCACGACGCCGCAGCCGTCGACCGCGGTCGGCAGTGATTCGGGGTCGACCTCGGCGGCAGCTGCGATCTCCGATGAGCATCGCGTGCTGAAGAGGGTGCGATGCGCAGTCGGTAGCCCTCGGTCGGCCAGTCGTTGACGCGACAGAGCAGCAGCATGGCCGCGTGCTTCCCGGAGCAGTTGTGCTCGAGCCGGGTGGGCTCGGGGCCGCATTCGAGGTCGTCTTCGGTCGCAGCGGCCTTGGTAAGCAGGCGCTGCACCGGCTCGAGCTGATCGGGCCGGTGGAGATGCGACGCACAGGCGATCGCGATCTCGGCATCGTCGAGGTCGTGTCGTGCACGGACGATCGGGAGCGCCTGGATCGGCTTCGCCGAGCTGCGGAAGAACGTGACGAGCTGCGGGATCGCCGAAGGATGCGACGATCTTGCCGTCGGCGACCGCGACGGCGTGAACGCGATGCCGCGCCTCGACGACGTCGCCCGCGCACTCGCCGCGACGCACGATCGGCCCATCGTGCCAGGCGACTCACGGGGCCGTTACGGCGTGACCGGGTCGACACATGCGTGCTCCAGGCCGGAGCCCGCCTTGCGAACGGTCGGGATTTCCCGTATGTTCCGCGATCATCGACCGTTACCCTGACTACGAGCTCGACGACGTCCTCGTCGTCGAGGATCCCCGACAGCTGCGCGCGCTCGCCGAGGCCTCCCGCGCGCGCATCGTCGAGTCTTCTCCGCGAGCGCGCGCCTCGACGACGGAGCTCGCCGCCGCGCTCGAGTCGCCGAAGGGAACGGTCGGTCACCACGTGAAGGTTCTCGAGGAGGCCGGGCTCATTCGGGTCGTGCGTACCCGCAAGGTGCGCGCGCTCACGGAGAGCTACTACGGGCGCGTCGCCCGCCTCTTCGTGCTGAAGACCGACGAGTCGATGCCGGACGAGCTTCGCGGCGGCGCGCTCTCCGCGCTGATGCTCCGCCACGCCGCCGACGAGCTCCTCGCCTCCGGGCGACGAGACGCGAGGCCGCCGGCCTCGTGAACGTCAAGCTCACGCCTGCGGACCGGCGTCGCTTCGAGCGGCGGCTCAACCGGCTCGTTGCCGACATGCACGGACGCCGACGATCCGGCAGGCGAGCGCCACGTCCTGGCGTATGCGCTCTTCCGGGCGCAGGCCCGGCCTACCGCCGAGTGACGATGCGTAGCCTCTGGCCCACCGGCGGGCTCTGGCGCCACGGCGACTTCCTCAAGCTGTGGTCGGCGGAGACGATCAGCCAGTTCGGCTCGCAGGTCGGAGGGCTCGCACTTCCGCTCGTGGCGATCCTCGTCCTCGATGCGAGCACCTTCGAGGTCGCCGCGCTCACCACCGTCGAGTTCCTGCCGTTCATCCTCTTTACGCTGCCCGCTGGCGTGTGGGTCGACCGCCTGCCGCGGAGGCCGATCCTGATCGCGGGCGACTTCGGACGCGCGGTGCTGCTCCTCACCGTCCCGATCGCCTACGTCGCCGACGTCCTCACGCTCGAGCAGCTCTTCGTCGTCGGCTTCCTCGTCGGGATCTTCCAGGTCTTCTTCGACGTCGCGTACATGTCGTACCTGCCGGCGCTCGTCGAGCGCGACCAGATCATCGAGGGCAACTCGAAGTTCGAGGTCAGCCGTTCGGCGGCGCAGGTTGGCGGGCCGGGTCTCGGAGGCGTGCTCGTGGAGGTGTTCACCGCGCCGTACGCGGTTCTCCTCGACGCACTCAGCTTCCTGGCCTCCGGTCTCTTCATCTTCGGAATCCGCAAGGAGGAGCCGCGGCCGGAGGTCGCGACAGATCGACGGTCGCAAGCCGAGCATGTGGGTCGAGCTGAAGGAGGGCCTCCGCTTCGTCCTCGGCAACCCGAACCTCCGCGCGCAGGCCGGATGCACGGCGACATCGAATCTCTTCTCGAGCGTCGCGTTCGCGATCATTCTCGTCTTCGCCGTCCGCGAGCTCGACCTCTCGCCCGGTCTCATCGGGCTCGTGTTCTCGGCCGGAGCCCTCGGCTCGCTCGCCGCGGCGCTCACGTCGTCGCGAATCTCACGGCGCTTCGGAATCGGCCCGACGACGATCGTCCTCCGCTGCGCTCTTCGGGCCAACGATGCTCCTCGTCGCCTTCGCACCCGTAGGCAACGCGGCGATCCCGTTCCTCGTCGCCGCGATGCTCATCTTCGGATTCACGGTGGTCGTCTACAACATCGTCCAGGTCAGCTACCGGCAGGCGATCTGCCCACCACGGCTCCAGGGACGCATGAACTCCGTCATGCGCTTCCTCGTCTGGGGCACGATCCCGCTCGGGACGCTCCTCGGGGGCGCGCTGGCGACCTGGGTCGGATTCCGAGAGACGATCGTCGTCGGGGCGATTGGCGGCACATCCGCTGTCCTGTGGATCATCTTCTCGCCGCAACGACACCTGCGCGAGATGCCCGAGCCGATCGAAGACACGGTCACCGAGCCCGCAGCCGCCTAACCTTCGAGGGCTATGCCTGAACTGCCCGAGGTGGAGGCCTGGGTGCGCGAGCTCGACCCGCTCGTCTCGCGCGCGCCCATCGAGAAGGCGGGGCCTGCGCACATCGCAACACTCAAGACCTTCTCGCCTCCGCTCTCCGCGCTCGACGGAAGGCGGCTCGAGGGCTCTCGCCGGCGCGGGAAGAACCTCCTCTTTCCGCTCGACGGTGACGACCTCGTGCTGCGTGTGCACCTCATGAGCGCGGGGCGTCTTCGCTATCTCGCGCCAGGTGCGAAGAGACCGAAGACGCCGATGTTCCGGCTGCGCTTCGTCGACGGTGGCGAGCTGATCCTCACCGAGGCCGGCAAGAAGAAGCGCGCCGGCGTCTGGCTCGTGACGCCCGAGCAGCTCGACGAGGACCTCGGCCACCTCGGGCCCGACGCGCTCGAGCTCGACGCCGCCGGACTCGCGGAGGTCCTTGGCCGCGAGCGCAGACAGCTGCACCCGCTTCTCCGAGACCAGCGGGCGCTCGCCGGGATCGGCCGGGCACATGCGAACGAGATCCTGCTGCGTGCTCGACTCTCACCGTTCAAGGCGTCGACGGACCTCGCGGCGGAGGAGGTCGAACGACTCGGGGCGGCGATGCACGAGGACCTGACCCGAGCGCTCGAGCTGCGCGAGCAGGGCAAGGGCGACTCGGTCGTCTACGTCGTCCACAACCGGCTCGGCGAGCCCTGCCCGCAGTGCGGCACGCCCATCGCGCGCGTCGACTTCGAGGAGCACACGATCTACTACTGCCCGAGCTGTCAGACCGGTGGGCGCCTGCTCAAGGATCGCAGGCTGTCACGCCTCTTGCGCTGACGACACGCTGCTACGGTGGCCGCGTGGCGGACGGCGTGAAGCTCGCTGACGACCTCCAGGCGTCCCCGCCGGAGATCGCGCTCGCGCTGTCGCGCGCGGGCGTCTCGGGAGTGCAGAAAGCGGTCCGGATCCGTCGTGGAAACGCCGCCACGGTCATGGCCGCGGTGATCGACTGCACCGTCGATCTCGCCGCCGACCAGAAGGGCGTGCACATGTCGCGCTTCCCCGAGCTCTTCGAGGAAGCGATCGAGCTCGTCGTCGAGCGCGAAGCGCTTCTCGTGGAGGTGCTCGCCGAGCACATCGCGCGCCGTGTGGTCGAGCGCCAGGGAGCGCTGCGCGCAGAGGTGTGGATCCGCGCGCAGTGGCCCATCCATCGCCGCACCCCGGTGACGAACCTCGCAACGCAGGAGATGGTGACGCTCTGCGGCATCGCGGCCGCGTCGGAGAGCGGCACGCGTCGGGCCGTCGGCGTCGAGGCGACCGGGATCAACGCGTGCCCCTGTGCGCAAGGGCTGGTTCGCAACCGCGCGTCCGAGCGGCTTCTCGAGGCCGGGTTCGAGACGGACGACGTCGAGAAGATCCTCGAGCTCGTCCCCATCGCGACGCACAACCAGCGCGGCCGGCAGACGCTGTTCGTCGGCACCGAACAGGATCTCGACGCGGAAGTCCTCGTCGACGTCGCAGAGCGCTCGATGAGCGCGCCGATCTACGACCTGCTCAAACGTCCGGACGAGCTCTTCGTCGTAGAGCACGCGCACCTGCAGCCGCGCTTCGTCGAGGACTCGGTGCGCCACGCCCTGCGCGACGCGCTCGACACGCTCCCGCAGCTCGACGACTCGGACTTCCTGCTCTCACGGCAGGTCAACTTCGAGACGATCCACGTGCACGACGTCGTGGCCGAGCGCTACGGGACTGTCGGCGAGCTCCGCGGCGAGCTCGCGACGGGCGAGCCCAGCCCGCACCAGACGACGCTCGCCGCCTGGCTCAGCCGCTAGCCCGCTGCCGCTCGAAGCGGTGCTCGCTGCCGCCGACGAGGCGGCGGATGTTCTGGCGGTGGAGAACGATGACGGCTGCTGCTCCCGCAATCCCGAACGCGATGATCGGCCACGGATAGTCGAGGACGACGACGAGGATCGCGAGCGCAAGTGCGGTCACGAGCGAGGCGAGTGACGCGTAGCGGGTCGCTATGAACACCACCAGCCAGACCGCAATGCAGACGAACGCGGCGAGCGGCGCGAGCGCAAGGGTTGCTCCGCCCGCGGTCGCAACCATCTTCCCGCCCTTCTCGAAGCGCAGGAAGATCGGACGGGCGTGGCCGACCATCGCCGCCGAGGCGGCGAGAACGCCGATGAGCGCACCGCCGACCCAGAGCCCGAGCGCGGCGGCGGCGAAGCCTTTCGCGAGATCGAGCAGAGCGACCGGGATACCGAGCGAGCGACCGTAGACGCGGAAGACGTTGGAAGCGCCGACGTTCCCGCTGCCCTTCGTGCGGATGTCCTCGCCCCGCACGAGCTTCGGCACCCAGTAGCCGAACGGCATCGAGCCGAGGACGTACCCGCCCAGCACCGCGAGCGCCTCCTTCACGGGCTACTCGGTCGGAATCGAGTAGCTGTCGACCCAGCCGTTGACGACGCCCCAGTCGAGGTTCCGCAGGAAGGCCTCGATGTAGGCGGCACGATCGGTCTGGTAGTCGAGGAAGTACGCGTGCTCGTAGACGTCGAGCGCGACGAGCGGCGTGGCATTCCAGACCGGGAACGAGTTCTGCGCATCGCCGATGTAGTTGAAGAGCTTGCCCTCGTCCCAGTCGTAGGCCGTCCAGGCCCACCCGCGCCCGGCCATCCCCGTCGCGCGCAGGTCGGCTCGCCAGGCGTCCGCGGAGCCGAAGTCTCGCTCGATGAGCCCTGCGATCGCGCCGTCCGGATCGCCGCCGGCGCCGCCCAGGTGCTCGAAGTAGATCTCGTGGTTCTTGATGCCGCCGACCGCGAAGGTGAGGTCGAGCTTGAGCGCCCGGATCTCCGAGTAGATCTGGTTCGCCGCGCCGAGGTCGACCGTTGCGAGCTTGCCGAGGATCTCGTTCCGCTTTCCGACGTAACCCTGGTAGAGGCGGTAATGAGCCTCGACCGACGTACGGGAGATGCCGTCCAGCTCGAGGAGCGCCGGCTTCAGCTCACGGGGCCTGATCTCGACGAAGTTCGACATTCGGTTTCCTCCAGGGCGGGGCGGGAACCGGCGGAGCATATCCTTGCCCGGACGAAACTCGTATCGAGAGGAGAAGGCAGGCATGGCGTACAGCGTTCCCGATCTGACCTACGCGTTCGACGCGCTCGAGCCGCACATCGACGCACGCACGATGGAGATCCACCACGACAAGCACCACGCGGCGTACGTGACCAAGCTGAACGAGGCCCTCGAGGGCAGCGACTGGATGGACAAGCCGATAGACGAGGTGCTCCAGAACCTCGACGCGCTCCCCGAGGACAAGCGCACGGCCGTCCGCAACAACGGCGGCGGACATGCGAACCACACGCTGTTCTGGGAGATCATGGGCCCGAACGGCGGAGGCGATCCGTCGGGCGCGCTCGGCGACGCGATCTCCGAGAAGTTCGGCAGCCTGGCCGACCTGAAGTCGGCGGTCAACGACGCGGGCGTCAAGCGCTTCGGCTCCGGCTGGACGTGGCTTGTCTGGGACGGATCCGGGCTCGCCGTCGAGTCGACCCCGAACCAGGACACGCCGGTCATGGACGGCAAGACGCCGCTCCTCGGCATCGACGTGTGGGAGCACGCCTACTACCTCAACTACCAGAACCGCCGCCCCGACTACCTCGAGGCGTGGTGGAACGTCGTCGACTGGGACGCCGTCTCCGCGAAGTTCGACGCCGCGCGCGGGTAGGCGCTGGCGCAATCCGCCTCGGTCGCGAGCGCGTAGCAATCCACACATGGCTGCGTCGCTCGCGATTCGGGTCGGTTCGTTCCCGGCTGGACCGGGAATCATGCACCGCGTGGAGCTTCCCGAGGCAACCGACGGGCAGCTGATCGCACGCGTCGCCGCCGGCGACCGCGCCGCGTTCGAGGAGCTGCACGGACGCTACGCCCGCGCGGTGCTGGGGCTCGCGCTGCGACGGCTCGGCGACCGCGGACGTGCGGAGGACGCGACCCAGGACGCCTTCGTGGCGATCTGGCGCTCGGCGCGGACCTACGACCCGTCCCGAGGACGCGGCGCGCCGTGGCTCTACGCCGTGGCGCGCAACGCGATCACCGACGGCCTACCGACGCACGCCCGAGCCGGTCGCCGAGCTCGAGGACGGACCGGGCCGCGACCCGGATCCGTCCGACGAGGCCGAGGCATCGTGGACCGCGTGGCGCGTCCACCGAGCCCTCGAGGTGCTTCCGGACCACGAGCGCCCGGTCATCGAGCTCGCGTACTGGAGCGGTCTCTCGCAGAGCGAGATCGCCGATCGGCTCGCGATCCCACTCGGCACGGTCAAGACGCGGACGCGGAGCGCTCTCTCGCGGCTGGCCGACGCGCTCGACGAGGAGCTGCGATGAGACCCGACTTCGACGAGCTCGTCGGCACCGATCTCGACTCCGCCGAGCGAGCACGTCTCGAGCGCGTCCACGAGCTCCTCGTCGCAGCCGGGACCTCCTCCCGAGGCAGCTCGCGTTGACGCGCCGGAGCTGCGACCTCGCCGACGGCGCGGCGCGCTCCTCGCGCTCGCCGCAGCGCTCGCCGTCACCGCCTTCGCGCTCGGTGCGGCACTCGTCGACGGAGGCGGTCGCGACGTCGACTTCACCGTGACGATGACCGGAACGCCGAGCGCGCCGAGCGCGACGGCCTCGCTCGCGGTGTTCGACATCGACGCCGCCGGGAACTGGCCGATGGAGCTGACGGTCGCGGGCCTTCCGCCTGCGCAGAGCGGCCGACCGTTCGAGCTCTGGCTCACGCGCGACGGCGAGCTCGCAGCGCTGTGCGGCGGCTTCCTGACCGACGCGGACGGATCGGCGGTCGTGCCGATGAACGCCCCCTACCGCTTCGACGAGTTCGACGGCTGGGTCCTCGTGGAGGAAGGCTCCCAGACGCCGCTCCTCACGACCTGACCCCGCCCGAGGCGTCGCGACGCTCGTCAGCGCCCGCGGCGCGAGCGTGGTAATCGTCCCCGGCGCAAGGTCGACGCGCCGGATCGCCGGCACCGGGTCGATCTGGGCGACGAGCAGGTCTCCGTCCCGAGCGAGCGCGATGGCACTCGGGAGCATCGGCGCCGCCAGGGCACGCCCGTCACGGTGCGGGCCGAGCCGACCCGTTCCGGCGACGGGGACGACCCGACCGCTCGGCGAGATGCGGACGACCCGGCCCCCGCTCGGGCCACCCGTCGCTCCGTAGACGACACCGTTTCGGGCGACGACGACCTTGAAGGCGTCGACCTTCGCGAGCGGCGTCACGACGCCCGTCGCACCCTCCACCCTGCTGACGGCGTGGCCGTCGTGAACGACGAAGTCGCCGCCAGGCGGTTCGCGCCACCCCGTGCGGCTGCCTGACGGCGGCGAACGGCTCGACGCTGCCGGAGGCGACATCGACCTGCACGAGCCCGACACCGTCGGCGATCGACGCGACCCAGAGCGTCGAGCCCGCAGGATCGACGACGAGGTCGACGGGCATCGGCACCGTCGCCACGTCGACGGCCGCTCGGCCGCGGGGGATGCGCAGGATCCGTCCGCTCGGCAGATCGGCCGCGTACAGCGTCCCGTCCCGCGCCAGAACGAGTCCGGCGAGCTCGCGTGCGCCGGCGACCTTCGTGTGGATGCGAACCCGCCCCGTCGAAGGCTGGAGGGTCAGGACGCGTGAGCGGTCGGGGAAGTAGATCGTCCCGTCTGGCGCGACGACGAGGTCGTACGGGAGCTCGAATCGGGGCTGAGACGCAGCGAGCGGCGCTCGCGGACGTGAGCGTCAGCAGCGCGAGCAGCGTGATGAATCGCCTCATCCGGACGTGGTACACCGCCCGCCGCGGGGCGGTTCCGGATCGGGCTCACCGCCGGGTGCGGCGCTATCTTCGTCTCGTGGCCCAGTACGAGGACTTCGTCCGCCACGTGCTCGCGCAGGGCGCGCCCAAGAGCGACCGCACCGGAACCGGCACGGTGAGCACGTTCGGCTACCAGATGCGGTTCGACCTGTCCGAGGGCTTCCCGCTCGTGACGACGAAGAAGGTGCACTTCAAGTCGGTCGCCGTCGAGCTCCTCTGGTTCCTGCGCGGCGACTCGAACGTCCGCTGGCTCCAGGAGCACGGCGTCACGATCTGGGACGAATGGGCGGATGCGGACGGCGAGCTCGGGCCCGTCTACGGCGTGCAGTGGCGGAGCTGGCCGACACCGGACGGCGGCCACGTCGACCAGATCGCCGAAGTCGTGCGGCTCCTTCGCGAGGATCCCGACTCTCGCCGGATCATCGTGAGCGCCTGGAACGTCGCCGAGATTCCGCGGATGGCACTCGCGCCGTGCCACGCGTTCTTCCAGTTCCACGTGTCGGGCGGCGAGCGCCTCTCGTGTCAGATCTACCAGCGCTCGGCCGACGTCTTCCTCGGCGTCCCGTTCAACATCGCGAGCTACGCGCTCCTGACGCACATGCTCGCGCAGCAGGCCGACCTCGAACCGGGCGACCTCGTGTGGACGGGCGGCGACTGCCACATCTACGACAACCACCGCGAGCAGGTCGAGACCCTGCTCGCACGCGACCCGTTCCCGTACCCGTCGCTTCGCCTGACGCGACGGCCGCCGTCGATCTTCGACTACGCGTTCGAGGACTTCGAGGTCGTCGGCTACGAGCATCATCCGGCGATCCGCGCGCCGGTCGCCGTGTGACGATCTCGCTCGTCGCCGCCGTCGCGCGCGGTGGCGTGATCGGGCGCGACGGAGGGATCCCGTGGCGCCTGCCGGAGGACGTCGAACACTTCAAGTCGCTGACGACGGGCCATGCGGTCGTGATGGGCAGGCGGACCTGGGATTCGCTTCCGGATCGCTTTCGACCGCTGCCCGACCGACGAAACGTCGTCGTCACGCGAAACGAGACCTGGCAGCGCCGACGGCGCGGAGCGCGCAGGGTCGTTCGAGGAGGCGCTCGCGCTCCTCGCCGACGAAGAGCACGTCTTCGTCATCGGCGGCGCGGAGATCTACGCGGAGGCGCTCGCCCACGCCGACGAGCTCGTGCTCACCGAGATCGACGTCGACGTCGACGGCGACACGTTCTTCCCCGACTGGGATCGCTCGGCGTTCGTGGAGGTCGCACGTGAGCAGCACGTCTCGGAGGACGGCATGCTCGTTCGCGTTCGTCACCTACCGCAGCGTCGCGGCGAGCCAGCTGGCGGCGCTCGGATCGGTCGACGCACTCCTCGAGCGCGGCGAGATCGAGTACTGGCTCTTCGGCGGTTGGGCCGTCGACTTCCACGCCGGATCGATCACGCGAGCGCACTTCGACGTCGACATCGCCGTCTGGCTCGCCGACCTCCCGCGGATCGCCGCGCTCCTCGAGGAGGACGGCTGGCGACACGCGCCGGACCCGGACGAGAACGGCGGCACCGGATACGAGCGCGACGGCGTTCGGCTGGAGCTCACGTACCTCGTGCGCAGGGACGACGGAGGCATCGTCACGCCCCTCGGCGACTTCGAGGCTCTCTGGCCTACCGGCGCGTTCGGAGACGACACGCGCGTGCTCCGAGGCGTACGCGCGCGCATCATCGACAGGGCGGCGCTCACGAGCGGCAAATCCTCCCCGCGCGAGGATCCCGACGACGCGGCGAAGGACAACGCCGACTTCGACGTCTTGTCCGGCCTGTGAGGCGGTCGCTAGCATCTCGAGCCGTGAGCACCGACCTGCACGTGACCCGCGAGCGCCTCGACGAGCGGCTTCCCGAGCTCCGCGAACTCGGCACCGAGCAGGGGACGCTCGAGCTCATCGTCGTCCGGCCGAGCGAGGGCGAGCGCGAGACGCCCGACACCGCGGAGCTCACGGTCGAGGACGGGCTCGTGGGCGACCGCTGGACGGCACGCGTGAACGCGGACGGACGCGTGCACCGCGACAACCAGCTCACGATCGCGTCGACACGCATGCTCGGTCTCATCGCCGAGCCGGAGCGCTGGCCGCTCGCCGGCGACAACCTGCTCGTCGACATCGGCCTCGACAAGGAAAGCCTTCCAGTCGGCAGCCGTCTCCAGATCGGCGAGACCGTCGTCGTCCAGATCTCCGAAGAGCCGCACACGGGCTGCGCGAAGTTCTCTGCCCGGTTCGGGTCCGACGCACTCAAGTTCATCAACTCGCCCGAGGGCCGCGAGTTGCGACTGCGCGGCGTGAACGCGCACGTGATCGTTCCCGGGACGATCTCGACCGGCGACGTCGTTCGCCGCATCTGGCTCTAGTCGGTCGTCAGCTCGCGAGCTCGAGCACCGCTTCGCGGAAGACCTCCGTGTGCCGGTCGACGTCGGCTTCCGTCGTCGCGGGCGACATGAGCGCCATGTTGTGGAACGGCGTCAGCAGGATGCCGCGGTTCAGCGCGTAGAGGTGCATGTAGCGCTCGAGCGCTGCGTCTCCGGCGTCGTGCGCCTCCTGCCCGGTGCGTGGTCGATCCGGGCCGAAGAGGTACTCGGCGCGGCAACCGAGGCGCGTGACGTGCCACGGCAGGCCGGACTCTGCGATGCCTGCCTCGACGCCTTCCGTCCACCGCTCGGCGAGCGGGATCATCCGCGCGAACGCCTCTTCGGTGAGCACCTCGCCGAGAGTCGCCCGCATCGCAGCCAGTGAAAGCGCGTTCGCGGCGAGCGTTCCTCCCACCCCGCCGACGTCGACGTCCTCGAGCTCGATCCGCCCGGTGAGGCGCGCGGCGACCTCCTCGGAGAACCCGTACGCCGCTGCAGGGATGCCGCCCGCGATCGGCTTGCCGATCGTGACGACGTCGGGCTCGAGCCCGTGGGCCTGCGTGTACCCGCCCGGGCCGCAACAGATCGTGTGCGTCTCGTCGATCGCGAGCAGCGTGCCGTGCCGTCGCGTCAGCTCCCGCAGCGCATCGTGGAAGCCCAGGCTCCGGATGGACGATCCCGATGTTCGTGAGCGCAGGCTCGGCGAGGACGAGTGCCACGTCACCCCGAGCGAGCTCCCGCTCGAGCGCATCGACGTCGTTGAATTCGACGACCCGGGTCGTCACTGCCGGATCGACCGGCGGCCCGAGGTTCCCGCTTCGCGCGCGAACGACCCCGTCCGCGTCGAGGGTCGCGAACGTCTCGTCGACGGTGCCGTGGTAGCACCAGTTGAACACCAGGATGGTTGACCGTTCAGTCAAGTGCCGCGCGAGCCGGATCGTGAAGCGGTTCGCGTCCGTGGCCGTCAGGGCGAACTGCCAGGAGGAGACACCGAATCGGCGTGTCAGCTCGGCGGCGACCCAGAGCGCGTCCTCGGTCGGAAGCATCAGCGTGATCCCCTTGGCTGACTGGTCAATCACCGCCTTCAGCGTCGGGGCAGGCGCATGGCCGGTCATGGCACCCGTGTCGCCGAGGCAGAAGTCGACGTACTCGATCCCGTCGACGTCGACGAACCGCGCACCCTCTGCCTCCTCCACGAAGACCGGGAATCCGCCCGGCCACTTGCGCATCCAGTGCATCGGCACGCCCTCGAAGAGCAAACCCCGCGCCCGCTCCGCGAGCTCGCGCGAGCGCGGGTGGGTCTCGACGAAGCGCGCTTCTTCGCGCGCGTGCAGCTCCGCGAGGCCGCTCACAGCGCCGTCCAGCGCCGCCCGCCCACGCGCGGTGACCACAACGTTCGAGTGCGACCCGTTCCGAACGATCGCGATCAGCTCTTCGTCGAGCGCGTCTTCCCACACGGAGTGTTGCGGGCAGTTCGTCCGCCAGACCTCGATCGCGTCGGGGTAGGCGCGCGGCTCGCGCGCGACCCACGAGAGAAGATCGAGCGTCTCCGGCCTCATCCGCGCCGGATGGCGAGCACGCGGGCCTTCCACGAGCCGCTGGGCGCCTCGACCTCGACGACGTCGCCGACAGCTGCGCCCATGAGAGCGGAGCCGAGCGGCGAGTCCGGCGAGACGCCGCCGACCGCGGAGATCTCGACTTCCATCGCGTCGCCGTCCGCGTCGGCGATCTCGACGATCGAGCCGACGCCGACGTGCTCGTCCGTGTCGTGCTCGACCGTCACGGCATGCGTTAGGCGCTCGCGGAGCGTGCGGATCCGCGCCTCGAGCAGGCCCTGCTCGTTCTTCGCGTCGTGGTACGCGAAGTTCTCCGACAGATCCCCGAACTCCCGCGCCGTCTTGATCGCTTGGATCGCCTCTTTCCGCCGAGGGCCCTCGAGCTCGGCGAGCTCGGCCTCCAGGGCCGTCCGCTGCTCGGCGGTCAGCTGCTCAGCTCGCTGATTGCTCATCGAACGCAACGCTAGTCGCTGGATTAGGCTCCCGCACGACAACGCCGGGGAAAAGGAGGAGTCAGGTGGCGACGGACCTGGAACGCTTCGTCGGAGCGGACGGACGCGCGGATCTCGTGAAGGACGTGCGCCGGCGCATCGACGCCGAGGGGATCACGTACATCTACTACCAGTTCCCCTCCGTCACCGGCCGCATCAT
The DNA here is from genome assembly GCA_963822885.1 of uncultured Gaiellaceae bacterium. Lineage (GTDB taxonomy): Bacteria > Actinomycetota > Thermoleophilia > Gaiellales > Gaiellaceae > GMQP-bins7. Next base: position 107,546 of record CAWGJJ010000013.1, read on the forward strand.
GGGCAAGGGCGTTCCGGCGCAGCACTGGGAGACGATCGCGGAGAAGGGCTTCCAGCTCGTGTACGGCGCGACCGCGAACCTCTTCACCGACCGGCACGGCAACTACATCGGGTACGGCCCGGAGGCCGCCGAGCTCGTCGGCGTCCCGGAGCCGGAGACCTTCCAGCCGCTCCCCTGGGACTCGAAGGTCGCGCGGGTCTGGTGCATCTGCTTCCGCAACCGCGAGGAGCGCAAGAATCCCGGCCGCGTTCCTCTCCTCGGACTGCCGCGGCAACCTCAAGCGCATGCAGGTGGAGTTCGAGGAGGCGACCGGGCTCCACCTCCGCGCCGGCACCGAGCCCGAGATGATGTGGCTCGAGCTGAACGAGGACGGCACGCCTGCCGTCACGGGCAAGACGAAGCCCTACTGCTACCACATCGACCAGTTCTCCGAGCTCCAGCCGATCATCCATCGAGTGGTCGAGTACGGCCAGGCGATGGGCCTCGACATGATCCAGGGCGACCACGAGGACGCCCCCGGCCAGATCGAGCTGAACTTCGGCTTCGACCGCGCCGAGAAGACGGCCGACAACCTCTCGACGTTCCGCCAGATCTGCAAGGCCGTCGGCCGCGAGCTCGGCGCGTTCCCGTGCTTCATGCCGAAGCCGTTCATGGGCGTCTCGGCGAACGGCTGCCACCACAACATCTCGCTCTGGAAAGGCGACGAGAACGCCTTCATGCCGGAGACCGACGACCAGCAGAAGCCGAGCCAGGTCGGCCTCTATGCGATCGGAGGCATCCTCGAGCACCTCGGCGCGCTGACCGCGGTCACGGCCTCGACGGTGAACTCGTACCGCCGTCTCTGGGACACCGGCTTCTGGGCGCCGGTCTTCGCCGACTGGGGCTTCCAGAACCGCACGACCGCACTGCGCGTCTCCGCCCCCGGCCGCTTCGAGTACCGCTCGGTCGACTCCGCCGTGAACCCGTACCTCTCGATGTCCGCGCTCATCGCCGCGATGCAGGACGGCATCGAGCGCAAGCTCGATCCGGGCGAGCCCGAGGAGCGCAACATCTACGAGGCGATGGAGGCCGGCAAGGAGGTCAAGCGCATCCCGATGACCTTCGGCGACGCACTCGACGCGCTCGAGGCGGACGAGGTCGTGCAAGCAAGGCGCTGCCCGACGAGATGTACACCGTCTTCATGCACTACAAGCGGGACGAGTGGGAGAGGTACTGTGCGACCGTCACGGATTGGGACGTGACGGAGTACCTCGACGTTCTGCCGTAGGAGGACGAAGGCGCATGTGCGGGATCGCGGGGATCATCTACCGGGACGGGTCGGAGCACGCCATCGGCGACGAGATGACGCGGATGCTCCAGGCGATGAAGCACCGCGGCCCGGACTCCACGGGCTACGCGCTGTACGGGACGCCGGAGAACGGGAATCTCGTGATGCGCTACAAGCTCGCGGACGCGAACACGCCGCGCGACTTCGACTTCACCGAGCGCCTGCGCCGCCACCGCGTCGAGGTGGAGGCACGGCTCGCGTCGCTGGGGGCTCGCATCAACGAGGTCGAAGAGGAGACGCCCTACGCGTTTCGCGTCTCGTTCGACTACGACGGCGATCTGAAGCTGCTCGCCGACTTCGTCGAGGACATCCCCGAGGCCGAGGTGCTCTCGCTCGGCCACTCGCTCGAGATCGTCAAGGACCTCGGTGACGCGGAGAGCGTCCACGAGACCTACGGCCTCGCCGACTTCACCGGGACCCACGCCATCGGCCACGTGCGCATGGCGACGGAGTCCGAGGTGGACATCGCCGGAGCGCACCCCTACTGGGCCTACCCGTACTCCGACGTCGCGGTCGTCCACAACGGCCAGCTGACGAACTACTTCATGTGGCGGCGCCGCCTCGAGCGCGCCGGCCGCCGCTTCATGTCCGAGTGCGACTCCGAGATCATCGCGGTGTACCTCGCCGAGGAGATGTCGAAGGGCTCGAGCTTCGAGGAGGCGATGCACCAGTCCCTCGACGAGCTCGACGGCGTCTTCACCTACATCGCGGTGACGAAGGACGAGCTCGGCGTCGCGAAGGACGAGCTCGCCGCGAAGCCGCTCGTGCTCTACGAATCCGACGATCTCGTCGCGCTCGCATCCGAGGAGATCGCGATTCAGCAGATCGTCGACCACGAGATCGACACGTACGACCCCTACGAGCGGCGAGGTGTCTCGTAGTGGCAGCGGTAGGCGAGCGGCAGATCTCCTACGACGCGCGCGGGCTCGCGGAGCCGATCGCCGAGGCGCCGCGGAACGCCGTCGTCGAGGACGGCGTCGCCACCTTCGACGCGCGCGAGCTGACGACGCGGACGATCAACCTCGAGCTTCGCCGCCTGCTCTACGAGGAAGGCCTCGACGAGGTCGTGATCCAGAACCCGCAGGGCCGCCACTCGCTCGGCGTCGGGATCTTGCGCCGCTGTCGGATTCGCTTCGAGGGCTCGCTCGGCTACTTCGCCTGCGGGCTCATCGACGGGCCGGAGATCCACATCACGGGCCGCGTCGGCTGGTCGTCGTGCGAGAACATGATGTCCGGCGTCGTCGTCGTCGACGGGAACGGCGGCTCGCTGACGGGTGCCGCGATGCGCGGCGGCGACCTCGTCGTGAAGGGACGGGTCGGCGCGCGCACGGGGATCGACCAGAAGGGCGGCACGATCATCATCGGCGGCTCCGTCGGCTCGATGACCGGCTTCATGATGCAGCGCGGCCGCCAGATCATCTGCGGCGACGCGGGGCCGGGCCTGGGCGACTCGATGTACGACGGGACGATCTACGTCGGCGGCAAGGTGAAGTCGCTCGGCATCGACTGCGTCCCCGGCGAGTGGACGGACGCGGACACCGAGCTCATCGAGCGCAAGTTCCGAATCTACGGCCTCGGCTCGCCGCCCGAGTTCCAGAAGTTCGTCTGCGGGAAGGTTCTCTACAACTACGACTCCCTCGAGCCCTCCGAGAAGAAGCTGGTGATGTGATGTTCTGCGAGCGATCGTTCCGCTATCGCGGAACAATCGCCGCAAGGTCTCCCGCCCTGCGGGCGGGCAAATCCCTGAAGTCGCCTGCTGCCTTCGGCAGCGGCGAGGAGGCGCGGAATGGCTAACGAGAACGGCGCTCCGACCCAGAAGGACGTCCTCGGGCGCAGCCGCATCTTCACGCCCGAGGTCGTCAACGACATCCACATCAAGGCCGAGCTCGGCCGCTACCGCATGCGCGGCTTCTCGATCTTCAAGCCGATCCCGCACTGGGACGAGCTCGTCTTCCTGCCCGGCACGCTGACGCGCTTCGTCATCGAGGGCTACCGCGAGAAGTGCGACACGACGACCGTGCTCGGCGCGCGCTTCGCGAAGAATCCGCTGGAGCTCGACATCCCCATCTACATCACCGGCATGTCGTTCGGCGCGCTCTCGCTCGAAGCCAAGATGGCGCTCGCGAAGGGCGCGTCCATGGCGGGCACGGCGACGTGCTCGGGCGAGGGCGGGATGATCCCGCCGGAGCGCGACTACTCGACGAAGTGGTACTACCAGTGCATCCAGTCGCGGTACGGGTTCAACCCGCACCACCTGATGCTCGCCGACGCGTGCGAGTTCTTCATCGGGCAGGGCTGCAAGGTCGGCCTCGGCGGGCACCTCATGGGGCAGAAGGTCACCGAGCAGGTCGCGGAGATGCGCTCGCTCCCGGCGGGGATCGACCAGCGCTCCCCTGCACGGCATCCCGACTGGCTCGGTCCCGACGATCTCTCGCTGAAGGTGCAGGAGATCCGCGAGGCGACCGACTACCGCATCCCGATCCAGCTGAAGCTCGGCGCGTCGCGCGTGTACGACGACGTGCGCATGGCGGCGAAGTGCGGCCCGGACATCATCTACCTCGACGGCGCGGAAGGCGGCACCGGCGCAGGCCCGCACATCGCGACCGAGGAGACCGGCATCCCGCTGATGGCGGCGATCCCCGAGGCGCGCCGTGCGCTCGAGGACGTCGGCCTCGCGGACGAGATCGACCTCGTCGTCGCGGGCGGCATCCGCAACGGCGCCGACGTCGCGAAGGCGATCGCGCTCGGCGCGAAGGCGGTCGCGATCGGGCACTCGGCGCTCATGGCTCTCAACTGCAACAAGGAGATCCCCGGCGTCACGGACTACGAGGGCACCGTGGGCGTCCCGGCCGGCCAGTGCTACCACTGTCACACCGGCCGCTGCCCGGTCGGCGTCGCGACGCAGGATCCGGAGCTGCGCAAGCGGCTCGTCGTCGAGGACGCGTCGCGAGCGCGTCTACAACTTCCTGACGACGATGACCATGGAGCTGCAGATGCTCGCGCGCGCGTGCGGCAAGACGAACGTGCACTCGCTCGAACCGGAGGATCTCGCGGCGCTGACGGTCGAGGCATCGGCGATGGCAAAGGTGCCGCTCGCAGGCACGACCTACACGGTCGGTCAGACCGAGCGCGAGATCCTCGCCGAGGTGCAGCGCCTGCTCGCGATCAAGGCCGAGGACGAGCTCATGGCGAACCCGACGGCGCAGGTCACGGACCTGCACTCGGTGGACGCATGAGCTCCCACGACCTCGCGTACCTCGAGCCGGAGAAGATCAAGTCGATCGATGCCGAGTTCCTCGCCGGCCACCGCTTCCCGTACCAGGAGGACATCTCGCTTCTCGACGACGTCGACCTCATGGCCGCGACTCCCGGTGAGGACCTGAACTGGCTCGAGGACATCGCGCTTCTCGAGGAGGACGGCATGCCGGCCGTCTTCGACCGCTACAGCAATGCCTTCCTCAAGATCTACTTCGCAATCCCCGAGGGGCGCGAGGACGAGATCGCGCGCAAGGTGCTCGTGAAGCACCTGACGAGCGGCAACTCGTACGGGATCCAGCTCAAGGCCGACCACACGAAGTTCCCCCAGCCCGAGCTCGGCCCCTGGGTCGAGGGCTCGAAGACGGTCGGAGCCGACTACACGGCGCCGGTTCTCGAGGGCTGGGAGAAGCCCGCCGGGCACTGAGCGAAGCGTTCGCGAATGCCCTACGGCACGCGGACGAAGCCGCTCACGCTGGTGGTGTCGCCGTCTCCGGACGTCTGGAAGATGAGCGAGTCGACAGCGGCGACGCCTTCGCGCGCGTCGGGAGGAATGCTCTCGCCCGCGAGGCTCTCGATCAGCGGCAGCATCCCGTCGACGTCCACGTAGACGAAGCCCTTCGTGCGATCCGCGAGGCCGACATCTTCAGCAGCTCGGGCGAAGCCCTCGGAGTCGACGAGCTTCGGGCCGGTGCCGGTGAGCAGTGAAAGCCCGTCCTCGCCACTCGTGACCACGATCGTGTCGGCGTTCAGGCGCGCGTAGCGGATGGTGACGTCGTCGACCACGATCTTCGAGACCTCGATGCCGTTCTCGATCGTCGTCGTCACCGGCGCCTGCATCTCCGCCGAAAGCTTGCGGGCGAGGCGGTCGACCGTCGTCCACGTCTCGTCCGGATCGGGCGGTGCAAGAGCGAGGGTCACCTCCGGGAGGCTCTCGCCGGGACGCACGTAGAGAACACCCTCACCGGAGAGGGCGTCGACGATGCCGTCGAGCGACACGCCGGTGGCCTGCTCGATCATCTTCGCGACGCCGTCGACGTCGACCTGGCCCTGGAGCCGGTCGAGCGCACCTTGCGTCCCTCCAAAGGAAACCGCTGCGACCGCGTCGGCCGGCACGCTGCGAAAGAGCTCGGGCTCGTAGTGCGTGGTGCCCGCGCCGGGCGTGCGCGCGCCCATCGCGACGAGCATCCCGTCGTCCTCGGCCGAGAGTGATGCGGATAGCCAGTCGATGCCGAGGTCGAGCTCCTGCTGCGTGGCCTGCTGGAGAACGGGGCTCAACCGCTTCGAGAGAACCTCCATATCGACCCACACGAGGCCCAGGCTCTCGTCGGGGAGCGCTTCGACCCCGGCGGCGAAGGACTCGTCGCCCTCGATCGTGCCACGCTCGAGCGCAGCGCCGTAGTCGGCCAGGTCGGAATCCTTCTCTGCCAGGGCGACCCACCCGTCCACTTCGCTGCGAACGATCTCCTGGTCGCTCTTCGCGAGCAACGCGGCGAGCTTCTCCTCGCTTTCCGGCTTGAGTAGAACGATCGGTCGCATGTTCGCGGTCGCGACGACCACGACCTCGTCCCCGACGGCCGGAGCGACGTCCGTTTTCCAGTCGAGGCCCTCGTCGGACAGGCCCTGCTCGATCGCGCTCACAAGCGTGTCGCGCACGCCCGGGATCCGCTCGAGGACGCGTTCCGCCTTCTGCCACTGGGACGACTCGTCGTCGGTCGTGATTCGCGCAAAGACGACGGCATCGGCCGGCGCAAGGCTCGCAGACTCCGGGATCTGGGGAGCGGCGCCTCCGCAGCCGGACACGAGCGCGGCAGTCGCGAGGAGGGCGACGAATGCGAGACGGCGCGCCATGCTCCCACGCTAATCGGCCTTCGCCACGGACGACTTGAGGTCGAGGCGGCTCGACGGCGGCATACTCCGCGCCGTGCGCACCCTCGTCCTGCAGCACATCGCTTGCGAGCCGCCGGGCGTCTTCGAGGACGTGCTGCGCGAGCGCGGCGCCGAGCTGCAGCGCGTCGAGCTCGACGAGGGCGAGCCGCTTCCCGACTGGCGCGAGTACGACGCGATCGTCGCCATGGGGGGACCGATGTCGGTCACGGACGACGACGCGTTGCCATGGCTGGCAGACGAGAAGCGCGCGATCGGCGACGCCGTTCGTGCCGGAACTCCGTACTGGGGCGTGTGCCTGGGCGTTCAGCTCCTCGCCGCAGCGCTCGGAGCGAAGGTCTACCCGGGTCCGGAGCCGGAGGTCGGGCTGCTGCCCGTCAGCATGACCGGAGAGGCGCGCTCGGACCCCGTGTTCGGCGAGGCTCCTCACGAGCTCGTGACGCTGCAGTGGCATGGCGACACCTTCGACCTCCCGGACGGCGCCGTGCGGCTGGCGAGCTCTCCCGCATACGCGAACCAGGCGTTCCGCTTCGAGCGGGCGTACGGCGTGCAGTTCCACCTCGAGGTCTCGGCGGAGATGGCGCGAGAGTGGGCGGAGGTGCCCGAGTACGTCGCGTCGCTCGAGCGCACGCTCGGCGCCGACGGCGCCCCGGCGTTCCTCGCGGCAATCGAGGACGGAGCGGACGGGATGCGCGGTGAGGGTCGCGCGCTCTTCGAGCGCTGGCTCGACCGCGTCGTCGGGTAAGAGCCGCGCGCGAGCGCCGCAATGGCGACAGGCTCTCGCGATCAGACGCCGCGCGGCGAGCGATCGTCGAGCGCGACCTTCATGAGATCGCGGATCGAGACGATCCCGACGACCTTCCGGTCCTCGACCACAGGCAAGTGGCGGAAGCCGCCGTGAATCATGAGCGACGCCGCGTGGTCGGTCGTGTCGCCTGGTTCGATCGTGTCGGGATGACGGGTCATCCATTCGGTCACGGGAGCACTGCCGTCCCTGCCCGCCGCGACCGCCTTCATGACGTCGCGCTCGGTGAGAATTGCGGAGATCGACTCGCCTTCGAGGACGACCACGGCGCCGACGCCACGTTCGGCCATCGCCGTGGCCGCATCGCCCAGCGTCGCGTCCGCGGAGACGGTCAGGAGGCTGCGCGTCATGTGATCGGCGACGAGCGGCATCCGGCGATTCTAGTCTTCCCTCATGGCGGAGATTCGAGCGACGGGCCGCTGTCTTTGCGGCGCCGTGACCTACGAGGTGCGCGGGCCGTTGCGCGACGTCGTTCTCTGCCACTGCGTCGAATGCCGCCGGTGGGGCGGCAACGTGGGAGCGTTCGCGGCGGCGCAGGACGACGATCTCGAGATACACGGGGAAACGCTCCACTGGATCGAGAGCCCGGACTCGAGTCGCCACGCCAGGCGAGCATTCTGTGGCGACTGCGGCTCGAGCATGTTCTGGAAGGCGGCGGACGCAGAGCGCACGGGGATCGCGGCGGGAACGCTCGACGACCCAACGGGCCTACAGCTCACGGCCCACATCTATACGGCCCAGGCCCCGGACTGGGACGCGTTACCCGACGACGGCATCGCCCGCGATCCGGACGCCTCGTACGTCCCGCGCTGGAGCTGAGGTTGGCACGGAATCGGCACAGGGGTCGCCCGAGGCCGCTGCAATACTCGCGCGCCTGACCGATCTCGCCTCACCGCTGCGCGACCTCTTCGGCTTCGACGCCTTCCGGCCCGGGCAGGAGGACGTCGTGCGCGCCGCGATCGCGGGCCGCGACACGCTCGCGCTCATGCCGACGGGCTCCGGGAAGTCGCTCACGTACCAGCTCGCGGCGATGCTCCGCCCCGAGCCCACGCTCGTCCTCTCGCCGCTGATCGCGCTGATGAAGGATCAGGTGGACAAGCTGCCGCCGGAGATCGCGGCGACCGCGACCTTCGTCAACTCCTCGCTGTCCGTGGAGGAGACCGCGTCGCGCCTCGCCGGTGTCGCTTCCGGGGACACGCGACTGGTCTACGCGGCACCGGAGCGTCTGAGACAGTCTCGCTTCGTCGAGCTCCTCGCCGATGTCGGCATCGGGCTCGTCGTCGTGGACGAGGTGCACTGCGTGAGCATGTGGGGGCACGACTTCCGCCCCGACTACCTCTTCATCCGGCGCGGCCTCGAGGCACTCGGCGATCCGACGCTCCTCGGAATGACCGCGACGGCGACTCCGGAGACGGCTCGCGACATCGGCCAGGCGCTCGGCCGGTCGCTCGACGTCGTCCACACGAGCGTGATGCGCCCGAACCTGCGCTACGACGTCGAGGAGGTCGCGAACGCCGAGGACCGCATCGGGATCCTCGTCGAGCGACTGCGCGCGCTGCGCGGCGGCTCCGCGATCGTCTACGCGCGCTCGCGACGCTCGACGGAGGAGCTCGCGCGCGTCCTCAGTGGCCACGGATTCCGGGCGGAGCACTACCACGCGGGTCTCGAGGCCCAGGAGCGCACGCGCGTCCAGGACGACTTCGTGTCCGGAAGGACGCCAGGCGGTCGTCGCCACGACGGCGTTCGGCATGGGCATCGACAAGCCTGATGTGCGGCTCGTCTGCCTCGTCAACTACCCCGACTCGCTCGAGGGGTACGTCCAGATGGTCGGCCGTGCGGGACGCGACGGCGAGCCGAGCGAGACGCTTCTCCTCGCGAGCCCGAGCGACGCAACGGCCTTGCGCCGGTTCGCGGTGTCCGACGTGCCGACCGCGGCGGAGCTGCGCTCGATCTACCGCGCGCTGAGAGACGCGAGCGGGCTCGTCGACTCGGACGACCTCGCGGCGCTCGTGCCGGAGCGCGACGCGCGCGTGCTCGTCGGCATGCTCGAGCAGGCAGGGCTCCTCGAGCGGAGCTTCGACGAGGGGCGGCTGATGCGCATCGAGCTCACGGCCGCTCCGGCGGACGCGCGGGAGCGGGTCGAGGCGCTCCTCGACCGCGCCAGTCTCGTCGCAGAATCGCGCGCCGACCGAATCGTCGCGTTCGCCGAGACGCGCGTGTGCCGGCACGAGCAGGTGGCCGCGCACTTCGGCGAGGCGTTCGTCGGGCCGTGCGGCAGCTGCGACGTGTGCGCGCCGTCGACTCGCGGATCGGCGTCGATCTCGAGCCCGCCGCCTCCGCTGCCCGACGACATCGGCGAGGCGATCGTCGATGCGGTCGACTCGCTCACGTGGCCGCTCGGTCGCCGGAGCCTGGTCGCGACGCTGCGCGGGTCGCTGAAGGCGCCCCCGTCCGCTCGCCGCTCCGCCGCCTACCGGATGCTCGCGGCCGCCAGCGACGGCGACGTTCGGCGGTGGGTGCAGCTCATCGAGCTCTCGGGCGCACTCGTCGAGGTGACGACCCCCGACGGCTTCCGGGTCCTGCACGTCGACCGCACGGCGCAGCCGCCGCAGATCCGGACGAGCAGTGACACCGACGTCGACGAGGAGCTCGTGACGCGCCTGCGCAGCTGGCGCCTCGAGCGCTCGCAGGAGGACGCGGTGCCGGCGTACGTCGTCCTCCACGACGCGACGCTCCGCGAGCTCGCCTCGCTCCGGCCGCAGACCATGAACGAGCTCGCCGGCGTGAAGGGGTTCGGCCCCGTGAAGCTCGAGCGCTACGGCGACGATCTTCTCGCAGTCCTCGCCGCGACGTAGCCGCTTGCCCCGCGATGCGGGCGCGGCCTACGATGGCAGCGAGAAGCCAACGACGTGGAGGTCGGAATGTCCGAGAAGCTGTGGGGTGGCGAGCCGTTCTGGGGGCTCGGCTACGAGTGGGATCCCGACTGGGTCTTGACCGACCGCCAGAAGGAGCTCCGCGCGACGCTCATCGAGCTCTGCGAGAAGGAGATGCGCGCGAACGCGAAGCGCTCCGACGACGAGCTTCTGTACCCGCGCCGCAACCTCGAGCTCCTCGGCGAGCACGGCTTCCTCGCGCTCACCGTCCCCGAGGAGTACGGCGGCCTCGGCGAGAACCACGTCGCTTACGCGATGACGTGCGAGACGATCGCGCGCTACGGCTGCGCGTCGACCGCGATGTGTTACGTGATGCACATCGGCGCGGTGAACACGATCATGTTCCGCCCGACGCCCGAGCTGATCGACAAGTACATCCGCCCACTCGGCACCGGCAAGATCGGAACGCTCTCCTACTCCGACCCCGAGACCGGATCGCACTTCTGGTACCCGATCTCGTCGGGGGCCGAGCGCTCGAACGGCGGCTACAAGGTTCGCAAGAAGGCGTCGTGGACGACCTCGGCAGGCTTCGCGGACTTCTACGTCGTGCAGACGACGAGCCCGGACTTCACCGGCTACGACGACCTCTCGGTGTTCGTCATCGACGGCGACGACGTCGAGTCGCAGCCGTCGCTCTGGGACGCGCTCGGTCTGCGCGGAAACCAGTCGGGGCCGCTCGAGGTCCCGAACGTCGACGTCCCGGCGGAGCAGCTCGTCGGCCCGGAGGGCGACGGCGCCGCGTCGAACGACGAGTCCGTCGACCCGTGGTTCCTGATCGGCTCGTCGTCGGTCTGGAACGGCATCGCGCTCGGCACGATCGACATCGCCAAGCGCCACACGACGCGCAAGCGCCACGTCGACGTCGGCCTGCGCGTGGCCGACTACCCGACGATCCAGGACTACGTGGGCGAGGCGCTCATGGACACGAACGCGGCGCGCCTCTTCGTCTACTCGGTCGCGCAGGCGATGGACAGGGCCACGGACGACAACACGAAGGTGCTCGCGGTCGGCGAGATCGCCCGCGCGGACTACCTCCACTGGGCCTGGCAGATCAAGTTCGAGGCGGCGAAGAACGTCGCGCACGTCGTCGACAAGATGCTCCACGCGTGCGGAGGCTCCGGCTACAAGCGCGACATGGAGCTCGAGCGCTACGTGCGCGACGCGAAGGCCGGCTGGGTCATGGGCCCGACCAACGAGGTGCTGCGCCAGTTCGTCGGCAAGGCCGTTCTCCTCGGCTTCGAGGCGCTCGACTACTGGAACCAGTCGTACAACCGTCGCGCCGTCGAGAACGAGGTGAAGAAGCTCGACGCCGACGGCAAGCGCGAGCTCGCCGAGAAGCTCATCGCCGAGGCGGCCGAGATGGAGGCGAAGGCGCCGGCGAGCGCGTGACGTGAGTTCCTCGCCGGCTCTGATCCGGGGTCTGCTCCCCGAGGACCCGTTCGTCGAGACGTACCTCGTCCGGCCAGGCGGCGCGACCGTGTTCGCCCTCGGGCCGGACGAGCGGATGACGGTCGTCGACACGCGCGGGAATCAGACCGCCGAGGTCTCGGTGCTCGGCGCGGACGGGCGCGACGACGCGGCTGCGCTCGACGCTTCGGCCGACGCGCCCGCGACGGTGATCCGCGCTGCGCTGGCGGACCGCAACGGGAGCCTGCTCGCGCACGAGCTCGGCTCGCGCGGGCTCGATCCCGCGGACGCACGTGCGGTCCGGCTCTTCGGCGAGTGGTCGCCGGCGGGATCGGCGCAGACGTTCCGCGCGGAGCGCGCCGTGACCGTCGTCGTGGCTGCTCCGGCGGGGCGCATCGTCGACGGCGCGCCGCCGCCCTCGGAGCTTCTCGTCGAGGTGCGCCGTGCGACACCGCGCACCTACGAGCAGCAGGAGCTCCCTCCCCCGCTCGCCGAGCCGCGGCTCGACTTCCGCGTCGACGCCGGCGACTGCGCTCGCCTACGAGGTGCGCGCAGGCGAGTTCATCCAGGTGATCGACGTCGAGGGCAAGCAGTGCTCCGACTTCCTCGCGTTCCATCGCGGCAAGCTCGAGTCGGGGCTCGAGCGCGGCCTCGACGCGACGACGACGCGCTCGCTCATGGGCCAGGCGTACCCGCAGCCCGGCCTGCACGGGAAGTTCTACGACGTCGACCAGGATCCGCTCATCGAGGTCGTCCGCGACACGGTCGGCCGCCACGACACCTTCGGCCTCGCCTGCACGGCCAAGTACTACGAGGACAAGGGCTACCCCGGCCACGTCAACTGCTCGGAGAACTTCAACGGCCAGGTGACGCCGTTCGGGATCGCGCCGCGGATGGGCTGGGAGGCGCTCAACTTCTTCTACAACACGGGCTTCGACGCGAACAACGTCTTCGTCATGGACGAGCCGTGGTCGCGCCCGGGCGACTACGTCCTCCTCCGCGCGATGAGCGACCTCGTGTGCGCGTCGTCCGCGTGCCCGGACGACATCGACCCGGCGAACGGCTGGCAGATCACGCCGGTCCACGTGCGGGTGTACGCGCCCGACAACACGTTCTCGGTCGCGATCGCGCGCCGCGTGACCGCCGACGCCGACCCGGTGCTGACGCGGAGACGACGTTCCACCCGCGCACGAGCGAGCTGACGAAGAGCTTCGTCGAGTACCGCGGCTACTGGCTCCCGCACTGCTTCGACAACGAGGGCGCGATCGCCGAGTACTGGGCGTGCCGCGAGAAGGTCGCGATCATGGATCTCTCGCCGCTTCGCAAGTGGGAGGTGCTCGGCCCGGACGCCGAGGCGCTCATCCAGCACGCGATCACGCGCGACGCGCGGCGGCTCTCGGTCGGCCAGGTCACGTACACGGCGCTCTGCAACGAGACCGGCGGGATGATCGACGACGCGACCGTCTACCGCCTCGGGCAGGACAACTTCCGCTTCGTCGGCGGCGACGAGTACGACGGGATCTGGCTGAACGAGCTGCGCGAGAAGCTCGACCTGAAGGCGTGGGTGAAGCCGTCGACCGACCAGCTCCACAACGTCGCCGTCCAGGGCCCGGAGAGCCGGGAGCTCCTGAAGAAGATCGTGTGGACGCCGCCGACGCAGACCTCGCTCGAGGATCTCAAGTGGTTCCGGTTCACGGTCGGTCGCATCGGCACGTACGACGGGATCCCGATCGTCGTCTCGCGCACGGGCTACACGGGCGAGCTCGGCTACGAGGTCTGGTGCCATCCCTCGGACGGGCCGGCGGTGTGGGACGCGATCTGGTCGGCCGGCGAGGAGCACGGCCTGACGCCGCTCGGTCTCGAGGCGCTCGACATCCTGCGCATCGAGTCGGGCCTGATCTTCGCCGGGCTACGAGTTCGACGACCAGGTCGACCCGTTCGAGGCGGGGGTCGGGTTCGCGGTCGACCTGAAGACGGACGACGACTTCGTCGGCCGCGCGGCGCTCGAGGAGCGCCATGCGCATCCGCAGCGCGTGCTGGTCGGGCTCGAGCTCGAGGGCAACGAGACCGCCGGCCACGGCGACGAGGTCTACGTCGGCCGCCAGCGCGTCGGCGTCGTCACGAGCGGGACGCGCAGCCCGATCCTCAAGAAGAACATCGCGCTCGCGCGGGTCGCGGTGCAGGTACGCGGAGCTCGGGACGGCGCTCGAGGTCGGCAAGCTCGACGGCCTCCAGAAGCGCATCCGCGCGACGGTCGTTCGCTTCCCGTTCTACGACCCGGACAAGACGCGCCCGCGCTCGTGACGGTCGGTGCCCCTATCGAGCGTGATCGAGTCATTCACAGCCGAGCAGGTCGACGCGTTCGAGCGCGATGGCTTCCTCGTCGTCGAGGAGGGACTCGTCTCGCGAACGCGGCCTCGAGCTGCTCCGCGAGCGCTACGTCCCACTCTTCGACGGCGAGTACGAGACCGGCATCCGGCCCGACGAGGTGAACTGGGTGCCCGGCCGCGATCCCGAGGACCGCACGCGACAGCTCTGCAACGCGTGGAAGGCCGACAACGTCGTCGCGGCGCAGGTGCTCTCCGAGCGCACGGGTCGGCTCGCCGCGCAGCTCGCCGGCTACCGCGGCGTGCGCATCCTCCAGGACAACGTCCTCTGGAAGCCGCCGGGGACGAAGGCGATCGGCTTCCACCAGGACTCGTCGTACGCCGACTACCTCGTGCCGCCGGAGATGATCACGTGCTGGATCTCGCTCCACGAGACGCAGGCGGACGCGGGGCCGATCGAGTTCGTCCGCGGCTCCCACGTCTGGCCGAAGTCGCCGCCGACGCGGTCGGAGTTCCACGCGCCGGACGACTGGCTCGCCGGGCCGCGTGCCGCCGCACCCGAGGGCACCGAGCTCGACACGGTTCCGGTCGTCGTCAAGCCCGGCGGCGGCTCGTTCCACCACGGCCTCACCTGGCACGGCTCGGCACCGAACTACTCGGGAACCGTCGCGCGCATGGCGCTCGTCTCCCACTTCCTGCCGGTCGAGGCGCGTTTCCACGAGACGAACGTCGACGTCAACTACTCGCGCTACCGTCGCCGCGGCGACCTCTCGATGGACGAGTCGTTCTTCCCCGTGGTGTGGACCGAGTCTGGCTACCGCACGCCCTGGCTCGCCGAGCTGCCCGACCTCGGCTAGCCGGGCAGGAAGCTTCCGAGACGCTCGAGCGTCTCGAGGATCAGCCAGGGCGGCACCGATTCCGCCGCGCGGCGCACGAGTGGGGCCACGAACGACGGGAGGTCTCCTGCCGCCACCGCCTGGTCGACCGCGCGCACGAGCCCGTCAGTGATCGCCTGCTCGAGCTCGTCTCGGTCGAGCAGTTGCTCGTCGGCGAAGTCGTCGAGCGCCTCCTCGCTGCGCAGCGCGAGGACGAGCTCCTCGCGCGAGACGTCGAGCTCGCACGCAACGCCGTCGACTGCGGCGAGCGCGATCCGCTCGATCGTCTCCCCCAGGCCGTCGGCCTCGGGCTGCTCCCGCGCCTCGCACGGATCCGCGACGGGAGCCGGCTCGAAGCGCCCGCCGCCGAGCGCGAGGTACGGGACAACGACAGCCGCGACGAGCCCGAGCGCGACGAGCACCGGCGCGAAGCGCCTCACGCCGGCCGCCTCCGCAGTAGAGCGACGGGAACGAGCGCGCACAGCGTGAGCGCCGCGGCGAGCAGGAACGGCCCTGAGAACGCACTCGTGACCGCCCGGTCGAGCTGCTCCTGGAGGCCGGACGTGAGCGCACGCCACTCGTCGTCGTCGGGCCGACCCTCGAACGCGCGCTCGACGTCGGGAAGCTCGCCGAGCTCCTCGGCGCGGTCGACCTCGTCGAGGACGTCCTGCGCCACCCCGAGCTTGTCGAGCGGCGGGATGTCGCTGTCGAGCACGACCGCCGCGCCGGCGCGGATCGCCTCGTCGCGGTTCTCCTCGAGCGCCGTCGTGAGCACCGGAGCGAGCAGGACGAGCCCGAGGACGACGCCCGCGTGGCGTGCGGCAATCGTCCAGCCGCCGTGCACGACCTGATCGGCCCGGCCGCGAAGCGCGAGCTCCGTGAGCCCTGCAACCGTGAGACCGAGCCCGGCGCCGACGAGGAGTTGTGGCGGGATCGTCCAGCCCCACCCGGCGCGCGGCATGAGCGCCAGCGCGGCCAAGCCTCCCGCCAGCAGGATCACACCGCACGCGATGCCCTGCACGCCGCCGAGCGCCCGCGGCCGGAGACGACCGACCGCAATCGCGGTGAGCGGCATGACCGTCACGACGAGGCCGGCCGCCGCCGGCGACATCCCCCACCCGTCGACCAGCAGGAGAACGACGAGGAAGAGCGCGGCGACGAGCCCGCCCGCGACCAGGAGCAGCGCGGAGTTTGCGGTGATCGAGGGACGCCCCGCGCGAACCGGAACGGGACGCACCTCCGGACCGCGAACCGCCAGCAACAGCACCAGCGCGAGCGGCACCTGCGCGAGGAAGATCGACTCCCATCCGAGGAGCTGCGTGAGGATTCCTCCGGCGGCAGGGCCGAGCGCGGCACCGAGCACGCCCGCGGCAACCCAGGTGCGGAGCGCCGCCTCGTTGCTCCCCTTCGCCTGCGAGAGGAGAGCGAGTGCCGACGTGACGAGCAGCGCGGCGCCGAGCGCCTGGACGCACCGGGCTCCGACGAGCACCTCGAACGAGGGAGCGAGCCCGCAGGCGAGTGACGCCACAGCGAAGACGACGACGCCCACGACGAAAGCCTCGCGCGGCCGCCTCCTCGAGACATACGCAGCCGGCACGGCGACAACGGCGAGCACGAGGTTGAACGAGGTCAGCACCCACGCGACGGTCGTGATCGCGACGTCGAACTCTCCGAGGATCTCCGGCAGCGCGAGCGTCACGACGGACGAATCCGCGAGAGCAAGCCCGACGCCGAGAGCGAGCAGCGCCGTCCGGTGGATCACGTCGGTCTCGCGGAAGCGCGCTGCGAGCACCTCGATGAGCGCCAGCGCGGCACGCGGATCGGCCTCGAGTGCCGCGAGCAGCTGATCTCGCGACACCGCGATCGTCCGCACCGAGCCGACGGCGTGGATGTCCGCGATCCGGCCGCCACCCGGGTCGAGCACCTCGATCTCGCCGATGAGCTCGCCCGCACCGACCTTCTTCGAGAGCCCCGGCCGCTCGACCCGGGCTTCTCCTTCGACGACGAGCAGGAGCTCGCACCCCTCCTCGCCGATCTGCATGATCGGCTGGCCGTCGGCGTACTCGCGCTCCTCACCGAGCGCGAGGATCGGGTCGAGCAGCTCCCGCGGAAGCAGCGAGAAGACGTGCGGGTCTTCGATGAGCCGCTCGTAGCGCCCACCGTGGAACAGCAGCGGCCGGCCGGCGCCGTAGCGCGCGAACTCGACCTGGCCGAGGAAGAGCGAGTGATCGCCGCCCCAGTACGAGCGGACGACCCGGGCCACGAGGTGCGCGAGGGCTCCTTCGACGAGCGGTGTCTCGTGGACGATCTCGAATGTCGCGTCGGGAAGCTCCTCGGCGACACGACCCGCGAAGCGATCGGAGAGCCCCGTCTGCTTCGCCTCCAGAACACTCACGCCGAAGCGTGTCCGCTCGTGGAGGATTGCGCCCATCTTCGCGCGTCGGTCGATGGAGATCAGGACGAGCGGGGGACGCAGCGAGACCGACATGAAGGCGTTCGCGGTCATGCCGTGGATCTGCTCGCCGACGCGGGTCGTGAGCACGGTCACGCCCGTCGCAAACATGCCGAGCGTCCGGCGAAACGCGATCGCGGGGTCGCCTTCGAGTCCTTCGCCGAGCTCGAGCGCCTCGGACGCGGGCGCGATGTCGAACGATGCGCCGAACGCCTCGGGCGCGGAGATCGCGCCGCCGATCTCGACCTCGAACTCCGCTGGCCTCGAACCTTCCATAAGTGGATTCTGACGCGAGAGGGGCCGCGCGTGCCGCCCCTCTCGCGTTCGAGCCGGCGCCTAGGGAACCGGGCGCGCCGCCTCTTCGAGCAGAGCCAACTGCCGAGCGTCCGGAACGGCAGGTGCATCCTCGCGCCAGTGCGGCCTCTCGCCGTCCTGGACGATCCGCCTGAACAAGAACAGCAGGATCGCGATGACCAGGACGCCGAAGCCGATGATCTTCTCCGTCGTCCCGCCGTACCCGCCGGCTGCGGTCTGGAACCAGCCGACCCCGAAGAAGGTCAGCACTGCCGTGACCACCGCGAGCACCCACGCGATCGGAATCCAGACCGGCGAGAGCTTGATCGGCCGCGGCCAGTCCGGACGATCCCGCCGCAACAGGATGAACCCCGTGATCGCGAAGAAGTGCGCGAGCACGTACCCGATGTTGCTCGCCGCGAGGATGCCGAAGATGTTCCCGATGAAGAGCACGAAGCAGATGTTCACGATCATGTCGAGCGTCATCGCACGACCGGGAACGTTCCACTTGTTGAGGCTGTAGAGCTGCTTCACGGTCATGCCGTCGCGCGCGATTCCGTACAGCGCACGTGAGCCGTCCGCGGTCGCCGTGTTCATCGAGATGACGAAGCTCGCGACGATGACGATCACGAAGAAGTTCGTCAGCGCAGTCGAGCCGGTGAGCGTCTCGAGCGCACCCACGTAGTCGAAGGCCGCGACGGTCTCCTCGCCGACCCCGCCGACGAGGCCGAGCGGGAGCAGGATGTAGACGGCGAGCGTGAACATGCACGCCGACCGGAGGGCGAGCTTCGTGTCGTTGACCGTGTCCTTGTACTCGGGCGCGAACGTCGCGCACGTGTCCACGCCCCACGACGACCAGGCCATGATCCAGAGCCACACGAACGAGAGCCGGATGATCTCCCACGTCGAGACCGAGGTCGCCTCCTCACCTGACCCGGCCGTTCCGTCGAGCGCGCCCCACGTGAGGTTCGCGCTGTCGAAGTCCCCGTTCAGGAACGGCAGGATCATGAAGACGAAGAGCGGGATCATGAGCAGCGCTCCCGCCAGGTAGCCGAAGCCGACCGCGACCCGAACGCCGCTGAAGTTGAAGAGCCACACGGCGAGGATCAGCCCGATGGCGATCAGGTGCGGGAGACCGATGTCCGCGCCGCCGGTCGAGAAGTAGGACGACTCGGACGCCGAGCTGCCGAAGAAGACGCTCCCGAACGGCTCGTCCGGGAACCACGCCGCCGTGATGATCTGCCCCGAGAAGACGCCGAGGAACGCGAGCACCACCGACCATGCGAGCCAGTAGCCGAACGTCGAGATCGGCCCGATGAGCGTGAAGTGCTTGCGCCAGCCCTCGTGCGCGTAGAGCGGGAAGCCGCCCGGCTTGTCCGGGAACATCGCCGCCATCTCGGAGTAGAGCGTCATGATGAAGAACGCGAGCCCGGCGGAGATTCCCCAGAGGAGCACGGAGCCCCAGCCGCCGATGTCGCCGACGGAGTAGCCGAGCGACCCGAGCAGGAAGCCCGGCGTCGCGAGGGCGATGACGAACCCGTCGTACCAGCGGAGCTTCTTGAGGAGATGTCGTTCCTCGATTACGGCTTCAGCCACGGTCAACCTCCGGGGAGCGTTGTGGTCGACGCAGACGTGCGCGCGAGGGACCTATAACACTGTCTCCGGTCGGATTCAATGCGCCACGAGCAGCCGTGTTGCGCGGACGGCAACGCCGGCTGTCCTACAATCGCGCGATGGCCGCGTCGACGCCTCCGATCGCGATTCGGTGCGAGTGCGGCGAGGAGCACTCGGTTCCCTACGGCGATCGGCTGACCTGCCCGAGTCGTGCGGGCGGGTCTGGGACACGACGCAGATACCGCCGGACGAGTACGCGCGCCGAAATCGGCAGATGAACCGGTTCCGGCTCGAGATCCTCGCGTTCGCGGTGATCCTGCTCGTCGTGTTCGTCCCGCTCGTCCTCTTCGTCTCGGGCAGCTACGTCTTCCTCGGGATCATCGTCGGCATGGCCTGGATGTTCCTCTACATGCCGTTCTGGCGACGCCGCGTCCGCCGCGCAGCGGCGAACGCGCCTCGCTGGGAGCTCCACCCGGAGCGCTGAGATGCTGACGGCACGCACGCCTCGCTCGACCGGTCTCGAGCCCGCGCGGACCGGCCGGGCACGTCGCGGCCCGTCGTCGTCGCGACCCTCGAGGCGCCGCTCGTCGACGAGGCCGCGCGACTCGCCGTCGACTCCGCGGTCGAGGCAGGCCAGCCGCTGCTCGTCGTCAACGCGGTGGAGAGCATCCTCGCCCCGTGCGGGCTCGTGCTCGGCTACGACTACGTCGCGCCGCCCGACGTCGAGGAGTCGCTTCGGGCGCCCGCTGCGCTCGCTCACACCCTCGGCGTTCACGTCGAGCGCTTCTGCCTGCGGTCGCCACGCCCCGTCGAGGCGCTGCTCGAGTTCGTGGTCGAGCGCAGCAGCGGCCTGCTCGTCGTCGGCCCCGATCGGACGCGCATCGGGCGCTGGCGCTACCGCCGCGCGAGCCGCAAGATCCGCGAAGGCGCGCCGTGCCTCGTGTGGTTCGCGGCCGACTGACCTGCTACGCGTCTTGTCGACGTGTACGCAACTGAGTTGTCTAGGAGGCAATAGATGACACTCCCGCAGCGCGCCGACTACGTCGTCGTCGGCGCCGGCATCCACGGGCTCTCGACTGCGTACCACCTCGCCAAGGAGCTTCGCGCGCGCGGCGCCGGCTCGGGTGCCGACGTCGTCGTCCTCGACAAGTCGAAGCCCGGCGCAGGCGCATCCGGGATCGCGTGCGGCGTCGTCCGCAACAACTACTTCCAGCCGGCGATGAGCGAGCTCATGCAGGCGTGCGTCGAGGTCTGGGAGTCGGATCCGGCCGCGTACCACTACAACTCGGTCGGGTACATCGCGCTCGGCGCGGCCGTGCAGGAGTCCGATCTCGCGGCCACGTTCGAGCGACAGGAGCGGATCGGCTACCGCTCCGAGCTCATCACCGGCGAGGCCGAGGTCGACGCGCACATGAAGGGGCTCTTCCCGGACTGGCGCGCGCAGGGCGTCACGATCTGCCTCCACGAGCACCAGGGCGGCTTCGCGTTCAACGTCGAGTCGGTGCTCGGGCTGCGCGACAAGTGCCTGGCGGAAGGCGTCTCCGTCCTCGAGGGCGTCGAGGTCACCGGCTTCGCGTCGCGCGACGACGGCACGGTGTCCGCGGTCGAGACGAGCGCCGGGGCGATCGAGGTCGGCGAGCAGGTCGTGATCGCGCCCGGGCCCTGGGCCGCACGGTTCTGGTCGCTGCTCGGCATGCCCGACACGATCGACATCCGGACGCCGTCGGGCGACGTCGTGCGCGACCGCCCGATGTGGACGTACTGGAACCTCCAGGAGGGCGAGATCACGGTCGACCCGCTGATGTTCGCGACCGCCGACGGCGGCGCGCCGCCCGTCATCCACCTCGACACCGACGCGCCGCTGTACACGGACGACGGAGACCTCGTGACCGACGAGCTGTGGGGGATCTACTTCAAGCGCGACCGCCACGGCGTGCAGGGCGGCGCCTCGCCGCTCGTCGTCGACGGCGACGTCGAGCTCGATCCGTACCCGTCGACCACGGACGTCGACTCGAGCTTCCCGGACATGTGGTGCGCCGCGCTCTCGCACTCGATGAGCCGCTTCGAGGGCTGCCGCGCGCAGTACAAGCTGGCGCGCTCGGGCGGCGTCGGCGCGTTCACGGCGGACAACTTCCCGGTGTTCGACTACGTGCGCCCGAACGTGTACGGGGTCTTCGACTCGAACCACGGGTACAAGATGATCGGCGTGGGTCGCGAGGTCGCGCTCGGTGCTCCTCGGCGATCACTCCGCCCTGCTCTACCCGTTCCGGTACGAGCGCTTCGCGACCGGCGACCTCCATCCCGGTGTCGAGCTCCCCGTATCCCTGGTCGTAGTTGCGCGGCCGCGCTCGGACAGCTGCGTAGACGATCTGCGACAGCGTGCTCTGGTTCCTGCTGCTGCCCGAGATCCCGTGGATTCTCGTGCTCGCGCTCGCCGTCGTCCTCTGGCTGACGGTCGTCGAGCTCCTCGAGTGGCGGCCGCACTACGTGTGGTGGTTCTGGTGGTTGCTCCTCGTCTTCATGACGAGCTTCGTCGGGTACCTCTTCCTCCGGGCTTACCGTGTCTACCAGCGCTGGAACACCCCCCGAACCGGATAACGGCCGGCCGCCGGGCTCGTCGACGCGCCGGGAAGGACCTCCGCGACAGCCTCTGGGGCCGCGCGCTGATCCTCGGCGTGCTCCTCGTCTTCACGCTCGTCGTCTCGAAGACGTGCGCCTCGAACCGAGACGACATCACGCAGCAAGAGGCCGTCGACATCGCGATCGAGAACGCCTCGTTCGTCCCGTGCGAGCCCCAGATCTGCCGCCAGGTGCGGTACCTGAACCAGGGCATCCCGCCCGTCGGCTACTGGGGCGTGGTGCTCTCCGAGCAGGTCGACGCCGAGGGCCAGCCGAACCGCACGGAGAGCTTCCTCGTCAACGCGACGACCGGCGACGTGGAGAAGCAATGACGCTGTGTGCGTCCTCCACATAGCCGCACCCCAAACGCAGGCTGGATCGGACATGGAAACCGGGTAGCCCGGTTCGTAGCGTCTTCCCATCGTCGACCCGGTAACGCTGCCTGAGGAAGAGAGGGTGGAATGATCACGTCGCTGGTCCCGGTCTGGCTCGCGCAAGCTGCACCCACGACCGAAGAGCTCAAGACGCAGATCGACCTCAGCGCGAACATCCTGCTCGAGACGTTCTACTTCTGGACGGTCGTCGTCATGTGGCTGATCCACGTCGGCTTCATGGCGTACGAGGCCGGGGCCGCGCGACGCAAGAACCTCATGTCGACGGCGATGAAGAACATCCTGACGATCGCCGTCGTCACGCCGACCTTCTACTACTTCGGCTGGTACATCTACGGCTGCTTCGAGCCCGGGCTCCCGACGATCGGGCCCGACTCGCTCGACGGCCACGCCGGCCCGCCGCAGTTCCCGGGCTTCTGCGGACAGACCGCGCCCGTGGGCCGACGAGATGGGCCCGAACCTCCAGAACCACCTGAACGGGGTCTTCTTCCTCGCGTTCCTCCTCTTCTCCTGGACGACCGGGTCGATCATGTCCGGAGCGCTGATCGAGCGCGTCCGGCTCTCCGCGTTCCTCATCCTCACGGCGATCCTCGGCTCGTTCGTGTGGATCATGGACGCGGCCTGGGGCTGGAGCGCCGGCGGCTGGCTCACCATCCGCTTCGGCTTCCACGACGCGATCGCGTCGGGCGTCGTCCACGGCGTCGCCGGGCTCTTCACGCTCGGCGTTCTCCTCAATCTCGGGCCGCGCATCGGGAAGTACACGAAGGACGGCTTGGCTCGCAGCTTCCGAGGGCACAACACGCACCTCACGCTGATGGGCCTCATGCTGATCTTCACCGGGTTCTACGGCTTCTACGCCGCGTGTCTCTTCATCACGCCGACGGTGTTCCCGGGCTGGCTCAACATCTACGGCTCGCCGACGACACTCGGCGCCATCGCGTTCGTCATCACCGTCGGCTTCGCCGGCGGGTTCACGGGCGGCTGGTTCGCGAGCAAGGGAGATCCGTTCTGGACGCTCTCCGGAGGTCTCGCAGGCGTGATCGCGGTCTCGGCGGGCGCCGACGTCTACCACCCGTCGCTCGCGTACCTGCTCTCGATCTCGGGCGCCTGCGTCGCGGTCTGGTCCGGGAACTACATCGAGAAGCGCCTCCGGATCGACGACGCCGTCGGCGCAGTCGCAGTGCACGGTGTGACCGGCTTCTACGGCGTCTTCCTCGTCGGGATCTTCGCCGGCGGCTACCCGACGGGGCTCGCGAACGTCGAGTCCTCGATGGGCGGCCAGCTGATGGGGATCATGGCGTTCGTCCCACTCGCGTTCCTGCCCGGGTACTTCTTCAGCTGGATCCTGAAGAAGATGAACCTGCTGCGCGTGCCGCCGGAGGTGGAGCTCGAGGGTCTCGATCTCGCCGAGTTCGGGATGGACTTCTACCCCGAGTTCGAGCGCGTGCCCGAGGTCATCGTCGAGCCCGACGGGCGCGAGGTCGACAGCGCTCCGGTCCTCCTCGACGCGTACTGGCAAACGAACGGCAAGGAGCCGGCAGGAGCCGGCGTCGGCGCCGAGGAAAGGAGCTAGGCGATGTTCGACGCGTTCCCGTACGACGAGTGGGGCGAGGACATCGCCGGCTTCTGGACGTTCGGCCCGGGGAGCTCGACCGGCACCTACATCATGACCGCACTCGGAATCGCCGCGATGCTCATCGCCTTCGTCTGGTTCGTTCGCCTCGAGAACCAGAAGCTCGCACACCAGCAGGCGACGCTTCGGGCGTCCGGTGCGCTCGATCGACCCCCGACCGGGCCCTAGGAGGACACGATGGCCGGCAAGCAGATCGACTTCCCGCCACTGCAGAAGGAGAGCTCGCGCGTTGCGCCGTTCATGCTCCTCCTCTCCTTCGCATTCATCGTCATCGTGGCGATCATCCTGGCGACCGACGTCTTCGACGGCCCGTGGCTGGGACCGTGGTGATCGGGCGGGTAGCCTGACGTAGATGTCGAGGCTGTATCTCGTCTGCGCGATCTGCAGCAGGCGGCAAGCGGACGGGCTGATCTCGGGTGCCGCGTGGGGGCGAATGGAGCTTCCGCCCGGCACCGACGCTCGAGCACCCGGCGCTCAAGGGCTCGCACTTCCGCTGCTGCCCGTCCTGCGTCCAGCGTCATCCGGACTGGGAGGAGGAGCTGCTCTCCTCTCTCGGGTGTCGTCGCACAACGGACCGCCGCAGGCAGCGGCTCAGTAGAAATCCGTCAACGCGGCCGCGCATCCTCTGATTCCCTTCTCCTCCGAGCGCACGAACATCCTCACGATCCCATGACCAGGGAGGCTCAGTGAACATCCTGCTCGCGTACAACGACACCGACGCCTCGAATCGGGCGCTCGAGCGCGCCGCCCAGCTCGCGCAGCTCTACGAGGCCAAGCTCGTGGTGACGAGTGTCACGCCCGTCGTCGTCGGCGAAGCGCCGACCATGGAACCGGGCCCCGAGCTTCGGCGCGCAGACGAGCGCCTGCGCGAGCTCGGCATCGAGGCGACGCTCGTCGAGGCGATCGGGGACATCGCGTCGGCCGTGGTCGAGGTCGGCGAAACGCACGACGCCGGACTGATCGTCATCGGGACGCGGGAGCCGAGCCAGGTCGAGCGCATGCTCGGCCACTCCGTCAGTGAAGCGGTGCAGCGCATGGCGCACTGCGACGTGCTGATCTGCCACTAGCGTCGCTAGAACAGCCCGACCGTCTCGCCCGACTCGTCGATGTCGATCGCGAACGCCGCGGGCGTCTTCCCGAGGCCGGGCATCGTCATCATGTCGCCGCACAGCGCGACGAGCCAGCCGGCGCCCGTGTAGGGACGCAGGTCGCGAACGGTCACCGTGAAGCCGGTCGGCGCGTTCTTGAGCGCCGGATCGTGCGAGAGCGAGAGGTGCGTCTTCGCCATGCAGATCGGCAGTCGCGCGAGCTCGGAGTCGGCCCAGTCGGCGGCCTTCTTCTTGGCCGGCGGGAGGAGCTCGACGCCGTCGGCCCCGTAGACGCGCGTCGCGATCAGGCGGATCTTCTCCTCGATCGGCGCGTCGAGCGTGTACGCGAAGTCGAAGCGTGTTCGGCTCGTCCGCCGCTGCGACGACCGCTTCGGCGAGCGCCGTCGCCCCCGCTCCCCCGTTCTCGAAGGCCGTGTTGATCTCGGAGGCGTACGCGCCGGCCTCGGTCGCGAGTCGCCGCACGAGCTCGAGCTCCTCGTCCGTGTCGGTCGGGAACTTGTTGACGCCCACGACCGCCTGCAGCCCGTACCCGTTGATGATCCCGATGTGGCGCGCGAGATTGGCCGCGCCGGCCTCGATCTCGGCCAGCCCGCCCTCGAGGTCGCCGCCGTGGTGCTTGAGCGCCTTCACGGTCGCGACGAGCACGACCGCGCTCGGCCGCAGCTCGCCGATGCGGCACGTGATGTCGAAGAACTTCTCCATCCCCATGTCCGAGGCGAAGCCCGACTCCGTGATCACGTAGTCGCCGAGCTTCAGCCCGACGCGGTCCGCGACGAGCGAGTTGTTGCCGTGCGCGATGTTCGCGAACGGGCCGCAGTGGACGAATGCGGGCTGCCCTTCGAGGGTCTGCACGAGATTCGGCTTGATCGCGTCCTTGAGGACGACGGCGAGCGCACCGGCGGCCTTGATGTCCTCGGCCGTGACCGGCTCGCCCTCGTAGGTCTGCCCGACGGTGATGCGTCCCAACCGCTCGCGCAGGTCGGCGAGGTCGCGCGCGACGGCGACGAGCCCCATGATCTCGCTCGCGGCGGTGATGTCGAACCCGGTCTCGCGCGGAGCGCCGTGCGCGCGGCCGCCGAGGCCCGTGACGACGTTCCGGAGGTTGCGGTCGTTCATGTCCATGCAGCGCCGCCAGGAGATCGCGAGCGGGTCGAGGCCGGCCGCGTTCCCGTGATGGAGGTGCGCGTCGATCAGCGCCGCGAGCAGGTTGTTCGCCGCCGTGATCGCGTGCAGGTCGCCGGTGAAGTGGAGGTTCAGGTCCTCCATCGGGACGACCTGCGCGTAGCCGCCTCCCGCCGCGCCGCCCTTCACGCCGAAGACCGGGCCGAGCGAGGCTTCGCGCAGGCAGAGCACCGGCTTGCGGCCGAGCTTGCCGAGCCCCTGCGTGAGCGAGACCGAGGTCGTCGTCTTCCCCTCGCCGGCCGGCGTCGGCGTGATCGCGGTGACGTTGATCAGCTTCGCGTCGGGCCGGTCGGAGAGGCGGTCGATGACGGAGAGGTCGACCTTCGCCTTGTACCGCCCGTACGGCTCGACCTCGTCGTGGAGGAGCCCGAGCTCGTCGGCGATGTCGCCGATCGGGCGCAGCGTCGCGGCCTGGGCGATCTCGAGGCTGGAGAGCATCGTCGTCATCGGCGATCCTTTCAGTGACTCACGGCGGCTGCGGCGAGCTCGGAGACGAGGGTGTCCGTGTGGAACCGCTCCATCGCGAACGGCGCGATGAGGTCCGGCGTCTTCTCGGTCGCGACGAGCTCGGCGAGCGTGACGCCGACGATCGGCGCCGCCTTGAAGCCGTACGTCCCCCATCCCGTCGAGACGTGGAAGTTGTCGATCTCCGTCTTGCCCAGGATCGGGCTGTAGTCGGGCGAGAGGTCGCAGAGCCCCGTCCACGTGCGCAGCACCTTCGTGCGCTCGAGCTGCGGGAGGAGCTCCATCGCATGGGCCGCGGAGTACTCGAGGAACGAGAGCGTGCCGGTCGACTTGTACGTCGTGTACGGCTCGATCTCGGCGCCGATGAGGAACTCGCCGCGATCGGTCTGCGAGACGTACACGTGCAGCTGCGAGGAGACGAGGACGACGTCGAGGAACGGCTTCACCGGCTCCGTCACGAACGCCTGGAGGATGTGCGTCGTGATCGGCAGGCGCAGGCCGACGAGTCGTCCGACGAGCGACGACCAGCCGGCCGTTGCGCTCACGACCTGCCCGCACTCGACGCGTCCGCGCGTCGTCTCGACCGCAGTGATGCGGTCGCCGGTGCGCTCGAAGCCGATGACCTCGGTGTCATGGTGGATCTCGACGCCGAGGCGGTCCGCGGCGCGCGCGAAGCCCCACACGACCGCGTCGTGGCGGATGATCCCGCCGGGCGGGTGGAAGAGCGCGCCGACGATCGGGTACGCGGGTCGCTGCGAGAGGTCGAGCTCGGGACAGAGCTCGGCGATGCGCGGCGGGTAGATGACGCTCGAGTTGATCCCGAGGAGCTTGTTGACCTCCGCGCGCTCCTGCATCGTGATCATCGCGCGGTCCGAGTGCGCGAGCGTCAGGTGCCCGTGCTGCGAGAACATGAGGTTGAAGTCGAGCTCCTTCGAGAGACGCTCGTACAGCCGCACGCTCTCGCCGTAGAACGCCGCACCCTCGGGCGTGCGGTAGTTCGAGCGGATGATCGTCGTGTTGCGGCCCGACGCGCCCGACCCGATGTACGACTTCTCGAGGATCGCGACGTCCGTGATCCCGTGGCGCTTCGCGAGGTAGTACGCGGTCGCGAGCCCGTGCGAGCCGCCGCCGACGATGACGACCTCGTACCGGCGCTTGAGCTCCGGCCGCGGCTTCCACATCCGCTTGGGGAAGAAGATTTCCTTCATCGTCGACTCATCCGGGGTCAGACCCCACGGGTCTGACCCCAGCCCAGCGAGCGCGTCCAGAACGGCCTCGGCCACGTAGTGCCCGAGCTCCTGCTGGACGTAGACGTGGAACCAGCCGTCCGCGCCACGGCGGAACGAGCGCGGTCACGTGCGCGAACGAGCCCGCGGTCGGGATCTGCTCGAGGTCGAGGTCGGTGAGCCGCCGCATGACCTGCTCGCTCGCGATCGCGATCCCCGCGAGCGCGCCGGTCGCGTCGTAGGCGAGCGCACCGCCCGCTCGCACGCGCTCGGCCACCTCGGCCGGATCGCCGTCCGTGAACAGGAACGCCCGGCGCGGCGAGAGGCGCACGAGCTCCTCCGCAGCTCCAGCCGTCACGGCGTCCACGTTCCCGCGAATCTCGACGATGCCCTCGAGCGAGAGGTCGCGCACGACGGCCGCGTCGGCGCCCTCGAGCGCGCGCCGCAGCGGCGACGTGGTCGTCCCTTCCGCGCAGCGCGACGGCGAGAGAAAGGCTCGACTCACGATCGCATCCGCTCCCCGGACGGGTCGAAGAACGCGCCGTGCGCGATACGCGCCCCGCGCCGCAGCCGATCGACCTGGATCTCGACGCGGGTTCCCGGTTCGGAGCGGTTCGTCGGCACCCACGCGAGACCGATCACCTGGCCGACGGCCTCGCTGCGCCGCGCGCTCGTCACACGTCCGGCCGGCAACCCGTCGATCACGATCTGCGCACCTTCGGCCGGCAGCACGTCCTCCTCCATCGTGAAGCCGACGAGCTTCTCCTTCTCCTCCCGGTGCGGCGAAGTGCTCGAGTGCGAACTTGCCGACGAAGTCGTCCTTGTCCAGCTTCGGGAGCCACGACATCCCGGAGGAGTAGAGGTTCGACTCCGAGTCCGTGTCCTGGCCGACGATGACGTGGCCCTTCTCGAGCCGGAGCACACGCTGCGGCTCCAGGCCGAACGGCCGCGCGCCCTCCGCGACGAGCGCGTCCCAGAGGTGCTCGCCGGCCGGGCTCGGGAAGTGGAGCTCGTAGCCGAGCTCGCCGACGAAGCCGATCCGGAGCGCAAGCGTGGCCACGCCCGCGACGTCGATCTCGTGCGCGTCCAGATACCTGAACGCCTCCGCGGAGAGGTCGGCCTCGGTCAGCCGCTGCAGCGCGTCACGCGACCGAGGCCCGGCGAGGTTCACCGCGGCGAGCGCGCCCGTCACGTTCACGATCTCGGCCTCGTAGCCCCAGACCGCGTTCCACCACTCGAACCACGCGGTCACCGAGTCGGCGCCGGTCGACGTCGTCGTCACGTAGAAGAGGTCGTCGGCGAGCCGCGCGATCGTGCCGTCGTCCATGATCCGCCCGGCGTCCGAGGTGAGGACTCCGTAGCGGATGCGCCCGGGCTTCATGTCGCCGAAGCGGTTCGGGTACAGCCGCTCGAGGAGCGCCACCGCCTCCGGCCCCTCGACGAAGAGCTTGCCCAGCGTCGAGACGTCGATGACGCCGAGCGACTCGTGCACCGCGCGCACCTCGTCCTCCGGATGCTCGCCGTACGCGTACGGACGCTTCCACGGGCCGGCCCACTGGATCGTCGCGCCCGCTTCCTCGTGCCGCCAGTGGATCGACCCGCGACGTGTCGGTGTGAGCTCGCGCCCGGCGAGCAGGCCGAGCTCGACCGGCGACCACGGCGGCCGCGCGGTCGTGGTGCCGATCGCGGACTCGTACATGCGGTTCTCCTGCGCGTACACGCGGATGCGACGAGAGGTGGCAGAGCTTCCCCTGGCACGGTCCCATCGTCGTCGTCGTGTAGCGCTTCGCCAGCTCGATCGAGTCGAAGCCCTCGCCGATCGCGCGCTTCATGTCCTTCGTCGTCACGTCCTCGCAGATGCACACGAAGCACTTGCCCTTGCCGGGGTACGCGGGTTCGGGCGCGATCTTCGAGAGACCCTCGCCCGTGACGGCGCCGACCGCTTCGACGCCGGCAGGAAGCTCCGTCGGCACGAAGACGCCGAGCCCGTCGTCGTACTCGACGCGCGCGCCCGCCTGCGCGAGGAGCGAGTACGCCGGTTGCCGGCCGCCGGAGGCGACGAGCAGGTCGCAGTCGAAGCTCTCGCCGTCGAGGACGAGCCGTCGCACGCGACCCTTGCCGCCCTGCGCGGCGAGCTCGCGCGGCCGCGTGTCGCGGAGGTCGATCGCCTTGGCGACCTCGATGCCGACCTCCTCGAGCTCCTCGGCGATCGCCATGGTCTCGTCGTCCGACCCGAGCACGACCGCCCGCTCGCCGGGCTTGATCGAGAAGTCGCGGATGAGTCGGCGAACGCCGTCGGGGAGCATCACGCCGACGAGGTCGTTCCCCGGGAAGACGAGCGGCTGCTCGGTCGCGCCCGTCGCGACGACGATCCTCTCCGCGCGGAAGCGATAGAGGGTCGTGCCGGCATCGACCGGAACGAGACCGCCCTCCCAGATCCCGAGCGCGCGTGCGGGCGCGAGCACCTCGACGCCGTCGAGCGACAGCCCGGCGTGCCTCGCGTCCTCGTCGACGAGGACGACTCCCGGCCCGGCCTTCGCCGCCTCGAGCGCTGCCGCACGACCGGCCTCGCCGCCGCCGACGACGAGCACGCGCGCGCGCCGGTGCTCCGTGTCGTAGCGGCGGGAGTGGCCCGCGTGCGGGTCGAGCTTCCCGAGCCCGGCCGCGCTGCGCAGGAACTTCTCGTACAGCGGCCAGGCGGCGCGCGGGCGGATGAACGTGCGGTAGTAGAAGCCGACGGGCGTGAACGGCCCGCCGAGCTTGTCCGTCACGGACATGAAGTCGAAATCGAGCGACCAGCGGACGTTCTGCCCCTCGACGACCGCGCCCTCGCGGATCGGCTCGGTGCAGACGCGCACGTTCGGCACGCCGTCGACGGTCATCTGGCAGTTCGGGCAGTGGCCCGAGCAGCAGAGGAGGCCGCGCGGCCGGTGGTACTTGAAGGAGCGCGAGAAGACGCGCTTGCCCGCGGCGAACGCCGCCGACGCGATCGTGTCGCCCTCGAAGCCGGTGATCTTCCAGCCGGCGAAGGTGAACGAGACCGCCTTCGAGCGGTCGATCGGCTCGCCGACTCGCGGGTCGAGCCTCACCGTCGTGAGCCCGGGGTCAGACGCCGCGGGTCTGACCCCGCCTGCGCGTCTCGGGCAGCATGCACCTCGAGCACCTCGTTCGTGCGCGTGTCGCGCTCGGCGAGGAACCACTCGCCGCAGCCCGTCCGGTGCTGCCACCACTCGCGCTGCACACCGGCGACGTTGTCGCGGAAGTACACGTAGTCGGTCAGGTCACGCAGCGACGGCGAGTCCGGACGGGCCGCTTCGTGACCTCACCGAAGTACGCGTACTCGTCGACGGGCCGAGGGCCACAGTGGGGACACGAGAGAAGAAACGACATCTAGCGTGAATTGCACTATCAGCAATGGTGTGCCAGACTCCGCAACGAACGTACACCGATGTCGCGTACTCGTCAACCTTCAACCCGCCGAATTGGCGCTGCCGAGCGAGCGATCACGGTGCTCGACACCCTTGCAGAAGGCGGCGAGCTCGGCACGAACGAGGTCGCGCGCCGGACGGGCATGACGCCGAGCACCGTCTCGCGCCAGCTCGGGACGCTCGCTGCGTCCGGTCTCGTCGAGCGCGTCGACGCGACCGGCCGCTACCGACTCGGCATTCGGCTCGTCCACCTCGCGAACGCGGTGCTCGCGCGCCTCGACGTTCGCGAGGTCGCCCGCCCGCACCTCGTCGCGCTGGTCGAAGCGACCGGCGAGACCGCGACGCTCTCCGTGCCCGGCGACGAGGACGCGATCACCGTCGACTTCGTTCCCGGCTCGCATCAGATCCAGCCGGTGTCGAGACTCGGCCGCCCGTCGATCGCGCACGCGACCTCGGCCGGAAAGGTGATGCTCGCGTTCTCCGGTCGCGAGCTCCCCGACGGCCCGTTCCGCGCCTACACGACCCGCACGATCACGGATCGGCAAGCGCTCGCCATTGCGATCGAGGAGGTGCGCGAACGCGGCTACGCACAGGCGGCCGGCGAGCGCGAGCCCGGGCTCGACGGCGATCGCCGCGCCGATCCGCTCCGCGCGCGGAGAGCTCGAGGCGATCGTCGCCCTCCAGGGCCCGAGCGCGCGCTTCGACGGGCCTGCCGTGGATGCCGCGCTCCCGCTCCTGCTCGAGCGCGCCGAAGCCGTCTCGCGCGAGCTTGGCTGGAGCGCCGACTGAGCGATGCAGCTCGACACGAAGATCGCCGTGGTGCTTCGCGACGACCTCGCCGTCTGGCAGAAGACGAACGTCACGGCGTTCCTCGTGAGCGGCATCGCCGGCACCGTGCCCGGCGTCGTCGGCGAGCCGTACCGTGACGCGTCCGGCAACGAGTACCTCCCGATGTTCGTGCAGCCCGTTCTCGTCTACCAGGCAGATGCGCGCGCGCTCCGGCGTGCATATCGAGCGAGCGCTCGACCGCGACGTGACGCCGGCGATCTACACGGCCGAGCTCTTCGCGACAGGCCACGACGAGGCGAACCGCGCAGCGGTCGCCGATGTTCTCGCGGAGAACCTCGACCTCGTCGGCATCGCGTTTCGGGCCGAGCGCAAGACCGTCGACAAGGTCGTCGACGGGCTTCGATTCCATCCGTAGCGTTCCGCGGTTCCGTTCCTACGCCGATAGCGCGAGCCGGTCGGCGAGCGCGCGGACGCTCGCGCGCAGCTCCTCGGGACCGCGGATCGTGAAGCCGCACCCGAGCCCCGCGAGCACCGTCGCAGCCCAGTCGAGCGACCCGACCCGAATCCGGAGCAGCGTTCCAGCGTCCTCCTCGATCAGCTCGGCGAGCGTCGCCGGCACGCGCCGTGCGGCTTCCTCGAGCGACAGGTCGAGGAGCACCTCGACCTCCCAGCGCCACGGCGTGCGCGCGAGCGACGTCGAGACGTAGGCGACCGCGTCGAATCCGTCAGGCGGCGGCACCGCCGATTCCTCGGCCAGAGCGGGCCTTCGGATCCGATCGACCCTGAAGGTGCGCAGGTCGTCGCGGCCGTGGTCGTGTGCGGCGAGATACCAGCGCCCCGTGTGCACCACGAGACCCAGCGGGCTCAGCTCGCGCTCCGTCTCCTCCCCCGCGTACGAGCGGTAGGTCATGCGCAGCCTGCGGCGTCGGCGAATGGCGTCCGCGAGCAGCAGCACGAGGTCGCCGCCGACGGGCGCGGAGCCTCGCGCGCTCGCCGTGAAGTCGAGCGTCTCCTCGAGCGCCTCGACCCGGCGCCGCAGGCCGTCCGGGAGCACGCGATGGATCTTCGCGAGCGCGCCGTCGACGGACTCGGCGGAGCCCGAGAGGCCGAGACGGCCCGCGGCGAGCGTTCCGAGCGCGACGACGACGGCCTCGTCGTCCGTCAGCATGAGCGGCGGGAGGCGATAGCCGGGACGGATCCGGTAGCCGCCGCCGACACCGCGCTGGCCCTCGATCGGGATGCCGAGATCCTGCAGTGCGGCGACATACCGGCGCGCCGTTCGCCGGTCGATCCCGAGCCTGTCGGCGATCTCGCGACCCGTGAGGAGCGTCTGCGCCTGCAGGAGCTCGAGCAGTTCCAGGAGCCGGGCCGTCGGCGTGAGCACGCGCGAAGTGAAGCACAGATAGAGGGCCGAAACCGCCCTATTTGCGCGATAGCGTCCGCGACTCACCACGAGGAAAGGAACGAGGAGATGACGGTGGATGTGCGCGAGCGTGCGACGTCGCACGACTTCGACTTCTTCATGGGGCGGTGGGACGTGCGCAACCGGCGACTCGTGCGGCGACTCGCCGGATCGGACGAGTGGGACGAGTTCGAGTCGAAGGTCGCGGCGCGGCCGTTGCCGGGCGGCCTCGGCAACGAGGACGTGTTCTGCACCGAGTACGGCGGGGGGTTCGTCGGGATGTCGTTCCGCTTCTACGACCCCGAGAGCGAGCTGTGGTCGATCTACTGGGCCGACAGCCGGCGCCCGGGCCTGCTCGAGCCGCCGGTGATCGGATCCTTCTCGGGCGACACGGGGATCTTCGAGGGCGACTGACACGTTCGACGGTCGACCCATCCGGGTGCGGTTCACCTGGTCGCGGGTCACGACGTCGACGCCGCGCTGGGAGCAAGCGTTCTCGGACGACGACGGCGAGACGTGGGAGACGAACTGGGTGATGGACTTCACGCCCGCCGGGGACCGGTCGTGAGCGCGCTCGAGCAATCAGCCGCGGTCGCGGGCGTCGAGCCTGGATACCGACACGTCGCGAAGATGGCAGCGCCGCAGCCGAGCCTCATGCTCGGCGACGCTCTGCTCAAGTGGTACGACATCGCGCCGTACGACACGCCGGTGCCGCTCGCGATTCGCGCACTCGCGCGGCGCTGCCTGCGGGACGCGTGCAAGGCGGGGACGCTCGGCGTCGAGGACGGTCTCGGGTTCGTCATCCTGCACCGCTGCGGAGGGGACTTCTACTTCCTCCTCGTCTCCACCTGGCGCAACGAGAACGAGCTCTGGGAGACCGTCTGGGCGAAGCGCGACGAGAGCGACGTGTTCTTCAACCCGTGGCCGAGCGACGGAACGCACCGCCCCACGTTCTGCGTGTGGGAGCTCGGTGCGGTCGCGCACGAGCGGGATGCGTGGACACGATTCCTCTACTCCGCCGCGCGACGAGGCGGCCAGGCGCGCCTACCTCCGCGACTCGTACGACGGGGCGGTCTGAGGAGCAACCCGCGGCGGAGGGCCAGGGTCGAGCGAGACGGGTCCTCGTGCACCGGCGCGTGAGGCGTCGGCGAACGCGTCGACGAGAAGGTCGCGCGCCGCGTACGTGAGCGACCGGGCGCCGATCTCGCTCGCGTCCGCGAGATCGCGGACGACGTCCACCACCACGGCGGGTAGGCCCTCGACGGTGAGACCGAACTCGTCCGCGAGGCGATGGATGGCGTTCTCTGCGATGCCGCGTTGCGACTCCTCGCTCAACGGATCGAAGACGGCGAACGTCCCGATCCGGCCGACGAGCTCGGGTGACCAGCCCTCTCGGAGCAGGTGGTCGCGGCACAGGTTCTGCTCCTCTCGGCTCCCGGGCGAAACCTCGCGCAGCCTGTACTCGAGATCGTCCGCGCCGGCGTTGGTCGTCAGCGCCACGATCGCGCCGGGAGCGTCGACGGTCTCGCCATCGGGCGCCGTGAGCCGACCCTCGTCGAGCAGACCGAGAAAGACGTCGTGCGCTGCCTCGTCCGCCTTCTCGAACTCGTCGAGCAGGAGAACGCAGCCTGGTCGACGCAGCGCGTCGACCAGCGGCGGCTCGTCGACGTAGCCGATGTAGCTCGGCGGGGCTCCGAGCACGCGGCGGAGATCCGACGCGTGCAGAAGCTCGCCGCAGTCGATCCGAAAGACGTGCGCGTCCGGATATCCGAGGCTCGGCGAGCGCAACCGGCAGCGACTCGACGGCGGACGTCTTCCCCGTGCCAGTCGGCCCGACGAGAAGCACGCTCTCGGGCCGCGCCGGCCGAGACTTCGCGAGGTGCGTCGCGACGGCTCGCGCGATCCGACCCACGGCGACGTCCTGTCCGTGGATGGCTCGTTCCAGGCGAGAGGCGAGCTCGACCGGGCTCGGCGCATGCGAACGCACTCGCTCGCGGTCGGCGCTGAGGCGCCTGCACATCTCTCGGGTTCTGGCGCCTCGCCCTCTTCAGCTTCAGCGGGCTCGGGCGCGAAGCGCTCCGGGATCGGCTCGCTCTCGATCCCGAACGCTGGCGATCGAGCCGCGGAAGAAGCGGCGAGGTCGTCGCTCCCCCGAAGATGCACGAGCGGTCGGCGCTCGCACAGTCGTCGGCCGGGTCACGCCGGCGCTCGACTCGAGGCGACGCCGCGATCGTGTATCCGCGGCGGGCTGGCCGGGGTCGCAACGCGGCGGGTATCGACGTCCCGAGGTCACGTACCCGCGGACGTCGAGCGTCACCGACGTGCGTCCGGGTCGACGTCAGACGTTCCTCGGTGCCGCTCGAGCCGCACGAATCCGTCCGTCCATCCCCCACGGTGGAGCTCGAGCCGCGCCTCGTCGCGAACGGCTCGCTCGAGGACGAGCTCGGTCCCGTTCGCGAAACGTGAGCGTGACCACCGTCTCCTGATCGTCGGGATCTGGCTCCTCCCATTCGAAGGTGTACGAGAGACGACGCGGTCGATCGACCTCGAGGAACGCGCCGCGTAGGTGGAACAGCTGACCGTCGGGAGGCTGCATCGCGATCCGATACTCCCCGCCCACGCGCACGTCGAGCTCGATGCTGGGAGACGTGAAGCCGGCTGGACCCCACCACTCGCGCGAGCTCCGTCGGCTCGACGCACGCGGCGAATACTCGATCTCGGCGGCGCGGCCAGGGTGCACGCCAGGTCGAGGGTCAGCCCGATGTGGGCGCTCTGCGTCACGCCTCGGACTGCATGAACGGTGTAGGTCTGCCCGTTCTTCGTGGCGCTGAACTTCGAGATGAAGAGCTCGCTCTCACCTCGACCGAGGACGAGCTTTCCACGACTCGTGCTCCAGCTCGCCTCGAAGATGAACGACGCGGTACCCCTCATGACGAGGGCGCCGCCGTCGACCTTCACGACCATGTGGGTCGATCCCGTAGCGCATGGTGCCCTCGCGCGGGAACGACGCCGTCAGCACACCGCGCTCGACACGTGATGTTCGGGACTCGGATCAAGCTCTGCAAGACGGCGTTCGACGCCGAGTTCGACATCTTCCAGTCGCCGCGAACGCACCTGTCGCGCGCGGCCGCCTCGCCGGGCGACGACCCCGCCCCACCGGCGAGCACGCCGAGAGTGATGGCAGCAACGAAGAAGACGGACAGGAGAAGCCGCACGACGGCGCACCGTAGTGCGCACGCGCGGACGGTGCTATCCCCCCTGCGAGGGAGCGCTACGAGGCCGCGCCGGGAATCCAGTCCGTGCCGGCGAGCGGAACCTTCGCCATCGCCGCAGCCTCGACCGTGAGCGCGACGAGGTCCTCCGGCTCGAGGTTGTGCACGTGCGACTTGCCGCACGCTCGGGCGAGGGTCTGCGTCTCGAGCGTGAGGACGCGGAGGTAGTTCGCGATGCGACGACCGCCGAGGATCGGGATCGAAGCGCGCCGCCAGCTCGTCGTCCTGCGTCGAGATCCCCGTCGGGTCGCGGCCCGCCTGCCAGTCGTCGTAGAACCCCGCCGCGCTGCCGATCTCGCGATACGCCTCGTCGTGCTCCGGGCTGTTGTCGCCCATCGCGACGAGCGCTGCCGTCCCGATCGAGACCGCGTCCGCGCCGAGCGCGAGCGCCTTCGCGACATCCGCCCCGCTTCGGATCCCACCCGAGACGATGAGCTGCACCTGCCGATGCATCCCGAGCTCCTGCAGCGCGTCGGCCGCGATGCGCGTCGCGGGCAGCGTCGGGATCCCGACGTGCTCGATGAAGACGTCCTGCGTCGCGGCGGTGCCGCCCTGCATGCCGTCGACGACGATCACGTCCGCGCCGGCCTTCACCGCGAGCTGCACGTCGTAGTACGTGCGCGTCGCGCCGACCTTCACGAACACCGGCTTCTCCCAGTCGGTGATCTCGCGGAGCTCGTGGATCTTGATCTCGAGGTCGTCGGGGCCCGTCCAGTCCGGGTGGCGCGACGCCGAGCGCTGGTCGATCCCCTTCGGCAGCGAGCGCATCTCGGCGACGCGGTCGGAGATCTTGTGGCCGAGGAGCATCCCGCCGCCACCCGGCTTCGCGCCCTGGCCGACGACGACCTCGATCGCGTCGGCCTTGCGCAGGTCGTCCGGGTTCATCCCGTAGCGCGACGGAAGGAGCTGGTAGACGAGCATCTTCGAGTGCTCGCGCTCCTCCGGCGTCATGCCGCCGTCGCCCGTCGTCGTCGAGGTGCCGACCTCGCGTCGCGCCGCGGCCGAGCGCCTCCTTCGCCGGCGCGGAGAGCGCGCCGAAGCTCATCCCCGCGATCGTGACCGGGATCTTCAGCTCGAGCGGCTTGCGCGCGAAGCGCGTGCCGAGGACGACGTCGGTGGCGCAGCGCTCGCGGTAGCCCTCGAGCGGGTAGCGGGAGATCGACGCGCCGAGGAAGAGGAGGTCGTCGAAGTGCGGCAGCCGCCGCTTCGCGCCGAAGCCGCGGATGTCGTAGATCCCCTCCGTCGCGGCACGCTGGATCTCGGCGATGACCGCTGCGGTCGAAGAGGTACGACTCGCGGAGGTTCCAGGGGCGCTGTTCGGTCGCGGACATCAGTACGCCGCCGCGTTGTCGACCTTGAAGGTGTAGAGCTGCGCGCGCCGAGCCGTAGCGGCGGAACTCCGCCGGGTCGGCGTCGATCTCCGCCGCGTCGAGCAGACCGCGCGCAGCTGCGCGAGGTGCTCGTCGCGCAGCTCCTTCTCGATGCAGTCCGCGCCGAGGCTCGCGACCGAGCCGCGCACGTAGAGGCGCGCCTCGTAGATCGAGTCGCCGAGCGCCTCGCCCGCGTCGCCGCACACGACGAGGCAGCCCGTCTGCGCCATGAACGCGCTCATGTGCCCGACCGAGCCGCCCACGACGATGTCGATCCCCTTCATCGAGATCCCGCAGCGCGACGACGCGTTGCCGTGGACGACGAGCAGCCCGCCGCGCCCGGTCGCGCCCGCCGACTGGCTCACGTTGCCGTCGACCTCGACGCGCCCGGACATCATGTTCTCGGCGATCCCCGTGCTCGCGTTCCCGTGCACGCGCACGGTCGCGAGCTTGTTCATCCCGGCGCAGTAGTAGCCCACGTGACCGTCGATCTCGACCTCGATCTCGGCGTCGAGCCCGCAGGCGACGGCGTGCGCGCCGCTCGGGTTGACGACGCGCCAGTGCCGGCCGGTGCCGCGCGACCCGCCGCCGAGCGGCGGCTCAGGGTTGTCGCGATGCAGTCGCGCGCGGTTCGCGCGAGGTCGTGCAGGCGCTGGTTGAGCTCGCGCAGCGGCGTCGTCTCGAGATCGACGACCTCCACGGCTGCGTGCTCCCGCTCCGCGACCGCCATCAGACGAGCGCCTTCTCCCACGCGTAGACGACGCCCGGCTCGGGCTCCCACGCCTGCGCGTCCGCCGCGCCGGGCAGCACGGCGATCGACCTCCACTCGGACGACATCGCGACCCACTCGTCGGTCTCGGCGAGAACGGCCGGCTTGCACGCGATCGGGTCGCGCAGCACCGCGAAGCCCTCCGCCGTGCCGACCGCGAAGGTGTAGAAGCCGTCGAGGTCGTCGAGGCAGCCTTCGAGCGCCTGCTCGAGCGTCGCGCCCTCGCGCAGCCGCCACGCGAGGTAGCCGGCCGCGACCTCGGTGTCGTTCTCGGTCTGGAACTCGATGCCCTCGCGCCGGAGGTTCTCGCGCAGCCGGTTGTGGTTCGAGAGCGAGCCGTTGTGCACGAGGCAGAGGTCGAAGCCCGTCGAGAACGGATGCGAGCCCTCGGTCGTGACACGGCTCTCGGTCGCCATGCGCGTGTGTCCGAGCGCGTGCGTGCCGCGGAAGTCCTCGAGCCGGAACGTCTTCGCGAACTCCTCGGGCAGGCCGGTCTCCTTGTAGATCTCGATGACCTGCCCCGCGCTCATCACGCGCAGGTCGGGACGGTTCGTCGCGCACCCAGCGCTCGGCCTCCGCCGCGTCGGCGTCGACGACGAACACGGCGTGACTGGCGCGCACCGACGGCTCCGCGCACGCGCCGAAGGCCTCGGCCAGGCCGTCGCGAACCGCGTCCCAGCCCTCGCCCGCCTCGGCCGAGTAGAGGGTCAGCTTGCTGGAGCCGCTCGGCGCCGGGTCGCGGTAGACGGCGACGCCGGCCGAGTCGGGGCCACGGCTCGACATCTGGACGAGCATCGCGGCGAGGTGCACGCCGAGCCGTTCCTCGATCTCGGGCGACTTCGCGAACAGGCCGACGATTCCGCACATATGGTCAGTATCTCCACATCTCGATGCCGAGAATCACCGTATTTGGTCGTTCGATATGGAGGTTCTGCACACTCTCTAGAAGCGCGTCAGGTACTCACGGATCTCCCACGGCGTGACCTGCTCGTGGTAGCGGAACCACTCGTCGCGCTTCACGCGCGCGAAGTAGTCGACGTAGTCCTCCTCGCGACCGCGTCCGAGCGCCGCCCGCAGCACGTCGTCGCCCTCGAGCTCGCCGATCGCCTCCAGCAGGTTCGCCGGCAGCGACTCGAGCCCGCGTGAGCGGAGCTCGTCCTCCGAAACGGTGTAGAGGTTCTCCGAGTTCGGCTCGCCGGCGTCGAGGCCCGACTCGATCCCGTCCATCCCTGCCGCGAGCACCGCCGCGGCCGCGAGGTACGGGTTGCACGAGCCGTCGATCGTGCGGTCCTCGATCCGCCCCGGCCCCGGGATGCGGAGCATCTGGGTGCGGTTGTTGTAGCCGTACGAGATCCACACCGGCGACCAGGTCGCGCCACTCGCCGTCGAGCCCATCTTCAGCCGCTTGTACGAGTTGACGGTCGGCGCGGTGACACCGCTGTAGGCGCGCGCGTGCGCCCGCAGCCCGCCGATGAAGCGGTAGGCGGTGTCGGAGAGCCCGAGCCCGCGCGGGTCGGACTCGTCGAGGAAGAGGTTCGTGTCGCCGTCCCACAGCGACATGTGGAAGTGGCAGCCGTTCCCCGTGAGGTTCGAGAACGGCTTCGGCATGAACGTCGCGAT
The DNA here is from genome assembly GCA_963822885.1 of uncultured Gaiellaceae bacterium. Lineage (GTDB taxonomy): Bacteria > Actinomycetota > Thermoleophilia > Gaiellales > Gaiellaceae > GMQP-bins7. Next base: position 147,998 of record CAWGJJ010000013.1, read on the forward strand.
CATCCCCGCCTGCTCCGCGAGCGTGTGAACCATGTAGCGGAAGAAGATCGCGCGGTCGCACGAGACGAGCGCGTCGTCGTAGGTGAAGTTCTGCTCGAACTGGCCGTTCGCGTCCTCGTGGTCGTTCGCGTAGTTGCCCCAGCCGAGCTCGTTGCAGTAGCGCGAGACCGTCGTCAGGAAGTCGTAGCGCCGCGTCAGGCCCGCCATGTCGTAGCAGGGCTTCTCGAGCGTGTCGAACTTGTCGGCGATCTCGATCGAGCCGTCCTCGCGCATGGTGACGAGGAAGTACTCGAGCTCGAGGCCCATGCGGAACTCGAAGCCCTTCTCCTTCGCCTGCGCGAGCACCCGGCGGAGAATCGTCCGCGGGCAGTACGCCCACTCCTCGCCCTCGACCGTGACGTCACAGGCGAAGCGCGCGAGGTTCGGCTGCCACGGGACGGGCGTGTAGCTCGCGAGGTCGGGAATCGCCGCGATGTCGGGGTCGCTCGGGACCTGGCCGATCTCGCCGGCGGCGAAGCCCGCGAACCCGGCGCCGTCCTCGAGCAGGCCGTCGAAGGCCTCCCGCGAGCCGACCGGCACGAGCTTCGCGCTCGGCCGCGCGTACATGTCGACGAACTGCGCGAACACGAACTCGATGCCGCGTGCCTGCATGTCCTTCCAGATCGCATCGGCAGATGCGCCGTCCCACCCATAGCGAGGCCTCCTCTGACGTCGGTGGCATAGCCCTACCAGCCGGCGGCGCGAATGAAGGTGCGGAGTCCACACCTTCCGCGCCGCTATGTGTGCGGTTTCGCCGCCCCCAGAGCGTGCTGGAGCTTCACCATCTTCACGGCGATCTCGATGGCGAGCCAGTCGTCGCGCCGGAGGTCGAGACCGGAGAGCTCGCCGATCCGGCGCAACCGCTGGCGCAGCGTGTTCGGGTGGACGTACAGCGCCTCGGACGTCGCGCTGATCGAGCCGTGCCTGCGCAGGAACTCCTCGAGCGTCGCGAGGAGCTGCGCGCCGCGCTGCGCGTCGTACTCGGCGAGCTTCCCGACGGCGTCGACCGTCGCGTCGCGGATGCCTCCGTCGACGGCGACGCGCAGGAGGTACTTGTAGGCGCCGAGATCGTCGTACGCGAGAACGGTCGGCTTGCCCGAGAGGACGACGGTGCCGATCAGCGCCTGCTGCGCTTCGGCGAAGCCGTCGGCGAACGCGGCTTCACCCTGGCACACGCTCGAGACGCCGACCGCGACGGGCTCCGCGAGCTCGGCGTGGAGGCGCCGCAGCCGGTCGAGGAACGTCTCGCTCGACGGCGACGTGAGCTTCACGAGCGCGCGGAGCGAGTCCTCGCGGTGATCGAAGAGCGATCCCGGCGCCGCCGTGCGGAGCGCCCGCGCGAGCGCGTCGCTCCACGGCTCGGCGACGAGCACGACGTGGGGCTGGTCGAGGTCGCAGCCGAGCCGCGCGGCGCGCCCCTCGAGGTCGCCGCGCGGTCGGCCCCCGGCGAGCTCCTCGAAGAAGTCCTTGATGAGGTTCTTCTCGGTGAGCTGCTCGATGACCTGCACCTTCTTGATCCCGACGGCGACCTGGCTCGCGATCGCGCGACCGAGCTCGACGCGCGTGCTCCCCTCGGCGACGAGGAGCCCGATCAGCTCGCCCGCCGCGACGAGCGGTATCGCAAGCCGGGTGCTGCGACCTCCGCGCGCGAGCTCCGGCCCGAGCTCTGCGAGCCCGAGCGTCTGCCGCGCGTTACCCGGCTCGGGATCGCTCGCGACCCGGTCGAGCTCCTCGCGCGCCGGGTCGAGCAGGTAGACGTGGCAGGCACGTGCGCCGAGCAGCGGACGCGCGTCGGCGACGACCGTGTCCAGCAGCTCCTCGAGCGCCTCCGCCCGCGCGATCGCCTCGGCGAGCTCGGTGAGCTGCTCGAGCTCGGTGACCCGCAGGCGCGTCTCCTCGTAGAGGCGCGCGTTCTCGATCGCGCCCGCGACGAGCGACGCCGAGGTGACGATGAAGTCGACCTCGTCGTCCGTGAACTCGCGCGGCGCCTCGGTGTGCGCGGTGATCGCGCCGATCGGCTCGCCCGTGCGCCCGACGATCGGCACCGCGAGGAGCGACTGGTAGCGCTCCTCCTCGAGCTCGGGGACGTACTTCACGCGCGGATCGGCGAGCGCGTTGTCGCGGATGAACGCGGGCTCGCCGTGCTCGACCGCCCACCAGGCGAGGCTCTCGCCGCGCTCGAACGCGACCTTTCCCGCCTGCCGCTCGTACGGCGGCGAGGCGGCGCGCATCACGAGCCGGTCGTCCTCGAGGAGGTAGACGAAGCAGCCGTGGACGCCGCTCGCGTCCGACATGAGCCGGACGACCGCGGGCAGCACCTCGGCGAGCTCGAGCGACGACGCGACGGTCGAGACGATCTCCTGGAGGAACTTCTCGCTCGTTTGCAGGGACATCGCAGCGGATCGTACGACGGGTCGGCGCCGGAAGTCCAGCGCGACAGTGCCCGAGTTCGCCAGGTCAGGTGTCAGACGCGCGCTGACACTGTCTGCGCGATCAGTGCAGCGCCGCGCGCCGAGGTGACGCTCGAACGCGCCCGTCTCGACGATCTCGACGATCTGGTCGACCGCGAAGCGGAGCTCGTCGTCCGTCGTGAAGAAGTGCGGGCCGAGCCGGATCCCTGCACCCGGGCGGAAGTCGCCGAGGATGCCGCGCGACTCGAGCTCCGCGTAGACGGCCGCGCCCTCCGGGACGGCGAGGTCACGGCGCCTCCGCGCCGCTCCGGGCTCGCGCGGGCTTCGCACCTCGATCCCGGCCGCGTCCGCGAGCTCGATGAGCAGCTGCGTCTGCCGCAGCGAGTTCTCGCGGATGCGCTCGACGCCGATCTCCTCGATCAGGTCGTAGCCCGCGGTGCCCGCCATGTGCGCGGCCGGGTTCGGCGTCCCGGTCAGGAAGCGCGCGGCACCGGACGCGTACTCCATCTCCTCCTCGAACGCGAACGGCCGCTCGTGCGCCTGCCAGCCGGTGTAGGTCGGCTCGAGCCTCTCGGCGAGATCCGGCCGCACGTACAGCCAGCCGTTCGCCGGCCCGCCGCAGAGCCACTTCACCGAGCCGCCGACCGCGAAGTCGACGCCGAGCGCCGTCACGTCGACGGGCACGATCCCGGCCGACTGGTAGCAGTCGAGGATCACGTGCGCGCCGACCTCGTGCGCGCGTCGCACGATCGGCTCGACGTCCTGGATCTCCGACTCCTTGAAGAGGACGTGGCTGATCGGGACGAGGAGCGTGCGCTCGTCGATCCGCTCCACGATCTCCTCGCCGTCCTCGCACACGACGACCTCGAGGTCGGGCTGCGCCTGGTACAGGTAGCGCACGGACGGGAAGTTCGCGCGCTCGTAGACGACGCGGTTCCTCGCCGGGTCGACCGGCCGGAAGCACGAGAGCGCGATCGCCTCCGCGATCGCGACGTTCTGCTGCATGACCGTCGAGCCCGCCGGCGCGCCGACGATCCGCCCGATCTGGTCGCCGACGCGCATCGGCGACGCCCACCACCCCTCGGCCCACGAGCGGATCCCACGCTCCGCCCACATGCGCGCGAACTCGGCGAGCCGCTCGGGCGCGCGCCGCGGCATCGGCCCGAGCGTGTGGCTCGCGAGGTACGTCGTGTGCTCGAGGATCGGGAACTCGGAGCGGTAGTCGAGGAGGTCGCGCACCGCAGCGATGAGCGTAATTGCGACTAGGCTCGCGCGCCGATGCGCGTCCGGTTCGACCGCTTCTACACCTACGCCGAGCTGACCGAGACGCTCGAGGCGTGGGCGGCCGAGCGTTCCCGACGCACTTCGCGTTCGAGTCGATCGGGAAGTCGTACGAGGGCCGCGACATCTGGCTCTGCACGGTCACGAACGCGGAGACCGGCCCGCCGGACGAGAAGCCCGCCGTGTTCATCCACGCGCAGATCCACGCGATGGAGTTCACGGGGACGACGGCAGCGCTCCACCTGCTCGACCACCTCCTCCACTCCGACGACGCCCGCGTGCGACACGCGCGCGACACCCGCACGTTCTACGTCGTCCCGCGCGTGAACCCGGACGGCGCCGACGCAGGGCTCGCCGACGGCCGCTTCCGCCGCTCGAGCGTCCGGCCGTATCCGCGCGACGAGCCCGAGGACGGGCTCCACCGCGAGGACGTCGACGGCGACGGCCGCGTCCTCTTCATGCGCATGCCCGATCCGAACGGCTCGTGGAAGGCGCATCCGGACGATCCGCGCGCGCTCGTCGCGCGGCTCCCGGACGACGTCGAGGGCGACTTCTACCGCGTGCTCCCCGAGGGGACGATCGTGAACTGGGACGGCGTGAACATCCCGATCGCGCCGCCGCTCGAGGGTCTCGACCTCAACCGCAACTGGCCGGCGGACTGGGCGCCCGAGGCGGAGCAGCAGGGCGCCGGGCCGTTCCCGACCTCCGAGCCCGAGGTGCGCGCGCTCGTCGAGGCGATCGTCGCGCGCAAGAACATCACCTCGTACGTCGGCTACCACACCTTCTCGGGCGTCCACCTGCGCCCGTGGTCCGGCCGCTCGGACGACGACTTCCCGGTGCCCGACCTCCGCGCGTTCAAGCTCATGGGCGAGGAGGCGACACGCATCACCGGCTACCCGTCGATCTCGATCTTCCACGACTTCAAGTACCACCCGAAGATGGTCATCAAGGGCGGCGACGTCGACTGGATCTACGACCACCTCGGCGCGTACGCCTGGGTGACCGAGTTCTGGAGCCCGCAGCGCCAGGCCGGTCTCGAGGAGTACCACTTCATCGACTGGCTGCGCGAGCACTCGCCCGAGGACGAGCTCGCGGTGCTGAAGCTCGCCGACGAGCTCGGCGAGGGCTACGTCGACTGGTACGCGTTCGAGCACCCGCAGCTCGGCCCGGTCGAGCTCGGCGGCTGGGATCTCGTGCGCTTCTGGTTCAACCCGCCTCTCTCACGGCTCGAGGACGAGGTGAAGCCGCACGCCGACTTCGCCGTCTACCTCGCGCTCGTCTCGCCGAGGCTCGAGATCCGGTCGTTCGAGTCGGAGCCCGTGGCGGACGGCGCGTTCCGGCTCCGGCTCGTGCTCGAGAACGCGGGCTGGCTGCCGACGAACGTCACCGAGAAGGCGCTGGAGCGGAAGGCGGTGCGGCCGATCGAGGTCGAGCTCGAGATTCCCGACGGCGCTCGCATCGCCAGCGGCAAGCCGCGCGAGGAGGCGGGACAGCTCGGTGGCCGCGTCGAGCGGCGCCAGATCATGTGGTGGAGCACCGATCACTCGACCACGGAGCGCACGCTGGTCGAGTGGGTGATCGAGGCGAACGCCGGCGAGCGCGTCGCGGTCGTCGCGCGCCACGAGCGCGCGGGAACCGTGCGCGCCGAGCTCGTGCTCTGACAGGCGGGCCGTCCTGCTCTGTGTAACGTTGAGCGTCCTGAGCTCGACACCCGCACCCAGCCACGCGAGCGGCCCTCTCGTCCTCGCGGACATCAGCGGCTACAGCGCGTTCCTTCAGGCCGTCGCGTACGAGCACCGCAACGACGCGTTCGCCGGCGGAAAGGTCCCACACGCGTACGCCGTCATCTCGAGCCTGCTCGACGGCATCGTGCAGCGTCTCGTGCCGCCGTTCACGCTCTCGAAGCTCGAGGGCGACGCGGTCTTCGTCTATGCGACGGACGACAGTGCGCCACGTGGACAGGCGCTGCTGGACTGCATCGGCGCGTGCTACGCAGACTTCCGTGAGCGCGTGGCCACCGCGCATTCCGTCTGGCCTTGTGAGTGCGAGGCCTGCAGACGAATCGACCAGCTCGACCTCAAGTTCATCCTCCACGCCGGCACGTTCGTCATCCAGTCGATCGCAGGACGCGACGAGCTCGTCGGCTCCGAAGTGGTTGTCGTGCACCGCCTCCTCAAGTCGCGCGCCGGGGACGCGGTCGGACAGGCGGCCTTCGCGCTGGTGACGGATGCCGCCGCCGAGTGGCTCGACGTCCCCTCAGACGGCGGTGTTGCCGTCGTCGAGCAGTGCGAGCCGTCACCGCCCGTCAGCGGGCGTGCTTTCGCCCTGCGATAGACGTTCGCCGAACCGTCCCATCTCGACGAGCCCGCCGTCGCCGGCGTGGTCGACCTGCAGCGTCGTGTGCTCGATCCCGAACTCGGTCTCGAGCAGGCGCTCGAGCTCGCGGCGACGGCCGTGGCAGTCCTCGCCGGGTCGCACGAGAACGTGCGCCGACAGCGCAGGAAAGCCCGAGGTGATCGTCCACACGTGAAGGTCGTGCACCTCGACGACGCCCGGCGCCGATGCGAGCCGGCGCCCGAGCGCGCCGGCGTCGATGCCGCGCGGCGTCGACTCGAGGAGGATCGCCGTCGAGTCGCGCAGGATCGTCCACGTGCTCGCGAGGACGAGGAGGCCGATGAGGATGCTCACGAGCGGGTCGGCCTCGACCCAGCCCGTCGTGAGGATCACGACCGCCGCAACGGCAACGCCGACCGATCCGAGGAGATCGGCGAAGACGTGCCGGAATGCCGCCTCGACGTTGAGGCTCGAGCTGCGTGCGCGCGAGAGGACGACACCGGCGACGACGTTCACGGCCATCCCGACGAGGGCGATCGCGAGCATCCACCCACCGAGCGGGTCGCCGGGGTCGCGGAGGCGCATCGCCGCCTCCACGAAGATCCAGATCGCGAGCGCGACGAGAAGCACGCCGTTGGCGAGCGCGGCGAGAACCTCCGCGCGCTTGTAGCCGTACGTCCGCTCGGGCGTCGCCGGCTTCGCCGCGAGCCAGGCGGCGACGAGCGCGAGACCGAGCGCGACGTTGTCCGAGAGCATGTGCACCGCGTCCGCGAGCAAGGCGAGGCTCCCCGAGTAGACGCCGCCGACGACCTCGACGGCCGTGTACGACGCGGTCAGGACGAGAGCGATGGCGAGCGCGCGGCGACTCTCGACGCGCGCGTGGTCGTGATCGTGGCCCACGCCTGGGTTCTACCGGGCGGCGCAAGGCTCTGTTCAGAAAGCGGCGCGCTCGATCCGGCATCATCGAGGCGTGCGCGTTCGGATCCTCGCGATCGTCGCTGTGCTGGCGACCGCCTCGGCCGTCGCGGTCGTCGCCGTCGCGAGCACGTCGGCGAACGGGCTGCCGTCGTACACGAACGGCTACGCGAAGTGGCCGAAGATCAACAAGAAGCCGTTCACGAGCACCGGTCCGCTGTCGAGCGCGCACGCGGGAGTGAAGAACGTCTACGCGAGCAAGAAGAAGGTCGGGCAAGCGGTACCCGAACGGCACGGTGATCGTGAAGTCGATCCGGCGCACCGGAGACACGCCGTCGCTGCCCGACCCAGGTCGCGGTCATGCGCAAGACGAACGGCAAGTGGCGCTACGTCGAGTACGAGCTCTCGGGCTCGCGCTATCGCGATCTCGGCTTCTCGCAGCAGCTCTGCCAGGGCTGCCACATGCGGGCGCGCGCGAACGACTACGTGTTCACGAAGTAGCTCGCAAGATCGGAAGTCCGCTACCGCGGACTTCCGATCGCGAAGATCCCTGAAGCGGCCGCTTTCGCGGCCGGTCGCGGCGAACGAGTCAGCTAGCCGCTGGATACTTCTTGCGCCGGTAGGTCATGAAGAGCGCCACGATCCCGCCGAGGATCATGATCAGTCCGATGATGATCCCGACGAAGTTCAGGAAGTACGCGAACAGGATCCCGGCGACGATGAGGCCGAGTCCGACGATGTTGACGGGCCAGTTGTCCATGGCCGCATATTCGTCGCGGCGTGACGCAGTCCTCGTCCCCCTTTTGGTACGCAGATCGGGAATCCGCTCGCGCGGATTCCCGATCGCGAAAATCCCTGAAGGCGTCCGCTTCGCGGCCGCAACCGCGGCAACTCGGCGTTACGCTCGCACGCGGCGGAACGCGGCGATCGCGCGCTCGAGGTGCTCCGTCTTCGAGCGCAGCGGACATCTGCACGCGCACACGCGCCGTTCCTTCCGGCACGACCGGGAACCCGAAGCCGGTGACGAAGACGCCCTCGTCGAGCAGCCGCTCCGACAGCGCCATCGCGTCGGCGGTCTCGCCGACGATGATCGGGACGATCGCCGCTTCGCCGTCCAGCGGTGCGTAGCCCGCCTCGACGAGCAGCTCGCGGAACACCCGCGTGTTCTCGCGGAGCCGAGCGAGGAGCTCGGGCTGCTCGAGCATGAGCTCGATCGAGCGCAGCGCGCTGCACGCGACGGTCGGCGGCAGTGCGTTCGAGAAGAGCTGCGGTCGGGAACGCTGCGCGAGGACGTCGCAGACCTCCTCGGACGCGGCGACGTAGCCGCCGGCCGCGCCGCCGAGCGCCTTGCCGAGCGTTCCGGTGATGACGTCGACCTCGCCGAGAAGCCCGAAGTGCTCGACCGTCCCGCGCCCGGTCTCCCCGAGAACGCCGACGCCGTGCGAGTCGTCGACGATGACGACCGCGTCGTGCTCGCGCGCGAGCTCGACGATCTCGGGCAGCTTCGCGAGGTCGCCTTCCATCGAGAAGACGCCGTCCGTGACGATGAGCTTGCGCGCGTCGCGGGGAGCCGCTGCGAGCCCGTCGCGCAGCGCGTCCATGTCCGAGTGCGGGTAGATGACCTTGCCGGCAGGGCCGCGACAGCCGGATCGCGTCGATGAGGCTCGCGTGGTTCAGCGCGTCCGTGAGGATCACGGTCGTCTCGTCGGTGAGGCTCGGGATCGCAGCCTCGTTCGCGTTCCAGCACGAGACGTACGTGAGCGCCGCCTCGGTGCCGGAGAGATCCGCGAGCGCGCGCTCGAGGGCGAGGTGCGGCTCGAAGGTCCCGCAGATGAAGCGAACGGACGCCGTGCCCGCGCCGTAGCGCTCGAGCCCTTCGATCCCCGCGCGCACGACCTCGGGATGCCCGGCGAGACCGAGGTAGTTGTTCGACGAGAGGACGATCACGTCGCCGCGTCCGGCCATCCGCACCACGGCCCCCTGCGCCGACTCGAGGGTGAGGAACCGCTTGTACGTCCGCGCCTCGCGCAGTCCGTCGAGCTCGGCGCCGAGCTGCTGGTCGAGCGCGGTCATGGCCGGAACGGACGACGCAGGGGTCAGGTCCGGGGTCAGGTCCCGTGGGCATGTCCGTTTCGGTCACGGCGTCGCTCCGTTCGGTCGCAGGACGATCTTGCAGGCCTCGCCCGACTCGAGCAGCGCGAACGCCTCCTCGTGGCGCTCGAGCGGCAGCTCGGCGGTGATGAGCGGGCGGAGGTCGACGACGCCGTGCTCGAGGAGCCAGCGCGTCGTGTACCACGTCTCCCAGATCTCGCGGCCGTTGACCGCGCTCACCGTCAGGTTCTTGAAGATGAGGGACTCCGCGATGTCGATCGTCGCCGGGCGGGAAGGGATCCCGAAGAGGACGACGTTGCCGCCGTGCCGCACGATCCCGAACGCGTCCTCGATCGCGCGCAAGGCACCCGACATCTCGAAGACGACGCCGACGCCGTTCCCCTCGTTCTGCTCGGCGAACCACGCCGGCACGTCGTCCGCCTCGTCGACGTTCACCACCGCGTCCGCGCCGAGCTTCCGCGCGAGCTCCATCCGGAACGGCACGTGGTCGGAGGCGAACAGCCGGCCCGCGCCGAACGCCTTCGCGATCGCGATCGTGAAGAGGCCGACGGGCCCGCAGCCGAGGACGGCGACCGCGCGACCGGCCAGGTCCTGCGTCGACGTCGCGAAGACCGCGTTCCCGAACGGCTCCTGCAGGCAGGCGATCTCGGGCGGGAGCTTCGAGCGGTCGTTGCGCCAGACGACCGAGGCCGGAATGGCGGCGTAGTCGGCGAAGCCCCCGTCGCGATCGACGCCGAGGATCTGCGTCTGCTCGCACATGTGCGCCTTCCCGGTGCGGCAGTGGAAGCAGACGCCGCAGGTCACGTGGCTCTCCGCGGAGACGTAGTCGCCCTCGGCGATGTCGCGCACCGAGCTCCCGGTCGCGACCACCGTCCCGCACAGCTCGTGCCCGAGCGTCAGCGGCGGCTCGACGCGCTCCGACGACCACTGGTCCCAGCGCTGGATGTGCAGGTCGGTACCGCAGATGGACGCCGCCTCGATCCGGACGAGCACCTCGTCCGGCCCGGGTGTCGGTACGGGCACCTCGTCGAGCGTGAGCCCGGGCCCGGACTCGCGCTTGCGGATGGCGCGCATCGTCTCCACGGCCGCACCATCCTGCCACGGGGGAACCGACCCGCGAGGGCGATACGATCGCGCCCGTGCAGGATCCGTCCGTCCCGACGCAGGAGGACCTCGAGGAGCACTACGACAGCCCGCTCGAGCGTCTCCAGCTGCTCGGGGGCGACGACGCGGCGATCGCCGCGTTCCTCGACGAGATCGACGTCCGCGGCCCACGCGATCGCGAGATGCTGCGCGAGCTCGCGCGCCCCGCACCGCTCGCGCGCCCGGAGCGCTTCGAGTCCGACCACCGCCGTGTGCTCGTCGCGCTCGAGAGCCTCCGCCGCCACGGGCATCACGGCGCCCGAGCAGGCGAGAGAGCTCGGCCCGCTCCGCACGCCGATCCGCTACCTGGTCGAGCTCGTCGCGCGCTACGTCGTCGTCTCGCACGGCAAGAACGTCGCCGTGAACATGCGCAACCTCTACTGGATGCGCGAGATGCAGTCGGAGACCCGGCTCGCGCGACCGCGAGCTCCTGCAGCCCGCGCGGCTCGACGCACAGGCGCTCGTCGAGATCACCACGCGGTCGCGAGATCGGCGTGCCGACGTTCGTGATCGGCGGCTTGCTGATCCCGGCCGGTCTCTCGGTCTGGCGCCTCGCGCACGGGAACCGTCCGCGAGTGGTGGATCGCGCTCCTCGCAGGAGCGATCGGCGTCGCGATCGGCCTGCTCATCTCCTGGTTCGTCCTGCGAGGCGCGGCGCTCGCGAGTCGCCGCATCCGGCTCTCGGCGGCACAGCCGCTCGCGGAGCTGTGGCGGAGCGATCGGGAGCTGCGGCGGGCCGCCGAGGGATCAGTCGCGCCGCTTCGCGGTGATCGCGATCTCGCTCACGCTCGGCGTCTGGATCGTGCTGCCGCTGCTCGTGACGCTCTCGCTCGGCGCTAGCGAAACTCGGTCTGCGAGCTACGCGCAGTCGTCGACGCGTCGGCCCGGAGAGCCGCCCGTCGCTCGGCGTGACCGCGCAGCGCACGCTTCTCCCGGGCCGAGCAAGACCTCTGCGCAGCACGTCCGACAGCGCTGCGCTCTGCACCGCGCGAACGAGCTTGCCGTCGACGGTCCAGCGGTACCGGTAGCGCACGATGTCGTAGTCGGGATCCTCCGCGAGCGAGGGACGTCGAGACGAGGCACTCGACGACGTCCTGCGCCGTCGGGCTCGCCGGCCGCAACGCGGCGGAGATCGCATGCGGCGGACGGTTTCTGACACCCGCCTGCAGTCGTGACGACGTCGATCGGCGACTCGGAGAGCGGCTTGCCGTCCAGGTCGACCACGATTCGCCAGCGACCGAGCCGCGCAAGTGTGACGCGATTCGCGAAGGTCCAGTGGCCGCGGCCATGCGCCGTCCTGGATGGTCATCTTCGACTCGGCGGCGGTCGACCCGTTGGGGCGGACGAACCGGATCCGGAGAAGCCCCGCCCCAGGCGGCGGCATCGCACCGATCTCGATGCGGGAGTACACGATCTTCGTGCCACGAACGAACGAGTCCCGTGCGGACGGCCCGGTCGTAGGGGAGATCGCGCTTCCCGGTCATCGGCGTCGCGCTCAGCGCGAGATCGCGCACGTACGCCTCGGACGGCATCGACACCTGCTCGGACCACCCGCTCGGGCCCTCGTTGCACGAGCCGGCGAACGGCTCGTCGATCTCGCTCGCGACCTGCGACGTGAAGTGGAGGTGCGGCCAGGTCGAGTTGCCGCTCGACGCCGTCCAGCCGAGCTGCTGCCCGGCGACGACCCTGTCGTTGCGCTTCAGCCGGATCCCCTTGCGGAGGTGGCCGTAGATGGTGAAGCGGCCCTGCCCGTGCTCGAGGACGACGTGGTTGTCGAACCGGGCCGCCGTAGCGCCCGTGGTTGCGATCGAACTCGCCGTCCTGCACCGAGATGACGCGGCCGTCGAGCGCCGCGAAGACCGGGACGCCGATGTCCATCTCGCGGAAGCTGCGGATGTCCGAGTCGGTTCCGGTGTGACCGTCGTAGGTCTGCGTTCCGCAGGCGAAGTCGCGCAGTCCCGGGCCGGGATCGAGGTCGACGAAGTTGTTCGGGTAGAGGTCGCGCCAGAGGATCCCTGCCTGCGGATAGAAGGTGAGCTCTCCCGCTCCGTTCGCGCCTCCCGCGCCGGATGCCGACACGGCGACCACGAGCGCGAGCAACAACGTGATGGCGAGGCGGCGGGCCATGAAGCCCGTCACCGTAGCCAGGGTCAGCGAACGGCGACCGGCGTACCGACGTCGACGAACCGGTAGACGCGCTCGGCCTCGCCCTCGGGCAGGCGCACGCACCCGTGCGACGCCGGATAGGACGGAACGTCCGGCGACTGGTGCGTCGCGATCCCACCCCGGAAGTACGCCGCGAACGGCATCCACACCTGGAACGGCACCGACCACGAGTAGAGAACCTTCGCGTAGACCTTGAAGTCGCCGACCGGCGTGATCCCACCCGTGCCCGTCGACGTGTGCACGGCGCGCACGACCTCGCCGTCCTCGACCATGAGCAGGACGCCGAGGTCGCGGTAGATCTCGATGCGCCGGCCGGGCCGACGCGCTGCCGGCTTGGGCTGCGCGGCGCGGAAGAGCGCGAGCTGCGTCTGGCCGGTGACCGTGCCCGTGCGGTCGAGATCCTCCCACCCCTGGAAGGCGAGAAGCGCCTGCTCGGTGAGGTAGTCGTCCTCGGCGCCGACCTCCCGCCGGTCGAGGTAGCCGAGTGCGGCGAGCCGAGAGCGAACGCCGCGCGTGACGTAGAGGTAGTCGTTCTCGCCGGTCTCCGCGCGCCAGGCACCGGGCCGGACGCCGAGGCGCAGCGTCGTCACGAAGCGCCCCTCGGCCGCGAGCACCGCCTGCGCCTTCTCCCCGTGGGGCGCGAGCGTGGCGGCGATCTGCCAGAGCCGCATGCGCTTCGTCTCCGCCGAGCCCGTCCCGAACGTCGAGCGCGAGAAGCTCGCGAACCACGTCTCGGCGCTGGAGCGCAGCGAGCGCAGGCGCGCGCGCTCCGGAAGTGCGGTGCGGATACCCGTGCGACGCTCGGCTTTCGTCGGACCCTGCGTGAGCTCCCGCAGCGCGACCTCGGCGGCCGATCCGCCCTTCGGGACGACTCGCTGCACGCGGACGACCCAGCCGTCACGAACGAATGCGACGTCCACGGTTCGGGGCGCGGGCTTCGGGACGGCGACACGCGCGGGAGCGGCGACCGCGGCGCGCGACGTCGCCGCCGGCTCGAGATCGACCGCGAGCAAGCCCGCGAACGCGAGCAGGAGGACGACGAGCAGGATCCGCATCGGGCGGTCCCGGTTCGCCGCGCACACGGAAATGCCTGCAAACGCTGGTGCCGACTATCGTCGCGCCATGCGCACGCTCACGCTCCGCGAGCTGAATCGCGCGACGCTCGCGCGGCAGCTTCTGCTCCGCCGACACCGGCTCTCGGTCACGCAGGCGGTCGAGCGGACGGCGGGACTCCAGGCGCAGTGGCCGCCGTCGCCGTACCTCGGGCTGTGGTCTCGCGTCGACGGACTTTCGCGCCGACGACCTCGATGCGCGCGGTCGCGCGACGACACGTCGTGAAGGCGACGCTCATGCGGACGACGCTCCACCTCGTCACCGCACGCGACTATCTCGCGTACGCGGGCCTCTACCGCGAGAGCCGGATCCGGGAGATCGAGCGCCAGCTCGCAGCTCTTGGCGAGGAGGCCGACTTCGCGGCGGAGGGCGAGCGCCTCGCGGCGTTCGCGGCCGAGCGGCCGCCACACGCGCCCGCAGCTCCTCGCGCTGCTCGGACGGCCCAAGCTGCGGATCGAGGAGCGGAGTCCGTGGCTCGCGTGGTACGGCCTCACGGCGTACGCGGCACTCGTGAACGGCCCGGAGTCCTCGGTCTGGCGCTCCCACACGGCGGGCGGCACGTTCGTACCGGCGCGGACGTGGCTGGGCGCCGACGGCGCTTCGGGAGACGCCGCCGCCGGCCACCTCGTCCGCCGCTACCTCGCCGCATTCGGACCCGCGTCGCGTGCGGACATCGCGCAGTGGACGGGCTTCGCGCGGAGCGTCGTCGACCGAGGGTTGGCGTCAGCTCGAGCTGAGGCGATTCCGCGACGAGCACGATCGGGAGCTGGTACGACCTCCCGCGAGCGCCGCTTCCTGCCGGCGACACGCCCGCGCCGGCGCGCTTGCTCCCCGCTTCGACAACCTCGTGCTCGAGCCACGACGATCGGCGGCGCGTCCTCGGCAGACGAGTACCGCAGCGGCGGTCATCCAGGGCGGCGAGGTCCGGGCGACCTTCCTCGTCGACGGCTTCGTCGCCGGCCTGTGGTCGGTCGAGGACGGCCGCGTGCGGGTCGCGCCGTTCGCCCCGCTTCCCCGCACCGCCCGCCGGGACGTCGAGGACGAGGCGAGGCGCCTCGAGGCGTTTCTCCGCGCCGCCGGCAAGGCGCCGTGACGCACTGGCTCGGGCCCGACGAGCTGCGCATCGGCCTCGGCTGCATGCGGCTCGCGGAGCAGGCGGACGAGACGATCGCCGCTGCCCTCGACGCGGGGATCACCGTGTTCGACACCGCGCGGGCCTACGAGGGCAACGAGCAGCTGCTCGCTCGCGCGCTCCGCGACGCGAACGGAGCGCGGATCGTGACGAAGGGCGGCATGGCGAGACCGAATGGCGCGTGGGTCCCGGACGGTCGCGCGAAGTCGATCCGCGCCGACTGCGAGGCGAGCCTCGAGGCACTCGGCGGCCTCGAGATCGACCTCTATCTCCTCCACGCGCCGGATCCGCGCACGCCCTGGTCGACGTCGGTTCGCGCGCTCGCACGGCTCGTCGCCGACGGCCTGGTCGCGCGCGTCGGAGTCTGCAATGTCAACCGCACCCAGCTGGACGAGGCCGTGGAGCTCGCGCCGATCGACGGCCGTCCAGGTCGCGATCAGCCCGTTCGACGACCGGGCTCTGCGCGGAGGTGTCGTCGATCGCTGCAGCGAGCTCGGGATCACGGTGATCGCCCACTCGCCGCTCGGCGGGCCACGCCGTGCTCGCAGGCTCGAGCGCCACGAGGTGCTGACGAGCATCGCGCGAGCCCACGACGCGACGCAGGCCGAGGTCGCGCTCGCCTGGCTCCTCGGCCTCGGGCCGAACGTGGTCGCCATACCCGGCGCCCGCCGGCCCGAGACCGCCCGCTCGTCGGCGCGCGCGGCGACGCTCCGTCTCGATCCAGGCGAGCGCGAGCGCCTGGCCCCGATGCGCGCCAGACCGTCGCGACCGACGGGCGACGGCGACGTCCTCGTCGTCATGGGAGTCCCCGGAGCCGGAAAGTCGCGCGTCGCCGACGAGTACGTGGCGCGCGGGTACCTCCGGCTCAACCGCGACGAGCGCGGCGGCTCGCTCGCGGACCTCGCCCAGGCGCTCGACGAGACGCTCGCGTCGGGGTCTCGCGAGGTCGTCCTCGACAACACGTACCTCACGCGCGCGGCGCGGAGCCACGTCGTGGAGACGGCCGCGCGCCACGGCGTCCCGGCCCGCTGCCTCTGGCTCGACACGCCGCTCGCCCAGGCGCAGGTCAACCTCGTCGAGCGCCTGCTCGATCGGTTCGACGGGCTCCCGTCACCCGAGGAGCTGAAGAGGCAGCGCGCGTGCGGAGCCCGGTCTGCTCACCCCGACCCAGCAGATGCGTGCGTTCCGCGAGCTCGAGCCGCCGAGCGACGACGAAGGTTTCGCCTCGGTCGAGCGCATCGCGTTCGAGCGCGAGCCGGCGGATGGACGCTCGGCGGTGTTCGTCGCGGCGGCCGCACGTGCACGCTCCTGCCCGCCGCCGGGGTCGCTGCGGGCACGCCGTGCCTCCTCTTCGACTGGAGCGCCGAGGTCGACGCCGAGGCGGTGGACGCCGCGACGGCACTCGTGCGTGGCCCGGTCGAAGCGGCAGTCTGCCCGCACCCGGGCGGGCCACCGATCTGCTGGTGCCGCCCTCCTCTCCCGGGTCTGCCGCTCGCCTTCGCGCGCCGTCACGGAGTCGACCCGGCGCGCTCGCGTCCTCGTCGGCGCGAGCCCGGCCCACCGCACGCTCGCGAACGCTCTCGGCGCACGCTACGTCGACGACTGAGGGTCAGCTGCCGTCCGGCCAGCCGCCGCGGTGCAGCACCATCGGGTAGTGCGGAAGCGCGGCGCGCGGATCGGTCGTCATCGCGTCGGTCTGCGCTCCGTACGGCGCACTGCGCGCCAGCCACCGGCGGCGTACGCAAGCCCTCCGGGAATGCCGGGTGGTCGAGCACCCGCTCGAGCGACCGACGAAGCCCATCGACGACGTCAGTGCCGAACCGCGTCGCCCAGTCTCTCTCGATCCGGGCATGGAGCCGACGGTGCCTCGCCTGGAGCTCCCGTCCCGCGGGCGTCGAGGCGGACGGCGCTCGTCGCGGAAGAGGCGCCTTCGACGACGCACGTAGTCCGTCTTCCCGAGAACCGTCAGCGCCATCGCGATCGCCTCTTTCGAGATCCCCGGATCGGCGAGGAAGGTCGCGAACGAGCACGCCCGTCTCGTCGACGCACGCGCACGACGTTCGCGCTGAGCGGAAGCGAGAGGCCGGACTCGGCTTCGAAGTCGAGCGTGTACCGCATCTGGGTCTGTGCGAGCAGCGCAGCCGAGGCCGGCTGTCGCGGCAGCTGCCGGCCGTGGCCGCGGAGGAAGATCGAGCGCCATCCCGTTCGCGCTGCCGACGATCGGCAGGTACTCGGGCAGCTCGACGTCGATCGCGGCGACGACCTGGCTCAGCGCAGCTCTCGAGCTCGTCGACCTCCGTCGCGCCGAACCGGTCGCGCCAGCGCTCCGCGATCTCGCCGAGGAGCTCGGGCCAGATCGCTGACGGCGCGCGCCCTGCAGGAGTGAGGCGCACGAACGAGTCGTTCTTCAGCCCGCGCGCGCTGCCGTAGCCGTCGCGCCTCTCCGCCGGCGCACGGCTCCCGCGCGTCGGAGTCGATCTCACGTAGCGCCACCGCTCGACGCCCCCCAGCGCCGAGAGCACTCGCGGCTTCTGCAGCCCGACTGCGGCAACGAGGTCGCCCGACGGAGATCCCGTCTCCCACGAACCGCAGGAGGTTCGACCACATGACGAGCGGACGTCACCCGGGCGCCGCCGCCTCCCTCGCGCGAAGCGCCGCTCGAACTCGTTGTCGAGCTCGATCGTGTACGCGATCAGGGTCTGCGAAAGCAGGGTCGACAACGGAGCGTCCGGCATCGACGGCACGCGCCGACGCTACCGCGCCCGCATCGAACCGCGGATCGACACGCCGGCGGAGCCGGGGTCCGCCGGCTACTCGACTCGCTCGGTGGTCCGGCTATGGAGATTGCCCGAGAGACAACACCATCCCGGCGATGTTGATCCTGAACGGGTAGGTCGCGCGGACGGTGACGTCGCCGCTCTGCTCCCAGCCGGGCGTCACACCGTCGACCTTCACGGGCGCGACGGTCACCGTCGATCTTGCGACTTGTCGAGATTGACAGCAGCCTTCTCGACCATGGCGACCACCTTCGGAGCGCGGTCGGCCTCGGGGTTGATCGACCGGGAGACCGACGCCTGTCGCGCTCCGACCCGGGTAGCGTCCGTCAGCGCGATGTAGTCGCGGAAGATCGTGCCGAACTGGACGATCCCGAGGAGAAGCATCAGCATGACCGGCAGGACGAGCGCGAGCTCGACGATCGCCTGACCTTCTCGTTTCTCGGATGTCGCCCATCTCGTGTCCTTTCGGCGGCTGGCCACGATCGGTAGGAGATCAGGTCAGGAGCGGTCACGTGTTGTCGATCAGCCGCCGCGCGAACCCGAGATGTCCAGGGCGATTGCGCTGAAGATCACGTCGAGCTTCGCGGGCACGGGCTGTTCGTAGAAGAGCGGATTTCCGAGGGCGTCCTTCGAGGCCATCGCCAGGATGGCGTCCTACGGCGGAGCAGCTCGTCGTCAGCGCCGCCCCATCCAGTCGGCGCGACCGGGGACCCGGTCTCGAGCGGGTTGCTGCCGTTCTGGGGCCCGTCCGACATGTTCGGCCGGCGGCAGATCTCGGGGACGCCGGCGCCGGCCGCTTTCAGGTCGTAGCCGATCGTGTAGACGATCGTCGCGGGGTTCGACGCCCTTGATGCGAGCCGCCGACTCGCACGCCGGCTCCGCAGGGCGTCGACCGCCAGCCGCCGAGCGTCCAGTGCCCGTGCCGACGTTCAGGGTGACGTGTTCGCCGCGCCGTCGGAGAGGAAGATGATGATGTCCTTGACGCCCCCACGACCGTTGCGCGCTGAGCTCGTGCTTCGCCTCCTCGATCGAGAGCGAGTAGCTCGTGCTCCCGTTCGTGCGCACGCACCCGAGGCGCTGGACGAGTGTCGAGGCCGGGTTCAGATCCCACGTCTGGTCGACGGGGTTCTCGATGATGTAGTCGTCGGCGAGGACGCCGTCCGCGCCTTCGAGCGACGCAAGAGGTAGGTCGACGATTCCGTGGAGGACGGGAGCGGCGGCTTGTCGTTCCCGTTCACGTCCCACCACTGGTCGTAGCCGTAGTACTTGACGGCCGGACTGCGGTGTGTTCGGGCAGCTCCTCCTCTGGCTCTTGTTCACCATCGGCGGGGTCACCGCCAGCCCGACCTTGTCGAGGGTCGGGTCCATGAGCCGGAGGAAGGTGTGGATCCCGTTCTTCGCGTCGGTGAGGTCGGGGCAGCTGCCGCCTGGGCCGGACGGCGTGCACATCGAGCCGGTCCGGTCGAGGACGATCATGATGTCGAGCGGCTTGACGACGCACGGCGAGCATGCCGTCGCCTTCGCGGACACGTTCAGCTTGTAGATGCCGATGATCCTCCCGAACCAGGTCGGAACGTCGGACGAGGAGTTGACGACGACCCCGTTGACGCCGCCGTCGCGCCGGCTGCAGCCCGGCACGCCGACGAGACAGACGGCCTCGGCCGTCGTAGCGGCGTTGTCGACGGTGTTGACCGCGTTCTTGCTCCCCGGGCGTCGCGCTGTACTGCACGGCGACGGTCTCGGCGGCGGACTTGTCGGGCAGGTGCTGGACGCCGGCCAGCGCGGCCGCGTCGACGCCCGCCTGAAGCTGGCGCTGCACCAGCATCGCGTGCCCGACGTCGACCACGAGGCCGACGCAGACGAGAGCAAGACCATGCTGACCGCAACGATGCTGAGAATCTGCCCGCTCTCGTCAGAAGCTCCGGAAGCCCTCGCAACGACCGCCTTCCGAAGGCGGTGACCGAATGACCCCACGTACCTACTGAAAGCCACGTTCGGGGGATGTACCATCGCTCGGACAGGGGATCGCACGACAAGCTCCGACCGGTTCGGAGAGGGTCGACCAGCCATCCGTCTAGGCGCGTCGCCAGACGCCGTTAGGCTGATGTCGGTCGCGGTCCGGTCGGCCCGCGCCACCCGTTCGGGTGATTGGCACCGTCGAGCGGCCGCCGACGATGCGGCGTATGCGTCGCGCTCTCGTGCTCGCCGTGCTCATCGCGCTCGTCGTCACCACTGCGGCGTCCGCGGCTTCTACGACGACCGCGGGTCAGCTCACCGCGCGCTTCAAGGCAGCGACGGGGGTGAGGCTCCTGGTGAACAAGGACACCTCGTACGCCGGCCACTACAAGGCGTACGATCTCGGCGTCCAGTCGGTCGCCACGAGGGCGCGCTGGGGGACGTTCACCGTCTATCTCGTCACGGGCGCCGATGTCGACGCAGAGGTGACGGGCCTCCTCGCGGACACGCGCACCGGGTGCCTCGGCACGCCGAGCGCCGGCGGGATCTACTGGGAGCAGGGCGCGACGCTCCAGGGTCAGGTGTACTGGCAGGCGAAGCGTCGCTACGGGCAGAACGTGGTCGTCACGTGGATCGGGCCTCCAGCGACGAAGAAGACCGACGCCTCGTGGAAGCGCCTCCATGCCGCGCTGGTCAAGGCGACGAGGTAGTCGCTGACCGAAGAGACGCGGGCTGGGCGAGAAGCCGACGCCCGGACTCGAACCGGGGACCCCTTCATTACGAGTGAAGTGCTCTACCAGCTGAGCTACGTCGGCGAGGGCGGTCAGTGTAGCGCTGCCCCAGGGCGCCGATTCGTGCTCAGAGCCGGTACGGAATGACGTCGTTGTCGAGCGGCAGGCGGTACTTGTCCGGGTCGTCGTGCTGGTACGGCTGCGACGGGAGATTGACGAACGCGCCCTCCTCGGTCGCCGACGTTGCTTGACGCGCGTGGTACACGCCCGCCGGGATGCTCAGCAGCGCGCGGTCGTGCTCGCCGAAGTGGAAGACGTTCACGCGGCCGTAGGTCTCCGAGTCGGTCCGCGCGTCGTAGAGGACGATCTGCAGGACACCGGCGTACGGCGAAGAGCCGGTCGTTCTGCTCGACGGTGCACGACCCAGCCGCGGATCTGCCCGGGCGCAGCGTGACGAGATAGACGTAGACGAGCGGGTCGTCGGTGAACCCCCAGCGCGGATCGAAGATCTCGCTGAGCGTTCCGCGCTCGTCGGCGTGCGTCGGCGCGCGGCGGAACTCCACTCCGTCGATGAGCTCCTGCGAGGTCGCTCGCCGTCGCTCGAGACGGTCGGCCGGATCCTTGCGCGCCGCTCGAGACCCTCGATGCCCGCAGCGACGCGTCGCCATGCGCGGCAGCATAGTCACCGAGCCGATCGCCGTACGGAGTCAGCGCGTGCGAAGAGCGCGCGGACCGGCCGATGCGCACGAGACGATCGCGCAGCCGCCAGGCCCGCGTCGCGCGGATCGCCTCGACGCGCGAGCTGCTCGCGCCGCGCCCACAGGTGGTAGTCCTCGGCAGCGCGCCGGATCGCATCGCGGAGCAGCGCGTCGAGCTCGTCCGCGAACCCCGGCTCGCGCGAGCGGCGAAACCAGTCCTCGAGCGCTCGGCGCGCTCGGCATCGGGCAGCTTCCCCGACGACCGGGTCCGGGAAGGTCAGGTACGTGAGCCGCTCGCCGCGTCACGCCGCGGAGCCGGGCAGCTCGAGGAACTGCAGCCACATCCAGTGGTCGGTCGGCATCCCCTCCGGCGTCGTCCGCCAGCCGTGCGGGAGCCGGCGGTACGCCTCCATCGTGTGCGCGACGCCGGTGAGCCCGATCGAGCCACTGCGGCCGCGCGCGACGTCGCGAAACTCGGGGCGGGCGTAGTTCCACGGGAAGAACTGGAGCGTCCCGTCGGCAGCGAAGCGCGCCGAGGCGGATGCGCGAAGTCGGCGTCCTCGAGGAGCTCGAGCATCTCGGCGACGTGGTCGCGGAGGAGCAGGTCGTCGTCGGACAGGTAGCAGACGATGCGGCCCGGCGCCTGCGGCATGAGCTGGATGGCGGTGCGCCTCGCCCGAGCCGCGGCCCCTTCGGAAGATCGAAGAAGCGCACGCGCTCGTCGCCGGCGTAGCGCGCCGACGACCTCGCGCGTGTCGTCCTCGACGCCGTCCCCGACGACGAAGAGCTCGATCGACGCGCCCTCCTGGTCGAGCGCGCTCTCGATCGCAGTACGGCAGGAGCGCCGCGTGCCGGTACGTCGGGATCAGGATCGTCGCGTCGGTCATGCCGCGCGCGGCCAGACGCTCGGAGCTCGGCGATCGCCGAGACGATCGCCGCGCCCTCGGCGGCGCTCGACTTCGGCGCCGGGCCTCCGCGCAGGTGCTCGACGAACGCGCGCAGCTCGAGCGAGGAGCGGGAGCTCGCCCGGCGTCTCGATCCGCGCCTCCTCGAGGCTCGTCCGTGCCGTCGCCGGTAGACGGTGACGTGCTCGTCCCAGCCGCCGCGCGAGCACGGCGACGCCCTCGTCGCAGTGGAGCTCGACGCGCCGCTTGCGCTCCGGCAGACACGCCGAGACCTCGAACGTCTGCCACCAGCCGTCGGCCGCGAGGAGCGCCGCTCAGGCTGACGACGCCTCCCGTCGACGCATCTGGCCGACCGCCGACTCGCGGTCGTCGGCATCGACCGAGCATCTCGCAGCGCGATCGAGAGATCGTGCGGCGCGAGCACCCAGACCGGATCGACGTCGTCGTGCGGACTCCCCCAGCCGACGCGCGTCGTCGATGAGTCCGGACGACCGCGCCGAGCCGCCCGTCGCGCGCGATCGCGGCGAGCTCGACGCACGCCCGGGTGGTAGCGCCACTTGTCCATGACGAACAGCGAGTCCGGGCGCGCGCGGCCGCCAGCCGCGCCGCCGCGTCGGGTCGTCCGTGAGCGGCTTCTCGCAGAAGACCGGGACGCCGCGCTCGAGCACGCTCCTCGACGACCGCGGCATGCGTGCTCGTCGTCGTCGCGACGACGACCCCGTCGAGCTCCGGGAGCGTCGTCGACGTCGCCGACACGATCGCCGCCGCTCCACCCTCCTCGCGCGCGCGCGACTGCTCGCGTCCGAGCGGGCGACGACCGGCACCTCGCAGCCGAGCGTGACGAGGTCGCGGAGGATGTGACGCCCCCAGCGACCGCAGCCGACGAGGCCTACGACCACGCGGGTACCGCCTGAAAGCTCCGCCGGATGCCCGACGAACAGCGCCTCGAGGGCGAGCGAGGGGTTCAGGTTGAACTCCTCGAGCGTGCGCCACGTCTCGCGCACCGCCTCGGCGGCGCCGACGGCGCCGTCGCCGCAGCCGACGCCGCGACGTCCTCGCGCAGGTCGTCGAGCCGGTCCGCGTGGACGGCGGCGTCCTCGGCGCCCGCTGCCACGACGACGAGGTCGCGATACCACGCCTCGAGCCCCTCGAGCCCGGCGAGGAGCTCGTCCCGCTCGGCTCCACGCTGCGCGCGGCGCACCCGCTGCTCCGCGTCGCGCGCCGGAAGGTCGAGCGTGTCGACGAGCGCCTGCTCGCGCTCGCGCGCCTCCTGCCCGCGCTCGCCGGCCGCGCCGAGCAGCACGCCCGCGGCGCGCGCCCGGGTCGAACGCGGGCTCGAGATAGGCCGAGCGCGCCGCGGCGATGAGCGCGTCGCGTCGCGCGGCCGCGTCGGGGTCGAGCAGACGGCGCGCGCGGTCGAGTCGCCCCGCGGACGCGCGCGACAGCACGCGCACCTCCTCCTCGCTCCGCTCGGGCGCCTGCGCGGCGATCCACTCCCGCACCGCGCGCTCCGAGAGCCGGCTGAACGGGACGAGCTGGCAGCGCGAGAGGATCGTCGGCGGCAGCGGGCCGAGCTCGCCGGCGACGAGCACGATCACCGCGTACGAGCGGCGGCTCCTCGAGATCCTTGAGCAGCGCGTCGGCGGCGTCCTCGTTCATGCGGTCTGCGTCGAGAACGAGGTAGACGCGCCGGTCGCCCTCGAACGGCCGCATGTGCAGGTCGTGCCGCAGCGCGCGGATGTCGTCGATGCGGATCATCTCGCCGAGCGGCTCGAGGAGGTAGAGGTCGGGATGCGAGCGCGACAGCACGCGCCGCTCGTCGCCGAGCAGCGCGCCCGCGAACGCGAACGCGGCGGTTCGCTTCCCCACGCCCGCCGGCCCGTGGAGGAGGTACGCGTGCGCGCCGCCTTCGGCGAGCGCGGCGGTCAGGAGGCGCTTCGCCTCGAGCTGCTCAGGTACGGACGCGAAGGGCTCCATACACCTCCTCGGCGAGCTCGTCGGGCGGCCGGGTCGCGTCGAGGACGACGATCCGCTCGGGGAAGCGCTCGGCGAGCTCGCGATAGCCCGCAGCCGTACGCATGCGGAAGTCGTCACCCTCTCGCTCGAGCCGATCGAAGTGCCGCTGGATGCGCGACGGCACCGCGCTCGGATCGAGCTCGAGCAGGAACGTGCGAGTCGGGAAGCAACCCGCCGACCGCCGCGAGGTTGAGGTCGAGCACGCGCTCGAGCCCGAGCTCGCGCCCGACGCCCTGGTACGCGATCGACGAGTCGACGTAGCGGTCGCAGATGACGGTCGCGCCGCGCTCGAGCGCCGGGCGGATCACCTCGTCGACGAGCTGCGCGCGAGCGGCGACGTACAGGAGCGCCTCCGCCCACGGCGCCGACGTGCCCGCCGTGCAGGACGAGATCGCGCACGCCCTCGCCGAGCTCGGTGCCGCCCGGCTCGCGCGTCGAGACGACGTCGACGCCGTCCGCCTCGAGCCGCGCGCGGAGGAGCTCCGCCTGCGTCGACTTCCCGGAGCCGTCGAGGCCTTCGAACGTGACGAACATCGACGGCATCCTACGGTCGGGTCAGCGGCCGCTCGACCCACGATGCGACGCGCTCGAGCAGCCACGCTGTCGACCGGCTCCTTCAGCTGCTCCGGATACGCATCGAGGCCCGGGCGGCATGCCTGCCGGAGGAGATGGGTGAGGTCCGTCGGTGCCTCGCCCTCGAACGGCGACACCACGAGTCGCCGCATCCGCTCGACGTCGTCGGGGTCGACCTGGACGTCGTTGCGGCCCGACGATCGCAAGCACCGGGCAGCGAATCGCGCTGGAGGTCGCGCGCCGGCTCGTACGCCATGACCTCGCGGAACCAGCGAGCGGGCAGTCTCGACGCCGTCGATCGACACGGTGTCGCCGGTCGAGGCGAGGCAGGAGGCTCCGGACCCGCTGCCTGGTTCCGAAGGAAGCTGTCGCGTCGCAGCCGCGCAAGACCGCGCAGCGACGCGGCGATGCGCTCGGACTGCCAGCGCATGACCTCCTCTCCGGACGCGGCCGGCGTACTGAGCAGGACGACGCCCGCCAGCCGACTCGCTCGCCGCGGCGAGCCGGATGGCGATCGTCCCGCCGAGGGAGTGGCCGACCACGGTGACGCGGTCAGCGTCGATCCCCGGACTCCCGCGAAGCGCACCGAGCGCTGCCTTCGCGTCGTCGTCTCCCGCTCGAAGCTCGTCGTGAGGTAGTCGCCGCCCGAGTCGCCGACTCCGCGCTTGTCGTACCGCAGGGACGCGACGCCGTGCGCGGCGAGCGCAGCCGCGAACGCGTTCACGACGTCCAGCACCTGCTCGGGCATGTTCGAGTCGCGATCGAGCGGCCCCGAGCCGCTCAGAAGGAGCGCGGCCGGCCACGGCGGCGGCGCCTCCGGCAGCGACCAGCTCGCCGACGAGCTGCACTCCGTCGTCGGCCTGCACCACGAACCGCTCGCCCGTCACTGCGGCGTAGGATGCACCCGTGCGGGCGATCGTGACCGGGGGAGCCGGCTTCATCGGCTCGCATGTCGTCGATGCGCTCGTCGCGCGTGGCGACGAGGTCGCGGTCGTCGACTCGCTCGTCCACGGCTCCGAAGCGAACGTCTCGGCCGGCGCCGAGCTGCACGTCCGCGACATCCGCGAGCCGCTCGACGACCTGTTCGCCGCGGTGCGACCCGAAGCCGTCTTCCACCTCGCAGCCCAGGCCGACGTGCGCGTGTCGGTCGAGGATCCCGTCGACGACGCCGCGGTGAACGTCCTCGGGACCGTGCGGATCCTCGAAGCGGCGCGCCGACACGGCGCGCAGGTCGTCTTCGCGTCCACGGGTGGCGCGATCTACGGCGAATGCGAGGAGCCCGCGCACGAGAACAGCCCGTCGCGAGCCGCTCTCGCCCTACGGCACCGCCAAGCTCGCGGCCGAGGAGTACCTCCGCTCGTACAACCGCCTCTACGGGACGCGCCACATCGCGCTGCGCTACGGCAACGTCTACGGCCCGCGCCAGGATCCGCACGGCGAGGCGGGCGTCGTCGCGATCTTCCTCGGTGCGCTCATGCGCGGCGAGCAGGCGAAGATCTTCGGAGACGGACAGCAGACGCGCGACTACGTCTACGTCGGCGACGTCGCGCGCGCGACGACGTCCACGGTCGGACAGGATCACGGCGTCTTCAACGTCGGAACCGGGCGCGAGACCTCCGTCGTCGAGCTCTACGAGCTGTGCGCGCGCGTGGCCGGATCGGACGCGACGGCCGAGCACGCACCGGCGCGGCTGGGCGAGCTCCAGCGGAGCTTCCTCGACCCGGAGCTCGCAGCGAGCGAGCTCGGCTTCCGCGCGATGGTGGAGCTCGAGGACGGCTTGCGCGCAACCTGGGACTGGGTCCAGAAGGAATAGACGCACGCACGGACGAAACGATCGTCCGTGGATCATCCGCTCCAGGCTCCCGACGCCCTCATCCGACCGTGGCGCACCGCGGCCTACGTCGCGGTTGCAGTTGCCGCCGTCGAGCTGCTCCTCCTCCTCGTCATCGGCGGCGGGAAGCTGACGGGCTTCGTCGCGGATCGCATCGAGCTCGCCGCGCAGGATCAGATGGCCGCTCCTCAGAAGCAACAGCGGGCGAAGCCGGTGACGCGCAAGCCCGCGTCCGCCGCGGTGGCGAAGCGCAGTCGCTCGAAGACCGTGGTCCTCGTCCTGAACGGCAACGGCCGCACCGGTGCCGCCGCGAGCGCCGCCACGCGGGTTCGATCCCGCGGCTACAAGATCGGCGCCGTGACGAACGCGCCGCGCCAGGTCTCGCGCAGCATCGTGATGTACAAGCCGGGCTTCGCAGGCGAGGGCCGCCGCCTCGGACAGGACCTCGGCGTCCGGCTCGTCACGCCGCTCGACGGAATGCGCGCCGGCCAGCTCGGCCGCGCGCACGTCGTGTTCATCCTCGGCCCGTAGGCGCGCACGCCGCAGTGGCCGCCGTTCGGTTCTGCTCGGCCTGTGGTGCGGCGCTTCCGTCACCACCGCCCGTGACCTGCGCCGCGTGCGAGACGAGCCACTGGCTGAACCCGTGGCCGTGCGCGAACGGCATCGTCGTCGAGGATGGCCGCGTGCTGCTCGCGCGCCGAGCGCACGCACCCTGGCACGGTCTGTGGGGATCTCCAGGAGGGTTCTGCGAGATCGGCGAGCACCCCGCCGAGACCGTCGTACGCGAGGTGCGCGAGGAAACCGGGCTCACCGTCGTGGTCACCGACTACCTCGGAACGTGGGTCGATGCGTACGCCGACGACCCCGAAGCGCTCGACGCGGGCGTCATCAACGTCGCGTACTACTCCGCGGCGCTCGCGAGCGACGAGCGCGGCCCGGTCGACCCCGCCGAGGTGAGTGAGGTCGCATGGTTCGCATGGGACGAGCTGCCGAAGGACCTGGCGCCGCCGGGAACCCTCGACGCCGCGCTCCGGGAGGCTCGCACCGCGGTCACGAGCCCAGCGCGCACCCGCCCGCGTTGACCGCGTCGCGGGCGACGTCGAGCGGGCCGCCGTCGACCCACTGGTTCCCGGCCGGGTCGAGGGTGTACGCCTCGTTGAGGTAGCGGTACGCGGCGCACAGGTTGTCGCGCACGTCGTACTGGAAGAGCCCGAGCGTGTACCAGAGCTCCGGGTTCTCGGGCTGGAGCTCGACCGCGCGGATGTACTCGCGCTGGGCGCGCAGCACCCGGCCCTGGCGCTCGGCGACGCGCCCGAGCGCCAGCAACGGCTCCGCCGCGAGCGGGTTGAAGAAGCGAGCCCACAGCGCCTGGTCGCGTGCGCGATCCGTATCCCCGGCTGCGAGCTCCCGGGTCGACTCCCGCTCCGCGCGGTCGGCCAGGCGCGGGAACGAGAACGAGACGAGCACGGCGGCCGCGACGAAGATCACGCCCACGGCGAGGAGCGGCCGGCGTCGTCCCGGGACAGAGCTCCGACCCGCACCGGCGAGGACGCCGAGCGCGAGCA
The DNA here is from genome assembly GCA_963822885.1 of uncultured Gaiellaceae bacterium. GTDB lineage: Bacteria > Actinomycetota > Thermoleophilia > Gaiellales > Gaiellaceae > GMQP-bins7. The sequence goes on from CAWGJJ010000013.1 coordinate 175,696, forward strand.
TCGTCGGAGCCGTCACCGCGAGGAAGTCCCAGTTGTAGTCGACGAGCGCGTGGACGGCGTACGCGGCCGGCACGATCACGAGCGCAGCCGCGGCGGCCCGTTCCGGCCCGGAGAGCCTCCGAAGCGCACAGACGCACACGCCAACCGCAGCGAGCACCAGCGCCACGAACAGCCCGAGCCCGACGAGCTCCTCCGTCCGCGAGGTGCTGCAGCGGGACGCTGTGCGGCTGGACGACGGCGCGCGCGTCCTGCGCGGAAGCGCTTCCGCGCGACCTCGAACGTGCCCGCCCCCGCTCCCTCCGGGCCGTGGTGCGAGTACACGTCGAGCGCCTCCTCCCACCAGCACAGGCGCAGGTTCAGGTCGAGCGTCCCGAGGCGGCTCGGATCGTTCACGACCTCGGAGCAGTCACGGCTGGACGAGAGAGCGTCGGCGGCCGACACCGAGACGGCTGCGCCGACGCCGATGACGAGGACGGCAGCGAGCGCGATCAGGCCGCGACCGACGCGTCGATGCGCGCCGTGGTCGAGCGAGCGCCTCAGAGCAACGGCGACGACGGTCGCGACGACAGCGGCACCGACGAGCGCGAGCACGCCGAAGACGGTCCCGTCCGCCACCCGATCGGAACGAATCGCGTCGTCCTCCGTCAGCGCCGGCCGCGTGAAGGCCCAGGCACCCACGAGAATCGCCGGCCCGGCCGCCGCGACGAGCAGGAGCCCACTTGCCACACGCTCGCGGCCGATCGCGAGCCACAGCGCGATCGCTCCCACCGCGACGACCACTCCGGCACGCGAGAGCGTCAGCAGGAGCGCGAGTGTGGCCGACGTAGACGAGCAACGCCCCGAGCGACGCGAACGAGGCCGCGATGCGCACGCTCGGTGCCGAGCCAGAGGCCGAGCACGATCGCGACGTCCGCGAGCAGCGCAAGCGCGTTCCAGTACTCGACCGGCTCGCGAAGTCGCGCGACGCGGTCTCCTTCGGGGTCGAGCGCCGGAACGGCTTTCGCGACGAGCGCGTACACGAGAGTCGCGCCGATGACGAGCGAGAGCGTCGCAGCCGCGAGCCGTGCTCCGAACCGCCGACCGAGGGCCGCGAGCACCACGCCGAGCCCGAGAAACGCGCAGTACGCGACGGCCTTGTTGAACGCGTCCCAGCTGCGGTCGCCGACGATCGACCAGCTCATCGTCACGCCGATCCACAGCGCGAGCGCCACGGCCGCGGCGATCAGCAGCAGCCCCGAGCGCCCGACCCGCGGAACCGGAACGCGACCGAATGCGACGGCGACGAGCGCGGCCGCGAGCACCACGACGGCCGCACCACCGAGCGGAAGCGTCCCGCCGACGTCGGATCCGTCGCCGGCGAACATCGCACCGACGCAGGATCGCCCCGACGAGCCCGGCGAACACGAGTGCACCGAAGCCGGATGCCCGGACGGAGGGCTCCGACCCCGAATCCATGGCGAGCCACGCTAGCAGCGGCCTCGGTTTGTCCCGCCGGAGCGGAGGGTATGGTCGAAGGGCGTCTAACAGATCGTTTACTCTCCACACACCACCCGCTCACCCCGCGTCGGAAGACTCCCTGGCCCGGGCTTCCGTCCGCCCCCATGAGATCTCGTTCGTGACAACCCCCCGTCTTCTCCGCACGTTCGTTGCGGTCCTCGCGCTTGCCGTGAGCGGCTTCGCTGCGCTCTCGACCGCGAGCCCGGCGGGCGCCGCGACGGAATGCGGCAAGAAGGTGCTCGCCGACTGGTTCGACAACGGCCGCATCGACCGCCTCTATCCGCTCAACTGCTACGAGGAGGCGATCGACGCGATCCCGGACGATCTCCGCGACTACGCCGACGCCGAGGAAGTCATCACGCGCGCGCTCCAGGCAGCGCTGAGCGGCAAGCTCGCCCCCGGCGGGGCGGATCCGACCCCGAACGACGACGATCCCGCGAACCCGGGCTCGAACGGAGGCAACGGCTCCGGCGGATCGGGCGGGCGGAGACTCCGGCGGCAATCCGCAAGCGGCTCCGGACGTCGACACGTCGGGCCCGTCCTCGGTGCCGATTCCCCTGCTCGTGCTGGGTGGAATGTCGCTCGCACTGCTCGCGGCCGGCGGGCTCGGATACCTCTCGCGTCGCCGGAACGCAGCCAACGCCGGCGCTCCGGACGACCTCGACCCGCTCGCGTAGGCCTCTCGCCGCCAGCGGCGGCCGGCACGTGGCGGCTACAATGAACGCCTCGTGCGTTTACGCCTATTTGCAGGGATTTTTGCGTCGACACCTACCGTCCGGCTCGCTCCCTACCATCCCCTGCCCGCTCGTATGACGACCTTTGCTCACCCGGGCGGAAAGACGTACTGTCGACCACGGTCCGGGAGGAAATGATGGCAGCGGTGGAGCAGGCGCAGGTCACAGAGAAGGCGGCCGACGAGGTCGTGAACACGGTCGTCGACGCCGAGACGAGCGTCGCTCCGAAGCGCTACTTCACCGTCCCGGGCATCGATCCGTTCGACGCGGTCGAGTGGGAGCTGCGCGACGCGCACATCCCCGGCCGCGACGGCCCGACCTTCGAGCAGAAGGACGTCGAGTTCCCGAAGTTCTGGTCGCAGACCGCGACGAACATCGTCGCGCAGAAGTACTTCCGCGGCCGCATGGCCTCTCCCGAGCGCGAGCGCTCCGTCAAGCAGATGATCGGCCGCGTCGTCGACACGATCGGCGGCTGGGGCCGCGAGGGCGGCTACTTCGCGACCGACGAGGAGGCGGAGACCTTCGAGGCCGAGCTCAAGGCGATCCTCGTCAACCAGTACGCGTCGTTCAACTCCCCGGTCTGGTTCAACGTCGGCTTCGAGGCGCAGCCGCAGTGCAGCGCCTGCTTCATCCTCTCGATCGACGACTCGATGGAGTCGATCCTCGACTGGATCCGCCGCGAGGGCATCATCTTCCGCGGCGGCTCGGGCTCGGGTCTGAACCTGTCGAGGCTGCGCTCGTCGAAGGAGCAGCTCTCGAAGGGCGGCTACGCCTCCGGCCCCGTCTCCTTCATGCGCGGCGCCGACGCGTCCGCCGGCACGATCAAGTCGGGCGGCAAGACGCGGCGCGCGGCCAAGATGGTCGTGCTCGACGTGGAGCACCCCGACGTCGAGGAGTTCATCTGGTGCAAGGCCAAGGAGGAGCGGAAGGCGCGCGTCCTCGAGCAGGCCGGCTACGACATGTCGCTGAACTCGCCCGACTGGGCGTCGATCCAGTACCAGAACGCGAACAACTCGGTGCGCGTGACGGATCAGTTCATGGAGTCCGTCATCGAGGGCAAGGAGTGGAACCTCACCGCCCGCACCGACGGCTCGGTCGTCGAGACGACGGATGCCCGCGACCTCCTCCGCCAGATGGCGGAGGCCGCGTGGGAGTGCGCCGATCCCGGCGTGCAGTACGACACGACGATCAACGCCTGGCACACGCTCCCGAACACGGGCCGCATCAACGCGTCGAACCCGTGCTCCGAGTACATGTCCATCGACGACTCGGCGTGCAACCTCGCGTCGCTGAACCTCATGAAGTTCCGCCGCGAGGACGGCGAGTTCGACGTCGAGGCGTTCGAGCACGCGGTCGACGTCGTCTTCCTCGCGCAGGAGATCGCAGTCGGCTACTCGTCGTATCCGACCCCCGAGATCGGGCGCAACGCGCGTCGTTCCGCCAGCTCGGTCTCGGCTACGCGAACCTCGGCGCGCTCCTCATGGCACGCGGGCTCCCGTACGACTCGGACGAGGGTCGCGCGTACGCGGCCGCGATCACCGCGCTCATGACCGGCCGCGGCTACCGCAAGTCGGCCGAGGTCGCGCGGCAGGATGGGCCCGTTCGCCGGCTACCAGCCGAACGCGGCCGCGATGACCGGCGTCATCGCGAAGCACCGCGCGGCGGTCGGCAACATCGACAACTCGCACTCGGTGCCCGGCGACCTGCTCTCGGCAGCACGCCGCGCCTGGGACGACGCGCTCGAGCTCGGCGAGGCCTCCGGCTTCCGCAACGCGCAGGCCACCGTCCTCGCGCCGACCGGGACGATCAGCTTCATGATGGATTGCGACACGACCGGGGTCGAGCCCGACTTCTCGCTCGTGAAGTCGAAGCGTCTCGTCGGCGGCGGCGAGATCACGATCGTCAACAAGACCGTGCCGATGGCGCTCGCCAAGCTCGGCTACGCGCCGACCGAGGCCGACGAGGTCGTCGCGTTCATCGACGAGCGCAACACGATCGTCGGCGCGCCGTCCGTCAAGACCGAGCACTACCCGGTCTTCGACTGCGCGATCGGCGACCGCGCGATCCACTACATGGGCCACGTGAAGATGATGGGCGCCGTCCAGCCGTTCATCTCCGGCGCGATCTCGAAGACGGTGAACCTGCCCGAGGAGATCACGGTCGACGAGGTCTCGCAGCTCTTCATCGAGTCGTGGCAGCTCGGCGTCAAGGCGATCGCGATCTACCGCGACAACTGCAAGGTCGCGCAGCCGCTCTCGGGGAAGGCGAACGCCGGCGCGACGACGCTCGCTCCGGTCTCCGGCGTCGATCGGCGCGCTCCCGCAGCGCCGCCGCGTGCCCGAGGACCGCATGGAGGTCGGCCGCAAGTTCAAGGTCGGCGAGTACGAGGGCTACATCCACGTCGGCCTCTTCGACGACGGAACGCCCGGCGACATCTTCGTGGACATCGCGAAGGAGGGCACGACGCTCGCCGGCCTGATGAACTCGTTCATGATCTCCGTCTCGCTCGGCCTCCAGTACGGCGTGCCGCTCGAGGTGTACGTCTCGAAGTTCAGCCACATGCGCTTCGAGCCGTCGGGGATGACGAACGACGCCGACATCCGCGTCGCCAAGTCGATCGTCGACTACATCTTCCGCTGGATGGGCAAGAAGTTCCTCTCCACCGACCAGCAGGAGGAAGCCGGCATCCTCACGGCCGAGGTGAAGCAGCGGTTGGCGGCGGCCTACACGGAGGCGGGCGACCACGCGTCAGCGGCGGAGACGATGGGTGTGACGGTGGCCGCCCCAGGCCAGACGGCGCTCTTCAACCAGTGGGAGGACGCGCAGGAGTGCGCCCGCTGCGGAGGCCGGATGGTGCGGACGGGAAGGTGCTACACGTGCCGCGACTGCGGGACGAACACCGGCTGCTCGTAATCACTCGCCTTCGAGAACAGAGAGCCGCGGCAACGCGGCTCTCTTTTGCACAGTGCATCGAATCACGTCGCCAGGCGACAGGACGCTGGCCTGCGCGAGCGTGCGGGAATGTCTCTCGAGCCGTCGCGCGTGTTCCAGCCGTCTTCGATGATCTCCGTGGCCAGCGTGAGAGACTGTGCCCATGCGTGAGCTGCGCCGCGGTGTCTGGCACTGGCAGTCGCCGCATCCCGGCTGGAACGAGGAGGAGTGGTGGCCCGAGCTCGTCTCGTCGTACGGGATCGAGCTCGGCGACGACCTCCTGTTGTTCGACCCGCTCTCCGTTCCCGACGAGCTGCGCGAGCGCGCGACCGCCGTCGTCCTGACAGCGCCGTACCACGACCGCGACGCCCGTCGGCTTGGCCTCCCGGTGCACACGCCGCCCGCGGACACGTGGCAGGACTGGGTGGAGAAGTTCGGCGTCGACCCAGACCGCGTGCGCGGCATGGAGAGTGAAGACCTCGCGTGGCTGCGCGCGGGTGAAGGCGAAGGACACTTCCATGGTCCTGGAGCGTGGCCGTTCGGTATCAACGCGTACGCGGGCCGCGAGGACAACGACCTCATCCTCTGGCTGCCGTCGATCAACGCGATCGTCACCGGCGACTCGCTCTCCGACTTCGGCGAAGGACTGGACATCCAGCTCGGCGGTCGCAAGCACGTGACGCGCGACGATGTCGTGCGACGGCTCCGTCCGCTGCTCGACCTGCCGGTCGAGCTCGTGCTGCCCGCGCACGGCGAACCGACGGATCGCGCAGCGCTCGAGCGCGTGCTTTCCTGAGCGGACCGGCAAGACCAGAGGCGCGGGAGACGTCGCGCCTCCTGCGCCAGCGTGCGGGAATGTCTCTGCAGCTCGATTGCCGCCGAGGCAGGCCGCGGAGGGCGGTCCTCGACTCTGTTCAACACACGGAGCATACGGAGTAGGGTCCCCGCGATGTTCGGCTTCGCCGCACGTACGAAGGCCGTCACTCGGCGGATGCAATCTCTCGCTCAGCTCAACATCGAGCTTGCGAAGGCCGAGGGGAAGCAGAAGGCGACAGCGCTCGGGATGGCAGGTGCGCTTGGTGCGGTGGCCGCAGTCCTGGTCGTCTACGGGATCGGATTCGCCTTTGCGACGGCCGCAGCGGGGCTCAGCGAGGCACTTCCTCTGTGGCTGTCACTCCTCATCGTCACGGTCGTGATCCTGGTGCTCGCCGCGGTCGCGGCACTTCTCGCCCGACGATCAGCGCGCAAGGCGTCGCCACCGAAGCCGTCTCAGGCGATCGAGGAAGCGCAGCAGACGGTCGAGGCGTTGCGAAGCCATGTCTGAACGGACGCCCGAGCAGATCCGCGCTGGAGATCGCCGCCGAGCGCCAGGCTCTCGACGAGGACCTGTCCAACTTGCAGTCCGAGATCCGCTCACTGGCTGTGTTCGTCGCAGCCGGCCTCGTCGTGGTTGGGCTGGTCTCCTGGCGCAAGGGCAAGCGCAAGGGCGCCAAGGCTGTCTGGAAGCTCGTGAAGTAGTTCGCTCACGTGTGCGAGAGTGCTCTCGCTCGAAGACCGGGCCGCGTCGTCGGTGCCTGACCGCGCCGTCGGACAATCTGACGCGTGCGTGAAGCTCGAAGCGCACAGGCAGTAGCGTCTCGGCGTGGCCGACCTCGCCGAGCTCTTCGAGCGCAACCGCGCCTGGGCGGCCGACATGGTCGCCGGCGATCCCGACTTCTTCACCGGGCTCGCGGAGCGCCAGTCGCCCGAGTACCTCTGGATCGGCTGCTCGGACAGCCGCGTGCCGGCGAACCAGATCGTCGGGCTCGCGCCGGGCGAGGTGTTCGTCCACCGCAACGTCGCGAACGTCGTCGTGCACACCGACCTCAACTGCCTCTCGGTGCTGCAGTACGCGGTCGACGTCCTCGGCGTGAAGCACGTGATCGTCTGCGGCCACTACGGGTGCGGCGGCGTCCGCGCGGCGCTCGACGGCTCGCGGCACGGGCTCATCGACAACTGGCTCCGGCACGTGACGGACGTCGCCGAGAAGCACGCCGGCCGAGCTCGCGTCGCTCGACGAGGAGCCCCGGTTCGACCGGCTGTGCGAGCTGAACGTCGTCGAGCAGGTCGTCAACGTCTGCCAGACGACGATCGTCGAGGACGCGTGGGCGCGCGGCCAGGAGCTCACCGTGCACGGCGTCGTCTACGGGCTCGAGGACGGGCTGCTCCGCGATCTCGACGTGAGCGTCTCGGCGGGTTAGCGACGATGCTCGAGCTTCGGCCGAACTGCGAGCTGTGCGACAAGGACCTGCCGCCCGAGGCCGAGGACGCGCGAATCTGCAGCTACGAGTGCACGTTCTGCGCCGCGTGCGTGGAGAACGTGCTCCGCGACGTGTGCCCCAACTGTGGCGGTGGCTTCCAGCCACGCCCGATTCGTCCGAGAACCGCCTGGCGCGATGGCACCGGGCTCGGCCACGATCCTCCGAGCCAGGTGCGGCGCAACACGCGCTACAGCGGCGACGAGATCTCGGCGTTCGTCGCGGGCGTCCGCGACGTCCCCGTCACCGAGCGCTAGCGAACGACCGCGTAGCGCGCCGCCACGAAGTCCCCGTTCCGCCCCGTCTCCTCGAGCCGCAGCTCGACTCGCCGCGAGAGAAGAGGCGCGCCCGCGCCGAGCGTCACCGGCGCGATGTAGACGATGACCTCGTCGAGCAGTCCCGCATCGGCGAACTGACCGACCAGGTCTCCACCGCCGACGATCCAGACGTTCCGCCCTCCCGCGGCAGCAACCATCTCCGCGTGCACCGGCGCGACGTCACCGCTCACGAACTCGATCTGCGCGTCGGGAACGACGGTCAGCTCGTGGTTCGTGAACACCCAGCACGGAAGGTCGTACGGCCACTTCCACTCCGACGGGTCCTTGCCCGCGAACTCGTGGTCGATGACCCACTCGTACGTCGTCCTCCCCATCGCCAGCGCGCCGACGCCGGCGATGAACTCGGCGTAGTTCAGAAGGCCGGCGTGATCCTGGTCGCGCGTGAACAGCCACTCCAGCGAGTGGTCGGGGTCGGCGATGAAGCCGTCGAGCGTGGTGGCCGTGTAGTACTGCGTGAGGCTCACGCCGACTCCCGGTTCGCGTCGTTGTCGAGCCACGAGCCGACGACGACCGACCAGAACTCCGGCTGGGGCGCGAAGCCGAGCGACCGGTAGAGCTCCGGCGCGCTGTCGGTCTGGAGGCCGACGTGCTGGCCGGGCACCTGATCGAGCAGGCGGCGCATCATGGCCGACGCGATGCCCTGCCTCCGGTACGGAGTCTCCGTCCAGACGTCGACGATGAACGCGTTGCAGACGCCGTCCGAGAGGAGGCGGGCCATCCCGATGACGCGGTCGCCGTCGCGGGCGATGGCGACATGCTGGGACTGCTCGAACGACCGTCGCAGCGCCTCGGGATTTCGCCCGTTGTCCCAGTCGTCCGCAGCCAGGTCGGCCTTGGTCCGCACCCAGTCGATTCCGTCGAGCGAGCCGTCGATCGTCACGTTCACGAGCTCGGCGGAATGCCCTTTCTTCGCGAGCGCAGCCTGCACGCGGGCGTCGATGTCGGCGCCGAGCCCCTCCATGCGCGCCGCGATGTCGTCGACCGCCGACCCTCTCGCAGCCTCGCCGGCCCTTGCCCTCCAGCGAGCGCAGCACGCGCTCCTGGATCCCGGCTGCGAGTCGCGCGCCGAGATCGTCGAAGCGCCGCGCGATGTCTCGCTCGAGCTCAGGCTCGGCCGGCAGGCTCGCGGGCGCCGGAGGCTCCGCAGCCTCCGTCGGCTCGACGTCGAGACCGTCGATCGCGATCTCGAAGACACGCTCCGGCTCGTCGATGCCCGCGGAGGTGCCGCTGCCCGAGCGGGAACACGGAGACGCCCTCGGGCAGGCCCGACCCGAGCAGCGCTCGCGTCGTCTCCGACAGCAGGATCTGTCCCCCGCGCCCGACGGTGCAGATGCGCGCGGCGCGCACGACGTCGAGGCCGACGTAGCCCTCCTCGTGCACGGTCGGCTCGCCCGTGTGCAGCCCGATCCGCACGCGGACGTCGACCTCGCCGGGCCACGACTCCGATGCGTGCGCGCGCTGCGCGTCGACGGCAGCGGCGACGGCGTCTCGCGCGCGGGGGAAGACGAAGAAGAAGGCGTCGCCCTGCGTGTCGATCTCGATCCCGTCCGCAGGCCGTGAACGTGTCGCGGACGATCCGCCGGTGCGCCGTCAGCACGTCGCGGTAGTCGTCGCCGAGGCGCTTGAGGAGCTCCGTCGAGTCCTCGATGTCCGTGAAGACGAACGTGACCGTTCCGCCGGGTAGCTCGGGCACGCGCCGATCGTATGCAACACGTAGCGTTGCGCGGTGGTCACGCTTCGCCCGATCGACGACTCGAACCGCGAGGCGGTGCTCGCGCTGCGCGTCTCGCCGGAGCAGCTGAACTTCGTCGCGAGCGTCGCGGACTCGCTCGCAGAAGCCGAGGCTGAGCCGGACGGCCGCGCGATCCAGTGGGCGGTCTACGACGACGAGACGCCGGTCGGGTTCGTGATGATCTCGGACGAGGTCGGCGCGCCCGGGTACATCGCGCAGTACCTCTGGAGGCTCCTCATCGACGAGAGTCACCAGCGCAAGGGCTACGGGACGGCGGCGCTCGACCTGGTCGTCGAGTACTTCCGCGGCCGCCCCGGCGTCGAGGTGATGTGGACGAGCGCGGGCCAGGGCGACGGGAGCCCTCTCCCGTTCTACGAGCGCTACGGCTTCGAGCGCACCGGCGACATCGTGTTCGACAACGAGGTTCTGCTGCGGCTCAACCTGGCGGACGCGCGCCGCGGCGCTTGAGCGCGAGCACGCGCGCGGCCGACTCGAGCACCCGCGCACGAAACGCGGGTGAGCTGCGCGCGATCGCCGAGCAGATGGTCGTACACCGGCCGGTAGGAGCCGCGACCGGTCAGCAGCAGGAGATCCGCACCCGCGCGAATCGCGCGCTCGGACACCTTCGTGATGCTGCCGGTCGCGAGCGAGGCGCGTGCCTCCATCGAGTCGGTGACGACGACGCCGCGGAACCCCAGCTCCTCGCGCAGGACGCCTTCGATGATCGGCCGCGACTGCGAGGCGATGCGGGAGCGGTCGAGTGCCGGGTACCGCGCGTGCCCGACCATCACGAGCGGGATGCCAGCGTCGATCGCCGCGGCGAACGGTAGAAGGTCGACGGCATCGAGCGCGGCGCGCGAGCGGCCGATCGTGACGATCGCATCGTCGGTGTTCGCCGGCGCGCCGCCGATGCCCGGGAAGTGCTTCGCGGTCGCGGCGACCCCGCCGGATCGCCAGCCGCGCACTGCGGCGCGCATGGCGTCGCTCGCCGCGCGCGGGTCGCTCGAGAAGGCGCGTCCGGCAAGGGCGGCTCCGCGAACACTCGGCACGTCGGCGACCGGCGCGAGCGTGACCGTGACTCCGGCCTCGCGCAGCTGTCGCGCGGCTGCAGCCGCGCTCGGCGCGCACGGTTCCTCGGCGAAACTGCTCCGGCTGAGCTGCGAGCGGCCCGGCCCAGGGAAGCCGCCGCACCGCTCCGCCCTCCTGATCGACCGCGACGATCGGGCGTCCACCCTGGCGCCGCAGGTCACCGGTGAGCTCGCGCAGCTGACTCGGCCCGGTGATGTTGCCGCCGAAGAGGATCACGCCTGCGACGCGGCGCTCCCGCACGCGCCTCGCGCACGTACTCCGGCACCGTCGTCCCGGAGAAGCTCAGCACGAGGAGCTGACCGACCTGCTGCTCGAGCGTCAGCTCGTCGGCCGCGACCGCCGCGAGCCTCCTCGCCCTGTTGGAAGCCGACGAGCCCGAGAGCGAGAACGACAGGATGGCGCGGATGATCACCTCACGTACGTCGTCAACTCGACGACGTTGCCGTCCGGATCCGCCACGTAGACCGAGAGCGCGTTGCCGTGATCCTCGGAGCGGAACTCGACGCCAAGTGCCGCCAGATGCTCCCGCGCTCGCTCGAGATCGTCCTTGCCGACCATGAAGGCGACGTGGCGCAGACCGGTCGACTCCTGGGCGCGCGCCGGCGACACGACCTCGGCCTGGAAGAGCGCGATGCAGCGGCCGAACTCGCCCATGAAGACCGGCCAGTCGTCCTGGCGCGGCTCGTTTCGCTGTTCGAGCCCGAGAACGTCCCGATACCAGGCGATCGACGCCGCCCGATCGCTGACGTTCAGCGAGACGTGGTCGAGCCGGTCGAGCCGGAACGTCGTCACGCGCGGGCGAGGGCCTCTTCGAGCAGCGGCACCAGCGGCCAGGCGCCGTTACTCCAGTTCGAGATGACGGTCGCGGTCAGCCCCGCCACCGGATCGTGGAGCGAGCGGAACGACACGCCCGCGTCGTAGCCCTCGAGCATCACCGCGTCCGTCGTCCCGTGGAGCCAGAAGCCGAGGCCGTACCGGCGGTCGTCCTCGGGCGAGTCGCTCCGCGGGCGCGTCATCTCGGCGACCCACTCGCGGGCGACGATCCTGCCCGCGAAGAGCGCTTCCCAGAACGCGCGCATGTCCGCAGTCGTCGTGTAGATGCCACCGTCGCCGGAACCGCGCACCGGCAGGTGGAGCACGTTCGTGCGGAGACCGTCCGCGGCGAGGTAGCCGAGCGCAGTGCCGCCCGGGAGCTCGTCCGAGCGCAGGAACGCCGTGTCCCCCATCCCGGCCGGCTCGCACACGCGCTGTGCGACGAGCTCGTGGAACGGCACGCTGCTCGCTCGCTCCGCGATCAGCGCGAGCACGACGAAGCCGCCGTTGCAGTACGAGAAGCGCTCGTCGGGCGCAAACTTCGTCGGATACCCGCCGAGCACCGAGAGGTAGTCCTCGGTGTCGACGAGCCGGTGGACGGGCACCGGCAGCAGGTAGTCGGTGATCTCGCCCTCGACGTCCTCGTCGAAGTAGTCCCCGATCCCGGAGCGATGCGCGAGCAGCTGCTCGACCGTCACGGCGTCGTCGACGAGCGGCAGATCCGTGCCGAGGATGGAACGGGCCGTCGTCGTGAGCTCGAGCGTCCCGTCCTCGACGAGACTCACGACGGCGAGCGCGGTGAAGCCCTTCACGCCGCTTGCGATCGCGAACCGCGTGTCGGTCTCGTTCGGGATCTCGTAGTTGCGGTGCGCAAGGCCGTACGCCTTGTCGAGGACGACCTCGTCTCCGCGGTCGATGCGGACGACGCCCGAGAATGCGCTCTCGGCGGCGAGCGCGTCGATCTCGTTCGAGAGCGCCATGGCCCAGACGCTACCGCGTCCATGTGGCAAGCTCCCACGCATGGTTCCGGAGGCACCCCTCGAGCAGACCGAGCACGGACTCGTCCCCGGCGGTGACGGCTGGTACGTCCTCAATGCGCGCGACTCGCGCTGGTACCACGTCGAGGGGCGCGGCGCGTTCTGCGATCTGGAAGGCGAGCAGGACTTCCCGCAGCTCGGCATCAACATCCAGGTCTTCGAGCCGGGCGAGGCGATGGCGATGTACCACTGGGAGGCGGATCAGGAGGACTTCCTCGTCGTGGCCGGCGAGGCGCTGCTGATCATCGAGGGCGAGGAGCGCCCGCTCCGGCAATGGGACTTCGTGCATTGCCCGCCCAACGCGAAGCACACGATCCTCGGCGCCGGGGACGGGCCCTGCATCGTCGTCGCCGTCGGCGGCCGCCAGCACCAGGACGGACCCGACTGGGGCGGCTACACGGTCGACGAGACGGCGCTCCGTCACGAGGCCGGCGTCGAGCAGGAGACGAACGTGCCGGACGAGGCCTACGCCGCCATCCGCGCGAAGTACGGCGCGCGCGAGCCGACGCCGTACCGCGACGGCTGGCTGTCCTAGCGCTTCCTCGCAGCGACCCAGGTGAACGGCTGCGAGGCGCCGCGTGGAGTGACATGCACCTCGCGCCGCGTCTCGACGAGCTCGAAGCCCTCACCGAGCACGGCCACCAAGTCCTCCGCGGCATAGCGCCGCACCGGCAGGCCCGAACACATCTCAGGGCCGTCGTCGGCGAACGTCGCAACGATCACGCTTCCACCGGGAGCGAGTGCGTCGTTCAACGTCGCGAGGTACCGATCGCGATCGTGCTCGTCGACGAGGAAGTGGAAGACGGCGCGGTCGTGCCATAGCTCGTAGCGGCGATCCGGCTCCCACTCGAGGAGATCCGCTTCGGACGCACCGCACGGGTGCGTCGGCGGGAAGCCGCCCTCAGGTCGCGTCGAGCGCCGCTGCCGAGATGTCGAGCACGGTGACGTCGGTGAAGTCGCGCGCCACGAGCTCGTCGGCGAGGAACGATCCCCCACCGCCGACGTCGATCACGGGCGCGTCCGGCGAGACTCCGAGCGCCTCCACCAGCTCGAGCGACACGGTGGGAGCAGCCTGGTACCAGCTCACGCCGTCGACCCCTCGCGTGCTGTACGCCTCGTCCCAGTGTTCGGCGCGAGCCACGCCTCAATCTAACTTGCCGAGCGGTCTCGTCGAAGTGCGAACATATGTTCGCTTGCCGACAGCGACCATCCTCCACGCCGACCTCGATGCGTTCTTCGCCTCGGTCGAGCAGCGCGACGATCCGCGCCTGCGCGGGCGGCCCGTGATCGTCGGCGGCGGGGTCGTGCTCGCGGCCAGCTACGAGGCGAAGGCTTTCGGCATCAAGACGGCGATGGGCGGCCGCCAGGCGCGCCGCCTCTGCCCGCACGCGGTTGTCGTGCCGCCACGGATGTCCGCCTACAGCGAAGCGAGCAAGGCCGTCTTCGCGGTCTTCGAGGACACGACGCCGCTCGTCGAGGGGCTGTCGATCGACGAGGCGTTCCTCGACGTCCGCGGGCTCGAGCGCCTCGCCGGGCAGCCTCCGGAGATCGCACGTTCGTCTGCGCGAGCGGATCCTCGACGAGGTCGGGCTCCCGATCACGGTCGGCATCGCGCGGACGAAGTTCCTCGCGAAAGTGGCGAGCGCGGTCGCGAAGCCGAACGGCCTGCTCGTCGTGCCGCCCGACGACGAGCTCGGCTTCCTCCATCCTCTGCCCGTCGAGCGGCTGTGGGGCGTCGGACGGGTGACGGCCGGGAAGCTCCACGATCGCGGGCTGCGCACGGTCGGCCAGGTTGCGGCGCTCGACGAGACGCTTCTCGTCGCTCTCCTGGGGCGCGCATCGGGACGGCACCTCCACGCCCTGGCGCACAACCGCGACCCGCGGCCGGTCCAGACCGGACGCCGTCGGCGCTCGATCGGCTCGCAGCGCGCAATGGGGCGTCGGCCGAAGTCCTTTCGAGGAGATCGACTCGTCAGTCATCGCAATCGTCGACCGCGTTGCCCGGAGGCTTCGCGCCGGGCGCAGGCGGTGTCGCACGGTCGTTCTTCGGCTCAGGTTCGACGACTTCACGCGCGCTACCCGGTCGCTCACGATGCCGCGATTGACTGATCAGTCACAGACGATTCTCGACGCAGCGCGCGGCCTGCTCGCGGCGGCCGAGCCGCTCATCGAGGCCCGGGGTATCACGCTCGTCGGGATCTCGCTGACGAACCTCGAGGACGCCGACCGGATCCAGCTCGACGCTGACCGACGACTGGCGACCCGACGCGCTCGACGCCGCCGTCGACGAGGCGCGCGACCGCTTCGGCTCGCGAGCGATCACCCGAGCCGTGCTCGTCGGCCGCGATCCCGGGAGTCGTGATGCCGCTTCTTCCCGATTGATTCAGCAAGCTCGACGTTGGGGGACAATCGACGCTCTCAACCTCACGAGCCAGGAGGGGAGATGCACGTCCGCGTCGCACGGTTCGAGGGCATCGACACGACCAACATCGACCGGGACATGGAGGAGTTCCGGAAGATGGTTCACATGCAGGAGCGCCCCGAGGGCATGCCGGAGGAGACGTTCTCGACCCTCAAGAACGGCGTGAAGCGCATGATGTCGCTCGTCGATCGCGAGGCGGGAGTCAGCTTCGACCTCGCGTTTACCGACAACGCCGACGACGCACGCCGCGTGCACGAGGCGCTGGACAGCCTGTCGCCGCCCGATGGCGCCGGCCGGCGCACGAGCGTGGGGACCTTCGAGCTGATGCTCGACGAGCAGCTCGGCTGACGAGCTGCGGCGCCCTACGAGCTGGCGTCGCTCCTGCGGACCTCCTGCAGCACCCACGTGTTGCCGTCGGGATCGGCGAAATCGGCGAACGAGGCGTAGTCGGCGTGCTCCGGGTCCGAGCCCGGCCGCCACTCGCCCTGCTCGCGGTCGAAGTGCCGCACGTCGCTCACCTCGACGCCGCGTGACACGAGCTCCTCGCGCGCGGCGTCGATGTCGTGCACGACGAGGTGCGTCCCCCGGTACGTCCCGGGCGTTGCCTCGGTGATCCCGATCCCGATGGTGACCGAGCACGCCGACCCGGGCGGAGTCATCTGCACGACTCGGAACGCGTCGCTGGGCTGGTGGTCGACGTCGAGCGACCAGCCCAGCTTCTCCGTGTAGAACGCCTTCGCGCGATCGACGTCCGAGACCGGTATGAGGACGAGCTCGAGCTTGAAGTCCATGTCAGCTCGTCTCCTCTCCGCGCGGCGGCAGCTGCTGCACGGCCCACGCGTTGCCGTCCGGGTCGCTGAAGAAGACGAACGATCCCCACGGGAGCACCTGCACGTCGCTCACGTCGACTCCGCGTCCGGCGAGCTCGCCATGAGCGGCCTCGATGTCGGAGACGACGATCTGCAGCCCCTTGACGGAGCCGGGCGCTGCGTCGGAGACGCCGTTGCCGAATGCGATCGAGCAGGCCGAGCCGGGTGGCGTCACCTGCACGAAGCGAATCTCGTCGCTCACGCGGTGGTCGTGATCGACCGTGAATCCGGCCTTCTCCGCGTAGAAGGCCTTGGCGCGATCGACATCGGAGACGGGGATGGCGACCAGCTCGAGCTTCCAGTCCATGCGTGTGCTCCTCGGGTTCGATGGTTGGACTACGAGACTACGCGGGCGGGATGTTCTGGTTGCGACGGAGCACGTTGGTCGGGTCGTACTGCCGCTTGAGGGCCTGCAGGCGCTCGAAGGCATCGCCACCGAACGCGGCGCGTACTCGCTCGATCGGCTCGTCGGCCTGCATGTAGTTGGCGTAGCCGCCGCCGAACGACCACGGCTCGATCGCCGCTGCCGTCTCGCGCACCCACGCGATGTGGGTCTCGTCGTCCGCCGCGTCGTGCCACGTGCCCATGACGCTGACGTTGAACCCCGCGCTCCGGTAGCGGATTGCGCCCACGGTCGGGTCGACGTCCTTGGGCGCGCCGTGCAGGGACTCGAACAGGATGTCGATCACAGGCTTGCCGAAGCCCGCGGTGCGTACGAGGAGCTCGTCGATCAGCTCGTCGGTCAGCTCGTCGACGAAGTGGCCCTTCCAGTAGTGACGATTCTCTCCGTACGGCGAGTCGAACTCGAGTTGCTGCTCGAGGAACGGTCTCGCACCGACCGTGTCGCGCACGAGCCCGGGCGCGGCGCGCAACCTGCGCAGCGGCTCGGGATCCGACTCGGAGCCCGTGTAGCAGGGCGCTATGAGGAGCGCGGGTGTCGACGTCTCGTCCACCCCGAGCACGGCCTGGATGCTGAGATCCCGAGGCGCGCGCGCCGCGATGTCGCGGAAGGTGCGAAGGACGTCGCCGACGGCGCCGCCGCGATAGACGAACCGACCACCGACGACCCGTTCGAGGGGATGCAGGTCGGAGCTCGAGTCGTGTGACGACGCCGAAGTTGCCCCCGCCTCCGTGAAGGCCCCAGAGGAGCTCCGCGTTCTCGTCGGGTCGCGCCTGGACGACGGTGCCGTCGGGAATCACGAGCTCGGCGCCCGCGATGTTGTCGCACGTGAGTCCGAGCTGCGCTGTCAGGTGACCGATCCCGCCTCCCAAGGCGAGGCCCGTCACACCGGTCGAGCCGACGATGCCGCCGGGAGTGACCAGGCCGAACTCCTGTGTCGCCGTGTCGAAGTCGAGCCACGTCGCGCCGCCTTGCGCGCGAGCAGTCCGCGCCTCCGGATCGACGGCGACGCCGCGCATGCCGGAGAGATCGATCACCAGGCCGTCGTCGCAGACGCAGTGTCCGGCGGGGTTGTGGCCACCCCCGCGCACCGCGACCTCGAGCTCGTGAGCCCGCGCGAAGTCGAGAGCGACTGCGATGTCCCCGGTGTCGACGCAGCGTGCGATCACCGCCGGCCGGCGATCGACGAGTGCGTTGAAGCAGCGTCGCGCTGCGTCGTACGCCGGATCCGTGGGCTCGACGACCGCCCCGGACAAGGATCTGCGCAACTCGACGAGATCGTCCTCGAGCCGCGCCGCGACGCCGGACTGCTCGAGCGCCATCTACGCGGCCTCGGCTGCGGCGCCGAGGTCTGCCCCGTGCGTCGTCCGCCGCGGGTAGCCACCGCTGGGCGCAGGAGCGTCGCACCGAGAATCGCCGCGCCGGCAGCGAAGATCGCGCCGACGAGGAAGGCTGCGTGGTAGCCGCCCGTGAGCGCCTCGAGTTCCTCGCTCGCCACCGTCGGCGAGCAGCGTCTCCGTCCGCAGCGCGGCGAGGCTCGCGAGGACGGCGAGACCCGAGCGCGCCGCCCATCATGAACGCCGTGTTGACGACGCCCGACGCGAGGCCCGCCTCGCTCGGCTGCGACGTCGCCCATCGCGGCGAGCAGCACGGGGTTGAAGGCCATGCCGGCGCCGAGCCCGAGCAGGATCATGCTCGGGAGCACGTCGACGACGAAGGTGCCGTCGACCGGCGCGCGGGCGAAGAGCAGGAGCCCGACCGCGGCGAGGCCGAGGCCGACGCCGAGCGGCTTCCGAATGCCGTAGCGCATCACGAGCTTCGCCGACAGGCCGAGCGACAGGACGGCCATGATGATGTTGCCGGGCAGGAAGGCGAGGCCGACCTCGAGCGGGCTGTAGCCGAGGACGAGCTGGAGGTAGAGCGCGGAGAGGAAGAACCACGCGAACATCGCGGCGGCCCAGAGCACGCCGACGACGTTCGAGACCGCGAGGTTGCGATGCCGGAAGAGCCCGAGCGGCATGAGCGGCGACTCCACGCGCGACTCGATGAAGAGGAACACGCCCAGGAGCGCGCCGGCGACGGCGAGCAGCCCGAGCGTCTGCGCCGTGACGTCCAGCCGACCTCGTTCCCGTTCACGATCGCGTACACGGCGAGCATCAGCGACGCGGTCACGGTGACGGCGCCCGCGACGTCGAGCCGCACGCCGGCAGTCGCGACCCGCTGCCGCCCGGGAGCACGAGCAGCGAGAACACGACGACCGCGATCCCGATCGGGCACGTTCACGAGGAAGATCCAGTGCCAGTCGAGCAGCGTCCGTGAGGACTCCGCCGAGGAGCACGCCGATCGAGCCGCCGCCCGCGGCGACGAAGCCGAAGACGCCCATCGCCTTCGCGCGCTCGGCCGGGCTCGGTGAAGAGCGTGACGATGAGCGAGAGCGCGACGGCGGAGACGATCGCGCCGCCGACGCCCTGGACCGCTCGCGCGCCGATCAGCGCGCCTGCGAGCTCGCGAGGCCGCATGCGAGCGACGCAGCGGTGAAGAGCCCGATTCCCGGCGAGGAACAGCCGGCGGTGCCCGAACAGATCGCCGAGCCGGCCGCCGAGCAGCAGGAACCCGCCGAACGTCAGCAGGTACGCGTTCACGACCCAGGCCAGCGACGTGTCCGGAGAAACCGAGGTCCTCCTGGATCGACGGCAGCGCGACGCCGACGATCGTCACGTCGAGGACGATCATCAGGTCGCCGAGGCAGACGATCAGGAGGGCGAGCCAGCGGGAGCGTGAGTCGAGAGTCATGGTGCGTCCTTTCGCGGTCGTCGGGTGTCCCGTTAGAGACGCCCGACGACCGCGAAAGTCATCGCGTCAGGCCTCGCTCGGCTCCGGCCGAGGCGACGGGGGCGGACACGCGCTCTTCCCCCTCGTGCGGAGGCTCGATCGTGATGTTCGGCAGGAGCTTGTCCAGCCAGCGCGGCATGTACCACGACTTCTCGCCGAGCATCGTGAGGAAGGACGGGACGAGCGTCATCCGCACCAGCAACGCATCGGTCAGGATCGCGACCGCGAGCAGCAGGCCGAACTCCTTCGAGATGCGGTCGGCCGTGAGGATGAAGGCGGCGAACACGGTGCCCATGATCAGCGCGGCGGCGACGACGACGCGCCCGATCGCCGCGATCCCGTGCTCCACCGCCTCCTTCGTGTTCAGGCCGTTCACGTGCTCCTCTCGGATCCGGCTCATGAGGAACACCATGTAGTCCATCGAGAGCCCGAAGAGGATCGCGAAGGCGATCGGCGGCACGAACGTCTCGATCGGTCCCGTTCGGTCGAGCCCGGTCAGGGACAGCAGGTGCCCTTCCTGGATGATCAGCGTGAGCACGCCGAAACCGACGAAGGCCGAGATGAGCGTCGTCACCGCTGCGGCGAGCGCGATCACGACCGATCGGAACGCCATCGCGAGCACGAGGAACGTGACGCCGATGATGTAGAGCAGGAACAGCGGGAGTCGCTCGTAGATCCGGTCCGCGATGTCCTTGAACGCCGCGTTCAGACCGGACACGTAGACGACGGCTTCGCTGCCCTCGGTGGCGGCCGGCGCAACGTCACCTCGGAGCCGGTCGACGAGCACGCCCGTCTCCTCGTCCTGCGGCGCCGAGTCCGGCGTCACGAAGACGATCGCGACGGTCTTCGCGTCGTTGAACTGCGGCTCGCCCACCGACGCCACACCCTCGAGACCCTGCACGCCGTCGAACACCCGCTGCGGAGCTCCGTCGTCGCCGTTCACGTCGACGACGATCGGGATCGGGCCGTTGAAGCCGGCGCCGAAGCCCTCGGCGAGCAGGTCGTACGCGCGACGTGCAGTCTGCTCACTCGGCTGCGTGCCCTGGTCGGAGGCGCCGAGGCGCACGAGCGCCGACGTCCCGGCCGCTACGAGCAGCACGAGCAGCACGACGACGAAAACGGCGCGGGCGTGCGCCGTCACGAAGCGACCCCAGCGGGCGATGAGCGTCCGCTCGCGCGCCTCCTCGGAGTCGTCGATCCTGCGCAGGAACGGCACCTTGAGCCGATCGACCTTGTGACCCAGCTTCGCGAGGACGGCGATCAGCAGCGAGTTGGCGATCAGCACCGTGGTGAGAACGCCGAGTGCCGAGCCGATCCCGAGCTTCGTGATGAAGTCCATCCCGAAGAACGCGAGGCCCGTCACCGAGATGGCGACGGTCAGCCCGGCGAAGACCGTCGCCCGGCCTGCCGATGCACCGGCCTCGGCGGCGGCGTCCCGAGGGGACAGCCCGTCGTGCAGCAGCTGCCGGAAGCGGGTGACGATGAACAGCGAGTAGTCGATGCCGACGCCGAGGCCGATCATGGACACGAGTAGCGGCGTGATCGTGTTGATGTCGGTGAGGCCGGCGAGGATGAAGAGGAGCAGGAACGCCGTCATGAGCGCGACGATCGCCAGTGCGAGCGGGATCGCCGTCGCGACGAGCGTGCGGAAGACGACGAGCAGCACGATGAGCGCGGCGAGCAGGCCGAGGAGCTCCTGCGTTCCCTGCTCGATCGGCGGGAACTCGGCGTCGCCGTTGAACTCGACGACCACGCCTTGCGCGGCGACACCCTCGCGAACCGCTTCCTGGACGGCGAGCACGTCCTCGCGGTCCTTGTCGTAGATGACGCGGTCGAACTGCGCCTCCGCGTACGCGATGCGACCGTCCTCGGAGAAGGTGTTCTCGCTGAAGGGGTCTCCGACGCTCTCGACGCCGGCGCGCTCGTCCGGTCCGATCGTTGCGAACTCGGACGTTCTCAGCTTGGCGATTGCCGCCACGATCGCGGCCTTCCGCGCCGCCGGCTCGTCGAGTCGCTCGCCTTCGGGTGCCGCGAACACGAGGTTGAGCACGCCGCCCTGCTCGGCTGCGAACTCGGCCTCGATCAGGTCCGTCGCCTTCTGCGTCTCGGAGCCCGGGATCGTGAACTCGTCCTTCAGGCTCCCGCCGACGGTGGCGACGAGGAGGATGAGCCCGGCGATGATCCCGACCCAGGCGATCATCACGCGCCACGGGTGGTTCGCGCAGGCGCGCATCCAGCTTGCGAGCGCCCCGGTCGAGAGTCGTTCGTGGGCGGCCAACCGCCCGCTATCGGTTCCCAGGTCGTGCTCGGTCATCGCTCTACCCCCACCTTGTGATCGTTTTCAGAAAGACCGGTAAGCCTTCTACAACTCATCGCTTGCTTCGCGCATTCCGACCACGTCCTATCAATTGCTCTGCGGCGTATGTCGCAGCAACCGCGTTCGAAGAAGCGCGATGAAAACAGTCGGTCGCGGCGGTCTTTGCAGGGATGCCGACATCCGGGCCGCACGAGGTCGCCTTCGCCATTCGCGGCCCGATCACCCGTGCCGACCTTCCCGGTCTCTGCGACCGCGTGTGCGCGTTGCTGCGCGCGAGTGGCGACGTCGTCGCGTGTGACGTCGCCGGCGTCGCCCCCGACGCCGTCACGGTCGACGCGCTCGCCCGCCTTCAGCTTGCCGCGCGCCGGCTCGGGTGCGAGGTGAGACTGCGAAACGCGTCCGCCGCCCTGCTGGAGGTCGTCGAGCTCATGGGCCTGACGCATGTGCTCGCCGAGCGCACGCACCGACGAGCCGTCGGGGAGCCAGAGGCGAGGTTTCCGCCCGAGCCAGAGCGGGGAACCCTCCTGCCATGACCGACTTCACACTCAAGAACCTCGGCGACGTCGAGGACATGGCTGTGCAGGGCGGCTTCTCGGAGTTCCAGGAGGCGCGCTTCGCAGGAAGCGATCTCGGACTCGACACGCTCGGCGTCTCGTACCAGGTCGTCAAGCCAGGCAAGCATCACGCCTTCGGCCACCGGCATCAACAGGCCGTGGAGGTGTACGTCGTCCTCTCCGGTGCCGGCGTCGCTTCATCTGGACGACGACGAGGTCGAGGTCGAGCGGCTGGACGCGATCCGCGTCGGCCCGAAGGTGACGCGGGGCTTCGAAGCGGGTTCGGACGGGCTCGAGCTCCTCGTCTTCAGCGAGCGGATGCCCGGCGACGCCGAGATCGTCGAAGACTTCTTCGACGAACCAGCTCGGGCTAGCTAGCCGCGTACTCGAGCGGCAGCCCGAACCGAGGGAACACCGTCGCGACGTCGAGGAAGAACGTGAGCTCGACGATGCGGCCGTCCTCGATCTCGAGCACCTGCAGCGCCCACGGCTCGTAGCCCTCGCCGTCCTCGCGCGGCTTGTACTGGCCGAACGCGGGAGCGCCGTTCGCGGCCTGGACGGGGATGACGCGAGAGCCGCGGCACGCATGTGCCGGGGCCGACCCACCACGTGAAGATGTCGTCGCGGCCCGTGAGCCAGAGGTCGAACGGCGGCATCGACTGCGTCGCGTCCTCGTGGATCAGCGACGTGAGGGCGTCCATGTCGTACTGCTCGAACGCGGTCACGTACCGCTGCAGCAGCTCTTCGCTCGCAGCGTCGACGGACGGTGACGTCGTCGACGGCGTGGCGTCGCTCGCCTCGAGCGTTGCGCGGGCACGCTGCAGTGCGCTGTTCACCGAGGCGACACTCGTCTCGAGGAGCTCCGCGACCTCGGCTGCCTTCCAGCGCAGGACCTCGCAGAGGATGAGCACGGCCCGCTGGCGCGCCGGCAGCTGCTGGAGCGCCGCGACGAACGCGAGACGAACGGACTCCCGCGCGCCGACGATCGCGGCCGGATCGCCGCCGTCGGGCACGACGAGCGCGTCGGGCATCGGCTCGATCCAGAGCTGGTCGGGCGTGCGGAGGTTCTCGACGATCGGCTCGCCGGACGGCCCGAGATCCATCGGGCCGCGCGCGGCGCTTGCGGCTCTCGAGCATGTCGTAGCAGACGTTCGTCGCGATGCGGTAGAGCCACGAGCGCAGCGCCGAGCGGCCTTCGAAGCGGTCGTACGCGCGCCACGCGCGGATGAACGTCTCCTGCACGGCATCCTCGGCGTCGACGCGAGCCGAGCATGCGGTAGCAGTAGCCGGTGAGCTCGACGCGGTAGGCCTCGAGCTGCTCGGCGAGCGATGGCGCGAGCGTCGTGGACGACTCGGTCACCCCGCCATGCTAGAGAACTCGACTCAGCGCCCGAGAAGCGGGAGGACGCGGTCGCAGATGAGCTCGACTCCGCTGAGCGGCGTGCGGCCCTGCGGCGTCCCGAGCTCGACGCGGTCGGCTCCCGCCTCCCAGAGCTCGACGACGCGTGCTGCCACCTCCTCCGGCGTGCCGGCGATGCAGAAGCGCTCGAGCGCTGCCGGCTCTCCGGGCTCGAGGGTCGGGTCGTGTCGCGCGACGACGTCGAGATACGGCTGCACCATGGCTTCTGCGTGCGCTCGCGCCCACGCGCCGTCCGCGTCCACGACCGTGACGCAGCCGATCACGAGACGCACCTCCGGGTTGTCGATCCAGCTCGCGAACGACCGGGAGGAGATCGGGGTTCGCGCTTCCGCCGATCTTCACCTCGTCGGCGACCGTGCCCGCCCAGCGCGCTGTCTCACGCCCCCACGTCCCGATCAGGAGCGGAACCTCGCTGCGCACGCGCGGGTACGCGAGCTCGGTGCCGGGAGCGAGCGTGAACCGCTCGCCGTCGACTCCGGCCGTGTCCCCGGCGAGGAGCGCGCGGACGATCTCGACCGCCTCGCGCAGCGCCGACAGCGGGCGCTGCTCCTCCAGCCCGAGCCGATCGAGCCACGCGCCCTTCGCGAGACCGAGGTACGCCCGTCCGCTCGAGACCGAGTCGAGCATCGCGATCTGACCGGCGATCTCGTACGGATGCAGCGTGAACGGATTCAGCGCGGCAGGGCCGAGCCGGATCCGCTCCGTCACGCGCGCCATCAGCAGGAGAGGCCCGATCGCAGGCTGGTAGAGGAGATCGTGGAAGACCGAGATCACGTCGATGCCCGCGTCCTCCGCGCGGCGGGCGATCGCCTCGTACGTCGCAGGCTCCTGATCCGTCCGAAGCCCGATGCCGAGCTCGCGCGCTACGTCAGCTCCTCGGTGACGAGCGTGCGCTCGCCGATCCGCTCGATGCGCATGACGAGCCGCTCGTCGGGATCGGGGCAGGCGACGAGCGAGTCCTGCTCGAGCCAGTCCTCGTCGGCGAGCCGCCGCATCTTCGCGGGCAGGAGCGCGAGCACGGACTGCATCGCGAAGAGGCAGAAGTGCTTGCCCGTCGGGAATGCGCACGCGGCTCGACTCCGTGACCTCGAAGTAGTCGCCGACCTCGAGCCCGCAGACCGAGCGTCCCTCGATCCGCTCGACCGTCACGCGCAGGTCGTAGAGCCGCATCTCGGTCACGGCGCTGACGATAACCGCGTGGTCACGCACCTCGGCGCTGAGGGTGCCGTTCGCGTGACTTCGGGATCGTGACCGGCATCGAGGCCGGCTACTACACGACGAAGGGCGGCCCGACCGGCGACGACTTCACCGGGCTGCTCGCGATCCCGGCGGGCATCGTCGCTCATCGGTCTCGGCTTCGTGACGCTCTGGCGTTCGAGAAAGCGCGGCGGCAGCCGCACGTGGCGCTACATCCGCCGGACGCTCCTCGCCGTCGGCGGGCTCGCGGTCCTCTACTTCCTGATGGTCTCCGCTGTCGGTCTCGTACGTCTTCACGCACGTCGCGCGGGGCTTCGTCCCCACGCCCGAGCTCGGGACGGCGTACGAGGAGGTCTCGTTCACGACGAGCGACGGGCTCGAGCTCGAGGGGTGGTACATCCCGTCGAAGAACCGCGCCGCCGTGATCGCGTTCCCGGGCCGGAGCGGGCCGCAGCGACCCGCCCGGATGCTCGCCCGCCACGGCTACGGCGTGCTGCTGTTCGACCGACGCGGTGAGGGCGAGAGCGAAGGCGACCCGAACGTCTTCGGCTGGAAGGGCGAGCGAGACATCAGAGCTGCGGTTGCGTTCCTCCAGAGCCGCCCCGACGTCGACCCGGACCGGATCGGAGCCATCGGGCTCTCGGTCGGAGGCGAGATGCTGATCGAGGCCGGCGCCGAGTCGGATGGCCCCGCCGCGATCGTTTCCGACGGCGCGGGCATCCGCTCCATCCGCGAGGCGCTCGCGATTCCGGGGACGCGGAAGATGCTCGAGGCGACGATCGCCCACGCGATCGTGACCCCGGCGATCGCACTCTTCTCGAACGACCTGCCGCCGGCGAGCCTCGAGGACCTGTCGGGCAAGATCGCCCCGACGCCCGTGTTCTTCATCTACGCCGTGCCGGGCCAGGGCGGCGAGGCGGAGCTCACCGAGACCTTCTACGAGGCGGCGCGGGAGCCGAAGGAGATCTGGCTCGTGCCCGGCGCCGGGCACACCGGTGGCATCGAGGCCCAGCCGAAGGAGTACGAGCGGCGGGTCGTCGGCTTCTTCGACGACGCGCTCCGGCCGAGATGAGGCGCCGCGACTGAGGCACCGTCGTTAGGCTGACGCGTCTCAGTGACCGAGCACGCCGCCGCAACACCCGCCGACCACAGTCACGGCGTCAACCCGTGGCTCGTCCTCGTGCCTCGTCTGCATGGCGCAGTTCATGGTGATCCTCGACGCGACGATCGTGAACGTCGCGCTGCCGTCGATCCAGGAAGACCTGAACATGTCCGACGCCGACCTGCAGTGGGTCGTCAACGCGTACGCGCTCACGTTCGGCGGCTTCCTGCTCCTCGGCGGACGCGCCGGCGACCTCATCGGTCGCAAGCGTGTGTTCCTCGTCGGCGTCGTCGTGTTCACCGTCGCGTCGCTCCTGAACGGGCTCGCGCCGAACTCGGAAGCGCTGATCCTCTTCCGCGGGCTCCAGGGTCTCGGCGCGGCGCTCATCGCGCCGGCCGCGCTGTCGATCATCACGACGACCTTCGAGGAAGGCGCGGAGCGCACGAAGGCGATGGGTGTGTGGGCCGCGATCGCCGTCGGCGGAGGCGCGGTCGGTCTCGTCCTCGGCGGCGTGCTCACGACGGCGTTCTCGTGGCCGTGGATCTTCTACGTCAACGTCCCGGTCGGCATCGCCGTGTTCATCGCGTCGATGCGGATCGTCCCCGAGTCGAAGGACGCGCACGCGCACAAGAGCTACGACGTTGCGGGGGCGGTGACGGTGACGGCCGGCTTGCTCGCGCTCGTGTACGGGATCGTGAAGGCGCAGGAGAAGGGCTGGACGTCGCTGCACACCGGCGGGTTCTTCGCGCTCGCCATCGCGCTGCTCGTCGCGTTCGTCGTCATCGAGCGCCGCTCGGCCGAGCCGCTCGTCCGTCTGAACATCTTCCGCGTCCGGACGGTGCGCGCGGCCAACGTCGTCATGTTCCTCGTCGCCGCCGGGCTCTTCGCGATGTTCTACTTCAACACGCTGTACCTCCAGCGCGTGCTCGGGTACTCGGCGCTCGAGGCCGGGCTCGCGTTCCTCCCGTTCACGGCGGGAATCATCATCGGCGCGGGACTCTCGCAGAGCCTCGTCCCGAAGCTCGGCGCGCGCGAGGTTCCGCTCATCGGGATGCCGATGGCGGTCGTCGGCCTGCTGCTCTTCATGCGGCTGCAGCCGGACGGCTCGTACGTCACCGACCTCCTCCCTGGGATCATGCTCGCGTCGATCGGGATGGGACTGACGTTCGTCCCGATCACGCTCATCGCGACGAGCGGCATCCCCGCGGACGACGCGGGGCTCGCATCCGGTCTCTACAACACCTCGCAGCAGATCGGCGGCGCGCTCGGCCTCGCGATCCTCGCGACGCTCTCGGTCGAGGCGACGCAGGACACGCTGAGCGGGCTCGGGGGCGCGCCGCAGCCGGCGGATGAGGCGCAGGCGCTCGTGGACGGCTTCCACGTCGCGTACCTCGGGAGCGCGGCGCTCGTCGCCGGGGGTTTCTTCGCCTTGCTGTTCCTCCTGAGCCGACGTGACGTCGTCGCGGTCGGCGAGGGCGAAGCCGGCACCCGAGCCGCAGCCGGCTAGCCGCGGACATGCCCACGCTCGGAGCGGTCGCGCGCGCGTGGGGACGGATCGGGATCGTCGGCTTCGGCGGGCCACCGGCGCACATCGCGCTGCTTCGAGAGCTCGTGGTCGAGCGCCGCAGGTGGATGCCGGCGGAGCAGTTCGAGGACGGGCTCGCCGCCGCCAACCTCCTCCCCGGGCCGGCCTCGACGCAGCTCGCGATCTACACGGCCTGGAGGACGCGCGGCCTCGCCGGTGCGCTCGTCGGCGGGCTCTCGTTCATCGTCCCCGGCCTCGTCCTGATCGTCGCGCTGGCGGCGCTCTTCCTCGGCTCGCCGCCTGACTGGATCCGCGGTGCCGGTGCGGGAGCCGGCGCAGCGGTGGCGGCGGTCGCCGTTCACGCAGGGCTGCTGCTGCTCAGGCCCGCCTGGCGTCGGGTCGGAGCGGATGTGCGCCGGCGATTCGTCGCGTACGCGCTGCTCGGCGCCGCCTCGGCGGCGACCCTCGGGCCCTGGCTCGTCGCAGTGCTGCTCGCGTGCGGAGCGGTCGAGGTCGGCTGGCGACGGCTCGCGGGCAGCGGTCTCTCGATCGCGCCGTTTCCGGCGCTGATCGTGGCTGCGGCGACCGGCGGGACGCTCGCGTCCCTCAGCTGGGTCGCGTTCAAGGTCGGCGCGCTCTCGTACGGCGGCGGCTTCGTGATCATCCCGCTCATGCAGGCCGACGCGGTCGAGCGGTACGGCTGGATGACCGACACGGAGTTCCTGAACGCGGTGGCGCTCGGGCAGGTGACGCCGGGGCCGGTCACGCACACGGTGGCGGCGGTCGGCTACGCGGCGGCAGGCGTTCCCGGTGCGCTCGTCGCGGCGCTCGTCGCTTTCGCGCCGTCGTTCGCGTTCGTCCTCGTGGGCGCCCGGAACTTCGACCGCTTCCTCGCGAATGCAGACGTGCGGCGCTTCTTCGACGGCGCCGGACCTGCCGCGATCGGCGCGATCCTCGGCTCCGCGATCCCGCTCTCGCTGGCGCTGCAGGAGACGTGGCAGTGGGCGTGCTGGCCGGCGCTGCCGTCTTCCTCTTCGTGCTCCGGCGAGGCGTCGTCCTCACGCTGCTCGTAGCAGGCGCGGTAGGCGCAGCCGCCGTGCTGCTCGGCGCGCCGCTCGCGGCGTAGCTACCAGCCGGACGTGCCGCGCTCGCCCTTGAACGGGCCGACGACGTCGGAGGTGATCCAGCCGCCGTAGAAGTCGCCGGGCTGCGCAATCGACGCGCTCGTCGTCGACGAAGCACGCGTCCATCCGGCCGGGATAGAAGGCGACCGCGTCGCGAATCTCCTCGAAGCCCGGTCGCGGGTCGTGGTACGTCCAGGCGGCACGTTCGGCCCGCTGCCCGCCGGCGGAGACGTCGAGGTACGACGCGATGCCCTTCCATTCGCAGTCCGTCATGCGTCCGCCCGACGGGGTGAGCACGCCGGCCGTCACGTCGGCGACCGGCACGTAGTAGACGGGTGGATGGCTCGTCTCGAGCACGCGGTGGGCGCGGGTCGTGTCGGCGATCACCTCGCCGCCGAGCTCGACGCGTACGCGCCTCGCCGTCGGCTCGACACGCGGCGGGCGCGGATAGTCCCAGACCGATTCGGCCACAGCCGAATCGTGCCTACGCAGGCTCGGCGGCCGCTCTCGCTGCTGCGACCTGCTCGCGCCGCGCCTTCGTGAGCTCCTGGACGAAGATCTGGATCGTCGCGGCGAGCGGCACCGCGGTCAGCGCGCCGAGGACGCCGAGCAGCGCGCCGAAGAGCGTCACCGAGACGATGATGAAGAACGCCGAGAGCTGGACGGCCTTGCCCTGGATCTTCGGCGTGAGCATGTTGTTCTCGAGCTGCTGGTACGCGAGCACGACGACGAGCATGATGAGCGCCGCCGTCAGGCCCTCCTCGGCCCAGAGCGTCGGGACGAGGACGAAGCCGGCGATCGTCGCGCCGATGTTCGGGATCATGTCGAGCAGCCCCGCGATGACGCCGAGCGCGACGCGTAGCTCGACCCGAGGAGCCAGGCCGTCGTCCCCTGGATGGTTCCGGCGATCGTCGCGATGACGATGACGCCGATCGCCCAGCGCGAGATCGTCTCGGTCACGCGCTCCCAGACCAGGAGCCAGCGATCGTCCTCGCCCGGCATGAGGACGCTCGTCAGCGAGCGCTTGAGGTTCCCCACGTCCGTGAGCAGGAAGAGGCAGATGAAGAGGATCGTGAAGCCGGCGAGGAAGACCGTGAAGAAGCTGCCCGCGATGCCGAGCACCGACGAGATCGCGTCGGGGATCGAGACGGAGACCTGCTCGGCGCCCTCCTGCACGTTCCCCGCCGCCCCCGAGTCGCCGAGCCAGGAGGCGAGCTCGTCGGATGCGCGCAGCTCTTCGACGAGCGCGGGCAGATCCTGCAGGAAGTCGCGCACGCTCCCGACGAGCGGCACGAGCAGGAGCAGCATCAGCCCGACGACGGCGAGCGCCGTCCCGAGCACGGTGACGGTCGCGGCCAGGCCGCGCGACATGGGTGTCTTCTCCATCACGAAGCGGACGGGGTACTCGAAGACGAACGCGAGGAAGATGCCGACGAAGACGATCAGGAACGTGTCGCCGATGGCCGCGAACGCAGCCATGAGCCCGATCGCCGCCGCGACGACGATGACCGTGCGCATCGGCAGGATGAGCTCGACGCGCCGCGACTCGGCCGGTTCCATCGCGGGAACTCTAGGAATCGTGCCGGTCGAACCTCGCTCTCCCGAGGTGGTTAGGGTTTCGAGATGGTCGACTGGGACACGGTTCGCGAGCTTGCGCTCGCGCTTCCCGAGACCGAGGAGTCGGGCGAGGATCGGGTCGCGTTCCGCGTGCGCGGGAAGCTCTTCGCATGGGCCGCACGCGAGCGAGACGGCGGCGGTCTCGGGATCCGGGTCGAGCGGGACGAGAAGGCGCTGATCCTCGACTCGAATCCGGACGTGTACTTCTCGAGCCCGCACTACGACGGGTGGCCCGGAGTCCAGATCCGCCTCGAGGCGATCGACCGGGAGGAGCTCCGCGAGCGCCTCGAGGAAGCGTGGCTCATCCAGGCGCCGAAGCGGCTCGCGGCGGACGTACATCGCGCGGGCGGGCTGATGGCGGACTGGGAGACGGTTCGCGCGATCGCGTCGTCGCTCCCCGGCGCCGAGGAGTCGACGACCTACGGCCAGCCGGCGTTCAAGGTCGGCGGCAAGCTCTTCGCGTGGATCAGTCCCGACCGACATGCTGAGGGCGCACTCGCGCTTCGGATCGATCCGGACGAGAAGGAGCTCGCGATCGCCGCGAGCTCGGGCGTGTTCTTCCAGACCGCGCACTACGAAGGGCATCCGATCCTGCTCGTTCGACTCGAGCTTGTCGGCGAGGCCGAGCTCGAGGAGCGGATCGAAGAGAGCTGGCTCCTGCGCGCGCCGAAGCGCCTGGCCGACGCGTATCTCGGCGAGACCGCCGTAGACCGCGTCGTCGACGAACGCGGCGATCGCGGCCGTGAACGCGTGCCGGCTCGTCTCCCAGGCGTAGAACATGTGCCCGCCGCCGTAGTGCTGAACCGTCAGCCGGTCGGCCATCTGCGGGTCGAGCCGCATGAGGTTGCGCAGGCGGTCGCTCGCGTAGTACGGCGTCACGAGGTCGTACTGGCCGTGCGTGATGAACGCCCGCATGTGCGGGTTGAGCGCCATCCCGTAGCGGAAGTCGTCGGTCGCACCGGGAGGCGACGCGAACGCGTGCTGCTCGGCGTCGTTCTTCCACCCGGTGAAGACCTCGTAGGAGAGCAGCGTGTACTCGCGATCGGTCTCGACGCCGATCTCCGAGCGGAGCATGCGGTTCACGGCCATCGTGTACGCCGGGCCGATGCCCGAGAGCGTCGGGTCCGGCCACGCGAACTCGGTCGCGATCGGGGAAGGGATCCGTCGTCGTGATGGTCGCGTCGTAGAGGCCGAGCACCTTGCGCTCGTCACGCAGGAGCTCGCGAACGAACGTGAGCATCCCGACGCGTCCCTCGCCGCGCACGACGATCTCGAGCGGCAGACCGAGGATGTCGGCCAGGCGCGTGAGTATCCGCGTGCGCTCCTTCGCCGGAAGCGACGCGCCGCGAGTGAGGAACGACGCGTAGTCCCCTGTCGCGAACTCCTCGGACTCGCGGAAGACCTTCTCGAGCGACGTGCTCTTGCGGAAGGCTCGCGAGCGTCCGTGATGGAACGCCGCCGCTGCCATGGTCGGTACCCGGTCGACCCAGCCGAGCACGTCGTAGTCCGTCGGGGTGAGGCCGGTGATCTCGAGGGCGGGTGAGATGAGGATCGCGCCGTTCAGGCCGATGCCCGCGGCCTCCTGGAGCATCCGCGCGAGGCGCGCGACGCGATAGCCGCCGTAGCTCTCGCCGGCGATGAAGACCGGCGAGCCCCAGCGGCCGTTCTCGGAGAGCCAGCGGCCCATGAACTCGCAGAGCGACTCGAGATCGCGCTTGTAGCCGAAGTACTCCTTCGGATCGGGAGCGTCGTCGGGCTTGCCGCCGCCTTCCTTGCCGTCGCCCTTCTTCTCGGGCTCGATGACGCGGCTGAAGCCGGTTCCGACGGGATCGACGAACACGAGGTCGGTGAACGCGAGCCACGAGGACTCGTTCTCGACGAGCTTGGCCGGCACCGTCGGCAGCGTGCCGTCGGACGGGAAGTCGACGCGCTGCGGACCGACTGCACCCATGTGCAGGTAGGCCGATGACGCACCCGGCCCGCCGTTGAAGACGAACGTCACCGGCCGCGAGCCGTCGCCGCCTCCGGCGACGTACGAGACGGAGAAGATCTCCGCCGCGGGCTTCTCCTTCTTGCGCAGCACCGTCCACTTGCCGGTCGCCGTGTACTGGATCGCCTTGCGACCTCGCCCCCACGTCGCCGTGGTCTCGGCGCCGGTCGGTGGCTCGTGGTCGGGCTTCTTCTCGTCCTTCTCGTCGTTCGTCTCGTCGCTCATGGGCGGGCACGCTACCGACTTCACCTACGACCGCGTGAGTGTCAGAGTGGAGGGCGTGGACGAGCATCCGGCGTACCCCGTGCGGATCGAAGGCGAGCTCGAGCCCGACCTGAGCCGCTGGCTGTGGCTCGTGAAGTGGCTCCTCGCGATCCCGCACTACATCGTGCTCGCGTTCCTCTGGCTCGACGCTGCTCGTGCTCACGGTCGTCGCGTTCTTCGCGATCCTCGTCACCGGCCGCTACCCGCGCGGGATCTTCGACTTCAACGTCGGGGTGCTGCGGTGGACGTGGCGCGTCGCGTTCTACTCCTACGGCGCACTCGGCACGGACCGCTATCCGCCGTTCACGCTCGACGACGCACCCGACTACCCCGCGCGGCTCCACGTCGAGTACCCGGAGAGCCTCTCACGCGGTCTCGTGCTCGTGAAGTGGTGGCTCCTCGCGATCCCGCACTACATCATCGTCGGGATCTTCCTCGGCGGCGGGAGCTACGCGGCCTCGCGGGTCGACGGATGGTTCTGGAGCGTTCGGGTTCCAGACCGGCCTGATCGGGATTCTCGTGCTGGTCGCAGGGATCGCCCTCGTGTTCATCGGCAGCTATCCGAGGGGGATCTTCGACTTCGTGCTCGGGCTCGACCGCTGGGTCGCGCGCGTCGCGGCCTACGCGCTCCTGATGCGCGACGAGTACCCGCCGTTCCGGCTCGATCAGGGTGGAGTCGAGGAGAGCCTCGCGCCGTCCGCAAGGCGAGTCGGACGAGGTCGTGGAGCACGGACGGCTGCTCCAGCGAGCCCGCGGAGAGAGGCACGGCGGGCCGCGTCGTCCTGATCGTCGTCGGCATCGTCGCCGGCATCATCGCGTTCGGTCTACTCGCCGGCGGCTGCGCTCTCGTCGCCGTCGATCAGACACAGCGTGACGACGACGGATTTCTCATGTCTCCGACGGAGGACTTCTCGTCGCCGACGTACGCGATCGTGTCCGAGAGCGCCGACCTCGACACCGAAGGCGCCGAGTGGGCGCTCGACACCTTCCTCGGCACCGTGCGGATCCGAAGCGAGAGCGATCGCGCCGTCTTCGTCGGCATCGCGCCCGCGGCAGAGGTCGACCGCTATCTCGAGGGAGTCGAGCACGATGTCGTCGACCGACTTCGACGGCGATGCGGAGTACGAGCTCGCGGGCCGGCGGCCCTCCAGCCTCCCCGCCAGGAGACGAGACGTTCTGGGCCGAATCGGTCGTCGGTCCGGGCGAGCAGACGCTCGACTGGGAGCCCGAGGACGGCGACGTGGCGGGTCGTCCTCATGAACGCCGACGGTCGCGTGGCGTGTCGTCCGACATGAGCATCGGCGCGGAGCTCGACACGATCCTCTGGATCGGCATCGGGCTGCTCGTCGCCGGCGGTCTCCTCGCGCTCGGCGCCGCAGCGGCGATCACCGCCGGCGCCCGTCGACGCGGCTGACGCCGCCGCGCGGCTAGAACCCGGACATGGAGATCGGCGTCTTCACGTTCGCGGACATCGCGTGAGGGCGAAGGGGCCGAGCAGCGCCTGCGCGAAGTGATCGAGGAGGTCGAGCTCGCCGACGAGGTCGGGCTCGACGTCTTCGGGGTCGGAGAGCACCATCGCCCCGAGTTCGCGGTGTCCGCTCCGGCCGTCGTGCTCGCCGCCGCCGCAGCGCGCACGAAGCGCATCCGGCTGACGAGCGCGGTGACGGTGCTCAGCTCGGCGGTCCCGATCCGCCTCTACCAGCAGTTCTCGACGCTCGATCTGCTGTCCGGCGGGCGCGCGGAGATGATGGTCGGACGCGGGTCGTTCATCGAGTCGTTTCCGCTCTTCGGCTTCGACCTCCGCGACTACGACCGTCTGTTCGAGGAGAAGCTGGCGGAGCTGCTGCACATCCGAGAGACCGGAACCTCTCGCAGCGGGCTACGACGGTGCTCCCGCCGCCGGTGCAGAAGCCGCTGCCCGTGTGGGTCGCCGTCGGAGGCACGCCGGAGTCGGCCGTGCGCGCGGGGATGCTCGGCCTGCCGATGGCGCTCGCGATCATCGGCGGGCTCCCGGAGCGCTTCAAGCCGTTCGCCGAGCTCCATCGCCGCGCCGCCGCCGAGGCCGGCCGCGAGCCGCCGCGACTCAGCATCAACTCGCATGGCTACATCGCGGACTCGGCGCAGCAGGCGCTCGACGAGTCGTTCCCGTACGTCTCCGCCGCGATGAACAAGATCGGCCAGGAGCGCGGGTGGCCGCCGATGGTGCGCGCCGACTACGACGCCGCAGCGACGCTCCGCGGCTCGAACTTCGTCGGGCACGCCGGAGCAGATCGTCGAGAAGATCCTCTTCCAGCACGAGATCTTCGGACACGACCGCTTCCTGGTGCAGTTCACGATCGGCGGAATCCCGCACGACGGGATCCTCCGCTCGATCGAGCTTCTCGGCCGCGAGGTCGCGCCCGCGGTGCGCGCCGCTCTCGGCACTTCGTAGGATCGGCGCATGGGCATCGAGCGCTTCGACCGCGTGCCGCTCCTCTTCGGGCCGTCGCCCGTGCATCGACTCGAGCGGCTGAGCGAGCACCTCGGCGGCGAGGTCGAGATCTGGGCGAAGCGGGAGGACTGCAACTCGGGGCTCGCGTACGGCGGCAACAAGGTGCGCAAGCTCGAGTACCTCGCCGCGGAGGCGCTCGCGCAGGGGTGCGACACGCTCGTCTCGATCGGCGGCGTGCAGTCGAACCACACGCGCCAGGTCGCAGCCGTCGCGGCGAGGCTCGGTCTCGGCTGCGTGCTCGTGCAGGAGCACTGGGTCGAGTGGCCGGATGCCGTCTACGACAAGGTCGGCAACATCCTCCTCTCGCGGATCATGGGCGCGGACGTGCGGCTCGACCCGTCCGGCTTCGACATCGGGATCCGGAAGAGCTGGGAGGACGCGCTCGCGTCCGTCGAGGAGAGCGGCGGCACGCCGTATGCGATCCCGGCCGGCGCCTCGGATCACCCGCTCGGCGGGCTCGGCTTCGCGCGCTGGGCCGACGAGGTGGCCGAGCAGGAGCGCGAGCTCGGCGTCTTCTTCGACACGATCGTCGTGTGCTCGGTGACCGGCTCGACGCAGGCCGGGATGATCGCCGGCTTCGCCGCGCAGGACGACCGAGCGCGCGGTGCTCGGGATCGACGGCTCGGCGACCGTGCAGCAGACGTGGGAGCAGATCGCGCGCATCGCGCGGTTCACGGCCGAGGCGATCGAGCTCGGGCGCGATCTCGACGACGCCGAGATCGTCCTCCTCGACGAGTGGCATGCGGGCACGTACGGAATCCCCGACGAGAAGACGCTCGACGCCATCCGGCTGTGCGCGCGCCTCGAGGGCATGCTCACCGACCCGGTGTACGAGGGGAAGTCGATGGCCGCGCTGATCGACCTCGTGCAGTCGGGTCGGATCGCGCCCGGCTCGCGTGTGCTCTACGCGCATCTCGGCGGGCAGCCGGCGCTGAACGCGTACGCCGGCGCGTTCTGAGCCTGGCGTCGGCACGAGCCGAGGTTCACAATGTGACGTCGTGTCCCAGATCCTCGACTCCCTCGACGATGCCCGCGCGGCCGCCGCGCGGCAGGCCTGGCGTGCGGCGTACTCGGCGTACGTCGGCGCCGACGCCGGCGCCCTGACGGCGTCCGACCTCGAGAACTTCGGCGAGGCGGCGTGGTGGAGCGGGAAGATCGACGAGGCGATCCGCCACCGCGAGAAGGCCTTCGCCGCGTACACCTCCGACGGAGACGACCGCGGCGCCGCCCGCCTCGCGCTGACCCTCGCGTGGGACTACGAGGGCAAGGGGTCGTTCGCGGTCTCGAACGGCTGGTTCGCCAGCGCCGAGCGCCTCCTCGCCGACGTCGACGAAGCGCCCGAGCACGCGCTCCTGCTCCTGACGAAGGCGCTCGGCGCGATGATGCAGGGCGAGCTCGAGGCCGCCGTCGCGATGTTCGACGAGGCGTACGAGCTCGCGAAGCGCGTCGGCGACCGAGACGGCCAGATGCTCTCGCTGTCGGGGAAGGGGCGCGTGCTCATCAGCGCGGGCCAGATCGACAAGGGCCTCGCGCTCCTCGACGAGGCGAGCGCCTCGGCGCTCTGCGGCGACATCAGCGCCCACTCGGCCGGCCTCGTGTACTGCATCACGATCAGCTCCTGCCAGGACGTCGGCGACTACCGCCGCGCGGCGGAGTGGACGGAAGCGGCGAATCGCTGGTGCGACACGCTGGACGTCACGGGTTTCCCCGGCGCCTGCAGGGTCCACCGCGCAGAGGCGATGCGGCTGCGAGGCGACTGGTCGGCAGCGGAGGCGCAGGCGCTCGCGGCCTGCGAAGAGCTCAAGGACTTCGACCAGATGATCCCCGCCGCCGGCTGGTACGAGATCGGCGAGATCCGGCGGCGCCGCGGCGACCTCGTAGGAGCCGAGGACGCGTATCGCATCTCGAGCGAGCTCGGACGCGAGCCACAGCCCGGGCTGTCGCTCGTCCGGCTCGCCGAGGGCAAGGTCGACGCTGCGCTCGCCGGGGTGAAGCGCTCGCTCGAGGAAGCGCAGGGACCGCTGTTCCGGCTGCGCCGACTTCCCGCGCAGGTCGAGATCGCCATCGCCGCGGGCGATCTCAAGACCGCGCGCGCGGCTGCGGACGAGATGGAGCAGACGGTCGACGCGTACAAGATCGGCGAGCGCCGGGCCGCGGCGTTCGACGCGATGGTGCACTTCTCACGCGGACAGATCCTCCTTGCGGACAAGGACTGGGACGGGGCGATCGATGCGCTGAAGCACGCGCGGGACGAGTGGCAGGGCATCGGTGCGCCCTACGAGACCGCGCGTGTGCGGGCCGCCCTCGGGACTGCGTACCGGAGAGCCGGCGACGAGCACGGGAGCACGGTCGAGCTCGAGGGCGCGCTCGCGACCTTCGAGCGGCTCGGCGCCGAGCCCGAGGCCGCGCGAATCAAGGAGCAGCTCGGACGCGTCGAGACGCGGCGCACGTTCCTGTTCACGGACATCGTCGACTCGACGAGGCTGCTCGACACGCTCGGCGACGACAAGTGGAAGCGCCTGCTCGCACGCCACAACGAGCTCGTTCGCGAGGCGATCGCGCGAGCACGGCGGTGAGGTCGTCAAGCAGACCGGCGACGGGTTCTTCGCGTCGTTCGAGAACCCGAAGGCCGCGATCGAGGCGGCGGTGGCCATCCAGCGCGCGCTCGCCGCCGAGATCGTCGCGCCGGACGTGAGAATCGGCGCGCACGCGGGAGGCGCGTTCCGCACCGAGCACTCGACCGACTACGGCGGACAGGGCGTCCACGTCGCGGCACGCATCGGTGCGGCCGCGGCGGCCGGCGAGATCCTCGTCAGCTCCGAGACGCTCGACGGCGTGGGCGCCGCGTTCCGCGCGTCCGACGCTCGGACCGAGACCCTGAAGGGCGTCGAGCAGCCTGTCGAGATCGTCTCGATCGACTGGCGCTGACCACGTGAGGCGCCTCGTCGTCCTCGCTGCGAGCGCCGGTGCTGTCGGCGTGCTCGGCGTTCCGGCCGCAACAACGGCGACGTCTCAGGCACCGCGAG
Organism: uncultured Gaiellaceae bacterium; assembly: GCA_963822885.1. GTDB lineage: Bacteria > Actinomycetota > Thermoleophilia > Gaiellales > Gaiellaceae > GMQP-bins7. Next base: position 213,314 of record CAWGJJ010000013.1, read on the forward strand.
CTCGCTGCTCCTCCGGCAACGATCGTGCACTACGGATACGTCCGATCGCTCGTGCGAACCGGCAGCCGCTACCGCATGCGCTTCGACCCCGCGCTCTGGCTCTCCGGCCAGACGGCGAACCGGGCCGCGATCGAGGACGGCGTCATCCCACCCGGCGAGACCGTCCCGAACGACTACTACATCCGCAACGAGAGCCGGAAGCAGCTCACCTACACCGTTCCGCCCGGCGCCCAGGTCACGGTCGTCACGAACTCGGGCGTAGGAGGGCTGCGCGCGACGCGGATCGCCGTGTCGGAGCTCGCAGCCATCGTCGCCGGGCGCAATCCGAAGCAGCGCAAGCTCTACGGGCGCCACCTCGGGTACTGGGCTCGAGTAGCGGGCGACCGAGTCATCAGGCTCGATCAGCAGTACCAGCCCTAGCCGCAGGCGTCGGGTGAGCGACCGAGGTAGCGAAGCGTCCCGCGGCAGAGGCCGAGCGCGGCGCGGCGCTGGTACGCCGGGGTCGCGAGCAGGCGATCCTCGGTCGGGTTCGTCATGAACCCCAGCTCGACGAGGATCACCGGCACGTCGGCCCAGTTGAAGCCGGTGAAGTCGGAGCGCTCCTGCAGGCCGCGATCCGGGAAGCCGAGCGCAGCGCGAAGGCTCGCCTGCACGACGCGAGCTGCACGCTTGCTCTCCGCGTAGACGTCGTCCGTCCAGCCGCGCCGCAGCGCCGGATAGAGCGTGTGCGTGCCGCGCGCCGTGGGATCCGTCGATCCGTCGGCGTGGATGCGGAGGAAGAGCGCCGCGCCGGCGCGGTTTGCGATCCGAGCGCGGGCGATGTTGCCCATGCTCGTGCTCGCCGTTCGCGTCCGCGTCATCACGACCCTCACGCCGGAGCGCTCGAGCAGCGACCGCAGTCGCAGGCCCACCTTCAGGTTGAGCTCGGCCTCCCGCAGTCCGCTCACGACTCCGCTCGTGCCGCCGCCGTCCTTGATCTTCCGCATCGACGAGCCTGGTCCGATCGGCTCGGTCTCGCTGTTCGCGCGCAGGTCGTGGCCGGGATCGATGACGACGACGGTGCGCTGCTGCCCTCCGGCCGCCGGAACAGCAGGAGAGCTACAGCAGCGAGACCGAAGGCGAGGCGCAGCATGCGCCGATCAGCTCGCGTAGCGCGTCGAGCCGTGCGAGCGCTGCGGGCGGGCCGAGCCTCAGCGCCGACCGCGTGTCCGAGGCGCCGAGCTCGAGCGCGAAGCGATACCACCTGCCCGGATCGTAGATCCGGCACGGGTCTTCGCGGCACGGCGTCATCGAGAGCTTCCGCACGCGCTTTCCGGTCGAGTCGAAGAAGACGATCGTGAGCGGCACGAGCGTGTTCTTCATCCAGAAGCCGCCACGCGTCGACTCGGGAAAGACGAAGAGCATGCCGTCCTTCGGCGCCTGCTGTCGGTTCATGAGCCCAAGCGAGCGCTGCGCCGACGTCTTCGCGAGCTCCGGCCGAAATGGCACGCCGTCGAGGCGCAGCGCCGCAGTCGCGCGCTCGGACGCACTTGCTCCGCCCGCGGCGACGAGAACGCCGGCGAGCGAGCAGGCGAGAGCAACGGCGTGTCCACGGAGAGGGTAGGTCACGGATGTATGCCGATGCTGCAAGTCGCTCGACCGACGGACTCGCTCGCTCTACCTTCGACAGCGGCGTCGGAGGGGAATCCGAGGCGGGATGCTAGGTGACAACTGTGCGCCGACGAAGTCGCGCCGGTTCGAGTCCGGCGCCCTCCGCGCCCTCGCGTACATTACGCGGTTGACCGGCGCGGGCTCGTTCACCACGAAGCCCGCCCAAGGCGGGTTTCGTCTTCGGCGTTCGACAGCCCTGCACGAGAATGCCCCGGGTGAGCATGGACCTGTACGTGTGGAAGCACCCGTTCACCACGGACGAGGACGAGGCGCAGCGCCTCATCACGCACGAGGACGAAAGCGTGTTCGGGCCGAGCGCCGAGCTCGAGCAGTTCTACGCCGAGCTCATGGAGCTCTTCCCCCGCCCGAGGCGTTCAGCGTGGAAGAGCAGGAACGGAACCCGGTTCCGTGGGCCGACTCACCCCACGGCTCCGACCGCCTCGTCTGGCTGAGCATCCGCTGGAGCGCCGAGGGAGAGGATCTGGACACGATCGTCGAGCTCGCCCGGAAGCACGACCTCGTCCTCTACGACCCGCAAGGCCCTTGCTTCCATTCCCCGGCCGACGAGAACGAGGGCGTCGAGTACCCACCCACCGTCGGCGGTTACGTGCGCGGCGTCTTCCTCGCCGCGTTCGGCCTTCTGCTGATGCTGCTCGCCTGGAAGGCGTCGATCCCCGTGCTGAGCTGGATCGTCATCTTCGCCGGCGGGTTCGTCGCCTTCGTCGCAGCGTCCACCACGATCGCGGTCGCGATCCAGGACTGGCGTGCGCGCGCTAGCCGGTCACCGTGACGCTGACGCGCTGCACCGCGTTGTTCAGATAGCCGCCCAGGTTCCAGGACGGCGCTAGCGGCTGCTCGTTCCCGGCCGCGTCGCGCGCGCGGCAGCAGAGCTCGTGCTCGCCGGGCTCCGCGTCCCACGAGAACCGCCACGACCGCCACGCCCAGCGGCCGAGCGCCGCATCGCCGAGCTCCGCGGGAGACCAGGTCTCGCCACCGTCCGCCGAGAAGTCGACCCCGGAGACCTCCGCCCCGCCCGACCACGCGCGCCCGACGATCTCGCAGGCCCCGGCCTGCACGAGGCGCTCGCGACTCCGGAACTCGGGAATCCCGGGCGGAACCATGAGCGACCGGGGCGCCATCGTGGTGATCGGAACGCCCGGCTCGTCCTCCTCGTAGCGCACGCGATAGGCGTGCCGCATCTGATAGCCGTCGAACGGCTCGTCCCGGACGGTGATCTGCGAGAGCCACTTCACGCTGGTCATGCCGTACCAGCCCGGAACGACCAGCCGGAGCGGAAAGCCGTGCTGCGGCGGCAACGGCTGGCCGTTGATCTCGTACGCGAGGAGCGCGTCGCCCCGGAGAAGCTCGTCGAGCGGCAGGCTCCGCTCGTACACCTGCTCCTCCCCGCCGTCGATGCCGCGATCGAGGCCGGTGAAGAGCGCTTCGATCGCGCCGTCCCGGATACCCGCGTCCTCGAGCACCGAGGCGACGCTGACGCCGCGCCAGCGCGCGGTTCCGACGGCCTCGAGGAGCCACGGCTGGCTGAAGACGTGGGGTTCGATGTGCACGCGTCCGTTCCCGGCGCACTCCATCGTCACGGCAACCTCGACCGCCGGCCGCGCGCGAAGGTCGTCGAGCGAGAGCGACAAGCGGCCGCTCGACCAGGCCGCCGACCTCGAGCCGCCACGACGCAGCGTCGACGTACGGAATGTCGAAGTGCGTGAGGAGGTAGTGGAGCCCGACCGGCGTGACGTCCCAACGCAGCGCCTCGAGCGGCATGCCGTGGTTGCGCGCTGCGAGCTGGAGCTCCTGGAGGTTGATCTCGGTCACGTGCCGAGGACGCTAACGGCTCGCGCAGTCACGAGCACGATGAGCACGAGCGAGACGACTTCCTCGACTCCGACGAGGAGCTTCGCCTTGAGCGTCAGCGGCATCGTGTCGGTCGGGCTGAACGCGGTCGCGCTCGTGAGCGCGACGAAGACGTAGTCCCAGACACGCGGGTGCCAGCCCGGCCTCGCGACCTCCGGCGTCTCGTCCTGCGCGAATCGGAAGTCGGGAGTCGAGCGCTCGTGCTGCGCGCGCTCGAACGGACCGCCGTCGTCGAGATCCCAGTAGCAGAGACCGAACACGATGACGTTCGCGAGCCAGATCGCCGCGGTCGTGAACAGGAGCTGTCCGCCGCTCGAGATCGTCGTTCTTCACCGTGACCAGTGCACCCACGAGAACGCCGACGGCGACGATGTTCCCGAGCACGATCGCGCCGAGGAGGACGAGCGAGGCGGTTCGCGTCGCCGCGAATCTCAGCCGCCGCGCGCCGAGCCACAGGTCGAGACAGAGCACGGCGCCGGGAACGCGCGAGCACGAGCCACGACCACCACGGAAGCCCGATCAGCTCCCAGCCCGTTACGCCAGCTCACGAGGGCGAGAGCGACGAGCGTGCGCCACCGCGATGACCGCCGCAGGTGCGGCCTCGCGACGCGCTTCGTACCGCGCCTCGTGCTCGCTGGCGGTGCATCGGGCTGCTTCTAGCAAACGGTCGGACGGGTGCGTTCTGCTTGGATCGAGAGCGTGCAGCCCGATCGAGTCCTGACGAAGCCGTTCGTCCTCACCGTGCTCGCAGAGTTCGCGATGTGCATGTCGATCGGGATGCTGCTCGTGATCCTGCCCGTGTACGCGAACGACGAGCTCGGAGCAGGGAGCTTCGGCGTCGCCCTCGCCATCGGTGCGGTGAGCCCGATGATCCTCCTGTCCCAGCCGCTCGCCGGTCGCATCGGAGACCGGAAGGGACGACGCGTCCTCATCGTCGCCGGCGCGCTGATCGCGGCCGCGAGCGTCGCGGCGTACTCGTTCGCCGGCTCGCTCGAGCTGCTCATCGCGTTCCGTCTGTTCACGGGGCTCGGCGAGGCGATGCTTCTCGTCGGCGCGGCCACGATGGTCACGGACCTCGCCCCGGAGAAGCGCCGCGGCGAGGCGTTGAGCCTGTACAGCCTCGGCCTGTGGGGCGGGCCTCGCGCTCGGCCCGCTGCTCGGTGAGCTCGTGCTCGGCACCGACCGCTTCGTCGCGGTCTGGCTGCTCGCGGCAGGGTTCTGTCTCGTCGCGGCCGCGATCGGCTTCACGCTTCCGGAGACGGTGCCGACTCGAGCGGTGGATGAAGCGCCTGCCCGTTCGCGTCTCGTCCATCCAGCGGCAGTCGGGCCCGGGCTCGTCCTCGCGCTCACGGTCTTCGGGTTTGCCGGTCTCGGCACCTTCGCCGCGCTGTACGCACGGGAGCTCGGCATGGACGGGGCCGGCACGGTCTTTCTCGTGTTCTCGATCGTCGTCGTCGCGACGCGCATCGTCGCCCGCAAGGCACCCGACCGGCTCGGGCCCAAACGGGCTTCCGGCACCGCGCTCCTCCTCATCTCGGCGGGCCTGCTGACGATCGGGTTCTGGAACGTGCCGGCCGGCCTCTATGCGGGGACGGTCGTGCTCGCCTTCGGGCAGGCGCTCGCGTTCCCGGCGCTGATGACGCTTGCGGTCAACGGTGCGCCGGCCAGCGAGCGGAGCTCCGTCGTCGGCACCTTCACCGCGTTCACCGAGCTCGGATTCGCGATCGGGGCGCTGTGCCTCGGCGCCATCGCCTCCGCGACGGGATACGACGGCGTCTTCGTCGTGTGCGCGATCGGGCCGCTTCTCGGCGCGCTGCTCCTCGTGCGCATCGCCGGACCGCGGGCGGTCGTCGCGGCCGAGCCCGCGTAGGCGGCTTCGTCGTACGCTGTGCGGTGTAAGCTCTTTCACTGAACCGGTAAAGAGACCATGGCGCGATCCGCACGCGCGCGGGGAGGAACGCTCGAGTGTCCGAGCAGAGAACGAGCAGAGTCACGATCAGGGACATCGCCGAGCGCGCGGGTGTGTCGAAAGGCGCAGTCTCGTACGCACTGAACGGCCGGCCTGGCGTCTCCGACGACACCCGTGGGCGGATCATCTCGATCGCGGACGAGCTCGGCTGGTATCCGAACCGCGCCGCTCGCGCGCTCTCCGCGTCGCGCGCGGACGCCTGCGGGCTCGTCCTCGCCCGACCCGCTCGAACGCTCGCGCTCGAACCGTTCTTCATGGAGTTCATCGCGGGCGTCGAAGTCGAGCTCTCGTCGCGCTCCGTCGCGCTGACGCTTCAGCTCGTGGAGGACCCTCGGCAGGAGATCGAGGTCTACCGACGCTGGTGGGGCGAGCATCGTGTCGACGGCGTGCTGATGGTCGACCTTCGCGTCGACGACCCTCGGGTCGACGAGCTCGTTCGGCTCGGACTCCCGGCGGTCATCGTCGGAGGTCCGCTCGAGAATCGCGCTCTACCAGCGGTATTTCACGACGAGGCAACCGTCGTCGTCGACGCCGTTCAGTACCTCGCGGCCCTCGGCCACACGCGGATCGCACACGTCACGGGCGTCAGCGACTTCGTCCATACGAGGCAGCGGAGCGAAGCGTTCAAGCGCGCCACGACCGATCTCGGGCTGATGGCAGACACCAGTCGAGACCGACTACAGCGCCGAGCAGGGCACACGTGCGACGCGGAAGCTCCTCTCGCTGCCCGATCCGCCGACCGCGATCGTGTTCGACAGCGACCTGCTCGCGGTGACGGGACTCGGCGTGGCACAGGGGATGGGCTTCTCGGTCCCCGACGACCTCTCGATCGTCGGCTGGGACGACTCCCTGATCAGTCAGGTCGTGCATCCGCCACTCACCGCGATCACCCGCGACATCACCGGCTTCGGAGCCCAGGCTGCCCGGCATTTGCTCGCGGCCATCGACGGGGAAGCGACCGGGGACGTCGAGACTGCGGTGGGCGAGCTCACGACGCGCGGAAGCACCGGTCGCCCGAGGCGATCGTCCCGGGACGTGGTCGGTAGCTCCTGACTGCGAAATTTCCGGTTGACACTTAACCGGATAAGTGATTGGCTGTCGGCATCGGATGCGACGCGGGATCGGGTTCGTGAACGGCAAGCCGGAATCGGCCGGGCTCGACCCGTTCGGGGTTTCGCTCGTGCGTTGCGAGACACGCACGCTGCAGGCGAGCACGCCCGAGAGGGGTGATGCCCGGGCCTAGCGCGTCTGCGCTCCGCTGGCCACGCAACAAACGACCGACCCCGTGCGTCGTAACGCTGTGCTGCACGGGGATCTAGTGCAGGATCAACACCAGACAGGCAGGACGAGGAGGAGAAGCATGAGCTCGATAGTCCGAGCACGGAGAGCCATCGGTGTCGCCGCCCTCGTGGTCGCGATCAGCGCCGCTGCGCTCATGGCAGGCGGAGCGGGCGCGGGCTCGCAGTCCCCGCTGGCGCTCCCACGACAGAGCACGCTGTTCACCTCGGGCACAGCCTGGGGTCCATTCGCAAGCTTCAACCCGCTGCGCACCGAGCGCTCGACCGGCACGGTCGGTCTGCTGTACGAGACGCTCTTCCGGTACGACCCGCTCGGGGACAAGTACATCCCCTGGCTCGCGACGAGCGGCAAGTGGGTCGGCAGGACGTACGTCCTGACGCTCCGCTCGGGCGTCAAGTGGAACGACGGGAAGCCGTTGACGGGGGCGGACGTGAAGTTCACGTTCGAGACCGGGAAGCTCGAAGGCTCGCAGTACTCGACGATGTGGAAGACGGGCCTCTCGAGGATCAACGTGAAGGGCAACACCGTCAGCTTCGTGTTCTCCGGGAAGCCGAACTATCTCGACTGGGAGACGAACACGTACTCGATCCCGATCGTCCCGAGGCACATCTGGTCGGGCGTACAGCGCCACCGAGATCACCACCGGGAACACCGACACCGTCTCGAAGATGGTCGGCACCGGGCCATTCCGCTACGGCGCCGGCAAGGGCACGTCCGGCACGCTGCAGTGGAACCGGCGGAACGACTGGTGGGCCACGAAGGCGCTCGGGATCAGCATGCCGATGCGCTACATCGTCGACATCCACAACACGCAGAACACCGCGTCGCTGCAGAACTTCCTGCAGAACAACATCGATCTGAGCAACAACTTCTTCCCGGGAATCGAGAAGCAGATCGGCGGGAAGGTGCAGACGTACTACACGAAGGCGCCGTTCATGCTCTCGGCGAACACGGCGTGGCTCGTTCCGAACACGACGAAGAAGCCGCTCAACGACAGGGCCTTCCGTCGTGCACTCGCGATGTCGATCAACGTCGACCAGATCGTGAGCGCCGGGTACGGGAGGATCGTCGCGAAGGCGAACCCGACCGGCCTCCTGCCCACGTGGAACAAGTGGATCGACAAGGCGCAGGTCGCCAAGCTGGGCTTCAAGTACAACGTCGCGGGCGCGAAGGCGCTCCTCACCGCCAACGGGTACCGGGACACGAACGGCGACGGCTACGTCGAGAACAAGGACGGGTCGAACATCAACCTGCGGATCATCGTTCCGAACGGCTGGTCCGACTGGATGACGGCGATCCAGATCATCTCCGCGAGTTCGAAGGAAGCGGGCATCCGCCTCACGCCCGCCTTCCCCGACTACAACGGGCTCGTCGACGAGCGGAACTCGGGCAAGTTCGACCTCGTCATCAACAACGACAAGCAGCTCGGCCCGACGCCGTACACGTTCTACGACTACCTGTTCCACCTGCCGGTCGCGGATTCGCAGACGTTCGCGAACTTCGCACGCTTCACCGGCGCGGGCGCGACGCCGTGGGCGCTGACGCTCGACCTCAACAAGGTGAAGCCGGCCAACGTGCAGAAGGCCAAGCAGATCCACTCGAAGATCCAGCGGTACATCCTTCAGGATCTGCCGGCGATCCCGCTCTGGTACAACGGCATGTGGGCCCAGTACAACACGACGTACTGGACGAGTTCCCGACCGCCGCCGGCAAGGGACTGCAGAATACGCCGAGCGTCTGGAACGGGTACCTCAACATGACGGGCATCGACGCGCTCGCGAAGCTCAAGCCGCGGAGCAGGTAGGTCGACGTCGATTGTCCGAGTCGAAGAGTCGGGGAGCACACCGTAGGGAGTGCTCCCCGGCTCCCGGCTGCCGTGCGCGGCCGCCGGAAACCCGATGACCCACTACCTCGCCCGAAAGAGCCTTCTGTATC
>CAWGJJ010000014.1:0-230109 GCA_963822885.1 uncultured Gaiellaceae bacterium
GACGGTGACGGTCTTCGCGAGGTTGCGCGGCTGGTCGACGTTCAGGCCGCGCAGGCGAGCAATCCGGTACGCGAGGAGCTGCAGCGGGAGGATCGCCAGCACGACCTGCAGGAAGGCCGGCGTCTTCGGCACGTAGATGACGTCGTCCGCGTGGTGCTGGATGTCCTCGTTGCCGTCGGTCGCGATCGCGATGACGTGCGCGCCGCGCGCGCGAACCTCCTGGATGTTCGAGACGATCTTGTCGTAGACGTGGATGTTCGTCGCGACGACGACGACCGGCGTCTGCTCGTCGAGCAGCGCGATCGGCCCGTGCTTCATCTCCCCGGCCGAGTACGCCTCGGTCGGGATGTACGAGATCTCCTTGAGCTTGAGCGCGCCCTCGAGCGCGACCGGAAGCCCGATGTGGCGGCCGAGGTAGAGGAAGAAGTGCGCGTCGTGGTAGCGCTGCGCGATCTCGTCGATCGGGTGGTCGCCGTCGAGGAACTGCTGGATCTTGTTCGGAAGCTTGTAGACGAAGTCGAGGATGAACTCGATCTCTCCCGGCGGCAGCGTCTCGCGGATCTGCGCGAGCTTCAGCGCGACGAGGTAGAGGAGCGCGACCTGCGCGGTGAACGTCTTCGACGCGGCGACGCCCATCTCGATGCCGGCGCGCGTGTAGAGGACGGAGTCGACCTCGCGCGTCACCTGCGAGCCCATCATGTTCGTGATCGCCACCGTGCGTGCTCCGGCCTCCCGCGCGAGCTTCAGCGCCTCGATCGTGTCGCGCGTCTCACCCGACTGCGTGATCCCGATCACGAGGTCGTGCTCGTTGATCACGGGGTTGCGGTAGATCCACTCGCTCGCGATGTCGAACTCGACGGGGACGCGCGCCCACTCCTCGATCACGTAGCGGCCGACGACGCAGGCGTGGTACGCCGTGCCGGCGGCGAGGAGGACGATCCGGCGGAGCTCCTTGACGTCCTTGCCGGACATGTTGAGCCCTTCGAGGACGAGGGTTCCATGGCGAACGCGATCGCCGATCGTCTCGGCGACGGCCTCGGGCTGCTCGAAGATCTCCTTGAGCATGAAGGTCTCGAAGCCCGCCTTTCTCGGCGCCTTCGTCGTCCCAGTCGAGCTCGACGGGCTCGTGCTCGATCGGGGTTCCGTCCGCGTGCTGGAAGCTCGCACCTTCGGGCCGCAGCTCGACGATCTCGCCGTCGCCCGGAAACTGCACGTTGCGCGTCTCGCGCAGGAACGCGGCCGCGTTCGACGCGAGGAACATCTCGTCCGAGCCGATCCCGACGACGAGCGGCACCTGGTGGCGTGCACCGACGAGGAGACCCGGGTGGTCGTGATGGATGACGACGAATGCGAAGTGGCCCTCGAGCTCGTTGAACGCGCGGCGCACCGCCTCGACGAGATCGCCTTCGTAGTGGCGCTCGATGAGGTGCGTGACGGTCTCGGCGTCGGTCTCGGAGGTGAACGTGTGCCCGTCGTCGACGAGGCTCGCCGTGAGCTCGCGGTAGTTCTCGACGATTCCGTTCAGGACGATCGAGAGCTTCGACGCCTGGCAGCCGGCGAGCGGATGCGCGTTCGCCTCGGTGACCGCGCCGTGCGTCGCCCAGCGCGTGTGGCCGAGCCCGGTCGTCGCGGTCGAGCCGTTCGAGCCGGCGCGGGCCTTCAGATTGCCGAGCGGCCCGACGGCGCGAACGTAGTCGAGCCCGTCCGCCTCGAGGAGCGCGATGCCCGACGAGTCGTAGCCGCGGTACTCGAGGCGCTCGAGGCCCTGGAGCAGGAGCGGCTTGCACTCACGCGATCCGACGTATCCGATGATTCCGCACATGCGAAGCTCTCCTTAGAAATGCGAAAGAGCCCGGCAGCGCCCTCCGTCGGGCTCAACCGAGCTCTCGTTCCACGAGCGCGGCGATGCTAGCACACATTGTCTCTGCATCTTGGGCATTTTCCATCTCGACCAGGACGCGCACGAGCGGCTCGGTACCCGACGGACGGACGAGGACACGGCCGCCCGTGCCGAGCTCGGCGTTGAGGCGGTCGACCTCGTCGACGATGGCTTGCGAGAGCTCGTGCCGCGACACGGCGACGTTCCTCTTCGCCTGCGGGAACCGCGGCATCGCTGCGGCAGCGTCGCTCAGCGGACGGCCCGCGAGCGCGCGGCAGAGCAGGAGCGCCGCGGCGAGCCCGTCACCCGTCGCGTGGTTTCCGAGCCAGATGACGTGACCTGATTGCTCGCCGCCGAGAAGCCCGCCTTCGCGGGCCAGCGCCTCCGACACGTAGCGATCGCCGACGGGCGTGGTGACGACCCGGACGCGGTTCTCCGCCATGAGCCGGTGGAAGCCGAGATTGGTCATGACCGTCACCGCGACGACGTCGACGCCGAGCGCCAGCGCGAGGATCGCGAGGATCTGGTCGCCGTCGACGACCTCGCCGCGCTCGTCGACCGCGAGCATGCGGTCGCCGTCGCCGTCGAACGCGACTCCGAGGTCGAGCGACTCCCGCGTGACGAGCTGTTGCAAGGCCGCGAGGTCGGTGGCGCCGAAGCCCGATGTTGATGTTCGTGCCGTCGGGCTCCGTGCCGATCGCGTGCACCTCGGCGCCGAGCGCGGAGAACGTCGTACGGCGCGAGCTCCGAGAACGCGCCGTTCGCGCAGTCGATGCCGATCCGGATGCCCGCGAGATTCGAGCCGCACCTCGCGATGACACGCGCGAGGTACGTGTCGCTACCGTCGTCGAGCTCCTCGACCGATCCGCCCGCCGGTGACGCTCGCGTCGAGCAGACCCTCGACCTCCTCTTCCTGCTCGTCGACGAGCTTCCCTCCGTCGCGGAAGAGCTTGACGCCGTTGTACTCGGGCGGGTTGTGCGAGGCGGAGATCACGAGGCCGAGCTCGTCTGCCAGGTAGGCGACCGCAGGAGTCGGGAGCACGCCGCCCAGAACGGCGGTTCCTCCCGCCGACACGATGCCGCGGACGGCTGCCCGCTCGAGCTCCGGCCCCGACTCGCGGGTGTCGCGGCCGACGAGCACGCGCCCGCCGCCGGCCCACAGCGTCGCGGCCTTGCCGATCTGCTCGACGAGGTCGGGCGTCAGGTCGACGCCGACGATCCCGCGGACCCCGTCGGTCCCGAAGTAGCGGCGGGACATGCCCGCGAAGCTACCGCTTCGAGAACTGAGGCGCCTTGCGCGCCTTGTGGAGGCCGGCCTTCTTGCGCTCGACGATCCGCGCGTCGCGCGTGAGGAAGCCCTGGCGCTTGAGCGGGATGCGCATCTCGGGATCGGCCTCCACGAGCGCGCGCGCGATGCCGTGCCTGATCGCTCCGGCCTGGCCCGACGGGCCGCCGCCTGCCACGCGAACGCGCAGGTCGTACGTCGACGCGGCTTCCGCGACCTCGAGCGGCGCGAGGATCATCTTGCGATGGAGCGGACGCGGGAAGTACTCGTCGAGCGTGCGTCCGTTGATCCACGTCTTGCCGTCGCCGGGCCGCAGGATGACGCGCGCGATCGACGTCTTGCGCTTCCCCGTGCCGAGGTACTGGGCGATCTCGCTCACGAGAGCTCCAGCTGCTTCGGCGCCTGGGCGGCGTGCGGATGGTCGGGACCGGCGTAGATCTTCAGCTTCGTGATCTGCGCCGACGCGAGCTTGTTCCTCGGGAGCATCCCCTTCACGGCCTTGCGGATGACCTCGGTCGGGCGGCGCTCGAGCTGCTCGCGCAGCGTGCGCTGCTTGATCCCGCCGGGATACCCGGTGTGCCGGTAGTAGATCTTCTGGTCGAGCTTCGCGCCCGTCACCGCGATCTTCTCGGCGTTGACGACGACGACGAAGTCGCCGGTGTCGACGTGCGGCGTGTAGGCCGGCTTGTTCTTGCCGCGGAGCGTGTCTGCGATGCGGGTCGCCAAGCGCCCCAGCGTCTGCCCCTCGGCATCGACGAGGAACCACTCGCGCTGGATCTCTCCGGGCTTGGCCGTATACGTCTTCATCACAGAAAGAGGGCGGACTCGCCGTCCGCCGGCGGGGGATTGTAGCAACGAACGCCTGGCCGTTCGGGTGGGTCAAGCCCCGACCTGCGCCCGTTGACTTCGTGCCGAGAAGAGACGAGGATTCGCTGTACGGCATGGGGATGCCGCCTGCGGTTAGGCAAAGGGGGCACGGGGAGATGGCTTCAGGTCCAACAGCTCGGCGTCGGCATCGCCGACGGCTGCTCGAGATCACGTTCGTCGTAGGATCGTTCGTCGCTGCCGGTCTTGTTGCCGCAGGCGTGGTCGCGGGCGCAGATCAGCCCTCCATCGCGAGCGACCGGTCGGACTACGCCCCCGGCAACACCGTGGTCCTCTCCGGGTCCGGCTGGGCAGCGGACGAGACCGTCCATGTCGTTGTCGACGACGACCAGAGCGACGCGTGGTCCCATGAGGCCGACGTCGTTGCGGCCGCCGACGGCACCGTCTCCGACACCTTCGACCTGCCCGAGCTCGCAGGAGACGTTCGCGGTCACAGCGACCGCACCGTCAGGTAGCGCCAGCGCGAGCTTCACCGTCACGGCACCCACCCCACCTCCTCCGGCGCCGACCGGAACACCGACCCTCGACAGCGACGAGGAGACGTACGCGCCCGGCGACACCGTGACCCTGACCGGCTCCGACTGGCAGGCCGGCGACACCGTGCACGTCGCGGTGAACGACGACGGGAGCGACGCGTGGGACCACTCCGCCGACGTCACCGTCGCCGCCGACGGGACGCATCACCGACACGTTCGATCTTCCGGACGGCCTCGCCGCAGAGTTCACCGCCACGGCCACCGATCCCGACCGACCGGAGCGCGACGGCGACGTTCGGCGTCTCCGCCGGGCTTCGGCTCGGCGACCGAGCCGTACCTCGTCCGGTTCGCGGCCGGAACGTCGACCGATGCGCAGGCGCAGATCCTCGCGGCGGCGGGAGCCGTGAGCACGAACTACATCGCTCCGCTCCGCATCCATGGCGTCTTGCTCCCGGGCGGCGCCGGCCTCCAGACCTCGCTCGACAAGCTGCGCTCGTACGCGAGCGTGACCCGCGTCGAGCCGGACCGCACGCGCGAGGCCGGTGGAACGCCGAACGACTCCAACTACGGCGACCAGTGGTCGCTCACGAAGATCGGCTGGGAGAACGTCTACGGAGAGGTCAGCGTCAGCGGAACCGCGAGGGTTGCGATCCTGGACACGGGCATCGACGGCTCTCATCCCGACCTCGACGGGAACGTCGTCTCGGGCACGTCGATCCTCGACGGCTCGAACGGCCTGAGCGACCCGAACGGCCACGGCACCGCGATGGCCGGGATCGTCGCCGCCGAGACGAACAACGGCGCCGGCGTCGCCGGCGTCGGCTACGCCGGCGTGCAGGTGATGCCGGTGACGGTCCTCGGCGCAGACGGAACGGGCCAGGACAGCGAGATCATCGAGGGCGTCGTCTACGCAGCCGAGCACGACGCGGACGTCATCCTCATGGCCTTCTCGAACCCCGGCTACTCGGAGATGCTCCAGGCCGCGATCGACTACGCGTGGGACGAGGGCGCCGTGCTCGTCGCGGCGACGGGCAACGACGGCTCGTCGAGCCGCGACGTTCCCCGCAGGCGACCGCGGCGTGATCGGCGTCTCGAACACCGATCAGAACGACGCGCTGAACGGCTCGAGCAACTACGGCCAGGCCGTCTTCCTCGGCGCGCCCGGAACCGGGATCGCAACGACGGACGCCGGCGGCGGCACCACGACGATCAGCGGCACGTCGGCGTCCGCGGCGCACGTCGCGGGCGCGGCCGCACTGATCAAGGCCGCATCCGGCGCCTCGAACGGCGTCATCGTGTCGCGGCTGGCGAAGAACGCGGAGCCGGCCGGCTCGCAGGAGCAGACCGGCAACGGCCGCCTGAACCTCGATCGCGCGATCGCGGACACCTCGACGGCCTCGATTCAGCCGGCAGGCGCGGCTCCGGTCGGCGGCGGCGGCCCGTTCGTCGGCCCGTATGTGGCGGCAGCGCCGTCGACCAACCTCGACATTGCGCCGACATACGTCCCGCAGTCGACCACGCGAAGCTTCTCCCTTCTAGTTGAGGACACCAGCGGCGGCGGAAACGCGGTCGGGTGCATCTTCATCAACCTGCCGGACACATATGCGATCACCGCATCGCCGGTGACCCAGACGTTGGTGTCTGGCAGCAAGACCTGGAACGCGCCGGTCATCAACACCGTTACCCGGACGATCACTTGGCAGGCTTCGACAGCGTCCGACTTTCTCGGCGTAAGCGGCTTCGCTCGGATCGTCTTCACCGCCACAACGCCCAGCGCCTCATCCACGGACGACTGGGAGGTCGATACATGGGCGAATAACACGTGCACCGGAGTCCCCGGCCAGCGCGAAGACAATTCGCCCGCGTTTGTCATCAACAACGTGCCGCCTGCTCTCCGGCTGTATACGACCTCATTCCGGAACGCCGCGGGTGCCGCTGTCGCAGACCCGTCGGTCACGACGGGCACGACGGGCACGCATCGCATCCGTGTGACGCGGGCAGGCATCGGCACCACCGACCTTGAGTCCGTGGCAATCGCTCTCCCGATCTGTTTCTCGTCGATCTCCGCCGCGCTCGAACCGCTGAGCCCGGTGGACCCAAACGACAGAAGCAGCGGTTGGAGCGTCAGGATCGTCGGAGACACGCTGCTGTTGGATACAGGCGGCAACGCGGATGACCTAGATCTCCTCGGTGAGTTCATCACGGTGCAGCTCACCGCGACTGCCTCATGCTCCACGGGAACCTTTGAGTCGCCCACTGCGGCTGCGAGCGTTGCGACGGGGACGGCGAGCAACAATGACGCCACCGTCTTCGCGAACACAGTTGCGCATCCGACGTTCACCGTCGTTGCAGCGAACACCGCCCCGACCGTCGCGTTCGACAACCCGCCCACGACGGCGGACGAGGGACAAACGAAGACGTACAACTTCACGATCACCGATCCAAACGCTGGTGACACGTTCACCTTCGTCTCCGGCTTCCCGAAGTGTGGGACCGGCGGCAACTTGGTCAGCGGTTCGGCGTCGATCAATGGCGTCGCAAAGACCGGAACGTTCCAGTGCTCCTTCCCAGAAGGTCCCGCGAGTCCAGTCGTGCAGGTTCAGGTGCAAGACAACTCGAATGCGCAGTCGAACGTCGCGTCTCAGACTGTCACCGTCAACAACGTCGACCCGAGCGTGGTCGTCACCGGCCCGAGCCCGGTCAACGAGGGCCAGACGCTGCGCAACTACGAGTTCGACACGACCGACCCGGGGACGCTCGACACGTTCTCGGCCGGCACCCCGAGCTGCGGCACCAGCGGCGTCTTCGTCGGGCCGATCGTCTTCAGCGCGGCGACCGGCGACGGCAACTTCGACTGCCGCTTCGCCGACGACAATCCGACGGGCACCGCCTCGGACACGAGCGACGGTCTCGATCACCATCACCGACGACGACACCGGCTCGGGCGACGGGCTCCAAGGACGTCACCGTCAACAACGTCGCGCCGAGCGTGGTCGTCACCGGCGCCCGAGCCCGGTCAACGAGGGCCAGACGCGCGACCTACACCTTCGACACGACCGACCCGGGCACGCTCGACACGTTCACGCGCCGGCACGCCCGACTGCGGCGCCAGCGGCAGCTACGTCGCGCGACAGCCTCGTCTTCAGCAGCGGCGACCGGCGACGGCAGCTTCGACTGCCGCTTCGCCGACGACAACCCGACCGGCCACCGCCTCCGACACTCACGACGGTCGCGATCACGATCACCGACGACGACACCGGCGTCGGGCACGGGCTCCCAGGCCGTCACCGTCAACAACGTCGCCCCGAGCGGTCGTCGTCACCGGCGCCGCAGCCGGTCAACGAGGGCGCAGACCGCAGCGCACCTACGCGCTTCGACACGACCGACCCGGGCACGGTCGACACGTTCACGGCCGGCACGCCCGACTGCGGCGCCAGCGGCGCTACGTCGTCGGCAGCCGATCGTCTTCAGCGCGGCCACCGGCGACGGCAGCTTCGACTGCCGCTTCGCCGACGACAACCCGACCGGCACCGCCTCCGACACCACGACGGTGAGCGATCACCGATCACCGACGACGACACCGGCGTCGGGCACGGGCACCAAGGACGTCACCGTCAACAACGTCGCGCCGAGCGGTCGTGCGTCACCGGCGCCCGAGCCCGTCAACGAGGGCCAGACGCTGCGCACCTACGCGCTTCGACACGACCGACCCGGGCACGGCCGACACGTTCACGGCCGGCACGCCCGAGCTGCGGCACCAGCGGCGTCTTCGTCGGCGCCGATCGTCTTCAGCACGGCGACCGGCGACGGCAGCTTCAACTGCCGCTTCGCCGACGACAATCCGACCGGCACCGCCTCGGACACCGACGCACGGTCATCGATCACCATCACCGACGACGACACCGGCTCGGGCACGGGCTCCAAGGACGTCACCGTCAACAACGTCGACCCGAGCGTGGTCGTCACCGGCCCGAGCGCCGGTCAACGAGGGCCAGACGCTGCGCACCTACACCTTCGACACGACCGACCCGGGCACGCTCGACACGTTCACGGCCGGCACCCCGACTGCGGCACCAGCGGCGTCTTCGTCGCGGCCGCCTCGTCTTCAGCGCGGCGACCGGCGACGGCAACTTCGACTGCCGCTTCGCCGACGACAATCCCGACCGGCACCGCCTCGGACACGACGCACGGTCGTCGATCACCATCACCGACGACGACACCGGCTCCGGCACGGGCTCCCAGGCCGTCACCGTCAACAACGTCGCCCCGAGCGTCGTGCGTCACCGGCCCGAGCCCGGTCAACGAGGGCCAGACCTGCGCAACTACGACTTCGACACGACCGACCCGGGCACGCTCGACACGTTCTCGGCCGGCACGCCCGACTGCGGCACCAGCGGCGTCTTCGTCGGCGCCGATCGTCTTCAGCGCGGCGACCGGCGACGGCAACTTCAACTGCCGCTTCGCCGACGACAATCCGACCGGCACCGCCTCGGACACTCACGACGGTCGCGATCACCATCACCGACGACGACACCGGCTCGGGCACGGGCTCCAAGGCCGTCACCGTCAACAACGTCGACCCGAGCGTGGTCGTCACCGGCCCGACCGGTCAACGAGGGCCAGACGCTGCGCAACTACGCGTTCGACACGACCGACCCGGGCACGCTCGACACGTTCTCGGCCGGCACCCCGAGCTGCGGCACCAGCGGCGTCTTCGTCGCGCGCAGTCGTCTTCAGCCGCGGCCACCGGCGACGGCAACTTCGACTGCCGCTTCGCCGACGACAATCCGACCGGCACCGCCTCCGACACGACGACGGTCGTCGATCACCATCACCGACGACGACACCGGGTCCGACTCCGACTCGCTGAATGTCGCGGTCAGCAACGTCGCGCCGGTGATCACGGGCATGAGCGGGCCGGCCGGACCGATCGCACTCGGCGGATCGGCGAGCGTGACGACGAACTACACCGACGTCGGGAGCACAGGACACGCACACGTGCACGTACTCGTGGGACGACGGATCTCCGAACACGACCGTCGCAGGAACCGGGTCAGGGACGCGGTTCGTGCACGGCCACGCACACGTACGCGGCGGCCGGCGTGTACACGGTCGGCGTCACCGTGAGAGACGACGACACGGGCATCGGCGACGTCGAAGTACGAGTTCGTCGTCGTCTACGACCCGAGCGCGGGCTTCGTCACCGGCGGCGGCTGGATCAACTCGCCCGCCGGGCGCCTACCGCGCCGATCCGACGCTGACCGGCAAGGCGAACTTCGGCTTCGTCTCGAAGTACAAGAAGGGCGCCAACGCGCCCGAGGGCCAGACCGAGTTCCAGTTCAAGGCCGGCGAACCTGAACTTCCACAGCGACGACCTACGAGTGGCTCGTCGTCGCCGGCGCACAAGGCCCAGTACAAGGGCACGGGCACGATCAACGGCGCCGGCGGCTACGGCTTCCTGCTGACCGCGACCGACGGCAGGTCAACGGTGGCGGCGGCGTCGACAAGTTCCGGATCAAGATCTGGCGACGGAGCGACGGTCGATCGTCTACGACAACAAGCACGGGGCGTCAGACGACATCGACAGCCGCGAATCCGCAGGCGATCGACGGCGGCAGCATCGTCATCCACAGCAAGTAGGCGACCGTCGAACGCAGACGAGAGGGGCGCCGCGAGGCGCCCCTCACTCGTTCAGCGCGGCCGGTTCCGGGGCGACTGCGGGCGGCCGGCGCGAGAAGGAGAGGACGACAGCGCCGGAGCGATCACTGCGACCGTCGCACCGACCGCGATCGCGACGACGCCCCACTCCGAGTAGGCGAGACCGCCGACGAGCGCGAGCGCCGCCGCGAGCAGCCCCGCGATGAGATCGGTGAACCCCACGAGCCGTCCGCGTTCGACCGGCCTCGCGTGCGTGACGAGCTCCGCGGACGCGGCGACGTAGGAGACGTTCCAGCCCAGCCCGAGCAGGAACAGCGAGATCGACAGAGCCTGGATGGAGACGACCCACGCGAGCATCACCGTCGACACGGCCATGACCAGGAGCCCGCCGATCGAGCGCTCGCCGCCGCCCGACGCGATCGACGAGCTGACCGACGACGAGCACGAGCCCGAACATCCCGACGATGTGGACGCTGATGACGGTGAAGACGTCGGCCTGCTGGTGGTCGTGCCCGACGACGACGTAGCCGCTCAGGTTCATCACGCTGGCCATCACCGCCAAGCTCGCGACCGCGGCGACGACTGCGGCCGGAACGCCGGGTCGTCGCAGGATCTGGCCGAGCGGCGCTGCGGGCTCCGTCGTCGGCGCCGCGCCCGGCGCGAGACCCGCGCGCTCGAGCTCGAGCGCGATCGTGCGCGGATCCGGGCGAATCGCGAGCGCGAGGATGAGTCCCACGACGCACATCGCCGCCGCGGCCAGCCACGGGACGACGAGCGTGTCGAGCTCGATGTCCTTCCCGGCGAACAGCGGCCGGAACACGAGTGGCCCGAGCGCGGCACCGAACAGCGCGCCGAAGAGGACGTACGAGATCGCCCGCGCCTTGCGCGACTCGGGATACATGTCGGCGACGGCTGTCCGCGCGAGCAGCACGGCGCCGTTCATTCCTCCGACACCGAGGAAGCCGAGGACGACGAGCGGCGCCGAGTCGGCGACACATCCGAGCGCGGTCAGCACGCAGCCCACCGCGCCGACGACGAACCCTCCGGCGATCACGGGAACACGCCCGTACCGGTCCATGAGCCGGCCGGCCGGCAGTGCGGCGAGCGCGCCGGCGGTCAGGAAGATCGCCGGCCCCAGGCCGAGGACCGACTCGATCCCGGTGACGAGGACGAGCGTGATCGTGGCGACGGCGGCAGCGAGCTGAAGCACACCGGAAAGCGTCACGAGACCCAGCGCCAGGAGCACGGTGTTGCGCCGGATCTGCCGCGGGCTCGTCACGCGGCGAGCGTATCGGTCGCTACGATGGCCGCGACGTAACGGGGAGCTCGGGCAGCCGGGCTGAGAGGGCGGACTGAAGCGCCGCCGACCCGCAGAACCTGATCTGGGTAATGCCAGCGGAGGAAGGCGTGTCGGAAGAGATCGTCGTGGTGGTGTCGGGCGGAGAGCCGCCGGATCCTCGTGCGGCCTCGGCCGTGCCGCTCGGCGCACCCGTCGTCGCGGCGGACAGCGGACTCGAGCACGCGCTCGCGCTCGGCCTCGAGGTGACGGTCGCGGTCGGCGACTTCGACTCCGCGTCGCCGGAAGCCGTCGCGGTGGCGGAGGCCGCCGGCACGCGCGTGGAGCGACATCCGCACGAGAAGGACGCGACCGACCTCGAGCTCGCGCTCGACGTCGCGCCGCGATGAGCCCCGAGCGCATCCTCGTGCTGGCCGGCGACGGCGGACGGCTCGATCACCAGCTCTCCGCACTGCTGCTGCTCGGCTCGGAGCGCTACGCGCGGCTCGCAGGTCGACGCGCTCGTCGGGCCGGCGCGCGTGCACGTCATCCGCGGCGAGCGCGCGCTCGACGGAGCGCCCGGCGAGCTCGTCACGCTGCTCGCCGCTGCACGGTCCCGCCGAGGGCGTGACGACCGAAGGGCTCGCGTACCCGCTCCGCGGCGAGACGCTCGAGCCGGGCTCGAGCCGCGGCGTCTCGAACGTCTTCGCCGCCGAGACGGCGACGCGTCTCGGTCGAGCGCGGCGTGCTGCTGGCGATCCGCCCGGGAGACGCGCGAGTGACACGGCGTCACAGGCGCTCTGCGCGCTCGCCTGTCGTCGCGCTCGCGCTGGCCGGCTGCGGCGGCGGCGACGAGACGCCGACCGAGGTCGTGCTCGTCACGCACGACTCGTTCGCGATCTCGGACGACGTGAAGCAGGCGTTCGAGGACGAGAGCGGCCTGACGCTGCGGATCCTCAAGGCCGGCGACGCGGGCGAGATCGTCACGCGCGCGCTGCTGACCGCGGGGAACCCGGAGGGCGACGTGCTTGTTCGGCGTCGACAACAACCTGCTCGCGCGCGCGCTCGAGGTGACGTCTTCGAGGCGTACGAGTCGCCGGAGCTCGCGAGCGTCGACCCGGAGCTCGATCCTCGACCCGGAGCACCGCGCGACGCCGATCGACCGCGGCGACGTCTGCCTCAACTACGACAAGGCGTGGTTCGCCGAGCGCGGCATCGAGCCGCCGCGCGACCTCGCCGACCTGATCCTGCGCGCAGCATCGCGGCCTGCTCGTCGTCGAGAACCCGGCGACGTCGACGCCCGGGCTCGCGTTCATGCTCGCCACGATCGCGCGCTACGGCGACGCGGCTGGCAGGCGCTACTGGCGCGGCCTGCGCGCGAACGACGTGCTCGTCGTCGACGGCTGGGAGGACGCGTACAACGCGCGCTTCTCCGGCTCGGCCGGCAGCAAGGGGAAGCGGCCGATCGTCGTCTCGTACGCGTCGAGCCCGCCCGCCGAGGTGATCTTCCGCGACCCGCGGCCGGCCGAGGCGCCGACCGGCGTCGTCGAGGAGCGCTGCTTCCGGCAGATCGAGTTCGCCGGCGTCCTGCGCGGCGCGAAGAACGAGGACGGCGCGCGCGAGCTGATCGACTTCATGCTCTCGAAGCGCTTCCAGGAGGACATCCCGCTGCAGATGTTCGTCTTCCCGGCACGGCGCGACGCGACGCTTCCGCCCGAGTTCGAGCAGTTCGCGGTCGTCCCCGAGTCGCCGCTCGAGCTGCCGCCCGAGGAGATCGAGGAGAACCGGGAGCGCTGGGTGGACGAGTGGACGGACATCGTGGTTCGCTGAGCGGCCGCGCGTGGCGGCTGCTCACGCTCGGCGTTCCGCTCGCCTTCCTCGCGCTGTTCTTCCTCTATCCCGCTCGCCACGATCGTCGAGCGCGGCCTGCGCGGCGCGGCGACGCGCCGCTCGACGTCCTCACGGATCCGCTGACGCGCGAGATCGTGTGGTTCACGGTGTGGCAGGCGCTCGCGTCGACCGTGCTCACGATCGCGGTCGCGCTGCCCGCGGCGTACGTGCTCGGTCGCTACCGATTCAGGGGCCGGAGCGTGGTCAGCGCGCTCGTCGTCGTCCCGTTCGTGCTGCCGACCGTCGTCGTCGCGCTCGCGTTCCTCGCGATCCTGCCCGACGGCGTCGAGCGGGGCTGGGCGCCGATCCTGGTCGCGCACGCGTTCTTCAACGTCGCCGTCGTCGTGCGGATCGTCGGGACGTTCTGGGCGAGCCTCGACCCGCGCCTGAACGAGGCGGCAGCGACGCTCGGCGCGTCCCCTCGTGCGCGCCTCCGCGAGGTCACCGCTCCGCTCCTCGCGCCGGCGCTCGCCTCTGCGGCCGCCATCGTCTTCCTGTTCTCGTTCACGTCGTTCGGCGTCGTCCTGATCCTCGGCGGGCCGCAGGTACGCGACGATCGAGGCCGAGATCTACAACCAGGCCGTCCGCCTCTTCGACCTGCGAGCCGCGGCCGTGCTCTCCCTCGTCCAGCTCGCCTGCGTCGTGGCTGCGGTCTGGGTCGCGATGCGGCTCGAGCGGCGACTCACGTCCCACGGGTCAGCTCCGCCCCGAGGGCGACACGCTCCGCCCTGCCCGGACGACCCGCGACAAGCTCGTCGTCGGGGCGAGCCTCGGCGGGCTCGCGCTGTTCCTCGGGCTGCCGCTCGCCGTTCTCGTCGAGCGCTCGCTCGCGGTCGGGGACGGCTACGGGCTGGATGCGTACGAAGCCCTCGGGCGGCCGACGAGCGTGCTGCTCGCGGCGCCGTGGGAGGCGGTCGTGAACTCGATCGTCTACGCGGCCGCGGCGACGCTGATCGCCGTCGTGGTGGGCGGGCTCGCCGCGTTCGCCGTGGCGGACTCGCGCGGGCGACTGATCGACAGCCTCGTCCTCCTCCCGCTCGGCGTGTCGGCCGTGATGCTCGGCCTCGGCTTCCTGATCGCGTTCGACACGCCGCCGCTCGACTTCCGCGCGGCTCCGTGGCTCGTCCCGGTCGCCCAGGCGCTCATCGCGATCCCGTTCGTCGTGCGGATCCTCGTGCCGACGCTGCGCTCGATCGACCCGCACCAGCGTGAGGCCGCGGCGCTGCTCGGTGCCTCGCCCGGCCGCGTGCGCCGCGAGATCGACCTGCCGATCGTCTCGCGCGGAGTCGCCGTCGCCGCCGGCTTCGCCTTCGCGATCTCGCTCGGCGAGTTCGGCGCGACGGTGTTTCTCGCGCGACCCGACCGCCCGACGCTTCCGGTCGCGATCTTTCGCTTCCTCGGGCGACCCGGGCGAGATCAACGTCGCGCAGGCCTACGCGCTCGCGGTCGTGCTCATGGCCGTCACCGTCGTCGCGGTGCTCCTCGTCGAGCGGGTGCGCGTGCGCCGCGGCGGGTGGTTCTGATGCTCCACGTCGACTCCGTGACGGTCGCGTTCGACGGCGACGAAGGCCCTCGACGCCGCGTCGCTCGACGTCGCGGACGGCGAGATCGTCACCGTGCTCGGCCCGAGCGGCTCCGGGAAGACGACCCTGCTGCGCGTGATCGCCGGCCTGCAGGTACCCGACGCCGGCCGCGTCCTGCTCGACGGGATCGACCTCGCCGGCACGCCGCCGCATCGGCGCGGCGTCGGCCTCGTGTTCCAGGATCACGCGCTCTTCCCGCATCGCGACGTCTTCGGCAACGTCGCGTTCGGGCTGCGGATGCGCGGCGACTCGCCGGACGCGATCGAGCGCGCGAACCGCCGAGCTGCTCGCGCTCGTCGGCCTGGCCGGATTCGAGCGGCGCTCGGTCGGCACGCTCTCGGGCGGCGAGCAGCAGCGCGTCGCGCTCGCGCGCGCGCTCGCGCCGGAGCCGCGCATCCTCCTCCTCGACGAGCCGCTCGGGTCGCTCGACCGCCGTCTCCGAGACCGACTGCTCGACGACCTCGAGCGCCTGTTCGACGAGCTCGCGGTGACCGCCGTCTACGTGACGCACGATCAGACCGAGGCGTTCACGCTCGGCGACCGCGTCGCCGTGATGCGGGACGGGCACGTCGTGCAGGTCGCGACGCCGGACGAGCTCTGGGCGCGTCCGCTCGACGAGGACGTCGCGCGCTTCCTCGGCCTCGCCAACGTCGCGGACGACGAGATCGTGAGGCCCGAGGCGGTGCGGGTGCGGCCCGCGGCGGGCGACGGTCAGGGCGTCGTCGAGCGGGTCGTGCGCGTCGGGCCCGTCGTTCGCCTGCGCGTCCGGCTCGACGACGGACGGACGCTCGAGGCGGCCGTCGCAGCGATCGACCATCCGCGCGCCGGCGACCGAGTGGACGTCGAGATCGACCCGGAGGGCATCATCCGGTTCCGATGATTCGCCGCCGCGTCGTCGTCCACGGGCACGTCCAGGGCGTGTTCTTCCGCGACTCGGTGCGTCGTCACGCCGTGAGCGCCGGCGTGAGCGGCTGGGTGCGCAACATGCGCGACGGCACGGTCGAGGCCGTCTTCGAGGGCGAGCCGGACGCGGTCGAGCGGCTCGTCGCGTTCTGCCACGACGGCCCGCGCGGCGCACGCGTCGATCGCGTCGACGTGGTGGACGAAGAGGCCGAAGGGATCAGCGGCTTCGCGATCCGCTAGCGCGCCGTGGCACGCGCGGCTACGCGGCTACGCTCGGCCGCAGACCTTGTCTGCTCCGAGAATGCGCGTCGAAGAGACCGTTGTACGTGCGGTCGACCTGCGGGTCGTACGATCCGAGCGCCGCTCCCTCCCACTGGACGATCCGGCGTCACTCCTGGACCCATCGCGGTGACCCGATGTCGCTCGCCCTTCCCGGAGACCGTCGGGAATCGAGGGATAGCCGGGTGGAGGCCGTAGCAGCGGCGCGAAGCTGTAGCAGAAGCCGCCCGCGGGACGTGCGTCACCTTCGCCCGTCGCGCTTCCAACCCGGGCCGTACGCGGAGTTGAACGTGTCGATGTACACGTAGCGCGCGTTTCGGTCGCTCGTCGATCGCCGTGGCGTCTTGAAGCCGTGGACCGGCTTCCCGCGGTAGAGCAGCCGGCCGAACAGGCCCTGAAGAGCGCCGCCGTACGTCCAGTTCGGCGAGACCTCGAGCACGGCGAGCTCGGTCGTCCAAGTGCGAGAGGTGGAGCTCGAAGGCCATGTGCCCGGGAAGAAAGGCAGCGACGCCGCGCAGCGGCTGGACGCGCTGCCAGCTCTGGAGCGCCCAGTGCGAGCCGTCGGGTGCCGTGCACGCGGCGACGACGTAGACGAGCGCCGGGCCGTCGTACGGGCGGCAAACGTTCTTGAACGTGCGCCAGTACGTCGACCTTGCGGTACTTCCCCCAGCCGCCCGCGTAGTCGAGCTTGAACTGCTGCTGCGGGACGTTCGGGTCGGGTGCGACCGCGTCGACCGCACCCCACGCGAGCACGCGCCGCACCTGCCCGTCGGCGCGGCGTGTAGGTGACGAGCGCCTCGCCCTTCGCGTTCACCGCGAGCCGACGTTCGTCACGTTCGCGGTCGAGCGTCTGGCTCGCGAGCGCCGGCGTGACCGGCACGACGAGCGCGCAGACGAGCAGCACGATGAGAACAGACGCGTCTCATCACGTGACTAGATCGGCGCGTGGGACTGCGACGCATGTCCCTCGAATGCGATCGAGGCGGCGCTACTCCCACTCGATCGTCGCCGGCGGCTTCGAGGAGATGTCGTAGACGACGCGGTTGACGCCGGGGATCTCGTTGATGACGCGGCTCGAGATCGCCTCGAGCACCTCGTACGGGAGGCGCGCCCAGTCCGCGGTCATCGCGTCCTCGGAGGTGACCGCGCGGATGACGATCGGGTACGCGTACGTGCGCTCGTCGCCCTGGACGCCGACCGAGCGGATCGCGGGAAGCACGGCGAAGCTCTGCCAGAGCTCGCGGTAGAGGTCGGCGCGGCGGATCTCCTCGAGCAGGATCGCGTCGGCGCGCCGCAGGATCGCGAGCCGCTCCTCGGTGACGTCGCCGATGATCCGGATCGCGAGGCCGGGCCCGGGGAACGGCTGGCGCCAGACCATGCGCTCGGGCAGGCCCGAGCTCCTCGCCGACGCGGCGCACCTCGTCCTTGAAGAGGAGGCGCAGCGGCTCGACGAGCTCCATCCGCATGTCCTCCGGCAGGCCGCCGACGTTGTGGTGCGACTTGATCAGCGCCGCGACGCCGTCCTCGCCGCCGCCCGACTCGATGACGTCGGAGTAGAGCGTTCCCTGGACGAGGAAGCGCACGTCGCCGAGCTCGCCCGCCTCCTCCTCGAAGACGCGGATGAACTCCTCGCCGACGATCTTGCGCTTCTCCTCCGGATCGGAGACGCCGGCGAGCCGCGTGAGGAAGCGCTTCTGCGCCTGCACGTGGACGAGCGGGACGTGGAAGTGGCCGCCGAACGTCTCGACGACCTGCTCGGCCTCGTTCTCGCGCAGCAGGCCGTGGTCGACGAAGACGCACGTGAGCTGGTCGCCGACGGCCTTGTGCACGAGGAGCGCGGCGACCGCCGAGTCGACGCCGCCCGAGAGCGCGCAGAGCACGCGCTCCGAGCCGACGGCGGCGCGGATGCGCGCGACCTGCTCCTCGATGACCGCGGCGGGCGTCCACGTCGGCGGCGTGCCGGCGACCTCGTAGAGGAAGTTCTTGAGGATGTCCTGCCCGTGCGGCGTGTGCACGACCTCGGGGTGGAACTGGACGCCGTACAGCCGCCGCGCCCGATCCTCGAAGGCGGCGATCGGCGTCGACGGCGAGCTGGCCGTGACCTCGGCCCCGGCGGGCGGCGCCGTCACCGAGTCGCGATGGCTCATCCACACGGTCTGCTCGGGCGGGAGGTCGTGGAAGAGCTCGGAGTCGTCCGCCTCGAGCTCGGCCTTGCCGAACTCGGAGGCGCCCGTGCGCTCGACGGCGCCGCCGAGGTCGCGCGCCATGAGCTGCATGCCGTAGCAGATGCCGAGCGTCGGGATCCCGAGCGCGAAGATCTCCGGTGTCGAGCTCCGGCGCGCCGTCCGCGTACACGGACGCGGGGCCGCCGGAGAGGATCAGCGCGGCCGGGTTGCGCTCGGCGACCTCCGCGGCCGACAGCCGGTGCCCGACGAGCTCGGAGTACACGCGCGCCTCGCGCACGCGACGCGCGATCAGCTGGCTGTACTGCCCGCCGAGGTCGACGACGAGGACGGGACGTTCTTCCGGTGTGGCCTCGGGAGTCGGAAGCGGGACGACCTTCGCCACTCAGCGCCGGTAGTTCGGAGCGTCCTTCGTGATCGTGACGCCGTGCGGGTGGCTCTCGTGGAGACCCGGCCGGCGTGATCCGCGTGAAGCGCGTCCGCGTCTTCATGTCCTCGATCGTCGCCGCGCCGCAGTAGCCCATCGACTGCCGCAGCCCGCCGACGACCTGATGGACGATCGGCGCGAGCGGGCCCTTGTACGGGACGCGGCCCTCGATGCCCTCGGGGATGAGCTTCTCGACGTCCTCGACGTCGCCCTGGAAGTAGCGGTCCTTCGAGAACGAGCGCGCCTTCATCGCGCCGAGCGAGCCCATCCCGCGGTACTCCTTGAAGCGCTCGCCCTGCGCGACGATGACCTCGCCGGGCGCCTCGTCGGTGCCGGCGAGCATCGAGCCGAGCATGACGACGTCGGCGCCGGAGGCGATCGCCTTCGCGATGTCGCCGGAGTTCCGGACGCCGCCGTCGGCGATCACCGGGATGCCGTGGCCGGCGAGCGCCTGCACGGCGTCGTAGACGGCCGTCACCTGCGGCACGCCGACGCCGGCGACGACGCGGGTCGTGCAGATCGATCCCGGGCCCTTGACCGACCTTCACCGCGTCGGCTCCCGCATCGGCGAGCGCGAGCGCGCCGTCGCCGGTCGAGATGTTCCCCGCGATCAGCTCGATGTCGTGCGCGGCCTTCAGCTTGCGGACGACGTCGAGGACGCCGTGCGAGTGGCCGTGCGCCGTGTCCACGACGAGCACGTCCACCTCGGCGTCGACGAGCGCGGCCGCGCGCTCGAGCGCGTCCGGCCCGACGCCGACCGCCGCGCCGACGCGGAGACGGCCTTGCGAGTCCTTCGTCGCGTCCGGGTACTTGATCCGCTTCGAGATGTCCTTGACCGTGATGAGCCCCGTGAGGCGTCCCTCGTGATCGACGACCGGCAGCTTCTCGATCTTGTTGCGGTGGAGGATCGCCTCGGCCTCCTCGAGCGTCGTGCCGACCGGCGCGGTGACGAGGTTCCGCGTCGTCATCAGCGCGGAGACGGGCTGCGAGGTGTCGGTCTCGAAGCGGAGGTCGCGGTTCGTGAGGATGCCGACGAGGACGCCGTCGTCGTCGATGATCGGCACGCCGGAGATCCGGTAGCGCTCCATGAGCTCGAGCGCGTCGGCGACGAGGTCGGTCGCCCGGAGCGTCACGGGCTCGACGATCATCCCCGACTCCGAGCGCTTCACCTTGTCCACCTCGGCGACCTGATCGGCGATCGAGAGGTTGCGGTGGACGATCCCGAGCCCGCCCTCGCGCGCGAGCGCGATCGCGAGGCGCGCCTCGGTGACGGTGTCCATCGCCGCCGAGATCACCGGGATGTTCAGCGAGATCGACGGCGTGAGCCGCGTGACCGTCGAGACGTCGTTCGGGAGGACGTGCGACTCGGCCGGAAGCAGCAGCACGTCGTCGAACGTGAGCCCTTCCTTGCCGAACTTCCGCTCGAACGCGACGAGGCGCTCGATCTCCTCCTGGCGGAACTCGGTCTCCATCAGGTGACGTTAGCAGCGTCCGCCGACGGCGATCACGCGATCTCGATGCCGAGCGCGAGCCAGGCGCTCGCGTGCGCGAGCGCCGCCCGTGACGTCGCCCTTCGCCGCGACGATGTCGAGCGCCTCGGTCGCGCGTCACGGTCGCGTCGCGCCTGTCGCCACGGATCGTGAGAGCCTCGGCGAGCGTGCAGCCTGCGTCTCGGCCCGACACGAAGAAGAAGTCCGTCCCGTCTGCACGCTCGAGCGCCCGGCCGACGAGCTCCAGTCCTCGCCGTCCTCGCCCGCGGCGCACGAGCACGGCGCCCTCGATCGCATCGACGTAGACGAAGTTGACGACGTCGCTCCGGCGGGCTCGTCTCACGGACGTCGGCGCACAGCTCGTACGCCTCGTCGTAGCGGCCCTGCTCGTAGAGGCACTGCGGCGAGGTAGCCCGTGATGGTGGACGCTGAACGCTCGGTCGTCGAGCGCCTCGAGCTCGTCGAGCCCGGCGCGGAGCGCGCGCTCCGCACGCCGCGACGTCGCCGGCGCGCTGCTCGATCCAGGCCTCGTACATCGCCATCGCCGCGGCGGTGACGGTCGGCAGCCCGCCGACCTCGTGGTTGCGCGAGCCGACCGCGCCAGCTCGCGAGCCCGCTCGATGTCGCCCTGGCACGCGCAGCAGCCGGGCGCGGGCACCGTCCGCGCCCGCCTTCAGCGAGCGCCGAGTCGCGCGAGCCTGCGTCGAGCGCGTCGAGTCGCTCGAGCGCCTCGTCGACCGGCATCGGGCCCGAGGACGACGCGGCCCGCGATCAGCCATGACGAGCTCGACCTCGAACCGACTTCGCTTCCCGGCGCGGCGCATGTGCTCGAGCGCCGCGCTCGCGCGGCTGCGATCGTCTCGGTCGCGTCGCAGCCCGAACCAGTGCTCGATCGCGACCACCACCAGTAGAGCGCGAGGCCCTCGTCGTCGCCGGCCTCCGCGAGAGCTCGGTACGCCTCCTCCTGGTCGCGTTCAGCTGCCTCGGCGCTGAGCGATGCCGCTCGTCAGTCCGTCGAACACCGTCGCGACGATCGCGCAGACGGCAGCGATGGCCGGGATCGCTCGCGGCGCGGCCGTCCGCGAGCACCGACGTCGCCGTCGCGAACTCACCGGCGTCCCAGAGAGCGAAGCGCGAGATCGGGCGCCAGCTCGTGCCGGCGATCGTCGCTCTCGGGAAGAACGCGCCGCCGCTCGACGCAGCAGCGTCAGCGGCCGCCGGAAGTCCCCGCGCGCGAGGGCACCGCGCCCGGCGGCGCCGAGCCGCGCCGCGACACGCGCTCGGCGAGCGCCGTGCAGCGTCGGATCGGCCGGGTCGAGCTCGGCTCGGTACCGGTGCGCCTGCTCGAGGTGGTAGCCGACGATCTCGTCGCGCTCGACGAGCTCGTGCCGCTCGAGCCAGTCGGCGAAGCGCTCGTGCAGCTCCGCACGCGTCGCCTTCGGCAGCGACTCGTACGCCGCGTCGCGGATGAGCAGATGGCGGAAGCGGATAGCCCTCGTCCTCGGGGAACGTCGACGCGGTCGAGCGAATGAGCTCCTTGCGCACGAGCGTCGTCAGATGCGACCCGACATCGCCTCGAACGAGAGCGGGCGAGAGCTCCGCGACAGCACCACGGTGGAACACCTCGCCCTCGACCGAGCCTCGCTCCATCACGACTCGGACGTCGCCGTCGAGCGAGTCGATCCGCGCCTGAAGGAGCGCATGGATCGTCGGCGGGACGACGATCTCGCCGTCGCCGCCGTGCTCGCGCACCATCGCGAGCATCTCCTCGACGTACAGCGGGTTTCCCGCGGACGCGGCCGTGATGCGCTCGCGCAGGTCGCCGCTCGAGCTGCGCGTCTCCGAGGAGATTTCCGATCAGCGCCTCGCACTCGTCGTCGCCGAGCGGCTCGAGCAGGATGCGACGTCGCGTTCAGCTTGCCGCCGCCCCAGTCGGGGCGGACGTCGAGGAGCTCGGTGCGCGCGACGCAGAGCAGGAAGATCGGCGCGTCGCGCGAGAGGTCGGCGATGTGCTCGACGAGGTCGATGAAGACCGGCTCGGCCCACTGCAGATCGTCGACGACGACGACCTGCGGTCGCTCGGCGGCCCGCGCCTCGAGCAGCCGTCTGAACGCGAGCTGCGTCTCGGGCGGCGACGTGCCGATCACGGAGTCGGGCTCGACCCCGATCGCGATCAGGATCTCGACGAGCGGCCAGTACGTGATCCCCTCGCCGTACGAGAGGCAGCGGCCGCGCAGGACGTCCGCCGAGTCGCCGACGCGCTCGACGAAGTCGGCGACGAGGCGCGACTTCCCGATGCCCGCAGGCCCGAGCAGCGTGACGAGCCGGCACGAGCTGCTCGTCGAGGACGTCTTCGAAGTCGCGCCAGAGCCGGTTGCGCTCGCGCTTCCGTCCGACGAGGGCGCCTCCGGGTGGCGCGCGAGCGCGTCCGCTCGGCGACCACCTCGAGCAGGCGGAAGGCCTCGACCGGCTCGGACTTCCCCTTGAGCGCGAGCGGCTCGACCAGCTTCGACCCGCACGGCGTCGCGCACGAGCGACCGCGTCTCGGCGCCGATGAGCGTCTCGCCGCGCCGGCGGCCTGCTCGAGCCGCGCCGCGACGTTGACGGCGTCGCCGGTGACGAGCGTCTCGCCCTCGCCGCCGACGACGACCTCGCCGGTGTTGACGCCGATGCGCGCCTCGAGACCGTGCTCTGCGATCGCTGCCTGCATCTCCGCGGCGGCGCGAACGGCGCGCAGCGCGTCGTCCTCGTGCGAGACCGGGATCCCGAAGACGGCCATGACCGCGTCGCCGACGAACTTCTCGACCGTGCCGCCGTGGCGCTCGAGGATGACGCGCAGATCCTCGAAGTAGCGGCGCATCCGCGCACGCAGCGCCTCGGGATCGGTCGACTCGCCGAGCGCGGTCGAGCCGACGAGGTCGCAGAAGAGGACGGTGACGACCTTGCGCTGCTCGCGCGCCGGCTCGGCGACGGCGAGCGCCGTCCCGCACGCGCTGCAGAAGCGCGCGTCGTCCGCGTTCTCGCGCCCACAGCTCGGGCATGCCGCCACGCGCGGAGTCTACGAGCGAACCGGGTGGAGCTCGGCGAGCTCGATGTCCGCGGCGAGCGTCGCCGCATACGCCGGATCGAAGCGACCGGCGCCGACCTCGCGCACCGACGCAGACGCCGGCGGCGACCGCGGCGCGAATCGAGTCGTCGGGCGCACGCTCGTCGCCGAGGCGGCGAGGAACTGCGCGAGCAGGACGTCTCCCGAGCCGACGCCGGACACCGGCTCGACATGCGGCGCGAACGCACGGATCCGCCTCGTCTTCCGGCCGACGCGCATGAGCGCGAAGCACCCGTTCTCGAGCGTGATGAGGACGTTCCGCGCGCCCATCTCGGCGATCGCGTCGAGCGCCATGAGGAAGTCGTCGTCGTCCTCGAGCTCCTGGCCGACGAGCTGCTCGGCCTCGCGCTGGTTCGGCGAGACGAGAAACGGGCCGGCCTCGACGGCGAGACGGAGCGGCTCGCCCTCGGAGTCGAGGACGACGCGGACGTCGCGGCGCGAGAGGTCGCGGACCGCGTCGGCGTAGAACGTCGTCGCGACCTTGCGCGGCAGCGACCCGGACAGGACGACGAAGTCGGCGCCGCGCGAGAGGTAGTGGAGCTTCTCGACGAGCGTCTCGAGCTCGACCGCGCCGACCTCGGGGCCCCACTCGTTGATCTCCGTGTGCGTGCCCGCAGTGGGATCGACGACCGCCGTCGACGTCCGCGACTCGGCGGCGATCCGGACGAAGTCGTTGAGGATCGCCTCGGAGGTGAGCTCCTCGATGATCCGCGTCCCGGTGCGGCCGCCCGCGAGCCCGGTGGCGACCACCGGCACGTCGAGGATCTTCAGCGCGCGTGCGACGTTGATGCCCTTGCCGCCCGCGAGCGTGAGCACCTCGCTCGAGCGGTGGCGGAAGCCGATCTGGAACACCGGCACCGTCAGCGTTCGGTCGAGCGCGGCGTTCGTCGTCACCGTGACGATCACGTGATCATCCCCCAGAGGTTGCGTGCGGTCTCGGTCGCGTACCACGTCGCCTTGGCGAAGAAACCCGCCTCGGCGAGCGACTCCGCCGCGACGAGGTTCGACGACGCGACCAGCCTGTTGCCGTCGTAGACCTCGACCCGGCCGAGGCGCTCTCCCTTCGCGACGGGAAGCGCGAGCGTCGTCGGCGCGACGACGCGCTCGACGAGTGGCTTCCCGTTCCGCAGCGGCCCGACGATCGAGCGCGGCGCGACGAGCTGGACGGCGGGCTGTCCGTACCCCGTCGTCGCCTCCGCGTACACGCGACCGTGGTCGATCACCTGCACGCGCCGGTACTGGTCGAGGCCGTACGCGAGGAGCTCGCGGAGCGCTTCGTTTCGCGCCCCGCGCGAGTCGCTTCCGAGGACGGTTCCGTACACGGTCACGCCTCGCTTCTCGGCCGCGGCCGCCTGCGACCAGCCGGCGTCGCGCGTGTGCCCGGTCTTCCCGCCGACGAGCGGCGCCCAGCTCGCGAGCAGGTCGTCGGTCGTCGTCAGCGTCCGCCCTCCCGGGAGCGTGACGGTCTCGCGAGACATCGCGTCGCGGAGGAACGGGATTCCGAGCGCGTAGCGCACGAGCGTCGTCGCGTCACGCGCACTCGAGACGTGGCCTTGCTCGTCGAGCCCGTGCGGGTTCTCGAAGTTCGTGTCGGAGAGACCGAGCTCCTCGGCTTTGGCGTTCATCAGATCGACGAAACGATCGGCAGAACCGCGGCCGATGTGAAGCGCGAGCGCCTCTGCGGCGTCGTTGCGCGCTCGGGATCAGCATCGCGCGCACGAGATCTGCGACCGTGAGCTCCTCCCCCGCGCGGAGCGTACGACGGTCGACTCGCCGAGCGCTCGCGACGCGGGAGCGCACACGCACGACATCGGTGAGCTCGCGCGCTGCTCGAGCGCGACGACGGCGGTCATCAGCTTCGTGATGCTCGCGATCGCCCGCTCGCGGCCGGCGTCGCTGCGCGCGAGCACGGAGCCGTCGTCGCCGACGAGGTACCACGACGCGGCCGCGATCTGCGGCTCGGCAGTCTGAGCGTCGGCACTCGAAGCCTGGACGGGCGCCGCGAGGACGAGCGAGAGCGACGACGACGGCGAGCAGGGCTCTGCGCATCACCGGCGGCGGAACTATAGGTGCGTCACCACCCGGCGGCCGCCCACACCTGCGTCGCGAGCCGCTCCGCCTCCGCGCCGGCCGCGGCGCGCCAGTCGGCCTCGGTGTCGCGGTACGCGTAGATGACCGAGCGGGACGCGGTCACGAGCGCGCTCGCCTGCCCTGCGGAGAACGCGCGGGCGACGTCGGCGGGCGTCGCGCCCTGCGCGCCGACGCCGGGGAGCAGGATCGGCGACTGCGGGAGAAGTCGCCGCGCCTCGGAGACGGCGCGCGGGTGCGTCGCACCCACGACCGCGCCCACGCTCGACAGCCCGTTCTCGCCGAGGAGCGGCTCGCCCCACTCGCGCACGAGCTCGGCGACGTGGTTCCACAGCGGGCGCCCGTCCGAGAGCGCGAGATCCTGGACGTCGGCCGCGCCCGCGTTCGACGTGCGGACGAGGAAGAAGACGCCGGAGCCATGGCGACGACAGGCGGCGAGGAAGGGCTCGACCGAGTCGAGCCCGAGGTAGGGGCTGGCCGTCATCGCGTCCGCGAGCGGGGGCGCGTCGTCGCGCGGCTCGAGGTACGCCGCGGCGTACGCGCGCGACGTCGAGCCGATGTCTCCGCGCTTCGCGTCGAGCAGGACGAGGAGACCGGCGGCACGCGCGTAGGCGCAGACCTCCTCGAGCGCGCGGAAGCCGTCGGAGCCGAGCGCCTCGAAGAACGCGGACTGCGGCTTCACGGCGACGACGTACGGCCCGACCGCGTCGACGATGCCCTTGCAGAAGCGCGCGACCGACGACGCCGCGGCCGCCCGTCCGAGCACCGCCTCCCCGCGCAGCTCCATCGGCAGCAGGTCGAGCCGCGGGTCGAGGCCGACGACGAGCTGGCTCCGCTTCCGCGCGACTGCCTCTCCGAGCCGGTCGGCGAAGGTGACGACATCGGCCACGACCCACAGGCTACGCGGCGAGGATCTCGGCGAGCCGCAGTCCGACGACCCGAACCTCGGGCGGCGGCTTGCGGAGGACCCCGGAGACGACGAGGAGATCGGCGGCGTCCTCGGGCGCGAGCGACGGCTCCACGCTCGACGCCGTCGCGAGCGCCGTCTCCAGCTCGAGCCGCCCTGCTGCGCCTCGCGGGATGGTTCGGGCCGCGACCCTCCCGCGCGCGACGACGAACGCGCGCCGGAAGCCCGGCTCGCGGGCGGGCGCGAGCACGCACAGCTCCGCCGCCCGCATGCGTTCGAGCTCCTCGACCCGCGCGGCGACCTCCTCGAGCGCCGCGACGCGATCTCGCAGCCGCGCGGCGTCCTCGAAGCGCAGGTCGCGTGCGAGGCGACGGAGCTTCGCGCGGAGCGGCGGACAGGGCATCGGCGAGGTCGTCGCCTTCGAAGTCGCCGAGCGCGCGCGCCGCCAGCTGCGCGCGGCGCTTGCTCGCGATCGGCCCGAAGCGGGTCGGCTCGGCGACGACGACCCAGCGCTCTCCACGCCGCCGCAGGTACGACTGCGGACGAGCGCCGCGCGCATTCGCGGGCGGACGGAGCTCGCGGATCAGGCGAAGCTCCTCGAGCGAGGCCTCGAGCTCCGACCCGAGCTCGCGCCACTCGACCCGCTCGAGCGCGCCGAGCGCAGCCTCGACCGCCGGCCGCTGGCGATCGCCCGCGAAGTACGAGCGGAGCCGCGCGCGCAGATCTCGCGCCTTCCCGACGTACAGGACGGTGTCGTTCCGATCGCGGAAGAGGTAGACGCCCGGCGTGGTCGGCGCGCCGGCGACGAGCGCTCGCCTGCCGTGGAGGCGGCGTGCCCTCGGCGCGGCGAGCTCGATCACCTCGGCGAGCGTCCGCGCGCCGCGCTCCTGCGCGAGGCCGAGGAGCGCGATCAGGATCTCTGCCGTGGCGAGCGCGTCCGGAAGCGCGCGGTGGCACGGATCGGTCGACGTGCCGAAGAAGTGCGCGAGCTGCGCGAGCGAGAAGCGCTCGCTCCGCCGGTGCAGGAGCCGCCGGGCGAGCCAGACGGTGTCGACCACGGCCGCGGCGACGCGTCGGCCGGTGAGGCGCTGGACGGCGTGGTCGAGGAAGCCCACGTCGAAGCGGGCGTTGTGCGCGGCGAGCGGTGCGTCGCTGGCGAACGCGAGGAAGCGGCGGACGGCGAGCTCCTGACGAGGCGCGCCGCGCAGCTCGGCGTCGCGCAGGCCGGTCAGCCGGGCGATCGTCTGCGGCAGCGCGACGCCGGGGTCGACCAGCGTCTCGAACGTCTCGGCGATCTCGAGCGCCTTCACGCGCACCGCGCCGATCTCGCACATGCGATCGCGCGAGGCCGAGAGCCCGGTCGTCTCGAGGTCGAAGACGACGAGCTCGGCGTCCTCGATCAGCGTGTCGGGCTGCGCGCTGTCCGCGAGGCCCACGCGAGCGCCGAGCCACGTCAGGCGCGCGTCACCGTCGACGACGTCGGCGAGCAGGGAGTGGGCGAGGGTCGCCGGCGCGCGCTCGAGCGCGAACAGCACGCGTGCCGCCTCCTCCGACGCGACCGCGCCCCGGCGCGCGTGGATCAGCTCGACGAGCCGGTCGGCGGCATCGAACGAGAGCTGCATCGCGCTCTACCGTAGTCGAACATATGTTCGTGTTCAAGCGGTGCGACATCAAGCGGCGGCCGCGCCAAGACGTCACGTCCGGAAAGCCGCGCCGCGCTTTCCGGTCTGCGAACGATGGCAAACGAAAGGCCGCCTGGCGGCTTCGTAATCCTCCGTTCCTCGTCGCGCTAGCCGCCCTTGACTGCCGCCTTGAGCGCGCTTCCTGCCTGGAACTTCGGGACGGTCGTCGCGGCGATGTGCACCTTCTCGCCCGTCCGCGGGTTGACGCCCATGCGCGCCGCGCGCGCCGAGGTCGAGAACTTGCCGAAGCCGGTGAACGTGATCGAGTCACCGTTCCTCAACGCAGACGTGACTGTGTCCAGCATGGCGTCGACCGCAGCGCCAGCCTCACGCTTGGACATGCCGGCCCGATCGGCTACGGCGTCCACGAAATCCTGCTTGGTCACTGTTCTCCTCCTGACGTGGAATTCGGTTTCACGGAACCGGAGGACCCTAACACCCTCTCGGTTTTGGCTCAACCATGCTGCTTTCCGGGGATTTTTCGCATCTCCAGCAGGTTGCTCGCGCGAAAGAGCGGCCGGAGGCGCACCCCGAGGCGGGCGAGAGCGTCCGATCCACCCTCCTCCCGGTCGACGACACAGACGGCGTTGCGGACGACGAGCCCCTCGTCCCGGACAGCGGACACTGCCTCCGCGAGCGCGCCACCGGAGGTGACGACGTCCTCGACGAGGCACACCAG
Organism: uncultured Gaiellaceae bacterium; assembly: GCA_963822885.1. GTDB lineage: Bacteria > Actinomycetota > Thermoleophilia > Gaiellales > Gaiellaceae > GMQP-bins7. The sequence continues at coordinate 28,677 of CAWGJJ010000014.1, forward strand.
CTCGCCCGACTCGAAAGGGCCCTCGATCCGTTTTGCCGTGCCGTATTCCTTGGTTTCACCGCGCACGATGATGAACGGCAGGCCGGACGCCATCGCTGCCGAAGCTGCCAACGCGACGGCCCCGAGCGCCGGTCCGGCGAGCCGGACCGCATCGGGCTCGCACTCCTCGACGGCCTCCGCGAGCGCGTCGCCCAGCGCGCGCAGGATCGCGGGCTCGGTCTCGAAGCGGTACTTGTCGAGGTACCACGACGAGCGGCGTCCCGACCGCAGGACGAAGTCACCCTCGAGCAGCGCCCGCTCGACGAGCAGCGCGCCGAGCTCGTCGTGCGTCACGGCCGAAGCGCGGTGCGGGCGATCGACGCGAGGCGCTCGAAGCCCGGCGAGCCGGGCTCGAGGACGACGGCCGAGCCGTCCGCGTACGAGATGCCGGCGCGCTCATGCGGGCCGGAGGAACCGAAGAACGAGCGCCAGGCCCAGACCGCGAGACCGACGAGAACGGCGAGACGGACGAGCTTCCTCACTCCGCTTCCGCCTCCGCCTTCGGCTTGCGCGGCTCGTCGCTTCTTCGGCTCCGGCGGGGCGATCGCCTGCGCGCACGTTCTGAGGTCGTAGACGACGAGACCGGACGTCGGATCGGGCCCCGTCGTCGCGCCGACGGTGTGGCCGCCCTCGCGTACGACGAAGAGCGCTCCTCCGTCGAGCTCGACCTCGACGCGGGTCACGTCGCGTCCCTCGGCACCGAGGTCGGCTGCGGCCGCCACGAGCTCCTGGATCGCCGCGCCGAGCGCCTCCGCCCTCGTCGAGTCCACGGACGAGGAGGCGAGCACGGCGCCGTCGCCGTCGAGGACGACCGCCGCGGTGATCTGGGACGAGAGCTCCATCAGCTCGCCGAGCGCCTGGGCCGCGTCCATCCGCCGAAACTACAGATTCGCGAGCGCTTGTGCGATGCCGCTCGGCAGCCTGGGCGCGATGTGAGTGCTCTGCCTTCCAGACGTCGCCGAGCTCGGCGACGGTGCGCGTCTCGCCGTGCGGCACGAAGATCGGGTCGTAGCCGAAGCCCTCGTGTCCTCGTCGGCTGTCCGCGATCGTGCCGTCCAACGTCCCTGTCGCGCGCACCTCGCTGCCGTCGGGAGCGAGCACGACGAGCTCGCACACGTAGCGCGCGCTGCGGTCCGCCTGCCCGTCGAGCTCGAGGAGAAGCTGCGCGACGCCGTCCTCGGCCCACCGGGCCGAGTGCACGCCGGGCCGCCCGCCGAGCGCGGCGACCTCGATGCCGGAGTCCTCGCCCGCGACCCACGCGTCGGCGGGAGCGTGCGTGCGGCCGTGCCGGGCCTTGATCCGCGCGTTGTCGAGGAACGTCGCGCCGTCCTCGATCGGCTCGTCGGGCGTCTCGAGGAGCGCGATCTCCCACTCCGGAAGCGCAGTGCGAAGCTCGCGGAGCTTGTTCTCGTTGCGCGACGCGAGAAGAAGGTTCACGCAGGAGGCGTCGCGGCAGCCTGCGCCTGCGCGGCCGCGAGCTCCTCGATCCCGCCCGCCGCGAGATCGAGCAGCGCGTCGAGCAGCTCGCGCGAGAAGGGATCGCGCTCGGCGGTCGCCTGCACCTCGACGAGCCTCCCGTCGCCGGTCATGACGACGTTCATGTCCGTCTCCGCGCTCGAGTCCTCCTCGTAGTCGAGGTCGAGCACGGCCTCGCCGTCGACGATGCCGACGGACACGGCGGCGATCGTGCCCGGCAGCGCCTTCGAGAGGCCGAAGCGGTCGAGCGCGCGGCGGGCGGCGATCCACGCGCCCGTGATGGACGCGCAGCGCGTGCCACCGTCGGCCTGCAGGACGTCGCAGTCGAGCCAGAGCGTCCGCTCGCCGAGCGCCTCGAAGTCGCAGACGGAGCGGAGCGCGCGGCCGATCAGGCGCTGGATCTCCACCGTCCGCCCGTCGGGACGACCGCGCGAGACGGCGCGCTGGGTCCGCTCGCCCGTCGACGCGGGGAGCATCGCGTACTCCGCCGTCATCCAGCCGCGGCCGCTCTTGCGGAGCCAGCGCGGCACCTCTTCCTCCACCGTCGCCGTGCAGAGGACGATCGTCTTCCCCTGCGCGTAGAGCACCGAGCCGTGCGGCTGCTCGAGGTAGTCCGGCTCGATGTCGAGCGCGCGAAGCTCGTCCGCGCGTCGCCCGTCGTGCCTCACGCGACGATCTCGAGAGCGGCGACCTCGACGTGCTCGGCCGACTCGATCGGGAGCTGGAGGAAGCGGCGCCCCAGCTCGTGGAACAGCTCCGGATCGCCGGTGGTCAGGAAGCGGTACGAGCCCTCGCGTCCGACCTCGTTCTCGATCCCCTTCCGCGCGAGCGTCTCCGCGACCTCGCGCGCGGTCTCCTCCGCCGAGAAGACGAGCGTGACGCCACGGCCGAACACGCGCTGGAAGATCGGGCGGATGAGCGGGTAGTGCGTGCAGCCGAGGATGACGGTGTCGACGTCCGCCTCCTTGAGCGGCGCCGCGTACTCGCGCACCGCCGACGTGATCTCCTCGCCGAAGGGCTCGTCGTCCTCGATGAGCGGGACGAGCCGCGGGCACGCGACCGAGACGACCTCGGTGCCCGCGTCGAGCGAGCGCACGAGCGCCGGGTAGCGGCCGCTCGCGACGGTGGCCTCGGTCGCGAGCAGCCCGATCCGGCGGTTGCGTGTCGCGAGAACCGCGGCGTGCGCCTCCGGCGCGAGCACGCCGATCACGGGAACCGTGAGCTGCCGCTGGAGGTCGGGCAGCGCCGCCGCCGTCGCCGAGTTGCACGCGGCGACGATGAGCTTGACGCCCTGCCGTTCCAGGTACGCGGCGATCTCGGCGGCGAACCGGCGGATCTCGTCGAGCGGCCGCGGCCCGTACGGAAGCCGCGCTCCGTCCCCGAGGTAGACGAAGTCCTCGTGCGGAAGCGTGACGAGGCACTCGTGCAGGACGGTCAGCCCGCCCATGCCCGAGTCGAAGACGCCGATGGGTCGCGGATCCATCCGCGGGATTCTAGGAGCGTCAGGCGCCGGCCGCGCGTACCCTTCCGCCTCGTGGTGAAGGTCTGGCTACGCGGCGCTCGTGCAAGGCGCGCGCTCTCGTCGCTCGTCGGCGGCGACGCGACCGGCTCGACCGCCGCGAGGCAGGACGTCTCGATCGCGATGGACGACGGCGTCTCGATCGCCGCGACGCTCTACGTCCCCGACGGCGCTGCTCCGGCCGGCGGCTGGCCGGCGACTCGTCTTCCTGCACGGGCTCTCGGGCAACCGACAGCAGATGAACGCGCTCGTCGAGGGCTACGGCTTCACCGGACAGGGCTTCGCCGTCCTCACGTTCGACGCCCGCGGCCACGGGGAGTCGGGCGGCCTCGTCGGAATCGACGGACCGCGCGAGGTCGCCGACACCCGCGCCGTCCGCGACTGGCTCGCCGCACGACCTGACGTCTCGGATACGAAGATCGGCGCCTGGGGAATCTCCTACGGCGGCGGCGCGATCTTCAACTCGCTCGTCGCCGGTGTTCCGTGGTCGGCCGTCTTCACCGTCGAGACCTGGACCGACCTCTACTCGGCGCTCATGCCGCAGGGCCTCGTGAAGTCCGGCGCTGGTCGCGGGCCTCGCCGGCTCGATCCCGCCCGAGAAGCGCGACCCGTCGCTCGTCGCCGTGCAGGCAGCCGCGTTCGCCGGGAACGCCGCCGCGGTGAAGCCGTGGGCCGACGCAGCGCTCGAGCCTCTCGAAGCTCGGCTCGGTGACGACACCCGTGTTCATGGCGCAGGGCCGCCGGGACTTCCTCTTCGGGATCGACCAGGGCACGCGCGCATTCCAGCGGCTCAAGGGCCCGAAGACGCTGTACGTCGGCCTGCACGGCCATGCGCCGTCGACGTTCCCGGCGGCGGACACCGGCTACCTGATGAACCAGGCGGTGCGCTGGTTCGACTGCTTCGTCGCGAACGCCGGCTGCGGCGTGAGCTCGGTCGTCGCCATCGCTTCGGAGAAGCCCGGCGGGCCAGGTCGCGGTCCGAGGGACGCCGCCGCCGGTGTCGCCCACGTTCGTCTCGTTCCCGGGCGTCACCACCTTCGCGCGGAGCGGGAAGGTCGCGCGAACGTCCGCGCCGCTGCGCGAGGCGATCGAGGTCTACGGCACGCCCACGGTGCAGACGTCGATCGCGGCGAGCGGCGGCTGGTCGCGGCTGGTCGCGGTGCTCACCGCCCGCACGCCTGCGGGCAAGGAGATCGTCGTGAGCGCCGGCGGGGTTCCGACGAAGCCGGGCGCGCAGAAGGTCACGATCCAGCTCTCGAGCCAGGCGACGTTCGATCCCGAAGGGGTCACGGCTCACGCTCACGCTCGCGTCCTCGTCCACCGCGCAGTCGAGCTCGAACCTCCTCTACCTCGATCTGCCGATGGCGCAGACCGCGCGCGCTCGGGTGGGCACGGCGATCCTCAAGCTGCCCGGCCTGCGCACCCCGGTCACGAAGTGACCGCGCGCGCCGCGGCCGTCGCCCTCGCCGCGCTGGCGCTCGTCGCGACGGCAGGCGCCGCACCCACGGCCGATCCCGGCGTCACGTCCACCACCGTCCTGCTCGGCGGAACCGTGCCGCTCACGGGCGAGGCCGCTGCGTTCGGAAGCGTCGGCCCGGGCGCGAGGGCCTACTTCGACTACGTCAACGCGAAGGGCGGCGTGAACGGCCGGAAGATCGAGTACCGCTACTACGACGACGCGTACAACCCGGCGCAGACCGTCCAGCTGACGCGCAGGCTCGTCGAGCAGGACAAGGTCTTCGCGGTCTTCAACTCGGTCGGAACGGCGAACAACCTCGCGGTGCGCGACTACCTGAACGCGCAGAAGGTGCCGCAGCTCTTCGCCGGCGACGGCTCGCAGTCGATCGGACGGAGCTTCGCGCGCTACCCGTGGACGATGGGCTTCCTCCAGAGCTACCGCGGCGAGGGCGACGTGTACGGAAGGACGATCGTGAAGTCGAGGCCGAAGGCACGCATCGCGGTCCTCTACGAGAACACCGAGCTCGGGCTCGACATGCTCACGGGACTGACGCGCGCGATCGCGGGGAAGGGACCGCGGGTGATCGCGAAGCAGTCGTACGAGTTCACGAGCGCGGACGTGTCGTCGCAGATCGGCACGCTCAAGGCATCCGGCGCCGACACGCTGATGCTCTTCGCGACGCCGAAGTTCTTCATCCAGTCGATCACCGCGACGCACCAGCTCGGCTGGAAGCCGCAGGTCTACATCGCGTCGGTCTCGATCGAGCCGACGATCATGGGCATCGCGCGCTTCAACGCGCCGGAGCTGACGAAGGGCGCGCTCTCGATCGCGTTCGTCAAGAACCCGAACGACCCGATCTGGGCGAAGGACCGGGCGGTCGCGCTCTACCGCTCGATCATGCGCAAGCACAACCCGAGCGGGAAGCCGACCGACGTCTACAACTGGTACGGCATGACCGTCGCCTGGACGATGGTCGAGACGCTGCGCAAGGCGGGCAAGAACCTCACGCGCGCCGGGCTCCTGCGAGCGGCGCAGAGCCTCGACACGACGGCGAACCCGTTCCTGCTCCCGGGAATCCGCCTGAAGACGTCGCGCACGGACTACCGCCCGCTGGAGCAGGTGTACCTGTATCGCTACGACAACAAGCAGTGGGTGAGAGCGAGCGGGATCCTGCAGGCGAGGGGATGACCGCTCGCAATGACCTTTGGCAGCACTCGATCAATCGACGAGGAGGACAGATGAAGAGACGAATCTGGACCATCACCGCCGGCCTGGCAGCACTCGCGGCGCTCATCGCCGTACCTGCCGCGATGGCCGCGTACACGTCGGCGAAGCTCGAGGTCACGCGGACGGCGACCGGCGTCGTCGTCAAGGCGACGCTCGAGCCCGAATGACGATCCGACGGCGCGCGTCGCGATCATCGCGCCGGTCGGCACGCAGCTGACGACGAGCCAGGCGCCCGGAACCGTGCTCGGGCCGGTGCGCGCGATCGTGAAGGCGCTCGACCTCGCCGGCGCCGATCTCCCGCTCGAGGGCCAGCTCGTCGTCGCCGCACCGGGGCAGATCCCGGCGGCGGCGCAGGCGCGCAGTGCATCGGCTCGACGCGACCCCGCTCGCGACCTGGGTGATGGTGCTGACGGCCGCCGGACAGACGCTGACGGTGCCGACGTACCTCGCTCGACGCAGCCGAGCCGCAGGCAGCCTCGGCCCGGCGTTCATCGCGATCTGCCTGCCGCCGCCCGACGTGCCCGTCGGCACGCCCGGACGCGCGACGTTCGGCGCGAAGGTCTACAGCGCCGAGCTCACGATCAACGGCGTCTTCAGCAGCGTCGCGGCCGGGGCGTGGGTCTCGTCCTGGGTGCCGTACACACCCCGGCGTCGGCACGGCGAACGTCGCCGGAGCCGTCGTCGCACCGGCCGCGATCGCACCCGGTGCAGTGACCCTCGCCGCGAAGACCTCCGGGAAGGGAGCGATCGTCACGGGTCGCGTGACGCAGGGCGGTCAGCCACGCGCGGTGCGACCGTGACGATCTTCGGCGGCCTGCGAGGGCGACCAGCCTCAGGTCGCGTCGGACGCGCGAGCGGTGGCCGCGAACGGCAGCGTTCACGTTCAGGTCCGCAGATCGGGACGTTCTTCCGCGCGACGGCGGTCGCGGCACCGGGCGCGGCGCCCGCGGTGTGCGCGCAGCTCCGGCCGCTGATCGCACCGATCCCGTGCGTCAACCCGACGGCGAACGGGTTCAACGTGCAGAGCAAGGTCGTTCGCAAGAAGAAGTAGCGCTCGGCCGCTCGTAGGGGGTCGGCTCGGCCGACCCCCTACGCTTTCGGCATGCCCGCGACCGTCCGCCTCGGCACGTGCTCGTTCGCGGACGAGGGGCTCATCAAGACCTGGTACCCGCGCGGCGTCTCGACGTCCGAAGGCGCGGCTCGGCTACTACGCGGAGCGGTTCGACACGGTCGAGGTCGACTCGCCGTACTACCACCTCCCCGACCCGGACGTGACCGGGCGCTGGGCGCAGCGCACGCCGCCCGAGTTCACGTTCCACGTCAAGGCGCACGCGTCGATGACGGGTCACGAGCCCGCGGAGCAGACGACGGCGTTCGCCGAGTTCCGCGCGATCGCTCGAGCCGCTCGAGCTCTCCGGGAAGCTCCGCGGGATCCTGCTCCAGTACCACCCGCGCGTTCGTCAAGTCGGCCGAGGCGAAGGCCGAGCTCGAAGCCGTGCGCGAGCTCCTCGACCCGCTCGTCCCGCTCGTCGAGTTCCGGCACCGCTCGTGGCTCGAGGAGGACGAGCGCGCCGACACGTTCGCGTTCCTCGAGCGGAACGGCCTCGCGTACGTGTCCGTCGACGCGCCGCGCACGCGCGCGTCGAACGTCGTGCCGCCCGTCGCGGCGGCGACGCACTCCGTCGCATACGTGCGCTTCCACGGCCGCAACGCGAAGACCTGGAACATCCGCGCCGAGAAGTCCTGGCAGCGCTTCGACTGGATGTACGCGGAGGAGGAGCTCGCCGAGTGGGTCGACGACCTCGGTCGACTCGCGGAGGAGGCGGACGAGGTCTACGCGCTGTTCAACAACAACCGCGACGACTTCGCGCCGCGGAGCGCCGCGATCCTGCGCGGGCTGCTCGACGAGGCGGGCGTCGCGGCTAGCGGCGGGATTGAGCCACCGCCGCTCGCTCCGACACTCTTCTGAGGCTCGGCGCATACGCGTTCGAGGCAGGTCAGCGTGCGGCGCAGCTCGACCTCCGGACGCGCGAACGGACGTCCGCGGACGAACATCCGCTCGAGCTGCTGCTCGTGCTCGATGCACATCGGCCCCATCGTCAGCGTCTCGCAACCGAGCGCGGTGCACTGCATGACGATCGGCATGGGCGACCGGTACCCCCTCGTAGTCAGTTCGTAACACTTTCGGCACACGTTCGTGCCTGGCACCGGACTGTCACAGTTTCGTGCCCGTTTGTCCACACGGCACGTCACTAGAGTCGCCGCGATGCGGGTGCTCTCCGTCACCCACGGCCCGACCGTCCCGGGCGGCCTGTTCGACGAGGCCGTCGAAGCGGCAGGACACGTGCTCGAGCGCTGGCTCGTGCCGGAGGGCGGCTCGCCCGACCGGGCGTCGAGCTACGACGCGGTCATGGTCTTCGGCGGCTCGCAGCACCCGGATCAGGACGACCGCTTCGGCTGGCTCGGACGCGAGGAGGAGTTCCTGCGCGACGTCCTCGCCGACGAGGTGCCGGTCTTCGGCGTGTGTCTCGGCGCGCAGATGCTCGCGCGCGCAGCGGGCGCCTCGGTCGGCCCGGCGAGCGCGCCCGAGATCGGCTGGCTCGACGTCTCGCTCACCGCCGACGGCGCCGCCGATCCTGTCCTCGGGCGTTCTCCCGGCTCGCGCAACCGTCTTCCAGTGGCACCACTACACGTTCACTCTTCCGCCGAGCGGTGTGGCCCTCGCCGACAGCGAGGTCTGCCTGCAGGCGTTCCGCTCGACGGCCAGCCCGCCTGGGGGATCCAGTTCCACGCCGAGGTCACGGCAGCGATGGTCTCGGGCTGGATCGAGGAGGATCCCGGCGACCTGCCGATGCCCGCCGACGAGCTCCGCGCCGAGACGGAGGCGCGGATCGCGCAGTCCGAACGATGCAGGGCCGCGCGCTCGCCGAGGCGTTCCTGCGCGACGCGTCGGGCTAGCCGGCTAGGCGGGCACCGCGCGCGACCACTCGTGCCACGAGCCGACGTAGTTGCGCGCGCCGTAGCCGGCGCCGCGCGAGCACCTCCGCCGCGAACCGCGAGCGACTCCCGACGTGGCAGTACGCCACGACCTCGGTGCCCTCGGGCAGGCCGACGAGGTCACGCACCTCGTCGCGCTGCGGCACTCGAGGATGCGCTCGAGCGGGAGGTTGACGGCGCCGGGAATGTGACCCTGCCGGGGATCGCAGTGCGCACCGGCGCGACCCGTCGAACTCGAGCGGCGAGCGGACGTCGAGCAGAGCGACGCCCTCTCCGGCGAGGAGCCCGCGCAGCTCGTCGAGCGTCACGTCCTCCACTGGCTCAGGAACTCGAGCAGAACCTCGTTGAAGCGCTCGGGCTGATCGACCGCGACGAAGTGCCCTGCGCCCGGGAACACCTCGAGCTTGCCGTCCAGCGCCCTCTCCGCCAGCTCGCGCGCCTCGTCGACGGAGACGATCTCGTCCCGATCGCCGACGCACACGAGCAGCGGGCCGCCGAACGACGCGACGACACCGGTGAGGTCGAGCCGGTCGCGCATCGCCTCCTGCGCGACGGCGAGGCGGTCGAGATCCGCGTCCTCGTCGGCGAGAGGCGGGCGCTCGCCGGCGCGCAGATCCGCGATCTGCTCCTGCCGGAACTTCCTGCGCTCGAACGAGTCCGCGTCCGCTCGAGACGCGACGAGCGCCATGCCCACGACCCGCTCGGGAGCGCGCCGCGCGAGCGCGAGCGCGCAGTAGCCGCCCATCGACGCACCGACGGGCACGAGCGGCCCGTCGAGCTCGCGCAGGAGCTGCGCGGCCCAGTCGTCGATCGACGGCCCGCGACCGTAGAGATGCGGCGCGTGGACGTCGAAGCCGGCATCGCGCAGCGCGCTGACCTGCGAGACCCAGACGCGCTCGGAGACGGGCCAACCGTGGAGGAGGAGGATCGTCGTCATGCGCGCTCGATCCGCACTGCGCCGTCGAGCTCCGGTGCGTCGGCCCAGCCGGTCTCGGAGCCCTCGATGCGCATCACCGCGGCGAGCTCGGCGAGGAGCTCGCGCGCGGGCGGGAGATCGGCCGGAGACGGCGCCGTGATCGCGACGCGCCGCACCGCGTCGGGCTCTGCGCCGGTCAGGCGCGAGACGACTGTCGGATTCGCGGCGAGACCGACGACGTCGCCGGGCGGCAGCGGGCCGTAGAACTCCGGAACCGAGAGGTACTCGTCCACGATCCGTCCCGCGCTCGAAGAGGATCATCCGCACGAGCTCCTCGCGCTCGACGCCGAGCAGCACGGTCACGGCGCCCATCCTGTCGCAGAGCTCGCGCGCGAGCCGTCGGAGCATCTCCGGGTTGCGGTCGCAGACGTCGTCGTAGACGGCGATCCAGCCGTTGCGCGGCGGGGCGACGAGCGAGCCGCGCGAGCCGCCGGGAAGCCGCGGGACGAACTGGCGCACGGCCTGCTCGACCGCGCTCAGGTCGTCGGACTGGATGTGGATCGAGCCGAACGAGCCGGCCTCCTGCCTGCCGAGCTTCTCCTCGAGCGCCGTCGACGGTGCCGGTCATGATCACGACCTCGTCCTTCAGCCCCCAGCGCGCGTACAGCGAGCGCGCGACGTGATTCGACGCCAGCACGTCGAGATCGAGGTGCTCGATCCCGAGCGAGCGGAACGCCGCGAGCACTTCGCGCATGAGCTCGGTGCCGATCCCGCTTCGGCGCGCGTCGCGCGCGACGTAGAGGTCCGTGAGCGTTCCGAACCCGGGCGCCCGCCGACGCGCGAGCGCGAAGCCGACGGGCGTCCCCTCGTCCTCCGCGACGAACGCGATCTCGGACGCGATGATCTCGCGCACCTCTCCGAGCTCCTGCTCGACGTCGGCCGGGCCCTCGTGCGTCGGTGGCGGGATCTCGTGGTCGAACTGCCTCCACAGATCCGCGATCGCGTCGAAGTCCTCGGCTGCCGCACGCCGTACGTTCATGTGCACTGCCTAGCCTGCCATCCGCGCGCCTGCGAGGAGGAACTGTGCGGACAGGTTCTCGAACGGCGCGAACCGCTCGCTCATGCGACGGACCTCCTGGATCGACAGTGCGTGGCCGGCAGCGTAGAACGTCGAGACCGCCTTGCGCACGCCGAGGTCGCCGGCCGGCCAGGCGTGCGGCCGGGCGAGGTGGCGCGCGAGGAACCAGTCCGCGGTCCAGCGGCCGAGCCCTCGAACCGACGTCACGCGGGCGATGACCTCATCGTCGTCGAGAGCGGCGAGCCCGTCCAGGTCGAGATCGGAGTGCGCGAGCTCGAGGACGTACTCGGCCTTCGCGCGCGAGAAGCCGAGCGGCGTGAAGTGCCGTGGGCGGAGCTCCTTGATCCGCTCGCGCGTCGGGAACTCCCAGGCCGCGTCGTGTCGGATGCCGTAGCGCTCGACGAGATTCCCGCGGATCGCCGCTGCCGCGTGCAACGAGATCTGCTGCGTCGTGATCGCGACGACGAGCGCCTCGAAGGCCTGCGGGTTCATGGTCGGACGGAAGCCCGGAACCGATTCGATCACCCGCGCGAGAGTCGCATCGCCGGCGGCCCACTCGCGGAACGCGTCGAGGTCGAACGGGAGGCCGAGGAGAAGCCCGACTTCCGCCGCGGCTTCCTCGCTCCAGGGCTCGATCGCGACACCGCCCGCCGCGGCCGTGATCCGCACCTCGCGACCGGCGACGACACGATGCAGCCCGCCGTCGTGCCACACGGTCGCGCCGTCGGAGCCGAAGTTGCGGAAGCGCGTCGTCGAGAGCTCGAAGTCGTACGGCTCCGGGATCCGCAGCAGCATGCCGCGGACGTTACTCAGGCGCCGTCTCGTACCAGCGCCAGCTCGGGACGCGCCGCGAGGATCAGCATCGCGTGGCTCCAGCCGAGCGGGACGGCCCAGGCGGGCTCGCCGTCGCGCGTGACCTGCTCGGGGAGCAGGCCGAGCGGCGTCTGCCGGGCGAGCGCGTACTCGAGCGACGCTCGGTGGCCCGCGTCGTCGCCGGCCTGACGCTCGGCGAGCCCGAGCCAGAGCGTCGAGATGAGCCACGGGTTGCCGCCCGCGTAGTCGTCATCCTCGTGCCGGAGGACGCCGCCGTCGTCGAGCCGGAGCTCGCGCTCGACCGCCTCGAGCGTGGCCCGCATGCGAGGCGACGCGGGATCGACTGCGCGAAACGGCCAGGCGAGGCCGAGGAGCGAGCTGTCGACGCGCGCATCCTCCCGGTCGACGCTCCGCACGGCCTTTGTCGGATAGCGCAGCGGGCGATCGAATGCGGCGGGCGGTGGTTCGCCGAGCTCGTCCGGGCGCCCGACCCAGCGCGAGCGCAGATAGCGCCCGTGCTCGTCGCTCCAGAGGTGCTCGTCGATCGCGACGCGCACGCGCTCGGCAGCCGTGCGGAAGCGCTCGGCGAGCGCGGGCTCGTGCCGAGTCGCCATCGCGGCGGCGGCAACGAGACCGCCGTACGTCGCGGCAGCGCTGTAGGAGTGCTGACCGTCGGTCTGCTCCCAGAGGTCGACGCTCGGCAGCGGAAGACCCGTCTCCTCGTCCACGAACATGCAGAGGAAGTCCGCCGCGGCACGCGCCGACGGCCAGAGCTCACGGTCGAGCGCGGCATCGCCGAGCTCTCGCCACGCGGCCTCGTACGCGAACACCGCCATGCCCGTCTCGTCGAGCTGGTGCAGGCCCCAGCTCGGCGCGAGCGAGCCGTCCGTCCAGTAGCGCTGCAGCCAGAGGCCCTCCGGCGCCTGCTCGCGCGCCAGCCACCGCAGCGCCGGGACGGCGAGATCGCCGCGCCCGGCGGCGAGGAAGCCGAGCACGACGTACCCGAGGTCGCGAGGCCAGACGAAGCCGTAGCCGCCCGACTGCTCGAAGCTCGGATCGAACTCGGGAGCCGCGATCGTCGCGCCCGTCTTGCGGTCCGTCAGCTGCTCGAGAACGAGGAGCGAACGCGCGTAGAGGTCCCCGACGGCGGCGTCGCCCTCTGCCGGCCGCGCGAGCGCGACCGCCTCACGGTCGTATGCAGCGCGTTCGGCGACGAGGACGTCGAGCGCGACGGACGCCGGACGCCGCAGTCGCGCGATCGCCTCGTCCGGAGTCGCTCCGAAGGCGACGAGGACGCGGGCCTCCTCGACGAGCCCGCCCGCAACGAGCCCGTCGACCGGAGCGCGATAGACGACCACGTCGTGCGAGGGCTCGCGTCCGTTCGACTCGCGCAGAGTCGACGTCGTCTCCGACGCGACGAGCGCGACGGCGAGCGCCACGTCACGCAGGTAGAAGACGAGCGCGCCGGAGCCTGGATCGACGTAGCCGGCGCCGCTTCGCTCGTCGCCGTCGAGGCTCGGCGCGATGTGCACGACGAGCCGCTCGGCGCTCGAGGAGCGGATGCCGCGGACGAGCACCGGCTCGGCCGGCGTCACGAAGTCGGTCACCTCGATACTCGTTCCGTGGAGGTCGGCCGTCGTCCGGAGCACGGACGCACCGCTCTCGTACGACTGCGTCCACGAGCACGGCGCCTCGTCGAGCCAGTGGGTCACGCCGTCGCGCTCGAGGCCGAGGCGGAGCTCGCCGAGATGCTGGCCGTGATCGACGTTCGGCCAGAAGAGACGCTCGATCTCGCCCCGCTCGCTGATCGTCGCGAGCAGCGAGCCGTTGCCGAGGATCGCCGCGGGACGGAACGCGTACCGCCGGCCCGTCTCGTCGAGCGCAGTCGTGACATCCGGCTGGATCGCCATCAGCGCACCTTCCGCGTGACGACGGGCGACGTCGACACCGAGCCGTCGCTCGCTCGCGCCACCGCAACGAACGAGACGGACTGCCCACGCCGGTAGTCGCGCGGATCGACGAAGACGCCATACGGTGCTCCGTCGTCCGTTCCGATGCGCGTCCAGCGCTTTCCGGGTCGCTTGACCGCGAGCGTCACGCTGAGCGGGTCGACGGACGTCGCGGTCGCGCCGACGCGGAGGAGGTTCGTGAAGCGGTCGGGCGCGACGCGCACCGTGAGCCGAGCTGCGCCGCGCTGCGGCAGCGCCGCCTCCGCGCGGAAGAGCGACGCCGACAGCGGAGGGATGCGAACCGTCGTCCGGCCGTTGGCGAGGCTCGCGGTCGCGGTGCCCGTCCCAAGGAGCGCAGACCACGAGGACGAGGGAGTCGCCGTCTGCACCGTCACCGTCGCGGGCTCCTCGGATGCGTTGAACGCCGCGAGGTACTCGCGCCGGCCCGCCCGGTCGATCCGGCTCACGACGAGCGTCCCTTCGCGCGCCACGCGAACGAACGACGCGCCGGTCGAAAGCGCCGGGTGCGCGTCGCGGAGCGCTCCGAGCGCGCGCAGGTGCTCGGAGACGGGATGCGCGACGAGATCGAACGACGAGCCGCTGCCGATCGGCGGAGATCCCACGCGCTCCTCCGTCTGCCACTCCGTCACGCTCGTCGGGAAGAGGTCCTGACGGGCCGCCTTGTCGCCGCCGCGCCCGAGCATCCCGACCTCGTCGCCGTAGTAGACGGCTGGGGCGCCGCGCAGGAGGTAGAGAAGGCTGTGACCGAGGAGGTCGCGCGCGAGGAGCTCCGCGCCCTCGGCACCGCCCTGCTCCTTGATCTTGAGCGCAGCCCGTCCGACGTCGTGGTTCCCGAGGAAGGTGACGGGCGCCGGCGCGACGCCGTCGGCGAGCCGGAAGTAGTCGTCGTCGCCCAGCGCGTCGCGATGCCACGCGCGCCCGCCGAGCCGCCCGGCGTAGCGCACGAGCGCGTCCTGCAGCGGGAAGTCGATGACGTTCGGCACGCCGCGCTCGCGCACGAACGACGCGAGTGTCGCGGCGTCGGTCTCGAAGACCTCGCCGAAGACCTCGAACGCGGGGACGCCGGCGGCGCGGGCAGCGGCACGGATCCTGGGCATCCAGGCGTGGAAGAACGCGCGGTCGACGTGCTTCGCGGTGTCGACGCGGAAGCCGTCGATCTTGTACGTGCGAATCCAGTCGCCCCAGACCTGCGCGAGCCCGTTCACGACGAACGGCTGCTCCGTGAAGACGTCGTCGAGCCCGAAGAAGTCGCCCTGCTCGAAGCACCCCGGCGAGCACGACGAGAACTCGATGTCGCCGCGGTTGTGGTATCGCCGCACGTCGTTCAGCCACGCCGGACGCTTGAGGCCGCGCTTCTCCGGAAGCACGATCGGCTCGCGCGGCTGGTAGCGGGCCGAGAGGCACGGAAACCGCTTGCCGCCCGCGTAGCGCTGGGCCGAGTACGGCTTGCCCTTGCAGTCGCGGTACGGCGTCTCCTCCGGCGTTCGGTAGCTCGATCCTCCGGAGAGCAGGATGACGTCCGCCGTGTGGTTGACGACGATGTCGAGGTAGACCTTCAGCTTCAGGCTGTGCGCGCACTCGACGAAGTCCGCGAAGTCGGCGTTCGTCCCGAGGTGCGGGTCGACCCGCGTGAAGTCGAGCCCCCAGTACCCGTGGTACGCGGCGCTGTCTCCCTGCACCCACTGCTGGACGACGACCGGCGCGAGCCAGACGGCGGTGAACCCGAGGTTCTTGACGCGGGCGAGACCCGTCCGGGTGTCCGCGCAGACCCCGGTCAGCCCCTTCAGGTCGCCGCCGTGGTACCAGCCGATGTCCGCCGGGTCGTACCCGGTCACCGACGGCCCGCCGCTCGCTCCTCCGCGATCGTTCGCGGGATCGCCGTTCGCGTAGCGATCGGGCATCACGAAGTAGATGCGCTCGCTCGCGATGGCCGGATACGCCGGAGGCTGCGCGAGCTGCCTCGCGCTCGGCACCGCGCGGAGGCGCGATCGCACCTGACGTCGCCGTCGCGGAGCCTCCTCCGATGCCGAGTGCGAGCGTCGCGCCCGCGACGACCGCGAGCCGGCTAACGAAGCGCTGCACCACTCTGCTTGTCGAAGAAGTGCAGGCCCGCGGAGTCGATGGCGATCGGGATCGTGTCGCCGATGCGCAGATCGAGCCGCGGCGGGAAGTGCGCGATGAGGTTCGGGCGCGTCACGACGGCGCTGTCGCCTTCCTCCGGCAGCTCGACCTCCTCGGCACCCTCGGGACGCACCTGCTGCGCGTCGATGTGGAGGTGCGCCATCAGGCCCGAGCCGAGCGCCTCGACGAGCTCGATCCGCCCGTCGAGCGTCGGGTAGGTCCGGCCGCGCGGAGGCCGGATGGACGTCCTCGGCGCGGATGCCGACGACGACCTCGCGTCCGTCGGCGTGCGTCACGCCGGAGTACCGCGCGAGGCAGACCGGAGCGACGGGCAGGGTCGACGAGCCGATCGTGACCGTCACCCCACCGCCGTTCGAGTGCACCGTGCCCTCGAACAGGTTCATCGGCGGCGTCCCGATGAAGCCCGCGACGAAGAGGTTGAACGGCTCGTCGTAGAGGTGCTGCGGGGTGTCGACCTGCTGGAGGACGCCCATGCTCATGACCGCGACACGGTCGCCCATCGTCATGGCCTCGACCTGGTCGTGCGTGACGTAGATCGTGGTCGTCGCGAGCTCGTGCTGGAGCTTCCCGATCTCGGCTCGCATCTGCACCCGGAGCTTGGCGTCGAGGTTCGAGAGCGGCTCGTCCATCAAGAACACCTGCGGCTCGCGCACGATCGCGCGGCCCATGGCGACGCGCTGGCGCTGCCCACCGGAAAGCTCCTTCGGCTTCCGCGCCAGGTACGGCGTGAGATCGAGCAGCTTCGCCGCCCACGCGACCCGCTCGGCGACGACGTCCTTCGGCATCTTGCGCAGGCGCAGCCCGAACCCGATGTTGTCCGCGACGGAGAGGTGCGGGTAGAGCGCGTAGTTCTGGAACACCATCGCGATGTCCCGGTCCTTCGGCGAGAGGTCGTTCACGACGCGGTCGCCGATCGTCACCGTCCCGTCGGTGATGTCCTCGAGCCCCGCGATCATCCGCAGCGCCGTCGTCTTGCCACAGCCCGACGGGCCGACGAGCACGAGGAACTCGCCGTCCTTGATGTAGAGCGAGAGGTCCTGGACGGCGTGCACGTCGCCCTCGTAGACCTTGTCGACTTCCTTCAGCTGAACGTCAGCCATCGGTCCTCTCCTCCGTGGTCACGCGATTCGCCAGACGTGGAAGGCCGGCCCGCCCGCGGGCAGGACGACCTCATCGCCGTCGATCAGGGTGTCTTCGCCGATGAGCGTCTCGAGCTGCGCGCCGCCGAGCGCGGCGTGCGACAGTCGCACCGGCGCGTGGTCGGCGCGCGCGGCGAGGCAGAGCAGGGTCTCGTCGCGACTCTCGCGCAGGTACGCGATCGCGTCGGCCGAGACGTGCGCGTAGCGGATGCCTCCGCGCGCCAGCGCGCTGACTTCCTCGCCGCAGCTCGATGAGCTTGCGGTAGCCCTCGAACGCCCCGTGATCCCAGGTCTCCGGGCGCGACCACGGCATCGTCCGGCGCGCATCCTCGCCCCAGTCGCCGCCGAGGCCGATCTCGTCGCCGGCGAAGACCATCGGGACGCCGGGCGTCGTCATCTGCAGGCCGACGCCGACGAGCTGGCGCTCGCGAGAGCCCGCGATCACGCTGAAGCGAGGCGAGTCATGACTGTCGAGGATGGCCCAGGAGTGCAGCGACGCAGTCCACGGGATGCCTGCCCGGTAAGCGCGCATCGTGAAGACGATCGACTCGCCGGGTCGTTGTGGGGATCCCGACCGGGAGCTCGAAGACGCCGGTCGCGGGCGCCGAGGGCAACGTCTCACCGCGCAGCCACGCCCAGACGGGACGCGTGAATCCCGTGTAGTTCATCGTGCCGTGCCACGCCCCGAGACGGAGATCCGAACGCGCGTCGTGGGCGTGCTCGCCGACGACGACGGCGTCGCGTCTCACGGCGGTCGCGGCACCTCGAACACCGGCAGCGACCTCGAGAAGTCGGTCGGCGGCGCCGAGACGGCCGGTCATGTTCGCGACGTCGATGCGCCACCCGTCGAGGTCGTACGGCTGCTCGAGCCAGCGGCGAACGACCGAGGACGAGCCGGCGTACATGCGCTCGCGCAACTCCTCGGACCCGTAGTCGAGCTTCGGCAGCGACGGAACACCCCACCAGCAGGCATAGCCGTGCTCGTACGCGTCGTCGAAGAAGAAGAACCCGCGCTCGGGCTCGTGGTCGGCCCGAGCAGCCTCGAACCACTCATGGCCCGAACCCACGTGATTCGTCGTCAGGTCTCCCAGCACGCGCATGCCGCGCGCGTGGGCAGCAGCGACGAGCGAAACGAAGGCGTCGTCGCCGCCGAGCAGCGGGTCGACGGCGTCGAACGTCGTCGCGTCGTAGCGATGCGTGCTCTCGGAAGGGAAGACCGGAGTGAGATAGAGGACGTTCACGCCCAGCGAAGTCAGGTGGTCGAGGCGTTCCTCGATTCCGCGCAGATCGCCGCCGAACCACTCGAACGGAGTCTCGGGCCCGCGTCCGGTCGGAAGCTCGTCCCATTCGCGCGGTATGGCCCACTCGGGCGGCGCCACCTCGCGACCCGACGACGCGAAGCGATCCGGGAACACCTGGTACACGACGGACTCGAGGTGCCAGTCGGGGCCACCGGGGCCGGGCGTCGCAATGAAGTCGTCGGCGTCCGGGACGTCGAACGACTGAACCCCCAGAGCATTCAGCCAGGCGTAGCCGAAGTCACCGCCGGAGAGCAGCCAGCGGTACGGCGTCCCCACGTTCCAGACGGGAAACGTCGCGCGCCACCAGACGTCCGAGTCCGTCTCGCGATCGACCTCGGCACGCGCGATCTGCGGCTCCCCGTCGCGGACGTACCGAAGCGTCACCGCGTCGGCGCTGGACGCCTTCGGCACGCGCAGGACGCACGCGTCGTCTCGTCGCCGAGCTCGGCCGCTGGATCCGGCACATACGCCTCCGAGCCGTCGTGGTGCGGCTGGGCGAGAAAGCCGTCCACAGGCGTCAGCCCTTCACCGCGCCCGGCAACGCCCTCGGTGAAGAAGCGCTGAAGGAAGAAGAAGAGGATGACGACAGGGATCGCGGCCAGGATCACGCCGGCGCAGAACGCCCCCCACTGCTGCGCGTACTTGTCGCTGATGAAGGAGTAGAGACCGACGGTCATCGTGAACTTGTCGGTCGAGTCGAGGAGGACGCTCGCGATGATGAACTCGTTGATCGAGAAGATGTACGAGATGAGGCCGACCACCGCGAGCACCGGCGCCGCGAGGGGCAGGATCACGATCCAGAACACCTGCGCGGGTGTCGCCCCGTCCACGCGCGCCGACTCGTCGAGCGAGTCAGGGATCGAGTCGAGGAAGCCCTTCATCAACCAGGTGTTCACGCCGAGCACGCCGCCGAGGTAGACGAGGATCAGGCCGACCCTCGTGTCGAGGCCGATAGCGGGAAAGATGTCACCGACGCGGAGCACGATCAGGTAGATCGCGACCACCGCGAGGAACGTCGGGAACATCTGGATGAGGAGCAGGCCCAGCATCCCCAGCCGCCGCCCCTTGAAGCGGAAGCGCGCGAACGCGTACGCCGCGAGCACGCCGAAGAAGACCGATATCAGCGCGGTCGCCCCCGAGACGAAGAGCATGTTCACGTACCAGTTCTTGTAGGGGATGTCGAGCGACGCTCCGCTCGTTCCCTCCTCGCCCGGGGTGCCGCTGAGGATCGCGCGGAAGTTGTCGAGCGTGACGTCCTCGGGAATCAGCCCAGAGCCGGAGAGAGAGTTGACTGGGTTGAACGCCGACGCGACGACGTACAGGATCGGGAATACAGCAAAAGCGATCGCGAGCAGGCCGACGAGATAGCGCCACCAGTCGGAGGCGAAGCCCGACCGGCGGCGGCGCCCCTCCGCGGTGCGAGCCGCGGTGACTGCCTCGGTCTGTTCCAGGGTCGTCATCGAACCGTCTCCAGGCTCTTCGTGCGCCAGAACGAGAACGCGGAGATGCCGGCGACGATGAAGAAGATGAAGATGGATACCGCCGCGGCGAGCCCGTACTGGGCGCCCTGCCCGGCGGAGAAAGCCAGCTTGTAGGTGTAGCTGATGAGGATGTCAGTCGACCCGGCGATGCTCTGGTCGACGCCGTACGGGCCCTCCTCCGGTCAGGAAGAAGATGTTGTTGAACGCGATTGAAGTTGAACGCGAACGAGGCGATGAGGAGTGGCGCCGTGACGACGAGGAGCAGCGGCAGCGTCACGCGCCTGAAGACCTGGAGCGAGCTGGCGCCGTCGACGCGAGCGGCCTCCGTCAGCTCGGCGGGGATCGCCTGCAGCGCGGCCGTGTTGACGAGGAAGAAGTACGGGAAGCCGAGCCAGACGTTGACGAGGATGCAGGAGACCTTCGCCCACTTCGCATCGAAGAGCCACGGGATGTCGAGCCCGAGCGTCTGGTTGATCGCGCCGAACTCGTCGTTCAGCAGTCCCTGCCAGACGAGCACGGAGAGGAACGCCGGGATCGCGAACGGCAGGACGAGGAGCGCGCGCTGGATGCGCCGCAGCTTGAGCGTCGGCTTGTTCAGCACGATCGCGAGGAACAGCCCGAGCGCGAACATGATGAACACCGAGAGCGACGCGTACGCGAACGTCCAGACGAAGACGCTGACGAACGGATCGCGATAGAGCGGATTCGTGAGGACGGTCGAGAAGTTCTGGAAGCCGACGTACGTCCGCCATCCGGGCTCGAGCACCTCGCCCGCAGGCGAGACGTACGAGCCCTCGCCGTTGTCCGAGTAGATCGTTCCGGTCTCGATGTTCGTGAACGTGTCACTGGCACTGTCGTACTCGAGCGTCGGCTGGAGCTGGACTCGCCAGGCTCAGGCCCTCGGCCCGGATGAAGCTAGTCCTCGCCGGCCGGGATCGTGAGCGCGGCGAGCTCGGCGTCGATGCCTGACGAGGTCCGTCCCCTGCAGTACCTCGTAGCCCTCTGCGGCGGTGATCGCGCCGACCTCGACCGTCGCCGACTCGGCGGGGAGAGGCTCGAGGCCACTCTCGGAGCCGACGTAGAGGTCGCCCGTCACGTCGTCGACGAGGAGCAGCACGAGCTCGCCGTCGTTCGTCGCCGGCGTCGCGGTGTACGTCTTCCCGTCGGCCGGCGCGACGAGCGAGACCTCCTCGATCGCGACGATCGCCTCGTCCTTCGTCAGGTTGTGTCCGGTCGACCAGTTGGTGAACGCGATGTTGACGTTCGAGACGATCGGGATCACGACGAAGGCGACGAGGAAGACGACCCCGGGGACGAGGTACTTGAGCGGGACGAGGCGCCGGCTCGGATAGAGGTAGACGAAGTCGATGAGCGCGTCGCCGCGAGCGACGACGAGCACGGCGATCCACTTGCCGTCGGCGACGAGAACCCCCACCGCCCATAGCACGAGGGCGTTCAGCAGCGGCGAGCAGGACGATCTTGATGCCGAGCCCGACGGGGCCCGAGAAGAATCCGACACCTCGCACGAGCGACGAGGGGCTCGGGACGACGTGGAGGAACTGCGATGGGAGCGCTCGTCACGGCGTAACCGGGTCCTTTCGCTAACCGGGTCCTTCGCTGCGACGCGACCGCGAAGCGGCCGCCTTCAGGGATTTGCCCGCGACCGGGAGATCCGCGTTGCGGATCTCCCGGTCTTGCGGACTACTCAGCCGATCTTCTGCGCGATGCTCTTCTGCGCGCCGATGAACGACTTCCGGGCCGGAATCGAGCCCGCGCCCTTCGTCGAGCGCACCCACGCAGCGCCGAGGTCCCGCCAGACGCTGGCCATCTGCGGGATGTTCGGCATCGGGCACGCCGCCGACGGAGGCAGCGACCGAACGCCTTCAGGTCCTTGTCCTTGATCTGCGCGAGCGCCCTCGGGTTCGCCGGGAAGCGGTCGTTGGCCGTCGCGAGCGCGAGCTGCGCCGCGGGCCGCATCATGTAGTTCGCGACGAGATCCTTCGCGAGCGACTCGACGCCGTGGGTGGACGAGTACTTCGTCACCATGAAGCCCTGGACACCGAGGAACGGCGCCGACTTGATGCCCGGGCACGATCTGCGGGAACGCCGAGATCGCGTACTTGCACGCCCGACTTCTGGATGTCGCTCAGGAACCACGGGCCGGTGACGTAGTACGGCGACCTTGCCGTTCAGGAACAGCGTCCTTTGCGATTGTCCGTCGGTCACCTGCGAGCGGATGAGCCCTTCCTTGTTCCACTTGTCGATCAGCGGCGGCGTTCTTCAGGAACTTCGGGTTCGCGACACCGATGTCCGACGGGTCGAGATTGCCTGCCTTGTTCGGTCCGAAGACGTAGCCGCCGAGGCCCGAGAAGAACGGGTACATGTGGTACGCGTCTCCCCGGACCCTGCTGGACCGCGAGTCCGACCTGCGCCTTCGTCTTCTTCTTCGCCGCGAGCGCCTGCTTCTCGAGGTCGGCGAACGACGTCGGCACCTTCGCGAGCTTCGTGTTCGTGATCAGCGCGATGTTCTCGAGTGCGGCCGGCATGCCGTAGAGCTTCTTGATGCGCGGTGCCGTACGAGAACGCGTTGAGCGCGTACGCCGGGAACTGCTTCTTCGTCGCCGCGGACGGCGAGAGCGGGAGGATCGAGCCGTTCGCCGGAGAGCTCGCCGACCCAGTCGTGCGCGCCGACGATGACGTCCGGTGCCGTGTCTGGCGGCGACGGTCGTGAGCTGCGAGCGGATCGGTCCGAGCTCCTTCTGGACGACCTGAACGGTCGCGCCCTTCGATCTGCGCCCACGCGTTGGCGACCTGCGTCACGGCCGGGACGCGATCGGCGTCCGCCCAGATGACGAGCTTCGCCGACTGGGTGTTCGCCGACGTGCCGGCCGAGACGGCAACGACGGCGACGAGTGCGCTGACGGCGAGGCCGGCAACGACCCGCAACCTGCGAGTACTGAACATGAGTGCCCTCCTTGAGGAACGAGATGGTGCGCGCCGAATGAAGTGTTGTTTCATTCTCATGAAACGCGCGGTGAGCTTAACGCGCACTTGAACCATCGGTCAAGCTGGCCGACCTTGCCCAAACCTGGCTAAGATCACCCGGATGGACATGACGAGCGTTTCTTTCCTCCGAAACGAGATGCTGCCCCCCACGGGCCGACCTGTGGCCGAAGCCGATGGCCAGTCTTAGAGACGTCGCCGACCGCGCGGGAGTTAGCCTGGCGACCGCTTCGCGCGTCGCGAGCGGCTCGTCCGCCGTGCGACCCGAGACGAAGGAGCGCGTCGAGGGCGCGATGCGCGACCTCCTCTACGTCCCGCCGGGCCGCGTCGAGCCGTCGGCCGCGATCGGGCTCTTCGTCCCCGACTTCTCGAATCCGATCTTTGCCGCTCTTGCCGAGGCGATGGAGATGCACGCATCGCGGAGCGGCCTCGCAACGATCCTCTGCAACACGCACGGCTCGGCCGGGCGCGAGCGCGACTACGTGCGGATGCTCCTCGAGCGCGGCGTCGAGGGCATGCTCTTCATCTCGGCCGAGATCACGGACGTACGCGGCCGGCACTCGCACTACGCGAAGCTGCTCGAGCGCGGTGCGCGGCTCGTCTTCGTGAACGGCGGCTCCGAGGAGCTCGACGTGACCTCCGTCGGCGTGGACGAGCGCGCCGCCGGGCGGATCGCGACCGAGCATCTCGTCGAGCTCGGACACGAGCGCATCGGCTTCGTCGCGGGCGACGAGTACGCGCTCCCCACACGCGAGAAGGCGCTCGGGCACCGTGACGCTCTCCGGGCTGCTCAGCTCACGGACGGGCTCGTCGCACACTCCTCGTTCACCGTCGGTGGCGGACGCGAGGCGCTGCGCGAGCTCCTCGCGAAGCCCGGCCGAGAGCGTCCCACCGCCGTGATCTGCTCGAGCGACCTCATGGCCATCGGCGCGCTGCAGGAAGCGGGGCAACAGAGCCTCCACGTGCCCGAGGAGCTCTCGATCGTCGGCTTCGACGGCATCGACGCCGCGACCTGGACGAACCCGCCGCTCACGACGGTCGAGCAGCCGATCGACGAGATCGCGCGCACGGCCGTCGAGGCGCTGTGGGGTCAGGTCGCGAGGCCGTCCGAGCGGCAGCCGAGCTACGTCTTCCGGCCGCGGCTGCGCGTCGGCGGCACGACGGCGCCGCCGTCGAGCGCACTCGGCGACGTCGTAGAAGTCGTCGAAGAGCTCGAACGCCACGCCCTTCGCGTCGAGGTACGTCGCGAGGCCGTCTCGGGCGAAGACCCGCGTCGCGAGCTGCGCGACACAGCGGTCGGAGAAGCCGTCACCGACGTAGACGAACCCGCCGAGCCCTGCGAGCGTCCGAGCGCTTGCACGGCTCGCCGCAGACGTCGCACGACGCGTCGTCGCGGAAGATCGCCCGCCAGCCGTCGGGCCGCGGGTCGAGCCGGTTCGCGACGACGTCGAGCTCGATCCCGTCACGCTCGAGGATCGGCGCGATCAGCTCGTGGAAGCCGCTCGAGACGATCGAGCGGACGGTGCGCCTCCGCGAGCTCGGCGAACCCCGGCCGAATCCGGACGTTCTCGCGCATCCAGTCGACGACCTCCGCGAGGGGCGCACGGACGCTCGTGATCTCGAGCGCGATCACCTCGTGCAGCGTGAGGTCGCGGCCGAGCGCGGTTCTCCACCGCGTCGTACAGACGTCTCGTCGCCGAACTCGCGCGAGGCGAGGTGCAGCGTGTCCGCCTCGGTGACCGTTCCGTCCCAGTCGAGAACGAGCTGCATGCTCAGCCGGCGACCCGTTGCTCGAGGGTGCCGATCCCGTCGACGCCGAGCGAGACCGTCTCGCCCGGCTCGACCTCGACGCCGCTCTCGACGCCGGGCCGGCCAGCGACGTCGCCCGGGATAGAGCGTGCGTCCCTGCGGCAGCCAGGGTCGTCGCAGCCGTCCAGTCGAATCCGCGAGCGCGTCGGCGAACTCGTCCGGCGTGACGACGACGGGCCCGAGCCCGAGCGCGAAGTCGCGATCCTTCGGCGGCGTGCGACGCCAGGACGCGCGCCACTCGGCGAGCACGGTGAATCCTCCGATCGCCCCGTCCGCGCCGATCACGACCGCGATTCGCAGCAGCCACGATCAGGCCTCGAGACCTGATCGTGCGCAAGCGATCTCGCGCCCGGCCCGACGATCGCCGCCGGATTCGCGAACGCGAACGACGCCTGGCTCGTCGAAGAGGCGGACGGACGGCGGGTGGAGCACCGGCGCGAGGAGCACGACGTCGTGCAACGGGTACTCCGCGTGCTCTCTCGCCGTCCCTCCGCCCGTGAAGAACGACTGCAGCGTCTGCGCGGCCAGCTGGAGCACACGATCGCCGTCGATGCGCCCGACCCAGCCGCGCTCCAGCGGGTGGCCGACGGGGTGGAACATGCAGAGCCGCATCAGGGTTCGGTGTGTACCACGACGTCGGCGACCGCCGGAACGACACTGCGCACGCGCTCCTCGATCGCGCTCGCACGTCCGTGCGCCTCGGCGAGCGAACCTGCACCGCCGAGGCCGAGCGTCAGGAAGACGACGATCCCGTCGTCCGTGCGGACGAAGCGCAGCTCGCGCGGCTCGGCTCCGGTCTCCTCTCGTACCGCCTGCTCGATCGCGGCGGCGTCGATGTCGATCTCCTCGCCGGAGGCCGTCTCGCGAAGCGGCTCGAGATGCGTCTGCACGCTCTTCACCTCCGGAACCTCCGCGTGGATCGCCGCTTCGACCTGCTCCGCGATGTCGTGCGCCTCGTCGAGCGGGAAGTCGCCCGGAAGCTTCAGGTGGAGCGCGACCTCGATGCTGCCGTCGACGTCGAGGACCTTGAGGTTGTGGATCTCCCGCACGTACGACACGGTGAGCGCGGCGGCGAGGACGCGCTCGCGGAGGACGCCGGCGCTCTCGCGAGGCTCGACGTGGACGACGACGTCGACCCCCGGGAAGACGCCCTGCAGTGCGTCCTCGACACGATCGGCAGCCGCGTGCCCCTGACCGATGGCCGCGCCGGGAGCAACGCCGATGACGACGTCCGCGAAGTGCTCTCCTCCCGCCCGCCGCAGCCGGAGCCGGCGCAGCTCGACCGGGGGGTCGAGCGACTCGAGCGCGCGACGCGCGATCCTGGCGTCGTCCTCGGACGAGCGATCCATGAGCACGTCGACGTTCCGGCCCGCGAGCCGGAAGGCCGCGACGACGACGAGACCGGAGACGAAGAGCGCCGCGATCGAGTCGCCTGCCTGGAAGCCTGCCGCCGCTGCGATCAGCCCGGCGAGAACGGCGAGCGTGCCGGCGAAGTCGCTCCCGAAGTGGAGCGCGTTGGCGAGGAGTGCGTCGCTTCGGTACAGCCGCGCGCCCCGCAGCGACACCAGCGTCCGCGAGGCGTCGATGGCGAGGACGAGCCCGATCGCCGCGAACGTCCACCACGTCGGATCGACCTCGAACTCGACGACGCCCGCGAGCCGAAGGATCGCAGCGATCGCGATCCCGACGCTGACGAGGATGAGGAACCCGGCCTCGGCGAGCGCGGCGAGGTTCTGGGCCTTCGCGTGGCCGTACGGGTGACCGCGATCCGCCGGACGAACCGCCACCGACACGGCGAAGAACGTGAGCAGCGCGGCCGCGAGGTCGGTGCCCGAGTGCGCCGCCTCGGCGAGCAGCCCGAGACTCGAGCTGGCGAGCCCGACGACGAGCTTGATCGCGACGAGGAGACACGCGGCCCCGACCGAGACGAGCGCCGTTCGGCGCTGCGGCGACATGCGCGAAGGCTACGGCCTTCTGCCGTGAGCAGACCCGCCCTATCCTCCCCGCGTGAAGATCTGCCCGAGCTGCGGGCGCGAGAACGCGCGACGACGCGCGCTTCTGCTCGTGGTGCGCGACATCGCTCGCGCTCGAGGCTCAGCGCGAGGAGCGCAAGGTCGTCACCTGCCTCTTCTGCGACCTCGTCGGCTTCACCGCGCGCGCCGAGCGGCTCGATCCCGAGGACGTGCGACGCGTGCTGCAGCCCTACCACGCGCAGGTGCGCGCCGAGCTCGAGCGGCGAGGCGGAACCGTGGAGAAGTTCATCGGCGACGCGGTGATGGCCATCTTCGGTGCTCCGGTCGCGCACGAGGACGACCCCGAGCGCGCCGTTCGCGCCGCGCTCGCGATCCGCGACTCCCTCGTCGAGGACGGGCGAGCTCGAGGTCCGGATCGGGGTCACGACTGGCGAGGCACTGATCGCGCTCGGCGCCCGGCCAGAGGCGGGCGAGGGAATGGCTTCCGGCGACGTCGTCAACACGGCGGCTCGTCTTCAGACCGCAGCGCCGACGAACGGCATCCTCGTCGACGAGACGACCTTCCGCGCGACCGAGCCGGTTATCTCCTACCGCGAGGCGCCGCCCGTCGATGCCAAGGGCAAGACCGAGCCGGTCGTCGTCTTCGAGGCGCTCGAGGCGAAGGCACGGTTCGGCGTCGACGTCCGGCAGCTCGGCAGCACCGAGCTCGTCGGCCGCCGAGAGGAGCTCGACGCCCTCATCTCGACGCTCGACCGCGCGCGTCGCGAGCGCGAGCCACAGCTCGTGACGCTGGTCGGCGTTCCGGGCATCGGGAAGAGCCGGCTCGTGTGGGAGCTCTTCCAGCACGTCGACCGAGCGCCGGAGCTCATCAACTGGCGGCAGGGCCGGTCGCTGCCGTATGGGGAAGGGATCACCTTCTGGGCGCTCGGTGAGATGGTGAAGGCGCAGGCGGGGATCCTGGAGACAGACAGCTCGGAGCAGGCGCAGTCGAAGCTTCGAGCAGCCGTGGATGCGGTTGCGCAGGACGAGGATCGACGCTCGCTCGAGCGACACTTGCGTCCGCTCGTGGGACTCGAAGGAGAGAGCGGATCGGAGGATCGGCGAACCGAGGCATTCGCCGCCTGGCGACGGTTCTTGGAGGCTCTGGCCGAGCAGCACCCGCTCGTTCTCGTGTTCGAGGATCTGCACTGGGCCGACGACGCGCTCCTCGACTTCGTCGATCACCTCGTCGGCTGGGCGACCGGGGTGCCGATCCTGGTCGTCGGGACAGCCCGGCCCGAGCTGCTCGAGCGCCGGGTGGGCTGGGGCGGCGGCAAGCCGAATGCGGTCACCCTCTCCCTCAGCCCGCTGTCGGACGACCAGACAGCAGATCTCGTGCACGCGCTCCTCGACCGCCCGGTGCTGGACGCGGACACGCGCACCGAGCTCCTGGCGCGCGCAGGAGGTAATCCCCTGTACGCCGAGGAGTTCGCCCGGCTCGTCGGGGCCGGACGAGCGCTAGGCGACCTCCCGGAGAGCATCCAAGGGCTCATCGCCGCCCGCCTGGATGCGCTCACCGACTCGGAGAAGACGCTGCTCCAGGCCACAGCCGTGGCCGGCAACGTCTTCTGGCTCGGCGCTGCAGCGGTCGTCGCCGGCGTGCCTCGATGGACTGCCGAGGAGCTCCTGCACTCGCTCGAGCGCAAGCAGTTCGTGAGGCGCGAGCGCCGATCGTCCGTTGCCGGCGAGGACGAGTACACCTTCCGGCACCTGCTCATCCGCGACGTCGCCTACGGTCAGATCCCGCGCGCCGAACGTGGCGACAAGCACCGCCTCGTGGCCGAGTGGATCGGGTCGCTCGGCCGACCGGAGGACCACGCGGAGATGCTCGCGCAGCACTACCTGGCCGCCCTGGAGCTCGCGAACGCGACGGATCGGCCGGTCGAGGAGATCGCCGAGCGTGCACGCGACGCGCTCATCGAGGCAGGCGACCGGGCGACGGGACTCACGGCGTCGGCCAGTGCTGCGCGCTTCTACGAGCACGCGCTGGAGCTCCTGCCGGACCACGACCCCCGGCGGCCGGAGCTTCTTCTTCGCTTCGGTAGAGCGCTTCAGTTCATCGCCGATGAGCGCGCGGAGCGCGTTCTCGAGGACGCGTCGCAGGCCCTTATCGACGCGGGAGAGTCCGTCGGTGCTGCGGACGCGCAGGTGCAGTTGAGCTCGATCTGGTGGGATCGCGGCAAGCGCGACAGGAGCGTCGAGCACCTGAGTCGAGCGCAGGACCTGGTCGGCGCCGAGCCGTCGGCGACGCGAGCGCTGGTGCTCGTGCGCTTCGCGTTTATGAGAACGGACCGCGGGCGAGTACGAGGACGCCATTCCGGCTGCGACCGAGGCGATCGCCATCGGGGAGCGACTCGCTCTCGACGAAGTACGTGCGGCCGCCCTCACGAGCCTCGGAGCTGCCCGATTCGAGCTGGGCGAACCAGACGGGCTGGACGACATCGACCAGAGCATCGAGATCGCGCTCGAGGCGGACTCTCATCGCGCCGCGTCCCTCTATACCAACCTGGGCTTCATGTACGCGCTGGCCGGTGACGTCCGCCGCGACCACGGGATGCTCCAGGAGGCGATGCGGATCGCCGAACGATTCGGCGACGTGCGGACGCTGCGCTTTCTTCAGCTCCTCCTGCCCGAGTCCGACTACTACTCCGGCGAGTGGGATCGGGCGCTGGCCGACGCGAACAGTGCGGTCGAGGCGTTCGAGGCGGGCTCACCCCATCACCTCGAGCCGAACATCCGCTGGACGCGCGCACTGTTGCTCCTCGCCAGAGGACACGAGGCCGCCGCCTCCAGCGACGCCCTCCGGAGCATCGAGCGTGCGCACGAGACGAAGGATCAGCAGTTCGTGCTCTCGGCGCTGGCGGTGCGCCTGCATCTCGCAATCGAGACCGCGCGTATCGACGATGCCGCAGACGCCGCCCGAGAGATCCTCGCGGGATCGGCCAGACACGCGGTTCGTCCACCGGCGGTCGACCTGGCCCGGGCGGCAGAGGTCTTGGGCAACGCCGACGACGTCCGAGCCTGGGTGGGACGTATCGCGTACGACTCGCTCTGGACTGAAGCTGCGATCGCGATCCTCGATGGCGCGCTCGGGCGGGCGGCCGACGTCTTCTTCCAGATCGGTTCCCTGCCCGACGAGGCCCTGGCGCGGCTCCGAACCCGCGAGCCGGAGAACGTGCGACAAGCGCTCGCCTTCTACCGCTCGGTCGGCGCGACCCGCTACATCCGGGAGGGCGAGGCGCTCCTCGAGGACGTCTCAGAGATTCCCGCGTAGCGCCTGCTCGCGCTCGATCGCCTCGAAGAGCGACTTGAAGTTGCCGATCCCGAAGCCGCGCGAGCCGTGGCGCTCGATCACCTCGAAGAAGAGCGTCGGGCGGTCCTGGACGATCTTCGTGAAGAGCTGCAGCAGGTAGCCCTCCTCGTCGCGGTCGGCGAGGATCCCCATCGAGCGCAGGTCGTCCCAGCTCTGCTCGATCTCGCCCACGCGCTCCTGGACGATGTCGTAGTACGTGTCCGGCGTCGCGATGAAGAGGACGCCGTGCTCGCGCAGCGCGGCGACCGTCTTCACGATGTCCTCCGACTGCATCGCGACGTGCTGGACGCCCGGGCCGCCGTGGAACTCGAGGTACTCCTCGATCTGGCTTCGCTTCTTGCCCTCGGCCGGCTCGTTGATCGGGAACTTGATCTTCCCCTCGCCGTCCGTCATCACCTTCGACATGAGCGCCGAGTACTCGGTCGAGATGTCCTCGTCCGAGAAGTGCGTGAGCTGCGTGAAGCCGAGGACGCGCGCGTAGAAGTCGACCCACTCGTCCATGCGGCCGAGCTCGACGTTGCCGACGACGTGGTCGATCGCGATGAGGCCGACGCCTCGCGCGGGCGCGCCGTTCGGCGAGACCGAGACGAAGCCGGGCAGATACGGGCCCGAGTACTCGGAGCGGTTGACGAAGCTGTGGATGTTGTCGCCGTAGGTCGCGATCGCGGCGAGCTCGACGCGGCCGTGCGTCGTCCTCGACCCAGTGCGGCTCGACGACGCCGCGCGCACCGCGCTGCACGGCCTGGCGATACGCGTTCGTCGCGTCCGGAACGGCGAGCGCGACGTCGCGCACGCTGTCGCCCTTCGTCGCAGCCCACCGGCAGATCTCGCTGTCGCCGCGCAGCCCGCTCGTGAGGACGAAGCGGATCTCGCCCTGCTCGAGCACGTAGGAGGCGCGGTCGCGGACGCCCGTCTCGGGGCCTGCGTAGGCCGTGCGCGTGAAGCCGTAGGCGCTCTCGTAGAAGTACGCCGACTGCTTCGCGTTCCCGACCCAGATCTCGAGGTGATCCCAGCCGTCGATCGGCATGAAGTCGTGTTCGCTCATGCGTCCGATTCTAGGCGGCCTGGGCCGGAGTCGTTCTCCGCCGGGCGACGACGATCCCCACGGCGATGAGCAGCGCCGCCGGCGATCTGCAGCAAGACCGAGCGGCTCGGACAGCAGCACGACGGCGAGCACGGCGGCGACGAACGGCTGCAGGTTGGCGGCCAGCGTCGCCCGCGCCGGGCCGATCCGGTGGAGGACGCGGAACCAGAGGATGTTCGTCAGGACGAGCGGGCCGACCGTTGCGAGGACGAGCAGCGTCCAGATCTCCCAGCCGACCTCCCAGTCCTGCGACGTGGTCACCGGGAGTCCGACCAGCGCGATCAAGACCCATGCCCCGCGGATGACGACCGCGCTCACGTGCGACGGCGAGTAGGTCTGCATGAGCGGCGTCGACGGCGACCGAGTACGCCGCCCAGGTCGCAGCGGTCACGAGCCCGAGGAGGATCCCGCCCCAGTAGCCGCCGGACACGTCGCCGCCGGCGCCGACGGCGACGAGCGCGACCCCGACGAACGAGATCGCCGCTGCGGCCCAGAAGCGCCTTCCGAGGCGCTCATGGCCGAGCGCGACCCCGAACAGCGCCGCGAAGATCGGGATCGTCCCGATCAGCAGGCCGATCGTCGACGCGCTCGTGGCGTCGAGCGCGAGCACGAAGCAGACCTGGTTGAGCCAGAGCAGTACGGCCGTGAGCGAGGAGCACGGGGACGTGTCGACGCTCGATGCGAAGGGTCCGCTGCGCGAACAGCGTCAGTGCGACGAAGATCGCTCCGGCGAGCGCGTAGCGGGCCGTGGCGTAGGACAGCGGCTCGAGCCCGTTGTCGAGGATGTACTTCGTCACGCTGAGGTTCAGCGACCAGAGCAGGATCGTCGTCAGGAGCATCAGCTCCACCGAGGTCGGGCGCCGCATGTTCCGACGCTATCCGCGCGGGTCGAACCCGAGCTCGCGCAGCCGCGCGTCGACGGCTTCGGCCCAGCCGCGGTTCGCAGCGGGGCTCGCCGGGCTCGGGTGCGGGATGCTCCCGATGAGAGCTCCGTCTGCAAGCGCCTCGTGCGCCCGCCGCTCGGCGAAGCGGCCGATACCGACGACGAGCGTCGGTCGCAGCACGTCGACGATCCTGGCGAGCGCGTCGTCGCACGCGCGAAACAGCGGCGCGCGCTCTCCGGCAGGGAGCTTGTCCGGGGTGCGGTTCCTCCCCGACTCGTCCATGAAGACGAGCGGGCACCAGTTCGCGACGAAGACCCGGTCGAAGAATCGCTCCGCCGTCCCGAAGCGATCGCGAGCCCAGCCCCAGAAGCGCGTGCCGCTCACCTCGCTCCGCCCGCACTCGAAGCCCGCGATCGGCCGTCGCGGATGCTCGCGGGGAGGTTTCTCGACAGGCCCGGTGACGCCGACGAAGTCGCGCACCATCGCGACGTCGCCGAAGGGAACACCTGTCTGCGCCATGCCGAACGGCCCGGGGTTCATGCCGAGCATGAGCACCTCACGCGGCGTCTTCGTTCCCCAGCGCTCGAGGTACGTCTCGTGCGGAATGCGGGCGTAGACGAGCGGGTTGTAGACGAACGGCACGGACGGAAACCGCAGCGCCTCGACCCGCGTCGACAGCTCCGCGCTGATGTCCACGAGCGCACTCACGCGAGGATTCCTAGCTAGCCGAGCAGTGCGCGGTAGAGCTCTTGGGTCGGGGCACTCGGTGCGATCCCCAGATCCTCGCGGAGTCGAACGCGCAAGCGCTCGTAGACACCGAGCGCCTCTGCGTCGTTTCCCTCCGCCGCGAGCGCGCGCATGAGCACTCGGTACCCGCTCTCGCGATGCGGGGCGAGCCGGACGAGGTCGCGCCCCGAGCGGACGGCCGACTCGAGCTCGTTCGGCCCGAGCTCGAGGCTCGACTTGCCGACGCATTCGAGCGCACGCAGCTCGATCTCCTCGAGCACGCGGCGCTCGTGCTCGACCCAGGCCGCACCCTCACCGGGGAGGAACTCCCGGCGGACGACGTGGAGCGCCACCCGTCCCGGCCCCCACGCCTCGGCCCAGGCACCACGGCCGACCGCGCCTTCGGCTCGATGGATGGCCTCCGCGGCAGCCTCCACGTCGACCCAGGCATCGGAAAGCACGAGCCGCACGTCGCCGCGCCCGCTCACCGTGTCCGAGCCGAGAGCCTTGCGCAGCTTGGAGATCAGCGCGTTCAGCGCCGTGTCCACGAGCGCCGGCGGCTCCGCCGGCCAGATCGCGTCGACGAGCGCGCTCCTCGTGACAACACGGTGCCGGTTGAGCGTCAGGAACGCGAAGGCGAGGCGCCCCTGGCGCCCCGGGAGGTCGGCGTCCACTCGCCGCCCGTCGATCCGGGCGACGAGCTTTCCACAGAGCTGAATTCTCGTTCCGTGATCTGCCAAGGTTTCGCCAAGGTCACCGCAACGTCGCGCCAAGCGAACCGGGTCATAGTCTCGCTGTCAACCCGAAGGAGGCTCGATGTCCCTCTTGATCAACTGCGAGTGCGGCCGTGTCGTGAAGGCCGAGACCGAGGACGAGATCGTGGCGAAGGTCGAGCAGCACGTCTCCGAAGACCATCCCGAGCTCGTCGGGAAGCTCTCCCGCGCCGACATCGTCGCGATGTCCGAGGAGGTCGACGACTAGCGCGGTCTTTACAGTGCCTGGCACTGTAAGGGCGACAAGTTCGCGTCAATCTCTCCACAGGCACTAGGCTTCGGCCGCCATGGCCGAGCCGACTCGCGACGACATCGACGCCCTCGTCGGCCCTGCGACGCCGCACTTCGCGTATCAGCTGCGCGCCCGGGTGCGCGAGCTGATCCAGGACTTGCCGGATGACCATCCGACGCGCAAGTACGGGGAGGAGAAGATGGAGCTTCTCGACCGCCTCGGCCACGCGTCCTCCCTCGCGGAGAGCGGCGATCGTGAGCCGGCGAGCCGCATCGGTTGGGAGACGATCCCGTCTTCGGCACCGGCGTACGACCCGCTCCCCAAAGCGGAATGACCTTCGAGGGCGCTTCGGTCCTCGTGACCGGAGGGTCGCGCGGCATCGGCAAGGCGATCGCGCTTCGCTTCGCCTCGCTCGGTGCGGCGCGTGTGGCGATCGGCTACATGCGCGGCGACACGCCGGCCGAGGAGACCGCGTCGGAGCTGCGCGAGCTCGGCGCGGAGCCGATCCTCGTCCGCGGGAACGTCGCCTCGACGCGCATCGCCGAGGAGGTGGCCGCGCTTGGGCCGCTCGACGTGCTCATTCACGCGGCGGCAACGGGCGTCATCCGCCCGGCCCTCGAGACCGAGGACAAGCACTGGGACTGGACGCTCTCGGCGAACGCGCGCGCGCTGCTCTCGCTGACCCGTGCCGCCGCACCGACGATGCCCGCCGGCGCGTCGATCCTCGGGATCTCGAGCCTCGGCTCCGTGCGCGTGCTCGACAACTACACGCTCGTCGGCGCGTCGAAGGCCGCGCTCGAGGCGCTCGTTCGCTATCTCGCCGTGGAGCTCGCGCCGCGCGGGATCCGGGTGAACGCGGTGTCGGCGGGAGTCGTCGAGACGGGCGCCCTCGAGCACTTCCCGAACAAGGAGGCGATGCTCGCGATGGGCGAGCGCAACCCCGTCGGCCGGATGGTGACGCCCGACGACGTCGCCCGCGTCGTGACGTTCCTCTGCTCGCCGGACGCGGACATGATCCGCGGCCAGACGGTCGTCATCGACGGAGGCTGGAGCCTCCTGACGACGATCAGCTCTGGCGCATGAAGCCCTGACGGGCTGCCGAGACGAGCGCGACCGCCTCGGGAAAGAGCACGCGCATCGCGTCGCGCAGAGCGATCGCCTGCGCATCGGATGGGCCGTC
This sequence comes from uncultured Gaiellaceae bacterium, assembly GCA_963822885.1. GTDB lineage: Bacteria > Actinomycetota > Thermoleophilia > Gaiellales > Gaiellaceae > GMQP-bins7. Next base: position 63,250 of record CAWGJJ010000014.1, read on the forward strand.
CACCTGCAGCTGGCCGAGCGCTGCCGCGGTCAGCTCGACTGCGGTCGACAGCGTCAGCGTCGCGAACTGCTCGCGCTGAGCCTCCTGCACGGAGTCGGCCTGCTTCTCGGCGAACTCGCGCAGCGCGCCGAGGAGATCCTCGGGGTCGCCGCCGCCGAACGGGAAGAAGCCGCCGCTGCCCTCCATCACCCAGAGGTTACGTGAGGGGGACCAGGTAGCCGGCCTCGACCTCGCGCTGCAGTTCCGACACCGCGCCCTGCGCGGACTTCAGCGCCGCCGAGAAGGGCGACGCGCCGCCGGGGTCGAGCTCGAGCTCGAGCCGCCGCGTCGCCGTGCCGATCTCGTCGAGCCGCGCAGGCGAGGCGAGCTGAGGAGGCTCGCCGAGAACCTCGCGCAGGGCAGCCGCAGCCGCCTCCGCGTCCTCGATGCCCTCGGGGGCTTCCCGCGCGCGGAGGTCGGCCAGGCTCGCGATCAGACCGTCGAGATCGCCTCCTCCGGCCGTGTCCACCGCGACCTCGCAGAGCGCTGCGATCGACACCGCGGCACGAACCTCGACGCGACTCGTCACGGCCGTGCCGTCGTCGCGGACGCCGAGCCAGGCGCGCGTTCCGTCGGCGCCGTCGACCGAGCAGAGATACACGCGCCGTCCCGTTTCCGACTCGGTCGCAAGGACGCCCGAGACGACGTCGCCGTCCCCGACGTGTGCCTGCGCGAGCGCTGCCGCACGCTCCAACTCGTCGGCCAGCGCCATGTCGCCCACAATAGGCGGCGTGCCGTCAGTCGATGCCAGGGAGCTGTTTGCGCCACTCGGCCCGTCGTACGACCGCGTCGGCGCGACGCTCTCCTTCGGTCAGGACCCGCGCTGGCGGCGTTTTCTCGTCTCGCGGCTCCCGCGCGACGGCGGCCACGTCCTCGACGTCGCAACGGGAACGGGGCTCGTCGCAGCCGAGCTCCTCCGCCGCGGATTCAAGGTCACCGGCGTCGACCAGAGCGCTGGGATGCTCACGCGCGCTCGCGAGCGGTTCGGCACGCGCGTCGAGCTCGTCGAGTCGTCGGCCGAGGCCCTGCCGTTCGACGACGCGACGTTCGACCACCTCACGGTCACCTACCTCCTGCGCTACGTCGACGATCCGGGAGCGACTCTCGCCGAGCTCGCGCGCGTCGTCCGCCCGGGCGGCGTGCTGGCGTCACTCGAGTTCGGCGTTCCGTCGGGCCTCGCACGCCCGGCGTGGGAGCTGTACGTCCGCGCCGGACTTCCGCTCGCGGGCCGCGTGCTGCGGAACGGCTGGCGCGAGGTCGGCGACTTCCTCGGCGGGTCGATCCGCTCGTACTGGGACGCCTACCCCCTCGAGCGCCAGCTCGAGCTCTGGTCCGCGGCGGGTATCGAGGACCTCGCGGTGCGCCGGATGAGCCTCGGCGGAGGAGTGGTCATCTCGGGTCGGCGCCGATGAGCGTGCCGTCGGCCAGGCCGTCCTGGTACGCGCTCGACACGGGCGGCTGGCGCGACTACGTCACGCTCCTGCACCTGCCGTACACGGCCTGGCACCTCTCCTACGTCGTGATCGGTGGCTGCCTCGCTCCCGTCGTCGCCTGGGGACGGCTCGGTGCAGCCGTCGCCGCCTTCGCGCTCGCCGTCGGCATCGGAGCCCACGCGCTCGACGAGCTGCGCGGTCGTCCGTTGCGCACGAGCATCCCCGACGGGGTGCTCGTCGGGCTCGCGGCCGTGTCGATTGCGGCCGCCTGCGGCATCGGCCTCGTCGGCGCGATCGCGTTCGAGCCCTGGTTGATCCTCCTCGTCCCCGTCGGACTGTTCCTCGTCGTGGCGTACAACCTCGAGCTCCTCGGCGGGCGCTTCCACTCCGACCTGTGGTTCGGCCTCGCCTGGGGCGGCTTCCCGCTGGTCTGCGGCTACGCCGCGGTTGCGGGAGACCTCAGCGTCGGAGCGCTCCTCGCGGGCGCGTTCGCCGTGCTCCTGTCGCTCGCGCAGCGCGCGCTCTCCAACCACGTGCGCTTCGTGCGGCGCCGCGTCGAGGCGGTCGAGGGCGAGCTGGAGCTGCGAGACGGCTCGCGCGAGCGACTGGACGCAGACGGCCTGATCCTCGCCGAGGAGCGTGGCCTGCGGCTCCTCGCCGCGGCCTCGGTCGTGCTCGCCGCCGCCCTCGTCGCTTTCCGAATCTAGAGTCATGGCGTGACGACCCTCGCCTGGGCTCTGGTCGCGGCGCTCGTTGCCGCGCTGCTGCTCTCCGTCCTGCTCGCACTCTCGCTTCGGCGCTCGCGCGCTCGCGCGACGCGCACGGAGCAGCTCGTCAGCGAGGCGCGCCGGGCGGTTCGCGCGACCGCCGAGGAGGAGTCCGCGGTGCAGACGGAGCAGCTCCGCGTCGCGATCGCCCGCGCACAGGCCGATGCGCTCTCGGCGTACGTCGCCGAGGAGCGCCGCCTCTCCGACCAGCGGCGCGGCGAGCTGGCGGTGCGCGAACGCGAGCTGTCGGAGCGCATGGCGGAGCTCGTCGCCACCGTCGAGCAGCGCGTCGAGGAGCGGCTGCGCGCATGGGAGGCCGATCTCGAACGAGCCCAGAACGCCCTCCAGGGAGCGGTCTCGACGCTCGAGCAGCGCATGCGCCAGCGCATCGCCGACGTCGAGTCGAAGGTCGCCTCGGAGTCGGACGAGCTCGACGCGACGATCGACGAGCAGCGCACCGCCGCCGCGCGACTCCGCGAAGACCTCGAATCGAGCGCGCGGGACGCGCTCACACGCTCACTCGACGAGCTGCAAATGCAGGCGGACGATCGCCGACGGACGATCGACGAGCTGAACGAGCGTCTGCGCCAGCACGAGCACGCCGTCACCGAGCATGTCGACCGAGCCGAGAGCGAGGCCCGCACGCGGATCGAGGTTGCGTTCGCCGAGATCGAGCTTCGACAGGTGGAGCACGTCGAGCGGACGATCGCGCGCGAGATCGACGCGCGCAGCGAAGCCGGGGCCGTCGAGTTCGAAAACCGGATGCGCGCGATCCGCGAGGAGGCGGCAAGTCGACTCCGCGAAGAGCTCGACCGTACTTCCGAAGGCTTCCTCCGCCGCGCCGACGGTTTGATCGCCGCCGAGCTCCAGCAGGCGATGAACGTCGCGTCGCAGCGCCTCGACGACCGGATCGTCGAGCTCGCGCGGCAGTACTCGGCGCGCGCGTCGATCGACGCGTAGAGGACGAGGAAGGGAATCCCGCCGCCGCCGCGAATCCGGCGCGCATGGCAGAGACGACCGAAGCCCCTCTCTGGAACGAGAACGAGCCGGCGAAGGTCGAAAGCTGGCGGCTCCACATCCTCCTCGAGGCCGGATACCCGGTTCATCTCGCCGAGCGCATCGCCGTGAGTGAGGTCGATCTGCACGACGCGGTCGAGCTGCTCACGCGCGGCTGCGACCCGGTCACGGCCACCGAGATCCTGCTCTAGAGCTGCAGCTGCGGCGACCAGCCGCAAGGATGTCGTGATGGACGAAGGCGTCGTACTCCTCCTGGTCGGCGCGGTGCTGGGTGCGAGCGTGCTGGTCGCGTTGGGCTCGGCGCGCACCGGCGTGCCGGTCTTGGTGGCCTTCCTGGCGCTCGGCATGCTCCTCGGCTCGGACGGCCCCGGCGGGATCGAGTTCGACGATGCCGAGCTCGCCCGCGAGGTCGGCATCGTCGGGCTCGTTCTGATCCTGTTCGAGGGAGGACTGCAGACGTCGTGGCGGCGACTACGCGCCGTGGCGGTGCCGGCAGCGCTCCTGAGCACGGTCGGAGTCGTCGTGACGGCCGTGCTCACCGGCGTCGCGGCGTACGTGCTGTTCGACCTGACGTGGCTCGAGGCGGTCCTGCTCGGCGCGGTGGTGGCGTCGACCGACGCGGCGGCGGTGTTCGCGACGCTCCGCTTCACGCAGATCAGACGCCGCCTCGCACGGACGCTCGAGGCCGAGTCGGGCGGAAACGATCCGATGGCGATCGCGCTGACCATCGGCCTGATCGCATGGATCGAGAGCCCCGAGACCGAAGGGTTCGACCAGCTCGTCCTGCTGGTCGTGCGACAGCTCGGCCTCGGCCTCGTCGTCGGGCTCGTCCTGGCCCTGGCCGCTACGTGGGTGTTCGCACGGCTCCCGCGTGCCGTCGGTCCGTTCGCGCCCGTCGCGTCGCTCGCGGCGGCGGGCATCTCGTTCGGCGCCGCGGACGTGATCGGCGGGAGCGGCTTCCTCTCGGTCTACCTCGTCGGCCTCGCCATCGGAAGCACGCCGTCGCGCTACCGGCGACAGCTCGCCGGGTTCCACGAGGGTCTCGCGTTCCTCGCTCAGGTCGCGCTGTTCATCGTGCTCGGCCTGCTCGTCTTTCCGCGTGAGCTCGGCGACGTCGCGGTCTCGGGACTCGCGTTGGCACTCCTGCTCGTGTTTCTGATCCGACCCGTCGCCGTATGGGTGTCGACCGCGCTGAGCGACTTCACGGCCCGCGAGCGGCTCCTGCTGGGCTGGGCCGGGCTGCGAGGAGCGGTGCCGATCGTCCTCGCGACGTTCGTGTTGTCGTCGCAGGTGGATCCCGCGAACACGATCTTCAACGCCGTCTTCTTCGTCGTCGTCGTCTCCGCGATCCTGCAAGGCACGACGCTCGAGAGCGTCGCGAGACGGCTCGACCTCCTCTCACCGGCTCGACCGACACACGAGCCGCCGATCGAGGTCGGCGAGTCGAGCCCGCTGGATCTCCTCGACTTCGTCGTCGCACCCGAGCACGCCATCGCAGGCGCAGCCGTGCGCGAGGTCGGATTGCCGCGCGCCGCGATCATCGCCGTGGTCGTGCGTGGCGACGACTCGATCCCGCCACGAGGGAGCACGATCATCGAGCCCGGCGACCGCCTGTTCGTCCTCGTCCCGCACTCGCTGCGACCGGCCGTGGAGGACGTCTTCTCGCGCTGGCGGCGGAGGGTCTGACCGGAGATACGCTGGCGAGGTGCCGAAGGTCGAGCACCTCGTCTACGGCGACCGCAAGGTCTTCACGGTCTCGGCGTTCAACCGGGGGATCGGGATGCACCTCGGGCGGCTGCCCGCGCTGTGGGTGGAGGGAGAGGTCACCGAGCTCCGGCGCAACGACGCGTGGGCGAACGTCTTCCTGACGCTGAAGGATCCGAAGACGGGCGCGACGCTCAACGTGACGATCGCCCGGCGGGCCTTCGACCGGCTCGCGCTCGAGCTCGCGGAGGGCGAGACCGTCCACGTCGCGGGGCGCGCCGAGATCTACGAGCAGAAGGCAGAGCTCGGTCTGCGGGCGACGACGATCGAGCGCCTCGGGCTCGGCGGACACCTCCTCGCGCTCGAGCAGCTCAAGCGCAAGCTCGCGGCCGAAGGGCTGTTCGCGACCGACCGGAAGCGACGGCTCCCGCGCGTCCCACGGGCGGTCGGGATCCTGACGGGAGCCGACGCCGCAGCACGAGGCGATCTCGTGGCGACGATCGGCGCTCGCTTCCCGGCGACGAAGGTCGTCGTCCGCGAGACGCGCGTTCAGGGAAAGGGCGCTGCGAGCTCGATCGTCGCGGCACTGGCGCAGCTCGCGGGCCACCCGGACGTCGACGTCATCGTGCTCGCGCGCGGTGGCGGCAGCTTCGAGGATCTTCTCCCGTTCAGCGACGAGTCGGTCGTGCGCGCCGTCGCCGCGTCGCGTGTCCCGATCGTCTCGGCGGTCGGGCACGAGCAGGACACGCCGCTCTGCGACCTCGCAGCCGACGCGCGGGCGGCGACACCCACTGCAGCGGGAGCGCTGGTGGTGCCGCACGTCGGCGACCTCGAGCTGGCGCTCGCCGCCTCGCGGCGACGACTCGGACTCGCGGTGCACGGGCAGCTCGAGCGCGGGCGGGGGAGGCTGACGCGCCAGGGGGAACGCCTGCACGCCGCTCCGCGCCTCCTGCTGGAACGTCGACGCGCCGCGCTCGATCGCTCGGGCGCACGACTCCAGGCACTCTCGCCGCTCGCGACGCTGAATCGCGGCTACGCGATCGTCCGTGCCGGGGCGGGGCGCTGCGCAGCGCAGCCGAGACGCACGCCGGCGACCGGCTCCACATCCAGCTCGCCGAGGGATCGCTGGCAGCCCAGGTGGATGAGGTGCACACATGAGCGAGCCGAGGAGCTTCGAGGAGCTCCAGCGCGATCTCGAGGAGATCATCACGCGCCTCGAGCGCGGCGACGTGCCGGTCGACGACGCCGTCGCGCTCTTCCGTCGCGGCGAGCAGCTCTACGCGGAGTGCGTCGCCCGCCTCCAGGGTGCCGAGCTGCAGGTCGAGGAGCTCCTTCCGCCCGCCGCGGGTACGTGACACGGGGCATCCCCATCGTGTATGAATCGCCCCATGGCCAAGCCGACTCCAGCCCTCCTTCGCAACGTTCCTCTGTTCTCCGACCTGGACGAGCGCGATCTCGAGAGCCTCGCCCAGGAGTTCAACGAGCGCCGCTTCGCTCCCGGAGACAAGGTCGCGCTCGAGGGCGAGGGCGGGCTCATGTTCTTCGTGGTCGAGAGCGGTGAGCTGTCGGTCGAGGTTCACGGCGAGCCCGTGTCGACCATGGGCCCCGGCGCCGCCTTCGGCGAGATCGCCCTCATCGACCGCCGGCCACGCACGGCGACGGTCACCGCCGCGACCGAAGTGACCGCCTTCGGCCTGCCCGTGTTCGTCTTCAGGCCGTTCGTCGAGTCGCGACCGGGCGTCGCCTGGAAGATGCTCGAGTCGATGGCCGATCGGCTCGCGCTCGCAGAAGCGCGCTAGCCGGCGAGACGTCTGCCGAGCCCTTCGAGGTCGGCCTCTGCGCTCGTACGGTCGCCTGACAGGCTGACCGTCTTCGCTCCGTCGATGGGCTCGACGACTCGCCCACCGAAGACGACACAGAGCACCCCTGCCGCAGCGCAGCGAGCGGCGACGACGCCGGGCGCCTTGCCCTCGGCCGTGGTTCGGTCGACCTGGCCTTCGCCGGTGACGGCGAGGTCACAGTCCGAGAGCCGCGCGTCGAATCCGACGAGGTCGAGAACCGTCGGCGCGCCCTGGACGAGCTCGGCGCCCAGCGCCGCAAAAGCGGCGCCGAGCCCGCCGGCAGCACCGGCGCCCGCCAGACCGGCGTAGGGCGCGAGCTCCTCCATCGCGGCAAGCCGTCGCTCGAGCACGGGCAGGGTCTCCTTGGTGGCGCCCTTCTGCGGCCCGAACAGGCGCGCCGCGTCGGCGAGCGTGGTGCGAACGTCACACAGCACCGTCGTCGGCACGGGAAGCTCGGACACACACCTCGCGGAGACCCGACCCGCCGTCGACGGTCGCGCTGCCACCGAGCCCGACGAGGAGCGCCGGCGGCTCCTCGCGGAGCGCAGCAGCGATCAGCTCGCCGAGCCCGCGGCTCGACGCGACCAGCGGGTCGCGCTCTTCGCGAGCGAGCAGCGGCAGCCCGATCGCCGCGGCCGCCTCGACCACCGCCCGGCCGTCCGGGAGGACGAGCCAGCGCGCCGCATGCTCCCTCCCGAGCGGATCGGAGACGACGGCCTCGTGCCAGGTGCCCCCGAGCGCCGCGAAGAGCGCCTCCGCCGTTCCCTCGCCGCCGTCGGCGATCGGCAGCTCGACCGCGTCGCCGCCGGCAGACTTCACTCCGCGCGCGAGCGCGGCGGCCGCGAGCCGGGCAGAGAGGACGCCCTTGAGGCTAGCGGGACACAGCAGTGCTCTCACGGGCCGTCTCGGCATCGTGCTCGGCGTCCTCGGCGAGGTCGTCGACCATGTCGTGGACGCCATCGAGCGCATCTTCCGCGGACCGCTCGTCGTCCTCCATGCGCCGGAGCACCGCGAACGAGATTCCCTCGCGCGCGATCGCGATCAGACCGAGCGTGACGCCGCACGCGATCTCGATCGCCTGCAGTGCGAGGCCGTACGCGAACCCGATCGCGTACGGGACGCCGTAGTTGCGCAGCGGGATCGCGACCGCGGCCTGCACGAGCCCGATGTTGCCGGGCCAGAGCGGCACGATCGTCGCGATGTTCATGAGGACGAGGACGAGCCCGGCGGCGGGGAGCGGCGCATCGATGCCGAACGCCTGCATCGCGACGTACACCGCGAGGAGCTGCATGAACCAACCCAGGCACTGCAGGAGCACGGCGCCTGCGAGCGGGACTGGAGCTTTGAGCACGGAGAGCCCCTGCCGCCCCATGCTCACGAGCTGGCGCGCGGAGCCCATCCCCTCGCTCACGACGGGCCGGTCGTGCCGCTTCGCCCCGAGCCACGCGACCGTGAAGAGCGCGAAGCCCACGGCGGCCGCGATCATGATCGACACGACCGCCCAGTGCGGCACCTCCGCCGTCAGCAGCACCCAGACGACGAGGATCGACGCCGGAACGAGGTCGAACAGCCGGTGCGCGAAGACCGTGCCGACGAGGATCGCGCTCGTCCCTGGCGGCGCGTCCGGGAGATGACGACGAAGCGTCGCGACGCGGGCTAGCTCCCCGAGGCGCCCCGGCACGACGGCGTTGGCGAGCAGGCCGACCCCGAACGACGAGAGCACGTGGTCGAGCCGCGGCTGGTGCTCGGGAGGGAGCGCCTGCCCGACGGTCAGGCGCCACGAGAGTGCACGGAACAGCGTCGAGACGACGTTGAGCAGAAACGCGAGGACGATCCAGCTCCAGATGACGACCCCGAACGCGTCGAAGACCGTGCCCCAGTCCGGGCCGCGCCACCAGATGACGACGAACGCGAGCACGAGCGCGGCGAGAGCGAGAATGCCCTGAGCCCAGCCCGAACGCCACACGCGCAGCACCCTCGTCATGCGGCGTGAGCCTTCCCGACGGCGATCCCGGTGACCGAGGCGTAGACCTCCTCGAGCCGGCCCGCGATCGCCGGCCACGCGTAGTGCTGCACGGCGAGCGCCCGCGCCGCTTCGCCCAGCGCCTCGCGGCGCGGCTCGTCGTCGACGAGCGCACACACGGCGTCGCAAAGAGCCTCCGGGTCGTTCGGAGCGACCGAGACAGCGACCTCAGGGGTCAACACCTCGCGGTAGCCGGGAATGTCCGACGCGACGGCCGGAAGCGCGCACGCGAACGCACGGGTGAGCACCATCCCGAAGCTCTCCTGGCCGATGGACGGCGCGACGAGCGCCTTCGCCCCGAGCAGCGTCCTCGTCAGCTCGGCCTGGCTGAGGAAGCCCACGACGTCGATCCCGTCGTCCGGCACCCGAAGCCGGGCGAGCACGAGGCGCACTGCGAGCGGATCGGCACCGGCGACGGTCAGCCGCAGCCCCGTGCGCCGATGGATGTCCGGCCACGCGCGGAGGAGGACCTGCAGCCCCTTGCGCGGCTCCTGCCGGCCCGCGAAGACGATCCGGTGCTCGCGATCGCCCGCCGGCGCCGAGGGAGGAACGAGGACGCCGTTCGGAATCACCTCGTACTCGCCCGGAAGCCAGCGGCTCTGCGACTCGCGGGCGCGCTCGGAGACGGCGATGCGGTGGTCGATCCGGGGTATGAGAAAGCCCCAGAGCGGAACCGCGCCCTTCATCCAGCCCAGGTTGCCGGACGCGTGGAACGTCGCGACGAGGGGGCAGCGCGCGCGGATGAGCGTCGTCAGGCAGATCGTCGGTGTCATCGGCTCGTGCAGGTGGAGGACATCGAAGCGCTCGCGCTCGAACGTCTCCACGATGCGCCTGTACGAGCGCGGCGAGAGCACGATGTTCGGCAGCGAGCCGTTCGCCGGAACGATCACCGTCCGCCCGACCGGGATGACGTTCGGCGGCGGATTGCCATGCCGGCCGACTCGGGGATGCAGCACGCGCGTGAACTGACCCGGTGGGTCGTTGCCCATGATCAGACGCACGTCGTGGCCTCGCTCCTCGAGTGCCGCCGCCTGCAGCTCCGCATGCTCGACGACCGCGCCCCAGAACGACCACGAGAACGGGACGACGATCCCGATCTTCACGTTGTTATCCGCAAGACCGAGGATCCGCTAGCGCGGAGTCCCCGGTCGCGAGAGATCCCTAAAGGCGTCCGCTTCGCGGCCGCATCGCTGCGAACCGTCAACGTCGTTGTTGTGCGCAAGACCCCTGAAGGCGCCTGCTTCGCAGCCGCGTCGCTCGCCACCATCGACCCTAGCTTAGTCCCGCCCAGTTAGGCTCCGGAAGGTGAAGCTCGACGGCATCCACCACGTGACGTGTATCACGGGCGACGCGCCCCGGAACGTCGACTTCTACACCCGTGTTCTCGGGCTCCGAATGGTGAAGAAGACGGTCAACCAGGACGACCCGACCGTCTACCACCTGTTCTACGCGGACGAGGCCGGCACGCCCGGAAGCGACATCACCTTCTTCGAGTATCCGGGCGTTCGCCGCGGCAGCGCAGGCGCCGGAATGGTGCACACCGTGCAGTGGCGCGTGGGATCGGAAGCCGCGCTGGACTTCTGGGAGAGCAGGCTCGCAGGCGAGACTGGTGCCTCGCGCGACGAAGCGAGCGTGACCTTCGAGGATCCGGAAGGACTGCGCCATCGACTCGTCGTGTCGTCGGTCGACGACGCACCGCTCGTCGCGGAGCACCCGGAGGTTCCGGCCGAGCATGCGCTGCAGGGATTCGATGCCGTGCGCGCGTTCGCCGAGCCCGACCCGAGTCGTGGGTTGCTCGAGGAGACGCTCGGGTTCGTCTCGGTGTCCGAGGACACATGGGAGTCTCGCGGCCCGACGCGCGGCGGGCACTACGCCTACGACGCGCCTCCGGCCGAGCGTGGGATCGGCGGCGCCGGCACCGTCCACCACGTCGCGTGGGCGACGCAGATGGAAGAACAGGACGCGTGGCACGCGCGGGTCGCAGCCGCCGGAATGAATCCGTCGCCTGTCATCGACCGCTTCTGGTTCCGCTCGATCTACTTCCGCGAGCCGAGCGGCGTCCTCTTCGAGCTCGCGACGCTCGGGCCCGGCTTCTCGGTGGACGAGGATCTCGAGCACCTCGGCGAGTCGCTGATCCTGCCTCCTGCCTTCGAGCACCTCCGCAGCCAGGTCGAGCCTGCCTTGACGCCGATCCCGGATCCGCGCCCCTGGGCCCGAACGACTTAGAGCTCGATTCAGAATGAGCAGCCATGTCGCCGGGCCGCCCGAAGACGTCGACAGGGAAGGTGCAGAAGTTCGCTCTACGTGAGCTCGCCTGGGCGGGTCACGACAAACGCATCAACTAGTGCGCCCGGCCGTGGGCGGAGTGAGCAAGCGCGTGGCCCTTCCCGCGTTTGATCAGGGCGCGGTTCACGAGGAAGGTCGGCCCCCACGCGACTGCAAGCGCGATCGCGAGTGGGCCCCAGAACAGCAGATCGCCGAGACCGGCCTCCATCGCTCCCGGCCAGAGGAGCAGCACGCCGTTGTCGACGAGCTCCATCGTTGCGATCGACAGCGTGTCGGCGACGAGCGCGATGCCGATTGCGCCGCGGAGAGCCGTACCGGCGCGCAGCAGCGGGATCAGCGTCAACAGGTAGCCGAAGAAGAACGCGAGCGCGACGGCAAGCGCGATCGAGGCCGCGTCGCTCCAGCCCCACCACGTCGCGAGCACCAGCCCCAGCACTTCGCCGATCCCGCAGCCGGTGAGACAGTGGTTCGTCGCGCTCGCGGCAAGCCGATTCAGGCTCACGAGGCCGAGACTAACCTCCGGCCACGGTGACGGCGGAACGTGACACGAGCTCCCTGGCCGCGCAGCTCGCGGAGCTGTCGAACCAGCCTCCCGACGACACCAGGATCGGACGAGCGCGTGCCAGGGCGATCGCACTCGCGCATCGCGCGACCACCTGGGGACCGCCTCGAGCCGATCGCGGAGATCGGCTGGCGCACTGCCCGCCGCGACGCGTCCATCGGCGGAAGCGTCCTCGGCGCCGCGCTCGCGTACCGAATCTTCATCTGGCTCCTCCCCTTCGCGCTCGTGGTCGTGCTCGCTCTCGCGTTGTTCGTCGATCAGACCGATCGGAACATCGGGGAGCTGCTCGACGGCGCAGGGATCACCGGGTTCATCGCGGGATCGGTCGCGGAGGCGTCACAGGGAACGAAAGGCTGGGCGGTCGCGACCGCTCTGGTCGCCGCGCTGTTCGTCCTCGTCTACCAGTCCTCGGCGCTCCTCCGCTCGCTGCGCGCCGTGACCGCGCTCGCGTGGCATCTACCGGTCACCAAGACGCCGAGCCCGGCGCGCTCGACGCTCCTCTTCCTCGGCTGGCTGGTCGCGTTCATCGTCGTCGGATCCTCGGCGGCGCCGATTCGCCGCGCACTCGGATTCCCGCTCGACGCCGCTGCCAACGCGTTCACCTACGGCGTCATCGTCACGACGATGTGGCTCGTGCTCTCGTGGTTCCTGCTGCCTCACGCCGCCGAGAGCATCCGGGAGCTCCTCCCCGGCGCGCTCCTCGTCGGCGTCGGCATCGCCGCGATCGGGCTCTTCAATACACTCGTCCTCTTCCCCTGGCTCGCCGAGCGGGAGGAGACGTACGGCGTGCTCGGCATCGCCGCCGGGCTGCTCTTCGGCTTCTTCCTGTTCGGCAGGACGGCCGAGCTGGCGGCGGCCCTCAACGCCACCCTGGCCGAGGAACGACGGCGTAGAGTGCCGCGATGATCCTCGAAGGCGAAGGGCTCGCTGAGCTCCACACCCATCTCGGCGGCTCGGTCGCCTCCGAGATCCTCTGGTCGATCGCGCACGAGCAAGGCATCGCGCTCCCGGTGAAGGACTTCTGGGAGTTCGACGCGCTCGTCACCGTGTCGGATCCGCACGGCGTGCAGGGGCTCGACGAGCTCGACCAGATCTACCACTGGACGGAGCTGATCCAGTCGTCGCCGCTCGCCGTCGAGCGCTCCGTGCACGGCGCAATCGGCGGCGCGTACCGCTCGCAGCGCATCACGACGCTCGAGCTTCGCTTCAACCCCATGAAGCGAAACCGAGGAGGCGAGCGCGACCTCGACCACATCATCCTCGCGGCGATCCGCGGCGTGGATCGCGCGAGCATCGAGTACCCGCAGGTGCGCGCGGGGCTGATCCTGATGATGGATCGGACCTTCGACTTCCGCCTGAACGAGATCATCGTGGAGAAGGCGATCAGCTGGGCGGGCCGAGGCGTGGTCGGGATCGACATCGCCGGTCCGCGGCCCGGAGGAGGCCGCTACGACTACGCGCAGATCGAGCCGCTCGTCGAGACCGCCCGAGACGCCAGGCTCGGCGTGACCATTCACGTCGGCGAGGAAGGCGGCGAGATGGGGCGCGAGGAGGTCGGCGAGGTCGTCGAGCGCCTCCGGCCCGATCGCATCGGCCACGGGATCCTCGCCGCCGGCGACGACGAGCTCATGAGCTCGATCCGCGACCTCGGCATCACGCTCGAGATCTGCCCGACCTCGAACCTCCTCACGAAGGCATTGGCGGACGAGGAGGCCGTCCGCGAGACGATCCGGTCGTTCGTCCAGCACGACGTGCCGTTCACGATCGCGACGGACGGCCCCGAGATGATGCGGACGCACCTGCGTGACGAGCTCGAGCTCTTGCTCCGGATCGGAGCCCTCGACGAGGCCGAGCTCCGGGAGGCCAATGCGCGCGGCCACGCGGCGGCGTTCCGACGGCCGGTGGGCGTCGGGGTATGACGGACTCGGGCGAGGCGAGCGTCGAGCAGGAGGAGCGCGCCGAGAATCCCAAGGAGCGGCTCGAGCGAGAACACAACGAGCTCCTCCAGGAGTTGCGCTCGCTCATCCCCGGCGCCGAGGTGCTGTTCGGGTTCCTGCTCGCGATCAGCTTCACGGCGGAGTTCGGCGAGCTCGAGAGCGCTGAGCGGTACGTCTACTACGTCACCCTCGTCTCCACGGCGATCGCGCTCGTGCTCTTCATGGCCCCCGCCGCGCACCACCGCCTGCGCTTCCGCGAGGGCGACAAGGACTACCTGCTGCGCAAGGCCAACCGCGAGGCGATCGCCGGGACGGTCGCGAGCTCGCTCGCCCTCACCGGTGTGCTCTACCTCGTCTCACAGCGTGTCTTCGGCACGACCGAGGCGATCGTCGTCTCGATCGCGTTCTTCGCCTTCGCGGCCTGGCGCTGGTGGAGCTTCGCGCTCCTCCGCGAACTCCGCGAGCGCCGCGACACCTAGCCGTCGGCTTCCGACAGCGCGCGTAAGAACGCCCGAACTTCTCCGGGCCCGACGAGATGAACGTCCTCGCGCCGTCCGTTCGCGCTGCGCGTGCTCGGAAGCAGGCCGCCGACGTGACCCGCCACGGACCCGGCGGGGAGCGCGTCCAGGAGATCGTGATCCGTCCGGTCGTCTCCGAGTCCGAGCACGAAGTGATTCGCCTCCTTGCCGTCCGGGAAGAGGCTCCGCACGTAGAGCCCCTTGTCCACGCCCTGCGCACGCACCTCGACGACCTGATGGCCCTGCAGGATCTCCGCAGGCGCGTTCTGCAGGTGCTGGTGCAAGTCGTTGAGCAACTCGCGTGCGCGCCACTGCCCGTACTCGGGCTCCGCTTGGCGGTAGTGCCACGCGACACTGCACGACTTCCGCTCCACATGCGCCCCGGGAACGTCGGCGGCGACACGCCGGAGAAGGCGCTCGATCGGGCGGAGCCAGCTGAGATCGAGGTCGACGAGCGTGCGCCACTCCTCGCCCGGCGCACGGGCGAGGTAGCCGTGCTCTGCGCAGAGGTGCACCGGCAGGCGGCCGAACCACTGCTCGAGATTCCGGCGCCTGCGCCCGCTCACGATGTGCACGCTCGTGTTCGGCACCTCCGCCAGCGACCGCAGCAGCGCGCGAATCTCCGGCGTCGGCTGGGCGAGGTCGGGGTGGATCTCGAACTCGCGCAGCGTCCCGTCGTAGTCGAGCACGATCGTGCGCGCACGCGCGCGGACGAACCGCTTGCGGATCCGCTCCTCGACCGCTGCGTCGACGGTCGGCGGTCGCCGCGCGCTGCGCTCGCGGCGCGAGTAGCGCCCGAGACGAGTGAGGAACCCCTCGGCCCAGCGCTTGCTGTCGAGATCCTCGACGCGCTTCGACATCGTCTCCAGGCGCCGTTGTCGCTCGCGTGCCGACAGCTCGAGGGCGGTCGCGAGGTGCTCGACGACACCCTCGACGTTCCAGGGGTTCACGAGGAGCGCGCCGGGGAGAACCTGTGCCGAGCCCGCGAGCTCCGAGAGCAGGAGCGCGCCGCGCCAGCGGCTCGGAAGACCGGGCTCGGACTGGCAGAGCACGAACTCCTGCGCGACGAGATTCATCCCGTCGCGCAGCGCCGTCACCATCATCACGTCCGCGCGGCGGTAGAGCGCCACGAGCGCCGGCTTGGAGATGTCGCGGTGGATGTACTCGACCGGGGTCGTCCCCGGCCGCCCGAACTGGCCGTTGATGCGAGCGATCAGGAGCTCGATCTCGTCGCGTTGCGCACGGTATTCGGGGCTGTCGAGCCGCGACGGGACGACGACCTGGATCATGGTCGTCGTGCGAGCCCGACCCGGATCCTGCTCGAGGAAGCGCTCGAACGCGTGGAGCTTCTGCGGAATCCCCTTCGTGTAGTCGAGGCGCTCGACACCCAGCACGAGCCGGCGGCCCTCGTACTGCTTCTCGAGGTCGGCGAGCAGTCGCGCCGTCTCGGGATCGCCGATGACCTCGCGAAAGCCGTCTACGTCGATCCCGATCGGATCGACGCCGATGCCCACCCGACGGCCGTCGAGCTCGAGCCAATCCGGCTCGGAGTCGATGCCGAGCATCCGCAGGCACGACGAGCGGAAGTGCCGTGCGTAGTCGCCGACCTGGAAGCTGACGTAGTCGGCGCCGAGCACGCCACGCAGGAGCTGCTCTCGCTCCGGCAGCAGGCGGTAGATCTCGGAGGACGGAAACGGGATGTGCAGGAAGAACCCGATCGACAGCCGAGGCTCCCGGGCGCGCAGCATCGCGGGAACGAGCATGAGGTGGAAGTCGTGCACCCAGACGCGCGAGTCGGGCTCGCAGTACTCGATGATCGTGTCCGCGAAGCGCTCGTTGACCTCGACGTACCTCTTCCACGCCTCGGGTGTGATGCGCAACCGATCCTGGAAGTAGTGGAAGAGCGGCCACAGCGTGTCGTTGCAGACCTTCCCGTAGAAGTCTTCCTCCTCCTCGGCGGACAGAAAGACGGGATAGAGGTGATCCTTGGCGAGCCGCTTGCCCACGCGCTTCTGCATGGCGGGTGGAACGACGCCTCCGGGCCACCCCACCCAGGTCGCATCGCCACGGACTGCGCCGAGCGCGGCCGACAGTCCACCCGACGAACGCTGCACCTGAACCGACGTGCCGTCGACCGTGAGGCGAACCGGGAGGCGATTGCTCGCAATCACGAGCTCGTGGTGTCCACTGTGCCGTGCCAGCTCTTCTCCTTCGGGTCGACGCGAGGTAGGTACAACCTACGCTCCCGCGAACGTCTTACCCATGAGCCACGGCCTCGCCATCATCGGAAACTGCTCGTACAGCGCCCTTCTCAAGGAGGGGTCGGTCGAGTGGCTGTGCTGGCCGCGCCCCGACTCGAGCTTCGTCGTCGGCCCGCTCCTCGATCGCGAGAAGGGTGGTGCGTTCTCCATCGAAGGCGTCGACGCGACGGAGGTCGAGCAGAGCTACCTGGAGAACACGAACGTCCTGCGCACCGTCTTCCGCGCGGACGACGGCGAGTTCGAGCTCATCGACTTCGCCCCGCGCTTCCAGCTGTACGACCGCTTCTTCAAGCCGTCGATGCTCATCCGGATCGTGCGCCCGCTCTCCGGCGAGCCGCGGGCCCTGGTGCGCTGCCGGCCGACGTACGAGTACGGGCTCGACGAGATCGGCCGCTGGCGCGCCTCGAACCACATCGAGTTCACGGGGTTCCCGACTCCCGTCCGCCTGACGACGAACGTGCCGCTCACGTACGTCGAGGACGAGCGACCGTTCCTGCTCGAACACGACCGGCATCTCGTGCTCACGTGGGGCGAGCCGCTCGAGGCGGGACTCGAGGAGACGGCCGAGCGCTTCCTCGAGCGCACGCTCGACTACTGGCGCCGCTGGGTGAAGGGCACGCGTGTGCCGCGCGACTACCAGCACGAGGTCGTGCGCTCGGCGCTCGCGCTGAAGCTCCACCAGTACGAGGACACGGGAGCGCTGCTCGCGGCGACGACGACGAGCCTGCCCGAGCACCCCGGCTCGGGCCGCACCTGGGACTACCGCTTCTGCTGGCTGCGCGACGCGTACTTCACGCTCAACGCGCTCGAGCGGCTCGGCCACTCGGAGGAGATGGAGCATTTCCTCGAGTACCTGCGCAACCTTTGCGAGGAACGCGGCGGCGTGCTCCAGCCCGCGTACCGGATCAACGGCGACTCGCAGGCCGAAGAGCGTGTGCTCGAGCACCTCTCCGGATTCAACGGCGACGGGCCCGTGCGCATCGGCAACCAGGCGTTCGAGCACGTCCAGAACGACGTCTACGGCGAGATGGTGCTCGCGGTCAGCCGGCTCTTTCTCGACGCGCGCTTTGCCGGTGGCGTGCCGAAGCACACGGCCGTCGAGATGATCCAGGGACTCGTCGACCAGATGGACGCGCGGCTCGAGGAGCCCGACGCGGGTCTGTGGGAGTTCCGCGGGAAGACGCGCCTGCACAGCTTCTCGGTGCTGATGCACTGGGCCGGGGCGAGACGCGCGGCCGAGGTCGGCGACGCGCTCGAGGCTCCCGAGCTCGCCGCCCGCGCACGCTCGGTCGAGCAGCGCGCGCGCGAGCTGCTCGAATCGCGCTGCTGGGACGACCAGATCGGCGCGCTCACGCAGGTCGCCGGTGAGCCGCAGCTCGACGCAGCGCTGCTTCTCGCCGTGCACCTCGGGTTCTTCGCCCCGGACGATCCTCGGGCATCACGTCACGTCGACGCCATCCGAACCTCGCTCTCGGTCGACGGCGGGCTCCTGCGCCGCTACACCGTCCAGGACGACTTCGGGCACATGGAGGCCGCGTTCACGGTGTGCACGTTCTGGCTCGTCGAGGCGCTCGCCCTCATCGGGCGCACGGACGAGTCGCGCGAGCTCTTCGATCATCTCCTGAGCCTCGACAACGGGCTCGGCCTGTACTCGGAGGACATCCTCCCGGACACGCTCGAGCAGAGCGGGAACTTCCCGCAGACGTACAGCCACGTCGGGCTCATCAACGCCGCGTTCCGGCTCTCGCGCCGCTGGGACTGATCGTGCCGCGTGTTTCGTCGCTTGGCGCGACGGGCATCGCCTAGGGGTGACGGTTCCCACACCTGCGCACGAGGCACTCGAGGTCTTCGTCGGGCGGTGGCGTGCCAACGGCACGTCGTACGGCGCCGGGCAGTCGGCCGACGATCCCCGTGCATCCGCGGTTCCCTGGACCAGCGACGAGAGCTACGCGTGGCTCCCGGGTGGCCTCTTCCTCGTGCACCGCTGGGACGCGCTGGTAGGCGACCAGCCGTTCGAGGGGATCGAGATTCTCGGCGTGGACGACGAGGGCCACTACTTCGCGGAGCTGTTCGACGATTCCGGAAACCGGGTCGAGTACGAGGTGACACGTGCCGGCGATACCTGGACGTTCGCAAACGCCGGGACCCGAGCGACGGCCACGATCGAAGCCCCCGGCCAGATCGCGTGGAACTGGGAGTGGCGGCCGAGCGGCGACGCCTGGCTCCCGCTCTGCGAGCGCTCGTCGACGCTCCAGCCGACGAGCCTCGGAGCCGTCATCGGCTCCGGCGTCGCCTGACGCGTCCGCGCATTAGCGGAAGCTTTCCTCTCGAGCAGCACCTGGAATGGCCGTCGCGGAGTGATCCCGCGATGCCGCCCGTTCTCAGAACCATGGTCTCCTCCGCGTTTCCTCCTGTATGACGGCGCCGGTCAAGCACGTCTGGATCGCTCTCCTCGTCGTCTACGTCGTCTGGGGATCGACGTACTTCGGGATCAAGGTCGCGGTCGAGACGATCCCGCCGCTGCTCGCGGCCGGGTCGCGGTTCCTTGTCGCCGCGCTCCTGCTCGCTGCGATCCTCGCCTGGCGTCGCACGTCGTTGCGGGTCACGCGCGCCGAGATCGTCGCCAGCGCGATCGCCGGCGGGCTCCTGCTCGGGCTCGGCGTCGGTCTGGTGCACGTCGCGGAGACGCGCATCGACTCGAGTGTCGCCGCCATCATCGCGGGCACGGTTCCGCTGCAGATCATCGGACTGCGCCTTATCGCACGCGAGAGCCCGGCGCGCGCCACGCGCCTCAGCACGCTCGCCGGCATCGCCGGCCTCCTGCTCGTCGTCGCGCCCGGCCTCGGCGCGGGATCGACTGCGCTCGGGCTCGCGGTGATGGTCTCCTCGACGATCGCGTGGTCGACGGGCTCGTTCCTGTCGAAGCGCCTCGAGCTGCCTCGCGACCCGTTCGTCGCAACCGCGTGGGAGATGGCGCTCGGCGGCTCGTTCTTGATGCTCGGCGCGCTCGTGTTCGGCGAGTACGCAGATCTCGGCTCGAGCACGTTCGCGCTCGACTCGGTTCTCGCGTGGATCTACCTCGTCGTCATGGGCTCGGTCGTGGGCTTCTCGGCGTACGCGTGGCTGCTGAAGGTCGCTCCGATCTCGCTCGTCGTGACGCATCAGTACGTGAACCCATTGGTCGCGATCGCGCTCGGGATGGCGTTCCTCGGCGAGCGCCCGAGCCCGTGGACGCTCGCCGGCGCCGGGCTCGTGATCGGCGCGGTCTACGTCGCGATCCGCGCGGAGTTCCCTAGGAAGACGCGACCTGCGAGCGTTGCGCCGCGAGGAACTCCAGCAAATCAGACCGGGTGAGGATGCCGGCCGGCCGGCCGGCGGTCACGACGACGACCGCTCCGCTGCCGCCGGACAGCCCCTCGTAGACCTGATCGACCGACGCATCGCTGTCGACAGCCGGGAGCGGAGGCTGCATCGCAACGGCCACGTCCTCGTTCAGCGCATCCGCGTTCTTGAAGACCCGCTCGAGCAGCTCACGCTCCTGCAGAGAGCCGATGAGATCGGCCAGAGAGTCGACGGGCTCGGCGCGCACGACCGGAATCTGGGAGATCCCGTAGCGCTGCATCGCGTCGATCGCCGCCCCCACCTTCTCCTGCGAGCCGATGGTCACGAGATCGGGAACCTCGTGCCCGGCGCGCCTGAAGCGCAGCACCTCCTCCACCGCGGGCGGCGGCGTGGTCCGCTCGAGGAACCCGTACTGGAGCATCCAGTTGTCGTCGTAGAACTTCGAGAGGTACGAGCGGCCGGAGTCCGGGAACATCATCAGGACGCGCGCGTCGGGCCCGAGCCTCTTCGCGACCTGCATCCCGGCCCACGCCGTCGAGCCGGTGGAGCCGCCGACGAGGAGGCCCTCCTCGCGCGCGAGTCGCCGCGCCGTGAGGAACGAGTCGCGATCCGACACGCGCACCCACTCGTCGACGACGGACGCATCGAGCGTGTCCGGCCAGCACTCCTTGCCGATCCCCTCGACGAGGTACGGCCCCGAGGGATGCTGCTCGTCTGCGGTGAAGACCGAGCCTTCGGGGTCGACTGCCACGATCCGAGCCTTCGAGCCGTGCTCCTTGAAGTAGCGGCCGACTCCGGTGATCGTCCCGCCCGTCCCCACGGAGATGACGACGGCATCGACATCGCCGCCGTCGGTCTGCTCCCAGAGCTCGGGCGCCGTGGTCTCGTAGTGAGCCTCGGGATTCGAGGGATTCGAGTACTGGTCCGGTTTGAAACCACCCGGGATCTCCTCCGCGAGCCGGTCCGAGACTGCGTAGTAGCTCTCGGGCGAGCTCGGGGCGACCGCCGTCGGCGTGATGACGACCTCGGCGCCGTACGCGCGCAGCATCGAGATCTTCTCCTGGCTCATCTTGTCGGGCATCACGAAGATGCAGCGGTACCCGCGGAGCGCCGCGGCGATCGCGAGACCGACGCCGGTGTTTCCCGAGGTCGGCTCGACGATCGTCCCGCCCGGGCGCAGCCGGCCGTCCCGCTCGGCCGCCTCGACCATCGCGAGCCCGATGCGGTCCTTCACCGACCCGCCGGGGTTCAGGTACTCGAGCTTCGCGAGGAGCTCCCCGGGACGTCACGACCCAGCCGCGCGAGACGCACGATCGGCGTGTTCCCGACGAGCTCGAGCACGGTGGGGAACTCGCGGCGCGCCATCGGTGGGGAAGCGTATCGGTGCCCGTCGCTCGCCCTCGTAGGGGCGAGATCTATCTCGCCCCTACGACAACGCCCAGAACTCTCCGCTGAGCCCGACCCCGTCGAGCAGCGCCTGAGACTCCTCCACCGAACGGGGTGTCCAGCCCGGATCGAGCCGCGACCACCACCAGGCGCGCGCGAGCTCGTTCATCTGCGACGCGGGCACCGACGCGCCCGGCTCCCAGCCGTTCGCGGTCAGCCAGCGCTCGAGGTGCTCCTCCGACCGGAGGAAGACCATCGTGCTTCAGGTGAAGCCGATGTCCTCCCACCAGCGGCGTGCCGGAACGAGAACGTGGCACAGGACGTCAGCGCCTGCGACAAGCTCGCCGTCACGTACGACGAGCTCCAGCGGATCCCCGCAGCATGCGCACTGCGTCGCAACCTCGCCGTCCGAGTGGAGCGCGCCCGGAATCCCGAGCGAGTCCCAGCAGCACGTTCCTGTCCAGATCCTGCCTCCGGCTCGGACCCGGTGCGGGGTCGGCGCGAAGCAGAACGGGTTCGCCATCCAGATCTCCGCGGTGTCGGGGAACAGCACAAGGGCATGCGCGTCGTGGAGACGTCGATACGAATCCGCGATCTCGGGCTCACTCGTCTCGAACGCAACCGCCGTCTCGCTCGTCGTCGGAGGACGTCCATTCGCGACGATCGAGAAGTAGACGTGCCGGCGAACGTCGAGATCGACGCCGTGCATCAGTGCCTGAAGTGGCGCCGGCCCGTGAAGACCATCGCCGCGCCGGCTTCGTCGAGTGCAGCGATCACCTCGTCGTCGCGCTTCGAGCCGCCGGGCTGGACGAACGCCGCGATCCCGGCCTCGAGCGCCAGCTTCGGCCCGTCGGCGAACGGGAAGAACGCGTCGGAGGCGAGCACGGCTCCCTCGAGTGAATGGCCGAGGTCGCGCGCTTTCTGAATCGCGATCCGCACCGCGTCGATGCGGCTCATCTGCCCCGCCCCGATCCCGAGCGTCTGGCCGCGGTGAGCGAGCACGATCGCGTTCGACGCGACGTGCTTCACCACGCGCCAAGCGAAGAGCAGGTCGTCCCACTGCGCGTCCGAGACCTCCCCGCAGACGACCTGGCAGCTCTCGCGACCGACCGTCTCGCGATCCCGATCCTGGACGAGGAGGCCGCCGATGACCCGGCGGTAGTCGCGCTCGGCTTCGTCGGGCGCGCGCTGTTCTGCAAGTTCGAGGACGCGCAGCGCCGGCTTCTCCGCGAGACGATCGAGCGCAGTGGCGTCGTACGCGGGTGCGAATAGAACCTCGACGAACTGCGCCGAGAGCTCGGCGGCCAGCGCCGCCGTCACCGCGCGGTTGACCACGACGACGCCGCCGTACGCCGACATCGGATCCGCAGCCAGCGCCTTCGCGTACGCCTCCTCGATCGTCTCCGCAACGGCGGCGCCGCACGGATTCGCGTGCTTCACGATCACGCACGCCGGCCGTTCGAGCTCTCCTGTGAGCAACCGTCCTGCGGAGAGGTCTCCGAGGTTGTTGAACGACAGATCCTTACCCTGGTGCTGCCGGACGAAGCCGAGGAGGTGGGTGCGCGCCCCGCGCTCGGCGTAGTAGGCGGCGCGCTGGTGCGGGTTCTCGCCGTACGGCAGCTCGCGCACGCGGTCGAACGCGGGCACGAGTGTCTCCGGAAAGGCGGCGTCCCGCTGGAACCAGCGGGCGATCGCGGCGTCGTACGCAGCCGAGCGCGCGAACGCGATCGCCGCAAGGCGACGCCGAAGCTCAGGCGTCGTCGCGCCATTCGCGCGCACCTCGTCGAGCACCGCGTCGTAGTCGCGCGTCCGCACGACGACGGTGACGGACGCGAAGTTCTTGGCGGCGGCCCGGAGTAGCGCAGGCCCGCCGACGTCGATCATCTCGATGAGCGCGTCCTCGTCCAGCTCGGGGCGGTCGACCGCGAGCTCGAACGGATAGAGGTTCACGCACACGAGATCGAACGGCTCGACGCCGTGCTCCGCCAGCGCGGCGGCATCCTCGACTCGACCTTGCCGGGCCAGGATCCCTGCGTGGATGCGCGGATGCAGCGTCTTCACGCGACCGTCGAGCAACTCCGGGAAGCCGGTCACGTCCTCGACCTTCGTGACCGCGACACCCGCCTCGGCGAGCGCCACCGCGGTGCCGCCGGTCGAGACGACCTCGAACCCGAGCTCCGCGAGTCCCCGTGCGAACTCCGCGACTCCGGTCTTGTCGTAGACCGAGATCAGCGCGCGCACAGCTCGCGCACCACCTTCGGAAGCAGACGGTGCTCCGCCTCGTGCACGCGCTCGCGCAGCGTGTCGACCGTGTCACCGGGAAGCACGGGAACCGGCTCGCTCGCGATCACGTCGCCGGTGTCGACGCCCTCGTCGACGAAGTGCACCGTCGCCGCTGCGGCCGCAGCACCGGAGGACAGCACGTCGTCGAGCGGGTGCGCACCGGGAAACGCCGGCAGCGGCGCGGGGTGCACGTTGACCACGCGCTCGGGGAAGCGCGAGAGAAACGACGGCCGCAGCAGCTGCATGTACCCGGCGCAGACGACCAGCTCGACGCCGTGCTCCTCGAGCCAGTCGGCCATCGCCGCGTCGCGCGCATCCCGATCGGCGTACTCGTCGCCGGGAAACACGGCCGCCGCGATGCCTGCCGCCTCGGCGCGCCCGATCGCTCGCGCGCCCGCGACGTTCGACGCCACCGCGACGACCGGAAGGTCGGCGTCGAGGAGCGCCTGCAGGTTCGTTCCTTCGCCCGACACGAGTACGCCGATCACGCGCGAACGATCCTCCCGATCACGAGCTCGTCACCTGGATCCGGCATGACGGCGAGGTACCCGATCCCGAGGTTGAAGACACGCCGAAGCTCGTCCTCGGCAACGTGGCGGGCGAGCCACTCGAACACCGCGGGCCGCTGCCATGACGACCAGTCGACCTCCGCACGCAGGCCGTCGGGCAGGACACGCTCGAGGTTCCCGAGGATTCCTCCGCCTGTCACGTGCGCGAGCGCATGCGCGCGATCGCGAAGGCGCCGGGCATCGCGCGAGGTAGAGCCGCGTCGGCGCGAGCAGGTCGTCGCCCGCGTAGTCCTCGTCCTCGAGCACGCGACGAACGAGCGTGAAGCCGTTCGCGTGGACTCCCGCGGACGGGAGGCCGACGACCACGTCGCCTTCCTCGACGCGAGACCCGTCGACGAGCCGGCTGCGCTCGACGAGCCCGACGCACGTCCCGGCGAAGTCGAGCTCCTCCTCGCGGTAGATACCCGGCAGCTCCGCCGTCTCGCCGCCGATGAGCGCGACACCAGCTTCGCGACAGACCTCGGCGGCTCCCTCCACGAGGTCGGCGACCGTTTCGAGGTCGATGCGGTTCGCGGCCACGTAGTCGAGGAAGAAGAGCGGATCGGCTCCGCACGTCGACACGTCGTTGATGCAGTGCGCGGCGAGATCGGCCCCGCACGCGCGCAGCGCTCCGCGCTGGCGCGCGAGGATGAGCTTCGTCCCGACCGAGTCCGTGGACGCGGCGAGGAAGCGGTCGCCGTCGAGCGGATGCAGTCCGGCGAACGCTCCGAATCCGGTCGCGCCGGTCGATTCGACGGCCGCGCGCAGCCGCTCGACCACCGCATCGGCCTTCGCAATCGAGACGCCCGCGGCTTCGTAGGTCTGCTCGCCGCCCACGGGCCGAGCGTACAGTCCACCGCGTGGACGAGCCGTCCCTGCTGACGAGCTGGACGATCGACCCGCTGCAACTCGCGCCCATCGTCCTCGTCGCAGTGGCCTACGCGGTACGGGTGCGCACGCTCACTCGCCGCGCGCAGCCGGTCCCGGGCTGGCGGATCGCGCTCTTCGCGCTCGGAATCGCTCTCCTCGTCGTCGCCGTCGCGTCGCCGATCGCGGCCGTCGGAGAGGAGGAGCTGTTCTCGTTCCACATGGCGCCAGCACCTCATCCTCGGCGACCTCGCGCCGCTGTGCCTCCTCGCCGGCCTCACCGGACCGATTCTTCGCCCGATCCTCGCGCTCCCCGGCGTCATGCGCCTGCGCGTCCTCGCGAACCCGTTCGTCGCGTTCCCGATCTGGGCGGCCAACCTCGTGCTCTGGCACCTCCCGGTGCTCTACGAAGGCGCCGTCGAGTCGAGCGCGCTCCACGCGATCGAGCACGTCGCCTTCTTCAGCGCCGGCATCGTGCTCTGGCTCCCGGTGCTCGAGACCCTCCCCGCGCCCGAGTGGTTCGGGACCGGCGCGAAGCTCGCGTACATCGTCGGCGTCAGGCTCGTCGCGACCGTGGTCGGCAACGTCTTCATCTGGGGCGGCTCGGCGTTCTACGACGTCTACGAGACCGGAGACGACTTCCTCGGCCTGTCGCCCGACGCCGACCAGAGCCTCGCCGGCTCGCTGATGATGCTCGAAGGCTCGCTCGTCACGATCGTCGCGCTCGCGTGGCTGTTCCTGCGCATGGCGCAGGAGGGAGAGGTGCGCCAGGAGCTCCTCGAGAAGGGAGTCGACGAGAGGACGGCGCGCCGTGCCGTCCGGTACCGCCGCTGGAGCGAGCTCACGTAGCTCCGTCTCGGGTTCGTACAGCTTTCGTATAGCCTATCGGCATGAGCATCTTCGCTCGCCTGGTCTCCGGCCGACGCTCGAAGTTCGTCGTACTCGCGCTCTGGGTCGGCGCCCTCGTGGCGCTCGGCCCGCTCATCGGGCAGTTCGAGTCGAAGCAGAAAAACGAGCCTTCGAGCTTCCTGCCGGAGGACGCGGAGTCCGTGCGCGCGCTCGAGCTCTCCGACCAGTTCCCGTCGGCCGAAGGCGTTGCGGCGATCGCGATCTTCTCGCGCTCCGGCGGTCTCACCGACGCCGATCGAGAAGCGATCGCCGGCATCCAGGCCGACCTCGACGGCTCGCGACCCGAAGGCGTGGTCTCGGTCAGCCCGCCGCAACTCTCCGAAGACGGCGAGGCAGCGCTCGTCGTGACGCAGATCGTCGCGGACGGCGACGACGAGATCCTCATCGACGCCGTCGACGCCATCCGCGAGGCGCTCGCCGAGAGCTCCCGACGGCCTCGAGGCGAAGGTCACCGGGCCCGCCGGCTACTCCGCCGACGCGAGCGCCGCGTTCGAGGGAATCAACTCGACGCTCCTGCTCGTGACGTCGCTGCTCGTGTTCGTGCTCCTCGTCATCATCTACCGCAGCCCGATCTTCTGGGTGTTCCCGCTCCTCGCCGTCTTCTTCGCGGAGGGCCTCGTGCGCGGGATCGGGTCGCTCCTCGTGGAGGCGGGCGTCGTCGTCAACGGCCAGACCGGCGGCATTCTGCTCGTGCTGGTCTTCGGCGCGGGCACCGACTACGCACTCCTGCTCACCGCGCGCTACCGCGAGGAGCTCCACCGCCACGACGACAAGCACGAGGCCATGCGGGTCGCCGTGCGGCAGGCGGGCCCCGGCATCGTCGCGTCGGCGGGCACCGTCGTCGCGGCGCTGCTCTGCCTCTCCTTCGCGTCGGTCAACTCGACCGCCGGGCTCGGCCCGATCGGAGCGATGGGCGTCGCGATCGCCGCGCTCTCGATGCTGACCGCCCTCCCTGCCCTCCTCCTCATCGGTGGGCGGCGGGCGTTCTGGCCGTTCGTCCCACGCTACGACCGGCCCGAGGCTGCAGACGACGACACCTCCTGGCAGCAGGGATTCTGGGGCAGGCTCGGCGCGTGGATCGAGCGCCGGCACCGCGCCGTCTGGATCGTCACCACCCTCGGCCTGCTCGCGCTGTCGCTCGGCATGCTGACGCTCGACTCGAACCTCACGACCGCCAACGCCTTCCGCGGCGAGATCGAGGCCGTCGAGGGCCAGAAGCTGCTCGAGCGCTCGTTCCCGGCCGGCGCAAGCGCCCCGACGACGGTGCTCGTGACCGACCCCGCGCAGCTCGACGGGGTGGTCGCCGCGGCCGGCGAGGCGCCACAGGTCGTCAGCGTGGGGCGCGTCGAGAACGGCGAGCCCGGTGCGCTCTTCACGGTCACCCTCACCGAGGATCCGTTCAGCCAGGAGGGCTTCGCGCAGATCACGCCTCTGCGAGAGCAGCTGCGCGAGGCGGGCGGCGACGCGGTTCTCGTCGGCGGGGCGACGGCCGAGGAGTTCGACCTGCGCGAGGCGGTGCGCTCGGACACGCTCTTCCTCGTCCCGCTCGTGCTCCTCGTCGTCTTCGCGATCCTCGTCCTGCTCCTGCGCGCGATCGTCGGGCCGCTCATGCTCATGGCCACGGTCGTGCTCTCGTTCGGCGCCGCGCTCGGCCTGGCACTCCTCGTCTTCGAGCTCTTCGCCGACTTCCCCGGCGAGGATCCGAGCTTCCCGCTCTTCGCGTTCATCTTCCTCGTCGCGCTGGGGATCGACTACAACATCTTCCTCATGGCACGCGTGCGCGAGGAGGCGCAGTCGATGCCCACGAAGCAGGCGATGCTGAAGGGCCTCGCGGTGACGGGTGGCGTCATCACCTCGGCGGGAATCGTCCTCGCCGGCACGTTCTCCGTTCTCGCCGTCCTCCCCCTCGTCGCTCTCACCCAGATCGGGATCACGGTCGCGCTCGGCGTCCTGCTCGACACGTTCGTCGTGCGCTCCATCCTCGTCCCCGCCCTCACGTTCTCGATCGACGAGAAGACGTGGTGGCCGTCGAGGCTGGGCCGGCGATGATCGGCTCGGTCTGGGGGCTCCTCCTCGTCGGCGCGATCCTCGCGTCGTCGGCGATGGCGCTGATGTGGCTGCTCCAGGTGCGGATCCGCGACGCGAGCCACGTCGACGTGGCGTGGGCGGTGCTCATCGCATGCTGCGCGATCGCGTACGCACTCCTCGCGGACGGCGACACGGGACACCGCGTGCTCGCCGCGGCGCTGGCCTCGCTCTGGGGCTTCCGGCTCGGCGGCTACCTCCTCTTCAACCGTGTCCTCGGCAAGGAGGAGGACGGGCGCTACCAGGAGCTCCGCGGCGCTGGGCGCCGAACGCGAACCGGAACTTCTTCGTCTTCTTCCAGGCGCAGGCGCTGTTCGTCGTCTTCTTCTCGCTGCCGTTCGCGTTCATCGCGCAGAACGGATCGAGCGGCCTCGGCGTCCTCGAGTGGGCCGGGATCGCGGTCTGGGCGATCGGGAACGCCGGGACGATCCTCTCCGACTACCAGCTCGCCCAGTGGCGCAAGAACCCGGAGAACAAGGGAAAGACCGCGCGCGGCGGCCTGTGGGGCTGGTCGCGCCACCCGAACTACTTCTTCGAGTGGGTGAACTGGTGCGGGATCGCACTCGTCGCGAGCGCGACTCCGTGGGGCTGGATCGCCTGGCTCGTGCCGGCCGGTCTCCTCTACCTCCTGTTCAAGGTCACCGGCATCCCGGAGACCGAGGCGCAAGCGCTGCGCTCGCGCGAGGACTACGCGGAGTACCAGCGGACGACGAGCGTCTTCGTTCCGCTTCCGCCGCGGCGGGCCTAGGCCGAGGCGACCTCGAAGCGGAGCTTCTCGGTGCGCGGCGGAACGCGGGTCGGGTAGTCGCGCGTGAAGCAGGCACGGCAGACCGAGTCCTCCGGAAGCTGCGTCGCCGCCTGCATGCCCTCGACCGAGAGGTAGTGCAGCGAGGTCGCGCCGATGTGCTCTCGCATCTGCTCGACGGAGCGGTGCGCGGCGGCGAGCTCGTCCTCGTCCGCCATGTCGATCCCGTAGAAGCACGGCGAGACGACCGGCGGTGACGAGACGCGCACGTGCACCTCGGCGGCGCCGGCGTCGAAGAGCATCGCGACGAGCTGGCGGGTCGTGTTCCCGCGGACGATCGAGTCGTCGACGACGACGATGCGCTTGCCCTCCACCTCGCCGAGCGGGTTGAACTTCATCCGGATGCCCTGCTCGCGCATTCCCTGCTCGGGCTGGATGAACGTGCGCGCGACGTAGCGGTTCTTGATGAGCGCCTCGTTGTACGGGATCCCGGAGGCCTTCGAGAAGCCGATCGCCGCGGGCGTTCCGCCGTCGGCGACGCCGATCACGAGATCCGCCTCGGCCGGTGCCTCCTCCGCGAGCCGCTCGCCCATGCGCACGCGCGAACCGTGCACCTCGACGCCGCCGACACGCGAGTCGGGGCGTGCGAAGTAGACGTGCTCGAAGATGCACAGAGCGTTGCGTCCGGCAGGCACGGCCTGGGACGCGTGCAGCCCCTCCTCGTCGACCCAGACGACCTCGCCCGGCCGCACGTCGCGGACGACGTCGGCACCGATGAGATCGAGGGCGCACGTCTCGGAGGCGACGACCCAGTCCTCGCCGATCTGGCCGAGCGACAGCGGGCGAAACCCGAGCGGGTCACGGAACGCGACGAGCGTCCCGTCGACGAGCGCGGTGACCGAGTACGCGCCTTCGAGTCGCTGCATCGTCGCTGCGACAGCCTCGGCGAGCGGGCTCGGGTCTCGCGCGATCAGCGCGGCGATGAGCTCGGAGTCCGAGCCCGAGGCGAGCCGCACGCCGTCGTCGAGCAACTCGGCTCGAAGCTCCTCGACGTTCACGAGGTTCCCGTTGTGGCCGAGCGCGATCGTCCGCGCGCGCCCGTGGTGAATCAGCGGCTGCGCGTTCGACCACTTGTTCGCGCCGGTCGTCGAGTAGCGGGTGTGGCCGATCGCCACCTCGCCAGGGAGCGCCTGGAGCTGCTCCTCGGCGAACACGTGGGCGACGAGGCCCATCTCGCGCAGCACCGTGAGCCGGCCGCCGTCCGAGACAGCGATCCCGGCCGACTCCTGGCCGCGGTGCTGGAGCGCGAACAGCCCGAAGTACGCGAGACGCGACACGTCCCGCTCCGGCGAGCGGATCCCGAAAACCCCACACATCAGTCAGTGCCCTCCCAGGCGCTTCGAAGCTCGTCGAGCGCCACTCCCAGGAGGGTATCGCCACCGGCAGTGCCCACCACGCGGATCGACACGCCGAGCTCGCTCGCGACACGCTCGACGTCCGAGCCTGCCGTCGGCGTGCACGCGACGACGGCGCGTCCGCCCACCTCGCCGAAGAGCTCGACCGGATCCTCGCGGACGTCGAGCGAGGCGCCCGAGCCCGAGAAGAGCGCCGCCTCGGCGAGACAGATCGCCAGTCCGCCCTCGGACGCGTCGTGCACGAGAGTGGCATGCGGCGCGACGTGCCACAGGAACGAGACCAACCTCGCTTCGGCCTCGAGGTCGAGCGGCGTCGGCATCCCGCCGAGCTCGCCGTAGCGCGCCTGGTACTCCGAGCCTGCGAGCGAAACGGCGGACGCGAAGGCGGCGAACACGAGGTCGCCGTCGCGCCACCCCTTCGGCACACGCCTCACGTCCTCGACGAGCCCGACCGCGCCGACGACCGGCGTCGGGTGGATCGCCCTCCCGTTCGTCTCGTTGTACAGCGAGACGTTCCCGGACACGACCGGAACGCCGAGCGCGTCGCAGGCGGCAGCGATCCCGTCGATCGCCGCGGCGAGCTCCCAGCCGATCTCCGGCTTCTCCGGGTTCCCGAAGTTGAGGCAGTCCGTGAAGCCGATCGGCTCGCCGCCGACGCACGCGACGTTGCGCGCGGCCTCGAGCACGGCGAGCGCGCCGCCGGTGAACGGATCGAGTCGCGCGACGCGCCCCTGCCCGTCCAGCGAGAGCGCGAGACCGCGCATCGACGGACGAAGCCGCAGCACCGCCGCGTCGAGGCCCGGGCGGCGAACCGTCCGCGAGCCGACGAGCTGGTCGTAGCGGCGGAAGACGAACTCGCGGCTCCGGAGCGCAGGCGAGGCGAGCAGCGCGAGGAGCGCCTCGGCAGCGGGCGGGGCGCCGACGATCTCGCGCTCCGGTATCCCTGCGCGTCGCTCCTGCTCGACCTGGTACCGAGGGCACTCGTCGGTGAGAAGCCGCGCCGGAATCTCGCCGACGATCTCGTCGCCCCAGAAGGCACGAAGCTCGCCGGTCGCAGTGACCTCGCCGATCACCGCGTGCCGCAGCTCCCAGCGGTCGAGCACCGCTTCGACGGCCTCGAGCATCTGCGGGCGGACGATCGCGATCATCCGCTCCTGGCTCTCGGAGATCATCACCTCCCAGGGCTCCATCCCGTCCTCGCGCAGCGGGACGCGGTCGAGGTGGACGTCGATCCCGAAGTCGGCGGCCATCTCGGAGAGCGACGACGCGATGCCCGCGGCGCCGCAGTCCTGCAGCGACTCGACGAGGCCCGAGGAGACAAGCTCGACCGACGACTCGATGAGCTTCTTGCCGGTGAACGGATCGCCGATCTGCACCGACGGGCGCTTGTCCGCCGCTGCATCGTCGAGCTCCTGGCTCGCGAGCACGGAGGCGCCGCCGATGCCGTCGCGGCCGGTCGTCGCGCCGTAGAGCACGACGAGCTGACCGGCGACGGTCGCCTTCGCGCGCATGAGCCGGTCGACCGGGAGCAGCCCGACACACATCGCGTTGACGAGGCAGTTGTCGCGGTACGCCTCGTCGAAGACCGCCTCGCCGCCGACCGTCGGAACGCCGACGCAGTTCCCGTAGTGCCCGATGCCGCCGACGGCGCGCGAGAACGACCAGTCCGGCTCCGCGAAGCGCAGGCCGTCGAGCAGCGCCACGGGGCGCGCGCCCATCGCGACGATGTCACGGAGGATCCCTCCCACTCCCGTCGCGGCACCCTGGAACGGCTCGACGGCGGAGGGGTGGTTGTGGCTCTCGACCTTGAACGCGACCGCGAGCCCGTCGCCGAGGTCGAGGACGCCGGCGTTCTCGCCGGGACCCTGCAGCACGCGCGCTCCGGTCGACGGGCAGCCGCTTCAGGAGCAGCGCCGAGTGCTTGTAGCCGCAGTGCTCCGACCAGAGCAGCGAGAACACGGCGAGCTCGAAGTCGTTCGGGTCGCGCGCGAGCAGCGAGCGGATTCGCTCGTACTCCCCGTCGGTGAGGCCGAGTGCGCGATGGAGCGCCGGATCCGCCGCGGTGCTCAGAGAGTCAGCTTAGCCGACGCGGCGTCGGACGAGCCGGCGAGGTGCTTCAGCGCCTCGCCTGCCGTGCTCGCGGCCGTGGGTAGCCTCAGCACGATGCGCTCGTACTGGCCGCTGATCCTCCTGCTCGCGGCGATGTGGGGCGCGTCGTACCTCTTCATCAAGGTCGCCGTCGAGGACATCCCACCGGCCGCGATGACCGAGCTTCGCGTTCTCGGCGCCGGGATGCTGCTCGCCGGCTACCTCGTGTGGCGCATGGGCGCGTCGCGCGCGATCGCCGAGCTGCGCGCCGCCTGGAAGCCCTGCTTCGTGCTCGGCGTGATCAACTGCGCGGTGCCGATGGGGCTCGTCGCGTGGGGTGAGACGCACATCGACTCGAGCGTCGCCGGCATCGCGCAGTCGACGGTGCCGATCTTCACGTTCCTCCTCGCGGCGCGCTTCCTTTCGCACGAGCGAGTCGGGCCCGCTGCGCATCGTCGGCGTCGCGCTCGGCTTCCTCGGCGTCGCGGCGCTCACCGGACTCGACACACACGGGCGGCTGGTGGGTGATCGCGGGAACATTCGCGGTCGTCCTCTCGTCGCTCTCGTACGCGAGCGGAGGCGTCTACGGACAGCTCCAGGTGCGGGACATCCCGGGCCCCGTGCTCGCCACCGGATCCATGCTCGCAGCGGCGCTCGTGCTCGCGCCGCTCGCGCATCGTCGATCCGCCACGCGAGGTGCCCGGGACGACCGCGCTCGCCGGGCTCGCCGCCCTGATCCTCATCCCGACCTTCGCCGGCCAGCTCCTGCTCTTCCGCGTGCTCCGCCTGCACGGAAGTCGCAAGCTCTCGATCGTGACCTACCTCATGCCCGCGTTCGCGGTCGTGTACGGGGCCGTTCTGCTCGACGAGCCGGTGACGGCCGCGATGCTCGCCGGGTTCGCGCTCATCGCAGTGGGCGCCGCGCTCGCGTCCGGCCAGCGCTTCTTCGGCGTGCGCGTTCCGGAGTCGGCCACGTGACGGTCACGATTCGCCGGGCGACAGCGGACGACGTCGACTTCCTCGTCGAGCTCGTGAGCCACGAGGACGTCGAGCCGTTCCTCGCAGCCGTGCGGGCGAAGGGGCGCGACGAGATCCTCGAGGAGATCGTGCGCGGGCAGTCGGAGCCCGAGGCGTACGGCGTCTTCGTGATCGAGGTCGACGGCGAGCGCGCGGGCACGATGCGCTTCGAGCGCGCGAATCGCCGCAGCCGAATCGCCGCCCTCGGCGGTCTCGCCGTGCACCCGGATTTCCGCGGTGCGAAGGTCGCCGACACGGCCGCACGACTCTTCCAACGGCACCTCTTCGACGAGCTCGACTTCCACCGGCTTCAGATGGAGATCTACGGGTTCAACGAGCGCGCGATGCGCCATGCAGAGCGTGCGGGCTTCACGCGCGAGGGCGTGCGCCGAAAGGCGTACTGGCGGAACGACGAGTGGGTCGACGGCGTGCTCTACGGGCTCGTGGCCGAAGGACCTCGAGACGCTGGTCGTCGCTAGTGAGACTCGACCGTTGCTGACGTGCGTCTGCGCGACCGCGCGGATGAGCGCGGCGCGAATCCAGTCGGGCTCGGGCCAGCCGCTCGGGCCGCGCGGAGTCCGATAGATGCGGTCGTCGACGCTGTAGTCCACCGGGATCGGCTCCGGGTCGACATCGCGACCGTCGACGAGCACCGTGGGCGAGCCGAGCACGCGATACGACTCGGCATCGGAGTCGGACTCGACCTCGACGACCTCGATCTCGGCCGGAATTCCCGTCTCGTCGACGACGCGCTCGACGACGACGAGCGCCATGCCGCGATGCGGGCAGTCCTCGCGCTCGAAGATCTCGATCCGAACGGATCCGTTCGACTTCTCTGTTGTCACGTCGGCCCCCCTCCCCAGGGTGAGCTCGGTTTATCTCCCTCTGCTGACGCTACGACCAAAAGGGGTAGGCGCAATCCCTCGAACGAGTGAGGAACCGCCTCACAGGCCGCGGAGCGCGCGCTCGAGCACCGGATCCTGGCCGGCGAAGTACTGCGCCGACGAGAGGTCGATACGGATGTCCGGCGCAACCGCGAGCCTGCGGTCGTTCGGTCCGTTCTTGCGTTCGTGGTACCGGGCCGCGATGTAGACGTTCCAGCCGAGCGTGGGCAGGAGAACCGGGAAGGTGTCGCCGTATGTCTCGACTCCACCGCCCGTCGGCTCGCCGACGATGACGGCACGGGTGTCGCGATCGATCTCGGCTGCGAAGTTGGCGGCAGCCGAGAACGTGGCACGGCCGACGAGCAGGTACAGCTTGCCGCGCCTGTTGACTGCAGGCGAGCCCAGGAGAGACGTCAGCTCTCCGTACGTCGTGTTGTCGCCGCCTCCGTTTAGCCGGACGTCGACGATGACGCGGCGGGTGCGCGGTGCGCGAACGAGCCGCTCGATCGTCCGCAGCATCGCCGGCGCCGGCGGGCGCACGGTGTTGTAGCCCACGTAGACGGCGCGGCCACGAGCCAGCGTTCTGGTCCACAACGGCTTCGCCCCGCCTGCCAGGTAGAGCGGTCGCGAGCCGTACGGAAGAGACGACGGGTTGTGCCCGTGATGCGGCTCGGCGAATGCGGCGGCGTACTGCGGCCCTGGTATGGCCGTCAGCCGGACATCGGCGCGCCGACCGTCCGCGTCGCTCGAGCGTGAAGGTGGCGGGCCCAGCTCCGTCGGTGACGCCGAGGCCGTCGAGGACCTCGGCTGTGAGCAGGAAGTGCGGCGCCAGCCCGCGCAGGTTTGACGGATTGTCGCTCGGCGTCAGCGGTCGCACGAGCTCGAGGACACGCTCGACGGAGGTGCCCTCGATTGCAACGAGCCGGCTTCGGACGAGCGCCTTGTCCCGCGCGTCGACGACGTAGACGCCGTCCGAGAAGTCATAGAGGCGCAGCGGGTACAGGCTGAGCGGCCGGCTGTGCGCGGAGTCCCCGGGAAAGAGGCCGGTGTGACCGTTCCGCGGGCCGAGGAGCGCGATGATCCGCAGTACGCCGACGAGCGTTTCGTTCCGCGAGCTCGCCGGAGCGCGTTGGGCCAGCGCGTTCACCTCGGCGCGGAACTTCGCCTTGGCGATGCTCCTGAACGGCGCGGGATGAAGCTGCTCGATCGACTTGCCGAGCTCGCGCACGTCATCCGCCGCGGTGGCCGGAGCGGAGGGACGGGCCTGCGCCGACGAGACGATCGCGACCATGGCGAGTGACGCGAGGAGCAGGCCCGACATCCGCATGGATTGAGATGATGTCCTATCGATAGTTACATGTCAAGATTGACATATAGATGGCACTGAAGTACGCACTCCTGGGCGCTCTGGCCGATCAGCCCCGGACCGGGTACGCGCTCCTCAAGCACTTCGAGCAGTCACTCGCGTACGCCTGGCCGGCGAGCCACAGCCAGATCTACCCCGAGCTCGCGCGCCTGCTCGAGGACGGCCTCATCGAGCAGACCGGTTCGGGCGCGCGCAACTCCAAGACATACGCCGTCACGGACGCGGGCCTCGCAGAGATGCGCCGCTGGCTCCGCGAAACCGAGCCCGATCGCCGGGTGCGGAGCGACGCGGCGCTGCGCGGGTTCTTCCTCTGGCTACTGGACCCGCCGGAAGCGGCGGAGCAGCTCGAACGCGAGCGCGCCTACTGGCAGGGAGTCCTCGACGAGTTCCGGCGCATTCATGCCGAGCCGACCGGGCGCAACAAGAAGGCGCGAACGTTCCGCATCGCGCTCGAGGGAGGCATTCGAGTCGTCGAAGCGCGGCTGGCGTGGCTGGACGAAGCGATCGCCGAGGTCGGATCGAGCGAGTGGAGGAGATTGCCGGACTAGACCGCTTCGCACACGGCAACAGCCCACGCCTGGACGGAGCGTGCACGCCGGGAGTGCACGTGCACGCCCGATTCGAGCGCGAAGCCGACGGCGCCGTGCACCTGGTGACCCGTCGCGGCGACGTCACAGCAGACAGCGCCGGCCCAGCGCAGCTCGGGATGCTGCAGCCCCGAGGTGCTGGCTGCCGCCGCCCAGGCCACCAAGGTAAGCGACTCCGTTGCCAGAGCTGCGTCGGCCAGGCGTGACTGAATCGCCGGAAGCGCCGCGAGCGGGGCGCCGAACTGCTCTCGGCTCTTTGCGTGCTCGACCGCGAGGGCGAGGGAGCGCTGCGCCAGTCCCGCAAGGTACGCCAGCGTCGCTGCGTTCCATGCGCACCAGCACGAGCGTGCGGCCGGGTCCTCGAGCTGTCCGAGGGCGCTGACCTCCACGCGAACGGTGCCGGTGCCGTCGAGCGTGATCTCGGGTCGCGGCTCGGACGAGGGCGGTCCCAGGGCGAGACCGCCGCCACGCACCGGAACGGCCAGCGACTGCGCGTCACGCGCATGCCGCGCCCTCCCGTCGACCCAGAGCGGAGCACCGAGCGTCGCCTCGTCGAGGAGGCTCAAGGGCGCGGCAGCGCGTCCGAGCTCGATGGCTCCGGCGACGACAGCGCCGAGCACGTCGTCGCCCGCCCAGAGCTGCGCCCAGCCGGCTGCCGCGAGGCGAACGGACAGGTCGTCGTCGCGATCGTCCTGCCAGCTCCCGAGCTCCGGCTCGCGCGGCGCGTGCCAGTCGCCGACCGCGGCGCGCACGGACTCGGCGAAGAGCGTTAGCTCGTCGGCGACCTGGAATCTCATGCGAGCTCCGCGAGCACTGCGTCGGTGTCGGCGCCGAGGGAAGGCGCGGCAGCTGCGACCCGGCGCTCGCCACCCACGCGCACGAACGGCGCGAGCAGGTCGACGTCTCCGAGGCCAGGCTGCGCGACCCGCGCGATGAGCCCCTCAGCGACCACCTGCGGATCCGCCGCGATTGCTTCACGCGGCTGAACCGGACCGCACGGCACCCCCGCGGACTCGAGCGCGGCGATCCACTCCGTAGCCGGACGCGCGGCGAAGCGGCGCGCTACGACGGCCGTGAGCTCCTCCTTCGCGGCGAGCACAGTGGGCTCCTCGGGCACGAGGTCAGGAGCCGCAACTGTCGGATCGTCGAGTCCGAACAGCTCGAGGAACGCCTCGCGCTGCGCCAGATTGAGACACGCCACGGCGACGAAGCCGTCGGACGCCTCGAAGCACCGGTAGTACGGATTCATCGCCAGCCCACCTGCGATCTCGGCGGCGCGTGCTGCGAGATGCGCGCGATCCGCGATCGGCGCGGATGACTCCGACTCGTGCTCGAGCCGGACGAGATCCTGCAGCTGCACCGCCATCGCCGCCGCGAGGAGCGAGACGTCGACGACCTCGCCCTCGCCCGTGTCGCGCGCCCGGACGAGTGCCGCGAGGACGCCCGTCGCGAGCAGGAAGCCCGCGGTGAGGTCGGCCATGGGAATCCCACCCGCACGCACGGGCACGGTGTCGCCGGAGGACGCATGCGCCGTCAGCAGCCCCGCGCGCGCCTGCGCGATGAGGTCGTAGGCGGGGGCGTCGGCCAGCGGGCCCGCACGACCGAAGGAGCTCACGCGCCCGACGACGAGCGCCGGATGGGCGGCATGCACCTCCTCCCAGCCGAGCCCGAACCGCGCGGCACGTTCTCCGGGATAGTTGTGCACGACGATGTCCGCGCTGCCCAGCAGGCGCGAGCTCGTCGCGAGCCCCTCCGCCGTCTTGAGATCGACGACGACGGAGCGCTTTCCACGGTTGAGCGGGACGAAGTACCTCCCGATTCCGGGCGCGACCGGCAGCACGTGGCGGTATCCGTCACCTGCGGGAGGCTCGACCTTGACCACGTCCGCACCCAGGTCGGCGAGGAGCACGCCGCAGAGCGGGCCGGCGACGTACTGCGCGTACTCGACCACGCGTACGCCTTCCAGTGGCAGCGTCATCTCAGCCCGAGCCCGCGCCGCGCGATGACGACCTGCAGGATCTCGGCGGATCCGCCGGAGATCGTCGAGCCGACGGACGCACGGTAGAGACCGCCGAGCCGCCCTTCGAGCGGGGCGGACGGGTGCGAGTCCGAGAGGCCCTCGAGCCCGAGAAGCTCGACACCCTCACGTGCAAGACGCTGCGCGAGACGCGCGCCGGCGAGCTTGGCCATCGCGGACGCGGCGCTCGCGGGCTCGCGGCGATCGAGGAGATCGGCGGCCCGGAGCGAGAGCAGTCGCCCGGCAGCCAACTCTCCACGCAGGTCCGCGATGCGGGGCCAGGCGGCATCGAGCCGCCCGGTGTCGTGCAGCCGCGCTTCGAGCCCATCGAGAACCCACGCGAGGCCACCGAGCTTCTCCGCCGTGATGCGCTCGAAGTCGAGCGTGTGCATGAGCACGTCCCAGCCTCGGTCGAGCTCGCCGACGAGGTTCTCGGCGGGAACCTCCACACCGTCGAGGAAGACCTCGCAGAGGTAGCCGCCGCCGAGCACGGGAAAGCGGCGCACCTCGATCCCCGGGGTGTCGAGCGGCGCGACGAGCACGGAGATGCCGCGATGGCGCGGCTCGTCCGGGTTCGTGCGCACGGCGAGGTAGATCCAGTCGGCCAGCCACGCGCTCGAGGTCCAGATCTTGTGGC
Source organism: uncultured Gaiellaceae bacterium (assembly GCA_963822885.1). GTDB lineage: Bacteria > Actinomycetota > Thermoleophilia > Gaiellales > Gaiellaceae > GMQP-bins7. The sequence continues at coordinate 101,814 of CAWGJJ010000014.1, forward strand.
CGTCGACGACGAAGGTGTCGCCGCGACGCACCGCTCGCGTCGCGAGCGAGGCGAGGTCGCTGCCCGCCTCCGGCTCGGAGAACCCCTGGCAGAACGTGAGCTCGCCGCGGGCGATCGGCCCGAGCAGCTGCTCCTTGAGCTCGGGTGAGGCGTAGCGCTCGAGCGCGGAGCCGATCGTCTTGTACGAGAGGAGGTAGAGGGAGAGCGGGAGCCAGTGGTAGCCGAAAACCTCCTCGACGAGTGCGGCGTCGACGTGGGTCAGACCGCGGCCGCCCAGTTCCTCCGGCCACGTCATGCCGATCCACCCCGCCTCTCCGAGTGCGCGCGTCACCTCGCGCGAATCGCCGTCGGAGAGCATCCCCTGGCGTCGCCACTCGGGATCGGCCTGCGAGCGTCGGACGCAATCCCGCTGCGAACGCCTCCGCCTCGTCGCGCAGCGCCAGCTGCGCCTCTGTCATTCGAAGATCCACGCGCGGGCGATCGTAGAGCGCCATAGGATCCCGCCGCGTGGAGCAGCGTCACGTCTGGATCACGATGGACGACGACACACGTCTCGCGGCCCGTCTCTTCCTGCCGAGCGAGCTTCCGGCGCCGGTGATCGTCGACGCGCTGCCGTACCGCATGGACGACCTGACCGCGTCGTACGCGAGCGAGTACGAGCGCCTCTGCGAGGAGGGTGGCTTCGCCGTCTGCCGGCTCGATCTGCGAGGCACCGGATCCTCGCAGGGAATCGCCGACGACGAGTACAACGCACAGGAGCAGGCCGACATCTGCGCAGTGATCGCCTGGCTCGCCGAGCAGGACTGGTGCACGGGCAAGGTCGGCATGTACGGCACGTCGTGGGGAGGGTTCAACTCGATCCAGGTCGCGATGGAACGTCCGCCGGCGCTGCACGCGATCGTCCCGATCTACGCATCCGACGACCGCTACACCGACGACGTCCACTACATGGGCGGGATCCTCAAGGCCATCGACCTCGTGGACTGGGTGATCTACATGGCAGCGTGCAACGTCCTGCCGCCAGTCCCCGCGGTGTACGGAGACGGTTGGCGCGAGGAGTGGCGCCGCCGGATCGACGGGACCGACCCGTGGCTCCTGCGCTGGCTCGAGGAGCAGCACGACGGGCCGTACTGGCGACACGGCTCGCTCAGGCCCGACTACGCGCGGATCTCGTGCCCGACGATGATCGTCGCGGGCTGGGCCGACGGCTACACGAACATCGCGCTCCGCGCGTACGAGGCGATGACGTGCCCGCGCCGCGTGATCATCGGCCCGTGGGCGCACGCGTCGACGGCGACATCGACCCCAGGGCCGCACATCGACCTCGTGCCCGAGCTCATCCGCTGGTTCTCGCGCTGGTTGCGCGACGAGCGGAACGGGATCGACGAGGAGCCTCCGCTCGCGATCTTCGTGCGGCGCTCCACGCGTCCCGCGCCCGAGCTCGCGCAGATGAACGGGGAATGGCGCTCCGAGCCGACGTGGCCGGCAGAACGGTTGCGCCCGCGCGTGTGGCGACCCGAGGGCGACGAGACGGATCGGATCTCCGTGCGCGGTGACGTCGGCACCGCTGCGTGGATCTCGTGCGCGGGCAAGGCGCCGTGGACACTCCCCGACGACCAGCGCGAGGACGACGAGCGCTCACTCACCTACGACTGGCCGGCACTCGACGAGGAGCTCGAGATCCTCGGGCACCCGCGACTCCGGCTCGTCGTCACGTCCCCGCACCCGGTGGCGTTCCTCTCGGCACGTCTCTGCGACGTGTTCCCCGACGGAACGTCCGCACTGGTGAGCCGCGGCGTGCTGAACCTCACGCACCGCGACGGTCACGTCGACCCGACGCCGCTCGAGCCGGGGGCCCCGACGACGATCGAGCTCGAGCTCGAGGCAACGTCGTGGATCTTCGAGGCGGGCCATCGCGTCCGGCTCGCGCTGGCGGGCTCGGACTGGCCCAACACGTGGCCCCCGCCGCACGGGGGCTCTCTCGATGTCGGGCGTGGCAGCGTCGAGCTCGAGCTCCCGGTTCTCGAGGGTCCTGCGATCGCACCGCCGCCCGACTTCGCGCCGCCACCTCCCTCGTCCGCCGCCGAGGAGTCGGACGGAGTGCAGCCGCCGGTCGTGCGCCGGATCGAGCAGGACCCGGTCGGACGACAGACGCGGGTCGTCACGAGCTACGGCTCCCGGTACGACGGCCCGTACGACGCGAGGATCGAGGAGCAGTACGACGGGCTCGTCGGCGTGGCAGACGGCAACCCCGGGAGCTGCGTGGGCGAGCGCCCGGTCGAGCTACACCATCACCTGGCCAGAGACCAGCGTACGGACAGAAGCCCATCTGCAGCTCCGCTCGACCCGGAGCCGGTACCACGTCATGGTCGAGGTTGTCGCCTCGGAGGACGGACCGGACGGGATCGGCCACGTCGAGCGCCGTTTCGAGCGGATGATCCCGCGCCGTCTGTCGTAGGGCGAGATACATCTCGCCCGAACGAGCCACGACCCGCGTGGCCACCTTGCGCGACCGAGAACCCGCGCGGCAACATGCGGTCATGTTCAGGCGCCGCGAACGGCTGCTCACACGCGCTGAGGTGAACGGTCTCATCGTTCTGCTCATGCGCCTCGAGGCGAACATCGCGGTGGGCGCCAGAGCGGAAGGAGAGGACGATGGCGACGAGGAAGCCTGATCCTGAGTACTGGGCGAAGTACGAGGCGGAACGCAAGGAGATCGAGGAGATCTTCGAGCGTATGCGCGAGCGGTTCCGGCTCGCCGATGAGCGCGAAGCCCGCAACCGGGAACGGCTGCGGCGCCTGACGTTCGGCCTTCTCGGCCGCTCGTAGAGGCGAGATATATCTCGCCCTACAACGCGTGGCAGGCCGCGCTGTGGTCGGGCGCGACCGGCTCGAGCCCGAGATCCTCGATGCGGCAACGCTCTTCGATGCCGAGCCGAGCTGCCTCGCCCGACGCGACCAGCGGACACCGTGGATGGAAGCGGCAGCCTGCCGGGATGCGCGTCGGGTCCGGCGCCTCGCCCTGCAGGATGAGCTGCTCCATCTCCTCGACCTCGGGCACGACGGACAGCAGGGCGCGCGTGTAGGGATGCCGTGGGTTCGAGAGGAGCTCCTCGGCCGGCCCCTCCTCGACGATCCGCCCGAGGTACATCACCGCGATCCGGTCGGCGATGTTCCACGCGAGCCCGAGGTCGTGCGTGACGACGAGGATCGTGACTCCCGCGTCTCGCACGAGCTCGAGCATGAGCTTGAGAATCTCGCCGCGCACCGAGGCATCGAGGCTCGACACGGGCTCGTCGGCGACGAGGAGAGACGGGTTCAGCACCATGGCGCCGGCGATGACGACGCGCTGACGCTGACCGCCGGAGAGCTCATACGGGTAGAGGTGCACGAACCGCTCGGGCGGTCGCAGGCCGGCGCGCGAGAGCGCCTCCGCGACCCGAGTCGCCTCGTCGCCCGGAACCTTCTGGATCCGCAACCCTTCGGCGACCGCCTCGTACACGGACTGCCGAGGGTTGAGCGCTCCCATCGGGTCCTGGAACACCATCTGCACCTTGGAGCGATAGGAGCGAAGGAACCGGCCGTCGTAGCGAAGCGGCTCTCCCTCGAAGCTGATCTCACCGGCGGCCGGACGCTCGAGACCCATGATCGACCGAGCGAGCGTCGTCTTCCCGCAACCGGACTCGCCGACGAGCGCGAGCACCTCGCCCCGACGCACCTCGAGGTCGACCCCGTCGACGGCACGCGCAGGCGCGCCGCCACGACCCTCGAAATGGACATGGAGCTCCCGCGTCGAGAGCAGCGCATCGCTCACGTTCGCGCGTCTCCGTCGAGGACGTGGATGCAGGCGGCGCGTCGGTCGTCCCCGGCGGGCCAGAGCTCGACGTCGACGTCCGGACACTCCGGCGTGACCACCGCGCAACGGGGATGGAACGGGCATCCGCTCGGAATCGCCCGCGGATCGGGCGGATCTCCGCCGAGGCCGGAGGGGTTCATGCGGTGGGTGTGGTCGCCGATCAGCGGAAAGGCCGCAGCGAGCGCGGCCGTGTAGGGATGCGCAGGCCGTGCGAACACGTCCTCCGCGACCCCCTCCTCCACGATGCGACCGGCGTACATGACCGCCGTGCGCTGGCACACGTCCGACAGCGTCGAGAGGTCGTGCGTGATGAAGATCATCGACAGCGCCAGCTCGCGCTGGAGGCGCTCGAGGAGCTCGAGCACCTGCGCCTGCACCATGACGTCGAGCGCCGTCGTCGGCTCGTCTGCGATGAGGATCCGCGGGTTGCACGCGAGCGCGAGCGCGATGAGCACACGCTGGCGCTGGCCTCCGGAGAGCTGATGCGGAAAGTCGCCCGCCCGCCTCGCGGGAATGCCGACGGTCTCGAGCAGCTCGGCGATCCGGCTCGTGGAGTCAGGCGACGTGCGATGGAGCTTGATCGCCTCCGCGATCTGATCCCCGACGGACTGGACCGGGTTGAGCGCGTGCAGCGCACCCTGGAAGACGATCGACATCTCGGTCCAGCGAACGGCACGCAGGCGACCCGGCTTCATCGCGAGCACGTCCTCGCCGTCGAGCAGAACGGTCGCCCGTGACCTCCGTGCCGCGAGGAAGGACGCGCAGAAGCGCTCCCGCGATCGTCGACTTCCCGCATCCCGACTCACCCGCGAGGCCGAGCGTCTCGCCCGGCGCCAGATCGAACGACACGCCGCGAACCGCGGGAACGACGCCTCGCTCGCGTGCGATAGGTGACGTGCAGGTCGCGCACGCTGAGCAGCGGCGTCATCGCCCGACCGACCGTGCTATCGCGAAGGCGCGGATCGAGAACACCTTCGAGCGCGCGCCCGACCAGGGTGAATGCGAGCACGACGCCGATCACGCACAGCACCGGGCGGCAGATACCACCACCAGGCCTCGCGACCAAGGGCTCCCGCGGAGAACGAGTCCTCGAGCATCGACCCCCAGGAGACGCGCGTCGGATCGCCGAGGCCGAGAAACGCCAGCGCCGTCTCCGAGAGGATCGCGACCGGCACGGTGAGCGTCGCGTTCGCGATGACGAGCGGCATGACGTTCGGAAGGACGTGCTTCCCCATGACGTGGCGCGCTGGAGGCCCCGAGGGCACGACTGCGCTCGACGTACAGGCGCTGCTTGATCGTCAGGACCTGCGCACGGATGAGCCTCGCAGTCACCGGCCACGAGGTGATTCCGATCACGAAGATGATGTTCCGCAGCGACGGGCCCAGAACCGCCGCGAGGACGATCGCGAACGGCAGGAACGGGATCACGAGGAACCACTCCGTGAAGCGCGACAACGCGGCGTCGATCCAGCCGCCGAAGAAGCCGGCCGACACGCCGACGACGGTCCCGATCACGATCGCGATCAGCGTGGCCGCGATCCCGATGAGCAGGCTCACCTGTGATCCGTAGACGAGCTGATCCCAGATCGGACGTCCGAGGCTGTCGGTGCCGAGAGGCGCGAACTCCGAAGGGGGCGCCCAGCGCGGGTAGTCCTTGGCGTCCGCCGTGATCGCCCGGAGATCCTCCGGGTCGGCGATCACCGACGCAAAGAGCGCCATCGCGACGAACACTGCGAGCACGACGAGGCCGATGATTCCCTCGCGATCGCGCCGGTAGTCGCGCCCAACCGTGCTGAAAGGCGCGCGCGCCGTCTCGACCAGGCGATGGTGCTCACTGGCGCCCCACACGCGGGTCGAGATACGGATAGAGCAGGTCGGCCACGAGGTTGAAGACGATCACCGTGGCACTGAAGACGAGGAAGAGCCCCTGGAGCATCGGGAGGTCGGGCCCGCGCAGCGAGTCGTAGGTGAGCAGCCCGAGCCCCGGCCAGGAGAACACCGTCTCCACGGTGATCGCTCCCGAGAGGACGAACCCGAAGCTGATGGCGATGAGCGCCGTCGACGGAAGCAGCGCGTTTCGCACGGCGTGCCGGTCGCGTACTTGCGTAGTCTCGTAGGCCCTTGGCGCGCGCGAGCGTGAGGTAGTCCTCGCGGCTCACGTCGATGATCGACGACCGCATGATCAGTGCGTACTCGCCGAGGTACGCGATCGTGAGCGTCACGCACGGGAGCACCATGTGGTGGATCTGGTCGAGCAGCTTGCCGAGTCCCGAGTCGGACTGCGGACGGGTCGGAGATCCCGCCGGTCGGGAAGAGACCCAGACGCACGGCGAAGAACGTCAGCAGGATCATCCCGAGCCAGAACTCGGGTGTCGACCACGTCACGATCGACGTCGATGTCAGCGCCCGATCCTGGTTCGTCCCACGATTCCACCCGGCCGAGATCCCCATGAGGATGCCGATGACCATCGAGAGCACGGTCGCTGTGCCGACGAGCGCGATCGTCTGCGGCGCGGCCGCCCAGATCTCGTCCATCACCGGCTGGTTCGTCGCGTACGAGCGCCCGAGGTTCAGCTGGAGCGTCTGCTCGACGTAGCGCGACGAACTGCTCCCACTTCGAGCCGTCGAGCCCGAACTGGCGCGTCAGCTCGTCGCGCTGGGCGTCGGTGAGGTTGCGGCCGCGGTAGAGCGTCGCCACCGGGTTGGACTCGACGACCCGGAAGAGGAAGAAGTTGAAGACGAGCGACGAACGCCAGCGTCCCGAGCGCGCCGAGCATCTTCCCCGCCGACGAACCGGAAGCTCACGTTCGCTATCTCCGCACGCGGATCTCTATTCGCGCTCCTCCGCCGTCCGCCGCCGCATGAAGAACCAAGCGACGAGCGCGATCCCGAGAGCACCGGCGATGCCGATCGCAACGAGGCCGCCTGTGGAGACCCCGCCACCGTCGCCCGACGAGCCGGTCGGCGTCAGGTTCCAGTAGGTCGGCGACGAGTTCGAGAACAGCACCGGGCCGGTCTCCGCGGGCTGCTTGACCCAACCGGTGAAGCGATCCGTCCGGTACGCCTGCAGGTCGGGGCTCGTCGCAGTGACGATGTACGACGCCGACGCGTAGAAGCGCTTCAGCATGTCGTGCACCAGCGCCTGCCGCGCCTCCGGATCGAGCTCCGTGTTCTGCTGCTTGTAGAGCGCGTCGTACTCCGGGTCGCACAGACCCGTGTCGTTGTAGTAGTTCGAGAAGTCCGACTCGTCGACCGAGATCTGGTCGCACTTGAAGTACGAGAGGAGCGGATCCGGGTCGACGAACGGCGTCCAGCCCCAGACGTAGAGGTCGAAGTCGCCCTTGCCCGCGACCTCGATGAGCTGCCCGTCGTCGTAGGTCGAGAGTGTCGTCGAGATGCCGATCTGCTCGAGCCAGCCCGTGATGAACTCGGCGTACGGCTTCGAGTTCTCGGACTCCGAGCGAAGCGCATACCGCAGAACGATGTCCTCGCCCTCGTACTCGCGGATCCCGTTCCCGTCCGAGTCGGTGTAGCCCGCGTCCTCGAGGATCTGGTTCGCCTTCTCGAGGTCGAACTCGTACGTCTCCTCCTCCGTGAGCTCGGGGATCCACGAAGGGTTGGGGCTCGTGCTCATCGTCGTCCCGGGGGTCGCGATGCCGTTGAGGACGCGCTCGACGAGCGTCTCCTTGTCGATCGCGTGCGCGATCGCCTGGCGGAACGGTCGGATCGGTGAGCGCCGGGTGCGGCGCGTCGAACGCGTCCGTGTCGCGCGGTGGCTGGTCGTCGTACGAGTTCAGGACGAGGTAGTCGAAGCCCCCTTGCTCGCCCTGCGACGGCGACGATTCCCTCCTCGGTCTCGAGATCGGGGAACGAGGACTGCCGGCACGCGTGGGCTGCGTCGAGCTCTCCTGCTGCGCAGCGCGGCGACCATCGCGTCCGCGTTGCGGAACACGCGAAACACGACCTCGTCGATCGCAACCTGGCCGCGCCAGAAGTTCGGGTTCGCCTCCATCCGCCAGAACTGGCCCTTCTTCCACTCGGAGAGGGTGAACGGGCCCGAGCCAACACCGTCGAGAGCTGCGTACGTCCGCGATCTCCGTCGGCCGGAACCTCCTCCCAGACGTGCTTCGGAACGATGTAGAGCGAGAGACCCGGAAGCCTCGGATCGTTGACCTTCGACGTGACGACCACGGTGCGGTCGTCGGTCGCCTCAGCCGACAGGTTGGCGACCGTCGAGGTGTAGTTCAGCCACTCCTCGTCGCGCGCCCGGTTGATCGTGTACGCGATGTCCTCGGCAGTCAGCGGAGTGTCGTCGGACCAGGTCGAGCCCTTCGCGCAGCGTGTACGTATACGTCTTCCCGTTGTTCGATGCCTCCCACGACTCTGCAAGCCCCGGAGATGGTCGCGAAGTCTTCCGCGGCGAGATCGGTCGGGCTCGCGTACTGGAGGTTGTAGAGCTCGTATGACGAGACAAGCTCGACCGGCAGTCACGTTGGGCGTGTCGAGATCCTGGGTGAGCCCGATCGTCAGGACGACCTTCTCGTCGTCGGACTGGGCTGCGGCGACGGTTGTCACGCAGAGCGCGACGAGTAGGACAAATGCTGCGAGTGCGACGGAGCTTCACGGGTTTCACGGACAGGCCTCCGGAGTTCGCTGGGTTCGGCGATTATGTCCCCCCGGTGACGCGCGTACCACGTAGAGGAGACGTTGAACGGTCCCGGAGGTTTGTACGCTCGCCTCATGAGCGCTCCGCCTCCCCGCGGCCCACGGCTCCGCGAGCTCGGGCTGCGGATCGGCCGATTCGAGGCCGGCGCGGCGAATGCGATTACCGATGTGACCGGCGTCACGGTCGGCCACGTCACCGTCTGGCGGGACGAGCCTGAGCCGCCGGACGGACGCGGCATCGCGCGCACGGGCGTCACCGCCGTCCTGCCCGGCCCCGCCGAGACGATCTTCGGCGCGCCCGTTCCCGCCGGCACGGCGGTGTTGAACGGGTCGGGCGAGCTCACGAGCTCACTGGTGATCCGCGAGTGGGGGCTGATCGAGACGCCCGTCTACCTCACGTCCACCCATGCCGTCGGACGCGTCTACGACGGCGCGATCGAGGTTGCGGTCGCTGCCGATCCGCGCGTCGGCACGGAGGACTTCGTCATCCCGGTTGTGGGCGAGTGCGACGACAGCTGGCTCTCCGAGGGACGCGTCGTCCAGGTCGAAGCCGCGGACGCGGGCCGGGCGGTCGCTGAAGCGTCGGGCGGCGCTGTGGCGGAGGGTGCGGTCGGCGGCGGGACCGGGATGATGACGAAGGGCTACAAGGCCGGGATCGGGACGGCGAGCCGGATCGCGCCGTCGATCGACGGAGCCGTGGGCGTTCTCGTCCTCTCGAACTTCTACCCGCCGCCGGGCCTCGTCATGGACGGCGTCCCGGTCGGCGACCTGCTCGGCGAGCCCCCGGAGGCACGACGCTCCAAGGCCGGGAGCTGTATCGCAGTCGTCGCGGTCGACGCTCCACTCGCGTCGCACCAGCTCGAACGGGTCGCTCGGCGAGCGGGCCTCGGGCTCGCGCGCTGCGGCTCGGTCGGCCATCACGGCAGCGGCGAGATCTTCGTCGCGTTCGCCCCGCCCGGGCGGCGGCCGCGCGGAGAGGCGCCCGCTGCGGATGTGCCCGATCGCGACCTCAACGACGTGTTCGAGGCCGCTGTCGACGCGACCGAGGAGGCCGTGCTCAACGCGCTCTGGGCTGCGCCCGAGGTCGCGGGCCGCGAAGGACGCATCGGTCGCGCGCTCCCCCATGACGACGTGCTCGAGCTCCTCGCCGCCCACGGCCGACTCGGCTGAGGCGTCGTCAGGCGCGTGGTTTGGCGCGCATCGGTCGCGGGAATCCGAACACCATGACAACTCGATTCGCAGTTCCCATAGAGCCACCCATCCCGCCGATTCCGCCCGATCCCGCGCCGAACCCCGGCGAACCCGGCCCGCCGATTCCCGAGCCGATACCGCTGCCCGTACCCGAGCCCGACCCGGAACCCCAGCGGTCGCCAGCGGGTACGTAGGATGACCCGATGGCCACCTTCCTGCACACCATGGTTCGGATCACGGACCCCGAGCGAAGCCGCGGCTTCTACGAGGCGCTCGGCTTCCGCTTCTCGCGCGACATGGACATCGTCAGAAACGGCGAGAAAGAGGCGACGAACTACTTCTTCTCGCTCGGAGACGCCGAGAATGTGCTCGAGCTGACCTACAACCACGACGGCCGAACCTACGACCTCGGTACCGGCTACGGTCACATCGCGATCGCCGTCGACGACCTCGACGGCACGCTCGCCGCTCTGAAGGACGCGCACGGCATCGAGCCCGAGCGGCCTCCGTACCAGGTTTCGGAGGGCGGCTCGCGGATCTGCTTCGTGCGGGATCCGGACGACTACCGGGTGGAGCTCATCGAGCGCCGCTAGGCCGGCTCGACCGGCTCGAGGCGCTGCAGCCTCGCAACAGCGAAGAAGAACGAGGCCACCCGCCCGTCGGCCGTGCGTTCGACGCGAGCGAGCTCACCGGACTCACGGAAGCCTGCCCCGATCCTGAAGACGTCCGGATCGTCGGTAGCGAGGAGGCGCGAGGACGTCGTCTGGACGATGCACTCGGGTGCTCCGATTAGAGTCGCGCCGTGCGGAACGAGCCGGTCACGCTGGCCTACACCGAGTGGGCGCTCGTCGAGCTCGACGGCGACGCGGTCGAAGTCGGCGCCGACGAGCTCGCTCCACACCTCGTGCTCGATCTCGAGGAGGCGCGCGTCGCAGGCTCCGGCGGCGTCAACCGCCTCACGGGGCAGTTCGTGCTGAGCGCGGACGAGCTGCGCTTCGGGCCGCTGGTGACGACCCGCATGGCCGGCCCGGAGAGTGCGATGCAGCGCGAGGACGCTTTCCTCGCCGCGCTCGAGCGCGTCACGGCGTACGAGCTCGAGGGCAGAACGCTCACGCTCCTCGCCGCTGACGACGTCGTCGTCCGGCTCTCGTGCTGAGCATCGTCGGCTGGGTTCGCGTCGCTCGCGATCGTCGCCATGACGCACCAGTTCGCGACGACCGCCGACAGCGCGTTTCGGAAGGCGAACTTCATCAGCTTCTTCACGATCCAATCGAACATCATCGGCGTCTCTGCGCTCTTCGCCCTCGTGCTGGCTCGTCGACCCGCCCCGGCACCGGCTACCGCGCTGGACGGTGCTCGCATGGCTCTCGTTCCCGCTCAGCTCTGCTCTGGCTCGGGAACCGGCGAGCGAGGTAGCTCACCCAACCGTCCGGATCTCGACGTCGTCGCCGCTCGCGACCACGACGTAGGAGACGAGCTCGGGCGGGAAGATTCCGTGGTCGATCAGGCCGGCCTCTGCGGAGAGCCGACCGGCGAGCTCCCGCGGATCGTCGAACGAGCCCGTGTAGTCGGCGATGACGCCGCCGTCGGGGCTGCGTGGCACGTCGCGCAGCGTGACCGTGCCGAGCCGCCGCAACGTCGCCGCGATCCCGAAGTCGAGGAGCTCGAGCGGGATCGGTGGCGCGAGCTGCTCGACGAGCTTGTCCGACCCCACGATCACGACGAACCGGTCGGCCGCGGCAGCGACGGCCTTCTCGCGCGTGTGCGCAGCACCGCCACCCTTGACGAGCCAGCCCGCGGGATCGACCTGGTCGGCTCCGTCGATCGCGATGTCGAGCCGGTCCGGCGCGCCAGTCCCGGCGAAGGACTCGACGTGCAGTCCAAGCTCGCGCGCCGCGCTCTCGGTCGCGGGCGACGTCGCAACGCACCGCAGGTCGAGCGCGCGGGCCGCGAGCGCCGGCAGCAGGTACGCGACGGTCGAGCCGGTGCCGAGGCCGACGACCATCCCGTCCGCGACGAGACCCGCCGCGGTCTCGGCAGCGAGCCGCTTCTCGGCCTCGAACGCCATCGGGGAGGAAGCTACCCTGAGACGACCGTGGAGCACAGCCCAGAACGCGAGCTGAAGCTGGCCGCCGCCAGCGATTTCCGGATGCCGAGCATCTACGGCCTCGGCGGCACGACGGTGCGCAGCGCCCCTCCCGAGCGGAACGACACGACGTACTACGACACGGACGACCTGCGGCTCGCCCGCTGGGGCGCGAGCCTGCGCCACCGCCCGGGCGAGGGCTGGACGGTGAAGCTGCCCGCGGAGCGCTACGGCGCCGTTCCTCGTTCGCCCGGAGATCGTGTTCACCGGGAACGGCGACCTGCCCCCCGCCGCGGCCGTCGAGCTCGTGCGCGGATTCGTTCGGGACGAGGCTCTTCACGTTCGTGTACGCATGACGACGATCCGCCGCCGGACGGAGTTGCACGACTCCGGCGGGCGGCTCATCGGCGGCGTGGTCGACGACGCCGTCTCGGTGCTCGACGACGGGAGGCCGCCCGCGAGCTTCCGCGAGCTGGAGGTCGAGATCGGCGACGAGATGACCCCCACGCTGCTCGACGCGCTCGTCGAGCGCCTGCGCCAGGCTGGCGCTGGCGCCCCGGATCAGACGGCGAAGTACATCCGCGCGCTCGGCAGCCACGCTCCGCTCGCGCCCGAAGTCCCCATCCCCGATCTCTCGGGCGACGCTGCCGCGGGCGAGGTGGTGCGGCGCGCGATCGCGCTCTCGGTCATTCGTCTCGTCCTCCACGATCCGGTGGTTCGCCTGGATGTCGATTCCGAAGGTGTGCACCAGGCGCGCGTCGCCACCCGGAGGCTCCGGTCCGATCTGCGGACGTTCCGACAGCTCGTCGATCCCGACTTCGCCTCCACCGTGCGCGACGAGCTCGGCTGGCTCGCCGCGATCCTCGGCGAGGTGCGCGACGGCGACGTTCTCCTCGAGCGCCTTCGCGGCCGCATCGACGCGCTCCCGGCGAGTGAGCAGGCCGGAGGGGCCGCTGTGCTCGCGACGCTCGAGCAAGAGCGCAACGATGCGCACGCGTCGGCTGCTCGAGACGCTTCGAAGCTCGCGCTACCTCGAGCTTCTCGAGCTGCTCGTCGCCGCCGCCAATGCGCCGGCGCTCGCCGCTGAAGCCGATGCGCCCGCCGCCGACGTGGTACCCGGACTCGTGCGCCGGCCGTGGCACAAGCTCGCGAAGCGCGTAAAGGCGCTCGACGAGAGCCCCTCCGACGAGGAGCTGCACGAGATCCGCATCCGCACGAAGCGCGTGCGCTACGCAGCCGAAGCCGCCACGCCGATCGTCGGCAAGCCGGCTCGAAGCTTCGCGCGTGCGGCCGCGGCCTTGCAGGAGGCCCTCGGCGACGTGAACGACGCCGTGGTTGCTGCACGCTGGCTCGACGACTGGCGGGCTCGAGGCAACGCACCTCGCGATATCGCGGCAGCCGAAGCACTGGCCGCCTCGGAACGAGCGAGCGCCGTACAGCTCCGGGCGGGTTGGCGTGCCGCCTGGGAGAAGCTCGCCGCGCCGGAGCTCCGCACCTGGATGTGAGTGCACAGGTCCGGGCTGCCGGCGGACTCGTCTGCCGTACCTCCGCCGACGGGCTCACCGAAGTCCTGATCGTCCATCGTCCCGCGTACGACGACTGGTCGTTCCCGAAAGGCAAGCTCGAGCGTGGGGAGAGCGACGAGGAGGCGGCGGCACGCGAGGTGGAGGAGGAGACGGGTTTGCTGTGTCGCCTGGAGCGCGAGCTCCCCGAGACGCGCTACGTCGACGCCCGCGGTCGCGCGAAGACGGTTCGCTACTGGCTGATGACGCCGATCGGCGGGCGGCTCGCCGCGGACAACGAGATCGACGAGGTGCGCTTCGTTTCCGTCGCGGAGGCGTTCGCGCTCCTCACGTACGAGCGCGACCGCGAGCTGCTCGCCGCGCTCGAGCGCGAGTCGCGAGCTTGAGCACGATCCACCTGATCCGTCACGCGAAGGCGAAGAACCGCCTGACGTGGGAGGAGCTCGACGACCTGCGGCCGCTGACGAAGCGCGGGCGACGGGAGGCGCTGGCGATCGCCGCCCGCCTCGGCGAGGAGCCCGTGGCGCGGCTCGTGTCGAGCCCGTTCGTCCGCTGCCTGCAGACGCTCGAGCCGCTCGCAGTCGCACTCGAGCTTCCGATCGAGACGACCGACGAGCTGGCCGAGGGCGCGGACGCCGAGCGCGCCGCCGAGCTCCTCCTCACCCTCGCCGGATCGGAGCGGCCGATCGCGTGCTGCACGCACGGCGACGTCCTCTTCGGAGTCGTCGACGTCGTCGCGCGAGCGGGCGTGCCACTCGACGGGCCGCGCGTGGCTCCGGTCGCGAGTGCATGGGTGCTCGAGGTCGAGGGCGGGCAGTTCGTGCGCGCCCGCTTCGTCGACCAGCCGCCGCGCTAGCGGGCGGCGGCGATGAGCTCGGAGGCTCGCTCGGCGATCATCACGGTGGGCCAGTTCGTGTGACCGTGCGGCAGCTTCGGCATGACCGACGCATCCGCGACACGCAGCCCGTCGATCCCGCGGACGCGGAGCTGCGGATCCACGACCGAGGCGGCATCCGTCCCCATGCGGCACGTCCCCGCCGGGTGGTAGAGCGTCTGCGACAGCGCGCGGAGATGCGCGCGGAGCGCGTCGTCGGAGCGCGCATCCGCACCGGGGAGGATCTCGCCGTCGACGAACGACGCGAGCGGCTCCTGCACGAGGACGCGTCGCGCGAGACGCAGGCCGCGCAGGAGCGCCGCCTCGTCGGCGCCGCCCGGATCGGTGAGGTAACGCGGGTCGATCGCAGGCGGAACCGTCGGGTCGGATGACCGGAGGAGGACCGTCCCCGAGCTTCGCGGCTCGAGCAGGACGACAGCAAGCGTGAGGCCGTGCTCGCTCGGCGGCTTGAGCCCTTCCTCCTCGAACAGCACGGGTGCGAGGAGGAGCTCGAGGTCGGGTGCTGGGAGATCCGGGCGCGAGCGTACGAACGCGACGGCCTCGCCGAGGTTCGACGTGAGCGGTCCGCGTCCGAGGAGCGCCCAGCGGAGGAGATTCGGCAGGGACTCCGCGGATGCGAGCGTCTCGACGCCCTTCGTCCGAACGAGCAGGCCGTTGGCGAGGTGGTCGATCAGGTTCGCGCCGACGGACGGGTGCTCGTGGATCACCTCGACGCCCGCGGAAGCGAGCGGTCCGCGCGGGCCGATCCCGGAGAGCTGCAGCAGGTGCGGCGTCCCGATCGCGCCTGCGCACAGGACGACCTCGCGCGAGCAGCGCACCTCGTCTTCGGGCTCGTCGCCGTCCGGGCGGAACGCGACGCCGACCGCGCATCCGTCCTCGATGAGAAGGCGAGTGACGAGCGCGTCCGTGACGACCGTGAGGTTCGGGCGTCGGCGCGCAGGCGCGTAGTAGCCGTCGAGCACGCTGAAACGGCGTCCTCGCCGCTGCGACACGGGTACGAGGCCGACACCCTCGTTGTCCTCGCCGTTGAGATCTGCGGCGAGCGGGATTCCGACGGACTGCGCGGCGTGGACGAACGCCTCGGCGAGGACGTGCCGCTCGGGGAGGTCTGCGAGAGGAAACGCCCCCTCCGCGCTGCGCGCGAACGCGGGCTCGACGTCGTCCCACGACCAGCCCGTGCAGCCGGCGGCCGCCCAGCCGTCGTAGTCCGCGCGGTTTCCGCGGAGCACCATCATGGCGTTCATCGCGGCGGAGCCGCCGAGCATGCGCCCACGCGGAAACACGACCTCGCGTCCGTCGAGCGCCGGCTGCGGCGTGGTCGAGTCACCCCAGTCGACGTCCGTGCGATAGAGCTTCGAGAAGGCGGCCGGGATCCGTACGTGGAGCTTGCGCGAGCGCGTCCCGGCCTCGATCAGCAGAACCGAGACGTCCGGGTTCTCCGTGAGGCGTGAGGCGAGAACGCACCCGGCCGTCCCACCGCCGACGATGACGACGTCGTGCACGCGCCCGAGGATAGGTCGTCACGATCTCGGCACGAAGCCGTGTCCCACGCGTGACGCATTGCCGCCTAGCCTCGGTGCATGGCAACTGCGACGAAGAGCGCTTCGAAGGCCACCGCGGCGACGCCGTGGGGCGCGGCGACGCTCGTCGAGGAAGCGACCCTGCCGCAGCGCGTCGGCGAGAAGCGCTTCACCGTCGTCGTGCAGCTCCTCGAAGCGCCCAGCGGGGAACGGCTCATCCGGTTCGCCTACACGACCGACGGGTCCGCGAGACGTGGTCCCGTCACGATACGGGCGCGCGATCTCGAGCGACTGCGGGCGGCGCTCGAGCGCGCGCCCGTTCTTGCGCAAGCCCTGGAATCCGCTATCGCGAATTCCAGGGCGCGCGAAGATCCCTGAAGCGCGCGCGCTATCGCGCGCGCGAGCTTGCGTTGCCACCTACGCCGCAACCAGCGGATGCTCGGCCGCGGCGTCGACGAGAGCGGCGAGCAGAAGCCCTCCGTCCGCCGAGCCCAGGAGCGGGTCGACCGCATGCTCGGGGTGAGGCATGAGCCCCATGACGTTCCCCGCGTCGTTGACGACGCCGGCGACGTTGCCGAGCGCGCCGTTCACGTCTTCGGCGTAGCGGAGCACGATCTGGCCGCGCGCGGCGAGCTGGACGAACGTGCCCTCGTCCGCGTACCAGGCGCCGTCGCCGTGCTTCACGGGCATCACGAGCTCCTGTCCGACCGCGCACCGCCTCATGACGGGCGCCGCCGTGCTCTCGACTCGAACCGTCGCGTCGCGGCATACGAACTCGAGCTGCTTGTTCGGGCGGAGCACGCCCGGCAGGAGCCGCGCCTCGCAGAGGATCTGGAACCCGTTGCAGATCCCGAGGACGGGCCCGCCGGCGGCGGCGAAGCTGCGGACAGCGCCCATGACGGGCGCGACGCTCGCGATCGCGCCCGTGCGCAGGTAGTCGCCGTACGAGAAGCCGCCAGGGAGAACGACCGCTCCGACACCGGGCGGAAGCTCCTCGTCCTGGTGCCAGACGAGGACTGGCTCGGCACCGACGGCACCGAGCGCCCAGGCCGCGTCGTGGTCGTCGTTCGAACCGGGAAAGACGACGACGGCGACGAGCGGCCGGTCGGTCACTAGTGGTCTCTCCGGGAAGTACGCGCCTGATTCGCCGGCGAAAACCGAGCAGGCCTAGGACGTAGGGAGGCCGCATACCAATAGGTATGTCGCCGACTGAGGACGACGGCATGCGATGTGTTTGCAGCCACGCGAAGCAGGTGTGTACTTCTCGGAGAGACCACTAATCCTCGATTCGAATCTCGAAGCTCTCGATGAGCGGGTTTGCAAGGAGCTCGGAGCACATGCGCTGCACCTGAGCTTCCGCCTCTGCCCGGTCGTCCGCTGCTAGCTCGAGGTCGACGACGCGTCCGATGCGCGCTGAGGCGACGTCGAATCCGAGGTTGCGCAGCGAGTGCTGTACGGCGTCGCCCTGCGGATCGAGGATCCCGTCCTTCGGACGCACGAACACGGTCGCCTTCACAGCACCACCTCCGGATTGGCGACGTACGCGTCGAACGGGACGTCCGTCAGCTTCTCGAACGCCTCGACGTACCGCGCGCGCGTTCCGGCAACGACGTCGTCGGGCAGCTCAGGGCCTGGCGCCGCCTTGTCCCAGCCGGTTCGCTCGCACCAGTCGCGCACGAACTGCTTGTCGAACGAGGCCTGTGGACGCCCTTCTCTGTAGTCCGCGGCCGGCCAGAAGCGCGAGGAGTCCGGCGTCAGGGCCTCGTCACCGAGAGTCACGGAACCGTCGGGTGCCACGCCGAACTCGAACTTGGTGTCGGCAAGGATGATCCCGCGACTTTCGGCGTGCTCCGATGCGAAGCGGTACAGCGCGAGGGACGCCTCCTTGGCAACGCCGTAGGCATCGTCGCCGCAAAGGGCGGCAGCACGCTCCTCGTCGATGTTCTCGTCGTGGCCCGCGACCGCCTTCGTGGCCGGCGTGAAGATCGGCTCGGGCAGGCGCGAAGACTCCTCGAGGCCCTCTGGAAGGTCATGGCCGCACACCACTCCCGTGTCGCGGTAGTCCTTCCACCCGGATCCGGCGAGATACCCACGCACGACGCACTCGATCGGCAGCATCTCGAGGCGACGGCAGATCATCGTGCGACCGTCGTCGCCGAGGCGAAGGAGGTGGTTCGGGACGAGCTCGCGCGTCCGCCCGAACCAGAACGCCGAGAGCCCGGTGAGCACCTTGCCCTTGTCGGGGATCGGCGTCGGCAAGACGACGTCGAAGGTCGAGATGCGATCGCTCGCGGTGAGCGCAAGCGTCCCGTCGCCCAGCGCGTAGAGCTCGCGCACCTTTCCGCTTCCGACGTGCGTGGCATCGAGGCTCACGCTCGAACCTCCTCGGGCTGCATGCGCGCGGGGACTCGTGCGAAGACTGCATCGACGTGCCTCGTGTACGCCCCGAGGTCGAAGATCTCGCCGAGCTCGACCTGAGACGCGATCTGGGGATCCGACCGCACGAGGCCACGGAAGTCGAGCCCCTCGTCCCACGCTCTCATCGCGTGGCGTTGCACCATCCGATACGCCGCGTCGCGGTCGAGCCCGGACGCGACGAGCGCAAGCAGCAGCCGCTGGCTGAAGAAGAGCCCACCGGTCGCCTCGAGGTTCGCTCGCATCCGCTCGGGACGAACGACGAGACCCTCCATGAGCCAGGCGAACCGGTCGAGCATGTAGTCGACTGCAAGGAACGCGTCAGGGAGCACGACGCGTTCGGCCGACGAATGCGAGATGTCTCGCTCGTGCCAGAGCGCGACGTTCTCGAGACCGACCTGCGCGTAGCCGCGCACGAGTCGCGCAAGACCACAAATGCGCTCGGCGACGATCGGGTTGCGTTTGTGGGGCATCGCCGACGACCCCTTCTGGCCGGCGGCGAACGGCTCCTCGACCTCACGCACCTCGGTGCGCGCGAGGTGGCGGATCTCGAGCGCGAAGCGATCGAGCGACGACGCGAGGATTGCGAGTGCCGAGAGGAGGTCGGCGTGGCGATCGCGCTGCAGGATCTGAGTCGAGGTCGGTGCCGGCTCGAGGCCGAGCGCGTCGCACGCGATCCGCTCTACGTCGGGCGTCGTCGTCGCATAGGTGCCGACCGCGCCAGAGAGCTTTCCGACGCGCATTCCGGCGAGCGCGCGCTCGAGCCGCGCCCGGTCGCGGTCGAGCTGGAACACCCACCCGAGAAGCTTGAGCCCGAACGTCGTCGGCTCGGCGTGGACGCCGTGCGTTCGTCCGATGGTCACCGTGTTGCGGTGCTCCTGCGCGCGCGCGAGGACAGCAGCCGACGCCCGGTCGACGCCGTCACGAACGAGGGCGCCGGCACGCTGAATCGTCAGCGAAAGCGCGGTGTCGAGCACATCCGACGACGTGAGCCCGAAATGGAACCAGCGACCGTCTGGTCCCGAGGTCGGCCGAGACGACGTCGACGAACGCCGCGACATCGTGGTTGGTCGTGCGCTCGACCTCGGCCACGCGAGCCGGGCTCGGAACGCGGGCCTGCTCGCGGATGCCGCGTGCGCTCGTCGGCGGTACGACACCCACCTCGCCCCACGCGTCGAGGACTGCGAGCTCGACGGCCAACCAGTGCTCGAGCTTCGCCTCGTCCGACCAGACCGCGGACATCGCAGGTCTGGTGTAGCGGGCGATCACTGGGGCGATTCTAGTTGGTCGATCGGCGCAGCTTTCACTCACTCGGCACGGTTCCGTTGACCATCCGTGCGCCCGCCAGGACTACACTCGAAAGTGGGTGGAGGCGAGGGGTGGCCCCAGGGTGATCGGAGCGTTCAGGGGTCGCGGGTGAGATCAACGACGACCCCCGCAGCCGCAGCCTCGGCGATGTCGGAGCGATAGCGCACGCCGGGGAACGAGACCCTCCCGGCAGCCTCGTACGCCGCTTCGCGAGCATCCGAGATCGACGACCCTCGGCCCGTGACGGAGAGGATCCGTCCGCCGTTCGTCACGAGACGGTCTCCGTGCAGGGCCGTCCCCGCATGGAACACGAGGGCACCTGCCGCCTCGGCCGCGTCGACGCCGTCGATCGTTCCGCCACGGTCGCCTTCCGCCGGATAGTGCTCGGCTGCGAGGACGACGCTCACGGCGGAGCCCTCAGCCCAGGCCGGCTGTCCACCCGACGCGTCACCCCGCGCGGCTGCAGCGAGCAGCTCGAGGAGATCGCCTTCGAGCAGCGGCACGACTGCCTGCGTCTCCGGATCGCCGAACCGGCAGTTGAACTCGAGGACGCGCGGACCGTCCTCGGTCAGCATCAGGCCGGCGTACAGCAGGCCGACGAACGGCGCTCCTCGCGCCGCGAGCTCGGCGAGAACCGGAACGTGAACAGCCTCGACGAGCGCCAGTGCGTCGGCTGCGCCCACACCAGGGACCGGCGCATACGCTCCCATGCCTCCCGTGTTCGGCCCCTCGTCGCCGTCGAAGGCGCGTTTGAAGTCCTGTGCCGGAACGAGCGGCAGCGCCGTGCGGCCGTCGCAGATCGCGAAGAGCGAGATCTCCGGTCCGTCGAGGAGCTCCTCGACGATCACGTCGCCTGCTGCCCCCTGCAGCGCGCGCATCGCCTCGTCGACCTCGGCTTCCGAGCGACAGACGTACACGCCCTTTCCCGCGGCCAGCCCGTCGGCCTTCACGACGCACGGCGGCCGCGCGATCGGGAGCCGCGCCGCCGTCGGCACGCCAGCGGCGCCCAACACGTCCTTGGCGAATGCCTTGGAGCCTTCGATCCGGGCAGCTGCGGCGCTCGGCCCGAAGACCAGGAAGCCGAACCGGCGAAGCACGTCGGCCAGCCCGAGCACGAGCGGAAGCTCCGGCCCGACCACGACGAGGTCCACCTCGAGAGAACGCGAGAGCCCGAGCAGACCCTCCGCATCGTCCGGCCGAATCGGGTGACAGTCAGCCAGAGCGGCGATCCCTGGGTTTCCCGGCGCGGCATGCAGCTCCGTCAGCGCCGGCGACTGCGCCAGCTTCCAGGCAAGCGCATGCTCGCGACCTCCCGACCCGACGACGAGGACTCGCACCGGTCGAGTCTAGTGAGCGTGCTCGGCGGCACCCGGGCCGTTACCCTGGCGCCCGTGGACCAGGCGGCCGTGACCCAGTGGCTCGCGCGTTACGTCGAGGCGTGGCGAACCTACGACGCCGAAGCAATCGGAGCGCTGTTCAGCGAGGACGCCGTGTACCGGTTCCATCCCTGGGACGAGGGCGAAGAAACGGTCCGAGGGCGCGAGGCGATCGTCTCGAACTGGTTGGAAGAGCCTGACGAACCCGGATCATGGGAAGCCGCATACCGGCCGTGGACGGTCGACGGGGAGCGCGCTGTCGCGGTCGGCACTTCTCGCTACCTCGCGACCGAGGACGCGCCGGAGGCCGTTTACCACAACGTCTTCCTGCTGCGGTTCGACGACGACGGCCGCTGTCGGGAGTTCACGGACGTCTACATGCGCCGCCCCGACTGAGGCGCCGCTAGAGCGCGAGCACGTGCTCGCGCGCCGCGCCGGTACCGACGAGCGTGACCGGCACGCCGAGCGCCTGCTCGACGAACGCGACGTAACCCCGCGCCGCGGCAGGGAGCTCGGCGTCGATGTGCGTGCCCCACCCCTGCAGCACCTCGAACACCGGACGGCAGTGATGGAAGTCGCTCTGGTGCGCTGGGAAGTCCTCCGTCTCGGAGTCGTCCGGAAGCCGATAGCGAACGCACACGGGGAGCTCCGAGAACTCCGAGAGGACATCGAGTTTCGTCAGCGCGAGCGAGGTGATGCCGTTCACGCGAACAGCGAATCGCAACGCGACGAGGTCGAGCCAGCCACAGCGCCGCTCGCGGCCCGTGACCGTTCCGAACTCGTGCCCGAGCGACTGCACGCGCTCGTGGTCGGGCCCGGCGATCTCGCTCGGAAACGGCCCTTCGCCGACCCTGGTGACGTACGCCTTCGCGACGCCGAGCACCTCGTCGATCCGATTCGGCCCGATTCCGAAGCTGACGGCGGCACCGGCGGCGATCGGGCTCGAGGACGTGACGAACGGGTACGTCCCGTGATCGAGATCGAGCAGCGTTCCCTGCGCGCCCTCGAAGAGCACCCGCTCGCCCGCACGTAGGGCGCGGTCGACGAGCAGCGACGTGTCGGCGACGTACGGCCCGAGCCGCGCGGCGAACGCGAGCTGCGCGGAGACGACCTCCTCGACAGCGAACGGCTCGAGCTCGTAGACGCGTTGGAGCCAAACGTTCTTCTCGGCGACCGCGAGCTCGAGCTTCTGGCGCAGGATCTTCGCGTCGAGGAGATCCTGGACGCGGATGCCGATCCGCGTGGCCTTGTCCGCGTAGGCCGGCCCGATGCCCCGGCGGGTCGTGCCGATCTGGAGCCGACCAAGGCGCCGCTCGCGCGCGCCGTCGAGCGCCACGTGCCACGGCATGACGAGATGGGCGTTGCCGGAGACGAACAGCAGCCCCTGCGTTTCGTGCCCGCGCGCCTCGAGCTCGTCGAGCTCCGAGATCAGAACGCCGGGATCGACGACGCAGCCGGCGCCGATCGCGCAGCGCTTGCCCGCGATGACGCCAGTCGGGATCTGCCGGATCTTGTAGGTCTCGTCACCCACCACGACGGTGTGGCCGGCGTTCGGTCCACCCTGGTAGCGGCAGACGAGATCCGAGTCCTGCGCGAGCAGGTCGACGATCTTTCCCTTCCCCTCGTCACCCCACTGCGCGCCGACGATGACGGTGGCGGGCACGCGCGCCAGTCTTGCACGGGCGTGGGTCAGTCGCCCGAGGTCGCGCGGGCAAGCCTGGACTCGTCGGTGCTCGAGGTGTCGACGCTGGACACCGCGGGTATCCCGGAAGCCGCACACGGGCTCTCGGCTCCGGCTCGCTCGCCGACGATGACATCCGGGTCTCCTCCCAGCCGTCGCACACGGGCCAGTAGTGGCAGCGCCGCCGCGGTCGCAACCCCGCCGACGACGAATGCCGACCCCACGCTGCGCGCCTCGCCGAGCGCGCCGAGCCCGATCTGGCCGCCGACGCCTCCGACGTTCGACACCATCGAGTCGAAAGAGACGACCGTCGCGCGCTGCTCGGACGGGACAACCTGGTGCAGGTACGCCGACCGCACCGGGCTCGTGACGCCGAGCGACCCGGTCACGAGGAGCAGCGCCGGCACCGCGACCCAGAACGAGCCCGTCAGGCCGAGGACAACGGCCGCGACCGACTGCACCGCGGCGGCGACGAGGAGGAGCGTCGAACGGCGACCGCAGTAGCGGGAGGCCACGCTCACGATCTGGTTTCCGCCGATCGTCGAGAGCGCCACGCCGGCGTAGACCACCCCGGAGATCCAGACCGCGTCGGTGTCGAGCAGCGCGAGCAGGTACGGCTGCGCCGCGTAGAACGCCCACATGACGAACCCCATCTGGAGGAACGACGCGAGCATGAGAAGCCGTAGCCCGGGCTGCCCCCAGCCGAACTCGATGCCGGCGCGCGCGCTGCGAGCGACCTCGCCGGGAAGCTCGGCTGCTGTGACTCGGCGCGGGGTGAAGCCGAGGTCGTGCATGACGGCGTAGGCGATCGCGAACACGGCGACCAGCAGTACGGCGCGCACGACGTACGGGAGCGAGAGGTCGACCTGCCCGAGAAGGCCGCCACCGACCGTCCCGACAAGCATGGCCGTACCGGTGACCTGCTGCCCGCGCGCGAAGACTCGGTCGAGCAGGCCGCTGTACCCGCTGGCATTCAACGCATCGACGAGCCAGGCCTCCATCGCACCCGAGTAGAAGGTGAAGCCCAGGCCCATGAGCACCGAGACGAGCGCGAATGCGACGACGCCGGCGTCCACCTGGGCGAGCGCAACGTAGAGCAGGGTCGTCGCGGCGAGCACCGATACGGAGAGCAGAAACGAGACACGGCGGCCGAGGGTGTCGGCGACGACGCCCGTCGGGACCTCGAAGATGACCATCCCCGCCGAGAACGCGGCGTTCGCGATGAACACCTCGAAGAAGCTCAGGCCCGCGTCGAGCAGGAAGAGCGTGTTGACGCCCCAGATGACGGCGGCCGACAACGTGTAGAGGCCGGCGAGCGTGAAGTAGCCGGCGAGGATGCGTCGACTCGTCGGCACCTGCGGGCTGGCGGCCTCCGACATGCCCGAAGCCTATGGACGCGCCTCCAGGCTAGGCAGCCGCGAGATCGGCGAACTTCGCGTAGCGCCGGAGCCACGACAGCTTGACGGCGCCGGTCGGGCCGTTGCGGTGCTTGGCGAGGATGACCTCGGCGATCCCCTGCTGGTCGGACTCCTCGCCGAGGTAGTACTCGTCGCGGTAGATGAACATGACGAGGTCCGCGTCCTGCTCGATCGAGCCGGAGTCGCGCAGGTCGGAGAGGATCGGCCGCTTGTCCTGGCGCTGCTCCACGGCGCGCGAGAGCTGCGACATCGCGAGGATCGGTACCTCGAGCTCGCGCGCGAGCACCTTGAGCGCGCGCGAGATCTGCGAGACCTCCTGCACGCGGCTCTCGACGTTGCGATCCGAGGCCATGAGCTGGAGGTAGTCGACGATGATGAGTCCCAGGTTCGGCTCGCGGGACTTCAGCCGGCGCGCTTTCGAGCGAAGCTCCATGATCGTGGTCGAGCCCGTGTCGTCGACGTAGATCGGCGCCTTCATCAGCCGATCACAGGCAGCCGTGAGCCGCGGCCAGTCGTCCGGCGCAAGGCGGCCGTTCCGCAACCGCTGCGACTCCACCTTCGCCTCGCTGCACATCATCCGCTGGGTCACCTCGGACTTCGACATCTCGAGCGTGAAGAGCGCGACCGGTATCTGGTGGCGAACACCCAGGTTCGCGGCCATGCAGAGGCCGAGCCCGGACTTCCCCATCGACGGCCGCGCCGCGAGGATCACGAGGTTTCCCGGCTGGAAGCCGGACGTGAGCAGGTCGAGCTCTTTGAACCCCGCCGGCACGCCGGTGATCTCGACGCCTGCCTCGTACAGCATCGTGATGCGCTCGAAGCTCTCCTTCAGGAGAACCTCGATGTGCGCGAAGTCGCTCGTACTTCGCTGCTGTCCGAGCTCGAAGACGATCTGCTCGGCTCGGTCGACGAGATCCGAGACCTCGCCCTCCCGCTCCTGGCCGAGCCGCACGATCTCCTGGCCGGCGCGGATGAGCCCGCGCAGAGTCGACATCTCCTTGACGATGCGCGCGTAGTGCTCGACGTTGGATGCCGCCGGGACGAGCGCGGCGAGCTCCGCGATGCGTGCCTGGCCGCCGGCGGCGTCGAGCTCGGCGCGCTCCTCGAGCTCGTTGACGAGAGTGATCGCATCGACGGGCTCGCCCTTCGACCACAGGGAGAGCGCCGCGCGGTACACCTTCGCGTGGCTCTCGCGATAGAAGTCGGACGCGTCCAGGATCTCCGAGACCGTGCCGACCGCGACGGGCGAGAGCAGCATCGCGCCGAGAACCGACTCCTCGGCTTCGAGATGTTGCGGCGGGACGAAGGCGCTCAGGCGCTCGCCGACCCGATCAAGCTCAGTGTGACTCACGACGCGGGAGTCAAGCCGTCCCGGACGGCCGCGTCCAACGGGACGCTGAGACAACTCCCGTGCAGGGAGAACAGAACATACGTTCCGATGTTATCCCCGACGGCGGACGGCCTGTCGACAGGTCGACGTGAGTTGTCCAGCCGGAAACACGCGCTGCGAGCGCGAAGTTCATGGTGTTCTCAACAGGGGTTGTGGACGAATGGACTACGTGGATGCGCCGGCGAGCACGAGTGGTCGCAGGAGACGCGCGAGGCCCGTCGCGCCGGCCGTCGTGAGGTGCAGGCCGTCGCCGCGGAACCACGGTCGGCCGCGACTGTAGGCATTCCAGTCCGCGACCACGAGGCTCCTCCACCGGCGCTCGGCGACACGAATGCGTGCGTTCGACTGCGCGTACAGCTTCGCGTTCGGACCCGCCTCGCGCAGAGTCACCCAGACCACGCTTTCCACCCCTGCGACTCTGAGCGCCTTCAGCACGCGGTCGACGTCGTAGACCGCGGCCCAGTCGTTGTAGCCGACGTTGATCACGACGACCCGGCCGAGCGCTCGACCGCCGGCACGCACGACGTCGAGCGCGGTCGCCGGGGTCGAGCCCTGGAACGCGCAGCTCGCGGCGACCAGGCGGCGGCAGACCGCGCTGTCCGAGCGCAGAACGAATCCCTTCGCGAGCGATCGGCGAGCGGCAGGCACGTAGTCGAACGACGCCATGATCGAGTCGCCGATGATCGTGACGCGCGGCTGGGCGGCCGGGCCGCCCGACGCCGGCGCCGCCGCGAGGAGCGCTGCCGCGACGACGACGAGGGCGACAGCCGTGAGAAGGCTCTGCGAGCCGCGGGCGTCAGGCAGCGGTCGGCGGGTCGTGCTCGTCTGCATCGGGGTCGTCCGGCTCGTCTCCGTCGGGCTCGGTGTCGAGTTCGACCTCCCCGGCCGAATCCTCCACCTCGAGGGCCTCGGCGATCGCCGCGTCGGCTTCGGCATGCTCAGCGGCTGCTGCTGCCACTGCTGCCTCTTCGGCCGCCTTGGCCTCCGCCTCGGCAGCTTCAAGCGCCGCGAGCTCCTCCTCGGGCGGCAGCTCCCCGCCCTCGGGAACGACGAGCGTCTTCACCTCGACGTCCACGCCGTCGAAGAGCTCGATCGGAACGGAGTAGCGCCCGATCCGCTTGAGCGGGTCGATGCCGATCTTGCGCCGATCGACGCGCACCTTCCGCGCACGCCAGATCTCGTCGGCGATGTCGGACGGAGTCACCGAGCCGAAGAGCGAGCCCGTCGGCCCCGCCTTCACCTCGAACCGCAGCACGGTCTTGCCCAGGAGCTCGGCGATCTCCTGCGCCTGCTCGGCGGTGCGCGCCTCGTGCTTCGCGCGCTGCGCGTCGACCTTGCGCATCTCGGCGACACGCGCGGGCGTCGCGTTCTCTGCAAGCCGGCGCGGAAGGAGATAGTTACGCGCGTACCCGCGCGCGACGCCGACGACCTCACCGCGTAGGCCGAGCTTCTCGACGTCCTGGAGGAGGATGACGTCCACTATGTGCGCCTCTGCTGTGATCCGCTCGCGCGGATCTCAGCCGCGCGAAGACCCCTGAAGGCGGCCGCTGCGCGGCCGCTGCGTTGTCTACTCATGAATCCTCCATCAGCCGACGTACGGGAGGAGGGCCATCTCACGCGCCCGCTTGACCGCCGAGGCAACCTGGATCTGGTGTCTCCGGCACGCGCCAGTAATGCGGCGCGAGCGGATCTTCCCCTTCTCCGAGATGTAGCGGCGGAGCTGCGCGAGGTTCTTGTAGTCGATCTCCTTCACCTTGTCCCGGCAGAAGTGACAGCTCTTGCGCTTGCCGGGGCCGGTCGCCGGGCCTGTGCGCCGGCGGGGTTGTTGTTTCTTCTGTGCCATTCGTGTGCTCCTAGAACGGAATGTCGTCGTCGGTGGGTGAGGACGGGAAGTCGGCGCCGTCGCCTCCGCCTGCGGCGGCCGCGGTCGCGCCGGCCGGCACGTAGGAGGAGGACTCGCCGTCCTGGCGGCTGCCGAGGAACTGGACACTCTCGGCGATCACCTCGACGGCCTGACGCTTCGCGCCGTCCTGCGCCTCCCACTCGCGCCACTCGAGCCGGCCGTCGATCGCGACGGGACGGCCCTTCGAGAGGTACTGCGCGCAGTTCTCTCCCTGCTGGCCCCAGACGGTGATGTCGAAGTAGTTCGGCTTGTCCGTCCACTGTCCCGACTCGTCCTTGCGGCGCGTGTTCACGGCGAGCCGCAGCGAGCAGACCGGTGTCCCGGACGGTGTGTGCCTGAGCTCGGGATCCCGGGTGAGATTCCCGACGAGCACCACGCGGTTGATGTTGCCTGCCATCTCTATGCCTCCTCTTCCTCGACGTCGGGCGCGACCACTGCATCCTCGCGCGCCGGCGCGCCGACCGCTACCGGCCGGACGGGACTCCCCTCGATTCGACGTGTCGCCATGTGGCGCATGACCCCGTCGTCGATCCGCAGGACGCGCGACACCTCGTCGAGCGTTCCCGCAGCACACGTGAAGTGCAGGAGGTGGTAGCTCCCGTCGCCCTTGTGCCCAATCTCGTAGGCGAGCTTGCGCCGGCCCCACACGTCGTGCAGATCCCAGGTGCCGCCGCCGGCCTCGACCTGCTCGCGCGTGCGCGTGACGATCTCCGCCTGGCGATCGTCGTCCAGGTCGGGGTCGAGCAGCAGCAAGATCTCGTATTCGGCCATGTCCCCGTTCTCCTTCCCTCGGTCTGAATCGGCCCCACCGGGTGCGGTGCCGCCGGGAACGGACGGAACCATGGCGAGGCAGGAAGCTGCGGGATGGTACCAGGAGAGCGTGGACTCGACGGCGGCTCAGCGGCCGCGAAGCGGACGCCTTCAGGGGTTTCCGCGCGGTCGGAATTCGCGAATGAGCGGATTCCGACCTGCGCAGCGTGCCCGAGCGCTACCATCGCCCACGTGCGCAAGCTCATCAAGATCGCGCTGATCGCCTTCGGCATCCGCGCGGCCCTGCGCTGGTGGAAGAGCCGTCAGGCGGACAAGGCGAGCGCTCCGATCGCGCCGCCCGCCCAGGACCCCGCCGAGGAGCTTCGCCAAAAGCTCGCCGGCTCGCGCACCGATGCGATGCCGGACGAGTCCGCGGAGCCACCGGCGACACCCGTTACGGAGCGGCGCGCGGAGGTGCACGAGCAGGGCCGAGCGGCGCTCGACGAGATGAAGTCCACCGACGAGAGCTGACCCGGTCGGCGTGGCAGACCCGTCCGAGACGACGCAGGTCTCCCACGAGCCAACCGAGCAGGAAGCCGAGCTCGTCGACGCCGTCCGCGCGCTCGCCGCGCAGGTCGGGAGCCTCCAGGACGACGTCCACGCGCTCCGAACCGAGACGCGCGCCGCGCTGCCGGTGGGCGAAGCGGATCGCCACGGCTGGGACGACGGTGGCCCGGTCTCGGTGCGCGAAGGACCCGCCTGGATCCGGTCGGTCGACTCACCGAGAGCCCGTGGCCTGGCGATCCCGTGGCTTCTCCTCGAGATCCTGTTCCTCGTCGCCGTCGCCGTGCTCTGCGTCGTCGCCGGTCTCGAGGTGCCGGTGATCGTCGGCGTCATGGTCGTGGCGTGGGCGCTCGTCGCGGTCGGCGAGTGGCTCGTCGCAAGAGCCGACCGCGACCGCTACGCATACGTCTACGGCGCAAACGCAGCGCCGGTCGCCGCGAGCGTCCAGGACGATCGCTCCTGGTTCGAGACGAACGGCGACGACACGCTGCTCGACGCTCCCTCCGCGGAGCGCCCCCCGGCTCGTCTTCCGCCGGCGGAGTAGCGCGGCCGCGTCGCGGCTGACGTCCCAGAGGCGCGGCTGAGTCCCGACGTCATGCTCTTTCCGACCGCCACCTTCGCGATCTTCTTCATGATCGTGCTGCCGCTCTCGTGGGCGCTCATGCGCTCGGGAGAGCGCTGGCGCGGCATTCATCATCGCGGCGAGCTTCGTCTTCTACGCCGGCTGGGACTGGCGGTTCTGCTTCCTCCTCGCGTTCTCGATCGTCTGGAACCAGGCGTTCGCGCACGCGATCAACGGTCGGGCCTCACGTCGAGCGCGGAAGCAGCTGCTCGTCGTCGCGCTCGTGGGGAATCTCGGCCTGCTCGGCTACTTCAAGTACTACGACTTCTTCATCACGTCGACGAACAATCTTTTCGCGTTCGCCGGCATCGACGTGCCGCTCGAGGCGCGGTCGATCCTCCTTCCGGTCGGCATCTCCTTCTTCACGTTCATGGCGATCAGCTACGTCGTCGACGTGTACCGCGGGGACTTCGCGCCCGTGGGGCTGGGCACGTTCGCGGCGTACCTCTCCTTCTTCCCGCATCTCGTCGCAGGGCCGATCGTTCGGCCGGGGGAGCTCATCCCCCAGTTCTCCTCGCCGCGCGACCCGCGGTACGTCGACACGTCGCGGGCGTTCTTCCTCATCGGGACGGGCCTGTTCATGAAGGTCGTGATCGCGAATCACCTCGCCGCGAACATCGTGGACGAGGTCTTCGGCGCGCCGAACCAGCACTCGTCGCTCGAGGTGCTCGTGGGGATCTACGCCTACTCGGTGCAGATCTACGCCGACTTCTTCGGCTATACGAACATCGCGATCGGCATCGCGCTCCTGCTCGGCTTCACGTTCCCGCAGAACTTCGACGCGCCCTATTCGGCGACCTCGATCACGGACTTCTGGCGCCGCTGGCACATGACGCTCTCGCGCTGGCTGCGCGACTACCTCTACATCCCGCTCGGCGGCAACCGCGGCGGCACGCTCCTGACCTATCGCAACCTCATGCTGACGATGCTCATCGGCGGCCTCTGGCACGGGGCGGGCTGGACGTTCGTCGTCTGGGGAGGGATCCACGGGAGCGCGCTCGTCGTGGAGCGCTGGTGGCGCGCGCGGCCGGGTTTCGTCGAGCGGCCTTGGACGCGCGGCCGCCGTGCGTGGCATCGCTTCGTGACGTTCCAGGTCGTCTGCTTCGCGTGGATCTTCTTCCGCTCGGACTCGTTCGCGGACGCGTGGGATCTCATCGAGCGGTTGTTCACCGCCTGGGGTGAGCCCTCGCCGCTCGTGACGTGGGGCGTGGTGGCCGCGATCGCCGTCGGCATCGGCTCGCAGTACCTCCCGCGCCAGCTCCCGCTCGCGATCATGGCGCGCTTCTCCCGTCTCCCGATTCCGGCGCAGGCGGTAGTGCTTTCGTTGGCGCTGCTCGTCGTTCACGCGATGGGGCCCGAAGGCGTGGCACCGTTCATCTACTTCCAGTTCTGATGGAGACCCGCGAGACATCGACCCGGCGCCCACGCCGCCGCACCGCGGAGGGAGGACGCCGCCTGCACTCGGCCGGGTCGGCGATCGTCGTCTCCGCCGCGGGGCTCCTCGTCGCGCTCCTCCTGAACGCGCCAGGCCTCCACAAGTCGGCCACGATCCAGCCCGAAGGCTGGAAGCGTGACGTCGCGCTCGGCGTGACCGGGCCGCTCGAGGGCATCAGCGGCGCGCTGCTGCTCGACCGGCCTCGCGCCGCTCTGAAGGGTGCGCTCGGCCGCTCGGACGACGACGAGGTCGACACCGCGGTCGTCGCGCCGCAGCCGAAGCCCACGACGCCGGTGACGAGCGCCTGCGACCCCGCCGCAGCGCGTGAAGTTCACGCCGGAGAAGAAGCTGCGGCTGTGGATCGCCGGCGACTCCCTCGTCGTCGTTCCCGGCGAGTCGGTGCTCCGCGACGTCGCCGGGAACCGCGCGTTCGATGCCGCCGACGCGATCGACGGGCGAATCGCGAGCGGTCTCGAGCGGCCGGACGTCTTCAACTGGTTCACGCACATCCGCGAGGTGATGGAGACACGCAAGCCTCGCGCCGTCGTCCTCATGTTCGGCGGCAACGACGACCACGGCTTCATGACCGGCATCCCCGAAGGACGCGACGTCGGCACCTTCGGCAGCCCGACGTGGCGGGCCGAGTATCGGCGCCGCGTGGCAACCGTGATGGACACGGTCACGAGCAGGGGCGGATACCTCGTCTGGATCGGCCTCCCCATCTCCCGCGACGCCGACCAGACGCTGCGCTTCGACGTGATCAACGCGATCGTCCAGACGGAGGCGACGAAGCGGAAGGGCCGCGTCTGCTACCTCGACACGTACTTCTTCTTCGCCGGCGACGACGGCGGCTACGCGCAGTACGTCGAGGACGCGACCGGGCAGCTCGTGAAGATGCGAGCCGACGACGGCGTCCACTTCGAACGTGCCGCGGGAGATCTCATCGCGGACAAGGTGCTCGAGCGCCTCGGCGAACGCTACGACTTCACGTCGTGGAGCACGCGCTAGCTAAGGCAGCGCCCGCGACTTCACGGGCGCGCCGAGGAGGAGCGTGCGCGTGTCGGAGAGGATGGTTGCCTTGAAGGTGAGCCCGACGCCCACGGAGAACGCGGGCCACGCGATCGTCGCCGTGTGTCGCCCCTTGAACGCGATCCACTTCCCGGACCTCGGCCCCGAGCAGCGGACGATGGCGGCCCGCTTGCGACAGCCCACGACGACATCTCCGCGAATGACCTGGAGCCTGACTCTCGCGGCGAGTGGCGAGCCGTCGCGATCCTTCACCGTGATCGTGTAGCGCCACGGCTCGCCGACGAGCGGCTCGATCGAGCTCGTCGTCATGGTCGCCCGAACCTGGTCGGCAGCCGACGCGGAAGCAGCCAGGCCGAGAGTTGCCAGACACGCGAGAGCCAGGAGCCGCATCCCGGGAATCTTAGGGCTCGGTGGGGAGGGCACCCAGGCGCCGCCCCGTGCGCGGCAACAGGAGAAGCGCCGCCAGCGCGGGAACCGTCGGCAGCCAGAACGAGAACAGTCGATACACGCCCACTGCGACGAGAGCGAGCGCGAGTGGCACTCCCACCGTCGTGAGCGCATACGTCAGCGCCGCGTCGACGCCGCCAACGCCGCCAAGTGGGAGCGGCAAGATCATCGCTGCGTGCCCGGCAGCGAACGCGAGGATCAGCTCCGCGAGCGGAACCGTCTCGTCGACCGAGCGCAGCGACGCCCACAGGCACGCGAGGTTCCCCGTCCAGTAGAGAACGGTCGCGCCGAGCATCCGTCGCCCAGCCGGATCCGCCAGCACCGACCGGACCCAGGCCACCGCCGCGACGGCGTACGCGAGCGCGCGCCGTGCCACCGACCCGCCCGGCCGCGTCAACCGCTCGACGCGGGTGGGCTGGGTCGCGACGACCGCGGCCACGGCGATCACGGGCACGACGACGAGCCACGGCCACGCAAGCCCCGGCGGGACGTCGCCCCAGGAGCCCGTGACCGTGAGCGAGCGCCGCCGCCCAAGCTCCGATCCCGAAGGCGACGTAGAAGAGCGCGTTGAAGCCGAGAACACGGACGAGCGCATCCTCACCCGAGAACCGCGCGCGCCGAAAGCACCAGAAGGTCACGGCGATGGCGCCCACGCCCCCCGCCGCGAAGACCCTGGTCGCACCGATGCTCGCGAGCATCACCCGTGCGCTCAGGCCGAAGCCTGGGTCTCGCCCGCCGCTCCACCGGAAGCCGCTCCTGAACACGTCTGCATACGCCGCGAGCGCGACGACCTGCGCTGCGAGGCACAGGGCGAACCACGATGCATCCGCCTGCTCGATCGCGTCCCGCACCTCGCCGAACCCGGCAGCGCGGACGAGCAGCAGGCCGACTCCGACGACGAGCAGCACCGCCGCCACGACGCCGACCGCGGCGCGGCGGCCGGACGGAACGATCCAGCCCGTGGAGCGATCGTCACTCATTCGTCACATCCCAGTGCCAGGCACTGTTAAGAGAGCCGGCGTGCGGCGGCGCCCAGCGCCGCGCCGGCGACGGCGTCGAGGACGTAGTGATTCCCCGTCCCCGCGACCACGGCGGCGACGAGCGGCGCATACGCGTGCGCGACGGACTTCACGAGCACCGAGTCGAAGCGTGCCGCGATCTCCGCGCCGGTCACGACCGCGAACGCGACGTGCAGGCTCGGCATCGCCGCCACCGGGTTGTAGAAGCGGACGAGCAGCGGGTGCTCCAGGTCGACGCCGCTCACCTCCGACATCGTGTCGACGAACCCGTCGAGCACGCGCGGAGGAGCGGTCGGCAGGACGAAGAAGACCGGCTGCGCGCCGAGGTGCGCGAGCAGGCACGCGCGCCGGAAGCGGTGGTAGCCGTCGTCGCGACGCCGATACAAGAGCATGAGCCACCCGACGGTGAGGGTCACGTTGAACAGGCCGTACCCGGCGTTCAGCCCGTGAACGAGGCGCGGAGAGCGAAGCAGGGCGCTCTGGACAGCAGGCTCGACGTCGAGGCCGATGCGACGCTCAAGCGCCACGATCCGCTCGGCGTTCCGCCTCGCGCGCGCCCGCCCGTCCCGCCGCAGGACGAGCCGCGCGACGAGGAGATAGAGCGCGTACAGCCCGAGCCCGAGCGCGATCTCCCTCCGAACCGAGAACCGTCCCACGCGGCTCCGTGCCATGAGCGCGAGCGTACCGTGGCGCTCGCAGCCAGCGTAACCCGACTACCCTGCGCGGCGGAGCGGCATGGGCCCGGTGGCCCAGCGGGTCTTCAAAACTCGTGCGGTCGTGTAACCCACGGCTCGGTCGGTTCGACTCCGGCGCCGCTCCGTACCACTCCGTTCAGCGACACGTCGTTCAGCGGCACACAGTGTCGCCGCGATTCTCGGAGAACGCGCCGCCGCCGCCGACCCTGATCGGCTCCTTCCAGGGGAGGCACCCCTGGTTCTGCGTCGTGCCGGCGAGCAGCAGGATGCCGAGGAACAGGCCGGTGAGCACCAGCGCGATGAAGAAGTTCTTCATCGTCATGCGCTGAATGTAGCCCTGCGTGCGGTCGGATCAAGCCCGCTGCCGTAGGTCCTCGACGATCTCCGTCGATCGTGATCGCGCCCGAGGAGCATCGCGCCCGACGTTATCCTCGCGCAGCAGGCGAGCGCGATCTCGCGGAGTCGTGCTCTTCGACCGCCGTACGTCCTCGACTACTGGGCTTTGATTCGTGCCACCGAGCGGCCGATCCCGCGCGCTAGCCGATCTCCGCGTCCGGGCCCGCGCTCGACGTAGACCTTGAGCAGCTCGAGCTCCTCCTTCGTCGCGCGACGCATCGCACCGCCCATGAACGGCGCCGCGATCTTCAGGAGGAACGACTTCGGATACAGCGGCCAGTCCATCGTCACGTTCGTCCCGTCGCCGTCGGGCTCGAGGCGAAAGTCGACCTCGAAGTCGGCGGCCTTCCAGCTACCGCGGGCACCGAAGCGATGCGGCGGCTCGAACGCGGTGACCACGTCGTCGATGACGATCTCGCGACCTCGCCAGTCGAGCACCTCGCGGATGCGCGAGCCCACACCGAGCGGGCCGTCGGAGACCTGACGGAACTCGCGGACGGCCGGCCGCCACTCCGTGTGCGTGTCGAGGTCGGAGATCACCGACCAGACCTCCTCGACCGAGCGATCGATCCTCACTGTCTCGACGACTCTCATCGCTTCTCCGAGTTTGTGTCCATTGTCTGTGCAACTACTGTACCGTCATCCGCATGGGGGTGGCTGCAGAGCAACCGATTCCGGCCGGCGACGCCGCTGTCCATAGCTCCGACGCCGGCGCGCGGCGACTCGGCAGCGAGTACCTCGCCGAGATCGGTCGTACGACGCGAGGCCTCATCAGACCGCGCGCGAGAGCCGACGGCAGCGTCGACCTCGTGCTCGCAGGCCGCATGACGCTCTTCGCCTTCGGTCCGCCGGAGCCGACGGTCGAGGACGACCGCACGCAATGCAGATTCGAGATCCGCGGCGGTCTTCTGGTCGGACACGAAGGCGGGTCGCTCGTCATCACGCAGCACTCGGGAGCAAAGCCCGAGCTGATCGTCGAAGTCGACGGTTACGTCCCACGGCTCGATCCCGCATTCAGCCGGCGGGGCGTCGGCGGCTTTCTCTACCGGGAGATCCAGGAGCGCGCGCACGGCGCGATCAGTCGGCGCTTCGTCGCACGAATGGCGCGACCCCGGGCATGAAGGTCGCGATCCTCGGAGCCTCGGGATTCATCGGGCGCGAGCTCGTATCGAAGCTCGCGGGTGAGCACGACGTGGTCGCGGTGGCACGCAAGCGTCCGGAGTCCGCCGACTCCGGGGTGAGCTGGGTGGAGGCCGACCTGACCAATCCGTCGGATGCCGAGCGTGCACTTGCCGGGGCCGACGTCGCCGTGCACCTCGTCCACTCGCTCGGCTCGAGCGACTACATGCAGCGCGACCTCCTCATCGCGGAGAACGTCGCCCGCGCGGCGGAACGCGCTGGGCTCGGCCAGATCGTCTACCTGAGCGGGCTGGGCGACGACCTGGGCGAGGTCTCGGATCACCTTCGCAGCCGACGCGAGACCGGGGAGCGTCTGAGTGCGGGACGCGTGCCGGTGACCACATTGCGGGCCGGCATGGTGATCGGGCGTGGGAGCGCGGCCTTCGAGACGATCGTCGCGCTCGTCGACCGGCTGCCCGCGATGATCTGCCCGCGTTGGGTCTCGACGCCCACGCAGCCGATCGCGCTCGACGACGTCATCGTCTACCTCGCCGGGGTCATCGGGCTCGCTCCTGCATTCGGTCAGAGGTTCGACGTCGGTGGGTCGGAGGTCATGACCTACCGGTCAATGATCGACCGCATCGCGGCGATCCGGGGCAAGCGCCTCTTCATCGTGGAGGTGCCGGTGCTCACGCCTCGCCTCTCGTCGTGGTGGCTTCATCTCGTGACACCGGTGAAGGCAGCAATCGCGCGCCCGCTCATCGACGGTCTTCGCAACCCGACGGTGGTCGACGACGACCGGATTCGGACGCTCGTCCCCTTCGAGCTGACCTCGTTCGACGATGCGGTGCGAGAAGAGCTCAGCGCGCCGTGAGCTCGCGAGCCGCGCGAAAGCGGAACACCGCTTCGTCGTGATCGACGATCGGTGCCGGATAGTCGGCGGGCGCGAGTAGGCCGAGCTTCCACGGCTCGTGGGCCGCGGCGCCGTCCACGCCGGCTAGCTCCGGGATCCACCGGCGCACGTACGCGCCGTTCGGGTCGTAGCGCTGCGCCTGACGCGTGGGGTTGAACATCCTGTTCGGGCGTGTGTCCGCCCCGGTCCCGGCCACCCACTGCCAGTTGCCGCAGTTGTTCGGGATGTCGCCGTCGACGAGGAGGTCGGCGAAGTGGGCGGCGCCCGCGCGCCAGTCCAGGTACAGGTGCTTCGTGAGAAACGACGCGGTGACGAGGCGGGCGCGGTTGTGCATGAATCCTTCCTCGCGCAGCTGTCGCATCCCCGCGTCGACGAGCGGATAGCCCGTGCGGCCGTCCTTCCACGCCGCGAGTGCGGTGTCGTCGTCGCGCCAGCGATCGCCTCGCGGCCGCATGTCCTCGTGCGCGAGCTCCGGCCGCCCCGCGAAGAGTTGGTAGTGGAAGTCGCGCCAGCAGAGCTGGCGGACGAA
Source organism: uncultured Gaiellaceae bacterium (assembly GCA_963822885.1). GTDB lineage: Bacteria > Actinomycetota > Thermoleophilia > Gaiellales > Gaiellaceae > GMQP-bins7. The sequence continues at coordinate 138,559 of CAWGJJ010000014.1, forward strand.
CGCCTCTCCGCCGGCACGCTCCCCGGCCCGCTCGGCGACCTCGAGCGGCGACAGACACCCGAACCGCAGGTACGGCGACAGCCGTGAGGTCGAGTCGTCGGCGAGGTCGTCCCTTGCGCTCGCATAAGCACCGAGGCCGGCCTCGAGCCACGCGTCGAGCCGAGCGCGCCCGGCCGTCTCACCGCCCACGGGAAGGCCCGGCGAGAGCGTCTCCGTGACGATCTCGGCGAGGTCGGGCACGCGGCCCGAGTCGATCTCAGGAAGCGAGATCGCGGCGGGTGGCTCGAGCAGAGTGCGTCGCGGCTGAGCCTGCCAGCGGTTCCAGTACGGCGTGAAGACGGCGAAGGCGTCCCCGCCGCCCGAGGGCGTGACCTCGCCGGGCGGAATCACCGTGACGCCGGGCAGGCTGCGAACGTCGAGACCGACGTCGCGGAGTCGCTGCTCGCGCCGACGCGCATACGCGCTCACGTCCTCCGCGAGGAACAGCGCCGTCGCGCCGACCGCCGCAGCCACGCGCGCGACCTCGGCGGCGACGTCACCACGCCGCACGACGAGCGACCCGCCGAGCGCTTTCAGCGATGCATCGAGATCGCGTAGCGAATCGAGGAGAAACGCGACGCGATTCGGCGCGCCGAACGCCGCGAGCACGGCGTCGTCGAGGACGAACAGCGGCACGACACGCTCACACTCCTCGCAGGCCGCGTGCAGAGCCGGGTTGTCACGAATGCGCAGGTCGCGGGTGAACAGGACGATCCCGGCGCGCATCAGCCCAAGCTACCGGCGGCGCTAGGCTACGACGACGAGCAGGCGGCGCCAGGGAGGCAGCGATGAACGCAGCGGTGACGACGGAGCTGAAGACGATCGGGCACTGGATCGGCGGGGAGAGCGTCCGCGGCGACTCCGGGCGGAAGGGCCCCGTCTACAACCCCGCGACGGGCGAGCAGACGGGCGAGGTCGCGTTTGCGTCCGACGAGGAGATCGACCGCACTGTCGCGTCCGCGGCCGCTGCCCACACGACGTGGCGCCAGTGGTCGCTCTCCAAGCGTGCCGAGCTCTTCTTTCGTATCTACCAGCTCGTCGACGAGCACCGCGAGGATCTCGCGCGCCTGCTGACGGCCGAGCACGGGAAGGTGCTCTCCGACGCGCTCGGCGAGGTGCAGCGCGGGATCGAGGTCATCGAGTACGTCTGCGGGCTCCCCGAGCTCCTCAAGGGCGCCTACTCCGAGCAGGCCTCGTCCGGAATCGACGTCTACTCGATCCGCCAGCCGCTCGGCGTCGTCGCCGGGATCACGCCGTTCAACTTCCCGGCGATGGTTCCCATGTGGATGTGGGCGCCCGCGATCGCGTGCGGGAACACGTTCATCCTGAAGCCGTCGGAGAAGGACCCGTCCGCGTCGCTGCTCACGGCCGAGTTGCTCAAGGAGGCCGGACTCCCCGACGGCGTGTTCAACGTCGTGCAGGGCGACAAGGTCGCCGTCGACGCGATCCTCCAGCACCCCGGCATCGCTGCGGTCTCGTTCGTGGGCTCGACGCCGATCGCGCGCTACGTCTACGAGACGGGAACGAAGGCGGGCAAGCGCGTGCAGGCGCTGGGCGGCGCGAAGAACCACATGATCGTCCTCCCCGACGCGGACATCGACATGGCCGCGGACGCCGCGGTCAGCGCGGGCTACGGGTCGGCCGGCGAGCGCTGCATGGCGATCTCGGTCGTGGTCGCCGTCGGTGACGCGGGCGATCAGCTCGTCGGCGCGATCAAGGAGCGCCTCCCCAAGGTCAAGGTCGGAGACGGCCTCGATCCATCGTCCGAGATGGGGCCGCTCGTCACTCGCGAGCACCGCGACAAGGTGGCGTCGTACCTCGAGTCGGGACCGGCGCAGGGCGCCACCCTCGTCGCCGACGGCCGCGAGACGGCACCCGACAACGCTGGCTTCTTCCTCGGTGTGTCGCTCCTCGACGACGTCACCCCGGAGATGGACGCCTACCGCGACGAGATCTTCGGGCCGGTGCTCTCGGTCGTACGGGTCGGCACGTACGACGAGGCGCTGCGCCTCGTGAACGAGAACCAGTACGGCAACGGTGTCGCGCTCTTCACCCGCGACGGCGGCGTCGCGCGGCAGTTCCAGTTCGACGTGAACGTCGGCATGGTCGGCATCAACGTCCCGATCCCCGTGCCGGTCGCGTACTACTCGTTCGGCGGCTGGAAGAACTCGTTGTTCGGCGACCGCCACATCTACGGCCCCGAGGGCATCGACTTCTATACGCGCACGAAGGCGGTCACGAGCCGCTGGCCCGACCCGGCCACGAGCAGGGTCGACCTCGGATTCCCGCAGACGCGGTAGTCGAGGCGCTCCTCAAGTGACTGATACGCCCCGCCGATAGCGTCGTCCGCCGTTCCCGCAATCGAGGCCTACCGTGCCGACACCGGCTCCTACGCGGGAATGACCACTGCCGCGCTCCAGACGTCGTATAGCCCGGGCGTCGAGGGAATCACGGTCGTCTTGGGGGACGCGATGAGCTACTGCGTCTCCGCGACGGCGGCCGGGGCGACGTGGTTCAAGGCCGGCCCCGACGCGCAGATCAGCCAGACGGCCTGCTCGTAGCCGACCTGCGCAGCACTCGACTCTCGCCGTCCCGCCGCGTCACGCCGTCGGCGTCGAGCCGCTCCAGCAGGAGCTGCGCATCGCGGCGTCCCGTTCCGACGAGATCGCGGAATCGGGCCAATGTGATCCCGCCCGTGGCGCGACATTCGGCGAGCAGGACGTCCTTCGCGACCTCGAACGCTCCGGCTCCGATCGCATAGCCGTCACCGAGGCGGACGAGCCGCCCGCGTGCCTCGAGGTAGCGCGCGAGCTCGTCGTCGGCGACCTTCGTCGCGCGGACACCTGCCGACCCGAGCTCCTCCTCCAGCTGAAGCGGCGTCCGCCTCGCGACCGTCGAGCCTCGCGACGGCTCCTGGCAGATACAGCTTCGCGCCGCGCCGCTCGAACGGAAGCCGCGCCAGCACGTCGTCGACCCACGGCTCGGCGGGAAGCGAAACGCCCGGGTCGATCGGATCGGCGGCGGCGATCCGCGCGCGCAGATCCCCTTCGAAGGCTGCGAGCCACGCCGCCGAGAACACCCACGCACCGGCTCGCTCGACCTCGCCGAGCTCGCCGTCGCTCACGAAGCGCAGCGACTCGATCCGAACCGGGGCCGAGATCGTGGAAGCGACGTCTCCGCGAGCGAGCAGTGCGACGCGGGCCTCGTCACGGTGTCGCGGTGGGACCGGGTCGATGACCGTCCCGCCGCCGAGCGTCGTCTCGCCACGGACGATGACGCGGTCGCCGCGGGCGGCCACGACGGGCGACGTCAGACGCAGTTGCGCGAACTCCGCGCCGAGCCGCACGACGCGCGCAGGCGAATGCATCGTCCCGAGGTGCACCTGCACGCGCGCGCCGTCCTCGATCGGCACGAGCTCCTCGAGCGCGACGTCGAGGCGGTACGACGTCGGGTATCCGCCGGCGGCGACGAGCGCCTCCCCCCTCGAGACCGCTTCGCGCTCGACGCCGGGAAGGCTGACGGCAACCCGTTGCCCCGGTTCGGCGCGATCGACGTCGAGGTCGTGCACCTGCACGCTCCGCACCCTCACATCGTGTGCGCGTGGCTCGAGCCGAAGGTGGTCTCCGGCCCCGATCGTGCCCGACCAGAGCGTTCCCGTCACGACCGTCCCGAAGCCGGGAACGGAGAAGGAGCGATCGACGTACAGCCGCGTCGGGAGGTCGCTACGCGCCTGCTCGACGGAGTCGGCTGCACGCCCGAGCGCGGTACGAAGCTCGTCGAGACCCTCGCCCGTCCGAGCACTGACGCGCACGACATCCACACCGGGAACGAGCTCGTGCGCCTCCGCCTCGGCGAGCGCCGCCAGGTCCGGGTCGACGGCGTCGACCTTCGTCAGCGCGACGACACCGTGCTCGATCCCGAGGAGGCGGAGGATCGCGAGGTGCTCGTGCGTCTGCGGCCGCGCACCTTCGCCCGCGTCGATCACCAGGAGGAACAGGTCGATTCCGGTCGCGCCGGCGACCATCGTCCGCACGAAGCGCTCGTGGCCCGGGACGTCGATTACCGAGAGCCGCCGCCCGTCGGGAAGCTCCAGCGGCGCGTAGCCGAGATCGATGGAGATCCCGCGCCGCTGCTCCTCGGGAAGGCGATCCGTGTCCTTCCCGGTGAGCGCGCGCACGAGCCACGTCTTGCCGTGGTCGATGTGCCCGGCCGTGCCGATCGTCAGCGGCATCTCAAAGGCGCTTGACGAGGAGCAAGCATGGATTGTCCTCCCAGAGCCCGTGAAGCTCCTCGAGCGGCACGAACCCACGCGCCTCGTAGAACGCTCCGCGTCCGCGCGTACCCCTCGTCGGGATCCGACGGCCCGAGCGTCTTGACCTGCAGGTACTCGAACGCGCGAGCGCGCAGGTACTCCTCCGCGGCTGCGACGAGTTCCTTGCCGAGACCCTGCCCGTGCCGGGCTCGGCGTACTCCCATCACGTAGACCTCTGCGGCCCGAGGCGTGTGCAGCTTCAGCGCGAGAAGCGCGTCGTCGCCGACCGCGAATGTGGGAAGCGCCGCGACGTCGCGGATGTACGCGCTCGTCGCCTCCTCGATGCCGAACCAGTCGGGGAGATCTCGGAGCACGCGCTCGCAGATGCGGGATCGTTCGGCGGGGACCTCGATCTCGACGACGGTCATCGCGCGGCGACAACGGCTGCCGCGACCTCGTCGAGCTCGGCATCGGTCAGCGTTCGGCAGTCGAGGAGCGTTCGACCGTCGCGCAACGAGCGCGATCACGGGAGGCGCGCCGCGTCGCAGAGGCTCGGCGAGCTGCTCCTCGACTGCGCAGGCGAAGGACGGCAGCTCCGCGAGCGGAAGCGCGCCGCCACCGACCCGCGCGACCGTCTCCTCCACCTCGCCGCCGACGAGCTCTACCAGACGCTCGGCACGCGCGCGAACGGCCTCGACCGGCTCGTGGAGCATCCGCAGCACGGGCACCTCGTCGCGCGTGGACGGGTCGAGCGCGAGCGCCAACGTCCCCTCGAGTGCGGCGAGCGTGAGCTTGTCCGCTCGCAGTGCGCGCTGGAGTGGATGTCGCCGTAGCCGCTCGACGAGATCGGCGCGGCCGACGACGACGCCGGCCTGCGGGCCACCGAGGAGCTTGTCGCCCGAGAAGCAGACGAGGTCGGTCCCGGCGCGAAGGCTGTCCGCGGGCGTCGGCTCGTCGCCGAGGCGCGCGAGAGCACCTGAGCCGAGGTCGTCGACGAGCGGCAGGCCGGATCGCTTCGCGATCGCGGCGAGGTCGGCCAGCGGCGGGACGCTCCGTGAACCCGAGCGACGCGGAAGTTCGACTGGTGCACGCGCAGCAGCACTGCCGTCTCCGGCCCGATCGCGCGCTCGTAGTCGGCGGCGCGCGTGCGATTCGTCGTCCCCACCTCGACGAGCCGCGCACCCGACCGCACGAGCACGTCGGGGATGCGAAAGCCGTCGCCGATCTCGATGAGCTCGCCGCGCGAGACGATCACCTCGCGCCCCTCCGCGAGCGCGGCGAGCGCGAGGAGAACGGCGGCCGCGTTGTTGTTGACGACGAACGCCGCCTCCGCACCGGTCAGGCGCCGGAGGAGCGCCCCGAGGTGATCCTGGCGCGACCCTCGCTCGCCCCGCTCGAGGTCGTACTCGAGGTTCGAGTAGCCGGCGCCGACCTCGGCCACGCGGGCGAGCGCTGCCTCGGCGAGCGGTGCGCGGCCGAGATTCGTGTGGATGAGGACGCCGGTCGCATTCAGCACGCGCCGAAGCGACGGCTGCCGCGTGCGGCCGATCTCGACGAGAACGGCGTCGACGATCGCTCCTGGATCCGCGCCGGCCTTGATCTCGTCCCGCGCCTGCTCGAGAACGGTCCGCGCGGCCGCCAGCACGAGCTCGCGGGGCTCGGAGGCGAGCCGCTCGTCGCGGAGCAGCTCGTCCACGGAGGGCAGGTCGCGAAGCTTCACGCCGAGAGTGTAGGAACGAGCTCGCGCAGGAGCGCCGTGAGCGACCCTGCCGCGGACGCGCCGACGGCGAGCACGGCTTCGTGATCGATCTTCTCCGGGAGGACTCCCGCCGCCATGTTCGTGACGACCGAGATCCCGAGGACGCGGATGCCCATGTGCCGTGCTGCGATGACCTCCTGGACGGTGGACATGCCCGCGAGATCGCCACCGACCGCGCGCATGAACCGGATCTCCGCGGGGGTCTCGAACTGCGGCCCGAGCCACGCGGCGTAGACGCCTTCGCCCACCTCGATGCTCAACCGCGCGGCAGCCTCTCGCGCACGCGCGCGCAGCTCCGGATCGTAGGCATCGCTCATGTCCGGGAAGCGCGGCCCGAGCGACTCGTCGTTCGGGCCGACGAGCGAGGAGGTTCCCTGCAGGTTCACGTGGTCCGAGATGAGGACGAGCAGGCCGGGCCGGTAGTCGGGGTCGATCCCGCCCGCCGCGTTCGTCACGACGAGCGAGCGAATGCCGAGGCGGCCGAGCACCCGAACGCCGAACGCGACGCGATCGGCTGCGACTCCCTCGTAGAGATGGGCCCGCCCGCGCATGACCGCGATCGGTACGCCGCCGAGCGTCCCGAGCACGAGCGTTCCGGCATGTCCCACCGCTGTCGCGACCGGCCAGCCGGGAAGGTCGGAGTACGGGATCTCGACACGTTCCTCGAGCTCGTCCGCGAGGCCGCCGAGCCCGCTGCCCAGGACGACCCCTACCCGGGGCTCGAGGTCGGTCTCCTCTCGGATCCGTGCGAGTGCGGCGTCGACGCTTACGCCGATCCCTCCGCGACGCGGTTGTCGTAGTGCGAGACGACGAGCTCGACCACGTCCGCAGGAGTATCGGCGCGAAGCATCCCCTCGTAGTCCTCGAGGGAGATGAGCCCGTCGTCGAGCATCTCCTCGCGCACCCACTCGAGCATCTCGTCCCAGTAGTCGGAGTCGTAGAGGACGATCGGGAAGTCGCCGATCTTCCGCGTCTGCCGGAGCGTCAGCGCCTCCCACAGCTCGTCCTGGGTGCCGAAGCCGCCGGGGAAGATCACGAAGCCCTCGGCCGCCTTCACGAACATGACCTTGCGCACGTGGAAGTGGTCGAACGTAAGCGCGAGGTCGCACCACGGATTCAACCCCTGCTCGAAGGGAAGCGCGATGTTGAAGCCGACGGACAGGCCGCCCGCCTCCTTGCACCCACGGTTTGCGGCCTCCATCACTCCCGGCCCGCCTCCGGTGACGACCGCGAAGCCCGTCTCTGCGAACGCGCGACCGGTCGCACGCGCCTGCTCGTACGTCTCGGTGCCCTCGGCGATGCGCGCCGAGCCGAAGATCGACACCGCGGGCCGGTCGATCTCCTGGATGAGCTGGAATCCGGCGAGAAACTCGGAGGCGATCAGGGAGACGTCGGCCGCGAGCGGTTCCTGGCTTCGCCGGAAGATCCGGCGCGGGATCTCCACGCCCTCGGCCATCAGAAGTCGCGCTCGACGTACGTCGCCGACATCGCGAGGGCCAGGACGGCCACGAGGCCGAGGTAGACGACGCCGACGGTGACGCGCTGAGCGACCGAGAGGCGGTAGTAGTCGCCGGCCTCGCCCCGCTCGCGCCAGCGCCGCCAGAGGTCGAGCCCACCGAGAAGCACGATGATGATGAGGAGCGGGTTCGGGTTCACGACGACGAGCCCGACCATCATCAGGAGGCCGACGAACCAGAGCGCCGGATGAAGTGCTCCGGCCGCGCGGCCGCCGTCGAGCGGAACGATCGGGATGAGGTTGAAGAGGTTCAGGAAGAACCCGACGAACGCGAGCCCCTGAAGCATCTCCGAGCCGGTCGCCTCGGCCGCGATCCAGCACGCCGCAGCGCCGACGGATCCGAGGATAGGACCGGCGAGCGCGACCTTCGCTTCGGCCCAGGCGTCGTCGGGCAGCTGTTTCATGCCGATGACCGCACCGAGAAACGGGATGAAGAGCGGCGCGCTCGCCGGGATGCCCTGGCGGCGCAGCTCGAGCACGTGTCCGAGCTCGTGGACGAAGATCAGGAGTACGAAGCCGATCGCGAACGGGAGCCCCCAGAGCCACGCGTACGCCGCGACGGAGACGAGCATCGAGAGCCCCGTCGTCACGACCTTGAACTTGAGGATGAACCCGCCGAACTTGACGATCAGGAAGCCGAGCGCGATGACCGGCGCAACGAGCTTGCGCGCCAGATCGCCGAGCCCGGAGCGCGGCTTGATCGGCTCGTAGCCGCGTTCGCCGTCGACATACGCGTCGGGCACGGGGAACGACGGCGCGTCCGGCGCGTCGACCGGCTCGTACCGCGGATCGCGCTCCTCGTCTACGACCCCTGGCCGATCCATTCCGATCCACTCTTCACCTCCCACGTACGTCTCCTTCTTCCACAAGGGCACGGAGACCTTCAGCTCGTCGATCGCGTCCTTGCACGCCGCGAGCGCGGCTGCGCGGTGTGGCGCGGAGACGGCGATGACGACGCTCGTCTCGCCGATGTCGACCCGGCCGACCCGGTGATGGATCGCAACATCGCACAGCTCGTGTCGCTCGACGAGCTGCGCGGCGAGATCGGCCATGACCTGCTCGGCCATGCCCTCGTACGCCTCGTACTCGAGGTGGATGACCTCGCGACCGCGGGAGTGCGCGCGCGTCGTCCCGACGAACGTCGCGATCGCGCCCGCAGCGTCGTCGCGCACCTCGGCGACGGCGGCATCGACGGACAGCGGATCGGCCGAGAGCCGGAAGTCGCCGCCCGACACGGGCGGAATCACGGCCACCTCGTCCCCGACCTCGAGTGTCTCCGACCGCTCGACGTACGCGCGGTTGCGCGCGTACAGAAGTCCCGAGGGCTCGTCGCCCAGCCCGAGCGCGGGCCACACGTCAGCGATGGTTGCACCGTCCTCGACGTCGATCTCGACGGTCCCGGTGCCCGCGCGCTCCCGGAGCCCGGCGAACAATCTGACGCGTACGACCATGCGAATCAGGGTATCCGCCGGTTGCCTTGCGGCCCGTGACATGTTAGGTCCAGAGCCATGACCGTCACCGCTCTCACTCCGCGAACCTCAACGAGCGCGTGTACGACGAGCTCCGCACGCGCGTCCTCACGCGTCAGGAGCCCGCGGGCGCGAAGCTGAGCCTCCACGCGCTCGCCGACGAGCTCGGCGTCTCGCGCAGCCCGGTGCACCACGCGCTGACGCGACTCGTCTCGGAAGGACTCCTGACCGTGCGGCCACGGCGCGGCTATTACGTCACGCCGGTGACGGCGCGGGCGGTGGACGAGGGCTACGACGTGCGGCTCGCGCTCGAGCTCGTCGCGGCAGAGCGCGCGATCCGAGACCTCGACGAGAGCCGTCTGGCTCGCTTCGCCGAGCTCCTGGAAGCGACAGACGCCGCGATCTCGCACGAGCAGTGGGACGCGGCGAACGCCGCCTTCCACGAGCATCAGATCGACCTCGCCGACAACGCGCTCCTCTCGCGCTTCTACCGCGAGCTGTCCGTGAACCTGATGATGCAGGTCATCCGCGGCGGCCACGTCGAGGGGCACGCGAACCTCGTGACCGAGCACCGCCGGATCGTGGAGACGTTCGCGACCGGCGAGCTCGCTGCCGCCGAGCAGGCGGTTCGCGAGCACATCGAGACCGGCCGCCGCATCGCGCTCGACGCGATCGAGCGAGCAGGAGGCGAGCTCTAGGCGAGAGGTGCGGCAACGCGACCGACGTCGCCATCGCGCGTCGACGGCCACCTGAACGTCGTCGGCGACGAGACGAGACGCGTCTTCCGACTCGACCCCGCCACACGGCAAACGGAGACCGCCGCCCGCCGGATAGCACTCCTATCATCGACGCGATGTCGACGAACGAGCCACTCGTCTACGGCGCGATCGAGCAGGAGCTCTGGGTCGCGGCCCGGTACGGACAGCAGCTTTCGCGCGCGAGCTCGAGGCGGCGGAGGTCGACCCCGAGGAGTACGGCTTCTTGTCCTTCGTCTGCACGCTGCAGCCAGTCACGCGGACGACGCTTGCGGCCGCGACGGGTCTCCGACGGGCGACGCTCCGCGACGCGATCACGCGCGACTTCTCGAGCGCGGGCACGTCGAGGCGCGCGCCAATCCGCGCGACGGCCGCGCGCGGCTCCTGACCCTCACGCGCGCGGTGCGAGACGTGGCGTTCCAGGCGCTCTCGGAGCGCGGGCCGCCGGCGATCCTCCCTAGGTTCGCCGATGGCGACCGCCGACGACCGCCGGCTGACCGACTCCGGCATCGAGGTCAAGCCGGTCTACACGGCGGCGGACGTCGACGACGGAGAGCTCGAGCTCCCGGGCGAGTTCCCGTACACCCGCGGGCCGTACGAGACGATGTACCGCGGGCGACCGTGGACGATCCGGCAGTACGCCGGCTACGGCTCGGCGGAGGAGACGAACGCGCGCTTCCGCTACCTGCTCGAGCGCGGACAGACGGGGCTGTCCGTCGCGTTCGACCTCCCGACGCAGCTCGGCTACGACTCGGACGACCCGCTCGCCGAAGGCGAGGTCGGGCGCACGGGAGTCGCGATCGACTCGCTCGCAGACATGGAGGCGCTGCTCGACGGCATCCCGCTCGACCGCGTCTCGACCTCGATGACGATCAACGCCCCCGCGGCGCTCCTCCTCCTGCTCTACGAGCTCGTCGCCGAGAAGCAGGGCGTCAGCGGCGAGCAGCTGCGCGGAACCGTGCAGAACGACGTGCTCAAGGAGTACGTCGCGCGTGGCAACTACATCTTCCCGCCGCGTCCGTCGATGCGACTCGCCACCGATCTCTTCGCGTACTGCGCCGAGAAGCTCCCCGCCTTCAACACGATCTCGATCTCCGGGTACCACATCCGCGAAGCGGGCTGCGAGCGCGGCGCAGGAGCTCGCGTTCACGCTCGCCAACGGCATCGCGTACTGCGAGGCGGCGGTGGCCGCCGGGCTCTCACCGGACGAGTTCGGCGAGCGGCTCTCGTTCTTCTTCAACGCCCACAACCACTTCTTCCAGGAGGTGGCGAAGTTCCGGGCGGCGCGGCGACTGTGGGCGGAGATCATGCGTGACCGCTTCGGCGCGACGAACCCCCGCGCGCTCGCCTTGCGCTTCCACGCGCAGACGGGCGGCTCGACGTTGACCGCCCAGCAGCCGGAGAACAACATCGTCCGCGTCGCCGTCCAGGCGCTGTCCGCGCTCTGCGGCGGTGCGCAGTCGCTGCACACGAACTCGTTCGACGAGGCGCTCGCGCTCCCGTCCGAGCACGCGGCGACGATCGCCCTGCGCACGCAGCAGATCCTCGCGTCGGAGGGCGGGACGACTGATACGGCGGACCCGCTCGGAGGCTCGTACTTCATCGAGGCGCTCACCGACGAGCTCGAGCAGCACGCACGTGCGCTCATCACCCGAATCGACGACCTCGGTGGCGCCGTCGCGGCGATCGAGCAGGGCTTCGTCCAGGCGGAGATCGAGGCATCGGCGTTCCGCCATCAGCGAGACGTGGAGTCGGGCGAGCGCGTCGTCGTGGGCGTGAACGCGTTCACGGAGGAGATGCGAGACGGCATCGAGCTCCTGCACGTCGACCCGGAGATCGAGCGGCGCCAGCGCGAGCGGACCGAAGCGTGGCGCGCGGCGCGCGACGAAACCGCGGCCGCAGCAGCGCTCGAGGAGGTACGCACCGTCGCAGCGACCGACGCCAACCTTCTCCCTGCGCTACGCGAAGCGCTCGCCGGCGGATGCACGATCGGTGAGATCTGCGACGCGCTTCGCGAGCTTTGGGGTACATATGACGCCCAGCATGCGTAGTCGCCGCACCTGGATCGCGCTCGCGCTCGCGCTGATCCCCGCCGTCGCGATCCCGTTCGCCGCCGTGGCGATGTCGGGCGGCACCCCCAGCTTCACGCGTGACGTCGCGCCGATCATCGCCGACAAGTGCGCCGGATGTCACCAGAGCGGCGGAATCGCACCGTTCCCGCTCGAGACGTCGAAGCAGATCTCGTCCCGCGCAGCAGTGATCGGAGCGGCGGTTCAGGCGCGTGTCATGCCACCGTGGCCGCCGGGTAGCCGCTCGCCCGCGTACGAGGGGCAGGCAGCACGAACGCTGACGGCGCAGCAGCGCGCGACGATCGTCGCGTGGGCGACGAAGGGCGGCAAGGTCGACGGCCCCGCGCGAAAGCCTGCCGCACCGAAGGGGCCAGAGGTGCGCTCCGGCGAGAAGCTGCTGAGCCTGCGCATGCAGGCGGCCTACCGGCCCTCGGCACCGAAAGGCGTCACCGACGACTACCGCTGCTTCCTCCTCGACCCGAAGCAGCAGGCCCCGGTTCGGTGACGTCCGTACGCATCGACCCGGGCCAGCCGAAGGTCGTCCACCACGTGATCCTGTTCCGAGTTGCGGCGGACCAGGTCGCGGCGGCCAAGGGCCTCGACCGAGAGGGCTCGGGCCCCGGCTGGTCGTGCTTCGGCGGAACGGGCCTGCCGGCCGGCAACGGCGCGGGCATCGCCGACTCGCTGAACAACGCGAACTGGATCGCGGCATGGGCTCCCGGCTGGGGCGGGAATCGGCTGCCCGAGGGCACCGGTGTCTCGCTGCCGGCCGGCAGCCAGATCGTGATGCAGGTGCACTACAACCTCCTGAACGGCAACGCACCCGACCGCTCGCGCGCGCTCCTCACGGTCGCACCGGCGTCCGCCGGGCTCGAGCCGCTGCAGACGATGCTCCTTCCGGGGCCGGTCGAGCTCGCGTGCACGAAGGGCGAAGCCGGGAAGCTCTGCGCCCGGAACGAGGCGCTCTTCGACCTCGCCCGCAAGTACGGATCGACTGCAGCCTTCACGCCTGCCGGCCTCCTCATCCTCTGCCGCGGCAACGCCGCCACCCCGCCCGCGAGCCCCATGTCGACGTGCGATCGCCGCATCTCGACGCCGACGACGATCCACGTCGCGGCAGGCCACATGCACCTCCTCGGCTCGGCGATCAAGCTCGAGCTGAACCCGGGAACCTCCCGCGCGAAGGTGCTCCTCGACATCCCGCGCTGGGACTTCCACTGGCAGAACGCGTACACGCTCACGCGCTCCGTGCAGGCGCAGCCCGGAGACGTCGTCCGCGTGACGTGCCGACACGACGTCAGCAAGCGGACGCAGCGCGGATACGGCGGCTCGAAGGCGGCTCGCTACGTCCTGTGGGGCGAGGGCACGACCGACGAGATGTGCCTCGGGATCCTGCAGGTCACACGCGGGTAGCCCCGCTGCGGATTCTTCTCGTCTCCCAGATGTACCCGGGGCCGCGCGACCCGGACCTCGGCGTCTTCGTCGCGAACCTCGAGCGGGAGCTGGTCGCACGCGGGCACGAGATCGAGCGCGCGGTCGTCGACACCCGCGCCGGTGGCCCGGGTCGGCACCTGAGGCTGTTCCGAGACGCTGCTCGCACGGCGCGGCGCTTCCGTCCGGACGTCGCCTACGCGCACTTCCTCGTGCCCGCCGGCCTCGCCGCCGCGCTCGCCACGCGCGCGCCACTCGTCGTCACGGCCCACGGCCAGGACGTCGCGAACATCGGCTCGAAGCCCGGCGTGCGCGGTGCCACCCGACACGTCGTCCGGCGAGCGGCCACGGTGATCGCCGTCTCCGGCTGGCTGCGCTCTCAGCTCGAGGACGCCTTACCCGATGCGCAAGGCAAGACCGAGGTGATCGACTGCGGTGTCGATCTCGAGCGCTTCGCGCCGCGCGACTCGGAGACCGCGCGCCGAGAGCTCGGCGCACGCGATGACGGCACGGCGTTTCTCTGCCTCGGCGGGCTCACGGAGCGCAAGAACGTCCTCCGCCTCGCGCGCGCATTCGAGCGGCGCGGCGAGGGGACGCTGACCTTCGTCGGGGACGGGCCGCTGCGGGGTGCGCTCGAGGGGCGCGAGAGGATTCGCGTCGTCGGTCGCGTCGCTCACGAAGACGTCGCCACCTGGATCGCCGCCTCCGACGTCGTCTGCCAGCCGAGCCTCGTCGAGCCGTTCGGACTCGCCACGCTCGAAGCGATGGCGTCTGCGCGTTCGGTCGTCGCGACGAGCGTCGGCGGCCCTCCCGAGTTCGTGACACCCGAAGCCGGCGTGCTCGTCGATCCGACCGACGACGACGCCCTCCTCGCCGCACTCTCCGAAGCCGCAGCGCTTCCTCGTCCCAACCTCGCCGGGCGCGCTGCCGCCGGCGAGCACGACGTCAAGCGGCAGGCGGAACGGGTGGAGGAGATCCTCCTGCGAGCCTCTCGAGATCGGCGAGCCTGACCTCGACGAGCGGGCGTATCGCCTCCTCGAGCCCTGCTTCGCGGGCGACGGCGAGCGCCTCCTCGTAGTTCGCTCGCACCTTCTCGGGCGCGACGCCCTGCTTCAGGCGGTTGTCGCCCGTGACGAGCAGCTTCTGTATGCGCTCCCGCGCGTCGTCCGTCACCGAAGCAGCGTAACCCCGCTGCTACCCTGCCCGACGCCATGCCGTGGGTTCAGATCTCAGCCGTGATCCAGGTGCTCCTCAGCGCCGCGGTGATCACCCTCGTCCTCATGCACTCGGGACGCGAGGCCGGCATGGGCGGGCTCGGCTTCACGCCGCACTCGCAGGGCGGAACGCACGTCGTCGAGCGGAACCTCACCCGCTTGACGGTGGTCGTCGCCACGGTGTTCGGGCTGAACACCGTGTTGATGTTCCACCTTCTCTAGAATCGTCCAGGCGCGCGCTGGTGGCGGAATTGGTAGACGCGCTAGGTTGAGGGCCTAGTGGCCACTTAGGCCGTGGAGGTTCAAGTCCTCTCCAGCGCATAGACGAGACAGGCGTAGGGGTCAGACTTCAGTCTGACCCTCTCGACTGCCGTCTCTCCATGCACATGTACTCGGATCTCGCGCCCTGGTTCCACCTCCTCACCCATCCGTCCGACTACTGGGACGAGGCTGCCTTCGTCTCGCGCGTCGTCGACGACGTCGGTGACGGCTCGTCGAGAACGCTCCTCGAGCTCGGGTCGGGCGGCGGCAACAACGCATCGCACCTGAAGGCCCGCTTCGAGTGCACCCTCACGGATCTGTCTCCGGAGATGCTCGCGCTCAGCCGCACGCTCAACCCGGAGTGCGAGCACCTCGAGGGCGACATGCGCACGCTCCGCCTCGGGCGCACGTTCGACGTCGTCTTCATCCACGACGCGATCTCGTACCTCACCTCCGAGACGGATCTCCGAGCGGCGCTCGAGACTGCGTTCGTCCACGTCCGGCCAGGCGGGGTCGTGATCCTGACGCCCGACGCGACCACGGAGATCTTCCAACCGAAGACCGATCACGGCGGGCACGACGGAGACGACGGACGCAGCCTGCGCTACCTCGAGTGGACGCACGCACCAGAGCCGGGCGCGTCGACCTACGTCACCGACTACGCGATCGTCGCACGCGGGCCCGGCGACGAGCTGAGGGTCGTGCACGACCGCCATACGCTCGGACTCTTCCCGGAGGCCACGTGGAAGCGGCTGATCGCGGACGTGGGGCTCGAGCTCGTCGATACGACCGTCGAGAACCCGTATGAGCTCGAGCAAGCTGCGTTCGTCGGACGCCGTCCGACGACTTGACAGACGTCCGGAAGGATCTCTACTCTCCCTGACGAACATACGTTCGTTCCCCGACCCTGGAGAGTCCGATGCTGACGACGCGACAACAGGAGATCTGGCAGTTCCTCGCCGAGTACGTCGACGCGCACGGCTATCCGCCGACTGTTCGGGAGATCGGTGATGCCGTCGGCCTCGCGTCCCCGTCCACCGTCCACGCGCACCTCGCGAATCTCGAGCGTGCGGGCCTGCTGAAGCGCGACCCGACCAAGCCACGTGCGATCGAGCTCGTCGGCCGGAAGCGCGAGGAGGCCGTGGAGCGAAGCGCTTCCGTCCCGACGCTCCCGCTCGTCGGACGGATCGCGGCCGGCGGGCCGTTGCTCGCCGACCAGGAGGTCGAAGAGCAAATCGCCGTTCCCGAGCCGCTCGGCCGTAACGCCGACTTCCTGCTTCGCGTGAAGGGCGACTCGATGATCGAGGCCGGGATACTCGACGGCGACATCGTCGTCGTACGCAAGCAGGCCGACGCCCGGGCCGGCGAGATCGTCGTCGCGCTCGTCGGTGACGACGAATCCGCCGACGAAGCGACTGTGAAGACCTTCCATCGCGAACGCAACGGCCGGATTCGACTTCAGCCCGAGAACGCCGCGCTCGAGCCGCTCTACCCGGAGCACGTGGAGATCCTCGGCAAGGTGACGGGAGTGTTCAGGAGCCTGGGATGAGCGTCGAATCGCTGAACCGCTCCCTCGACCAGGAGCTCGCGGCGCTCGTCCGCGGCGCCAGCCTCGAATGCCTCGTGTGCGGCGAGTTCGTCCTGCACGTGCGCGGAGCGCTGGCCTGCCCGGAGTGCCGAACGATCCTGGCCGAGTCCGAGGAGCGGATCGCCCAGATCGCGTTACCATCCGTCGTGCAGGCCGGGTGACCGCGGGCCCCTTCGGGAGCTCGAGGAAAGTCCGGACACCGCAGGGCAGGACGCTGGGGCAGTTCGTTGGGTTCGCCCAACGGGGCCACCCAGGCGGCGAAAGCCGACGGAAAGTGGAACAGAAAGGAGACCGCCGGCCGCGGGAGACCGAGATCGGTAAGGGTGAAACGGTGGGGTAAGAGCCCACCAGCGGTCGTGGCGACATGACCGGCTAGCCAAACCCCGTCCGGTGCAAGGTGAAGCAGGCTCCGCTGACGCGGCCCGCCGAGGAGCCGGGTACACCGCACAGAGAGATGGTCACCCTCGACAGAATCCGGCTTACAGGCCTGCTACGGAGAAGCCCCGCGAGAGCGGGGCTTCTCCATTCTGCGACCAGGTGAGGTTTCCGTCACGCGAGCCGCGGGCACGAATCGGAAGAGATCGAATTCGACGAACGGAGGATGCATGACGTACATAGACGGATTCGTCATCGCGGTTCCTACGGCGAACAAGCAGAAGTTCATCGAGCACGCGACTGAGGGCGACTCGGTGTTCATCGAGTTCGGCGCCACACGGGTTCTCGAGTGCTGGGGCGACGACGTCCCTGAGGGCACGGAGACCGACTTCCGGCGCGCCGTGCAAGCGAAAGACGATGAGACCGTCGTCTTCTCGTGGATCGAATGGCCGGACAAGCAGACGCGTGACGGCGGGATGCAGAAGGTGATGGCCGATCCCCGCATGCAGCCGGACGCGAACCCGATGCCCTTCGATGGCAAGCGGCTTGTGTATGGCGGTTTCTCGCCCGTCGTCGAGTTGGCGTAGCGGCGAAGCAGACGAGCCAAGCACGCGCTGCACGAAGAAGCCCCGCGATGTGCGGGGCTTCGTTCATGAAGCCAGCCAGACGATCGCGCGGCGCCGCTATGACAACGAGACTGCGACCTGCTCGAGGCGATCCATGGCGTCCTGCATGCCTGCCTCCATCCCGGACTCGATGTGCGCGTCGCGTCCTTCCTTCGTCGGGTGCTCGACGAGGATCGTCGATCGTGGTGCGCCCGTCCACCTCGGTCAGCGTGAGGATGTCTACTGCTGCGTGATCGTCGGCGTCGGGGATCCCCTCGTAGACCTCGGTCGAGACGAGGCGCTCGTTCGGGACGATCTCGCGGTACTCCCCGTGAAACGCGACCTCGCCAAACCCCTCGACATCCATCGCGTACCGCCAACTGCCACCGACGCGCAGGTCGATCTCGCACGCGGTCATCTCGCCGCGGTTCGCGTGCCACCACTGCCGGACGAGCTCCGGCGTCGTCCACGCCTTGTACACGAGGTGCTTCGGTGCGTCGAACTCACGCGTGATCAGGATCTGCGTGTCCGTCGGAAGCGTGACCTTCGCCGTTCCGCTACTCGTCATCGCCATCTCCAGCCTCCTTCTCCTTGAGTTGCTCCAACACGATGTCCAGCTGATCGAACCGCTCCGACCACGTGCGCTCGTACTCGGATACCCAGTCGTGAATGGGCTTGAGCGCGTGCCCGTTGAGCCGGTAGAGCCGCTGACGCCCGTTGCCGCGCACGTCGACCGCTCCGACTTCTCGAAGTACGCGCAGGTGCTTCGAGACCTGCGGCTGGGCGAGCCCAAGCTGGGCGACGAGGTCGTTCACGGGGCGCTCGCCGCCGGCGAGGACGTCGAGTATCTGCCTGCGCCGGGGCTCGGCCACCGCGTTGAACGCGTCTGCCGTCGTCGCTGCTCGTGCCATGTGGGCATTATATACCCATATCAGCATATGTCAACTGCCGACTCGCCGAGCGTTACGATCGACGCGATGGAACGCGCAGCGCACGACCGGGGTGGCTGGCCGACCGACGCCCCGATCGACCGAGCCGAACACGAGCTCGCGGATTGGGAGCTGCTCATGGACGCGATCGTCGGCGCGCTCAGCCGGAGCGGCGCGATGAACGTCGACGAGCTCCGTCGGGCCATCGAAAGCATGGAGCCAGCGGCCTACGACGCCGCCTCGTACTACGAGCGCTGGCTCTTCGCCGCGGAGACCATCCTGACCGAGAAGGGCGTGCTGTCTCCGGGTGAGGTCGACCGGCGGATGGCTCGATGAGCTTCGCCCCGGGCGAGAGGGTGCGCGTATCGTCGCGCGCCCACAACGGCCATCACCGAGCGCCGGGCTATCTGAAAGGAAAGACCGGTACCGTCGAACGCGTGCACGATCGCTTCCTGAACCCCGAAACGCGTGCGTACGGTGAGGACGGCGAGCCCGCCCGGCGGCTGTACCTCGTCGGTTTCGAGCAGGGGGATCTCTGGCCCACGTACCAAGGTGGCGCCGCCGATCGCCTGGTCGCCGACGTGTTCGAGCACTGGCTGGAGCCGGCGCCATGAACCACCACGATCACGACCACCCGCACGAGCACCTCACGACAGCCGACGAGCCTGTCGTCGCCGCGCGCGTACGCGCACTCGAGGACCTGCTGCTCGAGAAGAGCGTCGTCGAGCGGGACGAGCTGCGACAGCGGATCGACTGGCTGGTGTCCCGCACGCCGGCCGACGGTGCGCGCCTCGTCGCGCGCGCCTGGGTCGACGAAGACTTCAAGAAGCGCCTGCTCGCGGACGCGCGGCAGGCCGCTCTCGGAGCTGAACCTCGACCCCGGTCCAGCGCCCGCCCTCGTTGCGCTCGAGAATACGGAGACCGTGCACCACATGGTCGTATGCACGCTCTGCTC
Source organism: uncultured Gaiellaceae bacterium (assembly GCA_963822885.1). GTDB lineage: Bacteria > Actinomycetota > Thermoleophilia > Gaiellales > Gaiellaceae > GMQP-bins7. Next base: position 157,776 of record CAWGJJ010000014.1, read on the forward strand.
GTGTTATCCCAGAGGTCTCCTCGGCCCGCCACCCGACTGGTACAAGAGCTTGCCCTACCGCTCGCGCGCGGTCTCCGATCCGCGCGGCGTACTTCGCGAGTTCGGCCTGACGCTCGAGGACGACGTCGAGCTCCGCGTCGTCGACTCGACTGCCGACATTCGCTACCTCGTCGTGCCTCGCAGACCCGCACGAACGGACGAGCTCGAGGAGGATGCGCTCGCGTCACTGGTGACGCGCGACTCGATGATCGGCGTCGCGCAGCCGCTCCCCGCCGCTTGAACCGCGCCTAGCGAGCCCGGCCGGTTCCGTTTGCGAGATATGCCGCGGCTTCGATCGGCCCGCCGCCAAAGTGCTCGACCGCGAGCTTACGAGCCAACGCAGGGTTCGCGCCGCGGCCCGCAATGAGGACACGTGCGCCGCGCGCCAGGTCGCGCATCTCGCCCGGCTCGAGCTCGGGCGGCTTGAGCATCGCAAGAACGATCACCTCGGGCGCAACGCGGCGCGTGGTGTCCGCGATCGTCTCGATCGGCGTGTCGGCGCCGAGGAACGTCACGCGCCATCCGCGATCTCGCAGGACGAGCGCCAGCACGACGAGGCCGAGATCGTGCAGCTCGCCCGGCGGTGCCGCGAGCAGAGCGTGATGGCCGTTGCCGCGACCCCAGCCACGGCCGAGCGCCATGAGACGGCCGCGAAGCAGGTTGCTCGCGAAGTGCTCCTGCGCAATCGTGATCTCACCGCGCTCCCAGCCTTCTCCGATGTCCAGCAAGAGCGGCAGGACGACCTCGCGTAGGAACGATTCGAGGCTCAGTGAGGCGACGAGGCGATCGATCGCCGCATGCGCCGCTCCGTCGTCGAACGCCTCGAGCGCGGCCCGCAGCTCCGCCCTGGGCTCATCGAGCACAGGGCCAGGGTCGCGACGTGCACCGCCTGTCCGCTCGGACATGCCGAGCACCCGGCGCGCCGCCTCGGCCGCGGAGAGCCCGTCTGCGATCTGCGCTCGCATCGCCTCGACACGACCGACGTCAGCGTCCGAGTAGAGGCGAAAGCGCCCGGGGGAGCGGTCCGGCTCGAACAAGCCGTAGCGGCGCTCCCACGCCCGGAGCAGCTCGGGACTGACACCCGTGCGCCGGCCGAGCTCGCCGATGCGGATGTACCCGGCTGCCACGGCCCCAATTGTACAAGGACTGTCACAATTCGGAGCCGAATCTGTACGACGCGAAAACTAGGCGGGCCGAAGCACGACCTCGATGGCCGTGCCGCGCCCCGTGCCCGAGCGAAGAGTCAGCTCCCCTTCGATCGCCTGCGCACGGAGACGCATGTTCGCGATTCCCTGGCCACTCGGTACGTCGGCCTCGGCGAATCCGACCCCGTCGTCGGCCACGAGCACGACCCGCCGGCCGGCGCGATATGCGATGGACACGTCGACGTGGCGCGCCCCCGCGTGCCGTCGCGCGTTGCCGAGCCCCTCCTGCACGATCCTGAACACCTCGATCTGCTCGTCCGGCGCGAGCCGAACCTGCGGATCGACATCCACGTCGACCTCCAGCTCGCCGTCCGCCGTCAGCACGTCGACGTAGCGGCGAAGTGCGGAGTCGAAGCGCGACGAGCCCCCCGCGGACGACAGCGCGAGAACCGCGAAGCGCGCTTCCTGCTGCGCCGACGTAGCCGCACGCTTGAGGCGCGGAAGTACCTCGTCGAGCGGAGCGCCCGTCTCGAGCATGCTCACCTGCGTCGAGATCGCGAACAGATACTGCGCGAGCCCGTCGTGGATGTCGCGCGCCACGCGCGCGCGCTCGTCGGCGACCGCCCTGCCGAACTCCGCCTGGCTGATGGCGCGCCAGACTCCGACGACCAGGATCGCGTAGGCGAGCACGCGGAGGAAGTCGCCCTGCAGGAGGAAGTCGCTCGAGACGATGGGCGTCAAGACGAGATGCAGATCGGCGAACACGGCCAATGTCGCGGCCAGGCACATCCAGCTGTCGAGGTCGCGACCGTAGCGTCGGTAGCGAACGCCGAAGCCGACGAGAGCGATGAGCCAAAGCACGGCGAGAAGCGCCGCGGCCAGCCGAACGTACGAGCCCTCGACGAGCTCGCCGCTCGCCGCAGTCTCGGCGCCCGGCATCTGCATGCCGAGCGCACTCGTCACAAGGAGCCCGACGACACCCGCCGCGACCGCCACCAGTGCGCGGCGACGCGCCACGAGTCGCCGGTTCGTGTACGGCGCCATGGCGATGAGGCCTGCTCCGAGGAGCCGCGCGCCGAGGTACTGCCAGGCCGCTGCCGATGTGAGCGAGCCGCCTTCGAGCACGGGAACCAGGCCGAAGGCGATCGTCCCGAGCGCGATGCTGAGGAAGCCGCCGGCGAGCAGCAGGTCGAGCGCACGTCCCTCGACGAGGAACCGAATGGTGGTGAGCACGCACACGAACGACGCCACGACTGCAACGGCCGTGTCGAAGACGAGCCGCGCGTCCTGCAGTTCGTAGACGGACTCCAGCGACGCACTGGCACCGAACAAGGCCGTTCCCGCCGCGAGTAGGCAGATGAGAAGGACCTCTCCGAGGAGCCAGGATCGATAGCTCTCCGCGCGTGTGTGATCCACGTCTCACTTGTCGGCACGGCACGACCTGCCGATAAGAGTCCCGTGACTGAGCGTGTGCTCATCGTCGACGACCACCCGCTGACACGAGACGCGTTGTCTGCCCTGCTCGTGCAACAGGGCTTCGACGTCGTCGGCAAGGCCGAGGACGGCGCGAGCGCGATCGCCGAGGCGGCCGCGCTCAAGCCCGACATCGTGCTGCTCGACCTCACCATGCCCGGCATGGACGGGCTGACCGCGCTTCCGAAGATTCGCGAGCATGCCCCCGACTCCGAGGTCGTGGTCCTCACGGCATCCGATGCCGAGGAGAACCTGCTCGCAGCGATTCGGGCCGGCGCGTCCGGCTACCTGCTCAAGACCGAACCTCCCGAGCAGATCGCAGCGTTCCTGCGAGGCGTCGCTCGCGGTGACGCCGCACTCTCGGGCGGTGTCGCGCGCCGGCTCCTCGATCGCGTACGGGATGGCGGCAGGCTCAGCGGCGTTCCCGAGGAGATCACCCGCGTCCTCTCCGCCCGAGAGGTCGAGGTGCTGCTGCTCCTCGACGAGCATTTGGGGACGGACGAGATCGCCCAGCGCCTGTTCATCTCGGAGCACACCGTCCGCTCGCACGTGAAGAGCATGCTGCGGAAGCTCGGCGTGTCGTCCCGACGCGAGGCGCTCGAGCGCCTCGACGTGGCGCGCGCCGCCTAGCTCTCGATCGAGAACCCTTCGAGCGCGGCGGCGACGAGTCCTGGCAGCGTCTCGAGGTTGTACCCACCCTCGAGGACGGCTGCGACACGCGGCCCGAGAGCGGAGCAGCGGCGAGCGAGCTCGCGGAAGCCGTCCGCGGACATCGCCATCTCGGCGAGCGGGTCGTCCCGATGCGCATCGAAGCCGGCTGCGACGAGCACGAGCCCCGGCTCGAAATCGCGAACAGCGGGCTCGACGATCTCGTCGAACGCCCTGGCGTACTCCGCATCCCCTGAGCCGGCCGAGAGCGGGACGTTCACGATCCCCTCGGCGTTCGAGCTCGGGCCGCCGGTTCCGGGCCAGAACGGCCATTGGTGAAGCGAGACCGTGAGCACGCTCGGGTCGTCACGGAACAGCGCCTCCGTCCCGTTTCCGTGATGCACGTCGAAGTCGATGACGGCGACGCCCGCGATGCCGAGCTCGTGCTGTGCGTGGCGTGCGGCGATCGCGGCGTTGCCGAAGATGCAGAAGCCCATGGCCTCCGACTCGAGGGCGTGGTGCCCCGGCGGACGCACGAGCGCGAAGCCGCCGGTCTCCGCTGCCCGGATCGCGCAGCCGGCTGCGAGGAGCGCCGCTTCACTCGTAGTCGGTACTCCGTACGTATCCGGATCGAGCCGCACCTCGTCGTCGATGGCTTCGATCGCGGCTACGTAGTCGCGCGAGTGGACACGGCAGACCTGCTCGCGCGTGGCGGGCGTTCCGTGCACGTACCCCGAGAACGCTTCGTGCAGCACTCGCAGGCGACCGGCATGTTCAGGGCTCCGCGCGTTGTCGCACCGATGGAGCTCGGTGAACGCGGGATGGCTGATCACGTCCACGTCTGTGCCTCCTCGAACCGACGCGCGACCTGCTCGAGCCCGAGCTCGCGTGCATGCGCGGCCGCAGAGTCCCACTCCGGGACGACGTCGGGAAGCGGTGGGAGCGGTGCTTCCCGATCCATCGTCGCGATGCTGCGATAGAGGCGGAGCGCGTCGGCTTCCGTCGCGAAGCGACCGTTCTCGAGCATCGCGTCGAGCGACGGATACTGGGTGAGGAGCTCCGCCGCACGCTTCTGGCCGATCCCCCGAGCGCCGGGAATCTTGTCCGAGGGATCGCCGCGAAGAGCGATGAAGTCCGGCACCTGCGCCGGATCTACGCGCGTAGCGCTCGCGCACCGCATCGGGATCGATACGTGCTGGCGGCGCTCCGCGCGCAGGCTGCAGCACGATCACCCGATCCGTCACCAGCTGGAACGCGTCGCGATCCGACGTTGCGACGAGCGCCGTGCCACCTGCCATCTCTTCCTGCGCGGCCGCGGCAGCAAGGAAGTCGTCGGCCTCGTAGCCGGCCTCCTTCGCGCACGCGAACCCTGCGGACCGGACGAGAGCCGGCAGGAGATCGAGTTGCTCGAGAAGCTCGTCGTCGAAGACACGCCCGCTCTGGTACGCCTCGAGGGCAGTGTGACGGTACGTCGGCACGTCGAGCGTGTCCCATGCGACGAGCACGGTGCGCGGACGCTCGTCGCTCCACAGCCGCAACAGCATGTTCGTGAAGCCGATCAGGGCGTTCCCGGGGCTGCCGTTCTCACGGCGCATCGACTTCGGCAGCGCGTGATACGCGCGGTGCGCGAACGAGTCGCCGTCGACGACCAGCAGTGGTCTTGCGGGCACGCGGGGCAGTATCGCGCGCCGGTGACCGTCGACAGCGGCGCTAGGTCCTCATCCGGAACCGAGCGCTAACGTGTTGCGCCGATGGGCAAGAGCCTCGTCATCGTCGAGTCACCCGCCAAGGCGCGAACCATCGAGGGCTACCTCGGGAGCGACTACGCCGTGGGGTCGAGCATCGGGCACGTTCGCGATCTCCCGGATCGCGCAAAGGACGTCCCGGAGGCGCAGCGCAAGCGGTTCGGGGCGCTCGGTGTCGATGTCGACGACGGGTTCGAGCCGTACTACGTCGTCGACCCCGCCAAGAAGAAGGTGATCGCCGACCTGAAGAAGCGCCTCGCCGACGCCGACGAGCTCCTGCTCGCGACGGACGAGGACCGCGAAGGCGAGGCGATCGCCTGGCATCTCGTCCAGGTGTTGAAGCCCAAGGTGCCCGTCAAGCGGATGGTCTTCCACGAGATCACGAAGGACGCGATCACGCGCGCGCTCACCGAAACCCGCGCGATCGACGACCGGCTCGTCGACGCGCAGGAGACGAGGCGCATCCTCGACCGGCTGTACGGCTACGAGGTCTCACCCGTTCTCTGGAAGAAGGTGATGCCGAGGCTGTCGGCCGGCCGCGTGCAGTCGGTCGCCACACGGCTCGTCGTCGACCGCGAGCGGGAGAGAATGCGGTTCGTCGCCGCCGGGTACTGGGACGTCCTCGGCACCTTCGAGCCGGGCGCGTTCGACGCGCGGCTCTCGTCGCTCGAGGGAAAGCGGGTCGCGCAAGGTCGCGATTTCGGCGAGGACGGAACTCCGACGTCGGCAGCGGTGCTCGTGCTCTCGGAGGATGCGGCGCGATCGCTCGCAGAGGAGCTCGCCGGACGCCCGTTCACGGTCGAGAAGGTCGACGAGAAGCCGTACACGCGGCGCCCTGCAGCTCCGTTCCGAACCTCGACGCTGCAGCAGGAGGCGAGCCGCAAGCTCCGGTTCTCCTCGCAGACGACGATGCGCCTCGCGCAGCGACTCTACGAGAACGGCCACATCACCTACATGCGAACCGACTCGGTGACCCTGTCCGAAACGGCTCTGGTCGCGGCGCGAGCGCACGCTGCGCGCGTCTACGGGCCCGAGACCGTGCCCGCGGAGCCACGCCTCTACGAGCGTGCCGTCGCGAATGCGCAGGAAGCACACGAGGCGATCCGACCCGCTGGAGACGTCTTCAAGTCGCCGGACGAGCTGCGCGGCGAGCTCTCACGCGACGAGCATGCGCTCTACGACCTCGTCTTCAAGCGAACCGTCGCGTCGCAGATGAAGGACGCAAGCGGGCAGACCGTCTCGATCGAGCTCGGCGCCAGCACCGCGAACGACCGAGCCGCGACGTTCCGCGCGAGCGGCACCGTGATCACGTTCCCGGGGTTTCTCAAGGCCTACGAGTCGGGCCGCGACGAGCCGAAGGACGAGGACGAGGAGAGGCGGTTGCCGGCCCTGGCCGTTGGCCAGACACTCGAGGCGACTGCTCTGGAGCCGCAAGGCCACGAGACGAGCCCGCCCGCCCGCTACACGGAAGCGAGTCTCGTACGTGCACTCGAGGAGCGGGGCATCGGCCGCCCGTCCACCTACGCCTCGATCATGGGCACGATCCTCGACCGCGGCTACGTCTACAAGAAAGGAACCGCGCTCGTGCCGACGTTCGTCGCGTTCTCGGTGACGCAGCTGCTCGAGAGGCATTTCGACCGGCTCGTGGACTACGACTTCACGGCCCGTCTCGAGGACGACCTCGACCGGATCGCGGCAGGGAACGAAGAGCGCGTCGCGTGGCTCAAGCGCTTCTACTTCGGCGACGGCGATCCCGGACTGCACGCCCTCGTCACGGACCATCTCGAGGGCATCGACGCGCGCGACGTGAACTCGATCGCAATCCCGGGCTCCGACATCGTGGTAAGGGTCGGCCGGTACGGCCCCTACCTCGAGCGAGGCGAGCAGCGGGCGAGCTTGCCGGACGACCTCGCTCCCGACGAGCTGACGCATGCCCTCTCCGAGGAGCTACTCGCCCAGCCCTCTGGGGCCGAGCGTTCGCTCGGGACGCACCCGGAGACGGGTCGAGAGATCGCAGCGAAGGACGGCAGGTACGGGCCGTACGTGACCGAGGTGCTCCCGGACGGCGAGGACGGCAAGGCGCGAACGGCGTCCCTGTTCTCCTCGATGTCGCTCGACACGATCACCCTGGACGACGCAGTACGCCTGCTCACGCTGCCGCGGACGCTCGAGGGCACCGGTGGCGAGGAGATACTCGTCTCGAACGGGCGCTACGGGCCGTACGTGAAGCGAGGCACGGAGACACGGTCACTCGAATCGGAAGAGCAACTCCTCACGCTCACGGTGGAACAGGCGGAGGCCGTCCTCGCCCAGCCGAAGCAGCGCCGCGGCCGCGGCGCACCCAAGCCACCTCTGAAAGAACTCGGCCCGGATCCGCAGAGCGGCAAGGCACTTGTCGTCAAGGACGGGCGCTTCGGGCCGTACGTGACGGACGGCGAGACGAACGCCAGCCTGCGCCGTGGCGACTCGCCGGAGGCGATCACGCTGGAACGAGCGGTCGAGCTGCTGGCAGAAAGACGCGCTAAGAGCGCGTAAAGCCTCCCGGAAGGGGTTTGCGGTATCCGTCCGAGGGGTCATGATCTAACTTGCCCGGGGCGACAACGTCTCAGGTGGAGTGAGCCGATCGGGCTCTCGGCGTTCGCCCATGAACCGCTGAAGCGTCAGCGACGGAATACTGAAGTGGGGCACGAACGTTTACGAGCTTGTGACACTCACCCGGTCGAGTTGCCCCTGGAAACAGATCAAAAACCGTCGTAGACTGCGTAAGTTTGTCACACAGAAGAGCGAGACTCGAAAGGACTGAAACACGACGTTGACGCAGAACCAGCTCATGGAACTCTTTGAATCGGAGCATGTGAAGGCGCTCATGGAGCGCGCAGAAGAGCACGGAGGCCAGATCGAGGCCCCCGAGCTCGAGGCATTCGTGCTCGAGCACGACATCGGCGAGGAAGACGCCGAGCTGCTCCAGCGCGAGCTCGAGGCGCACAACATCGAGATCACCCAGCCGGACGCCGACGCCGAGAAGGAAGAGGCCGCGGAGAAGCGCTACGAGGCTGGCCCCGTGTCCGGCGCCGCCGACAGCCTTCAGCTGTTCCTCGCCGACGTCGGCCGCCACAAGCTGCTCACCGCTGCCGAAGAGGTCGCGCTCGCGAAGCGCATCGAGCGCGGCGACCCGGTCGCCAAGCGCGTGATGATCGAGTCGAACCTCCGGCTCGTCGTCTCCATCGCGAAGGGCTACCGAGGACTCGGCGTCCCGTTCCTGGATCTCATCCAGGAGGGAACGCTCGGGCTCAACCGTGCCGTCGAGAAGTTCGACTGGCGCCGCGGGTTCAAGTTCTCGACGTACGCGACCTGGTGGATCCGCCAGTCGGTACAGCGCGCCGTGGCCAACCACGCGCGGACGATTCGCGTGCCCGTGCACGTCGTCGAGCGACAGCAGAAGCTCACCCGCGCCGCCCGCCGGCTCGAGGTCGAGCTTGGCCGCGAGGCGACGAAGGAGGAGCTCGCGGAGGCCACCGGCCTCCCGCTCCAGCACGTCGAAGAGGCGCTCGGAGCCGCGCACGCGTCGGTCTCGCTGAACCAGACCGTGGGCGCCGACGACGAGGGCGAGCTCGGCGACCTCTTCGCCGACCGCGAGGCTGCGGATCCGTTCGAGGAGGCCGAAGAGTCGCTCCGCCGCCAGAGCATCCGCCGAGCGCTCGACGCGCTTCCCGAGCGTGAGCGGCGCATCCTCGAGCTGCGGTTCGGGTTCGAGGGCGAGCCGTGGACGCTCGAGGCGATCGGGCACGAGCTCGACCTGACGCGCGAACGCGTCCGGCAGCTCGAGGGCCAGGCGCTCAAGCGCCTCGAGGCCCTGCGGGATCTCGCTGGTCTCGCGGCGTAGCTCGCGGTTCCACAACGGAATGAGAAACGGCCCCGACTATCGGGGCCGTTTCTCGTCTGAGAACTCAGAGGCGGTAGTAAGCTCCCGCCGTTCGCTCCCCTATGGGCTGGTGAAAGGAAGGGAAGGAATGCGAAGAGTTCTCAAAGCAGGAGCCGGCGTAGGCGTGCTCGCGCTGCTCGATCGCCGCTGTCGCATCGGGCTCCGCCAACAGTCCGAGCCAGGCATCCACGACGCTCGTGTTCGGGGCGGCGGCTGACCCAGTCGTGCTGGATGCGGCGCTCATCTCCGACGGCGAGTCGTTCCGCGTCGTCTACCAGATCACGGAGACGCTCGTCGGCCTCAAGCCGGGCACGACGCAGCTCGCTCCCATGCTCGCGACCAAGTGGGTCAAGAGCAACGGCGGGAGGCGCTGGACGTTCACGCTCCGCCGCAACGTCGAGTTCCACGACGGCACGCCGTTCAACGCGGCGGCAGTGTGTGCGAACTTCAACCGCTGGTACAACTTCAAGGGCGCGCAGCAGTCCTCGTCGGCGTCCTACTACTACAACTACGTCTTCGGCGGCTTCAAGACGAAGGGCGCCAAGGATGCGCTGTATAGAAACTGCAGCGCGAGGGGCTCGAACGTCGCCGTCATCAACCTGAAGCGTCCGTACGGGCCGTTCCTCGCGGCAATGACGCTCTCGCCGTTCGCGATCCAGAGCCCGACGTCGATGAAGGAAAACGGGGCCGACAAGGGTCGTCTCACGTCTGACGGCGTGTACCAGCCGCTCGGCGAGTACGGCGTCCCCGGTGGTGTCGCCGCAGGAACCGGGCCGTTCAAGCTCGACTCCTGGCGGATCGGCGACAAGCTCGAGCTCGAGCGGAACGACGAGTACTGGGGCCGCAGGCCGAGCCTCGACGCGTCTGATCTTCCGCGCAATCCCCGACAACGCGGCGCGCCTCCAGGCGCTCCAGACCGGGGAGATCGACGGCTACGACCTCGTCGAGCCACAGGACATCAGGACGCTCAGGCGCAGCTCGAGACCTCAAGGTGCTCGACCGTCCGGCGTTCAACGTCGGTTACGTGGGGATCAACCGCTCGGTCGAGCCGTTCGACAACATCCTCGTCCGGCGGGCCGTCGCTCACGGCCTCGACCGCGCTCGGTCGTGCGGTCGTTCTATGCCGGCCGTGGCGTGGTGGCGCACGAGTTCATGCCACCGAGCGTCCCTGGCTACTCGAACGAGAGTGCCCAAGTACGCGTACAGCCCGAACCGGGCGAAGGCACTCCTGAGGCAGGCCGGGCTGACGTTACCGGTGGAGGTCGAGTTCTGGTGGCCCGCGGACGTGTCACGTCCGTACATGCCGAACCCGAAGAACAACTTCCAGGCGTTCGCCGCGAGCCTGAACAAGTCGGGCTTCAAGGTCGTGGCGAAGAGTGCGCCATGGAACCCGACGTACCTGGGTCGGCCGATGCCGGAACGGCCGGTGCGCTCCACCTGCTCGGGTGGACGGGTGACTTCGGCGATGCGTCGACGTTCCTCGACGTCGATGCTCCGCTCGTACAAGCAGTTCGGCCTGCCGCGAGAACTACGCGTTGTACAAGCTCCTCGACAAGGCACTCATCGAGACGGACGCGGATGTGCGCAACGGCGATCGTATCGCGCATTCAACAACGCGTCGATGCGCAGACCTCATCGGCGTGCCGTACGTGCATACGAGGCCTGCTCTCGCGTTCAAGCGCGGCGTGGTCGGCTACGGCCGAGCCCGACCACGAGCGAGTCGTTCGCCTCCGTTCGAAAGACCGGGAGCTAACCGGAGCTACGTGGGTAGCCGGCGGATCGCAGCGAGACACTGAGTGCTTCGCTTCACGGTCCGCCGGCTGCTCCTGCTCGTGCCGATTCTCATCGGCCTGTCGCTGCTCGTCTTCGTCTGGATTCGTGCGCTTCCGGGGACTCCGGCGGAGGCGCTTGCTCGGTGAACGGGCTGACGAGCAGTCGATCGCCGAGATTCGTGCTCAGCTCGGCCTCGACGATCCGTTCTACGTCCAGTACTGGCGCTACGTGCAGACTCTCGCCGAGGGCGATCTCGGGACGAGCATCGTGTCGCGCCGGCCGATAACGGAGGAGATCAAGGAACGCTTCCCGGCCACCATCGAGCTCGCGCTCGCGGCCGGCTTCTTCGCACTTCTCTTCGGCGTTCCGCTCGGCTTCTTCGCCGCGAAACGCTACGGGGGCGTGTTCGACAACGCGAGCCTCTTCTTATCGCTGATCGGTGTGTCGATCCCGATCTTCTTCCTCGCGATCATCCTCAAGTGGGTGTTCGCGGTCCGACTCGGATGGCTGCCGTCGATCGGCCGGCAGGACGTCTACATCGACGCCGAGCACCCGACGAACTTCTACGTGCTCGACGGGATCGTCACCCGCAACTGGGATGCGACCTGGGACGCGATGAAGCATCTGATTCTCCCGGCGATCGCGCTCGGCTCCATTCCGCTCGCGCTGATCTCGCGGATCACCCGCGCCTCGGTTCTCGACGTGCAGAACGAGGACTACGTCCGTACGGCGCGGGCGAAGGGACTCCCGTCGCATCTCGTCGACGGTCGCCATGTCTTCCGGAACGCTCTCCTGCCGGTGACGACCGTGATCGGTCTTCAGGTCGGCCTTCTCCTGTCGGGGGCGATCCTTACCGAGACGGTCTTCGCGTTTCCCGGGATCGGAACCTGGATCCAGGCGTCGATCGAGAATCGCGACTATCCCGTCCTGCAGGGCGGCATTCTCTTCATCGCCGTGATCGTGGTGGTGGTCAACCTCATGGTCGACCTCTCGTACGGCTTCCTCAACCCACGCATCCGACTGTCGGGCCGCTGATGGGCGTCATCGAGATCGAAGCGCAGCAAGTTCCGCTCCAAACGACGCCGGGAGGGCTCTGGAACGAAGCCTTCTACCGGCTCGTCCGAAACCCTGGAGCAATCGTCGGTGCCGTGATCGTGACGTCGTTCATCGTCGTCGCGCTCTTCGCACCGCTCCTCGCGCCGTACTCCCCGACCGAGGTGAATCTCGACCTCGTCGCTGACGGTTGCTGTCCGGGGCCGTCGTGGGATCATCCGATGGGCGTCGACGATCTCGGCCGCGATGAGCTCTCGCGCGTGATCTACGGTGCGCGCTACTCGCTGCTCATCGGAATCGTGTCCGTGACTGTCGGCCTGACCGCGGGACTGTTGCTCGGTTGCGTCGCGGGCTACTTCGGCCGCCTCGACAACCTCATCATGCGAGTCGTCGACATCATGCTCGCGATTCCCGGGTTCCTGATGGCGATCGGGATCGCGGCGCTCATGGGCCCCGGTCTCCTCTCGGTGATGATCGCGATCGGGATCGTGAACATCCCGATCTTCACGCGGCTCATGCGCGGATCCATCCTCGGGCAGAAGGAGAACGACTACGTCCTCGCAGCGCGTGCGGTGGGTGTCCCCAACCGCAGGGTGCTCGCAAACCACATCCTGCCGAACGCGATCTCGCCGGTGATCGTCGCCGGAACGCTCGCACTCGCCACGGCGATCATCGACGCAGCAGGGCTCGGGTTCCTCGGACTCGGCCCGCAGGAGCCGTCGACGCCCGAATGGGGCACCATGCTCACGGACGCGGTGCGCTACCTGCAGACGGCGCCGTTCCTCGCCTTCTTCCCGGGCCTCGCCATCGTCATCGTGGTCATGGGCTTCAACCTGATCGGCGACGGTCTCCGCGAGGCACTCGACCCGAAGCTGCGAGGGCGGGCGTGACAGCTCCTCTCCTCGACGTCGAGAACCTCACGGTGCGATTCTGGACACGCCGAGGAACCGTGCACGCGGTGAATGGCATCTCGTTCGCGCTCTCCCCTGGAGAGACCCTCGGAATCGTCGGTGAGTCGGGCTGTGGCAAGAGCGTGACCGCTCTCGCGCTGATGGGAATCCTCCCCCGCGCCGGTCGCGTCACGGCCGGCACCGCTCGCTACGCCGGGCGCGATCTCTACACCCAGTCCGAGTCCGAATGGCAGCGGTTCCGCGGCAAGGAGATCGCGATGATCTTCCAGGATCCGATGACGAGCCTCAACCCGGTGCTCACGATCGGAAGCCAGCTGCGTGAGGCGATCGACGCACACCTGGATCTCTCCAAGAGCGAGGCGTCGAACCGTGTCGTAGAACTGCTCGACCGCGTCGGCATTCCGCATGCCAGGGCGCGTGCGAAGGACTACCCACACCAGTTCTCGGGCGGCATGCGGCAGCGCGCGATGATCGCGATGGCGCTTGCGTGCGAGCCCAAGATCCTCATCGCCGACGAGCCGACGACCGCCCTCGACGTGACGATCCAGGCGCAGATCCTCGACCTCCTGCGCGACCTCGTGACGGAGCAGGGCACTGGACTCGTGCTGATCACGCACGACCTCGGAGTCGTCGCCGGAATGTGCGAGCGAGTTCAGGTCATGTACGCCGGGACGGTCATCGAGACCGGATCGGCCTCACCGATCTTCGCCTCGCCTCGGCACCCGTACACGCTCGGCCTGCTCCAGAGCGTGCCGCGCCTCGACACGGGCCGACGGCAGGCACTGCAGCCGATCGAAGGGGCGCCTCCGAACATGCTCACAGAGCCGGCGAGCTGCCCGTTCGCGCCCCGCTGCCGGTACGCGCAGGAGGACTGCCTCGCGAGCCTGCCGCTCCTGCGCGACCTGGGCCCACAACAGCGAGCCGCCTGTTTCCACCCCGTACCGCCCGACGAGTGGGCTCGAAGCCGCCTCGAGGGCGCTGCGTGAACGGCATCGGGCAGCCGCTCGTCGAGACGCGAGACCTTCGGGTCTGGTTTCCGATCAAGAGCGGGATCGTGCTCGACCGTCACGTCGGTGACGTCAAGGCCGTCGACGGCGTCGACCTCGCCGTCTGGCGGGGCGAGACGCTCGGGCTCGTGGGCGAGTCGGGATGCGGTAAGTCGACGGTCGGGCGGACGCTCCTCCGCCTCTACGAGCCAACCTCGGGGCAAGTGCTCTTCGACGAGCGCGACATCACGCGCATTTCGGAAGGGCAGATGCGCCCTCTTCGCAGACGGATGCAGATGATCTTCCAGGACCCCTATGCGTCACTCAATCCGCGCCACTCGATCGGCAAGATCGTCGGCGAGCCGCTGCGCGTCCACGGCGTCGGCTCGCGAGGCGAAACGGATGCGCGTGTCCACGAACTCCTGACGACGGTCGGCCTTCCCGAGGACGCAGCCAATCGGTATCCGCACGAGTTCTCGGGTGGGCAGCGCCAGCGCATCGGCCTCGCTCGTGCGCTCGCCCTGAACCCCGAGTTCCTCGTCTGCGACGAGCCGGTGTCGGCGCTCGACGTCTCGATTCAGGCGCAGATCGTCAACCTGCTCGAGGAGCTGCAGGAGAAGCTCGGGCTCACCTACCTCTTCATCGCGCACGACCTCGCGGTGGTGCGACACATCTCGACGCGGATCGCAGTGATGTATCTCGGGAAGATCGTCGAGGTCGCACCCGCGGACGATCTGTACGAGAACCCGCTGCATCCCTACACGATCACGCTGCTCTCGGCGATCCCGATTCCCGACCCGGAGATCGAGCGACATCGGATCACGATCAGGGTGACCGGCGACCTGCCAAGCCCTGCGAACCCGCCGAAGGCCTGCCGCTTCCACACGCGATGCCCGTTCGCTCAGCCGACGCTGTGCGCGGAGGAGGAACCGCCGCTTCGCGAGCTCGAAGGGCACCTCGTCTCGTGCCACTTCGCCGAGAGAATCAAGGCCGGCGAGATTCAACCGACGGTTCGTGCCGCCGCTTGACTCACCCGTTCGAGCTACTGCGCACTGTGTGATCTAAAGAGGTTCCGGCGCCGCGCCGATACCGGACTCGTGGACGCTGCTGAGCGCAAGGAGATCCTGAACCGTTATCGCGACCACAGCCGCAGGTTCGAGGCGGCTGCGGCACGTCGCAGCTCGACCCGCCGCGGCGCGGTGATCCCCTTCACGCCCCCGACGACGCGGGAGGTCGGCCAGGACCCCACGGCGCGCGAGATCGAAGTCCTACAGCTGGTCGCGGACGGGCTCGTGAATCGCGAGATCGGCGAACGGCTCTTCCTCTCGGAAGAGACCGTGAAGTCGCACGTCCGCCATCTGCTGGCAAAGCTTCAGGCAAGAAGTAGAGCCCACGCCGTAGCGGTTGGCTTCCGGCGTGGGCTCATTGCGTAGATCGTCCGTCAGCATCCCAAATCTCCTGACCGGGCCTGTTCCCTCGGGTTACACCCGAAAGAGGGATGCCCACCCCCGGCGGAGAACCGAGGATGCGACGGAACTACCAGATCTTGCAGCCTCTGGACATAGGCAATGACTCCTCGATTGGGAACTGACGGCAACCGCATCGTATACCCCGTTCGAGGGATAGTTCAAGGCGCGGTCGCAATGAGCCGTCAGCCGGGGGGGCGCACACTTGTGTACGTGACGAGCCTCGTCGTCACAGCGATCCTCGTTGCGATCGCACTACTCAGCGCTGGCTATGACCTCGAGTCGCCATGGACAGTGCTCGCGCTGGCGCTCGCGGGCGCGATAGCAGAGCGGATAAGCGTCCGCTTCACGGTGGCCAGGCGAGGACTCACGTCCACCGAGGAGCAATCCATCCACCTTCTCCCGACGCTCTTTGCCGCAGTGCTGTTCGGACCGCTGGCGGCCGCAGTTGTCGGCGCGGCATCAATGCTTGGCGATCCAGAACTGGTTGCACACCGTGACCCTGAACGGGCGCCAAGACTGAAGTGGGCGACGTACACAAGCACACGCTTTATCGGAGGAGCTGCAATGGGCCTCGCGGCTCAGGCCACACTCTCTGCGGTACCGTCAGAGTTCGGCGGGCTCATTGCCGCATCGCTTGTCGGCGTCGTCATCGGAGAAGTACTCGATGTGCTCTTCGCGGCTCTCACCGCAAGTATTCGGGGTCGTCCGATCGGCGATGCAATCAGGACGATCGTTCCAATCGTGCTTACGTCCGCGCCGGTATACGCGCCACTGGTCGCCCTGCTGGCGTACATGTATGTCCGCGTTTCCCCGTGGACACTTGCGCTCTTCCTGATCCCTGCGATGGCCGCTCAGCGCCTCTACGCCCTGTACCAGGAGCAGCGCCAACTCGCCGTCGAGCTCTCCAACGTCAACGAAATCCTCGAGCGCGCGAACCTCCAGTTTGCGGCCGCGCTGATCGCAACATTGGATGCGCGCGATCGGTACACAGCCGGCCACTCGGCTGCTGTGGCTATCTACTCGCGCGACATCGCCAAACGCATGGGGCTCTCAGTCGAGACCTACGAGCAGGCATACCTCTGTGGCCTCGTTCACGACATTGGCAAGATCGGGCTGGCACCCGGGCTGCTGGAGAAGCCGGGCGCGTTGACGCTCGAGGAGCGCCGTCAGATGCAGGAGCACTCGGCCATCGGCGAGCGGATCCTCGCTCACGTCGACGAGTATTCGGAGATTGCGACGATCGTGCGTCACCATCACGAGCGGATCGACGGTCAGGGATACCCCGATGGCCGCGCAGACGAGAGCATTCCGCTCGTATCCCGCATAATCGCTGTGGCGGACGCGTATAACGCCATGACTTCGGATCGCCCCTACAGGGACGCCATGCCCAGCAGGGTCGCGCGACTCAGACTCGCTCAAGCGGTTGATAGTCAGTTCGACACTAGTGTCGTAGCAGCGTTCGAGGCCATACTTGCGGGCGCCGATGAGGAGTATCGACTCGCACAGCGTGTCGACTTCCTGGAGTTCGCTCAGAGCGGGAGGGAGAGTCGCCTGTGCTTGACGACTCCTCAGTGGCCGACGTCGCGTAGTCCGCACGTTCCAGCGCTGCCTGAACCGCTATTGCGTTCCGCGAGCGGACGCCGAGCTTGTCATAGATGCGGTGCGCATGCGCCTTGACGGTCGACTCCTCAATGAAGAGGAGCGCTCCGATCTGGCGATTCGTGAGTCCGCCTCGCAGGAGTCCGTACACTTCCGTTTCCCGTGGGGACAATAGAAGTCGCTTGTCCTTAAACCCGATCGGCTGACCCACAACGCTCGCCAAGTCGCCATCCCCGACACGCTCCACGAGCTCCCGAAATCGTCGACCTTGTGCGGAGCGAAGTAGAATCGATAAGAGTTCAGGGCAGGACCGATACGTAGTGACAAGAAGATCGACCGCCCCGGTCGCAAACGCAACCTTCTCAAGGGTCACTGCGCGCTCCACAACATCGTCCGAACCGTCGCGGAGCGCACAAGTTGCATCGACGGCACTGACGAGAACAACGTGTTCCACCGCCGTTGTGGTGTCGCGCACCGTATCGACGAGCTCCCGGGCGTCGGCTGTACGACCTGCGCATGCGAACACCAATGCGCGCGAGCCCACGGCTTCACCAACCGATGCCTTGAGTGCACCGCGCATGCTCCCGAGCTCGAGCCCGAGGGCGTCTGCGAACCGACTCTGCTGCACATAAACTCGAAGCAGTACGGAGCAGCTGAGCAGTTCCGAGTGAACATCTCCGCTTTCGCGAGAGAGCGAGAGAGCTAGTCGCGCAAGTTCCTCAGCGTCGAGCCATCTTCTGGCTCCCGCGTGCGCCATCGCCGACACGCTGAACGCATACGGGAGAGCAAAGTCGAAGCGATACCTCTCCGCTGTCTCGTAGAGCAAGACGGAAGCCGCTAGAGCGTCGTCATATCGCGCGACGAGAGCGAGTGCATTCGCATAGGCACTTAGGAACGACGACTTGATTCGCGGATCGGACACAGCTGGCATGACCTGCCGTGCCACGTCGGCGTCGTCCAGGTTCAGCGTTCCCTGACGCAGCTGAAAGTAGAGGCCGTGTCCGGCCGCTCGGACGAGCTCGCGCGCGTCGCCGAGTCTGACGTCTTCGGACAGCTCATGCAAAGTGCTTTCGGAAGTCGGGAGCTCGAGATCAATTAGACAGACGAGCCGCCCCCATTTCGTGTCGCGCACCTCAGACTCTGATGCGGCCGCTGCTTCAGCGCGCTCGTAAAGAGCGAGGGCGTCTTCCTCACGCGACGCTAGGTGGGCGGCACATCCTGCTACGGACAGTGCACGAAACTCGAGTCCGGGGTCGCAGGCAGCAGACTCCGCGTGCGCCACGGCTTCCACATGTCGCCCATGCCGCAGCATTGTCTCGGCTTGTGCGAGGGAGAAAATCGACGAGTCGACTCGTACGTCGGCCGCAAACCCGCACCACTTCTGCACCGTTGACAGCCGAGCCGTGTCAAGTAGCTCGTCGAGAGCGAGGCGCATAAGGCCATCGAGTTCATCTCCAGCTTCGGTGCGGCGGATCAGGTCGAATGCGGCATCCCACTCGCGACGATCGCGATATGTCGACAAGCAAATCGCGCCAGCATCTTCCGAACGGCACCACGCCAAGCTGTGCACTGCGCTCCTCCAGGAAGACCCGAGCGAGGGGATGGAGGTCGAGACGGCCATCGCGCTCGGCAAGCAGACCAACGTCCAGCGCTGCAGCGCAGACGGCTTCTGAGGCGTTACGACCGAGAAGCGCTCTTGCCAGTTCTCTGTCAAGTAGCGGAGCGACGGCGAGCGTTGTGAGACCCTGTCGAATGTCTTGCCCCAGCGCGCTAAATACTTCGTCCGCGAAGAATCGATAGAGCGACTCCGGAACCTGCTCCACACCATCGGCTATCTCGGCGGACGACGCGCTCGCGAGGCCGATGACCGCCGGCCAGCCGTTTGCTAACGAGACGAGCCCTGTGGCAGAGCGCTCGGTGCGACCGATGAGAACGTCCGCGGCCTCCCGATTGTCCATCGCCAGCACGGTTTGGGTCAGCTCAAGCGCCTCACCGTAGAGAAGGGCCTTGGTCGTAACCCATGCCGGACGAACGCGACTCGCAACCAAGATCTGGATCGTTGATGTCTGCCTCAGAGCGGACATGAACTCCTCGGCACCTGCCGACTCGGCGATCTCGTGGTAGTCGTCGATGACGAGCCAGGCGTCGGTTGGCCACTCGCCGAGGTCTTCGCCGAGGATTTCGGCGAGCGTCTGGACGTTCTCCGCCGGCGCTGGGAGTGCTCGCAGATGAGCGCGCAGGCGGACGTCGCAGTCCGGGACGATCGACGTTGCGCTCTTGGCAATCCCCAACGCGAGCGCGGCAACATCGGTTGACGACGAGCGCGCAGTGAACCAGGCGGATCGGCGACCGTCTCGGGCAACCCACTGCTCGGCGAGCGTCGTCTTGCCGTAGCCAGCGGGCGCGACGAGCATCCGCACCGGCGCCTTCGTATCGTCGAGGAGCGCGAACAACCTCGGGCGCTCGACGATTCTGCGCTTGCGGATCCGTACTTCTGGGGCTGTCGCCGTCGTGGCCATCTCCTGACAGACGTCACGTGATCGCCGCTGCGACCCTAACACTCTCCAGATCGTGAGGGTGCCCGCGGCGACGCCGCCGCGGGCACCCTCGGTTAGCGGGGTAGCCGGGCCGCAATCATGTAACGGCGCCCCGCAGACAGCGGATCCTCGCCCGTGAGAAGCCGGAAGGCGATCGGAATCTGCCGGCGACGACGCACACCGAGCTTCTGTCGAAGCACATCGGAATGCGCCTTCGCCGTCCTGGGGGAGATCCCGAGGCGTGTCCCGACCTCGTCGTTCGAGCAGCCCGCTGCGATCAACGCGACGACTTCGCGCTGCCTCGCGGTAATGGGAGTCGTCTTTCTCTCCGTGGCCAGTTCGATCATGGCCGGGAAGCTACTCACCCGTTCGAGGGATGGCCATTCGCTCGGGGGTGTAAGGGCTGGTGTAACGCCGCGAGGCGCTATGACCGGCACACTTCGCAGTGCGATGGCAGCGATGAATCCGGGGTCGAGCAACCGCCCTTCGGGTCGAACGGTCGTCGTGGCATTTGCGATCGCGATCACCGCAGCGCTGGGCCTGATCGCGGTCGCACTCGTCGGCCGCAGCGACTCGAGCGCGCCGCCGACCGTGGCCCCGGTCGTCGACCTGTCGGGCATCCCGCAGGAAGGCAGGGTGCTCGGCTCGCCGGACGCGACGGTCACGCTGGTCGAATGGGTCGACCCACAGTGCCCCGGTTGTCGCTACTTCACCGAGGAGTTCTTCCCGACGGTGGTCGACGAGTACGTGCGGCCGGGAAGCGTGAAAGCCGAGTTTCGGGGCTTTCCGTTCATCGGTGACGACTCGGTGAAGGCATACCGCTTCCTTCTGGCCGCCGGGCTGCAGAACCGGCTCTGGAACCTGCAGGAGGCGCTGTACCGCAACCAGGGTGGCGAGAACGACGGCTGGGTGACGGACGACCTGATCCGCGAGCTCGCAGCCGAGATCGACGGGCTCGACGCCGATCAGCTGTTCGAGGACGCGGAGCGTGAGGACATCGTGGCGGAGGCCGACGGCGCCGCTGCCGCCGGCGAGGCCGCCGGCATCCAGGGCACGCCGACGCTCCAGATCGCGATCGGGGATGCGGAGCCGTACGACATCCAGGTGGCTACCGTCGATCAGCTCCGGGCCGCCCTGGACGACGCGCTCGGCGAGTGACCGACCGCTCGCTCCGCCTCGCGGCCGCGGTCGTCGCGCTCGCTGGAATCGTGGTCGCCGGCTACCTGACGTGGGTGCACTTCGACGACGCTGCGCTGGTGTGCGTCGTGGGTGGCGGTTGCGAGACCGTGCAAGAGTCCGAGTACGCAGAGATCGCCGGGATCCCGGTCGCAGCGCTCGGGCTGGTCGCCTACGCCATGGTGCTCGGACTTGTCGTGTGGGATGCCCCAGCCGCGCGCCTCGGAGCGGCGACCATCGCGCTCGTCGGGCTGCTCTTCAGCATGTACCTGCTCGTGCTGCAGATCTTCGTCATCGACGCGATCTGCGTGTGGTGCATGGCGAACGACGTCGTGATCGCGCCGCTACTCGCCCTCGTGACCGCGTTGCGGCTCAGGTCATAGGGACTTGCCGCAATACCTTCGGCGCAACCCGGTCGAGAATCTCCGCGAGCGTGTCGCCGGTGCACGTGAGGCCGTGGTTCCGCAGTCCGATCACCGCGTGGGCTGGATCGGGCTCCTGCGCGACCAGGTCGGCCACGGCAACGGCGAGCTGCTGCGTGCCGCACGGATAGTTCACGTCGGTTGCTGCGATGCCGTCCATCCACGCGTGGATGTGGAGGATCGCGCCGACGTCGGGATGCGCCTGGTAGATCATCCAGTGCTCGATCGCGTCGACGGAGACACGCCGCGGCTCGATGCCCGGCGGGACGCTCAACACGATCACGCCGCGGTCGTCGTCGAAGTCCTTGACCATGAGGATGTCGCGCCCGACCGACTCCAGCTTCGACTTGTCGACACCGCTCGCGCTCATCCAGAAGCGCGTCTTGTCCTTGCGTGCGGAGAGATTCCCGTACGAGAGCCCGCCGACGGAGTAGAGGCGCATGACATGGCGTAGATCTCGGCCCGAGAGGTACTCCTCGACCGGGAACGGCGAGGGCAGGAGGTCGAGCTCGTCGAGCCGCCGCCCGGACTCGCTGATGTCCTGCGTGACCTCGTCGCCGTCCCAGAGCTCGGGCTCGAGGTCGGGGATCCACTCGTTGTCGATGACGAGCCGCGAGGTCGCGAGGGGCTCGAGGCGCTCGTAGATCGTCGCCGGATCCTCGGTGACGTGGTACGTGCCCTGCTCCATCGTGGTGAACCAGACGCCCTTCTCCGGCACGCGCAGGAGGACGACGTTCGAGAGCGTGCGGACGAGCATCGGGTAGCTCGCCTTCAGTGCGTCGTCGGGTGCCTCGGGGAGCTCGTAGAACGCAGCGGAGTACGTGCCGCGCGACGCCCGCCTGAACGCCTTCGGATCCTCGGCGTCGAACATGTTCAGGACGAAGTCGGCGTCCGCGATGTCGTCGACCTGAAGGAACCCGTCAGCCTCGAACTGCTTGCCGATCGCGCGCACCCATTCCTCGTGCGCGGGAGAGGTCGCCGTTCCCCAGATCGCGTACTTTCGCACCTGTCGAGTCTAGCCTCGTTAGCGGAATAGGTCGCGCTCGCGGGGCATGACGAGGTCGCTCCCGCGGCCGTCCCCGCTGAGCTGGAGCCCGCGGACGATCGCCGCGGGGATGCCGTCCGTCTTGCCCATGACGAGCTGTGCGGCACCGGCGATCTCGTCGGCGACGGCGATCTCCGTCGCGTGCAGCTCGTAGCCGGCCGAGTCGCGGTGGCCCGAGAGATCGACGAGCGCGGCGATGCCGGCGACTCCGAGCGCGACATCCGTCGTTCCGCGACGCCAGGCACGACCGAACGAGTCCGAGACGATCACGCCGATCTCGACGCCCGTGCGCTCGACCAGCGCCTCGCGCAGGCTCGCGGCGGAGCCGTCCGGGTCGACAGGGAAGCAGGACGAGCGTGTCGGGCCCCTTCGCGTTCGAAGCGTCGACGCCGGCGGAGGCACACACAAATCCGTGGCGGGTCTCCGCGATCACGAGCGGCGGTCGCGTGCGGAGGATCTCGCGCGCTTCGCGCAGGATCACCTCGAGCCGGCGCGGATCGGTGTCGCCCGCGAGCTCTCGCGCGTGGTCGGAGGGCGTGATGCCGGCGAGGTCGACGACACGACCCTCGACCTTCGAGACCGCCTTCTGGGCCACGACGAGAACGTCCTCGTGCTGGAATCCACCCGCACTCGCCGCAGCTTCGGCGAGCACAGCCGCGAGATCGTCTCCTTCCTCGAGCTCCGGGATCCCCAGCAGCGGGACGACGCGCAGCTCTCGGGTCAACTCAGGCCGGTGACCCGGATCCCGGCGTGACCCTTGTATCGCTTGTTCATGTTGACGATGACCGCGGTGAGCCCCTCGAGGGCGCGGGCGCTTGCGAGCGGGCCGGCGTCGAGTGCGCGTCCGGAGGTGAGCCGCCCGGCGAGCTCGAGTGCTGCCGCTTTCGCCTCGGCATCGTCGCCACAGATGAAGGCGTCCTCGTCCGGGGGCTTCTCGGCGCCGAGGCTCGACGCGGCGAGCGAGTGGAGGCCGGCGACGACCGGGCCGTCCAGCTCCGCCTGGATTCGCTCCGCCAGCGACGTCGCCTCGGGCGATGGGAAGACGCCATCCTTCGAGAAGCCGAGCTCCGACGCGACCGAGAGCACGGGTGTCGGCCCGATCGACGTGCGCAGCTCGCGCGCCGTGTCGAGAGCGGCTTCCGCGTTCACCGCCAGAATGACGAAGTCGGCGTCGGCTGAGGCGGCGCTGTTCGTCTCTCCCGCGCAGTCGACGCTCGAGCGCGGTGGCGGCCGCGCGCGAGGCGTCGCGAGACCCGACGACGACTTCGAGCCCGGACTCGTGGAGGCGTGTGGCCAGCGCCTTGCCGAACGGACCCGTTCCGCCGACGATCGCTACGCGCATGCAACGCCCAGGACGAACTCGGCGAGACGACGTTCGGCGTCGCGGTCGCGCATGAGCGTTTCCGTGACGACAAGCTCGACCCCCGCTTCGGCAGGTGCGTCCGACTCGTCGATCACGAGTACATCGATCAGGCCCTTGTAACAGTCTGCTACATGGGCTGGCGTCGTGCCGCCTGCCATGCGCGTGAGCATACGGGCGAGCGGGCCGGTGACCGCCGCGCCGCCGACGAGCGGGCTGACAGCGATGCAGCGGACGCGGCGCCGCTCGATCGCGTCGCGAATCGCGGCCACCGCGAGTGTCGGCCCGATCGAGAGGTACGGGTTGCTCGGGGTGAACACGATCGCGTCGGCAGCTGCCGAACGCAGCCAGTACGCCCGGAGCCGCATCGGCCTCCGTCGCGCCCTCGTACTCGACGCCGTCGACCTCGTCGCGATGGCCACGGCCGACGTACCACTCCTGGAAGGCGAATCGTCCGGCGAGGGTGAGCACGTGTGTGCGAAGGCGGTCGTCGGTTGCCGGAACGATGTGCGCCCGAATTCCGGCATGCGCCGTGAGCTGCGCGGTCACCTCGGAGAGCGGCGTTCCGACGCGCAGCGCCTGCGTCCGCACGAGGTGCAGCCCGATGTCGCGGTCGCCGAGCCGGAACCAGTCCTCCCCGCCGAAGCCCGCCGCCGACTCGAGCGCGTTCCAGGTCTCGTCAGACCGGCCCCAGCCCCGCTCGCCGTCGATCAACCCACCGAGCGTGTAGAGAAGACTGTCGAGGTCGGGCGAGACGTGTAGGCCGAGGATCTCGAGGTCATCGCCTACGTTCCCGACGACTGTGAGCTCTCCGGGCTCGAGCACGTCGGCCAGGCCGCGCGCGAAGCGCGCGCCGCCCCCGCCCCCCGACAGTAGGACGACTCTCACGCCGGAACGGCGAGAAGCGCGCGCGTTCGTCGGCCCGAGCGCCGCGGCGAGCCGCTCGAGGTCGGCGTCGAGAGTCGACATCGAGCTCGAGCTCGGGAATCGAGACGGTGGCGAACGGCGCGTGCGCGCGGAAACGATCGGCGCTTCCCGGGCCGTACAGCGGAGCGAAGAGTCTCGGATCGGGCAACGAGAGCGCGTTCGTCGTCCCATCCGCTGCCTCGACGAGCGCGAGGCCGGCACGGGCCAACCGCCGCAGCGCGTCAGGGGTCGCTGCGGGGAGGTCGGCGTTGACGACGAGCGCATGCCCGTCCACCAGGGCGAGCCCCGCCGCGACAGCCGCGCCCAGCCCGTCGCCCGGATCGTCGACGACCTCCGCGAGAGGGGGAACGACCGCGGGATCGTCTGTCACGACGAGCACACGTCCGACGGCGAGCGCGGCCTCGACGACGTCGCCGAGCATTGCCACTGCCAGAGCCGCGCGCAGTGGTGACGAGACGCGGCGCTTCGCGTCTCCGCGGTACGGGATGACGACCGCCGGCACGCGCCGAAGGTTACGCGGCGCTCGAGGAGGAGCCGTTCGTGCCAGGGCCGGATGTGGCCCACTCGCGAACGTCGAACCAGTGCGTGCCTCGGAGCGCCTCGGCCACGTCGGTATCCGTGTGGCCGGGGTTGAACACGTGGTGGTCGAGGTCGCAGCAGATCTCCACCTCGCCGAGCGATGCACTCGACATGCGCGCGAGCGCCTCCGCGGGAAGCTGTGCCTCCGACACCGTGTAGTGCTTGAACTGCAGGTCAGGGTCGAGCTCCATCAGCTGCGGCCAGTCCGGGCACGTGCGTGCAGTCATCTCGCCGCTGACTTCTCCTCGAGCATCCACGTCCCTTCAAAGCGCACGACGCCGCGTACGTCATCCCCCGGATAGACGACGAACACGAGCGCGTCGTCGAGCCAGTGGTACACGTGCTCACCTGCCTCGTCGGTGAGGCCGAGCCGAAGGTGGAACCGGCCTTCTGCGAGCGGGAGCGCGCCGATCTGGAAGCGCACGTCGCGATCGCCGTTGCCACTCGTCCAGCCGAGGCCGCGCAGATCGACCGCGTGGCCCGGCGACGAGGGCCCCTGCATCGTCTCGAAGCTCGAGCTGCAGACGCGGCGGCGGAACGCTGTCGGCTCCGATGCTCACGCGAAGCTCGAACGGCTCACCGGAGAGGAACTGCAGGCGGTCCGTGCCTTCCTGCCCGACCAGCGAGGCAGACGCGATCGCCGCCTCTCCTGAGCCCCACTCGCGCAGCCCGGCATCCCGCTCCGCCGGGTTCGCGTCGTCGGAGAGCGCGCGGCGGTAGCGGACGACAGCCTCGCGCGTCGGTCCGTCGAACGCGACGCGGCCGCCCTCGAGGAACACCGAGCGCTCGCACAGCCGCTCGACCGCGGACGCGTCGTGCGAGACGAAGACGATCGTCCCGCCCTTCTCCTTGAAGGCGAAGATCCGCCCGAAGCACTTCCGCTGGAAGGCCTCGTCGCCAACGGCGAAGACCTCGTCGAGCAGGAGGATGTCCGCGTCGAGGAACGCGGCGATGGCGAAGCCGAGCCGCATCGTCATTCCGGACGAGTACGTGCGCACGGGCCGGTCGATCGCGTTCTCGAGCTCGGCGAACGCGACGATCTCGTCGAAGCGTTGCTTGATGTCGGCACGGCGCAGGCCCTGGATCGCGCCGTTCAGGAAGACGTTCTCGCGGCCGGTGAAGTCCATGTGAAAGCCAGCGCCGAGCTCGAGGAGCGAGCCGATCCGGCCCTCGGTGCGGACGCGGCCCGCCGTCGGCTTGATGATCTCCGCGATCAGGCGCAGGAGCGTCGTCTTGCCCGAGCCGTTTCGGCCGATCAGTCCGACGGCCTCGCCACGGGCGATCTCGGCGGAGACGTCGCGGAGCGCCCAGACGTCCGTCGCCTGCGTCTGGCCGCGCTGGACGAAGAGATCCTTCAGCGTGCGCGCGTCGCGGGCGTGCACGCGGAAGCTGCGCGAGACGCCTTCGACACTGATCTCACCAACGTCCATGCGGCCTAGAGTAGAGGCCGATGCTACGGAGCGACGCGACCGCGCAGCGGTCGCCTTCAGGGATCTTCGCGCGATCGAGATCCGCCACTCGGCGGATCTCGATCTGCGCATAGGACGGTACGCCCGGCGATGGAGCGAGTCGGCGAGCACCCGGTTCCTGCTGGGCCGCTCGCGGTTCGCTGGCTCGCGTACGAGGTCGGGGAGCAGCGCGCCGGAGTCGTTACGCGGGCGCGCGTCCGCCTCGAGAACGCCGGCACAGCGTCGTGGCGCTCGCGAGGCCGCGAGGGAGTACAGCTCGCGTACCACTGGCTCGATCCCCTCGGGAACGCGATCGTCTGGGACGGCGCGCGCACTGCGCTCCCCGAGGTCGTGGCGCCGGGCGAGACCGTCGAGCTCGAATCGACGCTGGTCGCGCCGCGTCCGCCTGGCAGCTATCGCCTCGCGTTCGACCTCCTCGAGGAGTTCCACTTCTGGTTCGCCGAGCTCGGATCGGCAACGCTCGACCTTCCGATCGAGGTGCGGCCGCTGATCGATGAGCGGCGGCTCACGATCAACGTCTACGGGCCGGTCGATGCCGAGCTCGAAGCTGCGCTCGCCGCACAGGAGGAGCCGCTGGTCACCGAGGATGCGGTCGCCGTCGCACACCTAGTCTCCGGTGTCGTTCCCGCGCCGGATTGGTCGCGCCTCCTCCTCGACGCGCATGCCGAGGGCTACTCGGCGGTCGGACCGGCGATCGACGCCGAGTCGCGCGGCGACCGACGAAGCCTCGCGGCCTGGGCGCCGGGCGGTGGGCGAAACCCACGCTTCGGCGAGCCACTTCTTCTCCCGTCGCTCCTCGACGGGCTCGAGCCGACGATGCACGAGGGCCTCCCGGCGTACCCGTCGCGGGACGGAATGTTCGAAGGGCGCGCGGTGGTCAGACTTCGGTCGCGATCCGGTCGTCTGACCGGCTGAAGATCCAAGCACCGATCCCGAGCGCGACGAGTGCCGCGACGACCGTGTAGGCGGTGTCGCCGGCGCCGGGAGCCTCGCCGTAGAACAGGACTGCGCGCATCGCCTCGATCGGGGGCGTGAGGAAGTTCACCCAGTGCAGGAAGAAGTCGGCGATCGGATAGTCGTCCACGCCTGGCAGGTCGCCGAGGCTGTAGAGGATCGGCGTGAGGAAGAACCACGGCAGCAGGAGAGCCTGTAGAAGGTGCTCCACGTCGCGGTACAACGCGTTGAGCGAGGCGACCGCGAGCGCGAAGCCCGCCACGATGCACGCGAAGAGCGCGCCGAGCGGAATCGCGAGCCAGACGGTGTCGCGCGCCTCCGGGATCTGCCACAGGCTCAGCGCGATGACGACGCCGAGCATCACCGCGAAGCTCACGAGGTTCGTCCCCACGATCGAGAGCGGCACGAGTTGCCGCGGGAAGCGCACCTTCCGGATGAGGTTCGCGTTCTCGAGCAGGCTCCGCGACGCCGCCTGCGACGTCGTCGCGAAGAACACCCACGCGGGTAGCCCGCATAGCAGGAAGAGCCAGTAGTCGTCGCTCCCGACCTCGGTGATTCGCCAGAGCACCGAGAAGACGAGCAGGTAGACGAGCATGAGGACCAGCGGATGCAGCAGCGACCATCCGAGCCCGAGGAACGAACCGCGGTACTTCGCCCGAATATCCCGCCGAAACAGGCTTCCGAAGAGCTCGCGGTAGCGAATTACGTCGGCGTAAACGGACACGCGGGGAGTCTAGGTCGGCGGGACGCTCGACTACCCTTTCGCGGTTGTGAACGCGATCGTCGCGATCGCCGCGCTCTCGGTCTCTGCCGCGGTTCTCTGGCTCCTCCTTCGTTCGCCGATCGGCGCACGGTTCGTCGCCATTCCATCGGACGAGCGCTGGCACGCGGAGGCGACGCCGACGTTCGGCGGGGTCGGCATCTTCGCCGGGTTCGTGTCGGGAGTCCTCGTCGCGCTGGCGTCGGGAGTCATCGAGTGGTCCGGCGAGCTCGGCGGGATTCTCGCCGGCATCACGATCGTCTTCGTCGCCGGCCTCGTCGACGACCTGCGACATCTGAGCCCGGTCGCGAAGCTCGCCGCGCAGGTCACAGCCGCCGTCGTGGTGCTCGCGAGCGGCCTGAACGTCGAGATCGTCGGCAACGACATCCTCGCGTGGGCAATCGGGCTTCTCTGGCTGGTCGGGATCACGAACGCCTTCAACCTGCTCGACAACATGGACGGGCTCGCGGCCACCCTCGCCGTCGTCTCGTGCGCCTACTTCGCGGTCGACGCCCTGACGGAGCACGAGAACGAAACCGTGCTGGCGCTCGCGTTGGCGCTCGGGCTGGCGTGTGCTGGCTTTCTCCCCTTCAACCTGAGGCCGCGGCGCGGCGCATCCGTCTTCATGGGCGACTCGGGCAGCATGGTCATCGGGTTCGGTCTTGCGTCACTGGCGCTCGCCGCGAGCTGGACTGTCGCGGGAACGACCGTCGCGACCATCCTCCTCCCGCTGCTCGTGCTCGCGATCCCGATCCTCGATACGACGCTCGTCACGATCGCCCGGCTCGTCGAGAAGCGTCCGGTGACCCAGGGTGGACGCGACCACACGTCGCACAGGCTCGTCTACTACGGCCTATCGGAGACGAAGGCCGTACTGCTACTCGCGATCGTCGCGTCGGCGATCGGCGCGACCGCGCTCGCCTACAACGTTCTCGACAACGGGCGCCTGACGGCGATCGGCGTGCTCGTGACCTTCGTGCTGCTCGTGCAGTTCGGGAGCTTCCTCAGCGACCTCGAGGAGCGCTCGCGCCGCGGGCTTGAAGGACCGGAGCCGTCGCTCTGGCGCGCGATCGTCTTCGAACCGCGGCGACTGCTCGAGGTTTTCGCCGACTTCGTCCTCATCTGCGCGTCTTTCCTTGCTGCGTACGTGCTCGCGGTCGGTGGCAGCGGAACCGAGTACGAGCGCTCCGTCTACCTCTCGGCGCTGCCGATCCTGCTCGCGGCGCGCTACGTCTTCTTCGTCGCGCTCGGCGTCTACCGGCGTGTGTGGCGGTATGCAACCGCGCGAGACGTCGTGCCGATCGTTCTCGGCTGCCTGGCCTCCGCGCTGGCCGCCTACCTGATTCTCGTCGCGCTGCGGCCGATCGGCTCGTTCCCGGCCGCGCAGATCTTCCTCATCGACGCCCTCCTCTGCACGGCGCTCGTCGGTGCGTCGCGGCTCGCACTGCGGCTCTTCCCGGAGACGTTGGGTCACCGAGGTGATCGCAAGCGCGTGCTGATCGTCGGTGCCGGGCGCGCCGGGCGCAGCCTCGCGCGAGAGCTGCGCGAGGGGAGCGACGAGCGCGTCGTCGGCTTCCTCGACGACAACCCGCGCGTCCGGCGAAGGAGGATCCTCGGGGTCAGCGTGGTCGGAAGCCTGGACGAGGCCGGCCGCGCGATCGCGAGCACGCGAGCGGACGAAGTGCTCGTGACCATCCCTGCCGCGCCCGCGGACCGCCTCGTCGCTGTCACGCGAGCCGCGGAGCACGCCGGGATCCCGTGCCGGACTGTTCGGCGCCAAGTCGAGCTCTCGGTGCCCGAGCCCGTCGAAGCCGCACAAACATGAGCTCCCGTGCGCATGCCGGCGGGGCGCCACCTCGCCCCGACTTCCTTTCACGCTTCCTGTCGGCGGTTCCGCTGCTCGTCGTCTACTTCGGCCTCGCGGCGCTGTACGCATGGCAGGCCGCGCAACGTCCAGTGCCCACGATCTTCACGGACGAGCTGGAGCTCACGCAGCTCGCCCGCTCCATCGCCGAGACGGGCGAGCCGGCGCGTCGCGGCGAGCCGTACGGCGTCGCCACCCTCGTGGCGTACGCGCTTGCGCCCGTCTGGTGGCTCGGATCGGCGACCGCGTCGTGGGCGGCGGCGAAGCTCATCCTCGTCCTCGCGATGACAGCAACCGTCTTCCCCGCGTACGGGCTCGCGCGAATGGTCGTTCCGAAGTGGTACGCCCTCGCCGCGGCCGGCGGCTCCGTCGCGGTGCCGGCCCTCGCGTACTCGCCGATCCTCGTGGAGGAGCCGCTCGCGTACCCGGTCTCGACGACGGCGCTCTGGCTGATAGCACGCTCCCTCGAACGTCCGACTTGGGGCCGTGTGGCAGCCGCGTTCGCGATCTCGGTCGTCGCGGTACTCACACGAACGCAACTCGCGATCCTATTCGCCGTGCTGGCTCTCGGGCTCCTCTGGATCGCGTGGCAGTCCGAGCCTGCTCGGAGGTGGCGCACCGAGTGGAGCACATGGGACTGGGTCGGCGCAGTCACCCTGGCGACCGGCGTCGCCTTCGCACTCGCGGCGGCGATGGGGCATGCCTCGACCGCGTGGCGGAACACGATGCTCGTCTTCAAGGATCGGATCTTCGAGCACGCGAGCTGGGCGCTCGGCGCGCTCGCGATCGGCATCGGTGTTCTCCCCGTGCTCATCGGCGTCGCGGCGCTCGCGCGTCCCCGCTCGGAAGCGCCCGATCCCCGTACACGCGCGTTCGTCACCACGAGCGTCGGCGCGCTGATCGTCTTCGTGGCCTATGCGGGGATCAAAGGGGCCTACAACTCCACCGTCTTCTCGACGCTCATCGTCGAGCGCAACCTGATCTACCTCTGCCCGATCCTGTTCATCGCAACCGCGCTCGCCTTCGCCCGTGGCGTCGGACGCGGCTGGGCGATCGCAGGCGCGGCGGTCTTCACGCTGTACGTGGTCACGGCCGTTCCGCTCAGGCTCGACCAGTATCCGTACTACGAAGCGCACGGCCTTTCGATCGCGGCCTTTGCGAATCGCGAGCTCAGTTGGTCCGAAGCGTCCATCGAAGGTGCGCTCGTCGTCGCCTGTTTCGTCGGGCTCGCCGTGACCGTCGCGCTGAAGCTCCTCCGCCAGCACTCGGTTGCCTTTGGCTGGGTCGCAGGAGCCGCCGCGGTGGCCGTCGTCGCGTGGAGCATGACGGGGCAGGTCTACGCGGCGGAGGGCGAGCGACGCTTCGCCGAGCGGATCGACAGCAACCTGCCTCGGCCCTACGACTGGGTCGAGGAGGCCACCGGCGGCGACTCGGTCGTCGTCCTCGGCCAGCAGATCTCCGATGCCACGGGCATCTGGCTGACCGAGTTCTTCAATCCCTCCGTGCGAAAGATCTGGAGCCTCGACGGATCCGCCGAGAAGGTCGGTGGGCCGATCCTCACGCCCGACCTCGACGCCGTCGACGGCACGCTCACGCCGGTTCCCGGCACCGAGTACGTGCTGGCCGTGAACGGCGTAACGCTCCAGGCGCCGATCGTCGCGCAGCGGGAGAACGCCGTTCTCTACCGCATCGATGGCGGTCCCGTGCAGCTGAAGGACGCGCTCGTCGGGCGCGAATCGGACGGATGGATGGTCGGCTCGAGCGAAGACCCGGTGGCACGCGCCTCGTACACGCGCTACGACGTGTCCGACGACGAACCGGGTCTCGCGTACGTTCGCCTGACGCGTGAGGGATGGTGCCCGGATCCGGACGCACGAACGACAGGGAGGGTGATAGTTCGCATAGGACCCGTGGGGATCGGCCCGGACAAGCAGCCACGAATCGAGCACGTGACCGAGACACGGACGTTCAACGTCCCAGATTGCAAGGCGAAGGGTGCAGCGCTCAGCCCACCGAACGCCCCCTGGCGCATGGAGATCACCCTCGCGCCGACCTTCATCCCGGCCGAGATCGACCCGTCGAAGAGCGATCGCCGCCGCCTCGGCGCCGTCGTCGACCGTGCGGGATTCCAGCCGCTCTTCGGCGACTAGCGCGACGCCGCGACGATGTAGGTGAAGCGCACGCGTAGGGCGAGGCGCGCGAGCGGGCCGCTCCGTTCGAGCGCCTTGGCCGCGGCGAGCAGCGGGCCCGGGAGAGAGACGGTCTGCGGGACGAAGAACGGCCGCAGCTCGATTTGCCCGAAGCCGGCGCTGCGCAGATCTGCGAGCACGTCCTCGACCCGGTACTGGCGCGGGTTGAGATCGAACACGAGCTTCTTCTGCGTGTACCCGGCGACACGCGCGAAGAACGCAGCGCGATCAGGCGCGTAGTAGATCGCTCGGAAGACCGTCGTCGCGGCCACCGGTCCAGGCGGCACGTAGTCGTTGAGGTCGCCGAGGTCGACGGGCGCTCGCGCGCCGAGCCTCTCGCTCGCGGCCGCGACCATCTCGGGGGTCGAGTCGACTCCGCGGTAGCGCAGGCCGCGCTCGATAAGCGCTTCCCCGAGGCCGCCGTCGCCGCAGGCGAGATCGAGCACCTCGTCGCCGGCTCCGAGGCGCGGCCCTAGCGACACGATCAGCTTGGCTCGATGCGCGAGGTAGGCCGAGACATCGGCGTAGGCACTCTCGCTCCAATCCGTCGCCTGGCGCGCGTACTGGCCGCCTTTGTCCGTCACAGCGCGAGTAGCCGCTCTGGGTGCTTGCGGACGAACCGGGCCATCCCGCGCGCGTGCCAGAGCGTGTGGCGCGAGAGGAACCGCTGATCGATGACCGCGGCGTAGGCATGCGTGACGACCGCGCCCGGCACGTACCAGCGCTCCCACCCGGCCTGCGCCGCGCGGTAACAGAGGTCGATGTCCTCGCAGTAGTGGCGATAGCCCGCGTCCCAGCCGTCGATCTCGTCGAGCATCGTCCTGCGCATGAGCAGAAAGGCGCCGAGCATCCAGTCCGCCTGAACGGGCTCGGTGGGGCGCTGGTCGAGCGCGTAGTGCTCACGCTGTGTCTCGTACGGGGGCCGTAGGCGACGCAGCGGAGTTCGCCGGACGACGGTACCGCGCACGGTCGGAAAGCGTCGGCGCGACGGCTGCCACGTTCCGTCCGGCCAGCGCATCTGCGGGCCGGCGATCCCGCACCGCGGATGCGCGTCGGCGAAGGCGACGAGCGTGGCGACTGCGTCCGGCTCCGCTATCGCGTCCGGGTTCGCAACGAGGACGTACTCGCCTGAGGTCGACGCGATTCCGACGTTGACGTTCTCCGCGAATGTGAGTGCGCGCGGGTTCTCGAGAACACGCACGTCGGTCGGAACGTCGCGAGCCGAGCCGGGAAGGTTCCCGATCACGAGCGTCTCGTCGACCTGCGCGACGAGGGCCGGCAGCGAGCGCTTGAGCTCGTCGGCATGGCCGTGCGAGACGACGACAGCAGAGACCTTCACGTCCCGAGTATCTCCCGGTAGACGGCGAGCGTTCGTTCGGCAGCGGCGCGCCAGCTGAATACGCGAGCGCGTTCGAGCCCAGCCGCGACGAGCCGCGTCGCGCCCGGCGAGCGCTTGGCGGATCCCGTCGGCAAGCGCGTTTTCCTCCACGAAGATCGCGGCGTCTCCTGCCACCTCGCGCAGCGCGGCGTCCGGAACGGCGACGACCGGAGTTCCGGACGCCATGGCCTCGAGGACGGGAAGCCCGAAGCCCTCGTAGCGGCTCGACTGGACGAGGCACGCCGCGCCGCGATAGAGCTCGGCGAGCCGTTCCGTCGCGACGTATCCCTCGAGACGGGCGCCGCGCCGACGCAGCTCCTCCGCGAGCCCTGGATCCTTCGTGGGGCCCGACGACGACGAGCGGAAGCCCGGCCGCCTGCGCAGCGTCGAGGGCCGCGAGCTGATTCTTCCGTCGCTGGATCGCGCCCACGGACAGGACATAGTCGTGCGGTCCCGATCCCGGACCGAAGGCGGGATCGACGCCGTTCGGCGTCACGACGATCCGCTCCTCCGGAACGTCATAGAGCTCCACGAGATCCGCCTTCGTTCGCTCGGACACGGTGAGGACGCGCGCCGCCGTTCGCACTGCGCGCGGCACAACGAGACCGAAGATCGTGCGGTCCTTTCGGCTCATGAGACCCGGATCGCGGGCGAACGAGACGTCGTGGACCGTCACGACGGACGGACATGGGCAACGAAGCGGCGCCGCGTACTGCGTGTGCGCGACATCTGCACGAAGTCGCCGGAGCGCGCGCGGCAACGACCAGGCCATGCGCAGCTCCTGCGAGCCGCCTGTGAGCTCCATCGGCTCGACTCCCTCCGGCACGAGGTCCGGCCGGCGTGTCGTCGCGACGAGCCGTATGCCCGTCTCGTTCACGAGCAGGCCGAGCTGGCGGAGGAGGTTGAGCACGTATGTCTCGTCGCCCGTGCGCCGGCGCCCGAGGACGTCTGCGTCGAAGACGACGACCTTCACGCGAGCTCGCTCCAGAGCTCGACCACCGCGTCTGCGGCGCGCTCCCACGTGAGCTCCGCTGCACGCGCACGGCCCGCCACGACGAGCTCCTCGCGCCGAGCGAGCGCCGTCGCGATCCCGTCCGCGATCGAGGTGACGTCGAGCGGGTCGACGAGCACCGCCGCACCGCCTGCGACCTCCTCCATCGCGGTTCCCGACGGACGTCACCACGGGCGTCCCGCACGCCATCCCTTCGAGCACGGGCAGCCCGAAGCCCTCGTAGAGCGAGGGGTAGAGGACGCATTGCGCGCCGCGGTACAGGGCTGCGAGCTCCACGTCCGGGATCTCGCCGACCCAGCCGTCCACCTCGACCCCACCCCACCCGCGCGCGCCCACGACACGCAGCTCGACTCCGGCCTCGCGCGCAGCCTCGACCGCGCGCCCGAGGTTTTTTCGCGGCTCGAGCGTCGCAACGGCGAGGACGTAGTCGCCCTCCGCGCGAGGGCCGTCCGGGCCGAAGACGGGATCGACGCCGTGCGGGACGACGCGGATCCGCTCGGCGGGAACCCCGGCGAGCTCGATCGTCTCGTCGCGGCTGAACTCGGAGACCGCGACCACGGCAGCCGCCGCCCGCAGGACGCGAACGAGTCCCATGCGACCGTAGAGCCGGTGCCAGCGGGGAAACACCTCCGGAGCGCGGAGGATCGCAAGGTCGTGCACGGTGATGACCGTCGGCACGGGTGCGGCGACGGGGCCGCGGAACGTCGTGCAGTGCAGAACGTCGAGAGAGCGAGCGCGGCGTCCGAGGCCGATCGGGTACCAGGCGACATCGCGTGCAACGCTCGCCGCTCGGCCGGGACCGCCGAACGACAGGAGCTCGAGGTCGAGCCCGGGACGATCGCGGAGCGCTCCGAGAAGGCCGCGGACGTGTCGAGCCGTTCCCGCGCGCGTCTGGACGAGCGGGGAGGTGTCGACGGCGACCCTCACTGCGGCTCCCGTGCTGCGACACGGACGGCGTCCTTCGTCGTCGCGTAGAAGAGGAGCTCGAGCGCCTCGTCCAGGTCGCACCACTCGTAGCGGTCGTGCTCGGCGTCGAGGGTCGGCTCCCACTTCACCGGAGCGTCGACGACGAAGGCGTGGACGGTGACGGTCTCGATTCCCGCGGCGTAGCGGGCGCGGATCGCCGGAGGATCGTCGCGCAGCGAGTACGAGAGCGCGACGGGCAGCGGTCTCACCGGCGACCGTGAGACCCGCCTCCTCGAACAGCTCGCGCTGCGCAGCCTCGGTCGGCGACTCGTCGGGCTCGAGCCCGCCGGCGACGAGGCTCCAGTAGCCGAGACGCTCGGGAGCTCGACGCATGATTAGGAACTCGGGGCCCCGGCGGACTACGACGACGATCTCCTGGTCACCCCTCACGCCCGCGCCTCCTCGTAGCCACGCAGGAAGACCTCGCCCACCGCGCGCCAGGAGAAGGTCTTGACGTGCTCGACACCTCGCGCGACGAGCTGTGCTCGTTCGGCACGCGCGCGCTCGATCGCTGCGGCGAATGCTGCGGGATCCTCGGGATCGGCACGTACTGCGGCGTCGCCAGCCGCCTCGTCCAGCGACTCGTGCGCCGATACGACGACCGGAGCGCCGCACGCCATGGCCTCGATCACGGGAATCCCGAACCCTTCGAAGCGCGACGGATACGCGACCACGGCGGCTCCACGGTAGAGGCGCGCGAGCTCCTCGTCCGAGACGAACCCGAGGCGCCGGATTCGCGGCCCGTCGAGGAGCGGCTGCTCGCCCCAACCCTCGCCGCCTGCGATGACGAGCTCGATGTCGTCGCCGAGCAGCCGATGCGCCTCGACGAGCACCTGCAGGTTCTTCCGCGGCTCGAGCGTGGCGACCGTGAGGACGTATGGCGCACCGAGGTCTGTCGCCGGCCCGTCGACCCGGTAGACCTCCTTCGGAGCCGGATGCGCGACGCGAATCCGCTCGGGCGCGATGCCGAGGGTCTGCGCCACGTCGCGCCCGGTGTACGCCGAGTTCACGAAGACGACGTCGCACGTCTCGGCGGCGTTCCGGTACTTGCGGCCGTGCATCGAGCGCGTCCGCGCGGTCGTCCACTCCGGATGATGCAGCGGCACGAGGTCGTGGATCGTCGTCGCGCGCACGCCCGCGCGCTGCGGCGGATACATCCAGTCGGAAAAGTGCAGAGCGTCGAACTCGCCGAGAACGCGCTCGGCGGCCGGACGACCGAGCCTGCTCCACGCCGTGCGCACGGCGTGCGACAGAGGGAGCGGCCAGGTGCGCAGCTCGACCTCGATGTCCGCCAGCGTCTGCGCGGATTCGCCACGGCCCGCGGATACTCGTGGGAGCGAACGCGACGATCTCGTGCTCCCCGGCCGCGGCCTCGACGAGCCCCGCGAGCGAGCCCTGGATGTAGTTCCCGATCCCGAGGAGGGGATGCGAGAGCGGCGATACGTCGAAGGCGATCCTCACTGCGTGTCCTCGTAGAAGAAGCGATCGAAGT
Organism: uncultured Gaiellaceae bacterium; assembly: GCA_963822885.1. Classification (GTDB taxonomy): domain Bacteria; phylum Actinomycetota; class Thermoleophilia; order Gaiellales; family Gaiellaceae; genus GMQP-bins7. The sequence continues at coordinate 194,669 of CAWGJJ010000014.1, forward strand.
GCGTGCCGAGCTCGCGCGGATCGGGGTTCGCACCACCGGTGATCTCGGCCGGAACGGCCGTGGGCTCGACCGTGTACACGACCCGACAGACGGTCGTGTGTGGCACCGGAGCGAGCGGCACGCGCAGATGCGCTCGTCCGTACGGCCCGACGTTCACCCGGCCGACGACCTGCCCGTTCGAGCGCGCGACGACGGTCTGCGGCTCGACGAAGAGGCTCGGGTCGCTCGACAGCAGCACCGTGAGCGAGCCCGGCCGGCAGCGCCGCCGCGTGTACGTGACGGTCTCCCCCGACCACGTGTCGTTGGGGTACAGCCCGTCGACGCTAACCGCGGAGACGAGCGGGGGCTGCACGCGCCACAGCGTGATTCCCCAGCCCTCGTCGGTCGCGAGCGCCTCGCCGTCCGGCTCGAACGAGGAGTCCGCGAGGAGGAATCGGTCGCGCACCGGCCTGCCGTCCGTGAGCGTCACGTCGCCCGTCTGCGGATCGATCCGTACGGGCCTCTCCGGCAACCCACCGGGCGTCGGGGCGGTGACGTAGTAGACCGGGCCGACCCCGCGGTTGAAGAACTCGTTCTGGTTCACCGTTAGCCGATCGGTGCGCCCCGTCCAAAGGAGCGCGGTGTCCGCTCCCGGCGGCAGCGCCTGATCGACCCAGTCGCGATCGACCGTACGGATGCCCTGGAAGAGCGCCCCCTGCGAGAACCGCTCGAACCCGTGCGTCCCCCACCAGATCGGCCTGATCGCGAGGATCCAGATGCCGAGGACGAGCAATGGCAGCGCGAGCGCGTAGCGCCGAGGCACGAAGAGAAACGCGGCGGCGAGCGCGGCGGCGAGCGCGAACGCCGCGGCCTCCGTCCAGCCCGCACCGATCCGGTCCTGGAGAGACCAGAAGGGCAGCAGCATCAGCGTGTCGGTGAGCGCCGACGTGGTAATGAAGCGCTCGAGCGGGATCGCGAGCACGAGGAGCGCGGTGACGACAGCGGCGGCGCCGGCGATCACGCGCGGACGAGGAGCGCCACGCTCGACCCACGCAAGGAGCGCGATGCAGAGGAGCGGTGCGACGTAGAACATGTTCCGCTCCTGGATCCGGTCGGAGAACTCCGAGGCGAACACGGCCACGACGGAGACGACGCACACCGTCAGCGAGACTGTGGCTGCGAGGAACGCCTGGAGCCGCACATCGAGCGAGCGCGCCCCCGCGACGAGGACGATCGTCGCCGCAAGCGGGATCACGAGCACGTAGAGCGCGAGCTCGGCGACGTGCCACCACAGGTACCGAAGCGCCTCGCCGAGCTGGTAGGAGCGCTCGCCGACCGGCTCGTAGGCGCCGAGCAGGCCTCCTCCCGACACAGCCCGGAAGGCGAGGACGGCAAGGGCGCCGCCCGCGACGATCCCGTACAGCCACCGAAACCTCCTGAGCGTTGCCGTAAAGCTCGACCGTTCGAACACAGCGAGGACGAACGGCGTGAGCAGGATCGCGGGCACGAGAGCCACGGCCTGCACGCGAGTGGCATACGCGAGCCCTACCAGGAGAAGAAGCAATGCCACGAACAGCAGCGTCGGGCGCTCGAGCACGACCACGAGAAGGAGCGCAACGAGGAGGAAGAGCGGGTAGAACGCGTTTTCGGTCATGACAGTCCCCGTGTACGCCATGGAGGGAAGCGCCACCGTCATGAGCGCCGCGAGCAATGCGAGCCCGTCGCGCACGACCCGACGAGCGAGGAAGAAGGCGGGTACGGCCGCGAGGGACATCACCAGCGCGTTCAGCGTCTTCACGCCCGCGTACGCGTCCACCAGACCGTCGGTCAGCGCGTAGACCGGGCTGATCAGCAGCGGGTAGACGATGCTGTAGCCGGGGTCGGGCTCGTCGCGCAGGAGTGGCTCGCCGGCATCTGCGATCCCGCGCGCGACCTCGGACCAGATGATCTCGTCGACCATGATGAACGGCGCGACGAGATCTCTGGCGAGGATCGCACGCACGATCGTCGAGCCGGCCACGATGGCCGTGAGCCACGCCCAGACCGGAATCCTGCGAAGCGCGTTACCCAAGCTCGACCTCGGCGAGGCGCCGGGCGATCTCTCTCGCCTCGGCCGAGCTCGCCGAGATGCCGACGTCGGCCGCAGCCTCGCTGACCTCCCGCAGCACCGCGTCGTCCACCGCACCGCCGCCGGCCGCGCTCTCGAGCGCAGCAGCGTAGAGCTCCGCGACACGACCGACGTCGTGCTCGCGGCGCGCGAGATCGGCCGCTGCCGCGCCCATCGCCTCGCGAACGTCTGCACGCGTGACCAGGAGCTCGAGCGCAGCCGTCAGCGTCTCCACCTCGACGTCGTCGGCGGCGACCTTCAATGCCACGTCGGCCGGTAGCTCCGAGAACCACCCGACGTCGCTCACGACGAGCGGCTTGCCGAGCGAGAGCCCGCGGATCACGCTGCCCGACGTCTCGCCCATCGTGGGATGGCGGAGGTTGACGAGAACGTCGCAGCCCACCATGAGCGACCAGAGGCGCGCCTCGTCCACCCAGTCCTCGCGGGCGAGCCCGTCACCGGAGAGGCCGAGCCGCTGGAGGCGCCGGTCGAGATCGAAGCCCGGCGACGTCGACCCGACGAGGAGAAGCGTCAACTCGGGATGATCGCGCCGCACGTCCGCCGTCGCTCGAAGCAGCTCGGGAATCCGCTTGCTCGCGTTCACGACGCCGAAGCAGCCCACGACGACTTTGCCGCCGCGTCGCTCGGGCGAGACGCTCGGCGCCGGCCACGCGGGATGCGGCACGACGCTGATCGGTCCGTCATAACCAGACGCCCTCACCCGCTCGCGCACGTACCGGGAGTGGACGATCACGCCGGTCGCATGCTCGAGCACGAAGGTCGCGAGCGGGAAGTCCTCGGGACGCGACTCCCACAGCGGCGGGATTCGCTTGTCGAGGACGCCGTGGCCGAGGAGGCGGCCGACGACGCCGTGCTCGCGCTCCATCAGGTCGAGGTAGCCGTGCCCGTCTCGCCGGCCGACGGTCATCCCCGCGACGAGATGGTGCAGGACGAAGTCGTGGAGGACGACGACGCCGGGCGCGCGCCGGAGCGCGTCGACGATCCAAGCATGCGCGTCGGGGTTGTTTCCGACGTGGTACAGCGCGAGGTCGGTGCCGCGCGGTGGCTTGCGCGCGCCGCGCCTCGCCACCGTCACGTCGATGCGCTCGCGCAGAGCAGGCAGGAGCAGCGCGCTGTAGTCCGCGATGCCGGTCTGCTCCGGCGGCATCGGAGAGAAGTAGGCAACCCTCATGCGAGCAGCTTCCCGATCGCGCGATCCCACGTCACCTCGCGCGCGATCGCGTTTCCGGCGCGTCCGTACGACGCGGCCTCGTCGCGATGCTCGCGGAGCCAGCCGAGCGCCCGCGCGATCTCCTCCGCCACCGGCGTGACGACGAGCCCGGTCGCGTGGTCGGAGACGACCTCGAGCGGACCGCCCGCGTCGGTCGTCGTGAGGACGGGCTTTTCCGAGAGGAAGGCTTCGAGCGGGACCATCCCGTAGTCCTCGTCCACGGGGGCGTAGTAGACGGCGAGGCAGCGTGCGTAGAGATCCGCGAGCTCGGTCTCGGAAACGCGGCCGGTGAAGCGGGCGCGCCCGTTCAGTCCGCGATCGTGCGCGAGGCGCTCGAGGCGCTCGCGGTCGGGACCCTCGCCCGTGATGACCACCTCGAGCCCCGCGTCACGCGCCGCAGCCTCGAGCAGGAGGTCGATCCGCTTCGCGCGATCGAGGCGGTTCACGGAGAGGACGAAGTCCCCGTAGCCGTGGCAGCGGTAGTCGAGCTCCTGTGGGGGGTGCGGGAGCACCTCCGCCGCGAGTCCCGTCGACGCCTCGAGCCTGGACGCAACGTTCTTCGATGTCGTGAACAGGCGCGAAGCCTCTCCGAGGGCAACGCGATCGAGCTCCTGCACCTTGCGCCGGAGCGCCCGCTCCTCGGGCGCGTCGCCGAACTGGCCGAGGGGCGTGCCGTCGAGCTCGTAGGCCTGCCTGAACTGATGGACGAGCCAGACGCGCTTGTCGGCGTGGCGCACGAGGTACGACGGAAACTTCGTCGCGACCACGAGGTCGATTCTCCGGCCGTCCGCCTCGTCGAGGTCGAGCATGCGCCAGAGGAACGCCTGCGTGAGAACGCGGGCTCCCGGATACCACTTGAACGGAACCGAGACGAGGTCGGCGTCGTGATCCCGGGCGCGCAGCTCCTCGACCAACCGGTCCGTGAAGATCTCGGTGCCGCCGCGAGCGAACGGCACCTGTGGCCGTAGAACCGCAATTCTCATTGCTGCCTGGAGCGAGTCGCCTCGAGCTCGGCCTGCAGTCGATCCACCTGATCCTGGAGGTCGTCGATGAGGCGAAGTGCCGCGGCGTTGAACGACCGCTGGTCGTAGGCGAGCGGCTCGACGTACCAGCGCATCAGCTTCCGCAGAACCGCCTTGACCGGTGTTCCGATGCCTCCACGAACGCCGGGACGCAGGCGAAGCGATCGATCCGCGGAGACCGGCCAGAGTCGCTCCGCTTCCGCACGAGCGGCGCGTCGGTCGTCCTCGTCGCCAGCGTCAGCGCCTGGATCGGCACCCGAGCGCCGGACCTCCTCGCGTAGCGCGCGGAAGAGCTCCTCGACGTCGACCGGGGTATCTGCCGGAGAAATCCCTGCAGAATCGCCATTTTTGGCGCCGTCGGCGGGCATTGGAGGATTCTACCCCTGTCGTAGGATTGGCCAGCTGAAACGGTGAGTAGGCTGAGAGCGTGCGCGTCGGAATCTCACTCCTGACGCTGTCGCCCGGAGACAGCGGGGGATCGGAGACGTATGCGCGGCAGCTCACACGTGCGTTGAGCCGCGTCGGGACGCACGAGTACGTGGTGCTCGTGCCGGCACGCGCGAAGGACGCGGCCGAGGGGCTACCCGCGGTCGAGGTCAAGGATCCGCCCGTGGGTCGCCGCGGACCGCTGCGCATCGCAACGATGGCGCTGGCCGCGCGACGGACGCGGGCCGTGACGACGCAGGTCGCAGAGTTCGACGTTCTCCACTACCCGCTGACCGTGCCCTCGCCGGGAACACAGGCACCGACCGTCGTCACGCTGCACGACACGCAGCACCGCGACCTCCCGGAGTTCTTCGGCCCCGCTCGCCGGTCGTTCCGGCGCATCGCGTACGACCGCGCGGCCCGCAGTGCGACTGCCGTCATCGTGACGAGCGAGTTCGTCCGCGGCCGCGCCGTCGAGCTCCTGGATCTCGACGCGAGCCGCGTGCACGTCGTCCCGCACGCGGTCGATCACTCGGTGTTCAAGCTCGGTGACGAGGAGCCGGAGCCGATCCTCCTGTACCCGGCCAGACCATGGCCTCACAAGAACCACACGCGGCTGTTCGAGGCGTTCGCGACGCTGCGCGAGACACGGCCACAGCTTCGACTCGTCCTCACTGGAGGCGGTCTCGACCGGCTCGAGCCGCTCCCCGAGGGCGTCGAGAACCTCGGCTCCGTGCCGGCCGAGCATCTCGCCTCGCTGTACCGCCGCGCCGCGTGCCTCGTGTACCCGAGCCTGTACGAGGGCTTCGGGATGCCTGTCCTCGAGGCGATGGCCTGCGGATGCCCGGTCGCCGCGTCGAACGCCGGCGCGATCCCGGAGATCGCAGGAGAAGCCGCGGTGCTCTTCGACCCGACCGACGTCGAAGCCATGGCCGCGGCGATGCTCGAGGCGGACAGCCGGCGCGAGGAGCTGACCACTCTCGGCCTCACGCGTGCCGCCCGCTTCACCTGGGACGAGACTGCGAGGCGACACGACGAGGTCTACCGCACCGCCGTCGCCGCACACGCGCCCGCCTGACCGCATGCAAGTCGGGATCAGCCTCCTGACACTGATCCCACGCGTCTCGGGCGGAAGCGAGACGTACGCCCGGGAGCTCGTACGAGCGCTCGGCCGCGTGGGCGAGCACTCCTACCGCGTCCTCCTCCCGAGCATCGCTGCCGACGTGGATGGGCTGCCGAGTGAGGTCGTCGGCGAGTACCGAGCAGCACGCTCGATGCCCGGACGGATCGCCGCGATGACGGAAGGCGTCGCGCGCGGCGGACGCCTGCGCCGGCGCCTCGCGGGAGTCGACGTCGTGCACTTCCCGCTTACGGTGATGATTCCCCGCGTTTCGACACCGCCTCCGATCGTGACCGTTCTCGACCTCCAGCACGAGTTCCTCCCGCAGTTCTTCTCACGCGCCGAGCTCGCCTACCGCCGCGCCGTCTACGGCTGGTCGATTCGACGGAGCCGGCTCGTCGTCACGATCTCCGAGCACGCCGCACGCGCGGTCGATCGAGCGCTACGCCGTGCCGGAGAGCCGGATGCGACCCATCCACCTCGGGCTCGACCACGACTGTCTTCCGCCCCGGCGACGAGCCTGCGCGAGCGCTTCCTCGTCTATCCGGCTCGCGCCGTGGCCGCACAAGAACCACGAGCGCCTGTTCGCCGCGTTCGCGGAGCTACGACGGAGCCATCCCGATCTCGAGCTACTGCTCACGGCGTACGAAGGCCCGACGCCTTCCGGCGTGCGCTCGCTCGGGCATGTCTCGCGCGACGAGCTCGCCCGTCTGTACCGAACAGCAGCAGGCCTCGTCTTCCCGAGCCTGTTCGAGGGGTTCGGACAGCCTCCGCTCGAGGCGATGGCGTGCGGCTGTCCGGTCGCGAGCTCGAACGCGGCTGCGCTGCCGGAGGTGTGCGGAGAGGCCGCACGCCTCTTCGACCCGACCTCGGTCGAGGCCATGGTCGAAGCCGTCGAGGAGATCCTCGTCGCGCCCGGACGAATGGCGAGCGCGTGGCCTGGCGCGAGCCGCGGAGTTCTCGTGGGAGAGCACGGCACGCGCGCACGATGCCGCGTACGTTGCCGCCCTGGGATGATCGACGTGCCTTAACGTTCGGCGCCGTGACGAGGACTCTCACCGAACGGCTGCGCGCGTCACCGCCGGGGATCCACGGAGCGGGCAACGAGTACTGGGGCCTCGCGTGGCCGGCGCTCGAGTGGCTCGAGGGTTCGAACTTCGCGAGGGCATGACGACGCTCGAGACCGGCTCCGGCGCGAGCACGATCGTGTTCGCCGCCGCGGGCACGGACCACGTCGCGGTGACTCCGGATCCGGAGGAGGAGGGACGCGTGTCGTGCCGCGTGCCGCGAGCTCGACGTCTCGAGCGACCGCGTGACGTTCGAGGTCGGCTACTCACATGACGTGTTGCCACGCCTTTCGGAGCGGGCGCTGGATCTCGCGCTGCTCGACGGTGCTCACGGATTCCCGTATCCGATCCTCGACTGGTGGAACCTCGCACCGAGGCTGAGGGTCGGCGGGCGCTTGCTCCTCGACGACGCATACATGCCGCCCGTCGCCGTCGTCCTTGACCATGCGCGCAGCTCGCAGGCGTGGGAGGTTGAACAGGCGATCAGCTACCGGACGGTCGTCCTGCGCAAGCGCGCGGACGAGCTGCCACCGTTCGACTGGGAAGGCGAGCGACTCGGCGGGCACATGACGTTCCGCTACCTGCCGCCCGCGGAGCGCGTCGTCGCGTCCACGCGCCATCGCGTCTTCAGCACGCGCGCCGGTCTCGCGCTCGTCGAGCTCTATCGCCGAGGCTCGGGCCTGAAGTGGCGGAAGACCGGGTAGCTACAGCGCCCGGAGGTAGGCCCACGACTCAATGAGACCGCGCGGGCGCAGCACGAGAACCAGCGCTGCATAGAGCATGAGGCCCACGAGCGCGCTCACGATGCCCCCGGCAACGAGGGCCGGTGGTACGAACGCCGCGGCCGAGAACGCGACGACCACCGCCGCCGCGAACGCGATGCCGCGAAGTCCGAGTCGCGCCGCATGGAGCTGGGTCAGGAGGAGGGCGAGCACGAAGAAGGTCGACAGTGCGAGCGAGAACGCGAGACCGTACAGCTCGAACAGCTCCACACCGATCCAGGCCAGCAGCAACTGAACCACGAGGGCTCCGACGCCGATCCACGGGAGCGCCCGCAGGCGATCGGTGACGAACGCGAGTGGGAACGTGACGTTGACGCCGACGGCGGCCACCATCCACGCCGAGAAGACGACGATCAGTGCCGCCACCTCGTCCCCTACCTCGTCGCCGTAGGCGGCTCCGAGGAGGCTCTCCACGAGCTCGGCGCCTGCGAGCGCGAGCACGCCGACGGCAGCCCCGACGAGAATGAGCGCGACCCACGATGCGGCCACGACGTGACGCGCGACAGCAGCCGGAGTGAGGTCGATCCGAGACAGCGGCACCGACGAGACGAGCCCGATCGAGAACGCGGTGATGCCGGCGATCGTCGACGCAGCCAGGTACGCGTAGCCGAAGCTCGTCACCGCTCCGGGGCCGAGCCGCCCGGCGAACGGGAGCGACACGACGTACGCGAGCTGCAGCGACAGCGGAATCGCTGCCGCTGCGAGGAACAATCCCAGTCGATGCTGCAGCGGCTCGCCCGCAGGACGCGCTGCCGCGGCGGGCATTGACGTCTGGTGCGCTCTCCAGGCGAGGGCGGCCAGGGGGATGGCGAGTCCGACGGCGCCGCTGACGGCCATTCCTCGCGAGACGGCGACGATCCCGTCGGGATCCGTACGCGCGACGATGTACACGAGACCAGCGGCGCTGCCGACCGCGTACCCGAGAGCCGGCGTGCCGTAGTCGTCGAGCGCGGCGAACGTGCTCGCCGCCAGGCCGATGAACAGGTGGGCGACCGCTGCCGGGACGACCCACTGGAGGGCGCTCGCGCACGCAGCGCGAGCAACGCCGGAGGCGTTCCCGCGTCAAGACGTCCGCGAGCTGGTCCGAGGCGAAGAGCGCGACTAGGACGAGAGGAGCGCCGACGAGTGCGAGCGCCGTCGCGAAGCCGGCGGCGGTAGCCGCGAGCTCCCGCGCCTCTCGGGCGCGGGCGAGCGATGGGAGCACGGCAACGCGAATCGCCTGCGCGGCGGTGACGACGACGATGAACACTCCGTACGCGGCGAAGAACCCGTCCGTTTCGTCCGTCCTCCCGAAGTCGCGTGCGATCAGGACTCCCACGAGGGCGGCGAAGCCGCTCACGACGATCAGCGACGTCGCCGTCAGGGCAGCCGAGCCTAGTGAGCCCAGGCCGGACGAGTCTGTACGCTTGCGCATCGACGCGGAAGCGTACGGACCATGCCGAACGACACTCTCTGGACAGGCGCCGCGCTGGACGACCTCCGCAGTGAGTTCGGGGACGTCTACGACGGCCGCACCGTACTCGTCACCGGCGCCGACGGCTTCATGGGCTCGCACCTGACAGACGCACTCGTCGAGCTCGGCGCGAACGTCCACGCATTCGTTCGCGCGACGTCGAGCGGCGCGCTGAACAACATCGGGCACCTCCGCAGCCGGCTCAAGATCCACTTCGCGGATCTCACCGACCGCACCTCGGTGGACTACCTGGTGCGCGAGCTCAAGGAAACCGCTTCCGATCGCCCGTACGTCTTCCACCTCGGCGCCCAGGCGCACGTCGGCGAGTCGTGGCACAGGCCGTACGAGACCGTGGCGGCGAATGTTCTCGGCACGCTGAACCTGCTGCAAGCCATCGTCGATGCCGGGCTCGAGCTCGAGAAGTTCGACACGGCGGGAACGTCCGAGGAGTACGGGAACGTCCGCGAGTCCGTCTCCGACCACCACGACTTCGACGACGCGGGCGGGCTCATCCTCCACGAGCGCTCGCCGATCAACCCGAAGTCGATCTACGCGACCGCGAAGGTCGCCGCCGACTTCCTGACCATGAACTACCACGACGCGTTCGGCGTGCCGGGTGTCGTCACACGGATGTTCAACAACTACGGCCCGCGCCAGAATCCCGCGCTACGTCACAGGGACCATCATCACGCAGGCACTGACGCGCGAGACGATCGAGCTCGGCGCACTCGAGCCGCTCGCGCGACTTCTGCTTCTGCACCGACGGCGTGCGAGGGCATCTCACCGTCGCTGCTCAGGGCACGCCCGGCGACGTCTACGTCTACGGACAGGGCGAGAACATCTCGATGCGCGACTGGGTCGATCTCATCCTCCGCGTCGGCGAGGCCGAGGGCTTCTGGCCCGGCGACCGCGAGGTCGTCACGGCTCCAGCGCGACATCGACCAGGCTCGAGCGAGGTGATGGCGCTGCGCGTCGGCCACGAGAAGCTCACGGGCGAGACGGGCTGGCAGCCGCATGTCTCGTGGGAGGAAGGCGTGCTACAGACGATCCGCTGGTACGCGGAGAACCGAGAGCGCTGGATCGGCCGCGTGGACTGGCTGCCCACGGGCGCGCCGCTCCAGACCGCGTGAGCCGCATTCTCGTCACCGGCGGCGGCGGCTTTCTCGGCTCGCACCTCGTCGAGCGCCTGGAGGCCGACGGGCACGACGTCGTCGTGGCGCGGAGCGCCGACTACGACCTCACCTCGATGGACGACACGGCGCGCATGTTCGCCGACGCCGACGCCGAGCTCGTGTTCCATCTCGCGGCCGAGGTCGGCGGGATCGGGGCGAACCGCGCGAATCCGGGGCGTTACTGGTTCGCCAACCTCGCGATGGGCGCGAACGTCCTCGAGCAGGCGCGCCTGCACGCCACATCGAAGCTCGTCATCGTCGGGACGGTCTGCGCGTACCCGAAGTTCGCGCCCGTCCCGTTCAGCGAGGACGAGCTCTGGGACGGCTATCCGGAGGAGACGAACGCGCCGTACGGAGTCGCGAAGAAGGCGGTGCTCGTCGGCGCGCAGGCGTATCGCGAGCAGTACGGCCTCGATGCGATCTTCCTGCTGCCGGCCAACCTCTACGGGCCTCGCGACAACTTCGACTCGACGAATGCGCACGTCATCGCGGACCTCATTCGCAAGATGCTCGAGTCGAGCGACGAGGTCGTCCTCTGGGGCGACGGCTCGCCCACGCGCGAGTTTCTCTACGTGGACGATTGCGTCGACGGGCTCGTGCTAGCGGCGGAGCGCTACGACGGGACCGACCCCGTGAATCTCGGCGCCTCGCGCGAGATCTCGATCCGCGACCTCGCGGAGCTCATCGCTGACGTGACCGGGTTCGAGGGCTCGATCACGTGGGACACGACGAAGCCGAACGGCCAGCCGCGCCGGAGCGTCGACGGGACGCGCGCACGGGAACTGTTCGGATTCGATGCGCGGACACCGCTGCGCGAGGGGATCGAGCGCACCGTCGCCTGGTACCGCTCGGCGGTCGCCGGTGTCGGTAGCCACTGAGGCTAGATGTGAAATTGGCGCGCCGCCGGAGGCAGTCACGACCAAGCCGGGCGACGTCGGCACGCCTCGTGCAGGCTAGGAGCCTGTGCGAGGCGCGACGGTGGCGATCCGGCGCAGTGTCGTGACTGTCGGCCGGCCCGCGGGAATTTCACATCTAGCCTCTGGCGCCGCGGCGACGGCCCGCTGGAGCGGGCGGACGCTCGACCGGCTTCTCGCGCGGCCCCGCACCGTCGTCGGCACGCTGGTCGGCCTCCAGATCGGCGCGACGATCGTCCTCGCGCTCGCCGTCGACCACAACGGCTGGGTCTGGTTCCAGGGTGGCGACCAGATCTGGCTCTCGACCCAGGGGTGGCTCCTCGGGCAGTTCGAGCTCCCGCCGACCGAACTCGGCTACCTGTGGTCCTACGCGCTGACGCCGATCATGTGGATCACCGGGCCGACGTACGTGCAGGCGCTGCCGCCGCTCGTCGTGCTCCAGGTTCTCGTCCTCGGGCCCGTCGCACTCCTCTGCATCTACGACCTCGCGAGCCGGATCGGCGGACGCCTGCTCGGCTACTGGGCATCGTTCCTGTGGGCGATCGCACCGTTCGCGATCGATCCCGCTCTTCGTCGACCGCTACCAGGAGCGCTTCGGCGAGCAGTTCCTGCCGCAGGCGCTCGGGCTGACGGCGATGTCGGACTACCCGTCGATGGTGCTCGTGCTCGCGTCCGCGGTGTTCGTCGTGCGCTCGCTGGACGCCGCGCGAGCGACCGATGCGGTGCTGGCAGGGCTCCTCCTCGGCGCAGCTGCGGCGGTGAAGCCGCCGAACCTGCTCATGGGTGTCGGTGCCGCGCTTGCCTATCTCGTCGCGCGACGGTGGCGCAACGGCGTCGCATTCGGCGTGGCGATCGTTCCCTCGCTCCTCGTGCTCGCGTTCTGGAAGGAACGCGGGCTCGGCGGCATCCCGGCGCTCGGCTGGAGGAGACCCGCCTCGCCGTCGGCGCAGCGACGACCGCGATCTCGGTCGACCTCGACCAGTACCTCGACTTCGACCTCGACCACTGGCTGCAGCAGATGGACTACATGCGCGAGTTCTTCTTCAGCGCCCGGGTCGCGCAGTGGGCTCCGATCGCGGGTCTTATCGCCGTTCTCCGCGTGCGGCGGGGCGCGATCGCCGCGCTCCTGGCGGGATGGCTCGCTGCGTTCCTCGTCGTGAAGGGATTCTCGCCGCGTGCAGACATCCAGGCGAACAGCTTCTGGCGGCTCCTCATGCCGGCGTGGCCGGCGTACCTGCTGCTGTTCGCCTCGATCCCGCTGCTCGTGCCGACGCTGGCGCGGCGTCTCGGAGATCGCATGCGCGCTCCGTCGTCGCGACCCGTCGCGGGTCGCTGGGTCGTCGTGGTCGCAGTGCTCACCGTGCTCGTGCCGGCAGCCGCCATCGCGGCGTCCTCGCCGCTCGAGGGGCCGGCTCACGCGCTGACCCAGGACGACGCGGGCAACTTCATCCTCACCTCGGTGGACGACTCCGTCGAGCTTCGCGTCGAGCGCGGGCCGGACGGAAACCGGCTCACGTGGGACGACGGACCGTGGCGTGCGGGCGTCTTCTACCGCGTGTACCGCTCGGAGGGCGAGGACTTCGAGTGCGAGAACACGGACGGGCATCCGGCCCAGTCCTGCTACTTCTCCGGCACCCTGCTCGAGAGCGTGCGCGAGCGCGAGTTTCTCGACGCGGACGCTCCGCCTGGCGCCACCTATCGCATCGGCGTCGGCACGAACTGGGTCGACGACCCCGCGTTCGGCGACGTCTTCGCGTTCAGTCCGCCGGCCGTTGCGGTCGGCTGAGCCGCTCCTCGAGCAGCGCGATCCGCTGCGCGAGGTCGACGTTCTCGTCGGTCAGCCGCGAGATCACCGTCGAGTAGTGGAGCAGCACGAGGATGATGAAGAGCGTCGCGACGGCGAAGAGCACCGCCGGCGGGTAGCCCGTCACGCCGACCCAGCCTGCGATCGTGTTGAGCCCCTCGCGCCAGACCGAGAGGACGAGCAGCACGGCGCCCGTCGCGAGCCACAGGAGCGCGTACCGCTCCTTCAGGCGCCGCCCACGAACGAGCTCGACGACGACGAGGATGAGGATGATCGAGGCGATCGCACCGGCGATGGACGCGCGAATCGGCGTCATCGCTGTGCCGCCTCGATGCGCGGGTACCGGCGAAGACTGGCGACGAGCAGAGCGAGCATGACCTTGACGATGTAGTAGAGCGACCGGACGAACGTGATCGACGAGCTGCCCGTCTGGCGCTCGCGCATCTCGACCTGCACCTGCGCGAGGCGCAAGCCGCTGCGGAGCGCGACGAGCGTCGCCTCGACCTCGGGGTAGTCGTGCGGATACTCGACGGCGAAGAGCTCGATCCCGGCTCGGTCTCAGCGCCAGGAACCCCGACGTCGTGTCCGTCACCTTCTGACCACCGAGGAGCGAGACGAGCCGCGCGAACACGCGGATGCCCATGCGCCGTGCGAACGGCGGGCGATAGGTGCCGCCCGGATCGACGAAGCGCGATCCGATCACGAGATCGGCCGTGCCTGCCCGGATCGGCCCGAGGAGCTTCCCGAGCTCGGAGGCGTCGTGCTGGCCGTCGCCGTCGAGGCGAACCGCGACGTCGTAGCCCTCGTCGCGCGCGTACCGGAACCCCGTCTGCACCGCGCCTCCGATGCCGACGTTGAAGACGAGCCTCAGCACTTTCGCGCCGTGCGCCTCGGCGACGTCTCGCGGTCTCGTCGGTCGACGCGTCGTCGACCACCACGACGGTCGCGTCCGCGTCGAACGCCCTGATCTCGTCGACGACCTGTCCGATCGCGCCCTCCTCGTTCCACGCCGGCACGACGGCGACGAGCCGTCCTCCGTTCACGCCGGGACCCCGGCCTCGAGCCCGACGAGCTCGAGCAGCCGCCGCGCGCGGTGCGCATACGTGTGCTCGTCGAGGACGCGCTCGCGCGCGCGTCGACCCATCTCCTCCGCCTGGCCGGGATCGGCGACGAGCTCGCGATACGCCTCCACCGCCTCCTCGGCGCTCTCGACGACGACGAGCTCCTGCCCCGGCTCGAACCAGCGCTCGATCCCCTCGTGCGGGTTGGAGACGATCGCGGCGCCCGACGAGGCGAGCTCGAACGGCCGCGCCGTCGACGAGCCGGCGACGGTCGCATGCGGACGGCGGGTCATGTTGAGATTCACGCGGGCGGCGGAGATCGCCCGGGCGAAGAGGTTGAACGGGATGTCGCCGAGTGCACGCGCCGCGCCCGTGTCGCCCTGGAAGTCGAGGCCGCCGAGCGCGAAGTCGAGGTCGTCGGCTCGCCGCGACGGCTCGCCCACCATCGTCTTCATCCAGTCGCGCCGGAACTTGTCGCCGTACCCGTAGAAGAAGACGTCGACCTCCTTCTCGACGGCGTGCGGCGCGAAGAACTCGGGGTCGGCGCCCCAGTACAGCGCTTCGGCCCGGCGCGCGCCGAGCTCGAGCAGGCGGCCGAGTGCCGCCCTCCGAGTTCGAGAGCACGAGGTCGTACTCCCACGGGTCGGCGCCGTGGTACGGGTTGAACCCGGTGTCCATGCCGCCGTACTCGGGCAGGCTCATCGGGACGTCGCCGTCGTAGAACACGATCGGGATGCCGAAGCGCTCGCGCAGCGCGTCGGGGATGCCACGCAGGTGCGCCATCGGGATCGTGAAGACGATCAGCGCATCCGGCTTCTCGGTCTCGATCAGCTTCTCGAGATGCCGCTTCCACCGCGGCGTCACCCAGCGCGCGATCGTCTCGCGCGTGAGCTTGTCGAGCGGCGACTCCTCCGGGCTCGCCTCGGCACGGCGCAGGTAGCGGTCACCCTTCGCTCGCGCGAGGAGGTCGCGGGCCCTCTGGTACGACTCGCCTTCGCGAAACGTCGGGTTGGGCGCGGTTCGCCACCACGGCGACTCGACGGGCCGACCGCGGTACGGCGTGACGACGAGGTCGACGCCCGTCTCGTACATCCCCTTCCACAGCTGCCACCACGCGGGCGTGCAGCCGTACCGGAAGTCGAGGTCGATCGCGGAGGCGGCGGCGAGGATCTTCGGCGACCGGGTCAATACGCGCCTCTCCGCGTGATCACCGCTGGGATCGTCTTGACGATGATCGAGATGTCGAGCCAGAGCGACCAGTTCTCGATGTACGTGAAGTCGAGTCGCACGAGGTCGTCGAAGGACAGCCCGGAGCGCCCCGAGATCTGCCAGAGGCCGGTCATCCCGGGCAGCACGCCGTAGCGCCGACGATGCCAGTCCTCGAGGAGCTCGTAGTCGCGCTTGGGCAGCGGGCGCGGACCGACGAGGCTCATCTCGCCCTTCAGCACGTTGACCACCTGCGGGATCTCGTCGAGCGAGAAGCGGCGGAGGAATCTGCCCGACACGGGTGACGCGCGGGTCCTCGCGGATCTTGAAGAGCGCGCCCTTCGGCCTCGTTCTCCGCCTCGAGCTCGGGCTGGAGCTCGGCGGCTTCCGCGACCATGGTGCGGAACTTCAGCATCGGAAAGTCGCGCTCACCGACGCCGATGCGGCGATCGACGAAGAAGATCGGCCCGCGCGAGTCGAGCTTGATCGCGAGCGCGATGAGCGCCCACAGAGGCAAACCGATCACGACGACGAGGACGCTCATGAGGAGGTCGAAGCCGCGCTTCACCGCCCAGTCCCAGCCGGTGAGCACGGGCGGGCGCAGCTCGAAGAGAGGCGCCCCCTGCCCGGGCACGTACTCGCCGCGCTGCACGAGGAGCTCGGTCGTGTCGGGCGCGAGCCGTACCTTGATCCCCTGGCGGTGCGCCTGCTCGACGACCTCGAGCACGGTTCGCTCGTCGAAGTCGGCCTCGGTGAGGATCACCTCGTCGGGCTTGAGCTGGTCGAGCACGAGCGGTAGCTCCGCGCGCGACCCGAGGAGCTCGAAGCCCGGGACAGCCTCCGGCGCGACGACGCCGACGAACTCGTAGCTGAGGCCACTGCGCGCCGACTCGAGCGACGCACGCAGGCGCACGAGGCTCTCTCCCGCCCCGACGAGCACCACGCGCCGACTGATCCCGGCTGCCCGCATGACCTCGAGCGACGCCGACTCGTACGCGGCGCGCAGCAGGCCGATCGCGACCGCGGAGACGACCACGGACGTCGGAATGAGGCCGGAGGTCGAGAAGTCGTAGCCCGTCCCGATCCCGAACGCGAGCACGATGAGCGCGACGACGATGAGGCAGGCGAGGATCCTGCCCGCTCCCGGCCGCAGCTCGCGCTGCCGGTAGAGGCCCGCCTGCGCGAAGACGAGGACCGTGATCGGCGCGGCGAACTTCAGCCATTCCGCAGGACCTTCGCGCCACAGGAGCCCCCACAGGACGTCTCCGTCACCGGCGACGACCTGGCGGATGACGAGCGCGAGGTAGATCCCGAGGGCGAGGCCGACGACGTCGAGGGCGACGAGCGCGACGACGGAGGCCGCGCGCCGGAGAAGGGACAGCGTCGACCCTCGCGAGAGCACGTACAGGCGGGACGCCCGGACGTCGCGATGCGGCTCGGGCGGCGTCGCCGCCCGACGTGACATCTCGGCCGGCGGAGCGACCTTGGGGCCCGACATCCCGTGGATGCTTAGAGCCGCGCCACGTCGTCCCACGCCACGCGCGGCGAGGATCGCGAGCACGCGTGCGGCGAGGGCGTCGAGGTCGGTCGCTCGCGCGCGCCGCGCAAGCGCTCGCAAGCACGACGTGGAGAAGTGCACGACGCCGCCGGTCGAGCAGATCGGTGTCGTGGAAGTACACGTGGACGCACGCCGGCAGATCGCGGCTCGGAAGCGCGCGCAGGAGGTCTCCGAGCGAGTGCGTGGTCGGAATCGCACGCAGCGCGTCGACCGGACGGCAGGTCGACCACTGCCGGCGCAGCGAGCGACGCCCACCGCTCGCTCTGCGCGAGATACGGCGGCCGCTGCGCGCGCGGGCGTGCAGTCCACGTAGCCGAGCTCGGCGCACGCCTCCGCGACCTCGTCGTCCGTGTACCAGCCCCCACCGCAGAAGAGCGTCGGCGAGAGGCCGAGCTCGCGCAGCCGCCGCCCCTTCGGCGAGAACGCGCTCGCCCGTGCCTGCGGCCCGTCGGCCGGGCGTGGTCGGGCGCCGTCCAGTGCGTGTGGTGCCCGAGCGGCCCAAGCGACGCAGCCTCGCGCGCGCGCTCGAGCCACAGCGTCTCGTCCTCGCCGAAGGCGAGATCGGCCGGACGCATGAGCGCCGCGATCGCGAAACCGCCCGGGCGACGCCGCTGTAGTGCGACGAAGCGCGCCCACACCGCGTCGTCGAGCGGTCGCTCAACGTGGCAGGACACGACCGCGTACCGTTCCCGTGTCGTGGCGCCCATGGTCGTCGAAGCTAGATGAAACGGTCGACGGGCGCCCTTGTCGTCGTGGTCGCAGCGGCGCTGCCGCGGCTGCTGGTGCTCTCGCGCGAGCGCGAGACGATCCTCGAGGAGTTCGTCGACAAGAGCGACCGCTTCGCGACGACGCTCGTCGAGCACGGGACGTTCGGGTTCCTCCCGGACGTGCCGTCCGCGTACACGCAGCCGCTCTACGGCTGGTTCCTCGCGGGCCTCTACCTCCCGTTCGGGCGCTCGTGGCTCGCCGTGGGGATCGCGCAGGTCGTCGTCGCCGTCGCGACGGCGCTCGTCGTCTTCGAGATCGGCTCGCGGCTGCGGTCGGTCGGCGTCGGGCTCGTCGCCGCGCTCATCGCGACGCTCCATCCGTACGTGATCTGGCACGACGTGCACCTGAACCGGGAGGTGCTCGACGGGCTCGTGCTCGCCGTGCTCGCGCTCTGCGCGCTCGTCGCGTACGAGCGCCGCTCGCTTCCACTGTCGGCGCTGAGCGGCGTCGTCGCGGGCATCGCGATCCTCGGTAACGCGCGGCTCATCCTTCTCCCCGTCGCGATCGCCTTGTATGTCGCGTGGAACATCGTCCCGTTCTCGCGGACGGTGACCGCGGTCGCGCTCGTCGTCGGCATGGCTGCGCTCGTGGTCGCCCCGTGGGTCGCGCGGAACAAGGTGGAGGTCGGTTGCTACGCGATCACGACCGACTCGCGAGCGCTCTGGAAGGCGAACAACCCGAACACGCGCGCGGTGCTCGACGACGGGGGCTGGATCGACGACGTCCCTGCGTTGCCGGGCGCGCCACCCTGGCCCGAGCTGGCCGCGGATCTCACGCTCGCGGGCACGCCGACGACGGTGGACGAGTGCGCGCAGATGCGGCTCTACCGCGAGGAGGTCGTCGACTTCTGGCGCGACGAGCCAGGCGAGAAGGGGCTTCTCGCACTACAGGCGACGCGGATGCTCTGGAGCCCGGTGCCACGCGAGTCGGACGCAAGCGGCAGCGGAACGGCCCGTCTCGCCCGGAGGACGATCGAACCCGCGTTCGTGATCGCGGTGTACGCGCTCGCGCTGATCGGCTTCTTCGTCGCGCCGCCGCACTTCGTCGGGCTCGCCGTGATCATGCTCTCCTACAACACGCTCGCCGCGATGGTGTTCGCGGGCACGGCCCGGTACCGCACGCCGTGGGACTTCTTGCTCGCGATTCTCGCGGCGTTCGCGCTCGCCGCCGCCTGGGAGCGCATCCGCCTCCGGCGCCGCCCCTACGCGGGCGCGAGAGCGCGCTGGTAGAGGGCCTCGACCCGCTCCACACAGCGTTCCGGCGTGAACTCCTCGAGCGCACGAGTGCGGGCTGCTGCTCCCATCTCGGCCGCGCGCGGAAGGTCGCCGGCAAGCGCGACGATCGCCTCCGCGAGCGCCTCGGCATCGGCAGGAGGCACGACGAGGCCCGTTTGGCCATCCGCGATGATCTCGGGGAGCCCGCCGACTGCGCTCGCGATCACGGGCCGTGCGCGCTCCATCGCCTCGAGGGCCACCATCCCGAAGCCCTCCCCGAGCGACGGCACGACGACGATGGCCGCCTCCTCGATCGCCTTTGCCACCGGGGACACGAACCCGAGAAAGCGGACGGCGTCCTCGAGACCGAGCTCACGCGCGTACGCCTTGAGCGCCGGGGCCAGCGGGCCGCGACCGGCGACGTCGAGAGTCACACTGGGCACCTGCGCGCGCGCCTGCGCGAGCGCCCGCAGCAGGACGAGATGCCCCTTGATCGGGATCAGCCGGCCGATACAGAGAAGCCGCGGCTCCGCACCCGCGTACGCCGCCGCGTCGCCGCCCGCCGCGATCCCGTAGTGGACGATCTCGAAGTCCTCCTCCTCGAACCCCTCGGTCTCCGCGAGGTACTGCGCGAGACCCTGCGAGATCGCGACATGGACGTGCGCGAGGGAGCCGACCGAGCGATCCGCGAAGCCGAACCAACGACCCTCGCGGAACTCGTTGAAGCCGTGCTTCGTGGACAGCCGCAGCGGCACCCGCGTCAGCGAGCCCGCGAGCTGCCCGTAGACGTCGGCGTGTACGAGGTGCGTGTGGACGATGCGCGGGCGCGTGCGTGCGAGATACGCCGCTACCTCGCCGAACGCGATCGGGTCGACGTCTGCGCGGAGGCGGATGTCGTCGAGCGGGACGCCGCGCGACCGCAGCGCGTCAGCAAACTCCCACGCCCCTGGCTCGTCCTCGTGAAGCATGAGGAAGCGCACGTCCCAGCCGCGCTCGCACAGATCGGGGAGTAGCTGCAGAAGATGGGCCTCCGAGCCGGAGATGCCCGCGACCTTCTGGGTGTGGAGGACGATTCCGTCGGTCATGACATTCCCGGCAGCGTCGAGGATCCCACGCGCCCACGACTGCACCGAGTGGCTGTTGGCGACGCGCTCGCGAAGCGTGCGGCCGAGCGCGGCTCTCTCTGTTGCACTCAGCGCGGCGAGCGCCTGGATGCGTTCGGCGAGGGAACCGGGATCCCAGCGCGTGAAGCGCTGCTCGGGCGCGAGGAGCTCGTCGAAGATCGGGTTCGAGGCGAGCACCGGGAGGCACGCAGCGGCGGCTTCGTAGACGACCTTGTCCGGAGCGCCGGCGCGCATGTTGTTCACGAGCGCGTCGTGCGCCGCGAAGAGCGCGGGGATCTCCGAACGCGGCACGGAGTCGCCGATCGTCACGCGCCCGTCGAGCTCGAGCTCGCGGACGACCTCTTCGAGCTCCGCGCGGTGAGCTCGCTCGTCGTCCGAGAGCGACGGGCCGTGGACGTCGAGCTCGACGTCGTCGCCGGCCAGCGGCACCGCTGCGACCGCGACGTCGAGCCCCTTCGCGGTCGAGTACCGGCCGAGCGCGAGCAGGCGCATCCCCGACCCCTCTCGCGGTGGCGTGCACGGGAACTCGTCGAGGTCGATCCCGTGCCCGATCGCGCGCAGTTTCTTCGACGGAAGCGGGAACGACCGGTAGTCGACGCTCGTCACCGCCGTCGAGGCACGCTCCGCGGCCTTCAGGAGCTCGCTCGCACGCCAGTGCGTGAACCAGAGAACGAGCGGGACGCGCAACGGCCGCACGAGCGGGGCGGCGAGCACCGCGTAGATCGGACACATGTGCGCGACGACCGCCCCACCCCGCAGTCCCGGCAACTCGCGCGCGAGCGCGGCCTCGAAGCGCGCACCGCGCAGCGCGCGATAGCGCGCGCCGAACGTGTGCACGCGGCAGTTGTCGGGAAGCGCGCCCTGAACGGCGCCGTCCGCGAGCACGACGACCTCGTCGACGAGTGCGGCCAGCGCGCGGATCTTCGGCACCGTCGCCGCGAGCGCCGGGTGCCGCGGATCGACCTGCTGGGTGATGAAGACGAGCTTGGTCATTAGAAGAAGTCGAAGTCGCCGAGCGTGAAGTGCCAGGCGTCGGCTTGCTGGTCGATGTGAGCCTCTTCATGGAGCGGCTTGCCGATGAAGCGGAGCTTCTTGTTCGTGGGCGCGAAGCCTGCCCGCACGAGCGCGCGTCGCTGGCTGCTCGAGCGCGGCGGGAGAAGGACGAGCGCGTCCGCTCCTCCCTTCACCTCGGCGACGGCGCGAGAGGCGAGCGCGCGAACCGCGACCCCGTCCCCGGGAGCGGCGACGAGGTCGGCGAGAAACCCGGCGGAGACGCCGTGCTTGAACGTGTGACCGACGACTGCGACGCCGGCGAGCGCGTCGCCCCGGTAGGCGCCGAAGCAGCGGTAGTCGCGCGGCGAGTCGAGGTAGCGCCAGTTGAAGTACGCCGCATCCCGCGTGAAGTGGTTGCCGTAGCCGGCCGCCGCGCGCGCACCCAGCTCGTCCAGGTCCGCTCCGAAACGCTCGACGGGCCGAACCTCGAGCCCGTGTGAGCTGCGCGACGCCGAATCCGGCTCGCGCATGCCGCCGTGCTCGCCGGCGCGCCCGAGCGCGTAGCGCACGACCCCGGATGCACGAAGCGGCCGAGCCCACAGCCGCATCCGCGGCAGGTCGATCCAGCCGAGCCGGCTGACGAAGATCGGATACGACTTCGCGTTCGGAAAGGTCACGGTGAGCGGCGAGCCCGAGGAGGCCGCGGCCTCCTCGTTCTCGGCCTGCAGCGTGGAGAACACGCCCTGCCCGCGGTAGCGCGCGTCGGTGGCCACGTTCACGGGGATCGCGAGGCGCGTCTGCGCGCCGTCCAGCTGCACCCTGAAGAAGCTCATCGCCGCGACGCCGACGACCTCTCCCTCGTCGACCGCGAGCGACACGATTCCCTCTCCGGCCGGATTCCGGTCGAACCACCAGGCGAACTCCTCGTCGGTGAGCTGCGTCGTTCCCACGCGAGCCAGCAGGGCGACGAGCGACTGCCGCCACTCCGGCGCGTACCGAACCGTTCGAAAGCTCACCGTGTGGCGATTCCGAGCAGCCGCGTCAGGCTGCGCCGCGCGTGCGTCCCGGGAACCGTGTCCTTGACGGAGAGCGCGTCACACGCCCCGGCGAGGACGAGCTCGAACGTGCGCGCCGAGTACGGCTCGATGTTGTAGCGAAGGAGCTGGAAGCGGTCGCTGTGCGGGTCGTTGGCGCCGGACACGGCCGTGAAGCCGAGCTTGTAGCCCGCCTGCTGCACGAGGCTGGCGTGCTCGACCCTGAAGTCCGCTCGCGAACCCTTCACATACGCGTACGCCTCGACCTCGCGCCCGAGCCGATCCTCGAGCCGCAGCTTCGATACCGCAATCTCCCGCAGCGCCTCGGCGGGATCGAGCTCGGCGAGCCGCCGGTGACCGATGCCGTGCGACTCGATGCGAATCCCGCCCTGCTCGAGCTCGGCGAGCTGCTCCCAGACGAGCGTCGGATTGCGAACGCCGGCCCGAAAGAGGCTCTCCTCGTGCGGAAGCGGCCGCGAGTCGCGGTCGAGATACCCGAGCGGCACGAAGATCACCGCGGGATACCCGTGCTCGAACAGGATCGGGAAGGCGTTCTCGAGGTTGTCGAGGTAGCCGTCGTCGAAGGTGATGAGCACAGCGCCCTCGGGAAGCGGCGCCCCGTCGAGATAGTGGTCGCGAACCGCGTCGAGCGAGACCGGCGTGTAGCCGAGCTCGCGCAGGAGCGTCATCTGCTCGGCGAAAGCGGCGGTCGAGACGGTGATCGGGTTCGGCCACTGGTCGTTGACCTTGTGGTACATCAGCACCCGCAGCGTCCGGCCTGCGTCGCTCGGGGGCCGAACGGCGTTGAACGCCTCTCCCGTCGTGCGATAGAGCCCGTTCTTCATGACGTGCATGGCCCGGTAGGCGCGCATCGCGTGAGTGTAGGCGGGCCTAGGTCGTCACTTCGTCGACGAGCTCGCGGACGCGCCGGGCGTACTCCTGCGGCGTGGCGAGCCAGGGCTGCACGGCCGCGTGAGCCGCGGCGCCGAGCTCCTGCGCCTGCCCGCGGTCGGCGAGCACGCTGACGAGGGCGTCGGCGAGGGAGCGCGCGTCCGCGGGCTCGACGAGGATGCCCGAGACGCCGTCCTCGACGAGATCCGGGATCCCGCCGACGCGGCTGCCGACGACACCTCGGCCCCGGCAGAAGGCCTCAACGACGACGCGGCCGAGCCCTTCCGAGCGCGACGGAAGCACGAGGACGCTGGCCTCGTCCAATGCGCGCGCGACCTCGGGCGTGGAGAGCGACTCCGTCCAGCGCGTCTGCTCCGGAAGCTCTCGCACCAGCGCCCGCGGCACCTCGCGCAGCGCTCCGCGGCCGACGAGGTGGAGAGTCGCCTGCGGCACGCGCGGCGCCGCGAGGCGCCACGCCTCGGCGAGCACGTCCACGGCCTTGTAGCGCTCGAGCACGCCCACGAAGAGCGCGACCGGGCGCTCGGGCAGCGGTACGGGCTTCGACTCGACGAACGGCTCGAGATCCATGAACGCTGCGAACTCGGCCGTGGGCTCGACACCGGCCTCGCGGACGAGCCTCGATGTATACGCCGAGATCGTGCGGACACCGTCGCTGTGCCGGAGTCCGTACCGCGCCAGCGCATCCGCGAGCGGCGCGAGCAGCTTCCGCCTCGGCGATCCGTAGAGACGGGCCGGAGCCGCAGGATCGCCGTGGATGTCTGCGATCACGCGCGTCGGCACGCGAGCCAGCTTCCGTCCGAGCACGGCAAGAGCAGCCTCCTGTGCGCCCTGCGCCAGCACGGCGTCGGGCTGGAACGCCCGCAACGCGCGCGCGACGCGGAACGGCAGCAACCCGTAGAAGGCGATCCCGTCGAGTGCGCGCGGCCGAATCGGTGGGACGAGGGTGAAGCGCGGATCCGTCCCGCTGACGCGGCCCGCGCTCGCGAGGACGTGCACGTCGAGCTCCGCCTCGAGCGCGGCGAACTTCTGCGCGAGCGACGGCGAGAGCGGCAGCGAATATCGGGAGCGGCCGACCATGAGCAGCCGCTTTCTCATGCGACCCGCCGCAGCTCGGCTTCGATCGTCCCGAAGACCGCTTCCTCGGAATACCCCTCAACCGAAGGCGGCGCCGCCTCCGCGAGCCGGGCGCGCAGCTCGCCGTCCGCGAAGAATCGCGCGATCGCGACGCCGAGGGCAGCTGGATCGCCAGACGGCACGAGGAGCCCGTTCTCGCCGTCGCGCACGACTTCCGGCACGCCACCCACGGCCGTGGCGATCACGGGACAGCCCACGGCGAGCGCCTCGACGACCGTGTGCGGGAAGTTCTCCCATGCGGACGACAGGACGGACGCGTCGGCGGCTCTGAAGAGTCGCAGCACCTGCCCACGCGGGATGCTGCCTAGGAACGAGACGCGGTCGTCGAGCCCGAGCTCGCCCACGCGCCGCTCGAGAGCGGTGCGCTCAGGCCCGTCTCCGGCGACCGTGAGCGTCACGCCGGGGACGTCGACGAGCGCCTGCAACGCGACGCCGAGCGCCTTCTGCGGCCCCAGGCGGCCCGCGAAGACGAGTGCCTTGCCGTCGAGCCCGAGCTCGGCACGCAGCTCCTCGCGCGGCGGCAGCTCCGGAAGCTCCGGTGCGGGGTTCGGGAGCACGGAGACCCGCTCTGCGTCGAGCCCCCAGCCAAGCGCCACGTCGCGCAGGTACGCGCTCGGGCAGAAGACGTGTCGCGCGCCGCGAAGCGCCGCGGTCCGCGTCGCGCGCAGGAAGCGCGTCCGCACGCCGCCCTCGTCGCGCTGGAACTCGTCGAGCGTCCCGACGTAGCGGCCGCTCCGCGTCGCCCGTTCGAAGACCTCGTCGGAGACGAGCTTCACGACGAGCGGGCGACGCGCGAGCCGCGACCCGATCGCGGCGCGCCGGATCATGCTCGTCGCGTAGACGACGTCGGCGCGGCGCGCCGCCTTCGGCGCACGAGCAGCGTGGCGCGCACGTGGCGAAGCGGCGAGCGACGCGACGCCCACTGAACGGGGTACGCGCACGGAGCAGGATCAGCCTCCGCAGTCGTCACCACTTCGACCGCATGCCCGCGCTCGGCGAGAAAGTCCGCCAGCGCGGGCGCGTGGCTCGCAGGGCCGCCGGGATCGGGCGGCCAGATGCCGGAGACGACGACGACCCTCACGGCTGCAGCGACATCTCCGTCCCCGGATCCGCCGCCCGCACCTCGTCGCGGAGGCGCACGATCACCACGATCCAGGCTGCCGCGAACACGAGCGTCGAGGCGAGCACGGCCACCGCAGCCCCAGTCGCACCCCACTCGGCGCCGAGCACGGCCACGAGCGGGATCGCGACGAGCGTCTCGAGCCCGTGCGTGACGATGCGCAGCCGTGGCCGGCCGATCGTGACGGGCAGTGACTTCGTCCAACCGAGCGCGAAGTGGATGGCCGCGGCGAGGAGGACGACGCGGGCGGCGGTCACCGCACCCTCGTACTCCGAGCCGAAGACGAGCTCGACGAGCCACGGCATCGCGACGAAGAAGGCGGGCACCGCGAGGAGCATCAGCGCGCCGGCCCACTTCGTGTAGCTGCGGATGCCGGCGAGGATGCTCCGGCGCTCGCCCTTCTCCCAGTCGCGCGTCTGCTCCGTCATGAGCATGAGGCGGGCAGGTGAGCTCGCCGCGGCGAGCCCGGTCTGGGGTGTCTGCGCGATGCGAAAGAGACCGACCTGCGTCGTGCCGGAGACGATGCCGAGGATCAGCGGAATGAGCGTCGTGCGCAGCGAGATCACACCGGTCGCGAGGCTCGACTGCAGGACGAACGTGCGGATCTCCGGCACGTCCTCGCCGAGCGCCCTCGCGGGCTCCGACGGGAACCGGCGCAGCGCAACCACTCCGACGAGCGAGATCACGACCGTCGAGACGGCCTGCGCGACGACGATCGCGACGAGTGCCTCGGTCACGCCGAGTGGCGCGGCCACGACGATCGCGACGAGACGAAGTGCCGCCGACCCCGCCTGGTAGACGCTGCGCAGGTCGTAGCGGCTGTGCAGGAGCAGCGCGGTCGCGCCGACGTTCTCGGACGACTGCACGAGTGGAAGGAGCGCTGCGGCGAGCAGCGCCTGCTGCACGCCGTCGGCATCGAAGATCTCGTTCGCGAACGGCGAGATCGCAACGACGAGCATCGTCGCGAGCACACCCCCGACGATCTTGAGCTTGAGCGCCTGGCGAAAGAGGCGCCGCAAGCGCCCCCAATCCTGTGCCGTGACGTACCGGAAGCCGTACTTCGTCAGCGACTCCTCGACCGTGAGGTCGAGCAGGATCTGGAAGAAGCCCACGACGACGAGCGCCGTCGCGAAGACGCCGAAGTCGTCGCGTCCGAGGACCCGCGCGGCGACGATCGTCCCGGCGATGCCGCAGGCGACAGAGGCATAGATCCACGCAGCCGTCGCCGACCGGCGTCGGAGCACCCGGGAGGACATAGGGCGGTCAGTGTAGGAGCCGGGGCCAGATCCCACGCGTGTCTGACCCGGCCAGACTGCGCCCTATAGTGGCGCGGTGACGACCGGGGCGTTCGACAGCACGCGCTCCTCGTCGAGCCTTCGCAGCCTCGTCGATCGCGACGCTCTCGGAGCGCTGGTGCTCGCGGCCGCGATCCCGTTCTTGTTCTTCCACGAGCGCTACCAGCCCGAGCTCGGCGTAGGGATCGGCTCGACGACGGTCGACGTCCGGCTCTCGGATCTCGCCGTCGTCGTCGTCCTCGTCGCTGCGGCCGTCGCGGCTTCCCGGGTGGGAGTCGCGCGTCTCGGAGCCGCCCGCTCGCTCTGGATCTCGGGAGCGGCGCTCATCGTGTGGCTCGCCTTCCAGACGTTCCGCCCCGTGTCGCTCGACGACGCTCTCTTCGACGACCACCTCGTGAGCTTCCTGAAGCTCGTCGAGTACGGGCTCCTGGCCGTCGCCGTGCCGCTTCTCGTGCGGCGGGCGCAGGACCTGACCATCGTCGTCGGCGGGATCGTGCTCTGGGCCGCAGTGGCCGTCGGCGTCGCGCTGCTCCAGTTCTTCGGCGCCGACATCTTCGGCGCGTGGAACGCCGGCTGGCGGCAGCCCTCGTTCCTCGGGCACCACGACCTGGCCGCGCTCGCGGCGATCGGGCTCGCACTCGCGGCGGCAGCGGTCGTGGCGCGACGCCGAGAGATTCCCGCGCCGCGGCTCTTCGTCGCCGCGCTCGCCGCCGGCGTTCTCGGGCTGATCCTGGCTGGGTCCGTCGCCGCGGCCGGAGGGCTCGGCCTTGGAGTCCTCGCGCTCTGGATCGCTTCGCGTCGTCGATTCCGGCCTGGTGGGCGGCAGACCCTCGCACTTGTCGCGATAGTCGCCGTGGTCGCGGCTGGTGTGACCGCGGTGCGCGGAGATGCGCTCGAGGACTTCCTGCGCTTCCTCGGCGTGCGCGGCGACGAGCCGCCGATCGGCGTCGAGTCGTACTCGCAGCGCACGGTGCTCGCGTACATCGGGCTGCGGATCGCACAGGACGATCCCATCCTCGGCGTCGGCTGGCAGCGCTCCTCCCGGCCGGAGGTGTTCGAGCCGTACCTCGCCGACGCGCGCGAGCGTTTCCCGGACGTCGACGACCTCGCGTTCCCGGCGGAAGGGCGCGAGTGGGGCGTCCAGAATCTCTACATCCAGATGCTCGCCGACGCAGGAGTGATCGGTCTGGCACTGCTCCTCCTGGTCGGCGTGAGCGGGCTCGCCCTCGCGTGGCGTGCGGCGCAGCGGGCCCCCACACCCTGGGCCGCCGGTGCCGGCCTCGTCGCCCTCTGCGCGCTCCTCACGATCGGCGCCGAGTGGGCCTCACTCGGCATCGTCGCCGGAATCCCACTGCAGGCTGCAATGTGCATCCTGCTCGGACTCGCAGCCGCCGGCGCCGCGTCGGTGGCGGACGCGAATGGCTGACCCGCGACTGGACCCGCCGCGGTCGATGCCGACGTACGCGGTCCGGGCGCCACTCGTCCGCTGGCTTCGCGAGCAGTCGGACGAGGCGTACCGCGCGATCGGCCGCTACCGCGTCCTCGACGTCGGCTGCGGCGCGAAGCCCTACGAACCGGTGTTCTCGCTCCATGCCGTGTCGTACGTCGGCGTCGACCCCGTGGACAACCCGCGAGCCGAGCTCAAAGGGCCGGTCGAGGACCTTCCCGTCGAAGACTCGAGCTTCGACGTGATCCTCTGCAACCAGGTGCTCGAGCACTGCGACGATCCGGTAAAGGCCGTGTCGGAGCTGCGTCGGGTCACTGCACCGGGCGGCCGCGTGCTCGTGACGACCCACGGCGTCATGCCGTACCACCCCTCGCCCACCGACTACTGGCGCTGGACACATGCGGGCCTCGAGAAGCTCTTCGCGGACAACGGGACGTGGTCGTCCGTTAGGGTCACCCCGGGTGCGGGCACGACTGCCTGCCTCGGAATGCTCTTGGCCATGTACCTCGATCTCGGATTCCGTCGTGTCGGGCTCGGTTCCGTCGCCCGGCCGCTCATCGCAGCTATCAACACGGTCGCGAGCGGCATCGACGCCCGCTCGGCTCGCCTGCGCGAGCCCAATCCCGGTGGGCTCTATGCGAACTTCCACGTCGTCGCGGAGGTGCCTCGGTGAAGACCCTCGTCACGGGCGGGGGCGGGTTCATCGGCTCGAACGTCGTCCGTGCCTTGCTCGAGCGAGGCGACGATGTGCGCGTCCTCGACAACTTTTCCACCGGAAGCCGGCGGAATCTCGCCGGGCTCGACGTCGAGGTCGTGGAGGGAGAGCTGCGGAGCTACGAACGAGTTCACAACGCCGTGCGCGGTACGGAGATCGTCTTTCACCTCGGCGCCCTCGGATCCGTTCCCCGCTCGGTGCAGGATCCGTTGACGTCGAGCGCCGTCAACGTCGAGGGCACGCTCAACGTCCAGCTGGCCGCCCGCGACGAGGGCGTCCGCCGCGTCGTCTTCGCATCGTCGTCGTCCATCTACGGCAATCAGCCCGAGCTTCCCTTGCGCGAGTCGATGGCGCCCGACCCGATCTCGCCGTACGGCGTCGCGAAGCTCGCGGCCGAGCGCTACTGCGTGAGCTTCAGCCGCGTCTACGACTCGTTCGAGACGGTCGTGCTCCGCTACTTCAACGTCTTCGGTCCGCGGCAGGACCCCACATCGCAGTACGCGGCAGTCGTCCCGCTCTTCATCACCGCCATCGCCGCGGGTGAGCCGGTGACGATCTTCGACGACGGCGAGCAGTCTCGTGACTTCACGTATGTCGACAACGTCGTTGCGGCCAACCTGCTCGCGGCCGACGCCGACGGCGCGAATGGACGGATCTTCAACATCTCGGGCGGAACTCCCACGAGCGTCAACGAGCTCGCCGAGGCTATCGGCCGCCTGCTCGAAAAGCCGGTCGAGCGCCGCTATCTGCCCGCTCGCCCCGGCGACCTGCGGAACTCATGGGCAGACGTGAGCGAGGCGAAGAGCCTCCTCGGATTCGAGCCGCGTATCGAGCTCGAGGAGGGTCTGCGACGCACTGCCGACTCCCTACTCGGAGGAAAGGACTAAGCGATGGGATACGCATTCAGCTCGCTCGACGAGCTCGGCGAGGGCTACGGCTTCCGCAAGATCCGGAAGGCTCTCGGTGTCACCGCGTTCGGCGTCAACGCGACCATCTATCCGCCTGGCTATGAGGGTTTCTTCCACTACCACGACACCCAGGACGAGCTCTACTTCGTCCATTCGGGCCAGGCACGCGTGATCGTCGAGGACGAGGACCGGATCGTCGGGCCGGGCGGGCTCTTCCACGTCGACTCGACCACCCCGCGCAGGGTGTCGAATGCGAGCGAGACCGACGATCTCGTGATCATCGTCGTCGGCGGCAAGGACGGCTACGTCGATCGAGACGGCCACATGGTCGACGAGGCCGACAGCGAGCGGCGCGCCGGGTTCGGGAAGTCGCCTACGGCCTGACGGCGCGGAACACGAGGTCTCTGGCGAGAAGCCGCGCGTTCACTCGCGCGTAGCGGCCGCCGACGAAGCTCAGCTCGACGTCGTCGAAGCCGGCAAGGAGGCCGTGCAGCTCGCGCGGCGAGAACATCCGGAGGTGCGTGGGATCGTCTTCGGGCGCGCGACCGCGCAGGAAGCGCAACCGGTTCTGGAGGCGGAACGCGTTCGGCACCGACCCGACGAGGACGCCCTCACGTCGCAAGACCCGCCAGATCTCGGCGACGAGCGCGTCCGGGAACTGGAGATGCTCGAGCAGCTCGCCGGCCACGACAGCGTCGAAGCTCGCGTCCTCGAACGGAAGGGGATCCTCGACGTTCGCCTGGACGGGCTCGATCCCGAGCGCTGCGGCCTTCTCGAGCGCGGCCGCGTCGACGTCCAGCCCGACGACCGAGTTGCCTTCGAGGAAGTGCTCGGTCAGCGCACCCGAGCGGCAACCGAGGTCGAGCACGCGCTTCCCGCGACCAATGGCTGCGACGAACAGCGGGATGCGCTCGGGGACGAAGACGAAGTCGCCCTCGTCACGTCGTTCGCGGTGGTGCTCTCGATAGCGGTCGCCGAGCGAACTCACGCGGAGCCGACGGCGGCCTCGTGCCCGAGCGACGCGATCGTCTTGCGCAGGCCGTCCTCGAGCGCGATCTCCGGCTCCCAGGCGAGGGTCTGCTTCGCGCGGGTGATGTCCGGCTGGCGCACCTGCGGATCGTCCACCGGCAGCGCCTCGTAGACGATCTCGCTCGACGAGCCGGTGAGCCGGAGGATGATCTCCGCGAGCTCGAGCAGCGTCTTCTCGTCGGGGTTGCCGAGGTTCACGGGCAGGTGCTCGGTCGACTCGGCGAGCGCCACGATCCCGCGGATGAGATCGTCGACGTAACAGAAGCTCCGCGTTTGCGAGCCGTCCCCGAAGACGGTGAGCGGCTTGCCGTCGATCGCCTGGCGCAGGAAGGTCGGAATCGCCCGTCCGTCGTTCGCCCGCATCCGCGGGCCGTAGGTGTTGAAGATCCGGACGATCGACGTGTTCACGCCCTGCTGGCGGTGGTACGCCATCGTGAGCGCCTCCGCGTAGCG
The DNA here is from genome assembly GCA_963822885.1 of uncultured Gaiellaceae bacterium. GTDB lineage: Bacteria > Actinomycetota > Thermoleophilia > Gaiellales > Gaiellaceae > GMQP-bins7. The sequence goes on from CAWGJJ010000014.1 coordinate 225,717, forward strand.
TTTCGCCTCGTCGTAGACGCCGCGTGGCCCGATCGGGTTCACGTTGCCCCAGTACGTCTCGGGCTGCGGATGTACCTCGGGATCGCCGTACACCTCACTCGTCGAGGCCAGGAGGAACCGCGCGCGCTTCCACTTCGCGAGGCCAAGCGCGTGGTGCGTCCCGTACGAGCCGGTCTTCAGAGAATGCAGCGGCAGCCGCATGTAGTCGACCGGGCTCGCCAGCGCAGCGAGGTGGTAGACGAAGTCGATCGGCTCCTCGGCGACGATCGGCTCGATGACGTCGTGGTTCAGGAAGGTGAACGCGTCGTCGCGCAGGTGGTCGATGTTCTCGAGCGTCGAGACGACGAGGTTGTCGACGCAGATCACGCGCTGCCCGCGCTGCAGGAGCACCTCGCAGAGATGGGAGCCCAGGAATCCGGCGCCGCCGGTGACGAGTGAGGTCGGCATTGGTCTCGATGCTAATCGGCCGCGCGCGTGTGCGACTTCACTCCTTACGACGCTCGAACGGATGCTCCTGCGAACGCACGAGGCCGGCGCCCGCCACGCGGGCGCCGGCCATCGAGCACGTCGCTAGCGACGGAACGTGCGGCGAGCCGGAAGGCTCGTCAGACCCGACGTGTCACGCGCGCGGAGCGTGACCGTGTAGCGTCCCGGCCCGCGAAAGCGCGGCGCAGGGAGCCAGTTGCGCGTGTACGCGCCACACGGACGCGGCGCAACGCGCGTTGCGAAGCGACGGTTCGCCGAAGTGACGCCCGGTCTCGTCTCCGTGACCAGTACTGCCAGGTTCCGATCGCCGTCGTCGCAGATCCGGAAGCGCGCATAGACGCGTGCGCCCGTGAAGCGAACCGAGATGATCGTGAGCGTCGGACGCCGGTTCGTGACCGGATTCGTCGGCACGACGATCCCCGTTGCGGTCGACGTCGCCGTCCCGGAGCGGTTGTCGGAGCGCGCCGTGACCTCGAGTCGGAGGCGGAATCCGAGATCGGCGAGCCGGACGCCGTACGTCCTACCCGTCGCGCCGATGACGCTCCCGCAAGTCAGCGAGTCGACGTCGCAGCGCTGCCACTGGAATGCAAACGAGGTCGGATTCCCCGTCCACGTGCCCTCGTTCCCGGTGAGCTCCTGCCCGACACGAGCCTCACCGGCGATGGTCGGACGCGACGTGTTCGTGAGTGGCGCAGCAGTCGACGAGACGACCGCCGTCTGCTCCGAGCGCGCGTTCGTGGAACCGTCCGCGTTGCGTGCCGTGACCCGAACGCGCATGGTCCGGCCGAGATCCGCCTGGCCGAGCCGGTACGTCCTGCCGTCGGCCGCCAGGAGCACGCACGAGTTGCCCTTGGCGTTGCAGCGCAGCCAGCGGTAGCGATACTCGGTCGGGCTGTTCTCCCACGTGCCGTTCTGCGCAGTGAGCGCTTCTCCCACACGAGCTGTGCCCGTGACCGTGGGCGGTTCGACGTTCACCGGCGCGAGCTGTGGTGCCGCGTTGCCCGCCGCCACGACGACGAGCAAGGCAAGTGTCGATGAAAGTACGTAGCCCACGGCCGTAGAGCGCCGCATAGGCAGGAATGGCTTCTTCATGGTGCCCCCTGTTGGATGCCTTCTGGACAACAGAGGATTCCCGGGCTCGACCGCGTGGAAACGCTCGAAAGAGGGATTCTCGGTGAGTCGTCGGGCCCGAGCTCAGCGGAGATCCTTGTTCGCCTCCATGTCGAACCACATGGCGAACAGCGTCATCTGGAGCCCGGCGATGAGCAACACGGCGACGAGGACGATCGTGGCCGGCGTGATCGCGTTCCCCGCGATCCGCAGGACGAGCTCGACAAGCCCAAGCAGAAGCCCGGCGCCCAGCATCAGCGCCCCGAACGAGTAGAAGAAGACGAGTGGGTGGAAGTCGCGGATGACGTACTTCTGCGCCATGCGCCACCAGAAGCCCTTGAACAGGAGCCACGAGATCCGCGGCACGACCGAGCGCAGCCTGATCCCCGAGCGTTCGCCCACGTCGTAGATGGGACGCGACGGCACATCGCGCACCCGCGCGTTTTGGACGTTCAGGTGCACGAGCATGTCGTTCGGGAACCCGTAGCGGGGATAGAGCGCGCCGAGATCGAGCCGGCGCAGGGCGGTGAGCGAGAGCGCTGTATATCCCGCCTGCGAGTCGGCGACGTGCCAGTAGCCAGACGCGATTTTCGTGAGCAGCGAGAGAACCGCGTTCCCGAGGTAGCGCGTCCGCGGGATGACCTCCCACGCCTCGCCCGAGACGAGTCGATTCGCCTTCGCGTACTCGACCTCGCCGCGTACGACTGGGGCGATCAGCGACTCGAGCTCGGTCGGATCCATCTGGTTGTCGGCCGCCATGACGCACGTCACGTCGATCTCCTCCTCGAGCGCCTTCCGGTACCCCGTGGCGATCGCGGCCCCCACGCCGGCGTTACGCTCGTGCCGGAGCACCTCGATGCGCGGGTCGCCGACGGCCTCCGCGGCGGCGGCCGTTCCGTCGCGCGAGGTGTCGTCGACGACGTAGATCCGATCGACGAGCTCCGGAATGCCGCGGATCGTCTCGCCGACGAGGCGCTCCTCGTCGAACGCGGGAACGACGACCGCGACCCTCTTGCCGTCGAACATCAGGCCGAGGTCGACGCCGATCCGCGTCGCCGGGCGGCGATCGGGTCGACGACGAGCGCGGCGGATCGCGCCGAGGATGAGGCCGATCAGCGCCCCGACGAGCAGCGACGAACGGCTCGAGCGCGCGGTCGTCTTGCTCGCCGCTGCGGGCTCGACGATGCGGCTCGACTCGACGTTCTCGGCCAGGTTCAGGAGCTGATCCGCCTCGAAGCGGGCGTCCTGGATCGCTGCTCGCCGTGCGTCGCCGTCGTGATCACGGAGTTGAGGTTCGCGGTGACGGAGCCGCTGCTCGAGCGGGATGGACTGATCGGCGTTATCGCGCCTGCTGCTCCTGGGCCGAGCGGATGCGCTCGTTGACCTCGTCGAGCTGCAGCTCGGCCGCCTCGATCTGGCCTCGAGGCCCGCGACCTTCTCGGTCATGTACACCGACACGCGCTCGGTGACGCGATCGGCGAGCGCGTTGGCGGCGAGCTCGACCTTGCGCTCGCCGGTCCCCTTCACGGCGATCTCCACGTAGCGGGTTGATTCCGCGGAGCGGCCGGCTGCGAGCAGCTCGCGCGTCGAGATCGACGCGCGCAGCCGCGAGACCGGGATCCCGCTCGCGTCCGCCGCGTTCTTCAGCGCGGCCTCGTAGCGGATGATCTCACCGACCGTGCGCGGGTTCGTCGCGAGGCCTTGATCTGCCCGCCGCCGAGCGGCGCGAACGGCGGTCCGAGGTAGACGATCGGCTGCGCGGCGCCAGACCGAGCCACCCGAGAGCGCGAGCGCGATGCCGATGACGGCGCCGACGACGAGGCCGCCGACGGGAAGTCACCAGCACCCGAGTCGCTGCCACGTTGAGGAGAGGTCGCACCCCTCCTGCTCTTCTTCGAGCTCTTATGCGGCCGCGACCCTAGCAGCGGCCCAGCGCCATTGAGCCGCGAGGCCCTCGTCGAACGGGGTCGCCGGCTCCCAGCCCAGCGCCGCGCGAACGCGCGTCGTATCGGCCGCGGTTCGGGTCGCATCGCTGTCGGCGCGGCCTGCGGACGATCTCGAGGGGCCGCGTCGCGATCCGGCCGAGCGTCTCGATCGCCTCGAGCATCGACACTTCGGTGCTCCGCCTCCACGTTGAACGTCGAGCCCGGAGCGCCACGCTCCATCGCGGCGATCGTCGCCTCGACCGCGTCGTCGACGAGGCGAAGCTCGGTGATGGGCGTTTCGTCGCCGTGGAGCTCGAACGGGCGACTCTCGGCGAGGCAGGTAACCATCTTCGTGAAGGCCATATCCGGGCGCTGGCGCGGCCCGGTATCGCGGTAGCCGACGGTGACCGACGTCGAGGCCCGAACTCGGAGCCATACGCGTGCGCGAGGCGCTCGCAGGCGAGCTTCGTGACCGTACGGGCGCGGTCGCGGGTTCCGCGTCCTCCGACGTCGGGTATGTCACCGCGTCGCCGTAGATGGAGGACGACGACGCGAAGATCACGCGCACGCCGGCCGCCGCGGCCGCCTCGAAGAATCGCTGGCTCGGCGAGCACGTTCTGGCGCACGTAGACCGGGAAGACGCTGCCGAAGCTCGCGACACCGGGCGCGCCGGCGAGATGGAAGACGCCGTCGATGCCCGCGAGCATGAGCTCGTCGTCCGCGAGGTCGACGCGCTCGACGGGCAGTCCCGCCGCGTTCTCCTCTTTCAGCGCCGGGTCGTAGTAGTCCGTGTACGCGTCCCAGCCGATCGCGTCGTCGGCGCTCGCGAGCGTGCGCAGGCGTTGCGAGCCGATGAAGCCGGCGGCGCCGGT
>CAWGJJ010000015.1:0-26161 GCA_963822885.1 uncultured Gaiellaceae bacterium
ACTGCAGGAGTCGCGCTCGTCGCGGTCGGAAAGCTCACCGACAGCGGCCTCGCGGTCGCGCTCCCGCTCGCGCTCGTCTACCCGCTCGTTCTTCTCCCGCTCGGCTTCTACCTTCCCGCCGAGCGCAGGGCGATCGGTCGTCGCCTGCGGCTCGGCCGGCTCGAGCGCGGCGATCACCCGCACGGCCGCGTCGACGTGTTCGGGTGTGTTCACGATGCCCGGGCCGAGGCGCACGTACCGCGTCGCGTACGGGGTGACGCTCGCGACGATCCTCCTCGACGCGAGACGGGAGACGACCTCGGACGGATCGCGGCCCGCGACCTCGAAGCAGACGAGACCGGCGGACAGGCCCGGCGACTGCGGGGTACGCAGCCGAATACCTCGTATCTCCGCGAGCTGCGCCTTCAGGCGCGACGCGAGTCCGCGGATCCGCGCTCGACGCGCTCGCGGCCGATCGCCTGATGGAACGCGAACGCCTCGGGAAGCGCCCAGCGGTGCTCGTACGGCTTGAACCCACCGGGCGTGAGGGTCGGTCCGTCGGGGACGCCCGTCGGCTCGCCGCCCGCGACCCAGGCGCCGTAGCTCGAGCCGTCGAAGGACGGGATGGTCGGCCGCATCAGCTCGCGCACGCGCCCGTTCGCCCAGAGGACGCCCGTCCCGCGCGGCCCGTACAGCCACTTGTGGCAGCCGGAGACGAACGCGTCGCAGCCCAGGTCACCGACGGTCTCGGCACGAGCGCCGAAGCCGTGCACGCCGTCGACGCACACGAGCACCCGCTCCGGCAGCGCCTGCGCTATCGCCCGCAGGGGCAGCCGGACTCCGTTGCTCGAGTGGACCCACGTGAGGGCGACGACTCGCGTTCGGCCCGTGACGGCCCGCAGGATGCGGCTCACGATCTCGTCCTCCGAGGCGCGCCGCGCGTCGTCGTAGAGCCGGATGCGCCGCACTCGCACGCCGGAGAGCCGGAGCGACTCGTGCGTCGCGTAGAAGTCGTGCTCGGTCGTCACGACCTCGTCGTCCGGGCCGAGCGCGAGCCGCGTGTAGAGGAGCCCGAGCCCCATCGTCGTCGAGTCGGTGAGCGCGACCTCGGACGCCGGCGCACCGAGGAAGCGACCGGCTGCGTCGCGCGCAGCGGCGCTCAGACCGTCTCCGGGGCCGTGCAGGTACTCGACGGGGTTCGCGTCGAGCCGCGTGCGGTGAGCGGCGATTGCGTCGCGCACGGCCCGCGGGTGGGTCGCGAGCAGGAAGGACGTCAGGTGGATCCGGCTCCGATCGAGCGCGAACTGCGACCGCACCGAGCCCCAGTCGTGGAGATCGGGAGCCGCCTTCGCCGACTCCGGCGTCGCGCCGAGCGCGAGCGCACCGGCCGTCAGACCGGCACGAGCGATGAGGTCACGCCGAGAGAGCTCGGCCATGGATCCAGGCTACGCGACGATCCGGTACACCTGGAAGCACTCCGCGTACTCGCGGTTCACGTTGACGCCGTGGACGCGCGCGAGGTTCCAGATGTACTCGGGGTCGGCGTAGCGCCGATGCTGCTGCGAGGCGTACCGCGAGAGCGCCGCGACCTTGCGCTCGATGTGCCGCTTCTCGAGCGAGATGTACGCGCCGTACGAGAAGTCGAAGTTGTTCCAGGGGACCTCGTAGCCGAGGATCGTCGTCCGCTTGAAGGCACGAAGACCCTCCTGCGCGATCGTCTGATGATCCTGATGCACGTCGTGATGCGACGGCTGGAAGACGACGTCGGGCTCCCACTCCTCCCACAGCGCGACGAGCAGCTCGAGGATGTCCTGCCGACGCTCCGGGAACGTCCGAACGTCGAAGTCGTGCACCGTCAGCTGCGCTTCAGGGATCCCGAGCTCGCCCGTCGCCTCGCGCACCTCGCGCGCGAGCGTGTCCGGCTCGAAGCCCGGCGGGAGCGAGCGGGTCGCGATCGAGAACGCGACGTAGCGCACCTCGCAGCCGCCGTCGACGAGCCGCGCCATCGTTCCACCACAGCCGAGCTCGCCGTCGTCGGTGTGCGGCGCGAGCACGAGCGCTTTCCTCCAGGAGCTCGTCATGGGGCGATTGCCCGTCGAGGAGCCGACGATGGACTCCGCGAGGCGCGGACGCAGGGAGCGCCCATATTCGCAATATGGGCGCGACCGAGGACAAAGCCTCGCGGAGTCCAGCGCGGCTCATCGACATCGGCATTGCCCCATGACGAGCTCCTAGCCTCGATCACCGCGCAATTCCTACCAGCACGTAGGTTGCAGCGCGTGAACTCGACGGCGTTCTACGGTCTGCGCCGGCGCGTCTGGCGCGTGCGCCGAAGCATCCCGCGGATCGCACGACCGCTGTCGCGCGTCGTGCCGGCCGGCCCACCTCGCGATCCGATCTTCGTGATCGGCTGTCCGCGCTCCGGTACCAGCGTCCTCCTCGACGCGCTGCGCGCGGGTGGCGCGCTCTCGCTCGTGCAGACCGAGGGCCACATCCTGTGGGACGAGTTCCACCACCCGCGGGATCGTGGCTGGGACTCGGACACACTCCGGGCAGGCGACATCTCCGATCGCGAGCGCGCGTACGTTCACCTGGCCGTGCGCCTGTTCGCACGCGGCGGCCGGTTCGTCGACAAGACGCCGGCGAACTGCCTGCGCGTCGACTACCTCGCAGAGCTCTTTCCCGAAGCGACCTTCGTCTTCCTCGGACGGCGCGGAGCCGACAACGTGAGCTCGCTGATGGAGGCCTGGCGCGCGCGGCCGCGGTTCGTCCGCTACCGCCTTCCGGAGCCGCTCACCGGCCTCGGCGAGCTGAGCGGCGATCGCTGGAGCCTCGTGCTCGTGCCGGGCTGGCGCGACCTTCGCGACGCTCCGTTGGAGGAGATCTGCGCGCAGCAGTACGTCGCCTGCAACGGCGCCGTTCTCGAGGATCGCGCTGCGCTTCCCGGCTCGAAGTGGGTCGACGTCCGCTACGAGGGGCTCGTGGCCGAGCCGGTCGACGAGCTTCGTCGCGTGTACGACGAGCTCGGCCTCGCGTTCACCGAGCAGGCCGAGCGCTTCGCGCGGGGTCTCGCAGAGAACCCGTCACGCTCGACGCTGACCGCACCCGGCGCCGAGAAGTGGCGAGACCGAAACGCCGACGCAGTCGCCCGGGTGGCGTCCCAGCTCGCGCAGACCGAGCGTCTCCTCGGCTACTCCGTCGAGCGCCCGACGGCGTAACGTACTCCCGCCGTGGAGCACACAGACGCCGCTCAAGTGGCTGCGCTCGTCGGGGCGCTCGGTGCACTCCTCGTCCTCGTGCCCAGGGGACGCTTGGCGCCCCTGGCCGGACTCGTGCTCCTGGGCGCCGCGAGCGGTGGACTGGCGTGGTCTCTCGTCGGCGGTGACGATCTCCGCCTGCTGGTGGACGAGCCCACGGGAATGGCGCTTCTCGCCGTCGGCGTCGTCTCCGTCGTTGCCGGTGCGGTGCCGCTCGCCCGCTACCCGGCGGTCGTGCCCGTCGTGCTCCTCGCCTTCGCTCCATTTCGCGTTCCCGTGCAGCTCGGCGACGAGGAAGCGTTCTTGCTGCTTCCGCTCTACCTCGCCATCGCAGCCGCCGTCCTCGCATTCGGCTACCGGATCTTCCGTGGCGAGCGGCCCGCGCCGCCCCCGTTTCTGATCGCACTTCCGCTCGCCGCCTTCGTCACGCTCGCTGCGACGTCGTTCCTGTGGACGTGGGACGAGCGCGCCGGAGCGACCGCGCTCGCGTTCTTCGTGTTCCCGTTCGTCGCCGGGCTCGCGGTCGTGGCTCGCGCGCCGCTCGCGGACTGGCTCCCGCGTGCGCTTCTCGATCACGCTCGTCGCGCTCGGCACGCTGTTCGCCGCGATCGGGATCTGGCAAGCGCAGACCCGCACGCTGTTCTTCGCGCGCGACCTCGAGGTCGCGAACGCGTACACATCGTTCTTCAGGGTTACCTCGCTCTTCAAGGATCCGAGTCTGTACGGGCGGCACCTCGTGATCGCGATCGCCGTCCTGCTCGTCGCGATTCTCGTTCGGCGCGGCCGAACGACGGACTGGCTGATCGCGGCCGGCTTCGTCGCGTTCCTGTTCTGGGGCCTCTTCTACTCGTACTCGCAGTCGAGCTTCGTCGCCCTCTTCGTGGTGACGTTCGCCATCGCGATCGTGGGCAGCGACCGGCGTACGCGGGTCGTGCTCCTCGGCTGCACGCTCCTGGCGACCCTCGTCGCGGCCGGAGTGGCGGGAGCCGCCATCGGCGATCGCTCGGCGCGCGACGTCACGAGTGGGCGCTCGCGCCTCGTCCAGATCACGCTCGACGCTTTCGAGGAGCGTCCGATCGCCGGCGTCGGAGTCGGCGGGCAGCCGCGGGCGAGCGCCGAGGCATCGGGCCGCCGCACCACCAGACGCAACGCGTCACACACGACGCCTCTGACAGTGCTCGCAGAGCTCGGCGTCATCGGCTTCGCGATCTATCTGTGGCTACTCGTCGCCGTCGGGTGGGCGCTCGTGCTCGTCACGCGCGGTCGGCGTGCGTTCGGAATCGGCCTCACGGCAGTCGGGGCGACGCTCTTCGTCCACTCGCTGCTGTACGCGGGCTTCTTCGAGGATCCATTGACGTGGGGCGTGATGGGCCTCGCCGCCGTTGCGCTCGCGCACGCGCCGGCCAGCGCCACCGCCGAGGAGCGCGCTGCCGGGCCCGCTCCGTCGGCTCCGGAGGTACTGGCACACTGATCGGCGGCCCGTGTCTGCGGCCGCCTCCATGCCGAAAGCCTTCGTCTGGATCCTCGCTGCGGTCACCGTCCTGGTGCTCGCGCTCATCGGCCTCGCCATCGGGATCGCGCTCACGACGAAGGACCCGCCATCCGGCGCGCTCGACACCGAGCTCGAGGGTGTGACCGTCTCCGCGGAGACGACGACGCAGCCGGAGCCCGAGCCGGAACCTCCTCCGGAGCCCGTCGGCGATCGCCGCTGCTGGCGGACTTTCGGAGCCGACCCGCAGAGGTCGCTCGGACGCCCGGACGCGACACTCGGGCTCCCGGCGCGCCGCTTCACGTGGACGCGCGGGCTCGGCACCTACATCGAGTTCCCGCCGGTCTACTGCGAGGGCGAGCTCTACGTCAACGGCTTCTCGGGCACGACCTTCGCGCTCGAGGCGAGCTCAGGGAAGATCCGGTGGACGCGACGCGTCGGCGGAACGCTTCCCTCGAGCCCTGCCATCGACGGCCCGCGTGTTCTCGTCGCCTCGCAGGACGGAACGGTCACCGCGCTGGACCGGCGCAACGGCAAGACGATCTGGCAGGTGCAGACGGCGGGGAAGGTCGAGTCGTCTCCGGTCGTCGTCGAGGGGACGGCCTTCTTCGGCTCGCACGACGGCCGGCTGTTCGCCGTGCGCGCGGACACCGGACGGATCCGCTGGGCGTACCAGACCGGTGGGCGCATCAACGCCAGCCCCTCCGTGTTCGGCGGGCGCGTGTGCGTGACGACGTACGCGGGCTCGTTCGTCTGCCTCGATCGCAGGACGGGCGCGGAGGAGTGGACGACGTATCTCAAGCGAGACGCGTTCCGCTACGAGAGCTTCTACGCGAGCTCGTCGTCCGACGGCGAGCGGCTGTACTCGCTCTCGCGCGCCGGAACGGTGTACGCCCTCGACGCGTCGAGCGGACGCGTCGTGTGGCGAGCCGGCGTCGGTGGTCTCGGGTACACGACGCCTGCCGTCGCCGAGGGACGCGTGTTCGCCGGTGGCTTCGACGGGCGGATGCGGGCGTTCCGCGCCACGACCGGCGAGGAGCTCTGGAGCAAGGAGGTCAACGGTCGCCTGCTCGGCGCGCCGGCCGTGATCGGGCCGTACGTGTTCTTCTCGACGCTCGAGAAGCGAACGTACGCGCTCCGCGTCGAGGACGGCGAGATCGCGTGGCGCCTGCCGCTCGGCAGGTACACGCCGGGGATCGCGACCGAGCGCACGTACTTCCTCTCGCTGAACGGCCGGCTCATCGCGACTCCGGGACGCGACGCACCCAAGACGTCAGGCTGACAGGCGGGGATGCCGCCGGCGCCAGAGCGGCGAGCGCTGGACGAGGGAGGCTGTGGCGTTCCAGGCGGTGAGACGCGCGTCGTACCACGCGCGCTCGAGAGCCGGCCTCGCCCCGCCTGACGAGCCTGACGCCACCTCGTAGTCGAGCTCGGACAGGAGATCGCCGGCGACCGACTCGAACGCCGCGACATCGTCGGCCGACATGTCGTCGCGCCAGCTCCGCACGCCCGCTCGTAGGAGGAGTGAGGAGCCGCTGCTGGTGCGGCTTCGCCGAGACGTCGACCGCGCTCGTGTAGTCGAGCATCGCCGGCTCGAACGGAATCGCGGCGAACGCGCAGATGCCGCGCACCGTCTCCTCCGGAGCGGCAACGAGGCTCTCGTAGCGCACCTCGTGGTAGCGGGACGCGCCCACACGCCGCCCGAACGACCGCGCGTCACCGACCTCCTTGCGCCACAGGCACGCGAATTGCTCCGGCGTCGTCGGATGCGCCCACGTGCGCGTGAACGTCCCCTCCGGCATCTGCAGGAACGAGAGCGCGGCATCGCGGCCGTCGCGAATCAGGTGGACGTACTGCGCGTCGGGGAACAGCTCGTGAAGCAGCTCGAGATGCCGCATGTACATCGGCGTCTTGTCGCCCCAGCGCGGCTTCTCGGCTGCGGCCGCGTACGCCTCGAAGATCGCTGCGACCGCCTCTCCGGTCGGCATCCCCGAGCGCACGCGTGCCGCCACGCTCGCTCGACGGAGACGCCCCAGTCGCGGATCGTCGGGATCCGCGCCACGTCGTCGAGAAAGCGCTCGGCGTCGATCGTCCGGCCGTGACGGCGCGCCAGCAGCGGAACGAAGAACGACTCGTCGGGTATCGCGATCCCGCGAGAGCGGTCGAGGATCACGCGCAGCAGCGTCGTGCCGGAGCGGCTGACGCCGAGCAGGATCAGCGGCTGCGTCACTCCACCGGCGCCGTGACGACCACGTCGGCGCGCGCCGCTCGCCCCGCGGCCGTCACGTACAGCGTGTAGGTGCCGGGCTCCTCGGGCGCGCGCAGCACGAGCACCTCCCGGCTCCCTCCCCCGCGGCGCCCGTCGAAGCAGCCAGCGATACGACGACGCGTCCGTCAGCACGCGCACCGAGAAGCGCTTCGCCGCGCCCACCTCGATCCGCTCGCGGGAAAGCTCGACGAAGCGCACGCGCACCGGCACGGCGCGCGTTCGGGCCGAGCGGTTTCCGGCGCGATCAACCGCGCGCAGCCGGATCTCGTAGAGCCCCGACCGAACCACGCGACCGTTGACGCGGCCGAACCAGACGAGGTTCCCCTCGACCCGTCGGAACTTGCTCTGCACGCGCTGGCGACCGTCGACGAGCATCACGGCACGTGCGCGCTCGTCGATCCGGTACGACGCGGTCACGCGGTCGCGATTCCCGTCCGAGTCGGGCGAGAGCACTCGCGGGAAGACGCGGACGAGCCTGATCGACGGCGCCGTCGTGTCCACGCGCATCGGGTTCGGCAGCACGATCGTGCGTCCGTTCCGCTCGAGCTGGACACGCGGCCGGTACACGCCCTCCGCGACGACGCGCTCGAGGTTGTCGCGGCCGTCCCACGTGTACGAGACGCGGCCGGCCGGCTCGCGAAGCTTCTTGCACGAGCGTGCGGATCGAGCGGCCGTCGCGATTCAGGATGTCGAGCGTCACCGTCTCGCGGCGCCGCAGCACGATCGAGATGACGGCGACGTCGCGCGCGCACTCGCAGACCGGGGAGAAGACGCGGTCGACACGTGTGCCGGTGACCGGGCTCCGCTCGAGCTTCAGCCGCTCCGTGACCGCGAATGCGGCCGCCGTCGCCGCGAGCAGGGCGAGGACGATGAGGAGCTGGGGCCACCGCGCCATGGCGCGGTCATTCAACCGGTACGAGGCCCCGGACGAGCACGAACGGCTCGGCGTGCTCGCAGCCACAGCAGGTGCCGTAGAACTCGGCGGCCGCGCGAATGGCCCGCTCGCTACGCGGGTGCGGGTACTCGCGCCGTTCCGTCTCGTAGTGCGCGAAGGCCGCCACCTTCCGCTCGATCGTCGCCGTCACGTCGACGAACCAGTTCGGGACGAACCAGTTGAGCGGAGCCGGCGTCCACTCCGTGCTCGAGGTCGGCGCGTACGTGAGGACGCGGCGCACCGGCTGGCCCGGCGTGGGCCGCGTCGCGACCGCGACCGAGTCGAAGAGGACGCGATGGTCGCGATTCACGTCGGGATGCGGCGTGTAGACGACCTGCGGCGAGAAGTCGGCAACGTGGTTCTCGACGACGCGGTTGACCTCGACGTGCGGCAGCGTGTCGAGTCGCATGTCGGGCAGGTCGAGATGGACGTAGTCGGTGACGCCCAGCTCCGCAGCGGCACGCTGCGCCTCGTCCTCCTTGCGTGCGCGAATCTCCGCGTCGCCGGGGTACTGCGTGGACGAGCCGTCCGTCACGACGACGACGCGCACCGTGTCGCCCGCATCCGAGTGCACGGCGAGGGTTCCACCCATCCCGAGCACCTCGTCGTCGGGATGTGCCGCCAGGACGAGAACCCGCGTCATCCGAGCTGCGCTCCGACCTCGAGCTCGCCCACGCTCGTCTGGATCTCCTCGAGCACGAGCGCACCTTCGCCGCATGCCACGACAGGTCCTGCCGACCCGACCTCGACGACCGTGCCCGCGGGTGCGGCGTCGGCGAGCTCGACCGGCCGCGCGCTCCACACGATCACCTTCTCGTCCCCGAGGAACGTGAAGGCGCCGGGATACGGCCGTGTCTGCGCGCGCACCCAGTCGTACAGGTACGGCGCTCTCGTCTCCCAGTCGATGATCCCGTCGGCGGGAGTGCGCCTCGGCCAGGAGCTCGCACGGCTCGGATCCTGCGGTATGCGCGCAGCCGTACCGGAGAGAATCTGGGGAAGCAGCTCGCGAGTCAACTCGACGTGCGCGTCAGCGATGCGCGCGAAGAGCGTCGTCGCCGTCTCGTCTGGCGCGATGTCGAGCGTGACCTGCCCTACGATCGACCCGGAATCGGCCGTCGCGTCGACGATCTCGAAGAGCGTCACGCCAGTTCGCGCGAGGCCCGTGAGAATCGCCCACGGGATCGGCGCCCGCCCACGGTGCCGCGGTAGCAGCGTCGGATGCATCCCGAAGACGCCCTCGCTCGCCAGCGCGACGAACGGATCGTGGACGAGCTGCGACCAGCCGACGACGAAGATCAGCTCCGGCTCGAGCTTGCGAATGGCGTTGACGGTCTCGGGCGCATTCACGTCCCGCGTCTCGATCAGCGCCGCCTCGAGCCGTCGGGCAACCTCGTCGAACGCGCACTGACCGGATCGGTTCGGGTCGATCGGACCGGGAAGCGTGACCACGCCTACGACCTCCGCGCCGACGCCCGCAGCCGCCTCGAGGCAGTCGCGGCCGATCGTGTCGAAGCTCACCCAGACCGTGCGCATCGCCGCGCGATGCTACCGAGCTATTCCACGGTGGCCGCGCTGCGCCCGCGGACGAAGCGGATCCAGCTGTGCCGCGCCAGCCAGACGAGCAGTGCAACTCCTCCCGCCGACAGAACGACGACGACGATCGTCCCCGCGAAGGGAACGTCGAGCAGCTTGATCCCGGCGAGGCCGAGCACACCCGCGAGCAGGAGCCTGAGCCGCTGCTCGGGGATCGAGAGCGTCAGGCGTCCGCCGATGAGCACGCCGGGAATCGAGCCGAGGAGCAGCCAGCCGAGGATCGAGAAGTCGATGTTTCCGGCTGCCCAGTGCGCCGCGCCCGCGACGTAGAGCAGGATCGCCGCGTGGAAGATGTCCGTCCCGACGACCTTGTGCGCGCGGAGCGGAAAGATCACGAGCAGCGTCAGTCCGAAGAACACGCCGCTTCCGACCGAGGTCAGGCCGACGATGAAGCCGCCGAAGATCCCGATGAGCACTGCGGCGACGCGGTCACGATTCGACAGGCTCCAGTCCTGGTCGCCCGTCGGACTGCCCTGCACGACGCTCTTTGCAATCAGGCCTACCGCGCCGAAGAGCAGCGCAGCACCGAGCACCTGACCCATGACCGATTCGACGTCGTCGCCGTAGCGCTCCACCAGCTGGACGTTCAGCCAGACACCGAGCAGTGACGCCGGCGCCGAGCCGATGAGCATCCACCCGGCGAGGCGCGCGCGGACGTTTCCCATCCGTCGGTGCTGGACAGCACTGACGGTCTTGAACGCGGCGCCGTGCGCGATGTCGGTTCCGATCGCCGTCGACGGCGGGATGCCGAAGAGGAAGACGAGGATGGGCGTCATGAGCGAGCCGCCGCCCATCCCCGTCATGCCGACCAGAAGGCCTGTGAACAGCCCGACGAGCGTGAGCTGCCACGTCACCGGGCTTTAGTCCCTACTGCTTGTAGGCGTCGATGAGCACCTTGGCGACGTCGGGACGCGTGAACTCGACCGGCGGAACCTCTCCGGCTTCGAGCATCTCACGCACCTTCGTTCCCGAGAGGAACACGCGATCCTCCGGCCCGTGCGGGCACGACTTCGTGCTCGCCATCGAGCCGCAGACGTTGCACCAGAACGTGTGCTCGAAGAACATCGGCTCGATGTCCAGCTCGTGCGGTGCGAACTCGTCGAAGATGAGCTGCGCGTCGTACGTGCCGTAGTAGTCGCCCGACGCCGGCGTGGTCGCGGCCGACGATGAAGTGCGAGCAGCCGTAGTTCTTGCGGCAGATCGCGTGCCACACCGCCTCGCGCGGCCCCGCGTAGCGCATCGCCGCCGGGAACGCCGAGAGCAGGACGCGATCCTCGGGGTAGTACCCCGAGAGCAGCGTCTCGTAGCACTCGACGCGAACGTCGACCGGCACGTCGTCCGACTTCGTGTCGCCGACGAGCGGGTGGACGAGCAGACCGTCGACGGTCTCGAGCGCGACCTTGGTGAGGTACTCGTGCGCGCGGTGGATCGGGTTCCGTGTCTGGAACCCGACCACGCGCTTCCAGCCGCGCTCGGCGAAGATCCGCCGGGTCTCGGCGGGGTCGCGGGCGAGCTCGGGGAACTCGGCCGAGGCCCGCTCGAACACGGTGACGCGACCGGCGAGGTAGAGCGGCTTCTGCCCGTAGAGCCGCGCGACGCCGGGATGCGCGTCGTCGGTGGTGCGGAAGCAGTGCTCGGCCTCGCGCTCCTTGTCGTACTCGAAGGTCTCCTCGACCTCGAGCACGGCGATCGGGCGACCGGACTCGTCGGCGAGCGCGACGCGGTCACCGCTCGGAGCCGAGTCGACAGCGAGGCAGACCGGAAGCGCCCACGGCAGACCGTTCGCGAGGTGCATCTCCTCGACGACGCGCTCGTAGTCGGCCTTGCCCATGAAGCCCTCGAGCGGCGAGAGCGCGCCCGACGCGATCATGTCGAGGTCGGAGAGCTCGCGCGAGGTGAGCGTGACGACCTCGAGCGAGCCGAGATCGTCGGGCGCGTCCCCGGTGCGGTCGACGAGCGTGCCGCCGTGCGGAGCGATGAGGCGGTCGGTCGTGACCGCCGTCATGCCGTCACCTTCGCAGCGACGAGTCCGAGCTCCTCGAGCTTCGCGACGACGACAGCTGCGGACTCCTCGGGCTCGAGGCCTTCGGTGTCGACGACGATCTCCGCATTGGCCGGCGCCTCGTACGGGTCGTCGACGCCCGTGAAGCCCTTGATCTCGCCGGCGAACGCCTTCGCGTAGAGGCCGTTCACGTCGCGGCGCGCGCATTCGTCGAGCGACGTGCGGACGTGGATCTCGACGAACGGACCGTGCTCCTCCACGAGCGCGCGCGCGTTCTTGCGCGCCTGCTCGTAGGGCGAGATCGCGGCCACGATGACCGCGCCGCCGTGACGGGTGACGCGGGACGCGACCCAGCCGAGCCGCTCGACGTGAGCGTCACGATCCTCCTTCGAGAAGCCGAGGCCCTTCGAGAGATGGGTGCGAACCGTGTCGCCGTCCAGGTACTCGACGACGTGCCCGCGGCGATCCAGCTCGGGACCGACGTGATGGGCGATCGTCGTCTTGCCCGAGCCGGAGAGGCCGGTGAACCAGAGGGTGAATCCGCCCCCGCGATCCGTCTCGGACTCGGGGTGTTCGTGCGCATAGATGTGCTGACTCATGCCGTCCTTTCGAGTTTCGTGTTCTCGTGGATGCCGCACTCGAGCTTGTCCGAGCCGGCCCAGCGACCGGCGCGCTCCTCGTCGTCCGGGGTCGTCGGGCGGGTGCACGGAATGCAGCCGATCGAGCGGTACCCCGCGTCGTGCAGCGGGTTGGAGGGTATCTCGTTGACGTCGATGTACGACCACACCCGCTTCTCGTCCCAGTCGGCGAGCGGGTGGATCTTGAAGACCTGGTAGCGCTCCGACCACTGCACCTTCGGCGTGTCGACACGGCTCGGCGACTGGTCGCGGCGAATCCCCGAGATCCAGGCGTCGTACGGCTGCAGCGCCTCGACGAGCGGCTCGACCTTGCGGATGTGGCAGCAGCGGTCGGGATCGCGCTCCCAGAGGTTCGGCCCCTCGGCGCGGTGCTGCTCGGCGACCGTCGGGATCGACGGCTGGATGAGCTTCAGCTGGTAGCGCTCGACGAGCGCGTCGCGCGTGTCGTAGGACTCGCGGAAGAAGAGATGCGTGTCGAGCTCGACCGTGTCCATCCGCAGGCCGAGCTCGGCGACCATGTGCACGAGCACCGACGACTGCTTCTGCCACGAGCACGTGAGGCAGACGCGCGGCCAGAAGAACTGGTGCGTCCAGGAGATCAGCTCCTCGGCCGTCATGGCCTCGAAGTCGAGATCAGGGAGTTGCGGCTGGCTCAGCGCTCGAACGGCCAAGAAGCACCTCCTTCAGCGTGTCCGCGCGCAGGCCGAGACGAAGCGTCTCGAGCGCGATGACCTCGTCGGGCGGGATGTTCCCGAGGTTCACCTCGGTCCCGAAGTGCCGCACGAACCACGCCTGCGACGCCTTCGTCGGCGCCTCCCAGATGAGGTCGTGGAACGAGATCGAGTGCTCGATCTCGTCGACGAGGCCCGTCCGCAGCTCGCCGGTCGGCCGGTAGATGCCGGCGGTGCCGCCCTCTCGGCCCTCGGCGATGACCTTCCAGGCGCCCGCGTCGAGCTCCTCGCGGATCCACTGCACCCACAGGTAGGGCGCGATGTTGACGTCCGAGTCCTTCGAGCCGACCTCCGAGAGAACGACGAAGTCGCGCGCGAACTCGGCGATCAGCTCGAGCTTCTGCTCGCGCGGGATGTCGAGCGTGCCGTCCGAGATCTCGACGTGCGAGAAGCGGAAGTGCTCGAGCCAGCGCTTGAACTCGTCCATCTTGCCCTGGCCGTAGACCGCCTCGAAGAGCGTTCCACCGCAGACGACCGGCGTCTGGAACGAGCGGTAGAGCGCGACCTTCTTCTCGAGGTTGTTCGTGACGTAGCTCGTGCCCCAGCCGAGCTTGACGATGTCGACGTACTCGCCCGCGGTGTCGAAGAGGCCCTCGATCTCGCGCAGGTTCAGGCCCTTGTCCATGACGTGCGTGAGGCCGCGCTCGCGGGGCTTGCCCTCGCGCGTCGGGATGTCCAGGAACGAATGCTCGCTAGAAGCGTGCATAGATCTCCTCCAACTTCTCGAAGGCACGGCTCTGGACGTCGTGGTAGAGCGAGCCGCCGTGGGCGTCGATTCCGACCGTGAGCGGGCCGAAGTCCTTCACGCGGAACTTCCAGAGGCACTCGGGCATGAGCTCCTCCCAGGCGACCTCCTCGATCTCCTCGATCTGGGTCGTCTCGAGCGCAGCCGCCCCGCCGACGATCGCGAAGTAGACCATCCCGAGGCGCTGCATCGGCTCGATCGCCTCGTCCGGGAACCCGCCCTTGCCGCAGATCGCGCGGACGCCGTACTGGGAGCCGAGCGGCTCGGTGAAGCGCACCATGCGCGCGCGACGTCGTCGTCCCGATGCAGAGCTTCTCGTAGCGGCCGGGGCCGAGCTTGCGGACGTTCGGCGCGGTGTGGAGGAGAAACGCGCCCGAGAGATCCATCGGCGGCTCGACCCCCTGGTCGAAGATCCGGATCTGCGTGCGGTCGCGGATCCCGATGATGTGCCCCTGGACGGTGACCTCGTCGCCGGCGCGGAGCTTCAGGATCTCTGCCGGATCGGTGACGGGAACGTGACCTCGTGCGTCGCCATCAGGCGTCCCTCTCGTATTCGATGCGAACCGTCGGCGGCGACGTGCGCCGAGCGCGCGACGCGCGCGCCCAGCACTGGTAGTTCACGGCGACCGGGTTGAGGGTCATGTGCGTGTCGGCGTGCTCGACGTGCACGGAGAGCACCGTCACGTCGCCGCCGAGCCCCATCGGGCCGACGCCCGTCTCGTTGAGGAGATCCTTGAGCTCGCCCTCGAGCTGCGCGACCAGCGGATCGGGGTTGTGCGTGCCGACCGGCCGCGCGATCGCCTCCTTCGCGAGGTGCATCGCGTAGTCGGCCGAGCCGCCGATGCCGACCCCGACGATCCCGGCGGGCACGGCTTGCCACCTGCGCCGACGATCGACTCGAGCACGAACTTCTTGATGCCCGTGACGCCGTCGGCGGGGACGCACATCTTGAGGAAGCTCATGTTCTCGGAGCCGGATCCCTTGGGGACGCACTTCACGTCGAGGCCGTCCCAGTCGGGGATGAAGTCCCAGTGCACGATCGGCACGCGGTAGCCGACGTTCGGCCCGGTGTTCTCTCGCGTCAGCGTGTGGACGGTGTTCGAGCGCAGCGGGTGCTCGACGGTCGCGCGCTCGGTGCCTTCCTTGAGCGCCGCGTAGATCCGTGCCGGATGCAGCGGAAAGTGCTCGCCGACCCTGCAGTAGTAGACCGCGATGCCCGTGTCCTGGCAGACGAGGTTCTTCTCCGTCCTCGGCCACGTTCACGTTGCGGAGGATCGTCTGCAGGACGCGCTGGCCGGTCACCGAGGTCTCGCGCTCCGCCGCATCCGCGAGCGCGTCGCGAAGATCCTGCGGGATGTCCTTCAGCGCCCAGACGTAGAGGTGCGCAGCCGCGTCCGAGACCGCCGCGTCGAGATCGGTCGCCACGACGCTCACGTGCGCGCCCTCTCGGCGGCGGCTTTCCCGGCACGCCGGCCGAAGACGGCGCACTCGAGCAGCGAGTTGCCCATCATGCGATTCCTTCCGTGGGTGCCGCCCGCGATCTCTCCGCAGGCGAAGACGCCCTCGAGCGTCGTCTCCGCGTGCTCCGAGATCACGAGCCCACCGTTCTGGTAGTGGAGGACGGGGTAGGTGTAGATCGGCTCGGCGAGGGGGTCGATGCCCGCTGCCCGGTACCGGCGAAGCATGTACGGCAGCGAGATCGCCGCGTCCTCGGGCGAGATGCGCGTCGTGTCGAGCCAGACCGCGGGACGGCCGTCGGGCGTCTCCACGCCCTTGCCCTTCTCGACCTCGGCCACGATCGCGGCAGAGACCGCGTCGCGCGGGCCGAGCGAGTCCGTGAACTCCTCGCCGTCCGCGTTGCGCAGGACGGCGCCGTACGCGCGCGTCGTCTCCGGGATCGAGTAGCCCTGCATCGTGGACGGCCAGGCGCCGCCGTTCGGGTGGTACTGGAGCGCGTCGAGATCGCGCGTCTCGGCGCCCGCCTCGATCGCGATCCGCGTCACCTCGCCGGTCGCGTTCGGATGGTTCGTGGAGAGCTCGCCGCGCGTCTCCGCCTCGGCGAAGCAGCGACCGCCGGCGGCGAGCACGACAGCGCCGGCCTCGACGTCGGCGCGTCCGTCCTTCGTGTCGAAGGAGGCGATCCAGCCGTGCTCCGGCCGGCGCGAGTGCCCGCAAGCGCGTGGTGCGGGAGCTCGGCGCCACCGCCGGCCTCGTAGGTCTCGCGCAGCGCCTTCGTGATCGCGTGACCCGGTTCGGTCGCCGACCTGGAGCAGCCGGTGCCGCGTCGCGCCGCCGCAGCGCGCGAGCCGGTAGCCGCCGTTCGAGCGTGTGAACTCGACGCCGAGCTCCTCGAGCCAGTGGATCGCCGACGGCGCCTCGCTCGTGAGCACCTCGACGAGTCGCGGGTTCGCGGTCTCGTGCGAGCTGCGCATGACGTCCTCGGCATGGATCTCGGGCGAGTCGTCCTCGCCGAACGCGGCCTGGATCCCGCCTTGAGCCTTCGCGGAGTTGCACGCCTGCAGCGTCGTCTTCGTCGCGAGCGCGACCCGCGCTCCCGCGCGCTCGGCCGAGACGGCGGCAGCGAGGCCGGCAGCACCGCTGCCGACCACGAGCACGTCGAAGGAAGCGCTTGGCGCGCATGGCCGTGATGGTAGCGCAGATCCTTATTCCTGTCATTACTGATCGTTATCGGATGAGCGTGTTGATTCCGAACGAGGGTTACACTCCCCCGCTCATGGGAACCCTGGGCGAGATCGTCAAGCCGACCTTCATCACCGTCGCTCCCGAGGACACGCTCGGCGAGGTGGCGGAGCGGATGAGCGCGCAGAACGTCGGCGCGGTCGTCGTGAAGGACTTCGGCCGCCTGATCGGCGTTCTCACCGAGCGCGACATGCTGCGCGCGATGGCCGCGCGCGTGCACACGAGCGACGCGCGCGTGCGTCAGTGGATGACGGCGAACCCGATCACGGCCTCGCCCGACACGACGTTCGACGAGGCGCAGGAGATCATGCTCGACAAGGGCTTCCGGCACCTGCCGGTCGTCGACGGCGACACGATCCTCGGGATCGTGAGCCTGCGCCGGATCATGGGCGGCCGCCGCCCGACGGCTGACTAGCGCGCGAGCTCACGCGCAGGCTGAAACGACGCCCTTGGTGAGCGCAGTCGCGGCTGCCGAGACGCTGATCGCTCGCTTCTTGAGCTGCGCCACGAGCTTCGTGTTCGAGCGCATGTCGCGAGCCGCCTGCTCCTTCGCGGCGTCCTGTCCGAGCAGCGTGAGCCCGCACTGCCCCGGGTTCTTCGTCCCGCCGATCCAGCCCAGCGCGTAGAGGTACTTCAGAGCGGGCTTCTCGTAGGGCGCACGCTTGTAGGCGGTCTTCGCGCCGGCCGTCGAGACCTTCTGCGCCTTCGCGGCCTTGGCAACCGAAGCGACACCCGCGGTGCTCGAGGCGAAGACGGCGGTGACGGTCTTCCCGTACGCGCCGGTGAGCGTCGCTGCCATCAGCGCGACCGCTGCGAGGATCCCTGCGTATTCGACGGCCATCGCTACATCGTCCGCTTCCGGCGGCGAGTCCGTCAACGCTCACCAGATCGAGCGCAGGAGCGCCTCGATGTCGTCCGCCGTCGCCGGCCGCGGGTTCGAGCGCGCACCCGGGCGCTGCGCGGTCTCCGACTGCGACCTCCGCGAGCTCGTCCTCCGGGATCCCGTGGTCGCGAAGGCGCTCGAAGCCGCCGAGCCGGGCGAGCTCCTCGACTCGCGCGGGAGCGTCGGCGACACCCAGCGCGGTCGCGAGCGCGCGCGAGCGCGTCCGGCACGACGGCGCTCGTTGAAGCGCAGCGCCGGCGCGAGGCAGAGCGCGTTCATGGCGCCGTGCGACACGCCGTACCGCCCGCCGAGCGCCTGCGCCATGGCGTGCGCGAGGAAGAGGCCGCGCTCGGCGAGCGCCATGCCGGCATGCATCGCGCCCTCGAGCAGCCTCGTTCGCCCCTCGAGATCGCCGCCGTTCGCGGCGACGACGGGAAGCCACGTGCCGATCAGAGCCGCTCCGGCGGACGCGTCGTCACACGGCCCGGCGTAGAGCGCCTCCGCGCAGTGGGCGAGCGCGTTCATCGCCGTCCCGACGGACTCGTCGCGGGGGAGGTCGAGCGTGAGCGCGGGCTCGTAGACGATCGCGACGGTGTTCGCACCGGATCCGCCGGTCTTGGCGCGTCGCGCCTCGTCGCGCATGCCGAAGTACGGCGTCCACTCGGAGCCCGAGTACGTCGTCGGCACCGCGACGAGCGGGAGGCCCGTGGCCGCGGAGACCGCCTTCGCCGTGTCGATCGCGCTGCCGCCGCCGAGCGCGACGAGTCCGTCCGCGTTCGCTGCGGCGTCCGTCGCGGCGGCGACCGACGTCGACCGGCGCGTGGCGGCGAACGCCGCTGAAGCGCTCGGCGACGGGCAGCTCCATGGCCGCGAAGCGCTCGCTCGTCACGAGCAGCGGACGGTCGATGCCGAGCTCGGTCGAGGAGCGCGCCGAGCGCGTCGAGACCCCAGCGAACGATCACGAGGCCAGCCGCTCGCGGGCGAAGGTCACGAACGCGTCGGCGACGCGCGTGCGAGCGCGCCCGGTGGCCGAGGCGAGCGAGATCTCACGCGTCGCCTCGAGCCCTTCGACTCGCGCCTCCGCGAGCCGCCCCGCCGCGAGCTCGGACTCGACCGCGGTGCGCGAGATGAACGTCACGCCGTAGCCGGCCTCGACCGCGCGCCGCACCGACTCCTGCAGTCCGAGCTCGAGCCGAACGTCGAGATCGCGCAGCCGGATCCCCTGCCGCCGCAGCGCGTCCTCGACGATCTGTCGTACACCGGCGCCCTCCTGCATGAGGATCAGCGGCTCCTCGCGAAGCTCCGTCGAGCGTCACCGTCCGATCGGCGAAGCGATGCCCTGGCGGACAGACGAGGATGACCTCGTCGGAGAAGAACGGCTCGAAGCGAACGCCGCGATGGCGCCGTGCGGCGCCGACGATGCCGAGCTCGAGCTCGCGCGCCGCGACGCGCTCGACGACGGAGTGCGTGTCGGAGACCGTGAGGAACACGCGGACATCGGAGTTCAGGCGCTGGAACTCGCCGAGAACGACCGGCACGACGACCGCCGCCGGACCCGTGGATGCACCGAGGACGAGGTCGCCGGCGAGGTCGCCCTCACCCGACGCGGCCACGTCCGCGACGAGCTGATCCTCGAGCGCGAGCATCCGCTGCGCGCCGCGGTAGAGCCGCCACCCCGCCTCGGTCGGCTCGACGCGCCGTCCCGAGCGGTCGAGGAGCTGCGTCCCGAGCCGCTTCTCGAGCGCGCGCACCTGCAGCGACACCGCCGGCTGGGTGACGCCGAGTCGCTCGGCCGCCTGGGAGAAGCTGCGGCGCTCGACGACCGCGCAGAACGCGGCAAGCTGGCGCGTGTCCATAAGTCCAACTTATACGTGACTCGATAGGGTCACGCCCGTGCGCGTCTGGATCGACATCTCCAACTCGCCGCAGGTGGCGTTCTTCCGGCCGCTCGTCGCGCTGCTCCAGGAGCGCGGGCACGACGTCGAGGTGACGACGAGGGAGTACGCACAGACGATCGAGCTCCTCGAGCTGCACGAGATCGCGCACGACGTCGTCGGACCTGGCCATGGCGGCGCCGGCGCCGTCGGCAAGGCGCGCGCGATGGCAGGCCGACTCCACGCGCTGCGGGGCTTCGCGAAGGGTCGCGACTTCGACCTCGCGCTGTCCCACGCGTCGCACGAGCTCCCACTCGTCGCGCGCTCGCTCGGCATCCCGTCGTCGTACGCGTTCGACTACGAGTTCGCCCGCGTCCAGCACGGCCTCGGCTGCCGCGCGGCTCGTCGCGTGATCGTCCCCGACGCGATCCCGCAGGAACGACTCGACGGACTCGGCGCGAGTCGGAGCAAGGTGCGCCGCTACCCGGGCCTGAAGGAGGAGTACTCGCTGGCGGGCTTCGCGCCCGACACCGCCGTGCTCGACGCGCTCGGGCTCGACACCGAGCGGGTGCTCGTCGTCGTCCGCACGCCGCCCGACGTGTCGCTGTACCACCGCCACGGCAACCCGCTGTTCGGCGACGTGCTCGAGCGGCTCGGTCGCGACGAGAGCGTCCACGCCGTCGTCCTCCCGCGCACCGCGCGGCAGCGCGAGGACATCCTGGCCCAGCGCCTCCCGTCGCTCGTCGTGCCGGAGCACGCGATCGACGCGCTGAGCCTCGTCGCGCTCTGCCGATCTCGTCGTCTCCGCGGGCGGCACGATGAATCGCGAGGCCGTCGCTCTCGGCGTTCCGGTCTACACGACGTTTGCCGGTCGACTCGGCGCGGTAGACGAGAGCCCTCGTGAACGAAGGAAGACTGCGGGTCCTGACCTCCGCGGACGAGCTCGAGCTCGAGAAGCGCGAGCACGGGCGAGCGCACGGACGAGACGGGACCCGGCGGTCCTGCTCGACCTCATGCTTTCCGCGCTCGAGGGGTAGCGCGAATGTCGTCGATCTGGTTAGGGTCCCGTCGTCAGTCAAGGGAAGGGGAGAACATGAGACGAGCTCGACTGGTCGCAACGGCGCTCGGCGTCGCGGTCTCCATGGCGGTATTCGCCGCGGCGGCGACCGCCGACAGCGACAAGAAGGCCGGATTCAAGACGAGCCAGGACGTCGATGCTCACCGATGCTGCGGGACTGCCAGCCGCCGTAGCCGCTCCTCACCGTCGGCGACATGCTTCCGAACGGGTTCCGCTTCGAGGCGATTCCGGACGGCATCGCGGTGCGGGCCGGCAACGGCGACGCGCGGCGAGCAGGGGCGGGCCGCTCGACGTCTTCGTGAACCACGAGACCTCGACAGTCGCTTTCGCGTACGGCCCGACGTCGAGCCCGCCGCCCGCCAACCACGGACAACTCGCAGAACGACTTCGACAACTCGCAGGTGGCGCGCCTGACGATCAGCGGAGACCGGAGAGTGCTCAACGGCTCGTTCGCGATCGCGAGCAGCGCGGGCTACCAGCGCTTCTGCTCGAACTACCTCGTGCCGGCGAAGGAGGGCTTCGACCGTCCGATCCTGTTCACGAACGAGGAGGCGACCGACTAGGTCGATCGCGACGGTCAATGGCTGACTCGATCCCGCCGGCACGGCCGGAACGGAGCAGCTCGGACTCGTCGTCGCGCTACGACATCAAGGACGGGCACGCACAAGCCGATCTACGGGATGGGTCGGCACAACCACGAGAACGCCGTCGCGCTCCGGCGGTACGGACACCTGGTCGTGCTCTCGGGCGACGACACGTTCTCGGCGCCTGCGATCCCAGCTCTACCTCTACACCGCGCCGAGCGCGAGCGCAGCTCGACTCGACGCGACGGACCTACTCGCCGGCGATCGCGAGACGACCGTACTCGGCCACCGAACCAGCGACTACTACGACGTTCACGGGCGAACGACTCGAACGACAGCCGACACGATCGCCCGAGAACGACTACGGCGACCTGCACGCCCGGCGAGACGGTCTCGCGGATCGTTCACTTCCGCTGCCCGAGAGCGGCATCGCGACAACGGGCGACGATCCACGAGTCGACGGCCCGTGGAGAGCTGGATCCAACTCAACAACGTGTTCCAGTTCGTCCGCGTCGAGGACATCGCTTACGACCGAACGACCCGAACGTCGTGTACTTCGCCGATACGGGCGAGCCTCGGGCGTTGCAGCACGCGACGGATCCCGCGACCAACAGGCTGTCGCGCGGACCTTCCGGAACCACGGGTCCGACCCGAACGGCCGAATCTGCAAGATGGTGCTCGACGAGAAGGATCCGACGAAGGTCCTCGAGCTGTCGGTGCTGCTCAACGCGGACTCGGGTGGATACTTCTCGACAGGCTCGAAGCCGACGCCGGCGGCAGGCGACTTGCCATGCACAACCCGGACAACATCGAGACGACGCAAGGGCAGCCTCCTCATCCAGGAGGATCCGGGCTCGAGCACAGCAACATCGCGGGTGAGACGACTGCGCGGATCTGGCTGTTCGACCTCGACTCGCCCGGTGGGCGTCTCGGGCAATCCGCAGGTCGTCGCCAAGGTCGATCAGTCGGCGGACGGCGGCCCGACGGACGAGCCCGCACTGCTACGACCGCAGCCTCACCCGCCGGCCGACCCGGCTCGTGGGAGACGAGCGGCATCGTCGACGCCTCGGCGGCCTTCGGCCCGGGCTGCGTTCCTCATCGACGTCCAGGCGCACACGCTGTGGGTCGAGACGGCGCCCGGGCCGGACAACCTCGCGCCCGTCGGGCCCGGACTTCACGTACAAGCGCGAAGGCGGGCAGCTCCTCGCTGCTCAAGATCCCGGGCGCGTAGCCGGCGCTAGACGATCTCGGATGCGGGCGTCGCTTCGGCGGCGCCCGCGCCGTCTCCGGCGAGAACGCCGTTCCGCCGCGGCGCGGCGACGATCGTGTTGAGACGGCCGATGAGCTCGAGCGTCTCGCCCTCGTCGACGAGGCGCGCGAGCTCGTCGAGCTCGTCCTCGAGCCAGTGCTGGTCGATCGGCGGCCGCGTCACGAGCATGATCGCCTCGTGCGTCGACGGTGAGACGGTCTCCGTCTCCGACCACAGCTCCTCGTGCAGCTTCTCGCCGGGCCGCGCGCCGACGAACTCGATCGCGATGTCCCGCCCGGGCTCCTTGCCCGAGAGCCGGATCATCGTCTCGGCGAGGTCGGTGATCTTCACCGGCTCGCCCATGTCGAGCACGTAGACCTGCCCGCGGCCGCCGATCGCGCCCGCCTGGATGATCAGCTGCACCGCCTCCGGGATCGTCATGAAGAAGCGCGTCATCTCCGCATGCGTGACCGTGACCGGCCCGCCGCGCGCGATCTGCTTGCGGAAGATCGGGATGACGCTGCCCGACGAGCCGAGGACGTTCCCGAACCGCACGCCGCAGAACTTCGTCGTCGTGTCGTCTCGATGGCCCCACGACTCGACGATCCACTCGCAGAGCGCCTTCGACTGGCCCATGACCGTCTTCGCGTTGACGGCCTTGTCCGTCGAGACGAGGACGAAGCGCTTCGCGCCGAACTCGACCGCGATGTCGGCGACCGTGCGCGTGACGAGCGCGTTGTTGCGCA
The DNA here is from genome assembly GCA_963822885.1 of uncultured Gaiellaceae bacterium. Classification (GTDB taxonomy): domain Bacteria; phylum Actinomycetota; class Thermoleophilia; order Gaiellales; family Gaiellaceae; genus GMQP-bins7. The sequence continues at coordinate 22,752 of CAWGJJ010000015.1, forward strand.
CGGCCTCGAGCGGGTTGGCCTCCATGAGCGGCACGTGCTTGTACGCGGCGGCGTGGAAGACGACCGCCGGGCGGTACTTCTCGAAGACCTGCCGCATCTTCGTCGCGTTGCCGGCGTCCGCGAGCACGGCAGCGGTCGCGTGGAAGTCGCGCTCGTCCACGAGCTCGCGCTCGATCTCGAAGAGGCCCGGGCTCGCCGTTGTCGACGAGCACGAGCCGGGTCGGGCCCATGCGCGCGATCTGGCGGCAGAGCTCCGAGCCGATCGAGCCGCCCGCGCCCGTGACGAGCACGACCTCGCCGGCGAGATACCCGGCGATCGAGGCGAGGTCGGCGTCGACGGGCTCGCGGCCGAGCAGGTCCTCCACCTCGACGGGCCGGATCTGGCCCGCCAGGTTGAAGTCGCCCGTGATGAGATCGTGGAGCGCCGGAAGCGTGTTGACCGGGACGTTCTCGACGCGAGCCACCTCGACGATGCGCTCGCGCACGTCACCCGATGCGGACGGGATCGCGATGAGCAGCTCGTCCGGGCGCCTCTCGCGCACGAGCTCGCGCAGCTCGGCGGTCGTGCCGAGGACGCGCACGCCGTGGAGGCGAAGGTTCTTCTTGCGCGGGTCGTCGTCGACGAGCCCGATCGGCGTGTAGCCGAGCGACGGGTTGCGCAGCATCTCGCGCAGCATCAGCTGCGCCGCGTCTCCCGCGCCCACGATCAGCACCTCCTTGCCCCGCGCGACGATCGAGCGCGCGGCCGGGCGCTCGATGATCGTGCGTGCGAGCAGGCGCACGCCCATCACGAACGCGAGCAGGAGCAGCAGGTCGATGATCCAGATCCCGCGCGGCACCGAGGCGCGGTGGAAGTCCAGCAGCGCGAAGACGAGGAAGACCGCGACGACCGCGGTCGCCACGCCGCGCAGGACGCCCCACATGTCCTGCGTCGACACGTAGCGCCACCAGCGGTTGTAGAAGCCGAAGGCGACGAAGACCGGGAGCATGATGACGACGACGCCGAGGACGACGTCCCACTCCAGGTACCGGTCGTAGTAGCGGGGACGCGCGTCGAAGCGCACGTACCAGGCCGCGATCCACGCGAGCGCGATCAGCGCGGCATCGACGGCGACTTGCCAGAGGCGATGCCGGTTGACCGGGAAGCGCACGGCTACGCGGGGACGCCGACCGCGGCGCGCACGGCCTCGACCACGCGCTCCTGCTGCTCGAGCGCGATGCCGCCCCACATCGGCAGCGCGAGGTTCTCCGCCGCGGCGCGCTCCGTCTCGGGGAGCGAGCCCTCGGAGACGCCGAGGTAGCGCATCGCCGGTTGCAGATGAAGCGGGGTCGTGTAGTAGGACGCGCACGCGATTCCCGCCTCGCCGAGCGCCGCGGCGATCTCCGCCCGCCGCGACGAGCGCACGACGAACATGTGGTAGACGTGGCCCGGCTCGTCGCCCGGAAGCTCGACGATCTCACCGAGGCCGAGCTCGGCGTAGCGCGCGGCAGCCTCTCGCCGCGCGTCGTTCCAGCCGGTGAGGCGCGGCAGGAAGACCCGGAGCATCGCGGCCTGGACGGCGTCGAGGCGCGAGTTGGTTCCGACGAGCTCGAAGGTCTTCTTGTCGCGCGAGCCGTGGAAGCGCAGCATCCGCACGCGCTCGGCGACGTCGTCGTCGAGGCACGTCACGAGCCCACCGTCGCCCAGCGCGAAGAGGTTCTTCGTCGGGAAGAAGCTGAACGTCGAGCAGACCCCGGTCTGCGCGACTCCCTCGGCGCCGAACGCCTGCGCTGCGTCCTCGACGAGCGGCAGCCCGAGCGCGGCGAGCTCGGCGAGCGGCGCCGGGCGTCCGAAGAGGTGCACCGGCATGAGCGCCTTCGTCCGCGGCGTGATCCTCGCGGCGACGTCCTCCGGATCGAGGTTGAGCGTCGCCGGATCGATGTCGGCGAACACCGGCGTCGCGCCGACGCGCGCGATCGCCTCGGCCGTCGCGTAGAACGTGAAGGCGGGGCAGATCGACCTCGTCGCCGCGTCCGATCTCGAGCGCCTCGAGCGCGAGGACGAGCGCGTCGGTGCCGTTCGCGACGCCGATCGCGTGCGGAACTCCGAGGAACGCCGCGGCCTCGTGCTCGAACGCCTCGACCTCGGGCCCGAAGATGAAGCGTCCGGACTCGAGGACTGCCGAGAAGCGCTCCTCGAGCTCGGGGATCAGCGGCGCGTACTGCGCCTTCACGTCGATGAGTGGGATCTGCTGCGTCACGCGGGCGAGTGTAGCTCCGGCGAGGTCGATCTCAGGTTCGTCAGGCGCCCGACGACTCCTCGGCCAGGCGCCGTTTTCGCTTCTTGAGGTACCTCCAGCCGAACCAGGCCGCGCCGCCGACGATCGCGGCCGCGACGACGTACTCGACGTAGCGGAACGCGTGGTGGAAGTCCTCCCACGCCTCGCCGGCGGCGTAGCCCGGCGCCTGCGAAGGCGAAGCACCAGATCGCGGATCCGAGGAGCGTCAGCAGCGTGTAGCGGACGAACCGCGCCTCGAACACGCCGGCCGGGATGGAGACGAACGAGCGGATGACCGGCGTGAGCCGCCCTAGGAAGACGGCCCAGTCCTCCCAGCGCGCGAACCAGCGCTCGGCGCGATCGAGCTTCTCCGCGTTCAGATGGAGCCAGCGACCGTGCCGCTCGAGGTACGGGCGGCCGCCGTAGAAGCCGATCGCCCAGCCCGATCATCGCGCCGAGCGTGTACCCGATCGTGCCCGCGAGCGCGATCGCGAGGTAGGCGGGCCAGCCGTCTTCGATCGTGCGCCCGAACAGCGTGACATCCTGGTTCGCGAACGCACCCGCGGCGAGCGCGCCGCCGTAGACCATGACGAGCTCGCTCGCGGCCGGCAGCACCGCGTCGATGAGCATGAGCGAGAAGACGGCGTAGAGGCCGTAGTCCCCGATCGATCGACGTGATGGCGTCGGAGAGCTCGCTCAGGATGGAGGCGACGAGCACGAGGGCGGACTGTACTTACGCGGTTGGTCGGGTTAGCGCGCGACCCGGCGAACGGTCAGCGGCTGCGTGAGGGACACGACGCCGAGCTCGTTCGTCGCCGTCACTCTGGCGACGTAGCGCCCGCCGCCGACCGGCTTGCGATTGCGGCCGCGGCCGTCCCAGGCCACGGCGAGCTCGCCGGGCTGAAACGGCGCGTTCGCCACCGTTCGGACGACGACGCCTCCCGGTGTCTCGATCGTCACCTTCACGCGCGCAGCGCGTGCCTGTGCCCAGCGGATGTCGGCTCGGCCACCGGTCGGACGAACGACGACGCGCAGCGGAGCGACGCGGAGCGACGCGAGCGTCGAGTTGACCGTGAACCGCTGCGTCGTGGTCGAGCTCAGGCCCTGGTCGTCGAGTGCCGCGATCGTCAGAGTCCAGCGCCCTTCGTCCGT
>CAWGJJ010000016.1:0-109710 GCA_963822885.1 uncultured Gaiellaceae bacterium
AGAAGATCAAGTCGATCGACGCCGAGTTCCTCGCAGGGCACCGCTTCCCCTATCAGGAGGACATCTCGCTTCTCGACGACGTCGACTTGATGGCCGCCACCCCGGGCGAGGACCTGAACTGGCTCGAAGACATCGCGCTGCTCGAAGAAGACGGCATGCCAGCGGTCTTCGACCGCTACAGCAATGCCTTCCTCAAGATCTACTTCCCGATCCCCGACGGCCGCGAGGACGAGATCGCGCGCAAGGTGCTCGTGAAGCACCTGACGAGCGGCAACTCGTACGGAATCCAGCTCAAGGCGGATCACACGAAGTTCCCCCAGCCCGAGCTCGGCCCGTGGGTCGACGGGTCGAGGACGGTGGGCGCCGACTACACGCCGCCCGTCCTCGAGGGCTGGGAGAAGCCGGCCGGTCACTGAGGCGGCGCGAGGCCTCATAGGATCCGGACGTGCCCGCGGAGGATCCAGCAGGTGAGCAGCCGATCCGCGCCGCCGAGGTGGTGGGTGCGCTTTCGCTCGCGACCGACCTCGGCACCGGTCAGCCGCTCGAGCACGCGTTGCGGAGCGCCGTGCTCGCGGCTCGGCTCGGCGAGCTCGCCGGAGCATCGGCGCAGGAGCTGGTGGATACGTACTACGTCGCGCTCCTCCACGCCTCCGGGTGCACGTCGAACGGGCACGAGGCCGCGCAACTCTTCGGCGACGACATCGCGCACCGAGCCGCGTTCTTCCTGATCGACACGACCAACCCCGCGGAAGTGCTCGCGTTCTATCGCGCATACGTCGGAGCGGGGCGGCCTCCGGAAGTCCGCGCCACACTCATCGAGGACGCCATCGCCAAGGCCGGTCCGAGGTCTCGCGCGTCGTTCGCCACGATGTGCGAGGTCGCACAGCGGTTCGCGGGCTGGCTCGACCTCGGTTCGAGCATCCACGCTGCGCTCGAGTTCGTCTTCGCGCGCTGGGACGGGCGAGGATTCCCAGACGTCCGAGGCGACGAGATCCCGCTGCCGATGCGCCTTCTGCACGTGGGCAGGGACATCTCCCTGTTTCTCTCCGCGTCGGGCGCCGACGAGGCGCGCGCCGTCATCGAGCGCCGAGCGGGCGCGGCGTACGAGCCTCGTCTCGCCGAGCTCGCCGTGCGGGGTTTCGGCGAGCTCGCTCGAGGGCCTCGACGAGACGCGGATGTGGGAGCAGGCCCTCGAGACCGAGCCGTTCCCACAGGTCCGGATCACGGGCGAACGAGTCGATGCGGCCTTCGCTGCCATCGCCGCGCTCACCGGTCTCAAGTCCCCGTGGTTTCGAGAGCACTCGACGAGCGTGGCCGAGCTCGCCGAAGCGGCCGCTTGGCGTGTGGGCCTCCCGGCCGACTCCGTGACCCGCTTGCGCGCGGGCCGCGCTCGCCCACGACCTCGGCCGGATCGGCGTGTCGAACGCGATCTGGGAGAAGCCCGGCCCTCTCGGATTCGGCGAGTGGGAGCGCGTTCGACTCCATCCCCACTTCACGGAGCGAGCGTTCGCCCAGTCGGCGGCGCTCGCTCCGATCGGGATCCTGGCCGGCTCCCACCACGAACGGCTCGACGGCTCCGGTTACCACCGTGGCTCACGCGGCCCCGCACTCGACCAACCCGCCCGCCTCCTCGCGGCCGCCGACTGTTACTCGGCCATGCGCGAGGCGCGCCCGTACAGGCCGGCCCTCGACGCGCCGACCGCGGAGGCGGTGCTGACGCATGAGGCCGACGAGGGGCGGCTCGACCGCGACGCCGTCGACGCGGTGCTCGCTGCGGCCGGGCACCGCGTGCGGGAGCGAGCGCGCGAATTGCCTGCCGGACTCACAGCGCGCGAGCTCGAAGTCCTCCTCGTGCTCGTGCGTGGGGAGTCCAACCAGGCGATCGCCGCGGACCTCGGCATCTCGGCCAAGACGGTCGGCCACCACGTCCAGCACGTCTACGAGAAGGCCGGCGTCCGCAGCCGGGCGGCGGCGACGCTGTGGGCGTTCGAGCACGACCTCGTTCGCCCCGCTCTCGCTCGCAACGCATAGGGCGTTCGCCCGATGCCGCGCCAGGTGCTTTGGGCGCACACTCACCTCGTCATCGGCGTCGAGCAGCGGCGCCAGAGCAACCAAGAGGAGGAGAGCGATGCTCCTGGCAACGACCACGGTCGAGGACTACGACCGCTTCGTGAAGATCTTCTCGACGAAGGGCGCCGAGAAGCGAAAGCTCCACGGGTCCAAGGGCTCTCGCGTCTTCCGCGATCCCAACGAGTCCGACCGCGTGTGGGCGGTCTTCGACTGGGATGCGGAGGGCTGGCAGCGCTTCGCGACCGACCCCGACGTCCCGGGCATCATGCAGGAGGCCGGGCACAAGAGCAGGCCGCAGGTGCTGCGAGCTCGGCGGCACGTACGACGCGTAGGCGCTTCCACGGAGAACGAAGCCCGCCATCCGGGCGGGCTTCGCGGTGCTGAAGCGCTCGCGCGCCGACTGGCTCGGCAAGCCTACGGCACGCGGACGAAGCCGCTGACGTGCGTCGAGTCGCCGTCGCCGGAGGTCTGGAAGATCAGCGAGTCGACGGCCGCGACGCCGTCGCGCACGTCGGGGGGAATGCTCTCGCCGGCGAGGCTCTCGATCAGCGGCAGCATCCCGTCGACGTCGACGTAGACGAAGCCCTTCGTGCGACCCTCGAGCCCGACATCTTCTGCGGCACGGCGATAGCCCTCGGAGTCGACGAGCTTCGGGCCAGTGCCCGCGAGCAGCGCAAGCGCATCCTCACCGGTCGTGACGACGATCGTGTCGGCGTCCGAGCGCGCGTAGCGGATCGTCACATCGTCGACGACGAGCTTGGAGACCTCGACTCCGTTCTCGGTGCTCGTCGTGACGGTCGACTTGCAGTCTCGCTCGCGAGCTTGCGGGCGAGGCGGTCGACCGTCGTCCACGTCTTGTCCGGATCGGGCGGCGCGAGCGCGAGCGTGACCTCGGGGAGGGTCTCACCCGGACGGACGTAGAGCACGCCCTCGCCGGAGAGCGCGTCGACGATGCCGTCGAGCGAGACGCCGGTCGCGTCTTCGATCATCTGCGAGAGGCCGTCGACGTCGACCTGGCCCTGCAGTCGGTCGAGCGCACCCTGCGTCCCGCCGAACGAGATCGCGGCGACTGCATCCGCGGGCACGCTGCGGAAGAGCGTCGGCTCGTAGTGCGTGTCGCCCGTCGGGCGTCCGCGCCCCCATCGCGACGAGCAGTCCGTCGTCCTCCGCGGAGAGCGCCGCGGACAGCCAGTCGATCCCGAGCGTCGATCTTCTCCTGCGTGGCCTGCTGGAAGAGCGGGCTCAGCTCGTCGGTCAGAACGGCCATGTCGACCCACACGAGACCGAGGCTCTCGTCGGGGAGCGCTTCGAGACCGGCGGCGAACGCCTCGTCGCCTTCGATCGTCCCTCGCTCGAGCGCCGCACGGTAGTCGGCAAGGTCGGCGTCGTTCTCGGCGAGCGCCACCCATCCGTCCACCTCGCCGCGGGCCGGCAGCTCGTCGCTCTTCTCGAGCAACGCAGCGAGCTTCTCCTCGCTCTCCGGCTGGAGCAGGACGATCGGCGCAGCTTGGCGGTGGCGACGACGACGACCTCGTCTCCGAGCGCGGGAGCCACGTCCTCGTCCCAGTCGAGGCCTTCGTCGGACAGTCCCTGCTCGATCGCGCTCACGAGCGTGTCGCGCACACCCGGGATCCGCTCGAGGACGCGTTCTGCCTTCTGCCACTGGGACGACTCGTCGTCGGTCGTGATCCGTCGCAAAGACGACGGCGTCGGCCGGAGCAAGGCTCGCCGACTCCGGGATCTGGGCAGCGGCGCCGCCGCAGCCGGACACGAGCGCGGCAGTCGCGAGGAGGGCGACGAATGCGAGGCGGCACGCCATGCTCCCACGCTAATCGGTCTTCGCCCCGGACGACTTGAGGTCGCGGCACGTTCGGCGGCGGCATACTCGGCGCCGTGCGCACCCTCGTCCTCCAGCACATCGCGTGCGAGCCGCCGGGCGTCTTCGAGGACGTTCTCCACGAGCGCGGCGCCGAGCTGCATCGCGTCGAGCTCGACGAGGGCGAGCCGCTCCCCGACTGGCGCGAGTTCGACGCGATCGTCGCGATGGGCGGACCGATGTCGGTCACGGACGACGACGCGCTGCCGTGGCTGGCAGACGAGAAGCGCGCGATCGGCGAGGCCGTTCGTGCCGGAACTCCGTACTGGGGCGTGTGCCTCGGCGTCCAGCTCCTCGCCGCATCGCTCGGAGCCCGGGTCTACCCCGGGCCGGAGCCCGAGGTCGGGCTGCTGCCCGTCAGCATGACGGGCGAGGCACGCTCCGACCCCGTGTTCGGCGAGGCTCCACACGAGCTCGTGACGCTGCAGTGGCACGGCGACACCTTCGACCTCCCGGAAGGCGCGGTTCGACTCGCGAGCTCGCCCGCGTACGCGAACCAGGCGTTCCGCTTCGAGCGCGCGTACGGCGTGCAGTTCCATCTCGAGGTCTCGGCCGAGATGGCGCGCGAGTGGGCCGAGGTGCCCGAGTACGTCGCGTCGCTCGAGCGCACGCTCGGCGCCGACGGAGCGCCGGCGTTTCTCGCCGCGATCGAGGACGAACGCTCGACGCGATGCGCAGCGGCGGGCCGCGCGCTCTTCGAGCGCTGGCTCGACCGCGTCGTCGGGTAAGAGCCGCGCGACGCGCGCCGCAGTGGCGACAGGCACTCGCGATCAGACGCCGCGCGGCGAGCGGTCGTCGAGCGCGACCTTCATGAGGTCGCGGATCGAGACGATCCCGACGACCTTTCCGTCCTCGACGACCGGGAGATGGCGGAAGCCGCCGTGGATCATGAGCGACGCCGCGTGATCGGTCGTGTCGCCCGGCTCGATCGTGTCGGGATGACGCGTCATCCACTCGGTCACAGGCGCGCTGCCGTCCTTGCCCGCCGCGACCGCCTTCATGACGTCGCGCTCGGTGAGGATCGCGGCGATCGACTCGCCCTCGAGCACGACGACCGCGCCGACTCCTCGCTCGGCCATCGCACTGGCCGCATCGCCCAGCGTCGCGTCCGCGGAGACGGTCAGGAGGCTCCGCGTCATGTGCTCGGCGACGAGCGGCATCCGGCGATTCTAGAGTGTCCGCCGATGGCCGAGACTCGCGCGACGGGTCGCTGCCTCTGCGGCGCCGTGACCTACGAGGTGCGCGGACCGCTTCGCGACGTCGTCCTCTGTCACTGCATCGAGTGCCGCCGGTGGAGCGGCAACGCGGGAGCGTTCGCGGCGGCGCAGGACGACGCACCTCGTCGTGCACGGAGACGCGCTCCGCTGGATCGCGAGCCCGGACTCGAGCCGCCACGCCGAGGCGGGCGTTCTGTGGCGACTGCGGCTCGAGCATGTTCTGGAAGGCGGCGGACGCGGAGCGGACGGGGATCGCGGCAGGAACCCTGGACGACCCGACCGGCCTGCAGTTCACGGCCCACATCTACACCGCAGCAGGCCCCCGACTGGGACGCGCTGCCCGACGACGGCATCGTGCGCGATCCGGACGCCTCGTACGTCCCACGCTGGAGCTGACATCGGCACGAACTCGGCACAGACGCCGCCCGAGGCTGTTCCTATACTCGCCCGCCTGACCGATCTCGCCTCACCGCTGCGCGACCTCTTCGGCTTCGACGCCTTCCGGCCCGGGCAGGAGGACGTCGTGCGCGCTGCGATCGCCGGGCGCGACACGCTCGCGCTGATGCCGACCGGCTCCGGGAAGTCGCTCACGTACCAGCTCGCCGCGATGCTCCGTCCCGAGCCGACGCTCGTCCTCTCGCCGCTGATCGCGCTGATGAAGGACCAGGTGGACAAGCTGCCGCCGGAGATCGCCGCGACCGCGACCTTCGTCAACTCGTCGCTCTCGACGGAGGAGACGGCGTCGCGGCTCGCGGGAGTGTCGTCCGGCGAGACCCGCCTCGTCTACGCCGCGCCCGAGCGGCTGCGGCAGGCGCGCTTCGTCGAGCTCCTCGCGGATGTCGGCATCGGGCTCGTCGTCGTCGACGAGGTGCACTGCGTGAGCATGTGGGGACACGACTTCCGTCCCGACTACCTCTTCATCCGTCGCGGGCTCGAGGCACTCGGCGACCCGACGCTCCTCGGCATGACCGCGACCGCGACGCCGGAGACCGCGCGCGACATCGGGCAGGCGCTCGGGCGGTCGCTCGACGTGGTGCACACGAGCGTCATGCGCCCGAACCTCCGCTACGACGTGGAGGAGGTCGCCAACGCGGAGGACCGCATCGCGATCCTCGTCGAGCGGCTGCGCGCGCTGCGCGGCGGCTCCGCGATCGTCTACGCGCGCTCGCGGCGCTCGACGGAGGAGCTCGCGCGCGTCCTCAGCGGCCACGGGTTCCGGGCCGAGCACTACCACGCGGGCCTCGAGGCCCAGGAGCGCACGCGCGTCCAGGACGACTTCGTGTCCGGCAGGACACAGGCCGTCGTCGCCACGACGGCGTTCGGCATGGGCATCGACAAGCCCGACGTGCGGCTCGTCTGCCTCGTCAACTACCCGGACTCGCTCGAGGGCTACGTCCAGATGGTCGGGCGCGCCGGCCGCGACGGCGAGCCGAGCCAGACGCTTCTGCTCGCGAGCCCGAGCGACGCGACTGCGCTCAGGCGCTTCGCGGTCTCCGACGTGCCGACGGCCTCGGAGCTGCGCTCGATCTACCGGGCGCTGCGAGACGCGGACGGGCTCGTCGACCCGGACGACCTCTCGGCCCTCGTCCCGGAACGCGACGCACGTGTCCTCGTCGGCATGCTCGAGCAAGCCGGCCTCCTCGAGCGGAGCTTCGACGAGGGGAGGCTGATGCGCATCGAGCTCACCGCCGCTCCGGCCGATGCGCGCGAACGAGTCGAGGCGCTCCTCGACCGCGCCACCCTCGTCGCCGAGTCGCGTGCCGACCGGATCGTCGCGTTCGCGGAGACGCGCGTGTGCCGCCACGAGCAGGTGGCCGCGCACTTCGGCGAGGCCTTCGTCGGGCCGTGCGGCAACTGCGACGTCTGCGCGCCGTCGACTCGCGGATCGGCGTCGATCTCGAGCCCGCCTCCTCCGCTCCCCGACGACATCGGCGAGGCGATCGTCGACGCGGTCGCCTCGCTCACCTGGCCCCTCGGTCGCCGGAGCCTGGTCGCGACGCTGCGCGGATCGCTGAAGGCACCTCCGTCCGCGCGCCGCTCCGCGGCCTACCGGATGCTCGCGGCCGCCACCGACGGAGAGGTTCGTCGCTGGGTGCAGCTGGTCGAGCTCTCGGGCGCGCTCGTCGAGATCGACGACCCCTGACGGGTTCCGCGTCCTGCACGTCGACCGTGCGGCGCAGCCGCCGCAGATCCGGACGAGCAGCGACACCGACGTCGACGAGGATCTCGTGACGCGCCTGCGCAGCTGGCGCCTCGAGCGCTCGCAGGAGGATGCGGTGCCGGCGTACGTCGTCCTCCACGACGCGACGCTCCGCGAGCTCGCCGCGCTCCGTCCGCAGACGATGAACGAGCTCGCGGGCGTGAAGGGCTTCGGCCCGGTGAAGCTCGAGCGGTACGGCGACGATCTGCTCGCGGTGATCGCAGCGGCGTAGCCGGACGCACCCGCTTGCCCCGCGATGCGGGCGCAGCCTACGATGGCACGCGAGAAGCCATCGACGTGGAGGCTGGAATGTCCGAGAAGATGTGGGGTGGCGAGCCGTTCTGGGGGCTCGGCTACGAGTGGGATCCCGACTGGGTCTTGACCGACCGCCAGAAGGAGCTCCGCGCGACGCTCATCGAGCTCTGCGAGAAGGAGATGCGCGCGAACGCGAAGCGCTCGGACGACGAGCTCCTGTTCCCGCGTCGCAACCTCGAGCTGCTCGGCGAGCACGGCTTCCTCGCGCTCACCGTCCCCGAGGAGTACGGCGGCCTCGGCGAGAACCACGTCGCCTACGCGATGACGTGCGAGACGATCGCGCGCTACGGCTGCGCCTCGACGGCGATGTGTTACGTGATGCACATCGGCGCGGTGAACACGATCATGTTCCGCCCGACTCCCGAGCTGATCGACAAGTACATCCGCCCGCTCGGCACCGGCAAGATCGGAACGCTCTCGTACTCCGACCCCGAGACCGGATCGCACTTCTGGTACCCGATCTCGTCCGGAGCCGAGCGCTCGAACGGCGGCTACAAGGTTCGCAAGAAGGCGTCGTGGACGACTTCGGCCGGCTTCGCAGACTTCTACGTCGTGCAGACGACGAGCCCGGACTTCACGGGTTACGACGACCTGTCGGTGTTCGTCATCGACGGCGACGACGTCGAGTCGCAGCCCTCGCTCTGGGACGCGCTCGGGTCTGCGCGGGAACCAGTCGGGCCCGCTCGAGGTTCCGAACGTCGATGTCCCGGCGGAGCAGCTCGTCGGCCCGGAGGGCGACGGCGCCGCGTCGAACGACGAGTCCGTCGACCCGTGGTTCCTCATCGGCTCGTCGTCGGTCTGGAACGGCATCGCACTCGGCACGATCGACATCGCCAAGCGCCACACGACGCGCAAGCGCCACGTCGACGTCGGCCTGCGCGTGGCCGACTACCCGACCATCCAGGACTACGTGGGCGAGGCGCTCATGGACACGAACGCGGCGCGCCTCTTCGTCTACTCGGTCGCGCAGGCGATGGACTCGGCGACGGACAACAACACGAAGGTGCTCGCGGTCGGAGAGCTGGCTCGTGCGGACTACCTCCACTGGGCCTGGCAGATCAAGTTCGAGGCGGCGAAGAACGTCGCGCACGTCGTCGACAAGATGCTCCACGCGTGCGGAGGCTCCGGCTACAAGCGCGACATGGAGCTCGAGCGCTACGTCCGCGACGCGAAGGCCGGCTGGGTCATGGGGCCGACCAATGAGGTGCTGCGGCAGTTCGTCGGCAAGGCCGTCCTCCTCGGCTTCGAGGCGCTCGACTACTGGAACCAGTCGTACAACCGCCGCGCGGTCGAGAACGAGGTGAAGAAGCTCGACGCCGACGGCAAGCGCGAGCTCGCCGAGAAGCTCATCGCCGAGGCGGCCGAGATGGAGGCGAAGGCGCCGGCGAGCGCCTGACGTGAGTCTGCTCGGGACACCGGGTCTCGTCCGGGGCCTCCTCCCGGAGGACCCGTTCGTCGAGACGTACCTCGTCCGGCCCGGAGGCGCGACCGTGTTCGCGCTCGGGCCGGACGAGCGGATGACGGTCGTCGACACGCGCGGGAGCCAGGCCGCCGAGGTCTCCGTGCTCGGGGCGGACGGTCGGGACGATGCGGCCGCGCTCGACGCTTCGGCCGATGCGCCGGCGACGGTGATCCGCGCTGCACTCGCGGATCGCAACGGGAGCCTGCTCGCGCACGAGCTCGGGTCGCGCGGGCTCGATCCCGCGGACGCGGTCGCTCTGCGGCTCTTCGGCGAGTGGTCGCCCGCAGGATCGGCGCAGACGTTCCGTGCCGAGCGCGCCGTGACCGTCGTCGTCGCGGCACCGGCGGGGCGCATCGTCGACGGCGCGCCTCCTCCGTCCGAGCTCCTCGTCGAGGTGCGCCGCGCGACCCCGCGCACCTACGAGCAGCAGGAGCTCCCTCCCCCGCTCGCCGAGCCGCGGCTCGACTTCCGCGTCGATGCGGCAGCTGCGCTCGCCTACGAGGTGCGCGCAGGCGAGTTCATCCAGGTGATCGACGTCGAGGGCAAGCAGTGCTCCGACTTCCTCGCGTTCCATCGCGGAAAGCTCGAGTCGGGGCTCGAGCGCGGACTCGACGCGACGACGACGCGCTCGCTCATGGGCCAGGCGTACCCGATGCCCGGCCTGCACGGGAAAGTTCTACGACGTCGACCAGGATCCGCTCATCGAGGTCGTTCGCGACACGGTCGGCCGCCACGACACCTTCGGTCTCGCCTGCACCGCCAAGTACTACGAGGATCAGGGGCTACCCGGGCCACGTCAACTGCTCGGAGAACTTCAACGGGCAGGTGACGCCGTTCGGGATCGCGCCGCGGATGGGCTGGGAGGCGCTCAACTTCTTCTACAACACGGGCTTCGACGCGAACAACGTGTTCGTGATGGACGAGCCGTGGTCGCGGCCGGGCGACTACGTGCTCCTGAAGGCGATGAACGATCTCGTCTGCGCCTCGTCGGCGTGCCCCGACGACATCGACCCGGCGAACGGCTGGCAGATCACGCCCGGTCCACGTGCGGGTGTACGCGCCCGACAACACGTTCTCGGTCGCGATCGCACGCCGCGTGACCGCGGACGCCGACCCGGTGCTCACCCGCGAGACGACCTTCCACCCGCGCACGAGCGAGCTCACGAAGAGCTTCGTCGAGTACCGCGGCTACTGGCTTCCGCACTGCTTCGACAACGAGGGCGCGATCGCCGAGTACTGGGCGTGCCGCGAGAAGGCCGCGGTCATGGATCTCTCGCCGCTTCGCAAATGGGAGGTGCTCGGCCCGGACGCCGAGACGCTCATCCAGCACGCGATCACGCGCGACGCGCGGCGGCTCTCGGTCGGCCAGGTCACGTACACGGCGCTCTGCAACGAGACGGGCGGGATGATCGACGACGCGACCGTCTACCGCCTCGGGCAGGACAACTTCCGCTTCGTCGGCGGCGACGAGTACGACGGGATCTGGCTGAACGAGCTGCGCGAGAAGCTCGACCTGAAGGCATGGGTGAAGCCGTCGACCGACCAGCTCCACAACGTCGCCGTCCAGGGACCCGAGAGCCGCGAGCTCCTGAAGAAGATCGTGTGGACGCCGCCCACGCAGACGTCGCTCGAGGATCTCAAGTGGTTCCGCTTCACGGTCGGTCGCATCGGCACGTACGACGGGATCCCGATCGTCGTCTCGCGCACGGGCTACACGGGCGAGCTCGGGTACGAGGTCTGGTGCCACCCCTCGGACGGGCCGGCCGTGTGGGACGCGATCTGGTCGGCCGGCGAGTCGCATGGGCTGACGCCGCTCGGGCTCGAAGCGCTCGACATCCTGCGTATCGAGTCGGGCCTGATCTTCGCGGGGTACGAGTTCGACGACCAGGTCGATCCGTTCGAGGCGGGGATCGGATTCGCGGTCGACCTGAAGACGGACGACGACTTCGTCGGCCGCGCCGCGCTGGAGGAGCGCCACGCGCACCCGCAGCGCGTGCTGGTCGGGCTCGAGCTCGAGGGCAACGAGACCGCCGGCCACGGCGACGAGGTCTACGTCGGCCGCCAGCGCGTCGGCGTCGTCACGAGCGGGACGCGCAGCCCGATCCTCAAGAAGAACATCGCGCTCGCGCGGGTCGCGATGCAGTACGCGGAGCTCGGCACGACGCTCGAGGTCGGCAAGCTCGACGGCCTCCAGAAGCGCATCGCGGCGACGGTCGTCCGCTTCCCGTTCTACGACCCGGACAAGACCCGCCCGCGCTCGTGACGAGGCCGCCGCCTCCTGATCGACGCGCTCGAGTCACTCCAGCGAGCAGGTCGAGGCGTTCGAGCGCGACGGCTTCCTCGTCGTCGAGGAGGGACTCGTCTCCGAGCGCGGGCTCGAGCTGCTCCGCGAGCGCTACGTCCCGCTCTTCGACGGCGAGTACGAGACCGGGATCCGGCCCGACGAGGTGAACTGGGTGCCCGGCCGCGATCCCGAGGACCGCACGCGGCAGCTCTGCAACGCGTGGAAGTCCGACAACGTGGTCGCGGCGCAGGTGCTCTCCGAGCGCACGGGCCGACTCGCCGCACAGCTCGCCGGCTACCGCGGCGTGCGCATCCTCCAGGACAACGTCCTCTGGAAGCCGCCGGGAACGAAGGCGATCGGCTTCCACCAGGACTCGTCGTACGCGGACTACCTCGTCCCGCCGGAGATGATCACGTGCTGGATCTCGCTGCACGAGACGCAGGCGGACGCGGGGCCGATCGAGTTCGTGCGCGGCTCGCACACGTGGCCGAAGTCGCCGCCCGCGCGGATCGGAGTTCCACGCGCCGGACGACTGGCTCGCCGGGCCGCGTGCCGCCGCGCCGGAGGGCATGGAGCTCGACACGGTTCCCGTCGTCGTCAAGCCCGGCGGCGGCTCGTTCCACCACGGCCTCACCTGGCACGGCTCGGCGCCGAACTACTCGGGAACCGTCGCGCGCATGGCGCTCGTCTCCCACTTCCTTCCGGTCGAGGCGCGCTTCCACGAGACGAACGTCGACGTCAACTACTCGCGCTACCGCCGCCGCGGCGACCTCTCGCTGGACGAGTCGTTCTTCCCGGTCGTCTGGACCGAGTCGGGCTACCGCACGCCCTGGCTCTCCGAGCTGCCCGACCTCGACTAGCCGGGCAGGAAGCTCCCGAGGCGCTCGAGCGTCTCGAGGATGAGCCACGGCGGCACCGACTCCGCGGCGCGGCGCACGAGCGGGGCGACGAACGGCGGGAGCGAGCCCTCCTCGTCGGCCTGGTCGACGGCGCGCACGAGCCCGTCCGTGATCGCCTGCTCGAGCTCGTCGCGGTCGAGGCCCTGCTCGTCGGAGAACGCGGCGAGCGCCTCCTCGCTGCGCAGCGCGAGGACGAGCTCCTCACGCGAGACACCGAGCTCGCACGCGACGCCGTCGACAGCGGAGAGCGCGATCCGCTCGATCGTCTCACCCAGGCCGTCGGCTTCCGGCTGCTCGCGCGCCTCGCACGGATCGGCGACGGGAGTCGGCTCGAAGCGCCCTCCGCCGAGCGCGAGGTACGGGACGACGACCGCGGCGACGAGCCCGAGCGCGACGAGGAACGGCAGGAAGCGCCTCACGCCGGAGCGCCTCCGCAGCAGGGCGACGGGAACGAGCGCGCAGAGCGTGAGCGCGGCGGCGAGCAGGAACGGCCCGGAGAACGCGCTCGTGACCGCGCGGTCGAGCTGCTCCTGGAGGCCGGTCGTGAGCGCGCGCCACTCGTCGTCGTCGGGCCGTCCTTCGAACGCGCGCTCGACGTCGGGGAGCTCGCCGAGCTCCTCGGCGCGGTCGACCTCGTCGAGGACGTCCTGCGCCACGCCGAGCTTGTCGAGCGGCGGGATGTCGCTGTCGAGCACGACGGCCGCGCCCGCGCGGATCGCCTCGTCGCGGTTCTCCTCGAGCGCGCTCGTGAGCACCGGGGCGAGCAGGACGAGCCCGAGGACGACGCCCGCGTGGCGCGCGGCGATCGTCCAGCCGCCGTGCACGACCTGATCGGCCCGGCCGCGGAGCGCGAGCTCCGTGAGCCCTGCGACCGTGAGCCCGAGCCCCGCGCCGACGAGGATCTGCGGTGGGATCGTCCAGCCCCACCCGGCGCGCGGCATGAGCGCGAGCGCGGCCAGGCCTCCGGCGAGCAGGATCACGCCGCACGCGATGCCCTGCACGCCGCCGAGCGACCGGGGCCGAAGGCGACCGACGGCAATCGCGGTGAGCGGCATGACCGTCACGACGACGCCGGCCGCGGCCGGTGACATCCCCCACCCGTCGACCAGGAGGAGCACGACGAGGAAGAGCGCGGCGACGAGGCCGCCCGCGACGAGGAGCAGCGCGGCGTTCGCGGTGATCGACGGTCTGCCCGGCGGCGAGCCGGCACGGGCCGAGCGCCGACTCCGCGCGCCGCGAGCAACAGCACCAGCGCGAGCGGCACCTGCGCGAGGAAGATCGACTCCCAGCCGAGCAGCTGCGTGAGGATTCCTCCGGCGGCAGGCCCGAGCGCGGCGCCGAGCACGCCCGCGGCAACCCAGGTGCGGAGCGCCGCCTCGTCGCTCCCCTCCGCCTGCGAGAGGAGATCGAGTGCCGCCGTGACGAGCAGCGCCGCGCCGAGCGCCTGGACGCACCGGGCGCCGACGAGCACCTCGAACGAGGGCGCGAGCCCACACGCCAGCGACGCCACGGCGAAGACGACGACACCGACGACGAACGCCTCGCGCGGTCGCCTCCTCGAGACGTACGCAGCCGGCACGGCGACGACCGCGAGCACGAGGTTGAACGAGGTCAGCACCCACGCGACGGTCGTGATCGCGACGTCGAACTCTCCGAGGATCTCCGGGAGCGCGAGCGTGACGACGGACGAATCGGCGAGCGCGAGCCCGACGCCGAGAGCGAGCAACGCCGGGCGCATGGCGCGAGTCTAGGCCCGCGGCTACGGTTGCGGCGGTGCGACGTGCGCGCTGGATCGGAGCGGCCGTCACGGCCTGCCGTCGGCCGCATGCGCGCTCGCGGCAGCCGCCGCCGCGCTGACGCCGAGCGATCCCGACGCGACGCATCCGGCGTACGCGGCCCTGAACCTCCCCGCCGCCTGGGACCTGACCACCGGCGCGCCGGAGATCGTCATCGCGATCGTCGACTCGGGTGTCGACCCCGCACATCCGGACCTCGCGGGTGCGGTCCTTCCGGGCTACGACTTCGTCGACGACGACACCGATCCGTCGCCCGCCGACGGGCACGGAACCGGAGTCGCCGGAACGGCAGCCGCCCGGGCGAACAACGGCATCGGCGGCGTCGGCGCGTGCTTCCGCTGCAGCCTCATGCCACTTCAGGTGGTCGGGCCGGGCGGCATCGCACTGAACCTCAACATCGCGGAGGCGATCGACTACGCCGTCGATCACGGAGCCGCCGTCGTGAACGTGAGCCTCATCGGGCCGAACTCTCCACAGGAGCTCGAGCGCGCGATCACGCGAGCACGCGCCGCAGGCGTGCTCGTCGTGGCCGCGGCCGGCAACGAGGCGACGGACGCGCCCCGGTTCCCGGCAGCGATCCCCGGAACGATCTCGGTCGGAGCCTCGACGTACGACGGGAGGCGGGCGAGCCTTCTCCAACCACGGCCCGTGGGTGAGGTTCGCCGCGCCCGAGTGCGCTCCGATCGCCGTACTCGGCGGTGGCTCGGGCGTCGGCTGCGGGACGTCGATGTCGGCGCCGCTCGTGGCAGGGATCGTCGCGCTCATGCGCACGCAGGCTCGCTTCGTGTCCGTCGACGACATCGAGGCTCGGCTCGCACGTACCGCCCGCGCAGTGCCTGGAACGCAGTTCGGAGTCCCCGACGCCGCCGCCGCGTTGCGCCTGCTCGGGAGCCCGGCGCCGCAGCTGCACCCGAGCATCCTCGGGAGCGCGTGCTCGGAATCGAGCTCGAAGCCTTCAGCGGTATCTGGGTCGGCTCCGGGCTGCGACAGAGCTACCAGTGGGAGCGCTGCCGCGACGGGAACTGCACGGCGATCTCAGGAGCGACTCGCGCGCGGTACACGCCCGACGGCCGACGACGGCGGACACCGGCTGCGAGTCGTCACCACGGTGCGAGGGGCTCGGCGCGGCAGCATCCGCGCAGACGCCGTTCGTCGAGACCAGGCCGCGGTTCGAGACGCCTGCCGACGATCGTCGGGCGCCTCGCGTCGGCACGCAGCTGCGTGCGCTGCGAGGACGCTGGCAAGGAGCCAATCTCCGGTTCGAGGTCTTCTGGCAGCGCTGCCGGCAAGCGTGCGAGCGAGTCGCGCGGGGCCGCTACGTACCGCGTGCGTCCGCGCGACCGCGGATACAGCCTGAGGATCGAGGTGATCGCGTCCAACTCCGTCGGAACGGTCCGGGCCGTCAGCAAGCTCACGCGCAGCGGTCCGATAGCGCCTACGCGGTCTCGCGGAAGCGCGTCGCGAGCACCTCGATCAGCGCCAGCGCGGCCCGGGGGTCGGCCTCGAGCGCGGCGAGCAGCTGATCTCGCGACACCGCGATCGTCCGCACCGAGCCGACCGCGTGGATGTCCGCGATCCGCCCGCCGCCCGGATCGAGCACCTCGATCTCGCCGATGAGCTCGCCCGGACCGAGCGTGAGCGAGAGCCCGGGACGCTCCACCTGCGCCTCGCCTTCGACGATGAGCAGGAGCTCGCACCCTTCCTCGCCGATCTGCATGATCGGCTCGCCGTCGGCGTACGCACGCTCCTCGCCGAGCGCGAGGATCGGGTCGAGCAGCTCGCGCGGGAGGAGCGAGAAGACGCGCGGATCCTCGATCAGCCGCTCGTAGCGGCCACCGTGGAACAGCAGCGGCCGGCCGGCGCCGTAGCGCGCGAACTCGACCTGGCCGAGGAAGAGCGAGTGATCGCCGCCCCAGTACGAGCGAACGACGCGGGCGACGAGATGCGCGAGCGCTCCCTCGACGAGCGGTGTCTCGTGCACGATCTCGAACGTCGCCTCGGGTAGCTCGTCTGCGACGCGACCTGCGAAGCGATCGGAGAGCCCGGTCTGCTTCGCCTCGAGCACGCTCACGCCGAAGCGCGTGCCCTCGTGCAGCATCGCGCCCATCTTCGCCCGCCGGTCGATGGAGATCGAGGACGAGCGGGGGTCGCAGCGAGACGGACATGAACGCGTTCGCGGTCATGCCGTGCACCTGCTCGCCGACGCGGGTCGTGAGCACCGTCACGCCCGTCGCGAACATGCCGAGCGTCCTGCGAAACGCGATCGCAGGATCGCCCTCGAGCCCCTCGCCGAGCTCGAGCGCCTCGGACGCGGGCGCGACGTCGAACGACGCGCCGAACGCCTCGGGCGCGGAGATCGCGCCGCCGATCTCGACCTCGAACTCCGCTGGCCTCGAGCCTTCCATGAGCTGGATTCTGACGGGAGAGGGGCGGCGCGCGCCGCCCCTCTCGCGTTCGAGCCGAACGCCTAGGCGAACCGGGCGCGCCGCCTCTTCGAGCAGCGCCAACTGCCGAGCGTCCGGAACGGCCGGTGCATCCTCGCGCCAGTGCGGGCGCTCGCCGTCCTGGACGATCCGCCGGAAGAGGAAGAGCAGGATCGCGAGGACCAGGACGCCGAAGCCGATGATCTTCTCCGTCGTCCCGCCGTAGCCGCCGGCTGCCGTCTGGAACCAGCCGACGCCGAAGAAGGTCAGCACCGCCGTGACGACCGCGAGCACCCACGCGATCGGGATCCAGATCGGCGAGAGCTTGATCGGCCGCGGCCAGTCCGGACGATCTCGCCGCAGCAGGATGAAGCCCGTGATCGCGAAGAAGTGCGCGAGCACGTACCCGATGTTGCTCGCCGCGAGGATGCCGAAGATGTTCCCGATGAAGAGCACGAAGCAGATGTTCACGATCATGTCGAGCGTCATCGCACGACCGGGAACGTTCCACTTGTTGAGGCTGTAGAGCTGCTTCACGGTCATGCCGTCGCGCGCGATGCCGTACAGCGCGCGTGAGCCGTCCGCGGTCGCCGTGTTCATCGAGATCACGAAGCTCGCGACGATGACGATCACGAAGAAGTTCGTCAGCGCGGTCGAGCCGGTGAGCGTCTCGAGCGCACCGACGTAGTCGAAGGCCGCGACGGTCTCCTCGCCGACGCCGCCGACGAGCCCGAGCGGGAGCAGGATGTAGACGGCGAGCGTGAACATGCACGCCGACCGGAGCGCGAGCTTCGTGTCGTTGACCGTGTCCTTGTACTCGGGCGCGAACGTCGCGCACGTGTCCACGCCCCACGACGACCAGGCCATGATCCAGAGCCACACGAACGAGAGCCGGATGATCTCCCACGTCGAGACCGACGTCGCCTCCTCGCCTGACCCGGCCGTTCCGTCGAGCGCACCCCACGTGAGGTTCGCGCTGTCGAAGTCCCCGTTCAGGAACGGCAGGATCATGAAGACGAAGAGCGGGATCATGAGCAGCGCGCCCGGCCAGGTAGCCGAAGCCGACCGCGACCCGAACGCCGCTGAAGTTGAAGAGCCACACGGCGAGGATCAGCCCGATGGCGATCAGGTGCGGGAGACCGATATCCGCGCCGCCGGTCGAGAAGTAGGACGACTCGGACGCCGAGCTGCCGAAGAAGACGCTCCCGAACGGCTCGTCCGGGAACCACGCCGCCGTGATGATCTGCCCCGAGAAGACGCCGAGGAACGCGAGCACCACCGACCACGCGAGCCAGTAGCCGAACGTCGAGATCGGCCCGATGAGCGTGAAGTGCTTGCGCCAGCCCTCGTGCGCGTAGAGCGGGAAGCCGCCCGGCTTGTCCGGGAACATCGCCGCCATCTCGGAGTAGAGCGTCATGATGAAGAACGCGAGCCCGGCGGAGATTCCCCAGAGGAGCACGGAGCCCCAGCCGCCGATGTCGCCGACGGAGTAGCCGAGCGACCCGAGCAGGAAGCCCGGCGTCGCGAGGGCGATGACGAACCCGTCGTACCAGCGGAGCTTCTTGAGGAGATGTCGTTCCTCGATTACGGCTTCAGCCACGGTCAACCTCCGGGGAGCGTTGTGGTCGACGCAGACGTGCGCGCGAGGGACCTATAACACTGTCTCCGGTCGGATTCAATGCGCCACGAGCAGCCGTGTTGCGCGGACGGCAACGCCGGCGCCTCTAGAATCGAGCGATGGCCGCGTCGACGCCTCCGATCGCGATCCGGTGCGAGTGCGGCGAGGAGCACTCGGTTCCCTACGGCGAGCGGCTGACGTGCCCGACGTGCAAGCGCGTCTGGGACACGACGCAGATACCGCAGGACGAATATGCACGCCGAAATCGGCAGATGAACCGGTACCGGCTCGAGATCCTCGCCTTCGCGGTGATCCTGCTCGTCGTGTTCGTCCCGCTCGTCCTCTTCGTCTCGGGCAGCTACGTCTTCCTCGGGATCATCGTCGGGATGGCCTGGATGTTCCTCTACATGCCGTTCTGGCGACGCCGCGTTCGCCGCGCCGCCGCGAACGCGCCTCGCTGGGAGCTCCACCCGGAGCGCTGAGGTGCTGACTGAACGCACACCTCGCTCGACCGGCCTCGAGCCCGCGCGGACCGTGCCGGGCACGCTCGCGGCCCGTCGTCGTCGCAACCCTGGAGGCGCCGCTCGTCGACGAGGCGGCGCGACTCGCCGTCGACTCGGCGGTCGAGGCGGGTCAGCCGTTGCTCGTCGTCAACGCGGTGGAGAGCATCCTCGCGCCGTGCGGGCTCGTGCTCGGCTACGACTACGTCGCGCCGCCCGACGTCGAGGAGTCGCTTCGCGCGCCCGCTGCGCTCGCGCAGACCCTCGGCGTTCAGGTCGAGCGCTTCTGCCTGCGTTCGCCACGACCCGTCGAGGCGCTCCTCGAGTTCGTGGTCGAGCGCAGCAGCGGCCTGCTCGTCGTCGGCCCGGATCGCGCGCGCATCGGGCGCTGGCGCTATCGCCGCGCGAGCCGCAAGATCCGTGACGGGGCGCCGTGCCTCGTGTGGTTCGCGGCCGACTGACCTGCTACCGTCCTGTCGTCGTGTACGCAACAGAGTTGTCTAGGAGGCAATAGATGACCCTCCCGCAGCGCGCCGCCTACGTCGTCGTCGGAGCCGGCATCCACGGCCTCTCGACCGCCTACCACCTCGCCAAGGAGCTTCGCGCCCGCGGCGCCGGCTCGGGTGCCGACGTGGTCGTCCTCGACAAGTCGAAGCCCGGCGCCGGCGCCTCCGGAATCGCGTGCGGCGTCGTGCGCAACAACTACTTCCAGCCCGCGATGAGCGAGCTCATGCAGGCGTGCGTCGAGGTGTGGGAGTCCGATCCGGCCGCGTACCACTACAACTCGGTCGGGTACATCGCGCTCGGCGCGGCCGTGCAGGAGTCCGATCTCGCGGCCACGTTCGAGCGGCAGGAGCGGATCGGCTACCGCTCCGAGCTGATCGCGGGCGAAGCCGAGGTGGACGCGCACATGAAGGCGCTCTTCCCGGACTGGCGCGCACAGGGCGTCACGATCTGCCTCCACGAGCACCAGGGAGGCTTCGCCTTCAACGTCGAGTCGGTGCTCGGCCTGCGCGACAAGTGCCTCGGCGAGGGCGTCTCCGTCCTCGAGGGAGTCGAGGTCACCGGGTTCACCTCGCGCGACGACGGCTCGGTGTCCTCGGTGGAGACGAGCGCCGGGTCGATCGAGGTCGGCGAGCAGGTCGTCATCGCGCCCGGGCCGTGGGCGGCCCGGTTCTGGTCGCTGCTCGGCATGCCCGACACGATCGACATCCGGACGCCGTCGGGCGACGTCGTGCGCGACCGTCCGATGTGGACGTACTGGAACCTCCAGGAGGGCGAGATCACCGTCGACCCGCTCATGTTCGCGACGGCCGACGGAGGCGCGCCGCCCGTCATCCACCTCGATACCGACGCGCCGCTGTACACCGACGACGGAGACCTCGTGACGGACGAGCTGTGGGGGATCTACTTCAAGCGCGACCGCCACGGCGTGCAGGGCGGCGCCTCGCCGCTCGTCGTCGACGGCGACGTCGAGCTGGATCCGTATCCCTCGACCACGGACGTCGACTCGAGCTTCCCGGACATGTGGTGCGCCGCGCTCTCGCACTCGATGAGCCGCTTCGAGGGCTGCCGCGCGCAGTACAAGCTGGCCCGCTCGGGCGGCGTCGGCGCGTTCACGGCGGACAACTTCCCGGTGTTCGACTACGTGCGCCCGAACGTGTACGGGGTCTTCGACTCGAACCACGGGTACAAGATGATCGGCGTGGGTCGCGAGGTCGCCTCGGTGCTCCTCGGCGATCACTCCGCCTTGCTCTACCCGTTCCGGTACGAGCGCTTCGAGACCGGCGACCTGCATCCGGTCTCCAGCTCGCCGTATCCCTGGTCGTAGTTCGGACGGCCGGTGCACCGCTGAAGCGGCGCACCGGTGTCGACGCGGCGGGGCGCTTCAGCGTCCCGCCCGCCGCCGGCTCGCGATCCGGCTTGCACGACGGCCACCACTCGTAGACGATCCCCGCGTGCTCTGGTTTCTGCTGCTGCCCGAGATCCCGTGGATGCTCGTGCTCGCGCTGGCGGTCGTCCTCTGGCTGACGGTGGTCGAGCTGCTCGAGTGGCGGCCGCACTTCGTGTGGTGGTTCTGGTGGTTGCTCCTCGTCTTCATGACGAGCTTCGTCGGGTACCTCTTCCTACGGGCCTACCGTGTCTACCAGCGCTGGAACACCCCCCGAACCGGATAGCGGCCGGCCGCCGGCCGCGCCCACGCCCCGAAAGGATCTCCGCGACAGCCTCTGGGGCCGCGCACTCATCCTCGGGGTGCTCCTCGTCTTCACGCTCGTCGTCTCGAAGACGTGCGCATCGAATCGAGACGACATCACGCAGCAAGAGGCCGTCGACATCGCAATCGAGAACGCCTCGTTCGTCCCGTGCGAGCCGCAGATCTGCCGTCAGGTGCGGTACCTGAACCAGGGCATCCCGCCCGTCGGCTACTGGGGCGTCGTGCTCTCGGAGCAGATCGACGCCCAGGGCCAGCCGAACCGCACGGAGAGCTTCCTCGTGAACGCGTCGACGGGCGCCGTCGAGAAGCAGTGACGCTGTGTGCGCACTCGACATACGCACCCCCGAAACGCAGTCTGGATCGGACATGGAAACGGTCTAGCCCGGTTCGTAGCGTCTCCCCATCGACGACCGGGTAACGCTGCCTGAGGAAGAGAGGGTGGAATGATCGTGTCGCTGGTCCCGGCCTGGCTCGCGCAAGCGGCGCCAACGACCGAAGAGCTGAAGACCCAGATCGACCTCAGCGCGAACATCCTGCTCGAGCAGTTCTACTTCTGGACGGTCGTCGTCATGTGGCTCATCCACGTGGGCTTCATGGCGTACGAGGCCGGGGCCGCGCGACGCAAGAACCTCATGTCGACGGCGATGAAGAACATCCTCACGATCGCCGTCGTCACGCCGACCTTCTACTACTTCGGCTGGTACATCTACGGCTGCTTCGAGCCCGGGCTCCCGACGATCGGGCCGGACTCGCTCGACGGCCACGCCGGCCCGCCGCAGTTCCCGGGCTTCTGCGGGCAGACAGCCCCGTGGGCCGACGAGATGGGCCCGAACCTCCAGAACCACCTGAACGGAGTGTTCTTCCTCGCCTTCCTCCTCTTCTCCTGGACGACCGGGTCGATCATGTCCGGGGCGTTGATCGAGCGCGTCCGGCTCTCCGCGTTCCTCATCCTCACGGCGATCCTCGGCTCGTTCGTCTGGATCATGGACGCGGCCTGGGGCTGGAGCGCCGGCGGCTGGCTGACGATCCGCTTCGGCTTCCACGACGCGATCGCGTCGGGTGTCGTCCACGGCGTTGCGGGCATCTTCACGCTCGGCGTCCTCCTCAATCTCGGGCCGCGCATCGGGAAGTACACGAAGGACGGCATGGCTCGCAGCTTCCGAGGTCACAACACGCACCTCACGCTGATGGGCCTCATGCTGATCTTCACCGGGTTCTACGGCTTCTACGCCGCGTGTCTCTTCATCACGCCGACGGTGTTCCCGGGCTGGCTGAACATCTACGGCTCGCCGACCACGCTCGGTGCGATCGCGTTCGTCATCACCGTCGGTTTCGCCGGCGGGTTCACCGGCGGCTGGTTCGCGAGCAAGGGCGATCCGTTCTGGACGCTGTCCGGCGGGCTCGCGGGCGTCATCGCCGTGTCCGCGGGAGCAGACGTGTACCACCCCTCACTCGCGTACCTGCTCTCGATCTCGGGCGCGTGCGTCGCCGTCTGGGCCGGGAACTACATCGAGAAGCGCCTCCGGATCGACGATGCCGTCGGCGCGGTCGCCGTCCACGGCGTGACCGGCTTCTACGGGGTCTTCCTGGTCGGCATCTTCGCCGGCGGCTATCCCACAGGACTCGCGAACGTCGAGTCCTCGATGGGCGGCCAGCTGATGGGGATCATGGCGTTCATCCCGCTCGCATTCCTGCCCGGGTACTTCTTCAGCTGGATCCTGAAGAAGATGAACCTGCTGCGCGTGCCGCCCGAGGTCGAGCTCGAGGGCCTCGATCTCGCCGAGTTCGGGATGGACTTCTACCCGGAGTTCGAGCGAGTGCCCGAGGTCATCGTGGAGCCCGACGGGCGCGAGGTGGACAGCGCTCCGGTTCTCCTCGATGCGTACTGGCAGACGAACGGCAAGGAGCCGGCAGGAGCCGGCGTCGGCGCCGAGGAAAGGAGCTAGGCGATGTTCGACGCGTTCCCGTACGACGAGTGGGGCGAGGACATCGCCGGCTTCTGGACGTTCGGCCCGGGGAGCTCGACCGGCACCTACATCATGACCGCACTCGGGATCGCCGCGATGCTCATCGCCTTCGTCTGGTTCGTTCGGCTCGAGAGCCAGAAGCTCGCGCACCAGCAGGAGACACTTCGGGCGTCCGGTGCGCTCGACAGGCCGACCGGAGTGGTCGTCACGACCACGACGACCACCATCGTCACCGAGGAGGCGTGATGGCCGGCAAGCAGATCGACTTCCCGCCACTGCAGAAGGAGAGCCCGCGCGTTGTGCCGTTCATGCTGATCCTCTCCTTCGCGTGCATCGTCATCGTGACGATCATCCTCGCGACTGACGTCGTCGAAGGATCGTGGCTCGGACCGTGGTAGCGGCAGGTAGCGTTTCGTAGATGTCGAGGCTCTATCTCGTCTGCGCGATCTGCGGCAGACGGCAGGCAGACGGACTGATCTCGGGTGCCGCGTGGGGGCGAATGGAGCTGCCACCCGGCACCGAGGTCGCTCACCCGGCGGTCAACGGCACGGCGCTACGCGCATGCCCGGGCTGCGTGAGCGGCGACACCAGCTGGCAGGAGACCGTTCTGGTCTCGTTCGGGCTGACCGACGTGTCGCGAGCACGCGCCCGAGCACGGCCGCCTAGCCAGGCCGCATCTTCGCGGCGAGCTCAGGAGAAAGGCCGGGGCGAGGTCCATCGGCTGGCGAACGTCCGGACCTCACCCCGATTACTCTTGTTCGTCTCGTCGGTGCCAGCGGACCGGTTCGTCTGCCGACTTCATGCCGAATCGGCGATGTTTAGAGGCGCGTCGCTCGGGCAACTGGCATTAGGAATCGGCTGGCGGCCAATCTTGGAAAGGGGTAGTCGCAATGTCCCACCACCTGACCGTCGAGGTCGTCGACGCCGATCGCGCAATTCGCGAGGCGCAGGCTTGCGTCGACGGCTCGACGTCACGCGTCGGGCTTCTTCAAGAAGGCCTTCGCAGCCGGAGGAGGGCTCGTGCTCGGGGGCGTGGCCATCGGTGGCCTGCCCGCGCTCGGCACCGCCGCGCCCGGCCCGGCGCAGGACGCGGAGATCCTCAACTTCGCGCTCCTGCTCGAGTACCTGGAGGCGGAGTTCTACACCCAGGCCTCGAAGGGCGGCGCTCTCCGCGGCGAGGCGCGAGAGTTCTCGCGCGTCGTCGGCGGGCACGAGCGTGCGCACGTCGCGTTCCTGAAGAAGGCACTCGGATCGAAGGCCAACCGCGAAGCCGACGTTCGACTTCAAGGGCACCACCGAGAACCAGGCGATGTTCCTGGCGACGGCCGCGTTCTCGAGGACACGGGCGTCGCCGCGTACAACGGCCAGGGGCCGAGGCTGACGAAGCCGACGCTCGCAGCCGCGGCAAGCATCGTCTCCGTCGAGGCCGCCACGCCGCCTGGGTCCGCGACATCCTGCAAGCAGAACCCCGCCCCCGTCGCGTTCGACGTCGCCAAGACGAAGGGCCAGATCGAGGCCGCGGTCGGCAGCGACCGGCTTCATCACGGCCTGAGCGGCCGAGAAAGGAGACATGAACATGTCAGACTCACTCACGCTCGCCCAGGTCGACCGAGACGGGGCGATCGCCGAGACGCTCGGCGGGATCGATCCCGATTCGCGAGCCGGCTTCCTGCGCAAGGGCGCCATCCTCGGCGGAGGCATCATCGGCGGAGGTGCAGTGCTGTCGGCGCTGTTCGCCGAGGCGGGAAGGCCGCGACGCCGAACGACGTCGCGATCGCGAACTTCGCCCTGACCCTCGAGTACCTCGAGGCGGAGTTCTACACCGAGGCCGTCGCGATGGGCGCGCTCCGCAACGCACGCGTGCGTCGCTTCGCGCAGGTCGTCGGAGCACACGAGCGAGCACACGTGGCTGCGCTCAAGTCGATGCTCGGGTCGGCTGCGGTGCGCGAAGCCGTCGTTCGACTTCCAGGGCACGACCGAGAGCGAGAGCCGCGTTCAAGGCCACGGCTCAGGTGCTCGAGGACACCGGCGTCATGGCGTACGCCGGCCAGGCACCTCGGATCGACGCCAACGCCGTGCTCACGGCGGCACTGGCGATCCACACGGTCGAGGCACGACACGCCTCGTGGATCAGGCACATCAACGGTGCGCCGCCTGCTCCGGTCGCGTTCGACCAGCCGAAGACGATGGAGCAGATCCTCGCCGCGGTTGCGGGCACGGGCTTCATCACGTCGACGACGACGATGACGCGAAGCGGCCAGAACCCGTCCTTCACGGGGTGAGGCGCTGGGGCAAGCGCCAGGGCTGGCTCGCGCCGGCCCTGGCGCTCTTCCTCGTCGTCGTGGCGTTCGGCTACCTCTGGGAGCCGGCCGCGGACAACGTGCAGGCACCGTCGACCTGCCGGCGCTGCCCGAGGGTGAGATCGCCGTTCTCAGCCCCGCTGCGACCCGTGCTCCGGCGCAGTCCGGTGGCGAGCCCTTCGTACTGAGCGACGTCGACGGCGTATCGCGGTACATGCGCATCGACGTGGACGTCGCCGCGCGCGCGCGGCCGACGCTCCGAAGCGGAGTCGTCGCGCGTCTCACGACGGGTACGCCGGAGGGCACGTCGAACGTCGTGCTCGCACTCAAGCGCATCGAGCGGGGTGGGCGTCTGTGGATCCAGGCCCGCCTGCCGATCCTGCCGAACAACACGCTCGGCTGGATCCCGCGCGAGGCACTGGGTGGCTACAACACGGTCGCGACCCACCTCGTCGTCGATCTCTCGAGCTTTCGAGCGACGCTCTATCGGCGCGGCAGGGAGATCTGGAACGCGCGGATCGGCGTCGGCGAGTCGCGCTGGGCGACTCCGGCCGGCCGCTTCTACATCCGCAACCGCCTGACGAAGTACTCGAGCCCGACCTATGGACCGGTCGCGTTCGGTACGAGCGCGCGCTCTCCGGTGCTCACCGACTGGCCCGCCGGAGGCTTCGTCGGCATCCACGGGACGAACCGGCCCGACGCTCATTCCCGGCCGGATCTCCCACGGCTGCATCCGGCTTCGAAACGCCGACATCCTGCGGCTCGACCGGCTCATGCCGCCCGGCACGCCGTTGACGATTCGGACCTAGAGGCTAGAAGAGCCCGACGGTCTCGCCCGAGTCGTCGATGTCGATGGCGAAGGCGGCGGGTGTCTTCCCGAGGCCGGGCATCGTCATCATGTCGCCGCAGAGCGCGACGATCCAGCCGGCGCCGGTGTACGGGCGCAGATCGCGGACGGTGACGGTGAAGCCGGTCGGCGCGTTCTTCAGCGCGGGATCGTGCGAGAGCGAGAGGTGCGTCTTCGCCATGCAGATGGGCAAGCGGGCGAGGTCGGAGTCGGCCCAGTCGGCGGCCTTCTTCTTCGCGGCCGGCAGCAGCTCGACGCCGTCCGCCCCGTAGACGCGCGTCGCGATGAGGCGGATCTTCTCCTCGATCGGCGCGTCGAGGGCGTAGGCGAAGTCGAACTCGTTCGGCTCCTCGGCCGCCGCGACGACGGCCTCGGCGAGCGCCGTGGCTCCCGCGCCCCCGTTCTCGAACGCCGTGTTGATCTCCGCTGCGTACGCGCCGGCCTCCGTCGCGAGGCGCCGCACGAGCTCGAGCTCCTCCGGCGTGTCGGTCGGGAACTTGTTCACGCCGACGACGGCCTGCAGTCCGTACCCGTTGACGATCCCGATGTGGCGCGCGAGATTTGCCGCTCCGGCCTCGATCTCCGCCGACCCGCCGTCGAGGTCGCCGCCGTGGTGCTTGAGCGCCCTGACTGTCGCGACGAGGACGACCGCGCTCGGGCGGAGCTCGCCGATCCGGCACGTGATGTCGAAGAACTTCTCCATCCCCATGTCCGAGGCGAAGCCCGACTCGGTGATCACGTACTCGCCGAGCTTGAGGCCGACGCGATCTGCGACGAGCGAGTTGTTCCCGTGCGCGATGTTCGCGAACGGGCCGCAGTGGACGAAGGCCGGCTGCCCCTCGAGCGTCTGTACGAGGTTCGGCTTGATGGCGTCCTTGAGAACGACGGCGAGCGCGCCGGCCGCCTTGATGTCCTCGGCGGTCACGGGCTCGCCGTCGTAGTTCTGCCCGACCGTGATGCGCCCGAGCCGCTCGCGCAGGTCGGCGAGGTCGCGCGCGACGGCGACGAGCCCCATGATCTCGCTCGCGGCGGTGATGTCGAAGCCGGTCTCGCGCGGCGCGCCGTGCGCGCGACCGCCGAGCCCCGTGACGACGTTTCGCAGATTGCGGTCGTTCATGTCCATGCAGCGGCGCCAGGAGATCGCGAGCGGGTCGAGGCCGGACGCGTTGCCGTGATGCAGGTGCGCGTCGATCAGCGCCGCGAGCAGGTTGTTCGCCGCCGTGATCGCGTGCAGGTCTCCCGTGAAGTGGAGGTTCAGGTCCTCCATGGGCACGACCTGCGCGTAGCCGCCTCCCGCCGCGCCGCCCTTCACGCCGAAGACCGGGCCGAGCGAGGCCTCGCGCAGGCAGAGGACGGGCTTGCGGCCGAGCTTGCCGAGCCCCTGCGTGAGCGAGACCGAGGTCGTCGTCTTGCCCTCGCCGGCCGGCGTCGGCGTGATCGCCGTGACGTTGATCAGCTTTGCGTCGGGCCGGTCGGAGAGGCGGTCGATGACGGAGAGGTCGACCTTCGCCTTGTACCGCCCGTACGGCTCGACCTCGTCGTGGAGCAGCCCCAGCTCGTCGGCGACCTCGCCGATCGGGCGCAGCGTCGCGGCCTGGGCGATTTCGAGGCTGGAAGGCATTGTGGTCGACATCAGCGTCCTCTCCTGTAGGGGCGAGATGTATCTCGCCCCTACGGTTCGTGTCTGCTCAGTGGCTCACCGCGGCCGCCGCGAGCTCGGAGACGAGGGTGTCGGTGTGGAACCGCTCCATCGCGAACGGCGCGATGAGGTCGGGCGTCTTCTCGTTCGCGACGAGCTCGGCGAGCGTGACGCCGACGATCGGCGCTGCCTTGAAGCCGTACGTCCCCCACCCGGTCGAGACGTGGAAGTTGTCGATCTCCGTCTTGCCCAGGATGGGGCTGTAGTCCGGCGAGAGGTCGCAGAGCCCCGTCCACGTGCGCAGCACCTTCGTCCGCTCGAGTTGCGGAAGGAGCTCGAGCGCGTGTGCCGCCGAGTACTCGAGGAACGAGAACGTGCCAACGCCCTTGTACGTCGTGTACGGCTCGATCTCGGCGCCGATGAGGAACTCGCCGCGGTCCGTCTGCGAGACGTAGACGTGCAGCTGCGAGGAGACGAGGACGACGTCGAGGAACGGCTTGACCGGCTCCGTCACGAAGGCCTGCAGGATGTGCGTCGTGATGGGCAGGCGTAGGCCGACGAGCCTGCCGACGAGCGACGACCAGCCGGCGGTCGCGCTGACGACCTGGCCGCACTCGACACGTCCACGGCTCGTCTCGACGGCGGTGATGCGGTCGCCGGAGCGCTCGAAGCCGGTGACCTCGGTCGACGGGTGGATCTCCACCCCGAGCCGATCGGCCGCCCGCGCGAAGCCCCACACGACGGCGTCGTGGCGGATGATCCCGCCCGGCGGGTGGTAGAGCGCGCCGACGATCGGGTAGGCGGGGCGCTGCGAGAGGTCGAGCTCCGGGCAGAGCTCGGCGATGCGCGGCGGGGCGATCACGCTCGAGTTGATCCCGAGCAGCTTGTTGACCTCCGCGCGCTCCTGCATCGTGATCATCGCCCGGTCCGAGTGCGCGAGCGTCAGGTGCCCGTGCTGCGAGAACATGAGGTTGAAGTCGAGCTCCTTCGAGAGGCGCTCGTACAGCCGCACGCTCTCGCCGTAGAACGCCGCGCCCTCGGGCGTGCGGTAGTTCGAGCGGATGATCGTCGTGTTGCGTCCGGACGCGCCCGACCCGATGTACGACTTCTCGAGGATCGCGACGTCCGTGATCCCGTGTCGCTTCGCGAGGTAGTACGCGGTGGCCAGCCCGTGCGAGCCGCCGCCCACGATCACGACCTCGTAGCGGCGCTTGAGCTCCGGCCGCTGCCGCCACATGCGTTTTGGGAAGAAGAGCTCGCTCAGTGCCATGTCGTCCCCTTCAGGCCGGTGATCGCGTCGAGCACGGCCTCGGCCACGTAGTGCCCGAGCTCTTGCTGGACGTACACGTGGAACCAGCCGTCCGCACCGCGACGGAAGACGGCGGTGACCCGCGCGAACGAACCCGCTGTCGGAATCTGTTCGAGGTCGAGATCGGTCAGCCGCCGCATCACCTGCTCGCTCGCGATCGCAATGCCGGCGAGCGCGCCCGTTGCGTCGTAGGCGCGCGCGCTGTCCGCTCGGAGCCGCTCGGCGACATCGGCAGGATCGTCGCCGGTGAAGAGGAAGGCCCGGCGAGGCGACAGGCGCACGAGCTCCTCGCCCGCACCCGGCGTCACGGCGCCGACGTCGCCACGGATCTCGACGATCCCTTCGAGCGAGAGGTCGCGAACGGCAGCCGGGTCGGCCCCTTCGAGCGCGCGCCGCAGCGGCGACGTGGTCGTCCCTTCAGCACAACGCGATGGCGAGAGAAATGCTCGGCTCACGAGCGCATCCGTCCCCCCGACGGGTCGAAGAACGCACCGTCGGTGATCCGCGCCCCGCGGCGCAGCCGCTCCACCTGGATCTCCACGCGCGTTCCCGGCTCCGAGCGATTCGCCGGCACCCACGCCAGGCCGATGACCTGGCCGACCGCTTCGCTGCGCCGCGCGCTCGTGACGCGTCCGGCAGGCAGGCCCTCGACCACGATCTGCGCGCCCTCGGCCGGCAGCACGTCCTCCTCCATCGCGAAGCCGACGAGCTTCTCCTTCTCGTCGCGCTCCGCGAAGTGCTCCAGCGCGAACTTGCCGACGAAGTCGTCCTTGTCCATCTTCGGGAGCCAGGACATCCCGGAGGAGTAGAGGTTCGACTCCGAGTCCGTGTCCTGGCCGACGATCACGTGCCCCTTCTCGAGTCGGAGCACGCGCTGCGGCTCGAGGCCGAACGGCTGCGCGCCTTCCGCGACGAGCGCGTCCCAGAGGTGCTCGCCGGCCGGGCTCGGGAAGTGGAGCTCGTAGCCGAGCTCGCCGACGAAGCCGATGCGCAGGGCCAACGTCGCGACGCCGGCGACCTCGATCTCGTGCGCATCCAGGTACTTGAACGCCTCCGCGGAGAGGTCGGCCTCCGTCAGCCGCTGCAATGCGTCACGCGAGCGCGGCCCGGCGAGGTTCACCGCGGCGAGAGCGCCGGTCACGTTGACGATGTCCGCGTCGTAGCCCCACACCGCGTTCCACCACTCGAACCACGCCGTGACGGAATCGGCGCCCGTCGACGTCGTCGTCACGTAGAAGAGGTCGTCGGCGAGCCGCGCGATCGTGCCGTCGTCCATGATCCGGCCGGCGTCCGACGTGAGGACGCCGTAGCGGATGCGACCGGGCTTCATGTCGCCGAAGCGGTTCGGGTAGAGCCGCTCGAGGAGCGCCACAGCCTCCGGCCCCTCGACGAGCAACTTGCCGAGCGTGGAGACGTCGATGACGCCGAGCGACTCGTGCACCGCGCGCACCTCGTCCTCGGGATGCTCGCCGTACGCGTAGGGGCGCTTCCACGGACCGGCCCACTGGATGGTCGCGCCTGCCTCCTCGTGGCGCCAGTGGATCGAGCCGCGGCGCGTCGGCGTGAGCTCGCGCCCGGCGAGCAGGCCGAGCTCGACGGGCGACCACGGCGGCCGCGCGGTGGTCGTCCCGATCGCGGACTCGTACTTGCGGTTCTCCTGCGCGTAGACGCGAATGCTCGAGAGGTGGCAGAGCTTGCCCTGGCACGGGCCCATCGTCGTCGTCGTGTACCGCTTGGCGAGCTCGATCGAGTCGAAGCCCTCGCCGATCGCCCGCTTCATGTCCTTCGTCGTCACGTCCTCGCAGATGCACACGAAGCACTTCCCCTTGCCCGAGTACGACGGCTCGGGGGCGATCTTCGCGAGCCCCTCGCCCGTGACGCTTCCGACCGCCTCGACACCAGAGGGAAGCTCCGTCGGCACGAAGACGCCGAGCGCGTCGTCGTACTCGACGCGCGCGCCCGCCTGCGCGAGCAGCGAGTAGGCCGGCTGTCGCCCGCCCGACGCGACGAGCAGGTCGCAGTCGAAGGTCTCGCCGTCCAGCACGAGCCGGCGGACCCGGCCCTTGCCACCCTGGGCCGCGAGCTCACGCGGTCGGGTGTCGCGAAGGTCGACGATCTTCACGACCTCGGTGCCGATCTCCTCGAGCTCTCCGGCGATGGCAAGCGTCTCGTCGTCGCCGCCCAGCACGATCGCCCGCTCGCCCGGCCTGATCGAGAAGTCGATGAGGCGGCGCACACCATCGGGGAGCATCACGCCGACGAGGTCGTTTCCGGGGAACACCACCGGCTGCTCGGTCGCGCCGGTGGCGACGACGATCCGCTCGGCGCGGAAGCGGTACATGGTCGTGCCCGCGTCCACGGGAACGAGACCGCCCTCCCAGATTCCGAGCGCACGAGCCGGCGCGAGCACCTCGACGCCGTCGAGCGATCTCCCGGCGTGCCGCGCGTCCTCGTCGACGAGAACGACTCCGGGCCCGGCCTTCGCGGCCTCGAGCGCCGCACCGCGACCGGCCGCGCCTCCGCCGACGACGAGCACCCGCGCGCGCCGGTGCTCAGTGTCGTAACGGCGCGTGTGACCCGCGTGCGGGTCGAGCGTGCCGAGTCCGGCGGCGCTGCGCAGGAACTTCTCGTACAGCGGCCACGCGGCGCGCGGGCGGATGAACGTGCGGTAGTAGAAGCCGACCGGGGTGAACGGGGCGCCGACCTTGTCCGTCATGGACATGAAGTCGAAGTCGAGCGACCAGCGGACGTTCTGCCCCTCGACGACTGCACCCTCCCGGATCGGCTCCGTGCAGACACGGACGTTCGGGACGCCGTCGACGGTCATCTGGCAGTTCGGGCAGTGGCCGGAGCAGCAGAGGAGACCACGCGGCCGGTGGTACTTGAAGGAGCGGGAGAAGACGCGCTTGCCGGCGGCGAACGCGGCGGAGGCGAGGGTGTCGCCCTCGAAACCGGTCACCTTCCAGCCCGCGAAGGTGAACGAGACCGCCTTGTCGCGGTCGATCCGCTCGCCGTCTCGGCGCTCGAGTCTCACGATGCGCCCGTTGGCGCCGTCGACGGCATGTGTTGGCCGTCCGCGACTCCCGGCACCGCCGCTCCGCCCGACTCCGGGGCGCTGGGGTCGGGAAGCATGACCTCGAGCACCTCGTTCGTCCGCGTATCGCGTCGCGCGAGAAACCACTCGCCGCAGCCGCTGCGATGCTGCCACCACTCGCGCTGGACGCCTGCGACGTTGTCGCGGAAGTACACGTAGTCCGTGAGCTCACGCAGGGACGACGACCCGACCGGCGGCCGCGACGTGACCTCGCCGAAGTACGCGTACTCGTCGACGGGCCGGGGGCCACAGTGGGGGCACGAGAGAAGAAACGACATCAGGTCCTGAATTGCACTATCAGCAATGCTGTGCCAAACTCCGCAACGAACGTACACCGATGTCGCGTACTCGTCAACCGTCAACCCGCCGAATTGGCGCTGCCGAGCGAGCGATCACGATGCTCGACACCCTTGCAGAAGGTGGCGAGCTCGGCACGAACGAAATCGCGCGGCGGACCGGCATGACGCCGAGCACCGTATCGCGCCAGCTCGGGACACTCGCCGCCTCGGGTCTCGTCGAGCGCGTCGAGGCGACCGGCCGCTACCGCCTCGGCATACGCCTCGTCCACCTCGCGAACGCGGTGCTCGCGCGACTCGACGTGCGCGAGGTCGCGCGCCCCCACCTCGTCGCGCTGGTCGACGCGACCGGCGAGACGGCCACGCTCTCGGTTTCCGGCGACGCGGACGCGATCACCGTCGACTTCGTCCCCGGCTCGCACCAGGTCCAGCCCGTCTCGCGCCTGGGGAGGCCGTCGATCGCCCACGCGACGTCGGCCGGAAAGGTGATGCTCGCGTTCTCCGGCCGCGAGCTTCCGGACGGCCCGTTCCGCGCGTTCACGACCCGGACGATCACCGATCGGCAAGCGCTCGCCACCGAGATCGAGGAGGTGCGCGAGCGCGGCTACGCACAGGCGGCCGGCGAGCGGGAGCCTGGCCTCACCGCGATCGCGGCACCGATCCGCTCGGCCCGCGGCGAGCTCGAGGCGATCGTCGCCCTTCAGGGGCCGAGTGCGCGTTTCGATGCGTCCGCGGTCGAAACCGCACTCCCGCTACTGCTCGAGCGCGCGGGCGCCGTCTCGCGCGAGCTCGGCTGGAGCGCCGAGTGAGCCAGTCCGGTACCGGCGCTCTCTAGGCGGAGAGCGCGAGCCGCTCCGCGAGCGCCCGAACGCTGGCGCGGAGCTCCTCTGGGCTACGGATCGTGAAGCCGCAGCCAAGACCGGCGAGAACGCTCGCCGCCCAGTCGAGCGAGCCGACGCGAATCCGCAGAAGCGTTCCCGAGTCCTCCTCGATCAGCTCGGCCAGCGTCGCGGGAACCCGCCGCGCGGCCTCCTCGAGCGAGAGGTCGAGGAGTACCTCCACCTGCCAGCGCCAGGGCGTACGCGCGAGCGACGTCGAGACGTAAGCGACGGCGTCGAAGCCGGCCGGCGGCGCGAGCGCCGACTCCTCGGCCAGCGCCGGTCGACGGATCCGATCCACCCTGAACGTGCGCAGGTCGTCGCGGCCGTGGTCGTGCGCCGCGAGGTACCAACGGCCCGTGTGCACGACGAGACCAAGCGGGCTGAGCTCGCGCTCCGTCTCCTCTCCGGCGTAGGAGCGGTAGGCCATGCGCAGCCGGCGGCGCCGGCGAATGGCGTCCGCGAGCAGTAGCACGAGGTCCCCGCCGACAGGCGCAGAGCCGCGCGTGGAGGCCGTGAAGTCGAGTGTCTCTTCGAGAGCCTCGACCCGACGCCGCAGCCCGTCCGGGAGCACGCGGTGGATCTTCGCGAGCGCGCCGTCCACCGACTCGGGTGAGCCCGCGAGCCCGAGCCGCCCCGCCGCGAGCGTCCCGAGCGCGACGACCACGGCCTCGTCGTCCGTGAGCATCAGCGGCGGAAGCCGGTACCCCGGTCGGATGCGATACCCGCCGCCGACACCGCGCTGGCCTTCGATCGGGATGCCGAGATCCTGGAGCGCCGCGACGTACCGCCGCGCGGTCCGGCGGTCGACCCCGAGCTGGTCGGCGATCTCTCGGCCCGTGATGAGCGGCTGCGCCTGAAGCAGCTCGAGGAGCTCGAGCAGCCGTGCGGTCGGCGTGAGCACGCACCGAGTCAATCACACATAGAGGGCAGAGATCGCCCTATTTGCGCGATAGCGTGCGCCACCTCGACACCGAGAGAGGAGCGACAGATGAGAGCGGATGTACGTGAGCGGGCGACGTCGCAGGACTTCGACTTCTGGATGGGGCGCTGGAACGTGCGCAACCGGCGACTCGTCCGACCGGCTCGTCGGATCCGACGAGTGGGACGAGTTCGACTCGAAGGTCGCGGCTCGGCCGCTCCCGGGCGGGCTCGGCAACGAGGACGTGTACTGCTCGGAGTACGGCGGCGGGTTCGTCGGGATGTCGTTTCGCTTCTTCGATCCCGAGACCGAGCTGTGGTCGATCTACTGGGCCGACAGCCGCCGCCCGGGTCTGCTCGATCCGCCGGTCATCGGATCGTTCTCGGGCGACACCGGCGTCTTCGAGGGGGAGGACACGCTCGAAGGGCGGCCGATCCGCGTGCGCTTCACGTGGTCACGCGTGACGACGACCACGCCGCGCTGGGAGCAGGCGTTCTCGGACGACGACGGCGCAGACCTGGGAGACCAACTGGGTGATGGACTTCTCCCAGGCCGGAGAGCTGTCGTGAGCGCGCTCGAGCAGCAGGTCGCAGCGGACGGCGTCGCGCACGCGTACCGGCACGCCCCGAAGGTGGCTTCGCCGCAGCCGAGCCTCATGCTGGGCGACGCGCTCCTCAAGTGGTACGACATCGCGCCACATGAGACCCCGGTGCCGCTTGCGATCCGCGCGCTCGCGCGGCGCTGCCTGCGGGACGCGAGCAAGGCGGGCACGCTCGGCGTCGAGGACGGCCTCGGGTTCGTCATCCTGCACCGCTGCGGCGCCGACTTCTACTTCCTGCTCGTGTCCACGTGGCGCAACGAGAACGAGCTCTGGGAGTCGGTCTGGGCGAAGTCCGGCCCGGCCGACGTCTTCTTCCAGCCATGGGAGTCCACAGGGACACACCGACCGACGTTCTGCGTGTGGGAGCTGGGCGCGGTCGCGCACGAGCGCGAGGCGTGGACGCGCTTCCTCACCTCCGCCCGCGACGAGGCGGCGCGGCGGGTCTACCTCCGCGACCTGTTCGCCGGCTCGGTCTGAATCGAGCTCACCGCGGCGCGCGCCGCCGCCCCAGACGATGTGCGGCGGCGGCCCCGGATCGAGCTCGACGGTTCCGCGCGCGCCCTCCCGCGAAGCCTGCGCGAAGGCGTCGGCCAGCAGGTCTCGTGCCGCGTACGTGAGTGATCGCGCGCCGATCTCGCTCGTGTCCGCGAGATCGCGGACGACGTCGACGACGACGGCCGGCAGCCGGTTCACGACGAGCCCGAACTCGCCGGCGAGGTCGCGAATGGCGTTCTCCGCCACGCCCTGCCGCGACTCCTCGCTCAACGGATCGAAGACGGCGAACGTGCCGATTCGTCCCACGAGCTCCGGCGGCCAACCCTCCAGCAGCAACTGGTCGCGGCACAGGTTCTGCTCCTGCCGACTTCCGGGTGGCACGGCACGCAGCCGGTACGCGAGCTCGTCGGCGCAGGCGTTCGTCGTCAGCGCCACGATCGCTCCGGGCGCCTCGACGGTCTCGCCGTCCGGCGCCGTGAGCCTGCCGTCGTCGAGCAGGCCGAGGAAGACGTCGTGCACCGCCTCGTCCGCCTTCTCGATCTCGTCGAGGAGGAGGATGCAACCGGGCGTGCGCAGTGCGGCGACGAGCGGCGGCTCGTCCACGTAGCCGATGTAGCTCGGCGGCGCTCCGAGCACCCGGCGAAGGTCGGACGCGTGCACGAGCTCGCCGCAGTCGACCCGAAAGACGTGTCCGCCGGCGTACCCGAGCTCGTCCAGCGCACCGGGCAGCAGCTCGACGGTCGAGGTCTTGCCCGTGCCGGTCGGCCCGGCGAGGAGCACGCTCTCGGGCCGCGCCGGTCGCTCCTTCGCCAGGTGCGTCGCGACGGCACGCGCAACCTGCCCCACCGCGACGTCCTGGCCGTGGATGCGCTGCGCAATGCGGGCCGCGAGCTCGGACGGAGTCGGCACACGACGTGTCGCTCTGGCGCGCGGACGACGCCGGCGCAGCGGCGCGACGTCGTCGGCTTCCGCCGGCTCGTCCGCGGGCTCCGGCATGAACCGTGGTGGAATCGGCTCGCTCTCGATCCCGAACGCCTTCGCGATCGAGCCGCGGAAGAAGCGCGCGAGATCCTCGCTCCCGCCGAAGATGCACGACCCCGTCTGGAACAGGACCGAGAGCACGAAGTCGTCGAGTGGCAGCCGCCGGCGGGAGACCTCGAGCTTGATTCCGCCGCGATCGTGCGCGCGAACCCGCAACGGACCGCGAGGAGGATTGCACCGCGGCGGATAGGCGACGTCCTCGAGCTCACAACCGTCACCGGAGACGAGCAGGTCGAGATCGTCCAGCGACATGTGCACGAAACGCTCCACGGACTTCCTCCTTGGCGGGCGAAGAGGCGGGCTCCCACGGTACAGAACGTACGTTCGTAAGACAAGAGCGCTGCTGCATGTGGCTCTTTGCGGAGTGTTCGTAGACTCGGCCTGCGTGCGGACCGTCGGCATCGTCAGCCCGGGTGCGATGGGAAGCGCGGTCGCGGACGCGCTCGCGCGTGGCGGCGCTCGGGTCGTCGCGACCGTCGCGGGACGGAGCGCGCGCACGACTCGGCTCGCGGAGCGCGCGCCTATCGAGTTGCTCCCCGACCTCGACTCCGTCGTCGCGACTGCCGACGTCGTTCTCTCGATCGTTCCGCCAGAGGCCGCCGAGCGTGTCGCCGAGGACCTCGCCGCGCGCGCTTCGCCGCGTCCGTGCAGCCGCTGTCGTCGACCTGAACGCCATCGCCCCCGAGACGAGCCGCCGGCTGGCCGAGGTGATCCGCGGAGCGGGATGCGACTACGTGGACGGATCGATCTCCGGGCCGCCACCCTGGAGCACGGGAACGACGCGCATCTACCTCTCGGGCGAACGCGCGTCCGACATCGCCGCGCTTCGGCTGACCGGAGTCGAGCGCATCGTGGTCGGCGCGGAGATCGGCTCGGCGTCCGCAGTGAAGATGTCGACGGCCTCGGTGTACAAGGGCACATCGGCACTGCTCGCGCACGCCCTTCTCGCCGCGCACGCGAACGGTGTCCTCGAGCACGTCCTCGACGATCTGCGCGCCGGTTCACCCAGCTCGACGCGCGCCTCGCGCAGGCCGCCGAGCTCGTTTCGAGGCACCAGAGACGTGGGGTGAAGCAGCTCCCGGGGAGCCGTTCTACCTTTCGGGAGACAGTGGCACCCTGCGCCTGGAGATGGGTGTCGCCGACGAAATCGACAGCGGCCTCTACGTGCAGATCCACAGCGTCGCCTTCGACATCGACGGCGCTGCGCCGGTCGTTGGGTACCGGGTTCGGCTACCGCTCGACACGTTCGAGCACCCTCCAGTCGAGATCGATGGGATCGCGATCCGTGGGCTTCCGACCAGCCGCTCGTCCTGTATCACCTCCGTGCCGGGAATGAGCCGCAGCAAGGGCTCGACGCTGAGTTCGGGCCCGGACACTGTCGGAGCAACAGCTCGACGCATCGACGTCTCGTCGCAGGGAGCACCTGTCGCGCCGAGCTCACCGGGCGAGCTCGTGCCGCCGGCGAGCCGCGACGGTGATTGCCGCAACAGAGAAGACGGAGACGAGAAGCCTCGCCTCGGCGACCGTAGTCAGGTCAGGGAGCCATCGCTATCCCCCGACGAGGGACGGCTCGCGCCCGGAATCCAGTCCGTGCCGGCGAGCGGCACTTTCGCCATCGCGGCTGCCTCGATCGTGAGGGCGACGAGATCCTCCGGCTCGAGGTTGTGCACGTGTGACTTGCCGCACGCGCGGGCGAGCGTCTGCGTCTCGAGCGTGAGGACGCGCAGGTAGTTCGCGATGCGGCGCCCGCCGAGCAGGGGATCGAAGCGGGCGGCGAGCTCGTCGTCCTGGGTCGAGATGCCGGTCGGGTCGCGGCCCGCCTGCCAGTCGTCGTAGAAACCGGCGGCGCTGCCGAGCTCGCGGTACTCCTCCTCGTGCTCGGGGCTGTTGTCCCCCATCGCCACGAGCGCGGCCGTCCCGATGGAGACCGCGTCCGCGCCGAGCGCGAGCGCCTTCGCGACATCCGCCCCGCTTCGGATGCCGCCCGAGACGATCAGCTGCACCTGTCGATGGAGTCCGAGCTCCTGGAGCGTGTCGGCCGCGATCCGGGTCGCGGGCAGCGTCGGGATCCCGACGTGCTCGATGAAGACGTCCTGCGTCGCTGCCGTGCCTCCCTGCATGCCGTCGACGACGATCACGTCGGCGCCCGCCTTCACCGCGAGCTGCACGTCGTAGTACGTCCGCGTCGCCCCGACCTTGACGAAGATCGGCTTCTCCCAGTCGGTGATCTCGCGCAGCTCCTGGATCTTGATCTCGAGATCGTCAGGGCCGGTCCAGTCGGGATGGCGCGATGCGGAGCGCTGGTCGATCCCCTTCGGCAGCGAGCGCATCTCCGCGACGCGGTCGGAGATCTTGTGGCCGAGGA
The DNA here is from genome assembly GCA_963822885.1 of uncultured Gaiellaceae bacterium. Classification (GTDB taxonomy): domain Bacteria; phylum Actinomycetota; class Thermoleophilia; order Gaiellales; family Gaiellaceae; genus GMQP-bins7. The sequence goes on from CAWGJJ010000016.1 coordinate 38,630, forward strand.
GCATCCCGCCTCCGCCGGGCTTCGCACCCTGGCCGACGACGACCTCGATCGCGTCGGCCTTGCGCAGGTCGTCCGGGTTCATCCCGTACCGGGACGGGAGGAGCTGGTACACGAGCGTCTTCGAGTGCTCGCGCTCCTCGGGCGTCATGCCGCCGTCGCCCGTCGTCGTCGAGGTGCCGACCTCGGTGGCGCCGCGGCCGAGTGCCTCCTTCGCGGGCGCCGAGAGCGCCCCGAAGCTCATACCCGCGATCGTCACTGGGATCTTCAGCTCGAGCGGTTTCTTGGCGAACCGCGTGCCGAGGACGACGTCAGTGGCGCAGCGCTCGCGGTAGCCCTCGAGCGGATAGCGCGAGACCGACGCGCCGAGGAGGAGCAGATCGTCGAAGTGCGGGAGGCGCCGCTTCGCGCCGAACCCGCGGATGTCGTAGATCCCTTCCGTCGCCGCGCGCTGGATCTCGGCGATGACGGTGCGGTCGAAGAGGTACGACTCGCGCAGGTTCCACGGCCGACCGGCGTCCGCTGCGGACATGCCCTGGGACCTGACCCCGGACCTGACCCCTGCGCTGTCCGTTTCGGACATCAGTACGCGGCCGCGTTGTCGACCTTGAACGTGTACAGCTGGCGCGCCGAGCCGTAGCGACGGAACTCCGCCGGATCGGCGTCGATCTCGGCGGCGTCGAGCAGGCCGCGCAGCTGAACGAGGTGCTCGTCGCGCAGCTCCTTCTCGATGCAGTCCGCGCCGAGGCTCGCAACCGAACCGCGCACGTAGAGCCGCGCCTCGTAGATCGAGTCGCCGAGCGCCTCGCCCGCGTCGCCGCACACGACGAGGCAGCCCGTCTGCGCCATGAAGGCGCTCATGTGCCCGACCGAGCCGCCGACGACGATGTCGATCCCCTTCATCGAGATCCCGCACCGCGAGGACGCGTTCCCGCGCACGACGAGGAGCCCCCCACGCCCGGTCGCGCCTGCCGACTGGCTCACGTTGCCGTCGACCTCGACCCGCCCGGACATCATGTTCTCGGCGATCCCGGTGCTCGCATTTCCGTGGACGCGCACCGTCGCCAGCTTGTTCATGCCGGCGCAGTAGTAGCCCACGTGGCCGTCGATCTCGACCTCGATCTCGGCATCGATCCCGACCGCGACCGCGTGCGCGCCGCTCGGGTTGACGACGCGCCAGTGCTTTGGGCCGGGGCCACCCGCGGCGAGATCGTGCAAACGTTGGTTGAGCTCGCGCAGCGGAGTCGTCTCGAGATCGACCACTTCGACGGCTGCGTGCTCCCGTTCGGCCACCGCCATCAGACGAGCGCCTTCTCCCAGGCGTACACGACACCCGGCTCGGGCTCCCACGCTTCTGCGTCAGCAGCGCCCGGAAGCACCGCGATCGACCTCCACTCGGACGACATCGCGACCCAGTCGTCGGTCTCGGCGAGAACGGCCGGCTTGCATGCGATCGGGTCACGCAGAACCGCGAACCCGTCCGCGGTTCCGACGGCGAAGGTGTAGAACCCGTCGAGGTCGTCGAGACAGCCGTCGAGCGCCTGCTCGAGCGTCGCGCCCCCGCGCAGACGCCACGCGAGGTAGCCGGCAGCGACCTCCGTGTCGTTCTCGGTTTGGAACTCGATGCCCTCACGACGGAGGTTCTCGCGCAGCCGGTTGTGGTTCGAGAGCGAGCCGTTGTGCACGAGGCAGAGGTCGAGACCGGTCGAGAACGGATGCGAGCCCTCGGTGGTCACACGGCTCTCGGTCGCCATCCTCGTGTGCCCGAGTGCGTGCGTGCCCGTGAAGTCCTCGAGCGCGAACGCCTTCGCGAACGTCTCGGGCAGCCCGGTCTCCTTGTAGATCTCGATCACCTGCCCCGCGCTCATGACGCGCAGGTCGGAACGGGTGTCGCGCACCCACCGCTCCGCGTCCGCCGCGTCGGCATCGACCACGAACACCGCATGGCTCGCGCGCACCGAAGGCTCGGCGCACGTCCCGAACGTGTCGCACAGCCCGTCGCGTACCGCACCCCACCGCTCGCGCGGATCGGCGGAGTACAGCGTCAGCTTGCTCGAGCCGTCCGGCACCGGATCGCGGTAGACGGCGACGCCGGCCGAGTCCGGGCCGCGACTGGACATCTGGACGAGCATCGCGGCGAGGTGCACGCCGAGCCGCTCCTCGATCTCGGGCGACTTCGCGAAGAGGCCGACGATTCCGCACATATGGTCAGTATCTCCACATACGGATGCCGGAAATCACCGTATTTCGTCACTCGGTATGGATGAAGTGCACACCTAGAAGCGCGTCAGGTACTCCCGGATCTCCCACGGCGTGACCTGTTCGTGGTACCGGAACCACTCGTCCCGCTTGACGCGCGCGAAGTAGTCGACGTAGTCCTCGTCGCGTCCACGGCCGAGCGCAGCACGCAGCACGTCGTCGGCTTCGAGCTCGCCGATCGCTTCGAGGAGGTTCGCCGGCAACGACTGCGAGCCCTCGCGAGCGCAGCTCGGCCTCCGGAATGGTGTAGAGGTTCTCCGAGTTCGGTTCGCCCGCGTCGAGCCCCGACTCGATCCCGTCCATCCCCGCGGCGAGCACGGCCGCCGCCGCCAGGTACGGGTTGCAGGACCCGTCGATCGTGCGATCCTCGATCCGCCCGGGCCCCGGGATCCGGAGCATCTGCGTGCGGTTGTTGTAGCCGTAGGAGATCCACACGGGCGACCACGTCGCGCCACTCGCTGTGGAGCCCATCTTCAGCCGCTTGTACGAGTTCACCGTCGGCGCGGTGACGCCGCTGTACGCGCGAGCGTGCGTGCGCAGCCCGCCGATGAAGCGGTACGCCGTGTCCGAGAGGCTCGAGCCCGCGCGGATCGGACTCGTCGAGGAAGAGGTTCGTGTCGCCGTCCCAGAGCGACATGTGGAAGTGGCAGCCGTTCCCCGTCAGATGCGTGAACGGCTTCGGCATGAAGGTCGCGATCATTCCGGCCTGCTCCGCGAGCGTGTGCACCATGTAGCGGAAGAAGATCGCGCGGTCGCACGAGACGAGCGCGTCGTCGTACGTGAAGTTCTGCTCGAACTGGCCGTTCGCGTCCTCGTGGTCGTTCGCGTAGTTGCCCCAGCCGAGCTCGTTGCAGTAGCGAGAGACCGTCGTCAGGAAGTCGTAGCGCCGCGTCAGGCCCGCCATGTCGTAGCAGGGCTTCTCGAGCGTGTCGTAGCGATCGGCGATCTCGATCGAGCCGTCGTCACGCTGCGTGACCAGGAAGTACTCGAGCTCGAGCCCCATGCGGAACTCGAAGCCCTTCTCCTTCGCCTGTGCGAGCACGCGCCGGAGGATCGTGCGCGGACAGTACGCCCAGTCCTCGCCCTCGACCGTGACGTCGCAGGCGAAGCGCGCGAGGTTCGGCTGCCAGGGGACGGGCGTGAAGCTGGCAAGGTCGGGGATCGCCGCGATGTCGGGGTCACTCGGCTGCTGGCCGATCTCGCCGGCAGCGAAGCCGGCGAAGCCGGCGCCGTCCTCGAGGAGCCCGTCGAACGCCTCGCGCGAGCCGACCGGCACGAGCTTCGCGCTCGGCCGCGCGTACATGTCGACGAACTGCGCGAACACGAACTCGATGCCGCGTGCCTGCATGTCCTTCCAGATCGCGTCGGCAGTTGCCATGGCGATGCCTCCCGTTTTCGTTGACGCAAGACCAGAATCCGCGATCGCGGATTCTGGTCGCGGACATCCCTGAAGGCGGCCGCTTCGCGGCCGCGGCGCCCGTGCCCTTCCACCTCTCTGACGTCGGTCGCATAGCCCTAGCAGGCCACGCCGGCCGAATGAAGGTGCGGGTTCCACACCTTCCACGCCTCTATGTGTGCGGTTTCGCCGCCCCCAGCGCCTGCTGCAGCTTCACCATCTTCACGGCGATCTCGATGGCGAGCCAGTCGTCCTTCCGGAGATCGAGGCCCGAGAGCTCGCCGATCCGGCGCAACCGCTGGCGCAGCGTGTTGGGATGGACGTACAGCGCCTCCGACGTCGCGCTGATCGAGCCGTGCCGGCGGAGGAACTCCTCGAGCGTCGCGAGAAGCTGCGCGCCACGCTGCGCGTCGTACTCCGCGAGCTTCCCGACCGCGTCGACCGTCGCGTCGCGGATGCCCCCGTCGACCGCCACGCGGAGGAGGTACTTGTACGCCCCGAGGTCGTCGTAGGCGAGAACGGTCGGCTTGCCGGAGAGGGCGACCGTTCCGATCAACGCCTGCTGCGCCTCGGCGAATCCGTCGGCGAACGTCGCCTCGCCCTGGCACACGCTCGACACGCCGACCGCGACGGGCTCCGCCAGCTCGGAGTGGAGACGGCGTAGCCGGTCGAGGAAGGTCGCGCTCGAGGCGGACGTCAGCTTGACGAGCGCCCGCAGCGAGTCGTCGCGATGGTCGAAGAGCGACTCCGGCGCCGCGGAACGCAGCGCACGTGCGAGCGGTTCGCTCCACGGCTCGGCGACGAGCACGACGTGCGGTTGGTCGAGGTTGCAGCCGAGCCGCGCGGCACGTCCTTCGAGGTCGCCGCGACGATGCCCGCCCGCGAGCTCCTCGAAGAAGTCCTTGATCAGGTTCTTCTCGGTGAGCTGCTCGATGACCTGCACCTTCTTGATCCCGACCGCGACCTGACTCGCGATCGCGCGCCCGAGCTCGACGCGCGTGCTTCCCTCGGCGACGAGGAGTCCGATGAGCTCACCCGCCGCGACCAGCGGGATCGCGAGGCGCGTGCTGCGGCCTCCGCGCGCGAGCTCCGGCCCGAGCTCCGCGAGCCCCAGCGTCTGCCGCGCGCTCCCCTGCTCGGGATCGCTCGCGACCCGGTCGAGCTCCTCACGCGCGGGATCGAGGAGATAGACGTGGCAGGCCCGCGCGCCGAGAAGCGGCCATGCCCCCGCGGCGACGGTCTCCAAGAGCTCGTCGAGCGCCTCCGCGCGCGCGATCGCCTCGGCGAGCTCGGTGAGCTGCTCGAGCTCCAAGACCCGCAGCCGCGTCTCCTCGTAGAGCCGCGCGTTCTCGATCGCATTCGCGACGAGCGACGCCGAGGTGACGATGAAGTCCACCTCGTCGTCGGTGAACTCCCGCGGCGCCTCGGTGTGCGCCGTGATCGCTCCGATCGGCTCACCCGTGCGTCCGACGAGCGGCACCGCGAGGAGCGACTGGAACCGCTCCTCCTCGAGCTCGGGCACGTACTTCACGCGCGGATCGGCGAGCGCGTTGTCGCGGATGAACGCGGGCTCGCCCTTCTCGACCGCCCACCACGCGAGGCTCTCGCCACGCGCGAACGCGACCTTGCCGGACTGCCGTTCGTACGGCGGCGACGCGGCGCGCATCACGAGCCGCTCGTCCTCGAGGAGGTAGACGAAGCACCCGTGAACCCCGCTCGCGTCGGACATGAGCCGAACGACCGCGGGCAGCACCTCGGCGAGCTCGAGCGACGAGGCGACGGTCGAGACGATCTCCTGGAGAAACTTCTCGCTGGTTTGCAGGGACATCGAGCGGGATCGTATGACGCGCGGGCGCTGTGGACAACTCGGCACGCTCTTTCGACGCTTACGGTGCCAGGCACTGTAAGGACGTCGGCGTAGACGATGCGGCGCCGCGGCCGGCGGGTCAATGCAGCGCTGCGGCTCCGAGATGGAGTTCGAACGCGCCCGTCTCGACGATGTCGACGATCTGCTCGACGGCGAAGCGGAGCTCGTCGTCCGTCGTGAAGAAGTGCGCGCCGAGCCGGATCCCTGCGCCGGGGCGGAAGTCGCCGAGGATGCCCCGCGACTCGAGCTCCGCGTAGACGGCAGCCCCTCCGGGGACGTCGATCGATCACCGTGCCACCGCGTCGCTCCGGCTCACGAGGGCTGCGCACCTCGAATCCCGGCGGCATCCGCGAGTCCGATGAGCAAGCTCGCGTCTGCCGGAGCGAGTTCGCGCGGATCCGCTCGACGCCGATCTCCTCGATCAGGTCGTAGCCCGCTGTCCCCGCCATGTGCGCCGCGGGGTTCGGCGTCCCCGTCAGGAAGCGCGCCGCGCCGGACGCGTACTCCATCTCCTCCTCGAACGCGAACGGCCGCTCGTGCGCCTGCCACCCCGTGTACGTCGGCTCGAGCCGCTCGGCGAGATCGGGCCGCACGTACAGCCAGCCGTTCGCAGGCCCACCGCAGAGCCACTTCACCGAGCCGCCGACCGCGAAGTCGACACCGAGCGCGGTCAGGTTTACCGGGACGATCCCCGCCGACTGGTAGCAGTCGAGGATCACGTGCGCGCCGACCTCGTGCGCGCGACGCACGATCGGCTCGACGTCCTGGATCTCGGACTCCTTGAAGAGGACGTGGCTGATCGGGACGAGAAGCGTGCGCTCGTCGATCCGCTCCACGATCTCGTCGCCGTCCTCGCACACGACGACCTCGAGGTCGGGCTGCGCCTGGTACAGGTAACGGACGGACGGGAAGTTCGCGCGCTCGTAGACGACGCGATTTCGCGCCGGGTCGACGGGCCGGAAACACGAGAGCGCGATCGCCTCTGCAATGGCGACGTTCTGCTGCATGACGGTCGACCCCGCCGGCGCGCCGACGATGCGCCCGATCTGGTCTCCGACCCGCATCGGCGACGCCCACCAGCCCTCGGCCCAGGAGCGGATCCCGCGCTCGGCCCACATGCGCGCGAACTCGGCAAGGAGCTCCGGAGCGCGTCGCGGCATCGGCCCGAGCGTGTGGCTCGCGAGGTACGTCGTATGCTCGAGAATCGGGAACTCGGAGCGGTAGTCGAGGAGGTCGCGCATGAGCCGGAGTCTGCCCGAGATGGGCGATTGGGACTCGATCTTCGACGAGACGTATCTGCAGACGTACCTGCCGATGGCCGACCCCGAGCGCGCGAAGGCCGAGGCGCTCGGCGCCGCCGCCCTCGCCGGGGTCGAGCCGGACGCCGAGATCCTGGACTGCCCGACCGGCTTCGGCCGCCATGCGCTCGTGCTGGCGAACGCGGGCTTTCGCGTGACCGGTCTCGATCGCTCCGAGGCGCTGCTCGCAGAGGCGGAGAGGCGCCGCGGCGATGCGGAGTGGCCGCAGCTCGTCCGCGGCGATTACCGCGACCTGCCGTTCGAAGACGCGAGCTTCGACGCCGTCTTCAACCTCTTCAGCTCACTGGGCTACCTCGAACGAGCCGAGGACATCGGCGTGCTTCGCGAGTTCAAGCGGGTGCTCAGACCCGGGAAGCGCGCTCGTCATGGAGACCGCGCATCGCGACGGCTTCGCGAGATTCACGCAGCCTTTCGTCCGTCGGAGCTGGGACCGGCTTCCCGACGGCTCGCTCTACCTCGAAGAGCGCACGCCAGACTGGACGGCCGGGACGATCGACACGTATCGCCTCATCGTCTCGCCGACGAACGAGCGTGTCGAGCGTCCGTACCTGCTCCACGTCTACTCGGCGAAGGAGTGGATCGAGATGCTGCGCGAGGCAGGCTTCGCCGAGGCAGAGGCCTTCGGCGCGTGGGACGGCACGACGCCGATCACCCCCGACACCTGGCGACTGATCATTCGCGCCCGCTGAGCTAGGCTCGCTCGCGCCGTGCGCGTCCGGTTCGACCGCTTCTACACCTACGCCGAGCTGACCGAGACGCTCGAGGCGTGGGCCACCGAGTTCCCGACGCACTTCTCCGTCGAGTCGATCGGGAAGTCGTACGAGGGACGCGACATCTGGCTCTGCACGGTCACGAACACCGAGACCGGCCCCGCGGAGGAGAAGCCCGCCGTCTTCATCCACGCGCAGATCCACGCGATGGAGTTCACGGGCACGACCGCCGCGCTCAACCTGCTCGACCAGCTCCTCCACTCCGACGACACGCGCACGCGGCACGCCGTCGACACGCGCACGTTCTACGTCGTGCCGCGCGTCAACCCGGACGGCGCGGACGCAGGGCTCGACGGACGGACGCTTCCGCCGCTCGAGCGTTCGGCCGTATCCGCGCGACGAGCCCGAGGATGGCCTGCACCGCGAGGACGTCGACGGCGACGGGCGCGTCCTCTTCATGCGGATGCCCGATCCCAACGGCTCGTGGAAGGTGCATCCGGACGAGCCGCGTGCACTCGTCGCGCGGCTACCCGACGAGGTCGAGGGCGACTTCTACCGCGTGCTGCCGGAGGGGACGATCGTGAACTGGGACGGCGTCAACATCCCGATCGCCCCGCCGCTCGAGGGGCTCGACCTCAACCGCAACTGGCCGGCCGACTGGGCGCCGGAGGCCGAGCAGCAGGGAGCCGGGCCGTTCCCGACCTCGGAGCCCGAGGTGCGCGCGCTCGTCGAGGCGATCGTCGCGCGCAAGAACATCACCTCGTACGTCGGCTACCACACGTTCTCGGGCGTGCACCTGCGCCCGTGGTCGGGCCGGTCGGACGACGACTTCCCGGTGCCGGACCTCCGCGCGTTCCAGCTCATGGGCGAGGAGGCGACGCGCATCACCGGCTATCCCTCCATCTCGATCTTCCACGACTTCAAGTACCACCCGAAGATGGTGATCAAGGGCGGCGACGTCGACTGGATCTACGACCACCTCGGCGCCTACGCGTGGGTGACGGAGTTCTGGAGCCCGCAGCGCCAGGCCGGTCTCTCCGAGTACCACTTCATCGACTGGCTGCGCGAGCACTCGGCGGAGGACGAGCTCGCGGTGCTGAAGCTCGCCGACGAGCTCGGCGAGGGCTACGTCGACTGGTACCCGTTCGAGCATCCGCAGCTCGGCCCGGTCGAGATCGGCGGCTGGGATCTCGTGCGCTTCTGGTTCAACCCTCCTCTCTCGCGGCTCGAGGAGGAGGTGAAGCCGCATGCCGACTTCGCCGTCTACCTCGCGCTCGTCTCGCCCCGGCTCGAGATCCGTTCCTTCGAGTCCGAGCCCGTCGCCGACGGCGCCTTCCGGCTCAGGCTCGTCCTGGAGAACTCGGGCTGGCTACCGACGAACGTGACCGAGAAGGCCGTGGAGAGGAAGGCGGTGCGGCCGATCGAGGTCGAGCTCGAGATTCCCGAGGGCGCTCGCATCGCGAGCGGTAAGCCGCGCGAGGAGGCGGGCCAGCTCGGCGGGCGCGTCGAGCGGCGCCAGATCATGTGGTGGAGCACCGACCACTCGACCGCGGAGCGCACGCTCGTCGAGTGGGTGATCGAGGCGAACGCGGGCGAGCGGGTCGGCGTCGTCGCGCGGCACGAGCGCGCAGGCACGGTACGCGCCGAGCTCGTTCTCTAGAGCGACTTCCGCATGTGAACGTCCTCGGGCTCCAGCTCGAAGAGCTCCGGAAGCGGCTCCGCCATCGGTTCGTAGCCCCGGCGCTGGTAGAAGCCCACCGTGTTGAGAGAAGGCGTCGCAGAGACGACCATCGAGGTGTCTCCGGCTTCGCGCGCGGTGCTCTCGAGCACGATCCGCCAGACGACCGCCGACGCTGCGCGCCCGCTCGGCCGCTGGTGACGTAGAGGTACGCGAGCTGCGCGATCCCGGCTCGCAGGTGCACCACCACGACACCGACCCCGACGAGCTGCTCTCGATCGAAGGCGCCCAGCAGCGATCGCACCTTCGCGGACGAGCCGCTCGAGCGCTGCGTGTTGTCCGGCGACCGAATGCTCGCCCTCCCCGGCCGCGTCCCACGGCGGCGCGCTCCAGTCCCCCTTCTGCAGCTCGAGTCGCGAGCCGTGCTGAACGTAGCGCGCGTCGATTCGCTCGCTGCGATCGATTTCGCGGATCAGGCCGAGCTCGTCGAGCGCAAGCGCCCTGATCGTGATCGCGTCAGTGCTCATGCGCGGAGTCGAGGTCGCCCGGCTCGGCGTCGCGCACCGTGCGCCAGGAGTCCCAGGTGATCTTGAGGATCACGAGCGTGATCGCGAGCCCCACGAGTGGGTCGGCGCGATCGAAACCGAGCCAGACTCCGAAAGCACTCGCGACGACTCCGAGCGAGACGAAGCCGTCGACTCGCGCGTGATTGCCGTCCGCGATCAGCGCCGGGCTGGCCAGCCGGCGACCCGCGCGTAGGCGCACCTGAGCCGCGATCTCGTTCCCGAGAAAGCCGATGACACCGGCGGCGGCCAGCGCACCGAGGTGGGACAGCTCCTGAGGGTCGATGAAGCGCTGGATCGTCGCGTACAGCGCGAAGCAGGCGGACACGAAGATCGCGCCGACGACGAAGAGGCCCGCCACCTTCTCGGCGCGGAACGAGCGCATGAGAAACGCGATCCCGACCGGAATCGCTGTCGCCGCGTCGCCGAAGTTGTGGACGAGATCGGCCAGCAGAGCGACCGAGCCGGTCGCAACGAAGATCGCCGTCTGCACGAGTGCGGTGACCCCGAGAACCCCGAGGCTGATTCCAACCGCGCGTAGACCGGCGCGCGAGCGCATGATCGAGCGGTCGACCAGCCCATGCGAGTGGCCGTGGTCATGAGCGTGATCGTGGTGGTCGTGGGCGTGAGTCACCCGAGAGCGCCCTCGTCGCCAAAGCGTCGCATCTCGACGAGCCCCCCGGTGCCCGCGTGGTCGACCTGGAGCGTCGTGTGCTCGATCCCGAATTCGTCATGGAGGAGGCGCTCGAGCTCGCGGCGGCGTCCATGGCAGTCCTCGCCAGGTCGGACGAGAACGTGCGCCGACAGCGCAGGAAAGCCCGACGTGATCGTCCAGACGTGGAGGTCGTGCACCTCGACCACGCCCGGAGCCGATGCGAGCCGCCGGCCGAGCGCGTCAGCGTCGATCCCCCGAGGCGTCGACTCGAGGAGGATCGCTGTCGAGTCGCGCAGGATCGTCCACGTGCTCGCGAGGACAAGGAGTCCGATGAGGATGCTCACGAGCGAGTCGGCCTCGACCCATCCGGTCGTGAGAATCACGACTGCCGCAACCGCAACGCCGAACGAGCCGAGCAGATCTGCGAAGACGTGGCGGAAGGCTGCCTCGACGTTGAGGCTGTGACTCCGCGCTCGCGCGAGGACGACTCCCGCCGCGACGTTCACGGCCATGCCGACGAGCGCGATCGCGAGCATCCAACCCCCGAGGACGTCGCCGGGGTCGCGCAGCCGCATGGCCGCCTCTACGAAGATCCAGATCGCGAGCGCGACGAGGAGCACACCGTTTGCGAGCGCCGCGAGAACCTCCGCGCGCTTGTAGCCGTAGGTGCGCTCGGGCGTCGCCGGCTTGGCCGCGAGCCAGGCGGCGAAGAGCGCGAGTCCGAGCGCCACGTTGTCGGAGAGCATGTGCACCGCGTCCGCGAGCAACGCGAGGCTCCCCGAGTAGAGGCCGCCGACGACCTCGACCGCGGTGTAAGACGCGGTCAGCAGGAGAGCGGTCGCGAGCGCGCGGCGGCTCTCGACGCGCGCGTGGTCGTGGTCGTGGCCCACGCCTGGGTTCTACCGGGCGGCGCAAGGCTCTGTTCAGAAAGCGGACGGGTCGATGGGGCATCATCCGGGAGTGCGCCTTCGGATCATTGCGCTCGTTGCCGTGCTCGGGACCGCCTCAGCCTTCTTGGTCGTGACCATGGCAGTCGCGAGCACCTCGGCGAACGGCCTGCCGTCGTATACGAACGGCTACACGAAATGGCCTCGAATCAACAAGAAGCCGTTCACGAGCACCGGTCCTCTCTCGAGCGCCCACTCCGGGGTGAAGAACGTCTACGCGAGCAAGAAGAAGGTCGGCAAGCGGTATCCGAACGGCACGGTGATCGTGAAGTCGATCCGGCGCGCGGGCGACAAGACGCTCCCCACGCAGGTCGCAGTCATGCGCAAGACGAACGGCACGTGGCGGTACGTCGAGTACGAGCTGTCCGGCTCGCGGTATCGCGACCTCGGCTTCTCGCAGGGGCTGTGCCAGGGGTGCCACATGCGGGCGCGGACGAACGACTACGTGTTTACACAGAAGTAGCTCGCAAGATCGGAAGTCCGCTAGCGCGAACTTCCGATCGCGAAGATCCTGAAGCGGCCGCTTTCGCGGCCGGTCGCGGCGAACGGAATCAGCTAGCCGCTGGGTACTTCTTGCGCCGGTAGGTCATGAACAGCGCCATGATTCCACCGATGATCAGGATCATCCCGATGATGATCCCGACGAAGTTCAAGAAGTAGGCGAACAGGAGCCCGGCGACGATCAGGCCGAGTCCCACGATGTTGACGGGCCAGTTTTCCATGAGCGCACATTCGCTGGCGCCGTTCAGAGTCCTCGTCCCCCTTTCTGGTATGCAGATTGGGAATTCGCTAGCGCGAATTCCCAATCGCGAAAATCCCTGAAGGCGTCCGCTATCGCGGCCGCAACACCGCCGTGACTTGGCGCTACACGCGCACGCGCTCGAAAGCGGCGATCGCGCGTTCGAGGTGATCCGGCTCGAGCGCCGCGGACATCTGGACGCGCACGCGCGCCGTTCCCTCGGGAACGACCGGGAAGCCGAATCCGGTGACGAAGACGCCTTCGTCGAGCAGTCGCGCTGACAGAGCCATGGCCGCGGCGGTCTCGCCGACGATGATCGGGATGATCGCCGCCTCGCCGTCGAGCGGCCGGTACCCGGCCTCGGAGAGGAGGCCGCGGAAGGCACGCGTGTTCTCGCGGAGCCGAACCAGGAGCTCGGGCTGCTCGAGCATGAGCTCGATCGAGCGCAACGCGCTGCACGCGACGGTCGGGGGCAGCGCGTTGGAGAAGAGCTGTGGGCGCGAGCGCTGTGCGAGGACGTCGCAGACCTCCTCCGAGGCCGCGACGTAGCCGCCCGCCGCGCCGCCGAGCGCCTTCCCGAGCGTTCCGGTGATCACGTCGACCTGGCCGAGGAGCCCGAAGTGCTCGACCGTACCTCTGCCCGTTTCGCCGAGGACGCCGACGCCGTGTGAGTCGTCCACGATGACGACCGCGTCGTAGGTTCGCGCGAGCTCGACGATCTCAGGGAGCTTCGCGAGGTCGCCCTCCATCGAGAAGACGCCGTCGCTGACGATGAGCTTGCGCGCATCTCGTGGAGCCGCCTCGAGCCCGTCGCGCAGCGCATCCATGTCCGAGTGCGGGTAGATCACCTTGCCCGCGGGCCGCGAGAGCCGGATCGCGTCGATCAGGCTCGCGTGGTTCAGCTCGTCGGTGAGGATGACCGTCGTCTCGTCCGTGAGGCTCGGGATGCACGCCTCGTTGGCGTTCCAGCACGAGACGAAGGTGAGCGCCGCCTCGGTTCCGGAGAGATCCGCGAGAGCGCGCTCGAGGGCGTGGTGCGGCTCGAACGTCCCACAGATGAAGCGCACGGAGGCCGTCCCGGCGCCGTAGCGCTCGAGCCCCTCGATACCCGCACGCACGACCTCCGGATGCCCGGCGAGGCCGAGGTAGTTGTTCGAGGAGAGGACGATCACGTCGCCGCGTCCGGCCATCCGGACCACCGGCCCCTGCGCCGATTCGAGCGTGAGGAACTGCTTGTACGTCCGCGCCTCGCGGAGCCCGTCGAGCTCGGCGCCGAGCTGTCGATCCAGCGTGGTCATGGCCGAAAGCGCCGGTCTGGTGTCAGACACGGTGTCTGACACCAGGGCATGTCCGAGAGGGTCACGGCGTCGCTCCGTTCGGTCGCAGGACGATCGTGCAGGCATCTCCCGACTCGAGCAGTGTCGGACACGGTGTCAGACACCGGGGCATGTCCGAGAGGGTCACGGCGTCGCTCCGTTCGGTCGCAGGACGATCTTGCAGGCCTCTCCCGACTCGAGCAGCGCGAACGCCTCCTCGTGGCGCTCCAGCGGCAGCTCAGCCGTGATCAGCGGGCGGAGGTCGACGACGCCGTGCTCGAGCAGCCAGCGCGTCGTGTACCACGTCTCCCAGATTTCGCGGCCGTTCACGGCGCTCACCGTGAGGTTCTTGAAGATGAGCGACTCGGCGATGTCGATCGTCGCGGGGCGAGACGGAATCCCGAAGAGGACGACGTTGCCGCCGTGTCGGACGATCCCGAACGCGTCCTCGATCGCTCGCAAGGCGCCGGACATCTCGAAGACGACTCCCACGCCGTTCCCCTCGTTCTGCTCCGCGAACCACGCCGGCACATCCTCTTCCTCGTCCACGTTCACCACGGCGTCGGCGCCGAGCGCCCTCGCCAGGTCGATCCGGAACGGCACGTGGTCGGAGGCGAAGAGCCGGCCCGCGCCGAAGGCCTTCGCGATCGCGATGGTGAAGAGGCCGACGGGGCCACACCCGAGCACAGCCACGGCGCGTCCGGCGAGATCCTGGGTCGACGTCGCGAACACCGCGTTGCCGAACGGCTCCTGCAGGCACGCGATCTCGGGCGGCAGCTTCGAGCGGTCGTTGCGCCAGACCACGGACGCGGGCACAGCGGCGTAGTCCGCGAAGCCGCCGTCGCGATCCACGCCGAGGATCTGCGTCTGCTCGCACATGTGCGCCTTCCCCGTCCGGCAGTGGAAGCACACGCCGCAGGTGACGTGACTCTCGGCGGACACGTAGTCGCCCTCGGCGATGTCGCGCACCGAGCTCCCGGTCGCGACGACCGTCCCGCACAGCTCGTGCCCGAGCGTCAGCGGTGGCTCGACCCGCTCCGACGACCACTGATCCCAGCGCTGGATGTGCAGGTCGGTGCCGCAGATGGACGCCGCCTCGATCCGGATGAGCACCTCGTCCGGCCCGGGTGTCGGTACGGGCACCTCGTCGAGCGTGAGCCCGGGGCCGGACTCACGCTTGCGGATGGCGCGCATCGTCTCCACTGCCGGCCCCATCCTGACACGGGAGAGCCGACGCCGCGAGGGCGATACGATCGCGCCGGTGCTGGATCCGTCCGTGCCCCAGGATCAGTCGCGGCGCTTCGCGGTGGTCGCGATCTCACTCACGCTCGGGGTATGGATCGTGCTGCCGCTGCTCGTGACGCTTTCGCTCACGCGCTGACCAGCGCGAGAGCCGCAACCTAGCCCGACGACGCAGCCGCCGTCGGCCCGGAGAGCCGCCCGTCGCTCGGCGTGACTACGCAGCGCACGCTCTTCCCCGGCCGCATGAGCCCCTTTCGCAGCACGTCCGACAGCGCCGCGCTCTGCACGGCGCGAACGAGCTTGCCGTCGACAGACCAGCGGTAGCGGTAGCGGACGATGTCGAAGTCCGGATCCTCGGCGACGAGAGACGTCGAAACACGGCACTCGACGATGTCGCGCGGCGTGGGACGCGCAGGGCGCAGTGCTGCCGAGATCGCGCGCGGCGGACGATTGCGCACCTCCGAGACGCTCGCCACGACGTCGATCGGCGCATCGGCGAGCGTCTTCCCTTCGAAGTCGACCGTGATGCGCCAGCGCCCGACCGGGCTGAGCCGCACGGGATGCGAGAACCACCAGTAGCCGTGACCGTGCTGCGTCCGCAAAGCAGTCGTCCGCTCGCCCGCGGGAGCACCGCTCGGCCGAACGAGCCTGACGCGCAGGAGCCCGTCGCCGGGTGGAGGAATCGCGCCGATCTCGACGCGCGAGTACACGACCGTCGTGCCGCGAACGAACGTCCCCGTTCGCACCGCCAGGTCGTACGGAAGGTCGCGCTTACCGCTCATCGGCTTGGCACTGACCGCGAGATCCTTCAGATACGGCTCGGTCGGGATCGCCACCTGATCAGACCATCCGCTCGGCTTCTCGTTGCACGAACCGGAGAACGGCTCGTCGATCTGGCCCGCGACCTGTGAGGTGAAGTGAAGATGCGGCCACGTCGAACTCCCGCTCGAGGCCGTCCAACCGAGCTGCTGTCCCGCCACCACCCGGTCGTTCCGGCTCAGCTTGATCCCTTTGCGGAGATGGCCGTAGATCGTGAACCGCCCCGTTCCGTGCTCGAGCACGACGTGGTTGTCGAACCTGGCCGCTGTGCGCCCGTGGTTGCGATCGAACTCGCCGTCCTGCACCGAGATGACGCGACCGTCGAGCGCTGCGAAAACGGGTACCCCGATGTCCATCTCGCGAAAGCTCCGGATGTCCGAGTCGGTTCCGGTGTGGCCGTCGTACGTCTGCGTGCCGCAGGCGAAGTCGCGCAGGCCCGGACCCGGATCGAGATCGACGAAGTTGTTCGGGTAGAGATCGCGCCAGAGGATCCCTGCCTGCGGGTAGAACGTGAGCTCACCCGCTCCGTTCGCGCCGCCGGCCCCCGCGGCGGACACCGCCACGACGAACGCGAGCAGGGCGACGAGGAGGCACCGGGCCATTGCGGCCCGTCACGGTATCGACCGTCAGCGAACCGAGACCGGCGTACCAACCTCCACGAACCGGTAGACGCGATCGGCCTCGCCCTCCGGCAACCGCACGCAGCCGTGCGACGCGGGGTAGGACGGGACGTCGGACGACTGGTGCGTCGCAATCCCGCCGCGGAAGTACGCCGCGTACGGCATCCACACCTGGAACGGCACCGACCAGGAGTAGAGAACTTTCGCGTAGACCTTGAAGTCGCCGACGGGCGTGATCCCGCCGGACCCGGTCGAGGTGTGCACGGCGCGCACGACCTCGCCGTCCTCGACCATGAGCAGGACGCCGAGATCGCGATGGATCTCGATGCGCCGACCGGGGCGGCGCGCCGGCCGGCCGCGGCCGGGTTGCGCGGAAGAGCGCGACTTGCGTCTGACCGGTGACGGTGCCCGTGCGATCGAGATCCTCCCAGCCCTGGAACGCCATGAGCGCCTGCTCGGTGAGGTAGCCGTCCTCGGCGCCGATGTCGCGGGAGTCGAGGTACCCGAGCTCCGCGAGCCGAACCCGGACGCCACGCGTGACGTAGTGGTAGTCGTTCTCGCCCGTCTCCGCACGCCAGGAGCCGGGCCGAACGCCGAGGGGCAGCGTCGTCACGAAGCGGCCCTCCGTCGCGAGCACCGCATGCTCCTTGTCACCGTGCGGCGCGAGCGTCGCAGCGATCTGCCAGAGCCGCATGCGCTTGGTCTCCGCCGAGCCCGCTGCGAGCGTCGAACGGGAGAAGCTCGCGAACCAGGTCTCGGCGCCGACGCGCAGCGAGCGCAGCCGCGCGCGCTCGGGAAGCGCCGTGCGGATCCCTTTGCGTCGCTCGACCCTGGTCGGCCCCTGTGTCAGCTCGCGCAGCGCGAACTCCGCAGCCGCGGCGCCCTTCGGAACGACGCGCTCCACCCTGACGACCCAGCCCTTCCTGATGAACGCGACCTCGACCGTCTCGGGCGCAGGCTTCGGGACCGTGGGGCGCGCAGGAACCGAGACAGCGGCCCGCGACGTCGCCGACGGCTCGATGTCGACCGCGAGAAAGCCCGCGAACGCGAACAGGAGGACGACGAGCAGGATCCGCATCGGGACGATCTCGATTCGCCGTCTCGCGCAAGATGCCTGCATGGCTACACGCACGCTCACCCTGCGGGAGCTGAATCGCGCGACGCTCGCGCGACAGCTCCTCCTCCGTCGGCACCGGCTGTCCGTCACGCAGGCCGTCGAGCGTGTCGCGGGGCTCCAGGCGCAGTGGCCGCCGTCGCCGTACATCGGTCTCTGGTCTCGCCTCGACGGGTTCACGCCCGGGCAGCTCGTGTCTGGCGTCGCTCGTCGGCGCGTGGTGAAGGCGACGCTCATGCGCACGACGCTCCATCTCGTGAGCGCGGGCGACTACCTCGCGTACGCCGGCATCTACCGCGAGCGCCGCATCGCCGAGCTCCAGCGTCAGCTCGCGGCTTTGGGAGAGGACGCCGACTTCGCGACTGACGGTGAGCGGCTCGCGGCCTTCGCGGCCGAGAGACCGAGGACACGACCGGAGCTCCTCGCATCGCTCGGTCGGCCGAGGCTCCGGATCGAGGAGAGAGCGCCGTACCTCGTCTGGTACGGGCTCGCCGCGTACGCGGGCCTCGTCAACGGACCGTCGTCGTCGACCTGGCGTGGCAACACCGCCGGCGGCACCTTCGTGCCGGCGCGGACCTGGCTCGGTGCGAACCCGGCCGCGGGTGCCGGTGCCGCCGCGCATCTCGTCCGCCGCTACCTCGCGGCGTTCGGGCCTGCCAGCCGCCCGGACATCGCGCAGTGGACGGGTCTCCCGCTCGGCGTGCTCGACGTGGGCCTCGAGCAGCTCCGGCCTGAGGCGCTTTCGCGACGAGCTCGGTCGCGAGCTCGTCGATCTCCCTCGCGCGCCGCTCCCCGCGCCTGACACCCACGCTCCGCCGCGCTTCTTGCCGCGTTGGGACAACCTGCTCCTCGCGCACGACATCCGCACGCGCGCCTTCCCGGACGAGTATCGGAAGGCGATCATCGTGCGCAACGGCGACGTGCCCGAGACGTTCCTCGTCGACGGCTTCGTCGCGGGACACTGGCACGTCGAGGGTGGACGCGTCCGCCTGGAGCCGTTCGCGCCGCTCCCGCGGGCCGCTCGGCGCGAGGTCGAGCAGGAAGCGGCTTTGCTCGAAGCGTTCCTCCGCGCATCCGGCAAGGCGTGATGGCGGACTGGCTCGCGCCGGGAGAGCTTCGCGTCGGGCTCGGCTGCATGCGGCTCGCGGAGCAGGCGGAGGAGACGATCGCCGCTGCTGTCGAGGCGGGCATCACCGTCTTCGACACCGCGCGCGCGTACGACGGCAACGAGCAACTCCTGGCTCGCGCACTTCGCTCCGCGCCCGGTGCCCGGATCGCGACCAAGGGCGGCATGGCGCGGCCCGACGGTGCGTGGATTCCCGACGGTCGCGCGAAGGCGATCCGCGCCGACTGCGAGGTGAGCCTGCTCGCGCTCGACGGTCTGCCGATAGACCTCTACCTGCTCCATACGCCGGATCCACGGACGCCTTGGGCCACGTCCGTCCGTGCGCTCGCCCGGCTCGTCGACGAAGCGCTCGTCGCGCGAGTCGGCGTCTGCAACGTCAACCGCGCGCAGCTGGACGAGGCGCTGGAGCACGCGCCGATCGCGGCCGTTCAGGTCGGGATCAGCCCGTTCGACGACCGGGCTATCCGCGGTGGCGTCGTCGATCGCTGTGCCGAGCTCGGGATCACCGTGATCGCACACTCGCCACTTGGCGGGCCGCGCAGGGCGAGCAGGCTCGGCCGGCACGAGGCGCTGGCGAGCGTGGCGGCGGGGCACGACGCCACGGCGGCGGAGGTCGCGCTGGCCTGGCTCCTCGGGCTCGGGCCTCACGTCGTCGCCATTCCGGGATCTCGCACGCCCGAAACCGCCCACTCGTCGGCGCGAGCCGCGACGCTCGAACTCGATCGTGCCGAACGCGAACGCATCGCCCCGACTCGGGCTCGCGCGACGCGGCCCAAGGCCGAAGGGGACGTCCTGCTCGTGATGGGCGTGCCCGGCGCCGGGAAGTCGCGCGTCGCTGCCGAGCACGTCGCACGCGGGTACCTCCGACTCAACCGCGACGAGCGCGGGGGGACGCTCGCCGAGCTCGCGGTGACGCTCGACGACGCGCTGGCCTCCGGGTATCGCGAGGTCGTCCTCGACAACACCTACCTCACCCGCGCGCAACGCAGCCACGTCGTCGAGACGGCTTCACGCTACGGCATCGCCGCGCGTTGCATCTGGCTCGACACGCCGCTCGCGCAGGCACAGGTGAATCTGGTCGAACGCCTGCTCGACCGGTTCGGGTCGCTTCCGAGCCCGGACGAGCTCGCACAAGCCGCGCGTCTCGAGGCCGGGCTGCTCACTCCGACCCAGCAGATGCGCGCGTTCCGCGGGCTCGAGCCGCCGGCCGACGACGAGGGTTTCGCGTCCGTCGAGCACGTCCCGTTCGCACGAGCGCCGCGCGCAGGGAGTGCGGGCGTCTTCGTCGCAGCAGCAGCGGTGGGTCGGGCTGGCTGGGCGGAGTTGCTCGCGGAGGAGAGCGCTGCGGCGGCTCATCTCGTCTTCGACTGGCGGCCGGACGGCGGCCCGACCGACCTCGACGACGCGGCTGCAGCCGTCGCCCGAGTCGTCTCCGGGCCGGTGGAGCACGCGATCTGTCCGCACCCCGGCGGAGCGCCGACCTGCTGGTGTCGCCCGCCGCTTCCAGGGCTCCTGCTGGCGTTCGCGCGCCGTCACGAGGTCGATCCGGCGCGCTCGCTCGTTCTCGGCACGAGCCCGGCGCACCGGACGCTCGCGGTCGCACTCGGCGCCCGCAACGTGACCGTATGAGAGTGGCCTAGAACCCGTCGGGCCAGCCGCCGCGATGGAGCACCATCGGACTGTGCGGCAGCCGCCCTGTGGGGTTCTCGATCATTGCCCGCGTGTGCGCGACGTACGGCTTGCTCGCGCGCCATCCGTCCGGATACGGCTCGAGTCCTTTCGCGAGAACCTCACGCTGCCCGAGCAGGCGCTCGAGCGAGGTGCCGCAGCCGGCGAACGGTGTCGCCGCCGAACCGAGCCTCCCACCGCTTCTCGAGGTCGGCATGCAGCGCGGGCGCCATCGCGCGGGCCGCTCGCCCGTCCGGCGTCAGGCGAGCCGACTTCGATGCGGCGGTGGTGCCGTCGACGGCCACGTACCCCGCTTTCACCAAGGACGTCAGAGCCATGCTCGTCGCCTCCTTCGAGATTCCGGAGCTGTCAGGGATGTCACGGACGAGCACGCCTTCCTCGTCGAGAACGCGCACGACGTTCGCGCTGAGCGCGAGCGAGACGGGCGACTCGCGTTCGTAGTCGACCGCGTACGCCACCAGGCCGCGAGAGAGAAGTGCGTACAGATGCGCGTCAGCCGCCATGGGATCTCGCCTCGCAGCGGGAGCCTCGACGCGCATCCCGTTAGCGCCGCCGAGAATCGGGAGAGCGTCGGGAAGGTCGGCGTCGATCGAGCGCAGCGAGCTCGTGAGCGCCTCGATCGCGTCGCCGCCGAAGCGCTCACTCCACCGCGCGTCGATCTCATCGAAGAGCGCCGCCCAGATCGCCTCGGCTCTCCGCCCGGCCAAGGTGGGCCGAACGATCCAGGAGCTCTCCAGCCCACGCGCGCTTCCGTAGCCGTCTCGCTTCGCTTCGCTGCTCGCGCTTCCGCGCCCCGTATCCAGCGTGACGTAGCGCCACCGCTCCATCCCTCCGAGGGTGGAAAGCACGCGCGACTTCGGAGCTCCCACGGCGGCCGGGAGCTCGCCGACGGCGATCCCGTCGCCGACGAACCGAAGGAGGTTCGACCACATCGAAACCGACACGACCCGCGCCCCACCGCCCGCGCGCGCGAACCGCTCCTCGAACTCGTTGTCGAGCTCGATCACGTAGGCGATGAGGGCCTGCGAGAGCCCCGTCGACATGAGAGTGTCCGATCTTGACGACATGCGCTGATTCGCAGCACCCATCATCACTCGAAAGCCGACGCCCGGACTCGAACCGGGGACCCCTTCATTACGAGTGAAGTGCTCTACCAGCTGAGCTACGTCGGCGGGGCGGGGGGAGTTTAGCCGGGGCTCGGCCCGGCTAGACCCGCACCGCGGGGCGCATCGCGCGCCCGACTCGGACGAACAGCGCCTCCAGCGCGAGCGCCGGATTGAGGTTGAACTCCTCGAGCGTGCGCCACGCGTCCCGCACGACCTCGGCGGCCTCGACCGCCCCGTCCGCCGCTCCCGCCGCGACGTCCTCGCGCAGGTCGTCGAGGCGATCTGCGTGGACGGCCGCGTCCTCCGCGCCCGCGGCCACGACGACGAGATCGCGATACCACGCCTCGAGGCCCTCGAGCCCGGCGAGGAGCTCGTCTCGCTCGGCCCCACGTTGCGCCCGGCGGACGCGCTGCTCGGCGTCGCGGGCCGGAAGATCGAGCGTGTCGACGAGCGCCTGCTCGCGCTCCCGTGACTCCTCGCCGCGCTCGCCGGACGCGGCGAGCAGCACGCCGACGGCAGCGCCCGGGTCGAACGCCGAATCGAGATAGACGGAGCGCGCCACCGCGACGAGCGCGTCGCGGCGGGCGGCCGCGTCAGGGTCGAGAAGACGCCGCGCCCGGTCGAGCCGTCCGGCGGCCGCGCGCGCGAGCACCCGCACCTCGTCCTCGCTGCGGTCGGGCGCCTGCGCGCCGATCCACTCCCGCACCGCGCGCTCCGAGAGGCGGCGAAACGGGACGAGCTGGCAGCGCGAGAGGATCGTCGGCGGGAGCGGCCCGAGCTCGCCGGCGACGAGCACGATCACCGCGTACGAAGGCGGCTCCTCCAGGTCCTTCAGGAGCGCGTCCGCCGCCTCGTCGTTCATGCGATCGGCGTCGAGGATGAGGTAGACGCGGCGATCGCCCTCGAACGGCCGCATGTGCAGGTCGTGGCGCAAGGCCCGCACGTCGTCGATGCGGATCATCTCGCCGAGCGGCTCGAGGAGGTACAGGTCCGGGTGCGAGCGGGTCAGCACGCGACGCTCGTCTCCGAGCAGCACGCCGGCGAAGGCAAAGGCGGCGGTTCGCTTTCCGACGCCCGCCGGGCCGTGCAGCAGATACGCGTGCGCACCGCCCTCCGTGAGCGCAGCCGTGAGGAGCCGCTTGGCCTCGGCCTGCTCAGGCACTGACGCGAAGGGATCCATACACCTCCTCCGCGAGCTCGTCGGGCGGGCGGGCGGCATCGAGGACGACGATCCGCTCGGGGAAGCGCTCCGCGAGCTGTCGGTACCCGGCGGCGGCGCGCACGCGAAAGTCGTCGCCTTCTCGTTCGAGCCGGTCGTAGTGGCGCTGGATGCGCGACGGCACCTCGCTCGGGTCGAGCTCGAGCAGAAAGGTGCGAGTCGGGAGCAGCCCGCCGACCGCGGCGAGGTTGAGCTCGAGCACTCGGTCGAACCCGAGCTCACGCCCGACGCCCTGGTAGGCGACCGACGAGTCGAGGTAGCGATCGCAGATGACGGCTGCGCCCCGCTCGAGGGCGGGGCGGATCACCTCGTCGACGAGCTGCGCGCGCGCCGCGACGTAGAGCAGAGCTTCGGCCCAGGGGCCGACGTGCCCACCGTGCAGCACGAGACCGCGAACACCCTCGCCGAGCTCGGTGCCGCCCGGCTCGCGCGTGGAGACGACGTCGACGCCGTCGGCCTCGAGCCGCACACGCAGGAGCTCCGCCTGCGTCGACTTCCCCGAGCCGTCGAGGCCCTCGAAGGTCACGAACATCGAGGCATCCTATGGCCCGTGTCAACGGGCGTCCGTAGGATGCGACCGTGCGGGCGATCGTGACCGGAGGAGCCGGCTTCATCGGCTCGCACGTGGTCGACGCGCTCGTCGCGCGCGGCGACGAGGTGGCCGTCGTCGACTCGCTCGTCCACGGGTCGGCCGAGAACGTGAGCAGCGGCGCGGCACTGCACGTCCGCGACATCCGCGACCCGCTCGACGACCTCTTCGACGAGGTTCGGCCCGAGGCCGTGTTCCATCTCGCGGCCCAGGCAGACGTCCGCGTGTCGGTCGAGCACCCCGTCGACGACGCCGCGGTCAACGTTCTCGGGACGGTGCGGATCCTCGAAGCCGCGCGGCGCCACGGCGCACAGGTCGTCTTCGCGTCGACGGGGGGCGCGATCTACGGCGAGTGCGAGGAGCCCGCGCGCGAGGACAGCCCCACCGAGCCCCTCTCGCCGTACGGGACCGCGAAGCTCGCAGCCGAGGAGTACCTGCGCTCGTACAACCGCCTGTACGGCACGCGGCACATTGCGCTTCGCTACGGGAACGTCTACGGCCCGCGCCAGGATCCGCACGGCGAGGCGGGGGTCGTCGCGATCTTCCTCGGCGCGCTCATGCGCGGCGAGCAGGCGAAGATCTTCGGCGAGGGCACGCAGACCCGCGACTACGTGTACGTCGGCGACGTCGCGCGGGCGACGACGTCCACGGTCGGCCAGGATCACGGCGTCTTCAACGTCGGCACCGGACGCGAGACCTCCGTCGTGGAGCTGTACGAGCTCTGCGCGCGCGTGGCCGAATCCGGCGAGACGGCCGAGCACGCACCTGCGCGACTGGGGGAGCTCCAGCGCAGCTTCCTCGACCCCGAGCTCGCTGCGCGCGAGCTCGGCTTCACGCGCGATGGTCGAGCTCGAGGACGGCCTGCGCGCGACCTGGGACTGGATCCGGCAGGCATGACAACGACCCGCGGCCCTCTGAGGCCGCGGCTTCAGGGATTGTCGCGGCCGGAAAGCCGCGTGAGCGGGTTTCCGGTCTGCGTGACAACATGGTCGAGCTCGAGGACGGCCTGCGCGCGACCTGGGACTGGACTCGAGCCTGAAGGAATAGGCACCTCACGGACGAAACGAGCGTCCGTGGATCATCCGCTCCAGGCTCCCGACGCGCTCGTCCGCCCGTGGCGCACCGCGGCGTACGTCGCAGTCGCCGTCGCTGCCGCCGAGTTGCTCCTGCTCCTCGTCATCGGCGGCGGGAAGCTCACGGGCTTCGCCGCGGATCGACTCGAGCTCGCCGCCCAGGATCAGATCACCGCTCCGCAACGGCAGCAGCGGACGAAGGCGGTGACGCGCAAGCCCGCCTCGGCGGCGGTGGCGAAGCGCTCTCGCTCGAAGACGGTCGTGCTCGTGCTGAACGGCAACGGACGCACGGGCGCCGCTGCGTCGGCGGCATCGCGCGTGCAGGCACGCGGCTACAAGGTCGGCGCCGTGACGAACGCACCCCGCCAGGTTCCGCGCAGCATCGTCATGTACAAGCCCGGCTTCGCCGGCGAGGGACGGCGTCTCGGGCAGAGACCTCGGCGTGCGACTCGTGACGCCGCTCGACGGGATGCGCGCAGGCCAGCTCGGCCGCGCACACGTCGTCTTCATTCTCGGGCCGTAAGGCCTACGAGCCCAGCGCACAGCCGCCCGCGTCGACCGCGTCACGCGCGACATCGAGCGGGCCGCCGTCGACCCACTGGTTCCCGACCGGGTCGAGGGTGTACGCCTCGTTGAGGTAGCGATATGCGGCACACAGGTTGTCGCGCACGTCGAACTGGAAGAGGCCCAGCGTGTACCAGAGCTCCGGGTTCTCCGGCTGGAGCTCGACCGCGCGGATGTACTCGCGTTCGGCACGCAGCACGCGGCCCTGTCGCTCCGCGACGCGCCCGAGCGCCAAGCAACGGCTCCGCCGCGAGCGGATTGAAGAAGCGAGCCCACAGCGCTTGGTCGCGTGCACTCTCCGGATCGCCGGCAGCGAGGTCGCGCGTGGACTCGCGCTCGGCCCGATCTGCGAGCCGCGGGAAGGAGAACGAGACGAGCACGACGGCCGCGACGAGGATCACGCCCGCGGCGAGGAACGGTCGGCGCCGTCCGCGCTCCGAGCTCCTCCCCGCGCCCACGAGTACGCCGAGCGCGAGCATCGTCGGCGCCGTCACCGCGAGGAAGTCCCAGTTGTAGTCGACGAGCGCGTGCACGAGGTACGCGGCGGGCAGCGCAACGAGCGCGGCCGCCGCGGCCCGCTCCGGCCCGTCGAGCCGACGGAGCGCACACACGCACGCAGCAGCGCCCGCGAGCACCAGTGCCACGAACAGCCCGAGCCCTACGACACCTCCGTCGGCGAGGTGCTGCAACGGGACGCTGTGCGGCTGGACGACGTTCCGCGCGTCCAGACGGAAGCGCTTCCGCGCCAACTCGAAGGTTCCGGCGCCCGCGCCCTCAGGCCCATGGTGCGCGTAGACGTCGAGCGCCTCCTCCCACCAGCACAGGCGCAGATTCAGATCGAGCGACCCGAGCCGGCTCGGGTCGTTGACGACCTCCGAGCAGTCGCGGCTGGACGAGAGAGCGTCCGCGGCCGAGACCGAGACAGCGGCGGCGGCACCGATGACGATGACGGCTGCGAGCGCGATCAGGCCGCGGCCGACGCGCCGACGCGCGCCGGCGTCCAGCGCTCGCGTGAGACCGAAGGCGACGACGATCGCCACCACGGCGGCCCCGACGAGCGTGAGCACGCCGAGCACGGTGCCGTCCGCGATGCGATCGGAACGCGTCGCGTCGTCTTCGGTCAGCGCCGGTCGCGTGAATGCCCAGGCGCCGACGAGGATCGCGGGCCCGCACGACGCGGCGAGCACGAGCCCGGTCGACACCCGCTCCTGGCCGATCAGGAGCCACAGCGCGATCGCGCCGATCGCGACCACGACGCCGGCGCGCGAGAGGGTCAGCAGCAGCGCGAGGGTCGCCACGTACACGAGCAGCGCGCCGAGCACGCGGACGACACGCCGGTGCGCGCGCTCGGTGGCGAGCCACAGCCCGAGCACGATCGCGACGTCCGCGAGCAGCGCGAGCGCGTTCCAGTAGCCGACCGGCTCGCGCAGCCGCGCGACGCGGTCACCTTCCGGATCGAGGGCGGGTACAACCTTCGCGACGAGGGCGTAGACGAGCGTCGCGCCGACGACGAGCGAGAGCGTCGTCGCCGCGAGCCGAGCGCCGAATCGGCGCCCGACGGCTGCGAGCACGACGCCGAGACCGAGGAATGCGCAATACGCGACCGCCTTGTTGAACGCGTCCCAGCTGCGATCTCCCACGATCGACCAGGCCATCGTCACGCCGATCCACAGCGCGAGCGCCACGGCCGAGCCGATCAGAAGAGCTCCCGAGCGCCCGACCCGCGGGACGGGGAACCGGCCCACCGCGACGGCGACCAGAGCAGCCGCGAGTGCGATCACGGCCGCACCACCGACGGGAAGCGTCCCGCCGACGTCGGATCCGTCGCCGGCGAACGAGCGCACCGACCAGGATCGCCCCGACGAGCCCGGCGAAGGCAACTGCCGCGAAGCCGGACGCCCGGACGGAGGGCTCCGACCCCGAATCCATGGCGAGCCACGCTAGCAGCGGCCCCGGTTTGTCCGGCCGACGCAGAGGGTACGGTCAGGGAGCGTCTAACAGATCGTTTACTCTCCACACACCACCCGCTCACCCCGCGTCGGAAGACTCCCTGGCCCGGGGCTTCCGCCCACCCTCATGAGATCTCGTTCGTGACAACTCCACTTCTTCGCACCTTCTTTGCGCTCGTCGCGCTCGCGTTGAGCGCGGTCGCCGTGCTCACGACCGCGAGCCCGGCAGCGGCTGCGACGCCATGCGGCAAGAAGGTGCTCGCCGACTGGTTCGACAACGGGCGCATCGACCGCCTCTATCCGCTCAACTGCTACGAGGAGGCGATCGACGCGATTCCGGACGATCTCCGCGACTACGCCGATGCCGAAGACGTCATTACGCGCGCGCTCCAGGCGGCGCTGAACGGCAACCTCGCTCCCGGCGGCGCCGATCCCACGCCGAACGACGACGACCCGTCGAACCCGGGCTCGAACGGTGGCAGCAACGACGGCGAAGCGGGTGGAGACGGAGACTCTGGCAGCAACCCACAGGCAGCGCCGGACGTCGACACGTCGGGCCCCTCGTCGGTGCCGATTCCCCTGCTCGTGCTGGGAGGAATGTCGATCGCACTGCTCGCCGCCGGCGGGCTCGGATACCTCTCGCGACGCCGGAACGCAGCCGACACGGCGGCACCGGACGAGTTCGACCCGCTCGCGTAGAGCCTCTCGTCGCCAACGGCTGCAAGCCCGTGGCGGGTACAATGGACGCCTCGTGCGTTTTAGCCTATTTGCAGGGATTTTTCGCCCGGTACCTACCGTCCGGCACGCTCCCTACCATCCCCTGCCCGCTCGCATGACGACCGACGCTCACCCGGGCGGGGAGACGTATTGTCGACCACGGTCCGGGAGGAAATGATGGCAACGGCGGAGCAGGCGCAAGTCACGGAGAAGGCGGCCGACGAGGTCGTGAACACGGTCGTCGACGCCGAGACGAGCGTCGCTCCACAGCGGTACTTCACGGTTCCCGGCATCGATCCGTTCGACGCGATCGAATGGGAGCTCCGCGACGCGCACATCCCCGGCAAGGACGGCCCCACCTTCGAACAGAAGGACGTCGAGTTCCCGAAGTTCTGGTCGCAGACCGCGACGAACATCGTCGCGCAGAAGTACTTCCGCGGCCGCATGGCCTCGCCCGAGCGTGAGCGCTCCGTCAAGCAGATGATCGGCCGCGTCGTCGACACGATCGGTGGCTGGGGCCGTGAGGGCGGCTACTTCGCGACGGACGAAGAGGCGGACACCTTCGAGGCCGAGCTCAAGGCGATCCTCGTCAACCAGTACGCCTCGTTCAACTCCCCGGTGTGGTTCAACGTCGGCTTCGAGGCGCAGCCGCAGTGCAGCGCCTGCTTCATCCTCTCGATCGACGACTCGATGGAGTCGATCCTCGACTGGATCCGCCGCGAGGGCGTCATCTTCCGTGGCGGCTCGGGCTCCGGCCTGAACCTGTCGCGGCTGCGCTCATCCAAGGAGCAGCTCTCGAAGGGTGGGTACGCGTCAGGACCTGTGAGCTTCATGCGCGGCGCCGACGCGTCCGCCGGCACGATCAAGTCGGGCGGCAAGACGCGGCGCGCAGCGAAGATGGTCGTGCTCGACGTCGACCACCCGGACGTCGAGGAGTTCATCTGGTGCAAGGCCAAGGAGGAGCGCAAGGCGCGCGTCCTCGAGCAGGCCGGCTACGACATGTCCCTGAACTCGCCCGACTGGGCCTCGATCCAGTACCAGAACGCGAACAACTCGGTGCGCGTGACGGATCAGTTCATGGAGTCCGTGATCGAGGGCAAGGAGTGGAACCTCACCGCACGCACGGACGGCTCGGTCGTCGAGACGACCGATGCCCGCGGCGTCCTCCGGCAGATGGCCGAGGCCGCGTGGGAGTGCGCAGATCCGGGCGTCCAGTACGACACCACGATCAACTCCTGGCACACGCTTCCGAACACGGGCCGCATCAACGCGTCGAACCCGTGCTCGGAGTACATGTCCATCGACGACTCGGCGTGCAACCTCGCGTCGCTGAACCTCATGAAGTTCCGCCGCGAGGACGGCGAGTTCGACGTCGAGGCGTTCGAGCATGCCGTCGACGTCGTCTTCCTCGCGCAGGAGATCGCGGTCGGCTACTCCTCGTATCCCACCCCCGAGATCGGGCGCAACGCGAAGGCCTTCCGCCAGCTCGGGCTCGGCTACGCGAACCTCGGCGCGCTGCTCATGGCGCGCGGGCTGCCGTACGACTCGGACGAGGGCCGCGCCTACGCAGCTGCGATCACCGCGCTCATGACCGGCCGCGGCTACCGCAAGTCGGCCGAGGTCGCGCGGCGCATGGGCCCGTTCGCCGGCTACCAGCCGAACGCCGCCGCGATGACGGGCGTCATCGCGAAGCACCGTGCGGCCGTGGGCAACATCGACAACTCGCATTCCGTTCCCGAGGATCTTCTGTCCGCTGCGCGGCGCGGCTGGGACGACGCGCTCTCGCTCGGCGAGGTCTCCGGCTTCCGCAACGCGCAGGCGACCGTGCTCGCGCCGACCGGGACGATCAGCTTCATGATGGATTGCGATACGACGGGGGTCGAGCCCGACTTCTCGCTCGTGAAGTCGAAGCGGCTCGTCGGCGGTGGCGAGATCACGATCGTCAACAAGACGGTCCCGATGGCGCTCGCCAAGCTCGGCTACACGCCGACCGAAGCGTCCGAGGTCGTTGCCTTCATCGACGAGCGCAACACGATCGTCGGCGCGCCGTCCGTCAAGACCGAGCACTACCCGGTCTTCGACTGCGCCATCGGCGACCGCGCGATCCACTACATGGGCCACGTGAAGATGATGGGCGCCGTCCAGCCGTTCATCTCGGGCGCGATCTCGAAGACGGTGAACCTGCCCGAGGAGATCACGGTCGACGAGGTCTCGCAGCTCTTCGTCGAGTCGTGGCAGCTCGGCGTCAAGGCGATCGCGATCTACCGCGACAACTGCAAGGTCGCGCAGCCGCTCTCGGGGAAGGCGAACGCCGGCGCGACGACGCTCGCTCCGGTCTCCGGTGTCGTCGGTGCGCTCCCGCAGCGCCGCCGCGTGCCCGAGGACCGCATGGAGGTCGGCCGCAAGTTCAAGGTCGGCGAGTACGAGGGCTACATCCACGTCGGCCTCTTCGACGACGGGACGCCCGGCGACATCTTCGTGGACATCGCGAAGGAGGGAACGACCCTCGCCGGCCTGATGAACTCGTTCATGATCTCCGTCTCGCTCGGCCTCCAGTACGGCGTGCCGCTCGAGGTGTACGTCTCGAAGTTCAGTCACATGCGCTTCGAGCCGTCGGGGATGACGAACGACGCCGACATCCGCGTCGCGAAGTCGATCGTCGACTACATCTTCCGCTGGATGGGCAAGAAGTTCCTCTCCACCGACCAGCAGGAGGAAGCCGGCATCCTCACCGCCGAGGTGAAGCAGCGCCTCGCCGCCGCCTACACCGAGGCGGGCGACCACGCGTCGGCGGCGGAGACGATGGGCGTCACTGTCGCAGCCCCGGGCCAGACGGCCCTCTTCAACCAGTGGGAGGACGCGCAGGAGTGCGCCCGCTGCGGAGGTCGCATGGTGCGGACGGGCAGCTGCTACACGTGCCGCGACTGCGGAACCAACACCGGCTGCTCGTAAACCGCCACTCCTTCGAGGAACGCAGAGAGCCGCGGCAACGCGGCTCTCGTACTTGAACAAGGCAACCGAAACTCGTCGCCGGGAGGTCAGCACACCGGTCAGCGCGGGCGTCCCCGTGTACAGCCTGTTCGGATCGAAGGAAGGGCTGCTCGTCGACGCGATGGCGGAGACCGCGTACGCATTCCTGGCAGACGGCATGGACGCGTTAGGCGAGACGGACGATCCCGTCGAGGACCTCGTGGCGGTCGGGATTCCGGTCTTTCGTACGCTCGTCCTAGAGCATCCCGCGCCCTATCGGATCGCGTTCCAGCGGGTCACTCCGGGCTTCCGGGCGGGGCCCGAGGTGGTCGAGGCGCGCGAACGATCCTCAGCCCGCCTTACGCGGAGGCTCGAACGTGTGGCAGATACCGGCCTTCTCGGCGAGAAGGGCGTGGTCGAGGCACGGTGGGAGTTCCAGGCGATGTTGGAAGGACTGGCGAACTGGGAGCTGCGCGGCACCGTCTTCCGCTCAGTCGCCGCCGGAGAGGAGGAACGCATCTGGCGCGAAGCCCTGCTGACTGTCATTCGGGGCTTTCGCGACTCCTGAGGCACCTAACACTCCTGTGCCCGAATGATGCGGGAATGTCCCGTGAGACGCAGGCTAGTGTTCGCCGAATGAAGACCTTCAACCTGAATAGCGACGAGTGGGACGCGACGAGGGATCGCGAAGGCTGGCGCTGCAGCGGCACGCTGGTGGGCGAACGGATCGGCGGTGAGCTACTCGGCGCGACCATGTCGCAGATCGAGCCTGGCAGCAGGCTCTGGCCCTACCACACGCATTACCTCAACGAGGAATGGGTGATCGTGCTCCGCGGCGAGCCGACGCTGCGCACGCCCGAAGGTGAGCATGATCTGGAGGAGGGTGACGTCGTCTGCTTTCCGCGCGGCAAGGTCGGCGCGCACCAGATCAGCAACCGAACGGACTCGCCTGTCCGCGTGCTCATGTTCTCCTCGATGATCCGGGGCGAGATCATCGAGTACCTCGACACCGGCAAGGTTCTCGCAAAGGGCGTCGACGACGAAGACGTCATGTTCGCGAGGCCCGGACCCGCCGTCGAATACTGGGAAGGCGAGGACTAGGCCGGCCGCGACGCTCTCGTGTGCCGACGAGCAGAACCGAGGACGCCGGAGTGCCCCGAGTGGGAATCGGATACAGGCGTGAAGCTCCACCTGAAGGCAGTAGCGTCCCCGTCATGGCGGACCTTGCCGAGCTCTTCGAACGCAACCGCACCTGGGCGGCCGACATGGTCGCCGGCGATCCCGACTTCTTCACCGGGCTCGCGGAGCGCCAGGCGCCCGAGTACCTCTGGATCGGCTGCTCCGACAGCCGCGTCCCTGCGAATCAGATCGTCGGGCTCGCTCCCGGCGAAGTGTTCGTCCACCGCAACGTCGCGAACGTCGTCGTGCACACCGACCTCAACTGCC
The DNA here is from genome assembly GCA_963822885.1 of uncultured Gaiellaceae bacterium. Taxonomy (GTDB): domain Bacteria; phylum Actinomycetota; class Thermoleophilia; order Gaiellales; family Gaiellaceae; genus GMQP-bins7. The sequence goes on from CAWGJJ010000016.1 coordinate 70,319, forward strand.
TCTCGGTGCTGCAGTACGCGGTCGACGTCCTCGGCGTGAAGCACGTCATCGTCTGCGGCCACTACGGGTGCGGCGGCGTCCGCGCGGCGCTCGACGGCTCGCGGCACGGGCTCATCGACAACTGGCTGCGGCATGTGACGGACGTCGCCGAGAAGCACGCAGCCGAGCTCGCGTCGCTGGACGAGGAGCGGAAGTTCGACCGGCTGTGCGAGCTGAACGTCATCGAGCAGGTCGTCAACGTCTGCCGGACGACGATCGTGGAGGAGGCCTGGGCGCGCGGCCAGGATCTGACCGTGCACGGTCTCGTCTACGGGCTCGAGGACGGGTTGCTACGCGATCTCGGCGTCAGCGTCGCATCGGCCGAGACCAGTTAGGCCGGCACGCTCTCCGGCTCGACGTTCAGCCAACCTTCGGCTGCACACACCTCCACTCGGAAGAAGCGCAGGAAGCCTTCCTGACCCAGCAGGTTGAAGGCGAAGGGCCACGGATCGCAGAACGAAACCGGGGCGTCGTAGCGAACGCCGGCCACGGTGAGGTCGACCCTCGCGTGCCGGGCGCGAGTCCATACACCGCCCACGACGACGTCGCTCTCGGGTGCTCCCGCGAGCTCGATTCCCGTGGCCGTTGCAAGCCACATACCGAAACGATTCGTCGTCGCACCGGTGTCGACGAGGCAGATCTGTGGTGCTTCCTCGAGATCCTCGACCTGCACGGGCACGACGGGCCGGGTGAGGGCTGATCCCTCCCCGGGGAGCTCGAGGAACTCGAACCTCACAGCGGCGCTGCGCCGACAGACTCGGCTTCCGACGCCGGGACACGGAACATCCCGAAGAGCGCATGGCGCTCGTGCCGTGCTAGCCACGCGAGAACCTCCTCGGGCGTGTCCGCCGCCACGAGAACATCGGTCGGTCCCGCCATGGCAACCCACTTGCCGACGAACGGCCTGAGCGCAGCCGCCTGTCGCCCGCCGTACGGTCCGTCGCCGCCGGCATCGTCGCCGCCAGACTCGTCTTGCTGCTGGCTGACGCGCGCCGTTACGAAGCCCAGACGCCGGAGGATCCGCCGAGCCTGATGCGTCGTGAAGTCCGCTCGGTCGACGCCGGTCGCGCACGAAATGACCTGCTTCGGAGGGAAGCGCCGACCAGAAACCACGACGTAGTGCTCCCGCACGGGCTCAGCGAGCATCGCCGCCGCGAGGTCCGCGATCCTTTGAGACATGTCGCGTTTGGCCGTCCCCTCAGGACTGCTGGCGAACGACGGAATATCTTGCCGCCGCAAAGTCGCCGTTCCGGCCGAGCTCCTCGAGCCGCAGTTCCACGCGGCGTGAGAGAAGCGGCGCACCCGCACCGAGGGTCACCGGCGCGATGTAGACGATGACCTCGTCGAGCAGTCCCGCATCGGCGAACTGACCGGCCAGGTCTCCACCGCCGACGATCCAGACATTCCGCCCTGCCGCGGCGGCAACCATCTCCGCGTGCACCGACGTGACGTCACCGCGTCGCGAACTCGATCTGCGCGTCGGGCACGACGGTCAGCTCGTGGTGCGTGAACACCCAGCAAGGAAGGTCGTATGGCCACTTCCACTCGGATGGATCCTTGCCAGCGAACTCGTGGTCGATGACCCACTCGTACGTCGTCCGCCCCATCGCCAGCGCGCCGACTCCGGCGATGAACTCGGCGTAGTTGAGAAGCCCGGCTTGATCCTGGTCGCGCGTGAACAGCCACTCCAGCGAGTGGTCGGGGTCGGCGATGAAGCCGTCGAGGGTCGTCGCGGTGTAGTACTGCGTGAGGCTCACGCCGACTCCCGGTTCGCGTCGTTGTCGAGCCACGAGCCGACGACGACCGACCAGAACTCCGGCTGGGGTGCGAAGCCGAGCGACCGGTAGAGCTCCGGCGCACTGTCGGTCTGGAGGCCGACGTGCTGGCCGGGCACCTGATCGAGCAGGCGGCGCATCATGGCCGAGGCGATGCCTTGTCTTCGGTACGGCGTCTCGGTCCAGACGTCGACGATGAACGCGTTGCAGACGCCGTCCGAGAGGAGGCGGGCCATCCCGATCACGCGGTCGCCGTCGCGCGCGATCGCGACGTGCTGCGACTGCTCGAACGACCGTCGCAGCGCCTCGGGATTTCGCCCGTTGTCCCAGTCGTCCGCAGCCAAGTCGGCCTTCGTCCGCACCCAGTCGATTCCTTCGAGCGAGCCGTCGATGGTCACACTCACGAGCTCGGTGGAATTCCCTTCTTCGCGAGCGCAGCCTGCACGCGGGCATCGATATCGGCGCCGAGCCCCTCCATGCGCGCCGCGATGTCGTCGACCGCGGACCCTCTCGCAGCCTCGCCGGCCTTGCCCTCCAGCGAGCGCAGCACGCGATCCTGGATCCCGGCTGCGAGTCGGGCGCCGAGATCGTCGAAGCGCCGCGCGATGTCTCGCTCGAGGTCAGGCTCGGCCGGCGGGCGCGCGGGCGCCGGAGGCTCCGCAACTTCCGTCGGCTCGACGTCGAGACCGTCGATGGCGATCTCGAAGACGCGCTCCGGCTCGTCGATTCCCCGGAGGTGCCGCTGCCCGAGCGGGAACACGGAGACGCCCTCGGGCAGGCCCGCCCCGAGCAGCGCGCGGGTCGTCTCCGACAGCAGGATCTGTCCCCCGCGCCCGACGGTGCAGATACGCGCCGCACGCACGACGTCTAGGCCGACGTAGCCCTCCTCGTGCACGGTGGGCTCGCCCGTGTGGAGCCCGATCCGCACGCGGACGTCGACCTCGCCCGGCCACGACTCCGATGCATGTGCGCGCTGCGCGTCGACGGCTGCGGCGACGGCGTCGCGCGCGCGGGGGAACACGAAGAAGAAGGCGTCCCCCTGCGTGTCGATCTCGATCCCGTCGCACGCCGTGAACGTGTCCCGGACGATCCGCCGGTGCGCCGTCAACACCTTGCGGTAGTCGTCGCCGAGGCGCTTGAGGAGCTCCGTCGAGTCCTCGATGTCCGTGAAGACGAACGTGACCGTTCCGCCGGGTAGCTCTGGCACGCGCCGATCGTACGCAACGCGTAGCGTTGCGCGATGGTCACGCTTCGCCCCCTCGACGACTCGAATCGCGAAGCGGTGCTCGCTCTGCGGGTCACGCCCGAGCAGCTGAACTTCGTCTCGAGCGTCTCGGACTCGCTCGCAGAAGCCGCCGCCGAGCCGGACGGCCGCGCGATCCAGTGGGCGCTCTACGACGACGAGACGCCGGTCGGGTTCGTGATGATCTCGGACGAGGTCGATGCGCCCGGCTACATCGCGCAGTACCTCTGGAAGCTCCTCGTAGACGAGCGCCATCAGCGCAAGGGGTACGGGACGGCAGCGCTCGACCTCGTCGTCGAGTACTTCCGCGGCCGCCCCGGCGTCGAGGTGATGTGGACGAGCGCGGGCCAGGGCGAAGGGAGCCCGATCCCGTTCTACGAGCGCTACGGCTTCGAGCGGACCGGCGACATCGTGTTCGACGACGAAGTCCTGCTCCGCCTGCCCCTGACGAAAGGAGCGACGTGATGCACTCCACGCCACCACGTGTGCTCGGGCCCCTCGAGATCATCTCGCCCGCGGGCTTCGAGCGGTACTTCGCGGAGGTGGTCGGGCTGCTCAGCGCGGGGCCGCCCGAGCCGAGCGCGCTCGGCGAGATCGCTGGTCGCTACGGGCTCGAGGTCGATCGCGACAGCATTCCTCAGCTCACTGCCCAGTACGGCTTGCGGTTCGGCCGCTGACCGAGTAGCTCAGCGCGGCGGCAGGGCGCCGCGGCGTTTCAACTCCAGCACCCGTGCGGCCGACTCGAGCACCCGCGCACGAAATGCGGGCGAGATGCGCGCGAGCCGCGAGCAGGTGGTCGTACACCGGGCGGTAGGAGCCGCGCCCGGTCAGGAGCAGCAGATCCGCGCCGGCTCGAACGGCGCGCTCGGAGACCTTCGTGATGCCTCCCGTGGCGAGCGACGCCTGGGCCTCCATCGAGTCGGTGACGACGACGCCGCGGAAGCCGAGCTCTTCGCGGAGCACGCCTTCGATGATCGGCCGCGACTGCGAAGCGATCCGGCTGCGGTCGAGCGCCGGATAGCGCGCGTGGCCGATCATCACGAGCGGGATGCCCGCCTCGATCGCAGCGGCGAACGGCGGGAGGTCGACGGCATCCAGCGCGGTGCGCGACCGGCGAATCGTGACGATCGCGTCGTCGGTGTTCGCCGGCGCGGCGCCGATTCCCGGGAAGTGCTTCGCGGTCGCCGCGACGCCGCCGGATCTCCAGCCGCGGACCGCGTCGCGCACTGCCGTCGCTGGCCGCATCGGGGTCTCGTGAGAACGCGCGGCGGGCGAGTGCGGCGCCGGCGACGCTCGGCACGTCGGCGACCGGCGCGAGGGTGGCGGTGATCCCGGCCGCACGGAGCTGGCGCGCGGCTGCAGCAGCATCGGAGCGCACGGTTCCGAGGCGCAGCTGCTCCGGTTGCGCCGCAACCGGCCCGGCCCACGGAAGTCGCCGCACCGATCCGCCTTCCTGGTCGACCGCCACGATCGGGCGGCCGCCCTCACGCCGCAGGGCATTCGTGAGCACTCGCAGTTGACCCGGCCCCGTGATGTTGCCGCCGAAGAGGATCACGCCGGCGACGCGGCGCTCCCGCAGCGCCTCACGTACGTACTCGGGCGCCGTCGTGCCGGAGAAGCTCAGTACGAGCAGCTGTCCGACCTGCTGCTCGAGAGTCAGCTCGTCGGCCGCGCCGCGAGCCTCCTCGCCCTGTTGGAATCCCAGAAGACAGAGTGCGAGAAGGAGCCCGACGACGCGGACGATCACCGCTCGTACGTCGTCAACTCGACGACGTTGCCGTCCGGATCCGTCAGATAGACGGAGAGTGCGTTGCCGTGATCCTCGGAGCGGAACTCGACGCCATGCGCGCGCAGATGCTCCTGGGCTCGTTCGAGGTCGTCCGCTCCGACCATGAAGGCGACGTGACGCAGCCCGGTCGACTCCTTGGCGCGCTCGGCCGATTGGACGGCCGCCTGGAAGAGTGCGACGCACTGGCCGAACTCGCCCATGAAGACCGGCCAGTCGTCCTGGCGCGGCTCGTTGCGCTGCTCGAGCCCCATGACGTCCCGGTACCACGCGATCGACGCCGGCCGATCGCCGACGTTCAGCGAGACGTGGTCGAGCCTCTCGAGGCGGAAGGGCGTCAAGCGGCGAGAGACTTCTCGAGCAAGGGCACCAGCGGCCAGGCGCCGTTGCTCCAGTTCGAGATGACCGTCGCGGTCACCCCCGCCACCGGCTCGTGGAGCGAGCGGAACGACACGCCCGCGTCGTAGCCCTCGAGCATCACCGCGTCCGTCGTTCCGTGGAGCCAGAAGCCGAGGCCGTACCGACGATCGTCCCCGTCCTCATCCGAGTCGCTGCGTGGGCGCGTCATCTCCGCGACCCACTCGCGGGCGACGATCCTGCCCGCGAAGAGCGCCTCCCAGAACGCGCGCACGTCCGCAGTCGTCGTGTAGATGCCACCGTCGCCGGAACCGCGCACCGGCAGATGGAGCACGTTCGTGCGAAGACCGTCCGCGGCGAGGTAGCCGAGCGCGGTGCCGCCCGGCAGCTCGTCCGAGCGCAGGAACGCCGTATCCGACATCCCGGCCGGCTCGCACACGCGCTTCGCCACGAGCTCGTGGAACGGCACGCCACTCGCGCGCTCCGCGAGCAGTGCGAGCACGACGAAGCGCGCCGTTGCAGTACGAGAAGCGCTCGTCGGCGGGGAACTTCGTCGGGTAGCCGCCGAGCACCGTGACGTAGTCCTCGGTGTCGACGAGCCGGTGGACGGGCACCGGTAGCACGTAGTCGGTGATCTCGCTCTCGACATCCTCGTCGAAGTAATCCCCGATGCCCGAGCGGTGCGCGAGCAGGTGCTCGATGGTCACATCGTCCGCGATGAGGGGAAGATCGTCGCCGAGAAGCGAGCGCGCGGTCGTCGCGAGCTCGAGCTTGTCGTCCTCGACGAGACTGACGACGGCGAGCGCGGTAAAGCCCTTCACGCCGCTCGCGATCGCGAACCGCGTGTCGGTCTCGTTCGGGATCTCGAAGCCACGGTGCGCAAAGCCGTACGCCTTGTCGACGACGACCTCGTCGCCGCGGTCGATGCGGATGACGCCACAGAACGCGCTCTCGGCGGCGAGCGCGTCGATCTCAGTGGCGAGCGACATGTCCTGAAAGCTACCGCGTGCATGTGGCAGGCTCCGCCGCATGGTTCCGGAGGCGCCCCTCGAACAGACCGAGCACGGGCTCGTCCCCGGCGGAGACGGCTGGTACGTCCTGAATGCTCGTGCGTCGCGCTGGTACCACGTCGCGGGCCGCGGCGCCTTCTGCGATCTGGAAGGGGAGCAGAACTTCCCCCAGCTCGGGATCAACGTCCAGGTGCTCGGGCCGGGAGAGGCGATGGCGATGTACCACTGGGAGGCCGACCAGGAGGACTTCCTCGTCGTTGCCGGCGAGGCGCTCCTGATCATCGAGGGCGAGGAGCGCCCACTCCGCGCGTGGGACTTCGTCCACTGTCCCCCCAACACGAAGCACACGATCGTCGGCGCCGGCGACGGCCCCTGCGTCGTCATCGCCGTCGGCGCGCGCATCGACTCGGTCGACAACCCGAACTGGGGCGGCTACACGGTCGACGAGGTCGCCCTCCGCCATGGCGCCGGCGTCGAGCAGGAGACGACCGTCCCGGACGAGGCGTACGCCGCCGTCCGGGAGCGCCACGGAACGCGGGAGCCGACGCAGCTACCGCGACGGCTGGCTGCCCTAGCGACGCCGCAGCGCGACCCAGGTGAACGGCTGCGACGCGCCGCGTGGGGTGACGTGCACCTCGCGCCGCGTCTCGACGAGCTCGAAGTCCGTCGCCGAGCGCAGCCAGCAGATCCTCCGCCGAGTAGCGCCGCACCGGCAGGCCCGAACACATCTCAGGGCCATCGTCGGCGAACGTCGCGACGATCACGTGCCCACCGGGAGCGAGCGCGTCGGTCAACGTCGTGCGGTACCGATCGCGATCGTGCTCGTCGACCAGAAAGTGGAAGACGGCGCGATCGTGCCACAGCCCGTAGCGACGGTCCGGCTCCCACTCGAGGAGATCCGCTCGGACGCACCGCACGGGCGCGTCGGCGGGGAGCCGCCCTCAGGTCGCTTCGAGCGCTGCGGCCGAGACGTCGAGCACGGTGAGGTCGGTGAAGCCGCGGCCCACGAGCTCGTCGGCGAGGAACGAGCCCCCGCCGCCGACGTCGATCACAGCCGACTCAGGCGAGACACCTAGCGCCTCCACCAGCTCGAGCGACACCGCGGGAGCGGCCTGGTACCAGCTCACGCCGTCGATCCCTCGCGAGGTGTACGTCTCGTCCCAGTGTTCGGCACCGGCCACGCCGCAATCTAACTTGCCGAGGCGTTTCGACGACTGCGAACATGTGTTCGTCTTGCCCGCGACGATCCTCCACGCCGATCTCGACGCGTTCTTCGCCTCGGTCGAGCAGCGTGACGATCCGCGCCTACGCGGCCGGCCGGTGATCGTCGGCGGCGGAGTCGTGCTCGCCGCGAGCTACGAGGCCAAGGCGTACGGCATCAAGACGGCGATGGGCGGCCGGCAGGCGCGTCGGCTCTGCCCGCAGGCGATCGTGGTGCCGGCGCGGATGTCGGCCTACTCCGAGGCGAGCAAGGCCGTCTTCGCGGTCTTCGAGGACATGACGCCGCTCGTGGAGGGGCTGTCGATCGACGAGGCGTTCCTCGACGTCCGCGGGCTCGAACGCCTCGCCGGGCAGCCGCCGCAGATCGCAGCGCGGTTGCGGCGAGCGAGTCCTCGACGAGGTCGGTCTCCCGATCACCGTCGGGATTGCGCGCACGAAGTTCCTCGCGAAGGTCGCGAGTGCCGTCGCGAAGCCGAACGGACTGCTCGTGGTGCCGCCGGACGACGAGCTCGGCTTTCTCCACCCGCTTCCGGTCGAGCGGCTCTGGGGCGTCGGGCGCGTGACGGCCGCGAAGCTCCACGACCGCGGGCTGCGCACCGTCGGCCAGGTCGCCGCGCTCGACGAGGCGCTTCTCGTCGCGCTGCTCGGACGAGCGTCCGGCCGGCACCTGCACGCCCTCGCGCACAACCGCGACCCCCGGCCCGTCCAGACCGGACGGCGTCGCCGCTCGATCGGCTCGCAGCGGGCGCTGGGGCGCGGGCGCAAGTCCTTTCGGGAGATTGACTCGTCAGTCATCGCGATCGTCGACCGCATCGCCCGGAGGCTGCGTGCGGGACGGAGACGGTGTCGCACCGTGGTTCTCCGGCTCCGGTTCGACGACTTCACACGCGCCACGAGGTCGCTGACGCTGCCGCGATTGACTGATCAATCACAGGACATTCTCGGCGTGGCACGGCGCCTGCTCACAGACGCGGCGCCGCTCATCGAGGCGCGTGGGATCACGCTGGTGGGCATCTCCTTGACGAACCTCGAGGACACCGACCGGATCCAGCTCACCCTCACCGAGGACTGGCGTCCCGATGCGCTCGACGCCGCCCTCGACGAGGCGCGCGACCGCTTCGGCTCGCAAGCGATCACCCGAGCCGTGCTCGTCGGCCGCGATCCGGGAGTCGTGATGCCCGTGCTTCCGGATTGACGAGAAACACGAAGCGAGGGAGGATCGGGTCTCAATCGACGAAACAGGAGGGCACATGCACGTACGCGTCGCACGGTTCGAGGGAATCGACACGACCAACATCGACCGGGACATGGAGGAGTTCCGGAAGATGGTTCACATGGCGGAGCGCCCCGAGGGCATGCCGGAGGAGACGTACTCGACGCTCAAGAACGGCGTGAAGCGGATGATGTCGCTCGTCGATCGCGAGGCGGGAGTCAGCTTCGACCTCGCGTTCACCGAGAACGCCGACGACGCACGCCGCGTGCACGAGGCCCTCGACAGCCTGTCGCCGCCCGATGGCGCCGGCCGGCGTACGAGCGTGCAGACCTTCGAGCTGATGCTGGACGAGCAGCTCGGCTGAGCTCTTACGCGTCCGGTTCGACCCTCCGGACCTCCTGCAAGACCCAGGTGTTTCCGTCGGGATCCGCGAAGTCGGCGAACGACGCATACTCGGCGTGCTCCGGATCCGACCCGGGCCGCCACTCCCCCTGCTCGCGGTCGAAGTGGCGTACGTCGCTGACGTCCACGCCTCGCGAGACGAGCTCCTCGCGCGCCGCGTCGATATCCGAGACCACGAGGTGGGTACCGCGATACGCGCCGGGCTCGGCCTCCGTCAGCCCTGTCCCGATCGTGATCGAGCAGGCGGAGCCAGGAGGCGTCATCTGCACCACGCGGAAGCCTTCGTTCGGTGCCGTGTCCACGTCGAGCGCGAAGCCGAGCTTCTCCGTGTAGAAGGCCTTCGCCCGGTCGACGTCCGTGACGGGAATGAGCACGAGCTCGAGCTTCAGATCCACCATTGCGTCCCTACTCTCTCGGCGGCAGCTGCTGGACAGCCCAGCCGTTGCCGTCCGGATCGGCGAAGAAGACGAAGGAGCCCCACGGGAACTCCTGCACGTCACTGACCTGAACGCCGCGCGCCGCGAGCGCGGCCTGTGCGGCATGGATGTCCGAGACGACCATCTGCATCCCCTGGACGGAGCCGGGTGCTGCATCGGACACGCCCCTCCCGAACGCGATCGAGCAGGCCGAGCCGGGCGGTGTCAGCTGGACGAAGCGGACCTCGTCGCTCACCTCGTGGTCGTGGTCGGCGACGAATCCGACCTGGTCGACGTAGAACTCCTTCGCGCGATCGACGTCCGAGACGGGGATCGCGACCAACTCGAGCTTCCAGTCCATGGGCTCACTCCTTCCTGTGGTTCGAGCCTATGCGGCCTCGGGAGCCGCGTGCGGATCGCCGCCGCCCTCGTGCGCGGTGGCGTACGCACCCTGTCGGAGGAGAAGACCACCGAGCGCGGCGGCGGAGAATGCGAACAGCGCGCCGACGAAGAACGCGACGTGGTAGCCGCCCGTGAGCGCCGCGGCCTCGCTCAAGCCGTCAGCCAGCAGCGTGTCGGTCCTCGACGCCGCGAGGCTCGCGAGGACGGCCAGCCCGAGCGCGCCACCCATCATGAACGACGTGTTGACGACGCCCGAGGCGAGCCCCGCCTCGTTCGGCTCGACGTCGCTCATGGCGGCAAGCAGCAACGGGTTGAAGGCCATGCCGGCGCCGAGGCCGAGCAGGATCATCGCCGGGAGCACGTCGACGACGAAGCTCCCGTCCACGGGCGCGCGTGCGAGGAGCAGCAGCCCGACACCGGCGAGCCCGAGCCCGACCGCGAGCGGCAGCCTGAGCCCGAAGCGCATGACGAGCTTCGCGGAGAGGCTGATGGACAGGATCCCCATGATGATGTTGCCCGGTAGGAATGCGAGCCCGACCTCGAGCGGGCTGTACCCGAGCACGAGCTGCAGGTAGAGCGCCGAGAGGAAGAACCAGGCGAACATCGCGCCGGCCCAGAGGACGCCGACGACGTTCGACACCGCGATGTTCCGCCTTCGGAAGAGGCGCAGCGGCACGAGCGGGGACTCGACGCGCGATTCGATCACGAGGAACGCAACGAGCAGCACTCCCGCCGCGGCCAGCAGTCCGAGCGTGCGAGCCGTCACCCATCCGATCTCGTTTCCGTTCACGATCGCGTACACGGCGAGCATCAGCGACGCGGTAACCGTCACCGCCCCGGCCACGTCGAGCTTCTGCGCCGCGGTCGCGACGCGCTCGGACGGGATGAGCATGAGCGAGAGCACGACGACCGCGATCCCGACCGGAACGTTGACGAGGAAGATCCAGTGCCAGTTGAGCACGTCCGTGAGGATGCCCCCGAGCAGAACGCCGAGCGAGCCACCGCCCGAGGCGACGAACCCGAAAACGCCCATCGCCTTGGCGCGCTCGGCGGGCTCGGTGAAGAGCGTCATCGTGAGCGAGAGAGCGACAGCCGAGACGACCGCGCCGCCGACTCCCTGCACCGCGCGTGCGGCGACGAGCATCTCCTGTGACGTCGCCAAGCCGCATGCCGCCGAGGCGAGCGTGAAGAGTGCGATTCCCAGCAGGAACAGCCGCCGGTGACCGAAGAGGTCGCCGAGCCGTCCTCCGAGGAGCAGGAACCCGCCGAAGGTGATCAGGTACGCGTTGACGATCCACGCGAGCGACTCCTCGGAGAACCCGAGATCCTCCTGAATCGACGGCAACGCAACGCCGACGATCGTCACGTCGAGGACGATCATCAGGTCGCCGAGGCAGAGAACGAGGAGGGCGAGCCAGCGCGCGCGAGAGGTCATCGTCGTCATCGGTGCAGTCCTTTCGTCTCGATCACGAGGCTAGGACGCGACGCGGGGCGGAAACTCATCGCTCGGAGGCAGACTCCGCGGTGATGCTCGACGTCGACACTCCGCACGGCGCCGCGCGAGGTCCATCTGCGCCGCGCCGCCGAGGAGCGTGCGTGGCTCGTGCTCGGCCACGGCGCCGGAGGTGGCGTGACGTCGCGCGATCTGGTCGCGGCCGGCGAGGCCGCGCTCGCGCAGGAGGTGAGCGTCGCGTTCGTGGAGCAGCCGTACCGCGTCGCAGGCCGTCGCAGCCCCTCTCCCGCGCACATGCTCGATACGGCCTGGGTCGCGGTGATCGAACGGATCCGTTCGGACCTCGCAGGCGGCATGTCGCTCGTCGTGGGCGGCCGCTCGTCCGGCGCGCGCGTCGCCTGCCGCACCTCCGAGGCGACGGGCGCCGCGGGCGTCCTGTGCCTCGCCTTCCCGCTCGTTCCGCCGAGCCGTGCCGGCGGCACACCTCCGGCGACGCGGCTCCCGGAGCTCGATGCCGTCCAGGTGCCGACGCTCGTCGTCCAGGGTGAGCGCGACCCGTTCGGCATGCCTCCGGGCTCGACGCTTCGCCAGGTTGTTGCGGTGTCCGGCGATCACAGCCTGCGTTCCGACCTCCCTGCGGTCGCAGCCGCCGTCCGGGACTGGCTGCTCCGCCTCGTGGGGTAGGCGGGCGGAGCCTGAAGGCCCCGCCCGCCCGACGTCATGCTTCGCGCGGCTCCGGCTGCACCACGGCGACCGGAGCTGCGGCCGCCTCTCCGTCGTGCGGCGGCTCGATCGTGATGTTCGGCAGGAGCTTGTCCAGCCAGCGCGGTATGTACCACGACTTCTCGCCCAGCATCGTGAGGAACGCCGGGACGAGCGTCATCCGCACCAACAGGGCATCGGTCAGGATCGCGACCGCGAGCAGCAGGCCGAACTCCTTCGAGATGCGGTCGGCCGTCAGAATGAAGGCCGCGAAAACGGTGCCCATGATCAGGGCCGCAGCGACGACGACGCGCCCGATCGCGGCGATGCCGTGCTCGACCGCCTCCTTCGTGTTCAGGCCGTTGACGTGCTCCTCCCGGATCCGGCTCATGAGGAAGACCATGTAGTCCATCGAGAGCCCGAAGAGAATCGCGAACGCGATCGGCGGCACGAACGTCTCGATCGGCCCCGTTCGGTCGAGACCGGTCAGAGACAGCAGGTGTCCTTCTTGGATGACCAGCGTGAGAATGCCGAATCCGACGAAAGCCGAGATGAGCGTCGTCACCGCGGCGGCGAGCGCGATGACGACCGATCGGAACGCCATCGCCAACACGAGGAACGTGACGCCGATGATGTAGAGCAGGAACAGCGGGAGTCGCTCGTAGATCCGGTCCGCGATGTCCTTGAAGGCGGCGTTGAGTCCGGAGACGTAGACGACTGCTTCGCTGCCCTCGGTGGCGGCCGGCGCAACATCCCCTCGAAGACGGTCGACGAGCTGACCGGTCTCCTCGTCCTGCGGCGCCGAGTTCGGGGTGACGAAGACGAGCGCGACCGTCTTCGCGTCGTTGAACTGCGGCTCGCCGACGGACGCGACACCCTCGAGGCCCTGCACGCCCTCGAAGACCCGCTGCGGGGCTTCCGCGTCGCCGTTCACGTCAACGACGATCGGGATCGGGCCGTTGAAGCCGGCGCCGAAGCCCTCGGCAAGCAGGTCGTACGCCCGCCGTGCAGTCTGCTCCGACGGCTGCGTGCCCTGGTCGGACGCCCCGAGGCGCACGAGCGCAGACGTCCCGGCCGCCACGAGCAGGACGAGCAACACGACGACGAAGACGGCTCGTGCGTGAGTCGTCACGAAGCGACCCCAGCGGGCGATGAGCGTCCGTTCGCGGGCCTCCTCGGAGTCGTCGATCCTGCGCAGGAACGGCACCTTGAGCCGATCGACCTTGTGACCCAGCTTCGCGAGAACGGCGATCAGCAGCGAGTTGGCGATCAGCACCGTGGTGAGCACGCCCAGCGCGGAACCGATCCCGAGCTTCGTGATGAAGTCCATCCCGAAGAACGCGAGGCCCGTCACCGAGATGGCGACGGTCAGTCCGGCGAAGATCGTCGCTCGGCCTGCCGATGCACCCGCCTCGGCGGCGGCGTCACGAGGGGACAGCCCGTCGTGGAGCAGCTGCCTGAAGCGCGTGACGATGAACAGCGAGTAGTCGATGCCGACCCCGAGTCCGATCATGGACACGAGCAACGGCGTGATCGTGTTGATGTCGGTGAGCCCGGCGAGGATGAAGAGGAGCAGGAACGCCGTCATCAGCGCGACGATCGCGAGCGCCAGCGGGATCGCGGTGGCGACGAGCGTGCGGAAGACGACGAGCAGCACGATGAGCGCGGCGAGCAATCCGAGAAGTTCCTGCGTGCCCTGCTCGATCGGCGGGAACTCGGCGTCGCCGTTGAACTCGACGACCACGCCTTCCGCGGCGACACCCTCGCGAACCGTCTCCTGGACGGCGAGCACCTCCTCGCGATCCGCGTCGTAGATCACGCGGTCGAACTGAGCCTCGGCGTAGGCGATCCGCCCGTCCTCGGAGAATGTGTTCTCGCTGAAGGGGTCTCCAACGCTCTCGACGCCAGCGCGCTCGTCCGGTCCGATCGTTGCGAACTCGGACGTTCTGAGCTTGGCGATTGCCGCCAGGATCGCGGCCTTGCGCGCCGCCGGCTCGTCGAGGCGCTCACCCTCCGGCGCAGCAAAGACGATGTTCAGCACGCCGCCCTGCTCGGCTGCGAACTCCTCTTCGATCAGGTCGGTCGCCTTCTGCGTCTCGGAGCCCGGGATCGAGAACTCGTCCTTCAGGCTCCCGCCGACGGTGGCGACGAGGAGGATGAGGCCGGCGATGATGCCGACCCAGGCGATCATCACGCGCCATGGATGGTTCGCGCACGCTCGCATCCAGCTCGCGAGTGCGCCCGTCGAAAGTCGCTCGTGAGCGGACAACCGCCCGTCGCCAGTTCCCAGGTCGTGCTCGGTCATCGCTCTACCCCCACATCATCGTTTTCAGACAGACCGGTAAGCCTTCTACAACTCATCGCTTGCTTCGCGCATTCCGACGACGTCCTATCAATTGCTCTCGACGCGTGCGGCTGCGAGCCGATGGAACTGGCAAGTCGCGATGACAATTCTCGCTCGCGGCGGTCTCTTCAGCAATGCCGACAACCGGGCCGCACGAGGTCGCCTTCACCATCCGCGGCCCGATCATTCGCGCCGACCTTCCCGGTCTATGCGATCGCGTGTGCGCGCTTCTCGGTGAGAGCCCACCGGTCGTCGTGCGCTGCGACGTGGAGAGTGTCGAGCCCGACGCGGTCACCGTCGACGCGCTCGCACGGCTCCAGCTCGCTGCGCTGCGCAGGGGTTGCCGTGTTCGGCTGTGCCACACGTCCCCCGCACTCTGCGAACTCGTCGAGCTCATGGGGCTGACGCATGTCTTCGCCGATCGAGGTTTTGTCCGGTCGATCTTGTGAAACTCTTCGTCCATGACTGACTTCACTCACAAGAACCTCGGCGACGTCGAGGACATGGCGGTACAGGACGGACTTCTCGGAGTTCCAGGAGGCGCGATTTGCGGGCGGCGATCTCGGTCTCGACCTACTCGGGATCTCGTACCAGGTCGTCAAGCCGGGCAAGCACCACGCCTTCGGCCACCGGCATCAGCAGGCGGTCGAGGTCTACGTCGTACTTTCGGGCGCAGGCAAGTTCCACCTGGACGACGATGAGATCGAGGTGAAGCGGCTCGACGCGATCCGGGTCGGCCCGACGGTGACGCGCGGCTTCGAGGCTGGAGCGGACGGGCTCGAGCTTCTCGTCTTCGGAGAGCGGATGCCCGGCGACGCCGAGATCGTCGAAGACTTCTTCGACGAACCGGCTCGGGCGAGCTAGCCCGGATACTCGAGCGGGAGACCGAAGCGCGGGAACACGGTCTCGACGTCGAGGAAGAACGTGAGCTCGACGATCTTGCCGTCCTCGATCTCGACGACCTGCAGCGCCCACGGCTCGTAGCCCTCGCCGTCCTCGCGAGGCTTGTATTGCCCGAACGCGGGTGAGCCGTTCGCGGACTCGACCGGGATGACACGCGATCCGCGACAGCCGTTTCCGGGGCCGAACCACCACGTGAGGATGTCGTCGCGGCCCGTCAGCCAGAGGTCGAACGGCGGCATCGACTGCGTCGCGTCCTCGCGGATCAGCGACGTGAGGGCGTCCATGTCGTACTGCTCGAAGGCGGTGACGTACCGCTGTAGGAGCTCGTCGCTCGCAGCGTCCACGGACGGTGACGTCGTCGACGGCGTCACGTCGCTCGCCTCGAGCGTCGCGCGTGCCCGCTGGAGCGCGCTGTTCACCGACGCGACGCTCGTCTCGAGGAGGTCCGCGACCTCGGCGGCCTTCCAGCGCAGCACCTCGCAGAGGATGAGCACGGCCCGCTGGCGTGCGGGAAGCTGCTGGAGCGCGGCGACGAACGCGAGCTTCACCGACTCGCGGGCACCGACGATCTCGGCAGGGTCGCCGTCGGGCACGACGCGGCCGTCCGGCATCGGCTCGATCCAGAGCTGGTCAGGCGTGCGCAAGTTCTCGACGATCGGCTCGCCGGCCGGCCCGAGATCCATCGGGCGCGCGCGGCGCTTGCGGCCGTCGAGCATGTCGTAGCAGACGTTCGTCGCGATGCGGTAGAGCCACGAGCGCAGCGCTGCGCGTCCTTCGAAGCGGTCGTACGCGCGCCAGGCGCGGATGAAGGTCTCCTGCACGGCATCCTCGGCGTCGACCGAGCCGAGCATCCGGTAGCAGTACGCCGTGAGCTCGACGCGGTGGGCCTCGAGCTGCTGGTCGAGCGGAGGCGCGAGAGTCGTGAACGACTCGGGCATTCCGCCATCGTACGGAACGCAGGTCAGCGGCCGACGAGCGGAAGGACGCGCTCGCAGATGAGCTTGAGACCCGCGAGCGGGGTTCGGCCTTGCGGCGTTCCGAGCTCCACACGGTCGGCTCCGGCATCCCACAGCTCGGCCACGCGTCCCGCTACTTCCTCGGGCGTACCCGCGATGCAGAAGCGCTCGATACGCGGGGTGCCCCCCGGCTCGAGTGTCGGGTCGTGACGTGCGACGACGTCGAGGTACGGCTGGACGACCTCGGCGGCGCGTGCGCGCGCCCACGCGCCGTCCTCGTCGACGACCGTGACGCAGCCCACCACGAGCCGCACGTCGGGATTGTCGATCCAGCCACGCACGATCGGCAGCAGGTCGGGGTTCGCGCTTCCGCCGATCTTCACCTCATCGGCGACCGTGCCGGCCCAGCTTGCGGTCTCACGACCCCAGGTTCCGATCAGCAGCGGAACCTCGTCTCGCACTCTCGGATATGCGAGCGCTGTTCCGGGAGCGAGCGCGAAGCGCTCGCCGTCGACTCCGGCCGTGTCACCGGCCAGTAGCGCGCGCACGATCGCGACCGCCTCGCGCAACGCGGTGAGTGGCCGCGGCTCCTCGATTCCAAGCCGGTCGAGCCACGCACCCTTCGCGAGGCCGAGGTACGCGCGACCGCCCGAGACCGAGTCGAGCATCGCGATCTGACCGGCGATCTCGTACGGATGGAGCGTGAAGGGATTGAGCGCTGCGGGGCCGAGCCCGATCCGCTCGGTCACGCGCGCCATGAGGAGCAGCGGGCCGATCGCCGGCTGGTAGAGAAGATCGTGGAAGACCGAGATCACGTCGATGCCGGCCGCTTCCGCTCGCCGTGCGATCGCCTCGTACGTCGCGGGCTCCTGATCCGTCCGAAGCCCGATACCGAGTTCTCGCGTTACGTCAGCTCCTCGGTGACCAGGGCGCGCTCGCCGATCCGCTCGACGCGCATGACGAGCCGCTCATCGGGATCGGGGCACGCGACGAGTGCGTCCTGCTCGAGCCAGTCCTCGTCCGGAAGTCGCCGCATCTTGGCAGGGAGGAGCGCGAGCACCGACTGCATCGCGAACAGACAGAAGTGCTTGCCGTCCGGAATGCGCACTCGGCTCGACTCCGTGACCTCGAAGAAGTCGCCGACCTCGAGCCCGCAGACGGAGCGCCCTTCGATCCGCTCGACGGTCACGCGCAGGTCGTAGAGACGCATCTCGGTCACGTCCGTGACCATAACTTCACGTGCCGCGGCCACGAGTAGGCTCCTACCCGATGGCGGAGTCGAGCGCGAGCCGCCCGCCCGGGCTGAGAGTTGTCGCGCGCGCGTGGGGACGGATCGGTGTCGTCGGCTTCGGCGGGCCGCCGGCGCATATCGCTCTTCTCAAGGAACTCGTCGTCGACCGTCGCAGGTGGATGCCGGCGGAGCAGTTCGAGGACGGGCTTGCAGCCGCCAATCTGCTCCCCGGGCCTGCGTCGACGCAGCTCGCGATCTACACGGCCTGGCGGACGCGGGGTACCGCCGGTGCGCTCGTCGGCGGCCTCGCCTTCATCGTCCCCGGCCTCGTCCTGATCGTGGCGCTCGCCGCGCTCTTCCTCGGCTCGCCGCCGAGCTGGATTCGCGGTGCGGGCGCCGGAGCCGGAGCGGCCGTGGCGGCGGTCGCCGTTCATGCCGGGGTTCAGCTGCTTCGACCCGCGTGGAGTCGCGTCGGTGCGGACGTGCGCCCCCGGTTCGTCGCGTACGCGCTCCTCGGCGCCGTTGCCGCAGCAACGCTCGGCCCCTGGCTCGTCGCCGTACTGCTTGCCTGCGGCGCGGTCGAAGTCGGCTGGCGACGGCTCTCGGGCAGCGGCCTCTCGATCGGGCCGTTTCCGGCGCTGGTCGTGGCTGCTGCGACCGGCGGAACGCTTGCGTCCGTCAGCTGGGTCGCATTCAAGGTCGGTGCACTCTCGTACGGCGGGGGCTTCGTGATCATCCCGCTCATGCAGGCGGACGCAGTCGAGCGGTACGGCTGGATGACCGACACGGAGTTCCTGAATGCGGTCGCTCTCGGGCAGGTCACGCCAGGCCCCGTGACGCACACGGTCGCCGTCGTGGGCTACGCGGCGGCCGGCGTTCCCGGAGCAGCGCTCGCCGCGCTCGTAGCCTTCGCTCCGTCGTTCGCGCTCGTCCTCGCTGGCGCCCGGAACTTCGACCGCTTTCTCGCGAACGCAGACGTGCGGCGTTTCTTCGACGGCGCCGGGCCTGCCGCGATCGGAGCGATCCTCGGCTCCGCGATTCCCCTTTCGCTGGCGCTGCAGGAGGCATGGCAGTGGGCCGTGCTGGCCGGCGCTGCTGTCTCGCTCTTCGCGCTCCGACGAGGAGTCGTCCTCACGCTGCTCGTGGCAGGTGCGGTGGGAGCCGCTGCCGCGCTCCTCGGCGCACCGCTCGCCGAATGAGCTACCAGCCTCGCGTTCCTGGGTCGCCCTTGAACGGTCCGACGACGTCGGACGTGATCCAGCCGCCGTAGAAGTCGCCCGGCTGCGCGACGACCCGCTCGTCGTCGACGAAGCACGCATCCATCCGGCCCGGGTAGAAGGCGACGGCGTCGCGGATCTCCTCGAAACCCGGTCGCGGGTCGTGGTACGTCCAGGCAGCGCGCTCGGCCCGCTGCCCGCCTGCCGAGACGTCGAGGTAGGACGCGCTGCCTTTCCACTCGCAGAACGTCGTGCGCCCGCCCGACGCGGTCAGCACACCAGGCTTCACGTCGTCGACCGGGACGTAGTAGACAGGCGGATGGCTGGTCTCGAGAGCGCGGTACGCGCTCGTGGTGTCCACGATCGTCTCGCCGCCGAGCTCCACGCGGATCCGTCTCGGCGACAGCTCGATGCGCGGCGGCCGCGGATAGTCCCATACGGATTCGGCCATGGCCGAATCGTGCCTACGCGGGCTCGACTGCCGCTTTCGCAGCGGCGACCTGCTCGCGCCGCGCCTTCGTCAGCTCCTGGACGAAGATCTGAATCGTCGCGGCGAGCGGCACGGCCGTCAACGCGCCGAGCACGCCGAGCAGCGCGCCGAAGAGAGTCACCGCGACGATGATGAAGAACGCCGAGAGCTGCACAGCCTTGCCCTGGATCTTCGGCGTGAGAATGTTGTTCTCGAGCTGCTGGTACGCGAGCACGACGACCAGCATGATCAGCGCCGCCGTGAGGCCCTTCTTCGGCCCACAGCGTCGGGACGAGGATGAAGCCCGCGATGGTCGCGCCGATGTTCGGGATCATGTCGAGCAGCCCGGCGATCAGGCCGAGCGCGACCGCGTAGCTCGAGCCCAGGAGCCACGCAGTCGTTCCCTGGATCGTCCCGGCGATGACTGCGATCACGATCACGCCGATGGCCCACCGGGAGATCGTCTCCGTCACCCGCTCCCAGACCGTGAGCCAGCGCTCGTCGTCGCCAGGCATGAGGACGCTCGTCAGCGAGCGCTTGAGGTTCCCGACGTCCGTGAGCAGGAACAGGCAGGTGAAGAGAATCGTGAAACCGGCGATGAATACGGTGAAGAAGCCGCCCGCGATGCCGAGCACCGACGAGATTGCGTCGGGGATCGAGACCGAGACCTGCTCGGCGCCGTCCTGCACGTTTCCGGCCGCGCCCGAGTCTCCGAGCCAGGAGGAAAGCTCGTCGGAGGCGCGTAGCTCCGCGACGATCTCGGGCAGGTCCTGCAGGAAGTCGCGAACGCTCCCGACGAGCGGCACGAGCAGGAGGAGGAGCAGGCCCCCGACCAGGAGCGCCGCGCCGAGCACGGTCACCGTCGCGGCCAGGCCACGCGACAGTGGCGTTCTCTCCATCACGGAGCGGACGGGGTACTCGAAGACGAACGCAAGGAAGATCCCGACGAACACGATGAGGAACGTGTCGCCGATCGCCGCGAACGCAGCCATGAGCCCGATCGCCGCCGCGACGACGAGAACGGTGCGCATCGGCAGGACGAGCTCGACGCGACGTGACCCGGCCGGTTCCACGCCGGAACTCTAGGAAGCGGGGCGGTCGAACCTGCCGAAGAAGGCGCTTCAGCGTCTCGCTGTGGTGGCCGAGCGAAGCTCGGCCGCTCTTTACAGTGCCTGGCACTGTGAGTGCGCCAAGAGTGTTCCGATCGCTCCACAGAGAAGCCGATCAATGACCGACTGGGAGACGGTTCGCGAGATCGCCGGGACACTTCCCGGCGCCGAGGAGTCGACAACCTACGGGCAGCCTGCATTCAAAGTCGGCGGGAAGCTGTTCGCATGGATCAGCCCCGACCGGCACGCCGACGGGGCTCTCGCGCTGCGCATCGAGCTAGAGGAGAAGCCGCTCGCGATCGCGGCCGAGCCTGACGCGTTCTTCGAGACCGCCCACTACGACGGACACCCGATTCTTCTCGTCCGGCTCGAGCGTGCCGACCGAGCGGTGCTCGAGGAGCGGATCGAGGAGAGCTGGCTCCTGCGGGCGCCGAAGCGCCTGGTCGACGCGTACCTCGCCGAGCGAGGCTAGATCGCGTCCGCGACGAACGCCGCGATCGCGGCGGTGAACGCGTGCCGGCTCGTCTCCCACGCGTAGAACATGTGCCCGCCGCCGTAGTGCTGAACCGTCAGCCGGTCGGCCATCTGCGGGTCGAGCCGCATGAGGTTTCGCAGGCGGTCGCTCGCGTAGTACGGCGTGACGAGGTCGTACTGCCCGTGCGTGATGAACGCCTTCATGTGCGGGTTGAGGGCCATGCCGTAGCGGAAGTCGTCGGTCGCACCGGGCGGCGGCGCGAACGCGTGGTGCTCGGCGTCGTTCTTCCACGCCAGGTTGACCTCGTACGAGAGAAGGGTGTACTCGCGATCGGTCTCGACGCCGATCTCCGAGCGGAGCATCCGGTTCACGGCCATCGTGTACGCGGGGCTGATCCCCGAAAGCGTCGGGTCCGGCCACGCGAACTCGTCGCGGTCGGGGAACGGATCGGTCGCTGTGATCGTCGTGTCGTACAGGCCGAGCACCTTGCGCTCGTCGCGGAGGAGCTCGCGCACGTAGGTGAGGATTCCGACACGCCCTTCGCCGCGCAGCACGATGTCGAGCGGCAGGCCGACGATGTCGGCGAGGCGCGTGAGGATCCGCGTGCGCTCCTTCGCCGGTATGGACGCGCCGCGCGTGAGGAACGACGCGTAGTCGCCGGTCGCGAAGTCCTCGGAGTCGCGGAAGACCTTCTCGAGCGAGGTGCTCTTCCGGAACGCGCGCGAGCGACCGTGATGGAACGCAGCCGCGGCCATCGTCGGCACGCGGTCGACCCAGCCGAGCACGTCGTAGTCGGTCGGAGCGAGGCCGGTGATCTCGAGGGCGGGTGAGATGAGGATCGCGCCGTTCAGTCCGATGCCCGCGGTCTCCTGAAGCATCCGCGCGAGGCGCCCGACGCGGTAGCCGCCGTAGCTCTCACCGGCGATGAAGACCGGCGAGCCCCAGCGGCCGTTCTCGGAGAGCCAGCGGCCCATGAACTCGCAGAGGGACTCGAGGTCGCGCTTGTAGCCGAAGTACTCCTTCGGGTCGGGCGCGTCCTCGGGCTTGCCGCCGCCGCCTTCCTTGCCGTCGCCCTTCTTCTCCGGCTCGATGACGCGGCTGAACCCGGTTCCCACCGGGTCGACGAACACGAGGTCGGTGAACGCGAGCCACGACGACTCGTTCTCGACGAGCCTGGCCGGAACCGTCGGCAGCGTGCCGTCGGACGGGAAGTCGACGCGCTGCGGACCGACTGCGCCCATGTGCAGATACGCCGAGGAAGCGCCCGGCCCGCCGTTGAAGACGAACGTCACGGGCCGCGAGCCGTCTCCGTTCCCGCTGACGTAGGCCACCGAGAAGATCTCGGCAGCGGGCTTCTCCTTCTTGCGCAGAACCGTCCACTTCCCGGTCGCCGTGTACTGAACGGCCTTGCGGCCTCGCCCCCACGTCGCCGCAATCTCGGCGCCGGCGGGTGGCTCGTGGTCGGGCTTCTTCTCGTCCTTCTCTGCCGTCGTGTCGTCGCTCATGGGCGGGCACGCTACCGACTTCCCTGGGGACCGCGCGAGTGTCAGAGTGCACGTCATGGACGAGCATCCGGCGAGCCCCGTGCGGATCGAGGGCCAGCTCGACTCCAGCGTGAGCCGCTGGTTGTGGCTCGTGAAATGGCTGCTCGCGATCCCGCACTACATCGTGCTCGCGTTTCTGTGGCTGACGGTTTTGGTACTGACGGTCATCGCGTTCTTCGCGATCCTCCTCACGGGGCGCTACCCGCGTGGGATCTTCGACTTCAACCTCGGCGTCTTCCGGTGGACCTGGCGTGTCGCCTTCTACTCGTACGGCGCGCTCGGCACAGATCGCTACCCGCCGTTCTCGCTCGACGACGTCGCCGACTATCCGGCTCGGCTCCACGTCGAGTACCCGGAGCGGCTCTCGCGCGGGCTCGTGCTCGTGAAGTGGTGGTTGCTCGCGATCCCGCACTACATCGTCGTCGGGCTCTTGCTGGGTGGAGGAAGCTACGCGACCTCGCAGGTCGACGACCGAGTGTGGAGTTTCGGGTTCGAGACCGGGCTGATCGGCGTCCTCGTGCTCTTCGCCGGCGTCGCGCTGCTCTTCACAACGCGCTATCCGCGAGGACTCTTCGACTTCGTGCTCGGGCTCGACCGCTGGGTCGCGCGAGTCGGGGCATACGTCTTCCTCATGCGAGACGAGTACCCGCCGTTCCGGCTCGATCAAGGCGGCTCGGACATACCGCTCGCGGCCGCAGAAGCGACCGAGACGACCGCGGAGGTCGTGCCCGCGGAGCCACACAGGGGCGGAACCGGCGGCCGGGTCGCTCTCATCGTGGTCGGCACGATCGCGGGCGTGATCGCGCTGGGACTCCTCGCGGGTGGCTGCGCGCTCGTCGGCATCGACCGGACGCAGCGCGACGACGACGGCTTCGTCATGTCGCCCAGCCAGGAGCTCGACTCGCCGACGTACGCGATCGTCTCCGAGAGCGCAGATCTCGACACCGACGGCGCCGAGTGGGCGCTCGACACGTTCCTCGGCACCGTGCGGATCCGGAGCGAGAGCGAGCGCCCCGTGTTCGTCGGCATCGGGCCTGCGGCGGAGGTCGACCGCTATCTGGAGGGGGTCGAGCACGACGTCATCGACGACCTCGACTCGGGCGGAGATCCCGAGTACGCGCGGCGCGCGGGAAGCGAGCCATCGGGCCCTCCCGCTACCGAGACATTCTGGGCCGAGTCGGCTTCCGGATCGGGTGAGCAGTCGCTCGAGTGGGATCCGGAGGACGGCGCCTGGCGGGTGGTCGTGATGAACGAGGACGCCTCCCGCGGAGTGTCGGCGGAGATGAGTATCGGCGCGGAGCTGGACTCGGTGCTGTGGATCGGGCTCGCGCTGCTGGGAGTCGGCATGCTCTTCGCTGCAGCGTCCGCTATCGCGATCACCGGCGCGGTGCGCCGCTAGCTGTACCCGACGCGGTAGAACCCAGGCGTGGAGATCGGTGTCTTCACCTTCGCCGACGTGCGCCAAGACGGCGGGGCCGAGCAGCGGCTGCGTGACCTCATGGAGGAGGTCGAGCTCGCCGACGAGGTCGGGCTCGACGTCTTCGGAGTGGGAGAGCACCACCGCCCGGAGTTCGCAGTGTCAGCTCCTGCCGTCGTGCTCGCCGCCGCCGCGGCGCGCACGAAGCGGATCCGTCTGACGAGCGCGGTCACGGTGCTCAGCTCGGCCGTCCCGATCCGGCTCTACCAGCAGTTCGCGACACTCGATCTGCTGTCCAGCGGGCGGGCCGAGATGATGGTCGGGCGCGGCTCGTTCATCGAGTCGTTTCCGCTCTTCGGCTTCGACCTCCGCGACTACGACCGCCTGTTCGAGGAGCGGCTGGCGGAGCTCCTCCACATTCGCGAGACGGGACGGTCGCCGGCCGGCCACGACGTCTATCCGCAGCCCCGGGATCCGTTCCCGGTGTGGGTGGCCGTCGGGGGCACGCCAGAGTCAGCCGTCCGAGCTGGGATGCTCGGCCTGCCCATGGCGCTCGCAATCATCGGTGGGCTCCCAGAGCGCTTCACGCCGTTCGCCGAGCTGCATCGCCGCGCCGCCGCCGAGGCCGGACGCGAGCCGCCTCGCCTCAGCATCAACTCGCACGGGTACGTCGCGAATTCGGCGCAGCAGGCGCTCGACGAGTCGTTCCCGTACGTCTCGGCGGCGATGAACAGGATCGGCCAGGAGCGCGGCTGGCCTCCCATGGCGCGGGCCGACTACGACGCAGCCGCGACACTCCGCGGCTCGAACTTCGTCGGCACGCCGGAGCAGGTGGTCGAGAAGATCCTCTTCCAGCACGAGCTCTTCGGACACGACCGGTTCCTCGTGCAGTTCACCGTCGGAGGTATCCCGCACGAGAGCATCCTCCGCTCGATCGAGCTCCTCGGACGCGAGGTCGCGCCCGCAGTGCGAGCGGCGCTCGGCACTTCGTAGGATCGGCCCGACGGACGGCGCATCCTGAGCCTGGCGTCGGCGCGAGCCGAGGTTCACAATGTGATGTCGTGTCCCAGATCCTCGAATCGCTAGACGACGCCCGCGCCGCCGCTGCGCGTCAGGCGTGGCGCGCGGCGTACTCGGCGTACCTCGAGGCCGACGCCGCGGCTCTGACGGCGTCCGACCTCGAGAGCTTCGGCGAGGCGGCGTGGTGGAGCGGGAAGATCGACGAGGCGATCCGTCACCGCGAGAAGTCATTCGCGGCTTACTCGTCGGACGGAGACGCCCGGAGCGCCGCACGCTTGGCGCTGACCCTCGCGTGGGACTACGAGGGCAAAGGGTCGTTCGCGGTCTCGAACGGCTGGTTCGCCAACGCCGAGCGACTCCTCGACGGCGTCGACGAAGCGCCTGAGCACGCACACCTGCTCCTGACGAAGGCTCTCGGCGCGATGATGCAGGGCGAGCTCGACGCCGCAGTCGCGATGTTCGACGAGGCGTACGATCTCGCGAAGCGCGTCGGCAGCCGAGACGGCCAGATGCTCTCGCTGTCGGGCAAGGGACGCGTGCTCATCAGCGCGGGTCAGATCGACAAGGGACTCGCGCTCCTCGACGAGGCGAGCGCCTCCGCGCTCTGTGGCGACATCAGCGCCCACTCGGCCGGCCTCGTCTACTGCATCACCATCAGCTCCTGCCAGGACGTCGGCGACTACCGCCGCGCGGCGGAGTGGACGGAGGCGGCAAATCGTTGGTGCGACACGCTGGACGTCACGGGTTTCCCCGGCGCCTGCAGAGTCCACCGCGCAGAGGCGATGCGGCTGCGAGGCGACTGGTCGGCGGCGGAGGCGCAAGCACTCACGGCCTGCGAAGAGCTCAAGGACTTCGACCAGATGATCCCCGCCGCGGGCTGGTACGAGATCGGCGAGATCCGCCGGCGTCGCGGCGACCTCGCGGGAGCCGAGGAGGCGTATCGCATCTCGAGCGAGCTTGGACGCGAGCCGCAGCCAGGCCTCTCGCTCGTCCGGCTCGCCGAGGGCAAGGTCGACGCCGCGCTCGCCGGCGTCAAGCGCTCGCTCGAGGAAGCGCAGAGCCCCCTCTTCCGGCTGCGACGGCTCCCCGCGCAGGTCGAGATCGCCATCGCCGCGGGCGATCTCAAGACCGCGCGCACGGCAGCGGACGAGATGGAGCAGACGATCGACGCCTACAAGATCGGCGAGCGCCGGGCCGCGGCGTTCGACGCGATGCTGCACTTCTCGCGCGGGCAGATTCTTCTCGCGGACAAGGACTGGGACGGTGCGATCGCTGCGCTGAAGCACGCACGGGACGAGTGGCAAGGCATCGGTGCGCCCTACGAGACCGCGCGTGTGCGGGCCGCCCTCGGGACTGCGTACCGGCAGAGCCGGCGACGAGCACGGGAGCACGGTCGAGCTCGAGGGCGCGCTCGCGACCTTCGAGCGGCTCGGAGCCGAGCCCGAGGCCGCGCGGATCAAGGAGCAGCTCGGACGCGTCGAGACGCGGCGCACGTTCCTGTTCACGGACATCGTCGACTCGACGAGGCTGCTCGACACGCTCGGCGACGACAAGTGGAAGCGCCTGCTCGCACGTCACAACGAGCTCGTTCGCGACGCGATCGCCGAGCACGGCGGCGAGGTCGTCAAGCAGACCGGCGACGGGTTCTTCGCGTCGTTCGAGAACCCGAAGGCCGCGATCGACGGCCGCAGTTGCCATCCAGCGCGCGCTCGCCGCCGAGATCGTCGCGCCGGACGTGCGAATCGGCGCGCACGCGGGAGGCGCGTTCCGCACGGACGAGTCGACGGACTACGGCGGGCAGGGCGTCCACGTCGCGGCGCGCATCGGTGCGGCAGCGGCGGCGGGCGAGATCCTCGTCAGCTCAGGGACGCTCGACGGCGTGGGAGCCGCGTTCCGCGCGTCCGAGGCGCGGACCGAGACCTTGAAGGGTGTCGAGCAGCCCGTCGAGATCGTCTCGATCGACTGGCGCTGAGCTCAGCTGCAGGCCGTCGGCGAGCGGCCGAGGAACCGGAGCGTCCCACGGCAGAGGCCGAGCGCGGCGCGGCGCTGATACGCCGCCGTCGCGAGCAGGCGATCCTCGGTCGGGTTCGTCATGAACCCCATCTCGACGAGGATCACGGGCACGTCGCCCAGTTGAAGCCCGTGAAGTCGGAGCGCTCCTGGAGGCCACGATCCGGGAAGCCGAGGGCAGGGCGAAGGCTCGCCTGCACGGCACGAGCTGCGCGCTTGCTCTCCGCGTAGACGTCGTCCGTCCAGCCTTGGCGGAGCGCCGGATAGCAGCGTGTGCGTGCCCCGCGCCGCTGGGATCGGTCGATCCGTCGGCGTGGATGCGGAGGAAGAGCGCCGCGCCGGCGCGGTTCGCGATCCGAGCGCGCGCAATGTTTCCCATGCTCGTGCCGGCCGTGCGCGTCCGCGTCATGACGACCGTCACCCCGGAGCGCTCCAGCAGCGACCGCAGCCGCAGGCCCACCTTCAGGTTGAGCTCGGCCTCCCGCAGTCCGCTGACCACTCCGCTCGTGCCGCCACCGTCCTTGATCTTGCGCATCGACGAGCCGGGCCCGATCGGCTCGGTCTCGGTGTTGGCGCGGAGGTCGTGGCCGGGATCGATGACGACGACGAGGCGCTGCTGAGCTCCCGCGGCAGGCACGAGTAGGAGAGCCACAGCGACGAGACCGAGGGCGAGACGCACCATGCGGTCAGCTCGCCGTGCGCGCCAGCCGTCCGAGCGCGGCAGGCGGGCCGAGCCTCAGCGCCGGGCGGGTGTCCGACGCGCGAAGCTCCAGCGCGAAGCGATACGTCCGGCCCGGGTCGTAGATCCGGCACGGATCCTCGCGGCACGGCGTCATCGAGAGCTTGCGCACGCGCTTCCCGGCGGAGTCGAAGAAGACGATCGTGAGCGGTACCAGCGTGTTCTTCATCCAGAAGCCGCCTCGTGTCGGCTGGGGAAAGACGAAGAGCATCCCGTCCTTCGGTGCCTGCCTTCGGTTCATGAGCCCGAGCGAGCGCTGGGCAGATGTCTTCGCGACCTCGGGCCGGAACAACGTGCCGTCGAGGCGAAGCACCGTGGTCGCGCGTTCGGATGCGCCGGCGCCGCTCGCAGCGACGAGAACGCACGGCCAGCGCGAGCACGGCGACGAGCAGACGCGCGTGTGTCACGACGAGAGGGTAGGTCACGGATGTGTGCCGAATGTCTGCCAAGTCGCCCCGCTCGCCCCTCGGGCAGTCCAGCTCGCACTACCTTCGACAGCGGCGTCGGAGGGTGAAATCCCAAGGCGGGATGCCAGGGTGACAACCTGAGCGGCCGACGCGAGTCGGTTCCGGTTCGAGTCCGGCGCCCTCCGCGCCTTCGTCGTACAATCTGCGCAGGTTGTCACTCAGGCGCGGGCGCAAGCCCGTTTCACCCACGAAGCCCGCCCGTAAGGCGGGCTTCGTCGTTCCGCCCCCTCGGCTGCCGCAGCGACGAGAATGCGCCGCATGAGCATGGACCTCTACGTGTGGAAGCACCCGTTCACCACGGACGAGGACGAGGCGCAGCGCCTCATCACGCACGAGGACGAGAGCGTGTTCGAGCCGAGTGTCGAGCTCGAGCAGTTCTACGCCGAGCTCATGCAGATGTTCCCCCCGCCCGAGGCGTTCACCGTCGAAGAACAGGAACAGAACCCGGTTCCGTGGGCCGACTCACCGCACGGCTCCGACCGCCTCGTGTGGTTGAGCATCCGCTGGAGCGCAGAGGACGACGACCTCGACACGATCGTGGAGCTCGCCCGCAAGCACGACCTCGTGCTCTACGACCCGCAGGGTCCTTCGTTCCACTCACCGGCCGACGAGAACGAGGACGTGCCGTCCGTGCCGACAGTGGATGTGGGCGGCTACGTTC
Source organism: uncultured Gaiellaceae bacterium (assembly GCA_963822885.1). GTDB lineage: Bacteria > Actinomycetota > Thermoleophilia > Gaiellales > Gaiellaceae > GMQP-bins7. Next base: position 98,900 of record CAWGJJ010000016.1, read on the forward strand.
GCGGCGTCCTCCTCGCCGCTTTCGGTCTCCTGCTGGCAGTGCTCGCGTGGAAGGCGTCGATCCCCGTGCTGAGCTGGATCGTGATCTTCGCCGGCGGATTCGTCGCCTTCGTCGCCGTGTCCACGACGGTCGCGGTCGCGGTTGAGGACTGGCGTGAACGCGCTACCCGGTCACCGTGACGCTGACGCGCTGAACCGCGTTGTTCAGATAGCCGCCGAGGTTCCAGGACGGCGCTAGCGGTTGCTCGTTCCCTGCCGCGTCGCGCGCGCGGCAGCAGAGCTCGTGCTCGCCCGACTCCGCCTCCCAGGAGAAGCGCCATGCGCGCCACGCCCAGCGGCCCAGAGCCGCGTCGCCGAGCTCCGCGGGCGACCACGTCTCACCGCCGTCCGCCGAGAAGTCGACACCGGAGACCTCGGCGTCACCCGACCACGCACGCCCGACGATCTCGCACGGCCCAGCCTCCACGAGGCGCACGCGGCTACGAAACTCCGGAATCCCGGGCGGAACCATCAGCGACCGAGGCGCGATCGTGGTGATCGGCTCGCCGGGCTCGTCCTCCTCGTAGCGCACGCGATACGCGTGCCGCATCTGGTAGCCGTCGAACGGCTCTTCGCGCACGGTGATCCGCGAGAGCCACTTCACGCTGGTCATCCCGTACCAGCCCGGGACGATCAGCCGCAGCGGATAGCCGTGCTGCGGCGGCAACGGCACGCCGTTGACCTCGTACGCCAGGAACGCGTCGCCTCGGAGCACCTCGTCGAGCGACAGACTGCGCTCGTAGAGCTGCTCCTCTCCGCCGTCGATGCCGCGATCGAGGCCGGTGAAGAGCACCTCGGCGGCGCCGTCTCGGACACCCGCGTCCTCGAGCACCGCGGCGACGCCGACGCCCCGCCAGCGCGCCGTTCCCACGGCCTCGAGGAGCCACGGCTGGCTGAAGACGTGTGGCTCCATGTGCGCGCGTCCGTTCCCCGCGCATTCCATCGTCACCGCGACCTCGACCGCCGGCCGGGCGCGAAGCTCGTCCAGCGAGAGGGAGAGCGGCCGCTCGACGAGGCCGCCGACCTCGAGCCGCCACGAGTCGGCGTCGACCTCGGGGATGTCGAAGTGCGTGAGGAGGTAGTGCAGCCCGATCGGCGTGACGTCCCACCGGAGCGCCTCGAGCGGCATTCCGTGGTTGCGTGCGGCGAGCTGGAACTCCTGCAGGGTGGTCGACTCGCTCACGGCTGCGAGCCTAGCGCGATCTGCTTGTATCGAGCGATGCAGCCCGATCGCGTCCTGACGAGGCCATTCGTCCTCACCGTGCTCGCCGAGTTCGCGCTGTGCATGTCGATCGGGATGCTGCTCGTCATTCTGCCCGTCTACGCGAACGACGAGCTCGGAGCGGGAAGCTTCGGCGTCGCGCTCACCGTGGCGGCGGTCAGCCCCATGCTGCTCCTGTTCCAGCCGGTGGCCGGACGGATCGGCGATCGGAAGGGCCGGCGCGTCCTGATCGTCGCCGGCGCGCTGATCGCCGCCGCGAGCGTGGCCGGCTACGCCCTCTCCGACTCGCTCGGGGTTCTCATCGCGTTCCGGCTGTTCACCGGAGTCGGTGAGGCGATGCTCCTCGTCGGCGCCGCAACGATGGTCATGGACATCGCGCCCGAGAAGCGGCGCGGAGAAGCGCTCAGCCTGTACAGCCTCGGCCTCTGGGGCGGGCTCGCGCTCGGGCCGATCCTCGGTGAGCTCGTCCTCGACGGCGATCGCTTCGACACCGTCTGGCTCCTCGCCGCCGGGTTCTGCCTCGTCTCGGCGGCGATCGGGCTGATGCTGCCGGAGACCGCACCGAGGCTGGCGGCCGGCGAGACGTTCGCACCCTCGCGACTCGTGCATCCCGCGGCCGTCGGGCCCGGCCTCGTCCTCGCCCTGACCGTGCTCGGCTTCGCCGGCCTCGGCACCTTCGCCGCGCTGTACGCGCGCGAGCTCGGCATGGACGGCGCCGGAGTGGTGTTCCTCGTCTTCTCGGCGGTCGTCGTCGGTACGCGGATCATCGGGCGCCAGATCCCCGACCGGCTCGGACCGAAGCGCACCTCGGGCGTCGCACTCGTGCTCATCTCGGCGGGCTTGCTGACGATCGGCGTCTGGAACGTGCCCGCCGGCCTGTACGCGGGAACCGTCGTCCTCGCCTTCGGGCAGGCGCTCGCCTTCCCGGCGCTGATGACCCTCGCGGTGAACGGCGCGCCCGCGAGCGAGCGGAGCTCCGTCGTCGGCACGTTCACGGCGTTCACCGAGCTCGGCTTCGCGATCGGCGCGCTCGCTCTCGGCGCCGTCGCCTCGGCGGTCGGCTACGAGGGCGTGTTCGTCGTCTGCGCCGTGGGGCCGCTGCTCGGCGCGCTGCTTCTCGCGAGGATCGCCGGGCCGCGCCCCGCGGTGGTCGCGAAACCCGCGTAGAAATTCGTCGTACGCTGCGCGCTGTAAGCTCTTGCACTGAACCGGTAAAGGCACGCGGCCCGCGCGATCCCACGCACGAGAGAGGACAGCTCGAGTGTCCGAGCAGCGAACCAGCAGGGTCACGATCAGGGATATTGCGGAACGTGCGGGCGTATCGAAGGGCGCGGTCTCGTACGCGCTCAATGGCCGGCCCGGCGTCTCGGACGACACCCGTGGGCGAATCCTCTCGATCGCGGACGAGCTCGGCTGGTATCCGAACCGCGCCGCCCGCGCGCTGTCCGCATCGCGCGCGGACGCCTGCGGACTCGTCCTCGCCCGACCCGCTCGATCGCTCGCGCTCGAGCCCTTCTTCATGGAGTTCATCGCAGGCGTCGAGGTCGAGCTCTCGTCGCGCTCCGTCGCACTGACGCTTCAGCTCGTGGACGACCCCCGGCAGGAGATCCAGGTCTACCGACGCTGGTGGGGCGAGCATCGTGTCGACGGCGTGCTGCTGCTCGACCTCCGTGTCGACGACCCTCGGGTCGACGAGCTCGTCCGGCTCGGACTCCCGGCGGTCATCGTCGGAGGTCCGCTCGCGAATCGCGCTCTACCAGCGGTATTTCACGACGAGGCAACCGTCGTCGTCGACGCCGTTCAGTACCTCGCCGCCCTGGGCCACACGCGGATCGCGCACGTCACGGGCGTCAGCGACTTCGTCCATACGAGGCAGCGGAGCGAAGCGTTCAAGCGCGTCACGACCGATCTCGGGCTGGTGGCAGACACCATCGAGACCGACTACAGCGCCGAGCAGGGCACACGTGCGACGCGGAAGCTCCTCTCGCTCCCCGATCCGCCGACCGCGATCGTTTTCGACAGCGACTTGCTCGCGGTAACGGGACTCGGCGTGGCACAGGGCATGGGCTTTTCGGTCCCCGACGACCTCTCGATCGTCGGGTGGGATGACTCCCTCATCAGTCAGGTCGTGCATCCACCGCTCACCGCGATCACCCGCGACATCACGGGCTTCGGAGTCGAGGCCGCCCGGCACCTGCTCGCGGCCATCGAGGGGGAAGCGACCGGGGACGTCGAGACGGCGGTAGGCGAGCTGACGACGCGCGGCAGCACCGGGCGCCCGAGGCGATCGTCGCGAGACGTGGTCGGCAGCTCCTGACCTGCGACGCTTTTCGGGTTGACACTTAACCGGATAAGTGATTGGCTGTCCGAATCCGAAGCGACGCGGGATCGGGTTTGTGAACGGCAAGCCGGAGTCGGCCGGCCTCGACCCGTTCGGTGTTTCGCTCGTGCGTTGCGAGCGACGGACGCTGGAGGCGAGCACGCCCGGAAGGGGTGATGCCCGGGCCTAGCGCGTCTGCGCTCCACTGGCCACGCAACAAACGTCCAGCCCCGTGCGTCGTAACGCTGTGGTGCACGGGGGTCTATTGCGAGATCAACACCAGACAGGCAGGACGAGGAGGAGAAGCAATGAGCTCGATAGTCCGAGCACGAAGAGCCATCGGAGTCGCTGCCCTCGTGGTAGCGATCAGCGCCGCTGCGCTCATGGCAGGCGGAGCGGGCGCGGGCTCGCAGTCCCCGCTGGCGCTCCCACGTCAGAGCACGCTGTACACCTCGGGCACGGCCTGGGGTCCGTTCGCAAGCTTCAATCCGCTGCGCTCCGAGCGCTCGACCGGCACGGTCGGACTCCTGTACGAGACGCTCTTCCGGTACGACCCGCTCGGGGACAAGTACATCCCCTGGCTTGCCACAAGCGGCAAGTGGGTCGGCCGGACGTACGTCATGCAAGTACGCCCGGGCGTGAAGTGGAACGACGGGAAGCCACTGACGGCAGCGGACGTGAAGTTCACGTTCGAGACCGGCAAGCTCGCGGGCTCCGAGTACTCCACGATGTGGAAGACGGGCCTCTCGAGGGTCAACGTCAAGGGCAACACGGTCAGCTTCGTGTTCTCCGGGAGGCCGAACTACCTCGACTGGGACACGAACATGTACACGATCCCGATCGTGCCCAGGCACATCTGGTCGGGGTACAGCGCCACCGAGATCACGACCGGCAACACCGACACCGTGTCCAAGATGGTCGGAACAGGTCCGTTCCGGTACGGCGCCGGCAAGGGCACGTCCGGGACCCTGCAGTGGAACAGGCGTAGCGACTGGTGGGCCACGAAGGCGCTCGGGCTGAAGATGCCGATGCAGTACGTGGTCGACATCCACAACACGCAGAACACGGCGTCGCTCCAGAACTTCATGCAGAACAACATCGACCTGAGCAACAACTTCTTCCCCGGTATCGAGAAGCAGATCGGCGGGAAGGTTCAGACGTACTACCAGAAGGCGCCGTTCATGCTCTCGGCCAACACGGCGTGGCTCGTTCCGAACACGACGAAGAAGCCGCTCAACGACAGAGCCTTCCGTCGTGCGCTCGCGATGTCGGTCAACATCGACCAGATCGTGACGGCCGGCTACGGGAAGATCGTCGCGAAGGCGAATCCCACGGGCCTCCTGCCGACGTGGAACAAGTGGATCGACAAGGCGCAGGTGGCCAAGCTGGGCTTCAAGTACAACGTCGCGGGCGCCAAGGCGCTCCTCACCGCGAACGGGTATCGAGACACCAACAACGACGGCTACGTCGAGAACAAGGACGGGTCGAACATCAACCTGCGGATCATCGTGCCGAACGGCTGGTCCGACTGGATGACGGCGATCCAGATCATCTCCGCGAGTGCGAAGAACGCGGGCATCCGCCTCACGCCCGCCTTCCCCGACTACAACGGGCTCGTCGACGAGCGGAACTCGGGCAAGTTCGACCTCGTCATCGCCAACGACAAGCAGCTCGGCCCGACGCCGTACACGTTCTACGACTACCTCTTCCACCTGCCGATCGCGGATTCGCAGACGTTCGCGAACTTCGCGCGGTTCACCGGGGCCGGGGCAACGCCGTGGGCGCTGACGCTCGACCTCAACAAGGTGCACCCGTCGAACGTGAAGAAGGCCAAGCAGATCCACTCGAAGATCCAGCGGTACATCCTTCAGGATCTTCCGGCCATCCCGCTCTGGTACAACGGGATGTGGGCCCAGTACAACACGACGCACTGGACGAACTTCCCGACTGCCACCGGCAAGGGATTGCAGAACACGCCGAGCGTCTGGAACGGGTACCTCAACATGACGGGCATCGACGCGCTCGCCAAGCTCAAGCCGAAGAGCAAGTAGTACGAGTCGATTGTCCGAGTCGAGAAGCCGGGGAGCGCACCATAGGGAGTGCTCCCCGGCTCCCGGCTACGCGCGGCCGACGGAGACCTGGTGACCCGCTATCTCGCCCGGAAGAGCTTGCTGTACCTGCTCACCTTCTGGTTCGCGGTGACGATCGACTGGATGATCCCGCGCCTGATGCCGGGCGACCCGATCGACGGCCTCATCAGCAGGATCCAGGCGGACTCGACCGCCTCGCAGGAGCTCCACGGGTACTTCACGGAGTCGTTCGAGCTCGATCAGCCGCTCTGGAAGCAGTATCTGAACTTCTGGCGAGGGTTGATCCAGGGCGATCTCGGGCCGAGCATCACCTACGTCGGCTCGACCGTCAGCGAGCTGATCTGGGCCGCCGTTCCGTACACCCTCGCCCTCCTCATCCCGGCGATCGTCCTCAGCTACATCGCGGGTAACCGCGTCGGCGCGATGGCCGCGCGCCGCAAGAGCCTCGACAACACGGTGCTCCCGGCCGCGTACGTCCTGACGGCGACGCCGTACATGTGGCTCGCCATCGTCCTCGTATACGTCGTCTCCTTCCGCCTGGAGCTCCTCCCAGTTTCAGGCGCGTACGACTTCTCGCTCCAGCCCGCCTGGACCTGGGAGTTCGCGAGGAGCTTCCTCAGCCACTGGTTCCTGCCGTTCCTGACGCTGTTTCTCGTCGCCTTCGGCGGCTGGGCGATCGGCATGCGGAACCTGATCATCTACGAGCTCGAGGCCGAGTACGCCAACTACCTGCAGTCCCTCGGCGCCCCGAGCAAGCTCGTGCGGAAGTACGCGTACGGGAACGCCGTCCTCCCGCAGATGTCGGGGCTGGCCCTCGCGCTCGGCGCGGTCGTGGGCGGCGCGCTCGTGACGGAGATCGTCTTCGGGTACCCAGGGGTCGGCACGCTGATCCTCGCGGCACTCCAGAACCGCGACTACTTCCTGCTGCAGGGCCTCTTCCTCTTCATCATCGTCGGCATCCTGCTGGCCAACTTCATCGTGGACATCCTGTACGTGCTCGTCGACCCGAGAACGCGCACGGGGATCCAGGGGTCGTAGGTGACGAGCTTCGAGGAACACAGCGCCGCCGACCTCGTGGCAACGCCCGAGGTCGCCTTGACCGGCGAGGGCGTGGACGAGATCGAGCTCGGCCCGCGCGGCAAGCGCTTCGAGACGCTGCACTTCGCGGTCCGCAACACGAAGCTCGTCATCGGCTCCTGTGTCGTCCTCGCGCTTCCTCGTGCTCGCGATCGTCGGCCCGTGGCTCACCGACGCCACGCCGTTCGAGTTCGGCTATCCACTCGGGGAGCCTCCTTCGCGGGAGTACTGGCTCGGAACCACGTCCCCGGGACAGGACGTGTACGCGCAGTTCGTCTACGGACTGCGCTCGAGCTTCATCGTGGGCGCGCTGGCTGCAGTCATCGCGTCGGCCATCGGGATGGCGGTCGGTTTCGTCGGCGGCTACCGCGGAGGCGTGATCGACGACGTGCTGAGCATGCTCACGAACATCGTGCTCGTGATCCCGACGCTTGCGGTGCTCATCATCGTCTCGGCGTACCTGAGCGTCGGGAGCCTGCGGTCGGAGGCGATCCTGATCGGCCTCACGTCGTGGCCGTGGGCGGCCCGGGCGATCCGCGCCCAGACGTTCTCGCTCGCCTCGCGTGAGTTCGTCAGCCTCGCGCGGCTGTCCGGCCAGGGCACGACGAAGGTGATCCTGCGGGAGATCGCGCCGAACATGAGCTCCTACCTCTTCCTCACCTTCATCCTGCTCTTCGGCGGAGCCGTTCTCACCGCCGCGACCCTCGACTTCCTCGGCCTCGGCCCGTCGCAGGTGATGTCGCTCGGTCTGATGATGAACACCGCCGTCTCGAACGCTGCGCTCCAGCTCGGCATGTGGTGGTGGTTCATCCCGCCCGGCGTCGGGATCACCGCGATCGTCGGCGGGCTCTACGTGATGAACGTCGGGCTCGACGAGGTCTTCAATCCGAGGCTGCGGCGCACGTGAGTCTCGCCGTCGACAACCTGCGCGTGTACTACCGCACGCTCAAGGGCGACGTTCAAGCCCTCGACGGCGTGACCTTCTCCGTCGCCGACGGGGAGATCATGGGCCTCGCCGGGGAGTCGGGCTGCGGAAAGACGACGCTGGGCAAGAGCCTGATCCGACTCGACGGGCGCATGCAGCACATCGGGGGAACCGTCTCCCTGGACGGGGTCGAGCTCCCGATCGCCGACGACCGCGCGATGAACGTCTTTCGCTTCGAGAAGGTGTCGATCGTCCCGCAGTACGCCATGAGCGCCCTCAACCCGATCCGCAAGATCGGGCGGATGATCTCCGAGCTCCTCGACTCGCGCGGCGTCTCCTACGACACGACCCGCCCGGAGCTGTCGAGGCGGCTCGCGCTCGTCGGGCTCGACGACGGCGTCCTCGAGCGCTATCCGATCGAGCTCTCGGGTGGGCAGAAGCAACGCGTCGTCATGGTGCTGTCCACGCTTCTGAACCCCTCGCTGCTGATCGCCGACGAGCTCACCTCGGCGCTCGACGTCTCGACGCAGAAGGCGGTCGCGGAGATGCTCGTCGAGTTCCGCGACCGGGAGTTCGTGAAGAGCACGATCGTCATCACGCACGACCTGTCGATCCTGTACCAGATCGCCGACACCATCCTCGTCATGTACGCGGGCAAGCTCGTCGAGAAGGGGCCTGCCGGCGAGCTCACCTCCGACCCGAGGCATCCCTACACGAAGCTCCTCATCGGGTCGCTCCCGGAGGTCGGCGTGCGGATCTCGGAGAAGCGCCTCAGCGGCATCTCCGGCCGGCCGCCGTCGCTGCTCGATCCACCGTCCGGCTGCCGGTTCCGCGCTCGCTGCCCGCTCGCGTTCGAGAAGTGCGCAGAGGAGCCGCCGTTCGTCCAGGTCGCGCCCGGTCGGTTCGCTGCGTGCTGGAAGGCAGCTGCCTGATGCTGCGGCTCGAGAACGTCACGAAGGTGTTCAAGACCGGCACCTTCGGTGGTGCCGCCGTCACCGCCGTCTCCGACGTGACGTTCGACATCCGGCCCGGAGAGATCGTGTCCCTCATCGGCGAGAGCGGTAGCGGCAAGACGACGGTCGGAAGGATGATCCTGCGGCTGACGAACGTGACCGACGGCTCGATCACGTACGACGGGCAAGACGTCTCGGTGCTCGGACGACGTGAGCTCCGCGGCTACTACGGCCGCGTGCAGGGCGTCTTCCAGGATCCGTTCAGCTCGTACAACCCCGTCTTCAAGATCGACCGTGTGTTCGAGATGGTTCGCAACACGTATCTCTCGGGGCTGACCCGCGCCGAGTGGAGCACGAGGAGACAGCGGGGCCTGGAGGACGTCGGGCTCGAGCCGGCCGACGTGCTCGGCAAGTACCCGCACCAGCTGAGCGGAGGCCAGCTCCAGCGACTGCTCATCGCGCGCGCGCTCATCCTCGACATCGAGTTCCTCGTCGCCGACGAGATCATCAGCATGCTGGACGCGTCGACCCGGATCGACGTCCTGAACATCCTCGGCGACCTCAAGGAGCGCGGCCTGGGTGTCCTGTTCGTCACCCATGACTTGGCGCTCGGCAACTACATCTCGGACCGCGTCGTCATCCTGCAGCGCGGGCGGATCGTCGAGATGGGTACCGACGACTGAAGGTCTTCGCCAACCCCGTCCATCCCTACACGCGCATGCTCCTCACCTGCGTGCCACAGCTCACCGCGAAGTGGGAGTCCACGCCGATGAACGTCGGGCCGCGGGCCGTCACGGAGGAGCGGGGACGCTGCAGCTCATCGACGACGACCACTACGTGGAGAGGTGACAACGCCAGTGCACACGACAACGAGTCCATTCGCGCTCTCGTTCATGAGCGCCAACTACGTCGCCAGGGAGCTCGGCTACGGCGCCGCGACCGAGTGGGGCCCGTTCGACGACGCCACCAACGCGGCGTTCGAACCACTCGAGACCTTCGCGGCGCGCTTCGACGATCTTCTCGCGGCGATCACGGGTATCGGGTTCGACGCCGTCGACCTGTGGTTCGGCCATCTCAACTGGCGCTGGGCTACGCCGGAGCACGTCGCGCTCGCGCGCGAGGCACTCGCTCGCCGCGGCGTTCGCGTCGCCAGCCTCGCCGGGAGCATCGGCGCCACAACGGACGACTCGCTGCCGCCTGCCGCCTGGCAAACGACCTCGACGTCGACCTCATCGGCGGCCTCGGCGAGGTCATCCGTCGCGATCGCGAAGGCGCGGTCGCGGTGCTTCGCGCGCACGGCGTCCGCTTCGGGCTCGAGAACCATCCCGAGAGAACACCGAGCGAGGTGCTCGAGGCGATAGGCGACGAAGCCGACGTGCTCGGCGCGGCGGTCGACACCGGCTGGTGGGCGACCCAGGGATACGACCCGGTCGCCGCGATCGACGAGCTCTCCGATCGTCTGTTCCACGTCCACCTGAAGGATGTCGAGGCACCTGGCACGCACATCGCGTGCATGCACGGAGACGGCTGCGCGCACATCGCAGCCTGCGTCGAGAAGCTGGTCGCGCTCGGCTACTCGGGCCCGGTGAGCATCGAGCACCACACATTCGATCGCGATCCGACGGCCGAGTGCGCCCGCATGCTCGTTCTCGTCCGGAAGACCTGTCGCAGGCGGGGGTGGGAAGCGATGTCTGAGCAACTTCGCGTCGCAGTGATCGGGTGCGGAAACATTTCCGGCGCCTACGGCGAGACGATCGGCGCGTACCCATCCGTGAGCATCGCCGGCGCCACCGACGTCGATCCCGCTCTCAGCGCGGCGTTCGTCGATCGGTTCGGCGGCGTCGACTACCCGTCGCTCGAGGACGTTCTCGGCGACCCTGCCGTGGACGCAATCGTCAACCTCACGTACCCCGGTGTTCACGCGGAGGTGACGACGGCCGCCCTCGAGGCGGGAAAGCACGTGCACTCGGAGAAGCCGCTCGCGCCCGACTACGCGAGCGCCCGCTCGCTCGTCGACCTGGCCGCCGAGCGGAACCTCCGGCTCTCGTGCTCTCCGGAGGCTGCACGTTCATGGGCGAGGCGCAGGAGACGATGCGACGCCTCGTCGACGAGGGGGCGATCGAGCAGGGTGCGTGTCGCCTACGCGGAGGTCAACTGGAGCCGCATCGAGAGCTGGCACCCTCGCC
>CAWGJJ010000017.1:0-88296 GCA_963822885.1 uncultured Gaiellaceae bacterium
TCGTCATGGGGGAGGGTGCCTGCGTGCTCCTGCTCTGGAGGACTACGAGCGCGCGGTCGGTCGCGGCGCGCGTATCTATGCCGAGGTGCTCGGCTACGGAACTTCGAACGACGCGCACCACATGGCGCAGCCCGACCCCGACTCCGTCGGCGTGGCGGAGATGATGCGCGCCGCGCTTACGCGCGCCGGAGTCGAGCCCGAGCGCGTCGGCTACATCAACGCGCATGGCACGTCGACTCCGCAAGGAGATCTCGCGGAGACGAACGCGATCAAGGCCGTCTTCGGGTCGCACGCGCACGAGCTCACGGTCTCGTCCACGAAGTCGGTTCTCGGGCACCTGTTCGGGGCCGCCGGGGCGGTCGAGGCGATGATGTGCGTCCGCGCGCTCCACGAAGGCGTGCTCCCGCCGACGATCAACTACCGCAACCCCGATCCGGAGTGCGATTTGGACTACGTGCCGAACGAGGCGCGGCACGCTGTGGTCGACGTCGCGCTCTCGAATGCGATGGGCCTCGGCGGCCACAACGCCTGCGTCCTTATTGGTCAGCCGCCGCCGCCGCTCCCCTAGACAGCCCGCTTCCAATGGGGTAAGAATGCGGGCACACCCATTCGGGGGATTTCAATACTCTAGGGGAGGAGTGGGAATGAAGCGAGCCTTTGGCATCTCGGCCGCGCTGGCGGTGTTCGCGGTGCTCGGCTTCACGATCAGCATCGCGCTCGCGGCGCCGCTGGCCAATCCGGGAGAGGCCGAGAAGTGTACGAGCGGCTCAGGTACTTGGCACTTCGTGCACGTGCAGACGTCCGCGACCTCCGGGATTCTGACGGTGTCGTTCGACGGTGGCCAGCCCTTCCCCGTCGCCAACACGCCGTCGCGGTCGAGGAACCTCCATTACCACGTCACAGGGACCGGGCCGCTCACCAGTGCAACGGACAATGTGACTGGAGGCAAGTTGGTCCTGTCGGACTGTCCGGAGTCGACGACTACGACGACTACGACGACAGAGACGACCGTCACAGACACGACTACGACTACCGGCTAGATCGCTACGTTATCGAGACGGCGCGGGCCCCCAAGAGGGCCCGCGCCACCTCGATTCGGCAGTCAATCGTGGCCCGTGCGGATTCGCACAAGCGTCAGCTCGGCAAGCGGGTCGACGACAACGTCGGCGAGCGCGGCGGCCTTCCGTCTCGGTGAAACAGACGTATGCTGAGCGAAGTCGTAGATAACCGATCGACGAGGAGTACACGATGACGAACCTAACTCGCGACCGCATCGATGCCGCTAGGCGTGTTCGACGACCCCAAGTACGCGCGGCTCGCAATCGACAACGCGGATCGCTATCAGAACGCCGACCCGTTCCCGCACATCTACTTCGACGACTTCATCGACGTGGATCTCGCTCGAGAGCTCGCGCGCGCCTTCCCGGCGGAGGACTCGATCGATTGGATCGTCCGCGACAACGAGAACAACCGGCGGCGATACCAGCACGACGAGACGCAAGCTGCCGCCGCTGCATCCGGCACATGCTGCGCGAGCTGAACTCGCGCCAGTTCGTGCTCTTTCTCGAGACGCTCACCGGCATCGACAACCTGATCCCCGACCCGTACTTCATCGGCGGCGGTGCGCACATGGCGGGTCGGGGCGACTTCCTCAAGATCCATGCCGACTTCAACTGGCACCACAAGCTGCAGGCCCATCGCCGTGTCAATGCGCTGCTCTACCTGAACGAGAACTGGCACGAGGAGTGGGGCGGTGCGCTCGAGTTCTGGAACAAGGACATGACCGGAGTCGTCGTCTCGATCTCGCCGTTGTTCAACCGGCTCGCGATCTTCAACGTCGGCATCGACTCCAACCACGGCCAGCCGCAACCGAACGAGTGCCCGGAGGACGAGAACCGCAAGGCGCTCAACCTCTACTACTACACGACGGACCGCGACGATGGGGAGCAGCAGCGATCCGCACTTCACGCTCTACAAGACGGAGGCGTCTCCCTTCGCGACCTCGCTCGGCGAGGACTACCGTCAGTCGGGCGAAAGCGCGTAGGCAGCTAGCAGCGGCAGCGTCCGGTCACGATCGGAAATGATCCGCTCGACCGCGTCCGGCCATGCGATCGCCAGCTCCGGATCGTCCCAGCGCACGCCTCGGCTCGCCGATGGCTCGTAGGCGGTGGAGATTCCGTAGGCGACCAGCGTGTCGTCTACGCAGCGTCTGGAAACCGTGTGCGAATCCCTGCGGGGACGAACACCATGCGGCCCTCTCGCTCCGTGAGCTCGACGCCGTACCACTGGGAGTACGTGGCCGAGCCCGGCCGCAGGTCCACGATCACGTCATACGAGAGCACCGCGTGTGCACGAGACGAGCTTGGCCTCCTCGTGCGGAGCGGCCTGGAAGTGGAGCCCCCGAAGCGTGGTGGCCCGCGCGTTGTAGCTCGCGCTCGCTTGCTCGATCCGGAAGTCGATCCCCTGAGCTGCGAACTCACGCCGGCAGTACGTTCGGGCGAAGAAGCCGCGGTCGTCGAGAACCGGCTCGGTCTCGATGACGTACGCGCCGGGCAGCGGCGTCGGGACGAACCTCACTCTCCACCTTCGTGCAGGGCGGCGATCGAACGCGTCCGCGACATACCCGACCTGTTCTTGCGTCAGGTTGAGCGCAGACGGCAGGTTGATCCCGAACGGGCTCAACGCATAGCGCAGTCCGGTTGTCCGCCCCTCGCCCGACCGGCGTCCGGGAAGTCGCGATAGGCGGGAATGGAGCTGAGCGGGTAGAAGAACGGCCGGCAATCGACGCCGCGCGCGCTCATCCGGCGCATCAGCTCCTCCTTCTCGACCCGCCACCCTTCCTCGACGATCGCCGTCGTCATCCAGAAGCTGCTGCGCACGTGCGTGGGCTCGTAGATTGAGGCGGATCCCGTCCACGCCAGTCGAGCGCTTCTCGATACCAGCCGAAGATCGCCCGCTTCATGTCCACCAGCTGGCCGATCCGCTCGAGCTGAGCGAGGCCAAGAGCAGCCTGCACGTTGCTCATCTTGTACTTCTGCCCGACCTCCGTGCAGTAGAACGTCTTGGGTGCAGGACGGCAAGCCAGTGTGGACAGGAACCGGACGCGGTCAGCGATGTCCGTCCGGTCGGTGACGAGCATGCCTCCCTCGCCGGTCGTGAGCGTCTTGCTGCCGTGGAAGCTGAACACGCCGGTGTCGCCGAGACTCCCGGCCTGCCGGCCTCGGTGCTGCGACCCGATCGACTCGGCCGCGTCCTCGATGATCGCGATGCCCCTCGGCTCGGTGAGCGCGCGGATCTCATCGATCTCGCACATGCCCCCGTACAGGTCGACCGGGATGACCGCCTTCGTCCGCGGCGCCGAGGCATCCGCTCGAGCGAGGCGGCCGAGAGACACCAGGTTATGTGCCTCGATGTCGGCGAAGACTGGATTGGCGCCCACGTAGACGATCGGAGCGGCAGTCGCCGTCCAGGTCACGTCCGGGACGACAACGTCGTCGCCCGGACCGATTCCGAGGGCGAGCAGCGAGAGATGGATCGCCGACGTGCACGAGGGAAGGGCGACGGCGTGCTCGACGCCGACGAAGCGCGGCAAAGTTCCGCTCGAAGCGCTCGTGGTAGAGATTCGCGTCGTCGTACCAGGCGACGGAGACGGCGTCGGTCACGTAGTCGATCTCCAGCTGGGTGATCGATGGGCCGGAGACGTTGATCCGACCAAAGGTGACACCGTCATCGCTCGGCGACGCCTCAGCTCCACGTCCTCCAGGGCGGGGAGCCCTGCGACCAGAGCTCCTCGAGGAACCTGGCGATCCTTGACGGAGTCCATGCACTGCCAGAACCCCTCGTGCTGGAAGGCGCGAAGTTGGTCGTCCTGCGCCAGGCGCTGCATCGGTATCTGCTCAAACGGCATGCCATCGTCGTCGTCCAGGTAGTCCCGCACACCCGGGCTCGAGGACGAAGAAGCCGCCGTTGATCCAGCCGTCGAGCTTCTGGGGCTTCTCGGCGAACTCGGTGACTCGCTCTCCATCGAGCTCGGAGTGGCCGAAGAGCGTCTTGGGACGAACGGTCGTCACCGTCGCTAGCCGGCCGTGCGCGCGGTGGAACTGCAGCAGTTGTCCCGAGATCGAGGTCCGAGACGCCGTCGCCGTACGTCAGCATCAGCCGCTCGCCCCTGGCGAAGTCGAGTGCCCGGCGGACGCGCCCGCCGGTCATCGTGTCCAGCCCGGTCTCGAGCAGATGCACGATCCAGTCGTCCTCGCAATCGCCGTGCTCCGCACCTGCCTTGAGCCATGTCGATCGAGACGCTGCCGCGCATACGCTCGGTAGTTGAGCATGAAGGACTTGATCACGGCTCCCTTGTAGCCGAGCAGGACGACGAATTCCTTGAACCCGCTCGCCGCGTAGTGCTTCATGATGTGCCACAGAATCGGTCGCCCCCGATCTCGACCATCGGCTTCGGGATCAGATCCGTCTCCTCCGCCAGTCGCGTGCCTAGTCCGCCGGCGAGGATCGCCACCTTGGTCTGGCCCTTGTCGCTCACCGGTAGCTCGGAGTCGTGGGCCCGATGCGCTCAACGGGCGGCTCTTGGTCCGCGACGACCGGTGTGCAACCTGGTTGCCAGCGCAGACTCGGATCGAGCGCTTGCTCGTCAAGGAGGTGCCGGAGTTGCCGCAGGCGGATGAATGCGCGACCATCCATCGCCTCGGCGGCTAGCCCATTCGTTCCATATGCGTCGAGAAGCTCTCTCGCGCCTCGCTCCGCGTCCCATTCGAGTCGCAATTCAGGAAGCGTTCGCTCGAGCTTTCGAAAATCGACGCGATACGAGCGTGGATCGATGTTTGCGGAGTTCGCATACTCGACCTCACAACCGGTGATCGCGCCTACGACGTCCGCGAGGTCGCGTATGCGATAGTTCTGATTCGTCGAGCCAATGTTGAGCGCCTGCCCGCTGATCGCTGAAGCAGGGCAGTCGAGTAGCGCGCAGGCGACAGACGCCAAATCACGCACATGTACGAGCGGTCGCCACGCGCTTCCGTCGCTGAGGAGACGGATGCGACCCGTGGTGTGCGCCCAGGCAGTGAGATTGTTGAGGACGATGTCGAGGCGCAGCCGGGAGGACGCACCGTACACGGTCGCATTGCGCATTGACACGGCGCAGAAATCATCGGTCGCCAACGCGAGAATCTGCTGCTCGGCCCGGACCTTGGATTCGGCGTAGGGGGTCAACGGGTGAAGAGGCGCATCCTCGTCCAGGGCGTCGTCGGAGTCAGAGGCACCGTACATCGAGCATGACGAGGCAAAGATGAACCGGCGAACGCCGGCATCGCGGGCGGCGCGAGCCACCAGGACCGCAGCCTCGAGATTGATCTCGAACGTCACCTCCGGGGCCAGGTCGCCGAGCGGGTCGTTGGAGAGTGCGGCCAGGTGTACGACCGCATCGAAATCGAGCAGCTGCTCCGGGGTGACATCACGTACGTCGAGCGCAAGGCCCGGGACGAGCTTCTGCGGCGACCCGAGGTCGCAGTCTGCATAGAAGTGCGTGTCCAGCCCCACCACGTGATGACCACGCGCCTCCACGACGGCCGCAAGCACCGAGCCGATGTATCCCGCGTGTCCGGTGACGAGTACCTTCATGTCGACGGGGAAGCGTCGTGATCGCCGGTCTCGGGGGACGATCCGGGGTCGAACACTTGCGGGCGAGGAACGGGAACGGCGAGCTTCGCACCCCACGTGGCGGTGCGCTGCAGCTGGACGCTGATCTCTCGCGCGAGGTTCCAGGGCAGGATGAGGATGTAGTCCGGGCTGCGTCTCGTCGATGCGCTCGGGCGCCTCGATCGGGATGCGCGTACCGGGGGTGTACGCCCCCTGCTTGTACGGGTTTCTATCGACCGTGTAGTCGAGAAGGTCGGTACGGATCCCGCAGTAGTTGAGGAGCGTGTTGCCCTTGCCGGGAGCCCCATAGCCGACGACGTGTTTGCCGTCTCGCCTCAGGCCGATGAGGAAATCGAGCAGGGCTCGCTTGCTCTCCGCCACGCCGGTCTGCGAACTGTCGAAACGCCTCCGGCGATTGCGTTCCGACCTCGCGTCTCCCACGCCAGAACGTTGCGAACGGCCTCAGTGGGCGCGTTCGCTGTCTCCTCGTGCTCGAAGAAGACCCTCAGCGAGCCGCCATGGCTTCGCAGCTCCTCCGACGTCGACCAATGTCAGACCGTGGGCACGAAAGATCTCGCGCACCGTGAACAGCGAGAAGTAGGAGAAGTGCTCGTGGTAGATGGTGTCGTACTCCAGCCGCACGAGGAGTTGAGCCAGATGCGGAAACTCGAACGTCGCCATGCCGCCGGGTGCGAGCAGGAGCTTGATCCCCGCAACGAAGTCGTTGAGATCCGGGACCTGGGCGAGCACGTTGTTGCCAATGATGAGATCGGCCAGAGTGCCCTTCGCGACAAGGCGCTCTGCGAGCTCGCGCCCAAAAAACTCGCTCAGTGACGGGACTCCGCGGGCAATTGCAGCCTCGACCACGTTCTCCGCCGGGTCGATACCGAGAACCGGAACGCCATGGGCAAGAAAGTGCTGGAGAAGATAGCCGTCGTTCGAGGCAACCTCCACGACGAGCGAGTCGGAGCCGAGCCCCAGACGCCGCATGATCATGTCCACATACCTTCGGGCATGCTCGACCCACGAGCTCGAGTACGCCGAGAAATACGCGTACTCGGTGAAAAGCTCCTGCGGCTGGACGAGCTGGGGCAGCTGGACGAGCCAGCATCTCTCGCACGCGCGCACGTGAAGTGGGTAGAAGGGCTCCATCTGCTCCAGCTGATCGGGACGGACGATTGTCTGGCAGAGGGGTGACATTCCGAGGTCGACGACCGTCAGGTCGACTGCAGCCCCGCAGAACCGGCAAGAGAATGGAGCCGCCGCCAGCCCATGACGGCCTTGTTCCGTTGTCATCGAGGACGTGGCCAAGGCACATCGCAGACTACTCATCACGCGGGGCGGCGCTAGATGCAAGACCCGAGGATCTTGTTCCTGCTACCCGCCGGTTGGGCGGCCGAGGGCTGAGTGTCGTCGGCGATGGTCGCAGTAGAAGAGCCAGCCGTCCGAGGGCGGGCGCTGCGCTACTTGCTCGAGCGTCGAAATGATCTCGGCATACATCGTCGAACGATTGTCGTCATGGCCCGGGGCGAAGGACTCGACTACTGACTCCACCCCGGAAGGCCTGGCCAGATCCAGCCGAAGGTATTGGATCACGCCGGCGCTAGGAATCTGGCCATTTGGTCACTATCCTGTGTGGGCACTAGGGGAGAAGGCCGAGCGCGATGGCGGGAGGCCGCCAGCACGGGGGAGGACTAGGTTGAGCGCTGTATCGCAGGACGCGATCGCCGTCACGCAAGGCGATCGTCTTGTCTACGAGATCGACCAGGCGTGGCCGCCGACGGGCCGACGGCGTGGTTGGCTCATGCGCCGGCTGTTGCTTGCGGCAGATGTGGTCGGACTGCTCGTGGCCTACGTCGTCGCGCTCGAGCTCGCGCCGCCGGCCTCCACGGCCGACAAGGTCGCGCCTGTGTGGGAAATGGCCATCTTCGTCGCGACCCTCCCGCTGTGGGTTCTGCTTGCGCGCATCTACGGCCTCTACGACCGTGACGAGGAGCGAACCGATCACTCGACGGTCGACGACGTGGTCGGTGTCTTCCAGGTCGTCACCCTCGGGACCTGGAGCTTCCTCGTCATCACGCACGTCCTCGGTCTTCCGTACCCGAACCTGGGACGTCTCGTCGTGTTCTGGCTCCTCGCCGTTGCGCTCATCCCGCTCCTGCGCGCCGCGAGCCGCGCCATCGGTCGTCGGCAGAGCGCCTACATCCAGAACGTCATCATCGTCGGCTCGGGCAGCGTCGCCCATCTGCTCGCCGACAAGATCGAGAAGCATCCGGAGTACGGCTTGCGGGTCGTCGGGTTCGTCGATCGCGACGATCGTGTCGCTCGATCCCGCAACGGCAACGAAACCTTGATCGGAACGACCGACGATCTGCCTCGACTCGTGCGCGAGCGCGGTGTGCATCGCGTCGCGATCGCGTTCTCGACCGATTCGCACGATCACACGCCTCAGCGTGATCCGGTCGATGCAGGACAGCGACGTTCAGATCGACATCGTCCCGCGCATGTTCGAGGTGCTCGGCACGAATGCACAGCTGCACACGATCGAAGGTATGCCGCTCGTCGGGCTTGCCGAGCCCGCATCTCTCGGGATCGTCGCGTCTCCTCAAGCGCTCGTTCGACGTCTCCGCGGCTGCGCTCGGCTCGTGCTCTTCTCGCCGATCTTCGTCGTCGTCGCGGCGCTCATCAAGCTCGACTCCCGAGGGCCGGTGTTCTTCCGGCAGGTTCGGATGGGAGCAGGCAACCAGACCTTCCGCGTGTTCAAGTTCAGGACGATGGTCGACGACGCGGAGAGTCGGAAGGCCGAGATCGCTCACCTGAACATGCACAACGGCGACGATCCGCGAATGTTCAAGGTGCCGGATGACCCACGCGTCACGCGACTCGGGCGCCTCCTGCGGCGCTGGCGCATCGACGAGCTCCCGCAGCTCCTCAACGTCATGTCCGGCAGCATGTCCGTCGTCGGGCCGCGGCCGCTGATCCTCGACGAGGATCAGCACGTCTCGAACTGGGCGCGTCGGCGGCTCGACTTGAAGCCGGGGATCACGGGCCTCTGGCAGGTGCTCGGCGCGAGCGACATCCCGTTCGACGAGATGACGAAGCTCGACTACCTCTACGTCACGAACTGGTCGCTGCGCGAAGACCTGCGCCTGATCCTGCTGACGCTGCCGGCGCTGACCCGCGCGCGCGCCGCGTACTGACGCCGAGCCGGAGCTGCCAGCGGCGGGGGTGGGATTCGAACCCACGGGACGCTTGCACGCCCAACAGCTTTCAAGGCTGCCCCGTTCGACCGCTCCGGCACCCCGCCGGAGCGCATTCTGACGGCTACGGAGCGCGGACTTCGGCCGGAGCGCCGTAGCGCGTCAGCACGTCCGGCACGCCGCCCTGGAAGTTCTCGAGGATCGCGAGGAGCGCGCGGTCGGTGACCATCGTCCCATTCAGCGTGTGCGGGTTCTCGAGACCGCCGGCCTGCGTGCGGTAGCGGATGCCGAGGCGGCGCGACTGGTAGTCGGTCGTGTTCGAGCACGACGTGACCTCGCGGTAGCGCTCCTGGAACGGAAACCACGCCTCGATGTCGTACTTCTTCGCGGCCGAGGCTCCGAGGTCGCCGGCGGCGACGTTCATGACGCGGTACGGCAGGCCGAGCGCGCCGAGGAACTGCTCCTCGAGGTCGAGCAGCCGCTCATGCTCGTCCCACGAGGTCTCCGGCTCGACGAAGACGAACATCTCGACCTTGTTGAACTGGTGAACGCGAAACATCCCCCGCGTGTCGCGCCCGGCGGCGCCTGACTCGCGACGGAAGCAGGTCGAGAAACCGGTGTAGCGCAGCGGAAGGCTCTCGAGCTTCTCGCCCGTGTGCAGCGCCGCGAGCGCGACCTCCGACGTCCCGGTGAGGAAGAGCCCGTCGGCCTCGAGCGCGTAGATGTTCGAGCGGTCCGTCGGGAAGAACCCGGTGCCGTACATCGCCTCCTCGCGGACGAGAACGGGCGGGATGACGGGCGTGAAGCCGGCCTGCGCGAGATGATCGAGTGCGAACTGGTACAGCGCCATCGCGACGAGGGCGGCATCGCCAATGACGTAGCCGAAGCGCGCACCTGACACGCGCGCCGCGCGTTCCATGTCGAAGCGGCCGATCTCGATGTGCTCGCGCGCGTCGGTGTGCGCCGGAGGCTCTCCCACGCGGCGGAGCTCCTCGGCGTCGTCCTCCGTGTCGCCGTCGGGCGCCGAGTCGTGCGGCGGGTTCGGGACGAGCTCGAGCGCCGCGTCGCGGGCGGCCTCGGCGGCCGCAAGCTCCTCCTCGGCCGCCTTGAGCGCTGCCTTGACCGGGCGCAGCGCTTCGAGCTCCTCCGTCGTGGGCTTGCCCTTCAGCTTCGTCTGGCCGCGGAGCTCGTCGATCTCCGGAATGAGGGCACGCCAGCGCTCGTCCGCGGCGAGGAGCGTGTCGAAGTCCTCCGCGGCATCCTTTCGGGCGAGTTGGGCGCGCCAACGCTCGGCGTCGGCCCGTGCGGCCTTGAGGTCGATCACGGAAGAGAGTGTAGGAGCCCTACGAACCGGCGACCGACGAGACGTACGCGGACACGTCGGCGATCTGCTGCTCGTTGAGCGTGCTCGAGAACGACGGCATTCCGCCTTGCCCGTTCGTCACGCGATCGAGGGCGAGCTCGTAGTCGGGCTGCGACTCGTCGAGGTTGGGGCCGACCTGGCCGGTGGAGCCCGCGTCGGCGAGCGTGTGACAGCCACCGCACGCCGACGCGCCGAGGAAGACCTCCTTGCCGGCGACCGGGTCGCCTTCGGCGGCCGGAGTCGTCGTGGTCTCGGTTTCCGTCGTCTCGGTCTCGTCGGTCTCGGTGGTCTCCGTCTCGGTCTCGTCCGTCTCGGTGGTCTCCGTCGTCTCGGTCTCCGTCGTCTCCGTCGTCAGCTCGCCCTCGACGGTCTCGGGAGTCGCGGTCTGCTCCTGCTCCTGGCCACAACCCACCGCGACGACACCGAACGCGGCGACGAGAAGCACGAGGACGAGAACCGTGCGGCGCATCAGGGCGATCCTACACCGGCGCCGCACGGCCGAAACACGGAACCGTCAGGCCGCCGCGAGCCTGCGCCGGAGCCCTTTGAGCTTGAACGCGACGAAGATCTCGCTGATCCCCCGTGCGAGCGCGATGATCCCGACGTAGACCACGATGAGGATCGCCTCCCGCCGGAAGTTCCCGGCGACCCAGAAGGCGAGCATGATCTCGACGAGGCCGATCACGAGCTGGAGCCACCACAGCTCGAACTCCTCCTTGGTGATGAATGCGACGGTGATGTCGAAGACGCCCTTGACGAGGAGGAAGAAGCCGACGAGCGCCGCGAGGGTGGAGAACGTGTCGTACGGGTTCCACAGCGCGTAGATCCCGACGAGGACGAAGGCGACGCCGAGGATGAAGTGGATCCATCTCCAGCCGCTCGTCGAGACCGGGATCGCGAAGAACTCGTTGATTCCCGCGATCACGGCGACGACGCCGAACAGGATCGAGATCGCGTAGACCGTCGTGAAGTCCCACTGAAAGACGAGCAGCGCGAAGACGAGCCACGCGATTCCGCTGAGCAGGAACAACCACCAGCGATCTGCGGCCTCTTCGAGAACCTCGCGTGGCCCGAACATGTCGTTCATCCTTCCTCCCTCGGTACGAGTGCGGTGGCCGCGCGATTCTCTCAGGCCGGGCGGACTTACGTAGGATCCGGCGCGATGATCGTCGAGCGCAGCATGCACGACTCCTGGCTCTCGAACGCGTTCCTGCTCGCGGACGAGCCGGGCGGAACGGCGGTGTTCGTCGACAGCGGCGCTCCCCTGGAGCCGCTGCTCGCCGCGGTCGAGCGCGAGGGCGTCACGCCGACGCATCTCATGATCACGCACGGGCATGCCGACCACGTCGCCGGAAACGACGAGCTCGTCGAGCGCTTCTCGCTCGAGGTCACGTCGGGGCCGGTGGAGACGGGCGGCCTGCGGATCGAGTCGCTGGCGACGCCGGGGCACTCGGACGACGGCGTCTCGTTCGTCGTCGGCGATCTCTGCTTCTCCGGCGACACGCTGTTCCGCGACGCCGTCGGAGGCGGGCCGGCCGACCAGATGCGCCGCTCGGTGATGGACGTCCTCATGACGTTGCCGCACGAAACGCGGGTGCTCCCCGGGCACACCGACGAGACGACGATCGGACGCGAGTGGGAGGAGAACCCCTTCGTGCGCTTCTGGCGCGGTCTCGACGGCGAGGACGGTCGCGCGTGCACCGTTCAGGGCGACGACGCGACCCTCGTCGTCTGGTCGCCCGACTACGACGGCAAGGGCAAGGCTCTCGTCCGTCTCGCCGACGGCTCGGAGGCGATCGTCGGCGCCTCTCGGATCGAAGGGCTCTGACGTGATTCGGCTCCACCGCTGCCGGTTCGTCGGATACAAGGGCAGCCACCCGTGCTGGGTCGTCCAGTCGGCGCTCGACGAGCAGTCGATCGAGTACGAGATCGTGAAGGCGCCCACCTTTCCGCGTGGGCGCCGCAAGGAGGTCATCGAGCACACGGGCCAGCACCATCTCCCTGCGATCGAGTTCGAGAGCGGCTCCTGGTATCGGGACGCGTCGACGACCATGGCGGCCGAGATCTCCGCCGGACGCCTGAACGACCACGGCTAAGTCGTTTCGACCATACCCTTAGGGGGTATGCTCTCGGCACAGTCTCCGAAGCTGAGAGGAGCGACATGAGCGAGACAACGACCTACACCGTTCCCGCGATCCACTGCGCCCACTGCGTGGCGTCGATCCGGGAGGAGGTGTCCGAGGTCGAGGGCGTCGACGACGTCGCCGTCGATCTCGACACGAAGCTCGTCACCGTGAGCGGCAGCAACCTCGACGATGCTGCCGTGCGCGCGGCGATCGAGGAAGCGGGGTACGAGGCAGCGTGAGCACCGTCGCGACCCGCGAGCCGGATACGCGCGTCGACCTCGCGCTCGAGGGGATGACGTGCGCCGCCTGCGCGAACCGGATCGAGCGCAAGCTCAACAAGCTCGACGGGGTCGACGCCTCGGTGAACTACGCGACCGAGCAGGCCGCCGTTCGCTTCGATCCGGAGCGCGTGACCGTCGCCGATCTGCTCGGCGCGGTGGAGTCGGCCGGCTACCACGCGGTGCCTGCGGCCGAGGCGAGGGGCTCCGTCGATCGTGCTGACGCCGTTCGGCGGCGGCTCGTCGTCGCGGCGGTGCTCACCGCGCCGCTCGTCGTCCTCGCGATGGTCATGCCTCTCCAGTTCGAGGGCTGGGAGTGGCTCGCGCTCGCGCTCGCGACACCCGTCGTGTTCTGGGCCGGCTTCGACTTCCATCGCGCTGCCGCTCTGAATGCGCGGCACGGAGCGGCGACGATGGACACGCTCATCTCCATCGGCACGCTTGCCGCCTGGGGTTGGTCGGTGGCTGCGCTCGTCGTCGTCGACGACGCAGACGTCTACTTCGAGGTTGCGGCGGTCATCACGACGCTGATCCTGCTCGGTCGCTATCTCGAGGCTCGCGCGCGGCGGCGATCGGGCGCTGCGATTCGCGCGCTCCTCGAGCTCGGCGCGAAGGAGGCTCACGTCTTGCGGGACGGTGTGGAAGTGTCGGTGCCGATCGGCGAGCTCGCCGTCGGCGATCTCTTCGTCGTCCGTCCGGGCGAGAAGGTCGCGACGGACGGTCTCGTGGTCGAGGGCGAGTCGGCGGTCGACCAGTCGATGTTGACGGGCGAGCCGGTGCCCGTCGACGTCGCACCCGGCGCCTCGGTGGCCGGCGCGACCGTCAACACCTTCGGCCGGCTCGTCGTGCGTGCGACGAGCGTCGGCGAGGAGACGGCGCTCGCGCAGATCGCCCGGCTCGTGGCCGAGGCCCAGTCCGGCAAGGCGCCGATCCAGCGCCTCGTCGATCGGGTCTCGAGCGTCTTCGTCCCGATCGTGCTCGTGCTCTCTCTCGGCACTCTCGTCGGCTGGCTGGTCGTCACCGGCGATTCCACGGCCGCCTTCTCGGCGGCGGTCGCCGTGCTCATCATCGCGTGCCCCTGCGCGCTCGGGCTCGCGACGCCGACTGCGCTCATGGTCGGCACGGGCCGCGGCGCGCAGCTCGGAATCCTCATCAAGGGCCCCGAGGTCCTCGAGCGCACGCAGCGCATCACCACGATCGTCCTCGACAAGACCGGAACCGTCACCCAGGGTCGCATGGAGCTCGCCGACGTCGCGCTCCTCGACGGCGCGAGTCGAGCCGATGTTCTGCGCTTCGCGGGTGCGGTGGAGGCGGCGTCCGAGCACCCGATCGCGCAGGCGGTCGCCGGTGCCGCTCGCAGCGAGGTCGGAGAGCTCCCGGCGGTGACGGAGTTCCGGAACGTGCCGGGCGTCGGCGTGGTCGGCACCGTCGAAGGTCATGCGGTCGAGGTGGGGCGTCGCGACGGCGCGATCACGGTCGCCTGGGACGGCGTCGCGCGCGCGACGCTCTCCGTGACCGACACCGTGAAGCCCACGAGCCGTGAGGCGGTCGAAGCCCTCGTCGCGCTCGACCTCACACCGGTGCTGCTCACCGGTGACGCGCGCGAGACGGCCGAGCGGGTCGCGGCGGACGTCGGGATCGAGCGCGTCCTCGCCGAGGTGTATCCGGACGACAAGCTCGACGAGATTCGCCGCCTCCAGGACGCCGGCGAGGTGGTCGCGATGGTCGGCGACGGCATCAACGACGCGCCCGCCCTGGCGCAGGCGGACCTCGGGCTCGCGATCGGCACCGGAACGGACGTCGCGATCGAGGCGTCCGACATCACGCTCGTCTCCGGCGATCTCCGTGCGGCTGCGGACGCAATCCGGTTGGCCCGCCGCACGCTCGGGACGATCAAGGGCAACCTCTTCTGGGCGTTCGCCTACAACGTCGCGGCCATTCCCCTCGCCATGGCGGGTCTGCTTGAACCCGATCGTCGCGGCGGCCGCGATGGCGTTCTCGAGCGTGTTCGTCGTCACCAACTCGCTGCGCCTGCGCCGCTTCCACTCGACCCGCGAGGAGGCACGCGCATGACCGAGACCGAGACGCACGCTCACGGGTACGCCGCCGACAAGGAGGCGCTCGTTCGGCGGCTCCACCGCATCGAGGGGCAGGTGCGCGGGATCGAGCGGATGGTGGAGGACGATCGCTACTGCATCGACGTGCTGACGCAGATCGCGGCCGTCAACACCGCGCTCGAGAGCCTCGCGTTCCGCATCCTGGACGGCCACGTGAACCACTGCGTCGCCGATGCGCTCGCCTCCGGCGATCCAGCTGAGGCGGAGTCGAAGAGCAAGGAGCTCCTCGAGGCCGTTCATCGCTTCGCGCGGGTTCGCTAGCGCTTCTCGGCGGCGAGGCGGAGCCCGAGGGCGATCAGCACGATGCCGGTGACCGCGTCCAGCGCTCGATCGCACCGTGCCGGTCATGAGGCGGCCGAGGCGCGCCACTGCGACCGCGTAGAACGTCAGCCACACGAACGTCATCGCGCAGAAGAGGAACCCGAGCGCGAGGAGGACGGCGAACGACGCCGTGCCCTCGGGCGCGAACTGCGGCAGGAGGCTCGCGAAGAAGACGGCCATCTTCGGGTTCCCGAGGTTCGAGAGGACGCCCTGCCTCAGCGCTCGCGTTGGCCCGAGACCGTCTGGCTTTGCAACAGACTGTTGCTTGCGCTCGTGCTTCTGTCGCGCCAATGCCGCCCACAGCGACTGGACGCCGAGGTAGACGAGGTACGCGGCTCCGACGAGCTTGAGCGTCCTGAACACCGGCTCCGAGGCGGTCAGCAGCGCGACGACCCCGGCGCTCGCCGCGACCGTCCAGACGGCCTGGCCGAGGGAGACGCCGGCTGCGGTCGCGATCCCGCTCGGCCGTCCTCCCGCGAGCGTGTTGCGAATCGTGAGCGCCGTGTCCTGACCAGGCGTGCAGATGACGACCGCGGAGACGGCGACGAAGGCGACGAGGCTCTCGAGCAGGCTACCGCTCCGTCGCGAGCCGGATGCCGAAGGCGACGAGCACCGTGCCGGTCGCCGCGTCGAGCGCACGGCGTACGCGACCTCGCAGGAACTGCCCGGCCTTCGCGACGACGACCGCGTACAGCATCAGCCACGCGAGTCCCAGCAGCGAGAACGCGACGCCGAGGACGGCGAGCGCGAGAAACGACTCGCTCCCGTCGGAGACGAACTGAGGCAGCAGGCTCACGAAGAAGACGGCGATCTTCGGGTTGCCGAGGTTGCTCAGCAGACCCTGGCGGAACGCGCGCTTCGGTGCGAGCGTCGGGCCGCCGCCCTCGCCGGTCGTCTCGTGGCGGCGTCCCGACACCGCCGCGACGAGCGACTGAGCGCCGAGGTAGACGAGGTACGCGGCACCTGCGAGCTGAAGCGCTCGGAACACGGGCTCCGATGCGCTCAGCAGCGCCGCGACGCCGACGCTCGCGGCGAGCGTCCAGACCGCGATCCCGGCGGTGATCCCGATCGCGGTGGCGATGTCCTCCACGGCGTCCCCCGGAGAGCGTGTTGCGGATGATCAGCGCCGTGTCGGGCCCGGGGGTGCAGATGACCACGAGCGACACGGCGACGAACGCGCCCAGGTTCTGGAACACGCAGGAAGTATCGCGCGCCCCTCGCGCGTTGTCCCAGACGGTGAACGACGGCGCAGGGCGTCTCGCTCGCACGGTCGTCGGGTACCGTCGCCCGGTGGCGGAGCGCACTCTCTCGCAGCGCGAGCTGAACCGCGCGCTCCTCGCCCGCCAGCTCCTGCTCGAGCGGGCTCGCCTGCCGATCCCTCGAGCGCTCGAGCGGATCGGCGGCATCCAGGACCAGTACGCGCCGAACGCGTACATCCGGCTCTGGTCGTGTCTCGAAGGTTTTCGCCGCGACGACCTGACACGCGCGCTCGAGCGGCGCTCCGTCGTGCAGGCGACGCTCATGCGCTCGACGATCCACGTCGTCTCGCGCCGCGACTACTGGCCGTTCGCGGTCGCGATCCGAGCGTCGCAGCGCGACTGGTGGCTGCGCACGCGCCGGCCGCGCCCCGACGAGACGCGACCTCGAGCGGCAGGCGATCGCGCTCCGCGCCCTCATGGCAGGCGGCCCACGCCGGCACGAGGAGATCGTCGAGGTGGTCGGCCGCAACTGGGGAGCCGTCGGGCCGTGGCTCGAGCTCGTTCGGGTTCCTCCGTCGGGCACGTGGGAGAAGCGCCGCGCGCATCTCTTCCAGACCGCCGAGCGCTGGGTCGGACCGGAGGACGTCGGGCCGGAGCGAAGCGGTCGAGCACCTCGTCCGTCGCTACCTCGGCGCGTTCGGTCCCGCGTCGCGCGCCGACATCGCGCAGTGGGCGGGCATGCGCCTCGCCGACCTCACACCTGCACTCGAGCGCCTGTCGCTACGGCGCTTTCGCGACGAGCAGGGTGGCGAGCTGCTCGACGTGCCGCGCGCGCCGCTGCCGGATCCCGGAGACGCCGGCACCCGTTCGCTTCCTGCCGACCTGGGACGCGATGCTCCTCGTCCACGCTCGGCGAGCCGGCGTGCTTCCGGAGGAGTACCGACCGCGGATCTTCTCGACGAAGATGCCGCAGTCGATCGGCACGTTCCTCGTCGACGGTGCGGTGGCGGGCACGTGGCGCTACGCCGACGGGCATGTTCGCTGGGAGGCGTTCGAGCGGCTCGATCGCGCGACGACGCGCGAGATCGACGACGAGGCCGAGCGCCTCGCCGAGTTCCACGCCTAGCGTGGCGCGAAGAGGTAGTGCGCGACGAGCCACTCCGTGCCGCCGCGGTACCCGAAGAGCTCGGCGCACGCGAGGAAGAAGACGCGCCAGCGCTCGAGGAACGCCCGGCCGAAGCGCCGCTCGATCTCCGCCTCGTTCTCGGCGAGGCGCTCGAGCCACGCCTCGGACGTCCGCGCGTAGTGCTCGCCCGAGACGAGCCAGCGCTCGACGAGCGTCGAGGTCGCGCTGGAACTCGGGCAGGAGGTCGGCCGAGGGCATCTGGCCGGCGGTGAAGAAGTTCCGCGCCATCCAGCCGTCGACGTACGGGTACGCGAGCTCGCGGTGGCAGAAGACGTGGACGAAGAGCCGTCCGTCCGGCTCGAGCAGCGCGGCGACCTTCGCCATGCAGCGCCTCGTAGTTGCGCATGTGCTCGAACATCTCGACCGAGACGACGCGATCGAAGCGGCGCTCGAGGTCGAGGTCGTTCACGTCGGCGGTGATCGACCGAGACGTTCGCCGGAGCACGCGCCTCGATCCACTCGCGCTGGACGCTCGAGTTCGACACGGCGGTGATGCGGGCACCGGGATAGCGCTCGGCCGCGTACAGCGTGAGCGAGCCCCAGCCGCAGCCGAGATCGAGAATCTCCATCCCGTCCGCGAGGCCGGCGCGCTCGCAGGTGAGCGCGAGCATCGCGTCCTCGGCGTCGGCGAGCGTCGTCGTTCCGTCCTCCCAGAGGCAGGAGCTGTACTTCATGCGCGGGCCGAGGACGAGCTCGAAGAACGCGGGCGGCTCCTCGTAGTGCTGCTCGTTCGGCTTACCCGGTTGCAGCGCGATCGGCGCGAGGCGGAGCTGCTCGACGTACGCGCGGCGCTCGGCCGGGCTCTTCCGGTACTCGCTCCGGAGTCGCCGGCGCGAGGTTCGCACGGATGCCCGCCCGGAGGACCGCCTCGGGAACGACGCCACGCTCGACGATCGCGTCGACGACGCTCATCGCGCGAGCACCAGCTGGGCGTCTTTCATCAGGCCGGTACGGAAGAGCGCCTCGCACGAGGCGAGGTAGAAGTCCCACGTGCGCACGAAGCGCTCGTCGTAGCCGAGCGCGCGCACCTCGCCGAGATTCGCGTGGAAGCGCTCGCGCCAGCGCGCGAGCGTCTCGCCGTAGTCGCCTCCGATCTCGGTGTCGGCGGCGACTCCGAGGCTCGTCGGCTCGAGCGCGCGACGGATCGCCGCGCGAGAGGGAATGAGGCAGCCGGGGAAGATGTGACGCTCGATCCAGTCGGGGCTCGCCCGGTAGCGCGAGAGGCGCTCGTCGGGGACGAGGATCGTCTGGATGCACGCGCGGCCGCCGGGTGCGAGCAGCCGGTCGCAGGTCGCGAAGAACGGCTTCCAGAGCTTCTCGCCGATCGCCTCGAGCATCTCGATCGACGCGATCTTCGTGAAGCTGCCCGTCGAGCTCGCGGAAGTCGCGCTCGACGATCGTGATGCGGTCGGAGAGGCCCGCCTCCTCGATGCGCGCGCGCGCGAGCGCCGCCTGGGCCGGCGAGATCGTCACGCCGGTGACCCGTGCTCCGTACTCGCCGGCGGCGGTCAGCGCGAACGAGCCCCAGCCGCAGCCGATCTCGAGCACGTGGTCGTCGGCGCCGAGCTCGAGCTGCTCGCAGACCCGTCGCAGCTTGCGCCGTTGCGCGTCGGCGAGCGACTCGCCGTCGTGCTCGAAGATCGCGCACGAGTACGTCATCGTCTCGTCGAGGAAGAGCGCGAAGAGGTCGTTGCCGAGGTCGTAGTGCGCCTCGATGTTCCGCCGCGCGGCGAGCAGGCCGGTGCGGCGGTTGATTCGCGGCCGGGCTTCCGTGAAGCGACGCCACCCCGGGTGCCGCTCGGCCCCGGCGCCGGCGTTGCGCAGGAGCAGCTCGAGGAGCGGGACGAGCTCGTCGGAGCGCCACTCGCCGGCCTGGAACGACTCGCCGAGCGCCAGCTTCGGGGTGCGTGCGATGCGCTCGAGGAGACGCCAGTCGTCGATGTGCATCGACACCTCGTCCTGGCCCGATCCGTAGCGTCGTTCCGATCCGTCCGGAAGCCGGAGCACGAGCGCTCCGTCCTCGATCCCCGGAAGGACGCGCTCGAGCACGGTCATGGCCACGCGACCGAGCGCGGACGACGGGCGGGTGCCGGCGCGAGGCAGGTCGCGATCGACGGTGGTCACTGCTGCACCGAGCCCTTCCCGGGCTCGAACGGCGGCTTGTGGTGGAACGGCACGCGCTTGACCCAGAGCTTGGCCGCGTTCCAGTGGATGAGCGCCGTCACCTGGAGCGGCATGATCGGATAGCGGACGAGGAAACGCGCGACCTCGCGGTTCGTCAGCTCGCGCCGTCGGCCGGCGAGCACGGCGTGGAGCGCCATGCGGCCGTCCTGATGAACCTCGATGCGTGCGGACACCGTCTCCTCGGGCTCGGAGAACGCGTAGCGGTACTGCTGATCGAGCCCCATGAAGGGCGAGACGTGCAGTCGCTTCTCGTGCTCGTAGCGCAGTGCGCTTCCCGGAAGAAGCTCGGGGAGCCGCTCGCCGAACGTGTTGTTGAGCTCCGCGATCATGCAGGCGAGCTCGCCGTTCGCGTGGTAGCACCAGTAGAAGCTGACCGGGTTGAAGACGTAGCCGAGGACGCGGAGCTGGGTGAGGCAGAGCACGCGGTCGATCTCGGGGTCGCCGGCGAAGCGGCGAACCGCCTCCTTGAGCGGAAGGTCGCCGTCGAAGTGGTCACGGTCGCGGAGCTCGAGAACGTTGCGCCGGTTGACTGAGACGAGCCGCAGGCGCCGCTCGATCTCGGGCAGCTCGTCGAGGTCGAGGAGCCAGTACGCGACGGGGTACCTGAACGCATGGTGGCGCGGCTCGTGCCGGACGTGGACGAGCGCTCCCGCGTAGAGCGCCGACCTCACCAGCGCGCTCCCAGTGCCGCGGCTGCCCGTACGCCTGCGGTGAGCCCGTCCTCGTGGAAGCCGTTGCCGAAGTACGCACCCGCGAACTCGGTGTGTCTCGCTCCGGAGAGCTCGGCGAGGCGTCCCTGCGCCCGGATCGCGTCGACCGTGAAGCGCGGATGCGTGTACGAGAACCGCCGCAGGACGTGCTCGTCGGCGACCGGCTGGTTGAGCGTCACCATGTAGTCCGTGTCGGTCTCGAGCTGCTGCAGGCGGTTGAGGTAGTAGGTCACGGTCGGCCGCTGGGCGCCGTCCACGCGGTAGTTCCACGAGGCGTGCGCGGCGCGGGAGCGGGGGAGGAGCGACGAGTCGGTGTGCAGCACCGCGTCGTTTCGCGTGTACCCGAACGCGCCGAGGATGGCACGCTCGTCGTCGCTCGGATCCTCGAGCAGTGCGAGCGCCTCGTCGGCGTGGGTCGCCACGACCGCGCGGTCGAACCGGCGCACGACATCGTCGTCCGTGCGCACGAGCACTCCCTCGTCGTCGCGGCGCAATCCGCGAACCGGAAGGTTGACATCGACGAATCGGAGGAATCCACGTAGCGCCTGCACGTAGGTGTGCGAACCACCCGTGACGGTTCTCCAGCTATGACGCCGAAGCCCCAGCATCCCGTGATTGTCGAAGAAGCGGATCGCGTACGCGGCCGGGATCTCGAGCGTGCGGCCGGGCGCCGTCGACCACAGCGCCGACGTGAGCGGCACGATGAAGTGGCGTCGGAACGCACGCGAGTAACGCCTCGCCGCGAGGTAGTCCTCCAGCGAGGAGTGGTCGTACGCGCCGCCGTCGATCGACGGGCGCGCCGTGCGCAGCCAGCGTCCGATCTCCCACATGAGCGACGTGAACGCCGAGCTCGTGGCGTTCCGCCACTGGGCGAACGGCCTGCGGCCCGCGTACTCGAGCCCGCACTCGTCACAGCTCACCGAGAACGACATCTCCGAGCGCTGGAAGGCGACGCCCAGCTCGGCGAAGAGGCGCGTGAGCAGCGGGTAGTTGCGCGCGTTCGAGACGATGAAACCCGTGTCGAGCGCGAGCCCGTCGTGGAGCACCGTGTTGACGTGCCCGCCGAGCTTCTCGTCGCGCTCGAACACGTGCACGTCGTGGCCGGAACGCGACAGCACGTACGCTGCACCGAGACCGGACACGCCTGCGCCTATGACAGCTACTCGCATCGAACTCCTATTCGCACGCCGGGAACGATCTGATCAGCGATGAGCACACTCACGTGAGTACCCAGAGTTCGTCACCGCCTATCGGAACGGTTCGTCCAGGGACGAGCCGCATCAGCCGCGTCGTCATGCTCTTCGCGGTGATCGTGCCGCTTCTCGGAGCCGGGATCGCGATGGTGATGCTGTGGGGACGGGCCTTCCGCTGGATCGACGTTGCGCTCCTGGTCGGCCTCTACGTGCTCTGCGCCTTCGGGACGACGATCGGCTTCCACCGCTACTTCACGCACAAGGGCTTCGAGGCGCGAGCGCCGGTGAAGATCACGCTCGGAATCCTCGGCTGCATGACGATGCAGGGGCCGATCATCCAGTGGGTCACCGATCACCGGAAGCACCACGCGCTCTCCGACCAGCCCGGCGACCCGCATTCGCCGCACGCCGGCTTCGGCGACGGGTTCTGGGGCCGCGTGCGCGGCTTCTCGCACGCGCACGTGGGCTGGATGTTCTCGAACCTCGGGATGGAGCAGGGCCGCGTGTACGGGAAGGACCTCTACGAGGACCGCGTGATCGTCTGGCTCGATCGCCTGTATCTGGTGTGGGTGGTGCTGTCGCTCGGGATCCCGTTTCTCATCGGATACCTCGTCGGCGGAGGCTCATGGCTTCTCGGCCTCGAGGCGCTCGTGTGGGGAGGGCTCTTCCGGATCTTCCTCTACCAGCACGCGACCTTCTCGGTGAACTCGATCTGCCACATGTTCGGCCGCCAGCAGTACCGCACGCGCGACGAGGCCCGGAACAACTGGGTCGTCGCACTCCTCGTGTTCGGCGAGGGCTGGCACAACAACCACCACGCCTTCCCCGCCTCTGCGCGGCACGGCCTCCACCGCTTCCAGGTCGACGTCTCGTGGTGGGTGATCCGGACGATGGAGCGCGCGCGGCTCGTACGGAACGTCAAGACGCCGTCGGGAGACCAGCTGGCTCGACGCCGTCTGCTTCCGACGGAGAGCTGACCCACCGCCGCAGCTCCTCCTCGACGAGCTCCGCCCAGCGCTCGGCCTTGGGCAGCGTGATGAGCTTTCCCCAGGGCGATCGGAGCGCGATGCCGTGGAGGGCGCCGGGAATGAGGACGTAGCGGCCCTCCGCGCCACGCTCGCGCGCACGGTTGAAGCCCTTCTTCGAGTGGGACGCCGACACGCCGGGGATGCCCGGGAGCCAGCGGTCGAGCGCGCCGTGGAAGACGGTGAGGCGCTTCCGGCGCAGCGTGCTGACGTCGAGCTGATCCGGGATCCACGGCGCGAGGCCCACGACCTCCTCGACGGCAGGCTCGTTGGCGATCGCGACGGAGACGGCTCCCCCCATCGAGAACCCGACGAGGACGACGCGGGGCGCGGCTATCTCGTCGATGGCCGCACGGGCATCCTCGACGCACGACTCGAGTCGCCGCCACGACTTCACCCGGTAGCGCACCTCCGCGAAGCCGAGCTCGGGCAGGCGCGGCGCGAGCGTCTGCACGAGCCACTCGATCGACGCGCTCCACGTCCCTTCGACTTCTCGCGACTGTCCGCCGTTCACGCAGACGACGGCGCACTCGCCGACCGAGCCCGTGACCCGCATCTCCGCGCCGGTCGAGAGCTTCATGCCGCGACTCGCATCGTCTCGTCGAGCCACGCCGGCAGCGTGCGCAGGAACGCCGGGTCGATCGAGTGCCCCATGCTCGGGGACTCGTGGTACGTGAGGGCTGCGCCCGCGTTCTCGAGGCGCGTGCGCGCGTCACGACCCCAGTCCACCGAGATGACGGGGTCGGCGGCGCCGTGCCCGACGGCGACGCGCGGGAGTGGCGGCTCGAGGTCGATCTCGAAGCCCGGCACGCTCGGCATGAAGCCCGAGAGCGCGACGAGCCCGGCGGGTCGCGGTCGACCTGCGCCGAGGCCGAGCGCGTAGGTCATCACCGCTCCCTGCGAGAAGCCGCCCAGCACCGTCCGCTCGGGCGGAGCTCCGACCTCGGAGGCGAGGTCGTCGAGCCACGCGGACGCGAGGCGGAGCGTCTCCGTGAACGTCGGCGGATCCGGGTAGCCGATCTCCTTGACCGCGTACCAGTGCGCGCCCCCGGGCGGAAGGTGGAGTGGGCCGCGCGGAGTCACGCCGAGCATTCGTCGCCGGGGGTCGAGCAGATCGAGGAGCGGGAAGAGGTCGTGCTCGTCGGCGCCGCGGCCGTGGAAGAGGACGAGCAGCCCTTCTGCGTCGCCGGCGGCCGGTCGCGTCAGGTGGCTCAGGGAGTCCGCGGGCACGGCCGCGGACGGTACCTGCCTACCTGCGGCTGAGGCTCCGCTCCGCGACGAGGCGCTCGAGCTCGACCTGATCCCAGCCGTTCATGAAGTCCGCGTGCGCGGCGAAGCGGCCGGAGGCGACCTGCGAGCCGAACGGCACGGGCGGATAGAGGACGATGAGGATGATCTGCGGCAGCGCGACCGGATGCGACGCGGGGCAGAGACCCTGCGAGGCGTACTTGAGGTGCTGCTTGTGATCGGCGCTGTCGAGCCGGCGGCCGTCCCAGCAGTTCGGGAACGTCGCCTGGAGCTGGAGCATCTGATCCTCGCGGCAGGCCGGGATCGTCGCGAAGCGGGGCGTGCCGCCGACCGCGCCGCAGCTCCACGCGACGATTCCCTTCGGCTGCCGGCTGCGCGCCTCGGCGTTGCCGGCGATCATCACGAGCCCCTTGGGCGGCGCCGAGATCCGCTGGCGCGAGCGATTCACGTAGTAGACGATCGCGGTCAGCGGAGTGACGTCGTTCTGGCCGACGAAGAGGGTCGGCATCCAGTACGCGGACGAGTCGCTCTCGGACTCGCAGCTGCTCCTGCCACCGATGAGCGAGGCCGTTGTCGTGTCGGCGTCGACGGAGCGGTTGCCGATGTACGTGTGGTTGTGCGAGCGGCCGGGCTGCCGGGGGAAGACGACCGGATCGTCGTTGTTGCGGTGGCTGAAGCTGCACCCGATGGCGTAGTACGGCCCGTTCGGGAAGAGGGGCGAGGTCTGGAGCGGAGTCGTGATCCCCGTCGGTGCCGCCGAGAGGGTGGCCGCGGCGAGCCCTGCGGCCGCTATCGCGACCGCGAGCGAGAGCGGGAACGCGACCCGACGCAGCACGACCGCTTTCCAGGATGCCCAAGTGGGCGGCTCGCCACAAGGGGCGGCCGATCAGGCAAGCCGGCCGAGAACCGCGCCGAAGAGCGCGTGCCGCCACGTCGCCTGTGCGAACGCGCGGCGATTCGTGAGAAGCGGCGGGACGCCAGGCTCTCCCCGCGCGGGGTGATAGCGGTCGATGAAGTAGCAGAGCGGATACAGGGCGAGATGCTCCGCGATCGCCATCCCGAACGCGAGCTTCCGGGTGCCGACCGGCAGCCTCTCCCGCGCCTCGTGGAACGCGAGACCGAAGGCGGCGCCGTTGACGACATGGATCGCGAGCCCTGTCGCACGCCAGCGCGGCCCGCGCGTCACGCCCTTGCCGAGCACGGCCACGTCCGAGTAGTCGCAGCCGAGCACGCGCTGGTCGAGCGGCTCCTGCGCCGCCCATACACCGGCAGCCACCGCGCCGGCTGTCGCTGAGCGAAGGCGGGTGGCCATCCCTGAATGATGTCCGCACGGGCCGACCGGCAAACGTCCAAGGTTGCGCGGTCGATGCGCTCCCGCTCAGCCTCGTCGAGGTGAAAGGCAAGGGCGAGGTCGAAACCTGGCGGCTCGTCGACCGGAGCGGCTGAGACCGGCCGGCGTTTCAGAGCTCACTCGAGCGCCAATGCGACGGCGTCGTCGAGCGTCAGCTCGCGGCCGATGGCGGAGCCGCGGTCGAAGTCGGATCCAGACAGCTCGCGAACGCGACGTGCGAAATCCTCGCGGTGTCGCCGCCAGCCGCCGAGCGGGGCACCGGCGTCGACGTCTTCGATTGCGCCCCACAGGCGTCCTGCACGCTCGTTTTGACCACGTTCGATCGCGACCCGCGCGAGGAGTCCGACGCCGAACACTCGGCCGGCTCGATCGCGCAGCTCTCTCGCGATCGCGAGCGACTCGCGTGCGCGAGCCTCGCCCTCCTCGACGTGTCCTTCGTCCAGCAGGAGCCATGCCAGCTCGGCCAGCGCTCCACTCTCCCACCACGGCGATCCTGCTTCGTGCGCGAAAGTTGCGCTTTCGCGGACGAGCGCGAGCGCACCACGCGCATCCCCTTCGTCGCTCGTGATCGCCCCAAGCGTTCCGGTGGTCTGGGCCAGGCCCCACACGTCGCCCGTGCGCCGATGGATCTCGTCGCTTGCCTCAACCAACTCGCGCGCCCGCTCGAGGTCGCCTCGCACGACCATCGCACTGATTCCGAGACGGTGCAGGAGGACTGCCCGGCCATGCTCGTCCTCGAGCTCCTCGAAGATCGCCAGGCTCCGGGCCCACAGCTTCTCGGCGGCCGCAAAGTCGCCCGCGATGCCGAGCGAGCTCCCGTATGCGCGCAGCGCCTGGGCGCGCAAGCTCTGCGGCACGAGTTCGGCTTCGGGATGGTCGAAGAGGCGCTCGAACCAGACGACTCCCTCGTTCGGATCCTCGAGAGTCCACAGCTGCTCGAGAGCGGTCGCGATCTCCATCCCGAGCGCGATCGATTCGCTTCGCAGCGCCCAGGCGAGGGCGCCGCGAAAGTTGTCCTGCTCCGCGAATCCGATGTCCAGCCGCTGCCCGCCGGGGCGGAGTTCGCCCGCGTTCAGATTCGCCTCCTCCGCGACGGAGAGGAAGTGCTCGGCGTGTCGGCGATACACGTCCGCGGAGCTCGGAGCCAGATCGAGCAGCTCCAGCGCGTACTCCCTGATCGTGTCGAGCATGCCTAGGCGGCCGCTGCCCCACCGTCGCAGGAGGCTCTTGACGACGAGTGACTCGAGACCGGCGAGATCGGTGCGGCACACCTTCTCGGCCGCGTCGAGCGTGAAACTTCCTCGAAACACGGCGAGCAACGGGAACAGCTCCTGCTCGTGAGGCTCGAGCAGCTCGTAGCTCCACTCGATCGTGGCGCGAAGCGTTCGCTGCCTGACTGGTGCGTCGCGCGAATGTGACGCGAGGAGCGGTAGGCGCTGTTCCAGGCGGGCGAGGAGGTCGTCCGGATCGAGGAGGGCGACCCGCGCCGAGGCCAGCTCGATTGCGAGCGGAAGGTAATCGACGCGACGGCAGATCTTCGCCACGGCCGGAGTTGCGCCGAAGCCGGGAGCGACGGCGCGCGCGCGCTCGACGAAGAGCAGCTCGGCGTCGTGCTCCGGCAGCGGCTCCACCGGATAGCGGCGCTCCGACTCGACGTGCAGCGGCTCGCGGCTCGTGACCACCACCTTCACGTTCGGCGTGGCGGCGAGCAGGGACGAGACAGTCGGCGCGGCTTCGACGATCTGCTCGAAGTTGTCGAGGACGAGGAGGAGCCGCTTCCGCCCGACGTACTCGTGCAGCGTGTCGTCGGCTCCGATCGAGGCCGCGATCGCCCGCTCGACGAGCGCTGGATCCCGTAGGGCCTGCAGTGGAACCCAGAAGACGCCGTCGGGGAAGTCCTCGAGGGCCTCGGCGGCGAGCTGCAGAGCCAGGCGCGTCTTGCCGCTCCCGCCCGGACCGGTAAGCGTGATCAGCCGGTGGCTTCGAAGCAGGTCACCCGCTTCAGTCAGCTCGTGCTCGCGGCCGACCAGGGGCGTCGCCTGGATCGGCAGGTTTGTTCGGTACAGCGTCCTCAGCGCTGGAAAGTCTCCGTCGCCGAGCTGGTACAGACGTTGTGGCGCGGACAGATCCTTGAGTCGGTGATCGCCGAGGTCGCGCAGGTGGGTCGACTCGTCGAGCAGCTGTCGCGTGGTCTCGGATACGACGACCTGCCCGCCATGGCCGGCGCCCATGATCCGCGCTGCGCGATGGACGTCCGCTCCGACGTATCCCTCGTCAGTGACCATCGGCTCGCCGGTGTGGACGCCCATCCGCACGCGCACGAGCCCACCGGCGAGGGCATCCTGCGCCTCTCCGGCGGCGATGACCGCGTCGGTGGCGCGTGGGAACGCGACGAAGAACGCGTCACCCTGCGTGTCCACCTCGACCCCGCCGTGCCGGGTGAACGCCTCGCGGAGGAGCCTCCGGTGGTCAGCGAGGACGTCGGCATAGCGCTCGCCGAGTTCGTCGAGAAGCCGCGTCGACCCCTCGATGTCAGTGAAGAGCAGCGTGATGGTTCCGCTCGGAAGCTCCCGCACCGGCACATGAGCGTGAGCGCTCGAACGCTTCACGGCGTGCCGAAGACGGCCGTGTACGTCCACGTGCGTGGGTGCCGAGACGGAGCGCGGTCGATGTGACTCTCGGTGAAGTCGAACCCCTTCCCCGGGACGAAGCGAAGACCCGAGTAGATGCTGGCGCAGAACGTGATCCGAGAGCGGGCTCCGGCCACCGGCTCGATCCCGAGCTCGGAGAGGTCGAACGTGAAGCGCGCTCCACGGACGTACCGGAACCGAAGCGACGGGAGTGGCGGCGCGAGACTACGTGGCGCACACCAGTGCCCGACGCCTGTTGCTCGCACCCCCAGAGCGCAACCCTCACGACTGGCGGCTTGTACGGGTCGACGAGCAGGAAGTAGGACACTCCGCGAACCGTGAACACGAGCCGGACCCTCATGTCCTGGGTCAGCCGCTGGCGGTTGGGCGTGATGAGCCTGAACGTGATCAGCCCCGAGTCGTCGTTCGAGACGACGACGCTCGTGATGTCCGGACCGCCGACGTCCTGCTCCCGCGCTCGTCGACGTAGATCTTCTCGTTCGCGACGGGCGCTGCGGGCACCGCTCGCAGCCGATGCTGTCGCACTGTCGCGAGAAGCGCGCAGCCGAGCGCGAGACGCAGGCCACGAAGTCACGTCGACAGAGATTAAGCGGCCTCAGCGTCCGCCGCGAGCCCGCTGTAGGCTGGCGCGAGCGCGATGAGCAGGAACGTCGAAGCGTTCGACGCGTGGATCCGCTCCACGTTCGTCGAGCTCAACACCGCGCTCGAGGAGACGTACTTCGCGCAGGACGATCGCGCGAACGTCGACGGCGTGGGCGACGAGCTCAAGTCGCAGATCCTCGAGGAGGGGCGCGTCTTCGTCCGCGCCCTCGCGGACGAGGGCAACACCGACGAGGGCTTCGACCAGGCCTTCGACGTGCTCGGCGACCTCGGCCTGTACATGGCCGCGCTCCGGCGCCACGAGCTGACGAATCCCGCGCGGGAGGAGCGCTCGCCGCACGAGGAGGCGACTGCGCTCGGCTTGCACATCGGCGCTTCGGTCGGGGTCGTGCCGCGCTTCGCGACGAGTCACCTCGCGACGCACAACCTCGCCCGCGACGGGCGCCAGAAGAGCTTCACCTCGCTCCCCGACGAGATCCTCTTCCTCGACTACAACACGCGCGGGATCTTCGGGTACATGCGCGCCGCCGACGCGCTGCGGCGCATCGCGGGGATCGGGATCTCGCACGCCGTGGCGGAGACGCTCTTCGACGACGCGTACCGAGCGCTCGAGGACATCGCCGCGTTCAACGACGTGCTCTTCACCGAGCTCGACGTCGACCGCTTCTTCTACAGCGTGCGTCCCTACTACAAGCCCTACCGCGTCGGGCGCCAGGAGTACCGCGGCGCGAACGCGGGCGACTTCTCGGGCATCAACGAGATCGACCTGCTGCTCGGGCTCTGCCGCGGGAACGACCCCTACTACTCGCAGCTCCTCGTCGAGAAGATGCTGTTCATGCGGCCCGAGGATCAGGCGAGCCTGCGCGACTGCATGCGCCGGCGGAGCTTCCTCGACCAGTTCGTCGACGCGATCGAGGAGAGCCGCGACCGCCCGTGGTTCCAGCGCAACGCGAGCGCATTCATCCGGGTCTGCGAAGCGCACGGGCGCGTTGCAGCGCAGCACCACGACCAGCTCGTCGCGCGGTTCATCGCGGCGCCGTCGAAGGCGCTCGACGAGAGTCACCTCGCGCAGGTGACGGCCAGCGGGCCGCCGCTTC
The DNA here is from genome assembly GCA_963822885.1 of uncultured Gaiellaceae bacterium. Taxonomy (GTDB): domain Bacteria; phylum Actinomycetota; class Thermoleophilia; order Gaiellales; family Gaiellaceae; genus GMQP-bins7. Next base: position 29,499 of record CAWGJJ010000017.1, read on the forward strand.
CGGTGCTCCTCGCGGCGCTCGAGGTGCTCCGCGACCTCCGGCTCGCCGCAGAGCGGGACGACATCGCGTCGCGCCACGCGGAGATGAGGCACCTTCGCGCGGCGATTGCTGTGTGACGAACGAGCGTCGCCGCGACGTATCGGACACGAGTCGAGCCGCAGGACATGGCCGGCGCTCACGGAATCATTACTCGCACCTCACGCTTCATTCGCTTCGACGTTCGAGACTCGATCAGCGCGTGACACGCACTTCGCCTCCCCTCATCCGTGCCGCCGTCGCCCTTGCGCTGCTCGTCGCGGCGTTCACGGTCTCGAGCAGCGCCGCTGCAGCGCCCCCCTGCAGCAAGGTGATCCTCGACGACTGGCTCGACAACGACCGTATCGATCGCATCTACGACCTTCCCTGCTACGAGGCGGCGATCGACGCGATTCCCGCGGACATGCCGCATCTACACGAACGCGGAAGAGGTCATCTCGCGCGCGTTCCAGAACGTCTCGGGCAAGCGCGTCCCGCAGCGGCAGCTCGAGGGGCCGACGCAGGTCGAGTCACCGCCGCCCGGCGTCGTGCCGCCGGTCGACTCCTCCGCCTCGACCGCCTTCCCGCTGCCGCTTCTCGTTCTCGGTGGAATGTCGGTCGTGCTGCTCGCGGCCGGCGGTCTCGGATACGTCTCGCGCCGCCGCCGCCAGGGCTGAGCAGCGGCGGGCGAGCCGGCGGCTCGCGTCTACACTCGAAGCGCCGATGGCCACGACCGAATCGACGTGGACTCCGTCCTCGTGGCGTGAGCTTCCTGCCGCCCAGCGACCCGAGTGGCCGGACGAGGCCGCGCTCACGGCGGTGCGAGAGCGACTCGGCGACGCTCCCGCCGCTCGTCTTCGCGGGCGAGGCGCGGGCGCTGCTGGCGTCGCTCGGGGAGGTCTGCGAGGGGCGGGCGTTCCTGCTCCAGGCGGGTGACTGCGTCGAGTCCTTCCGAGACGTGTCCGCGCCGGCGATCCGCGAGCGGCTGAAGGTGCTGCTGCAGATGTCGGCGGTGCTCGCGTACGGGGCGATGCTTCCGGTCGTGAGGGTCGGCCGCATCGCGGGTCAGTTCGCGAAGCCTCGCAGCGGCCCGACCGAGATCGTCGACGGAGTCGAGCTGCCGTCGTTTCGCGGCCACATCGTCCACTCCGACGAGCCGACGCCCGAGGCCCGCATCCCGGACCCCGAGCGCCTCGTCCACGCCTACTACCAGGCCGCGTCCACCCTGAACCTCCTGCGGGCGTTCACGAAGGGCGGCTTCGCCGACCTCACCCACGTCCACACGTGGAACCGCGAGTTCGTGGCGAGCTCGCCGGCCGGACAGCGCTACGAGGCGCTCGCGGACGAGATCGAGCGCGCGCTGCGCTTCATGCAGGCGATCGGGATCGACCTCACGACCGAGAGAACGCTCCACGAGGTCGACGTCTGGACGAGCCATGAGGGCCTCCTCCTCGAGTACGAGGAGGCGCTCACGCGCACGGACTCGCTGACCGGGCAGCCCTACGATTGCTCGGCGCACATGCTCTGGATCGGCGACCGCACGCGCGGGCTCGGTGGGGCGCACGTCGAGTTCTTCTCCGGCGTCCGCAACCCGATCGGCGTGAAGCTCGGGCCTTCGGCGACTCCCGACGACGCGGTCGCGCTGGCGGAGCGGCTCAACCCCGACCGCGTGCCTGGCAGGCTCACGTTCATCGCGCGGATGGGTGCGGCGCACGTCCGCGAGAAGCTCCCACCGCTCCTGCGTGCCATGCGCGAGTCCGCGATCCCGGTCGTGTGGGCGTGCGACCCGATGCACGGGAACCTCGTCCGCACCGCGAGCGGGCGAAAGACACGCCACTTCGACTCGATCATGGAGGAGCTGCAGGGATTCTTCGCCTCGCACCGTGAGGTCGGAACCTGGCCGGGCGGCGTTCATCTCGAGTTCACGGGAGAGGACGTCACGGAGTGCCTCGGTGGCTCCGAGGCACTGCTCGAGGAGCAGCTCGACCACCGCTACGAGACGCTCTGCGATCCGCGCCTGAACGGGCGTCAGTCGCTCGACCTCGCGTTCCGCGTGGCCGAGCTCATGCGAACGGTCTGACGCGACGACCATGCGGCTCGCGGTCGTCGGCACCGGCCTCATCGGCGCTTCCGCGGCGCTCGCGGCGCGGCGAAGCGGGATCGACGTCGTGGGATGGGACGAGGATCCGGCGACGCTCGACGCCGCCGTCGAGCGCGGAGCGGTCGAGCCGGCAGAGTCCCTCGCTGCCTCGCTTGTCGGCGCCGACATCGCGCTCGTAGCCGTGCCGGTCGCCGAGTTGCCGGCGGTCGTGCAGGACGTGCTCGCGCTCGCGCCGCCGGCGTGCACCGTGACGGATGTCGGCTCCACGAAGGGCGCCGTGTGCGCCGCCGCGGGCGACGACTCGAGGTTCGTCGGAGGACACCCCATCTGCGGCGCCGAGACGCGCGGTCCTGCGCGGGCGAGCGCTGATCTGTTCGAGGGCGCGACCTGGTTTCTCGCGCCGCTCGCGACGACGGACACCGAGCGCTACCGGGCGGTGCACGCGTTCGTGGCCGGCCTCGGTGCCCGGCCGTTCGCGATCGACCCGTCGGCGCACGATCGTCTCGTCGCGGTGACGAGCCATCTTCCGCACGCCCTCGCGAACGTCCTCTTGAACCAGGCCGGCTCGGCGCGGGTCGACGGGCACGACCCGCTCGCGGCGGCCGGCGGCTCGCTTCGCGACATGACCCGCATCGCGGGCGCCAATCCGCGCATCTGGGTCGACATCTTCCTCGAGAACGGCGAGGCGCTCGCGACCTCGCTCGCCGAGCACCGCCGCCGCGTCGAGCAGCTCGAGGACGCGCTCGCGAGCGGCGACGCGGGCTTCCTCGCCCGCTGGATCGGTGAGGCGAGCGGCAACCGGCGGCGCCTGCTCGAGACCGCCTACGAGGACCCGGGCGCGCTCCAGCGCATGCGCGTGCACCTCCCCGACCGCCCCGGCGTTCTCGCGGGCGTCTTCCAGGCGCTCGGCGCCGAGCGGATCAACGTCGAGGACTTCGAGATGGAGCATCTCTCGCCGGATCGAGGCGGGACGCTGACGATTCTCGTCGCGGGAGAGAGCGACGCTGCGCTCGCGACGCGCCTCCTCGAGGAGCAGGGCTACGGCGTCGTGGTCGCGCCCGTTCTGGACGAGTAGCTCCGCAGACGCTCCGGCTCAGGGAGTCATGCCGGCCACCGCGTCGTCGCGGAGCGCGTCGGCGTCCACGGCCGGGGCGACGCGTCGGAAGCTCCTCGCGTCCTCGTCCCAGCGCTCGAGCAGCTCGGCCGCGCGCTGCGACTCCGTGTGGCGATGGTGCCGTTCGACGAGCTCGCGGAGCTCCGCGAGCTGCGCGCGCGTCTGGATCGTGGGCGAGCACCGAGCCGTCGCCGAGCCGTCCGTCGAGCGTGCCGTCGCGGTCGAGGACGTACGCCTCGCCGCCCGTCATACCCGCCCCGAAGTTCAGCCCGACGTCGCCGAGCACGACGACCGTGCCTGCGGTCATGTACTCGCAGCCGTGATCGCCCACGCCTTCGACGACGGCCACCGCACCGGAGTTGCGGACGGCGAAGCGCTCGCCCGCGGAGCCCGCGCAGAAGAGCTGGCCGCCCGTCGCGCCGTAGAGCGCTGCGTTGCCGACCAGGCACGGCTCGCCCGCGTCGTCGGGAGGCGGGGAGATCACGATCCGACCCCCGCTCATCGCCTTGCCGACGCCGTCGTTCGCCTCGCCGACGAGGTCGAGCTCGACCCCCGCGGTGAGGAACGCGCCGAAGCTCTGTCCGGCGGAGCCCTCGAAGCGCGCGCGGACGCGGCCCGGTGGCGGCGACGATCCGGCAACCCGGGCGATCGCGCCCCCGAGCCGGGCACCGACCGCACGGTCGCCGTTCGTGATCTGGTGGCGCGGCTCGATGAGCGTCGCTCCCTCGACCGCGGCTCGGCTCTGGGCGTGGAGGAGGATGCCGAGCCGGTCGCCCGCGTCCCGAGGTCGTGCCTGGGTGAAGCGCGCGGTTCCCTCCGCGCTGCGCGCGAGGAGCGGGGCGAGGTCGAGGCAGTCGACGGCGACGTCGCCCGTTCGCCGTTGCCTGAGGCACTCGACGTGCCCGACCGCGTCGTCGAGCGAGCGGAGCCCGAGCGACGCGAGCAGGCGGCGCACCTCCTCCGCGACGAACAGCAGGTACGCCTGCACCATCTCGGGCGTCCCGCCGAACTTCTCCCGCAGCTCGGGCCGCTGCGTCGCGATCCCGACAGGGCAGCTGTCGAGGTGGCACGAGCGCACCATCAGGCACCCCTCCGCGAGCAGGAGCGCCGTGCCGAAGGCGTACTCGTCGGCACCGAGCAGGGCCGCGACGACCACGTCGCGCCCGGTCTTGAAGCCGCCGTCGGCGCGGAGCCGCACGCGACTGCGCAGATGGTTCGCGACGAGCGCCTGTTGCGCCTCGGCCAGTCCGAGCTCCCACGGCACGCCGGCGCTCTTGATCGAGACGAGCGGGCTGGCACCTGTTCCGCCGTCCGCACCGGCGATGTGGATGACGTCGGCGTGCGCCTTCGCGACGCCGGCTGCGACGAGCCCGACACCGCTCTCCGCGACGAGCTTCACGGAGATCGCCGCGTCCGGGTTCACCTCGCGCAGGTCGAAGACGAGCTGGGCGAGGTCCTCGATCGAGTAGATGTCGTGGTGCGGAGGAGGGGAGATGAGCGAGACGCCGGGCCGCGTCTTGCGCAGGCGCGCGATCTCCTCGGTCACCTTGTGCGCCGGGATCTGGCCGCCCTCGCCCGGCTTCGAGCCCTGCGCGATCTTGATCTGGAGCTCCTCGGCCGACACGGCGTACTCGGCGCTCACGCCGAACCGTCCCGACGCGACCTGCTTGATCTTCGAGTTGCGCTCGTCGCCGAAGCGATCCGGGCTCTCGCCGCCCTCGCCCGAGTTCGCGCGGCCTCCGAGGCGGTTCAGCGCGATCGCGACGGTCTCGTGCGCCTCCGCGGAGAGCGCGCCGTGGGACATCGCTCCGCTCGAGAAGCGACGCACGATTTCGGATGCCGGTTCGACCTCGTCGAGCGGGATCGGAGGTCCGGCGGGTACGAGCTCGAGCAGGTCGCGCGGCTCGAGCGGGTCACGACCGTTGACCAGCTCCGCGAAGCGGTCGTACAGATCCGAGCGATCTCCACGGGTGGCTGCCCGTAGCGCGTGCGCTCCCGCGACCGCCTCCTGCAGCGCGGCGACGACGTCCGGGTCGGTCGCATGCCTCTCGCCGCCCTTGCGGTACTTGAAGTAGCCGGGGTTCTCGAGCAGCGGCTTCTGCGCACGCGAGGCGTCGAGGCGCTCGAGGGCCTCGCGCTCGAAGCGGTCGAGACGCGCCCCGCCGAGCGCGGACGGCGTGCCGCCGAGGTACTCGCGGCAGAGCGTGCGGTCGAGCCCGACCGCGTCGAACAGGCGCGCGCCGCGGTAGCTCGCCACGTCGGCGATGCCCATCTTGGACATGACCTTCAGGACGCCCTCCTCGAACGCCGCGAGGAGGCGCCGTTGCGCCTCGTCCGGCGTCGGGCGGTCGCCGCCGATGCGGTCGTTCGCGGCGAGCTGTGCGACCGTCTCGAGCGCGAGCCGCGGGCAGATGGCGTCCGCGCCGTAGCCGAGAAGGCACGCGATCGCGTGCGTGTCGCGCGGCTCGTCCGACTCCACGAGGAGCGAGCAGCGCGTGCGGAGGCCGGCCTCGACGAGGCGTGTGTGCACGGCCGAGAGAGCGAGGATCGCCGGCACCGGGGCACGCTCACCTCCTGCGTCCCGGTCGGAGAGGCAGAGCAGCTCGGCGCCTGCAGCGACCGCGGACTCCGCGAGGACGACGATCCGGTCGAGGGCTCGCCCGAGCCCCTCCTCACCCGTGAACGTCGCATCGAGCCGAAGGGGAGAGGACGACTCGAGGCCGGACGGGTAGAGGAGGAACCCGGGGAGTACCGTGAGCCGCGGCGGTGGGCCGTCGACGCCGAGCGTGTCGACGCGCGGGCCGAGCAGCGTCGCCACGGACATGACGAGGCGCTCGCGGAGGTGGTCGATCGCGGGATTCGTCACCTGCGCGAAGCGCTGTCGGAGGTAGGTCGAGAACGGGCGTGCGCGCCCCGCGAGCGGCGCGATCGACGCGTCGTCGCCCATCGACGAGACGGGATCGTGGCCGGTCTGCGCGAGCGGACGGAGCATCGTGTTCAGCTCCTCGCGGGTGTAGCCGTGGAGAACGTGACGCGCGTCCAGTCCGTCCTCGGGCGGTACGACCGGCTCGCCGGCATCTGCGCTGACGATGCTCGACGCCACCCACCGCCCGTACGGGTGCCGACGTGCCAGCTCGCGGCGCAGCTCGTCGCCGAGCAGGAGACCGCGCGCCGGGTCGACGACGAGGATCCCGCCAGGCCCGAGCCGCGCCCGCTTCACGCGCGCTCCCTCCGGGAGCGGAACGGCTCCCGCCTCGGACGCAACCGTCACGAGGCCGTCGTCGGTGATCGCGACGCGAAGCGGCCGCAGCCCGTTGCGGTCGAGCGCGGCACCGCACGTCGTGCCGTCGGTGAAGCAGAGCGCGGCAGGCCCGTCCCACGGCTCGCTCAGCATCGCGCCGTAGCGGTGGAAGTCGCGCACCTCCGGATCGAGTCGCGGATCGTTCTGCCACGCCGGCGGCACGAGGAGCGAGACGGCCTCCGCGAGGTCCTTCCCCTGCGCGCGAACGACGAGGTCGAGGGCGTTGTCGAGGAGCGCCGAGTCGGAGCCGGCGTGGTCGAGTGCCGGCGCGAGGCCTGGCTCCGCCTCCTGCGAGCGAAGCCGCGCCTCCATCCACGCGACGTTGCCGTCGATCGTGTTGATCTCGCCGTTGTGGCAGAGGAGCCGGAACGGCTGCGCGCGCTCCCAGCTCGGCTCCGTGTTCGTCGAGAAGCGCTGATGGAAGATCGCGAACTGGACTTCGAGCTCGGGATCCTCGAGGTCGGGATAGAAGCGTGCGAGCTGGCCTGCCGCGCACAGCGCCTTGTAGGTCACCGTGCGGAACGAGAGGGAGACGACGTAGACGCCGGCGACGCGCTCGGCCCGTCGGCGGGCGCGATGCGCGCGTCGCTCGGCGTCCGGGTGCTCGGAGGGAGCGAGCACGAGCTGTTCGATGCGCGGAAGCGAGGCGAGGGCGGTCACACCGATCGCCTCGTTGCGCGTCGGCACCGTCCGCCACCCGGCCGGCTCGAGGCCCTCGGCGCGGCAGGCGTCCTCGACGGGCGCTCGCAGCCAGCCCTCGCGGAGGAAGCACATCGCGAGCCCCGCGTCGGGCCAGCCGCTCATCGTGTCCGTCAGCGGGAGGAGCACTCCGGCGCCGTCACCGGTGACGCCGTCGGCGGCCCATGCGCCGCGGTGCCCAACCGCCGCGAGTCCGGCGAGCGCACGGTCGAGCACGTCGCGCGACGGGCGGCCGTGGACGTCCGCGACGAGACCGATGCCGCACGCATCGCGTTCGCGTCGTGGGTCGTGCAGAAGCTCGCTGCCGGTCGCCGGAGATGGCGAGCACCTTTCCTTCGGAGGGTCGAAGACTCCCGCCGGCTTATCTCTTTGAGCTAGTCCGGCGGCGGCGGGAGGTGGGTGCCGGCTAGCTGGTCGGGCCGAAGCCGAAAATCGCGATCGTGCGGATCGCGGCTGCGAGAGCAATTCCGGCTGATACGGCACCCGAACATGAACGCGGAAAGATAGCCGGTTCACTCCGCGTCGACAAGGCGGCGACGCCGGGCATCTGGCGACGCCGCGACCGATCCTCTATCGTGGCCGCGTGACCAGCCCCGGCCACGCAGCTTTCTCCGGTCGTCGTGTGCTGGCCTGCCTCGCGCTCTTCCTTCCCCGGTAGGGGAAGCGACGCGTCGACATATCCGTTCCGTTCGCACCCTAGGTGCGTCCACAGCCGAGCCATCACATCAAATCCAAGGAGCGCCGCTCGATGTCCATGCCGCACTGGAAGTACCGTCCATACGCGACCGTCGATCTTCGCGATCGCACGTGGCCCGATCGTGTCGTCGACGCGGCCCCGATCTGGTGCTCGACGGACCTCCGAGACGGCAACCAGGCGCTGGTCAACCCGATGGACAGCGCGCGCAAGCAACGGTTCTTCGCTCTGCTGCTCGCTCTCGGAGTTCCCGAGATCGAGGTCGGCTTCCCGGCTGCATCCAGGGCGGACTTCGACTTCGTGCGGCTCCTGATCGAGGAGGAGCTCGTCCCGAGCGAGACGACGATCGCCGTGCTGACGCAGGCGCGGCCGGAGCTCATCGAACGCAGCTTCGAGGCCATCGCCGGCGCGAAGCGCGCGATCGTGCATCTCTACAACTCGACGTCGGTCACGCAGCGCCGCGTCGTCTTCCGTCTCGACCGCGACGGCATCACCGAGCTCGCCGTCCGGGGCGCACGGCTGTGCAGGGAGCTGGCGTCTGCTGCGGACGCCGAGATCGTGTTCCAGTACTCGCCCGAGAGCTTCCACCACACGGAGCTCGACTACGCCCTCGAGATCTGCGAGGCGGTCGCCGAGGAGTGGGGGCCGACGCCCGAGGAGAAGATGATCGTCAACCTGCCGACGACCGTCGAGCAGTTCCCCCCGAACGTCTACGCGGATCGGATCGAGTGGTTCGGGCGTCACTTCTCCAAGCGCGACGCGGCGATCCTCTCCGTGCACCCGCACAACGACCGCGGGACGGCTGTCGCCACGGCCGAGCTCGGGCTCATGGCCGGCGCCGAGCGCGTGGAGGGGACGCTCTTCGGCAACGGCGAGCGGACCGGCAACGTCGATCTCGTCACGCTCGCACTCAACCTGCTCACGCAGGGTGTCGACCCGAAGCTCGATCTCTCGTCGATCGACGACGCGCGGGCGATCGTCGAGGAGTGCAACGAGCTCCCCGTGCATCCGCGCCACCCCTACGTCGGCGAGCTCGTCTACACGGCGTTCTCGGGCTCGCACCAGGACGCGATCAACAAGGGGATGCACGCGCAGGAGCGGTCGGGCTCGGAGCTGTGGGACGTGCCGTACCTGCCGATCGACCCGAAGGACGTCGGTCGCACATACGAGGCGATCATCCGGGTGAACTCCCAGTCCGGAAAGGGCGGGGTGGCGTACCTCATGCAGGTCGAGCACCACCTCGACTTTCCGCGTGGGCTGCAGGTCGACTTCGCGCAGCGGGTTCAGTCCATCGTCGACGTCCGCGGGGGCGAGCTCACGCCCGAGGAGCTGCTCGAGACATTCCGCGAGCAGTACCTCGACCACACGGAACCGTTCGAGCTCGTCGGTCACTCGCACTCCAGCGAGGGCGGCAGCGACCGGATCGCGGCGAGGCTCCTGGTCGCCGGAGAGGAGCGGATCGTCGAGGGCGAGGGCAACGGGCCGATCGACGCTCTCGTGACGGCGCTCTCACGAGAGCTCGACGCGGAGGTGCACGTTCTGGACTACTACGAGCACGCGATGGGCCGCGGTGAGGATGCGACGGCGGCCGCCTATGTGGAGGCCGACGTCGACGGCGAGGTCGTGTGGGGCGTGGGGATCCACTCCTCCATCGTGACTGCGTCACTGGCGGCGGTGGTCAACGCGGTCAACCGCGCGCGCTCGCTTCAGGCTGTCCGCGACGCGGCCGCTGCGGCGTTCGAGGCGTAGGGTCGGATCGAGCGGCCTACCCGTTCGCGGCTTGACACGGCGCTGTCGTGACCGCACACTGTGCGCTTCGATGACCGGCCGCGCCTTCGTATCCACATGCACCGACGCCACTGGCGTGGGCGTATCCGCGCGCGGCATCGGCATCGAGCTTCTCATTCTCCCCTTCTAGGGGAGATGCGACTCACGCGCCGCGCAGGCGCAGACGCCGACCTAAGCACAGGACAGGTGCGTCCTCAGGGCCGCCCGACACGAGGAGCAGATACGTGAAGGACAAACGCAGAATCCCGACTTTCGACTCGACGATCGACGTGCCGCGCATGGAGCCGGCGGCATGACTTCCCGCACGACCTACACGGTCGCGTGCCTCTCCGGGCACGGCATCGGGCCCGAGGTCATGGCACAGGCGAGTCGTGCCCTCGACCGCGTGTCGCGTTTGCATGGGTTTCGGATCGCGGAGATCCACCCGCCCTTCGGCGCCGCCGCACTGACGCAGTCCGGTCACGCACTGCCCGGCGAGACACGGCGGGCGACGCTGGACGCGGAGGCGATCCTCGTCGCGGCGGGGAACGAGCCTGCGGTCGCCGGAGTCGAGTCCGCGCTCGATCTTCAGATGCGCGTGGATCGCGTGGCGTACGGCGCGCGCGAGACCGTCACCGTCTTGAGCCCGCTCGACGAGAGCGCGAGTTCGGGTGCGCTGCGTCGCGCATTCGAGGTCGCGCGCTCGAGCCGCGGTCGCGTTACGTCCGTCGGCGGCGACGCTGCGTGGACGACGCAGCTGGAGGCCGAGGCGGCACGTAGCCCGGGCGTCCTCGTCGACGTCGAGCAGATGAAGACCGCCGTTTCGCGGCTCGCGTTCGAGCCGGAGGCGCTCGACGTCGTCGTCACGCCGGCGCCGTACGCCGAGCCACTCGTGGCGCTCGTGGCACATGGGCATCGGCCCCGCCTGGTTGCGTCCGGGCGCCTCGCGGGCTCGGGTCCGAGTGTGTTCCTCCCCGCGCACGGGGCAGCCGAGGACATCGCAGGTCAGGGCGTCGCCAACCCGGCGTCGATGCTGCTCGCGGCGGCGCTCCTGCTCGGAGAAGGGCTCGGGGAGCGGCGCGCGGCCGAGACGCTCACGGGTGCCGTGCTCGAGGCGTGCACGAACGGGACGCGGACGCCGGACATGGTCACGAGCGGGATGGGGGCGACGACCCACGAGTTCACCGACGTCGTGCTCTCGCACCTCGCCGGCTCGTTGACGACCCCCGAGTTCTACCGCGAGGCGGTCGCGTGACACCCAACGGCGCCGATGCGGTCCTGCGCTCACTCGAAGCCGAGGGAGTCGACGTCGCGTTCGGGCTCCCCGGCGGCGCGATCCTGCCGCTGTACGACGCGTTCGCCCGCGGGACGACCGTGCGCCACGTCCTCGCCCGGCACGAGCAGGGCGCGGGGCATATGGCCGAGGGCTACGCCCGTGCCACGGGAGACGTCGGCGTCGCCGTGGCCACGTCCGGGCCGGGCGCGACGAACCTCGTGACCCCCATCGCCGACGCCTGGATGGACTCGACGCCGCTCGTCTGCATCACGGGCCAGGTGCGCTCGCACCTCATCGGCACGGACGCGTTCCAGGAGTGCGACATCACCGGCATCACCATCCCGGTGGTCAAGCATTCGTGGCTCGTCCAGGACGTGGAGGAGCTGCCGTACGTGTTGAAGGCGGCCTTCCACGTCGCGCGGACCGGACGCTGCGGCCCCGTCCTCGTGGACATCCCTCGCGACATCCAGGAGGCGGCGCTCGACTTCGAGTACCCGGACGAGGTCGACCTTCCCGGGTGGAAGCCACCGCAGCGTGGGAACGCTCGCCAGATCAAGCGCGCCGCCGAGGTGCTGGCGCGCGCCGAGCGGCCGGTGCTCTACGTCGGCGGCGGGACGCTCAACGCCGACGCGTGTGCCGAGCTACGCGAGCTTGCCGACCTCGGTCGGCTCCCGGTGATCACGACGCTGATGGGCAAGGGTTCCTTCCCCGAGACGCACGAGCTCCACTTCGGCTGGCCCGGCATGCACGGGCCGAAGTGGTCGAACTGGGCCATGAACAAGTGCGACGTGCTGGTGGCTGTCGGGGCGCGCTTCGACGATCGCGTCACCGGCAAGCTCTCGGCGTTCGCTCCCGGTGCGACGGTCATCCATCTCGACATCGACTCCGCAGAGATTTCGAAGCTCCGCCAGGCGGATATCCCCGTGGTCGGCCCCCTGAAGCAGGTGCTTGCCGACCTCGCGGACGAGCTGCGCGCACTCCACGGATCCGGAGACGCCGCAGTCAGCCGGACCGAGCCATGGCTGCGCCAGCTCACCGCCTGGCGAGAGGAGTTCCCGCTGCGCTACGGAGCGAGCGAGGACGTGCTGAAGCCGCAGCTCGTGCTCGAGACGCTGCACGAGCTGACGGCCGGCGACGACGTCGTCTGGACGACGGGCGTGGGCCAGCACCAGATGTGGGCGATGCAGTACCTGCTCTGCGACCGCCCGCGCTCGTTCATCACCTCGGGCGGGCTCGGGACGATGGGGTACGGCGTCCCGGCGGCCATCGGGGCGAAGGCGGCTCGGCCAGAGGCGACGGTCGTGTGCGTCGACGGCGACGGCTGCTTCCAGATGACGTGCCAGGAGCTCGCGACGTCGGTCCTCGAAGACCTCCCGATCGTCGTGGTCATCGTCAACAACGGGCACCTCGGGATGGTTCGCCAGTGGCAGGACATGTTCTTCGAGGAGCGCTTCTCGCAGGTGCACCTGACCCACGACGTCCCCGACTACGCGAAGCTCGCGGAGGCGTACGGTGCCGTCGGCTTCACGGTCGAGACGCGAGGACGAGCTCGAGGGCGCGCTCGAGGAGGCGCTGTCGTGCGGGCGCACGGCCGTCGTGGACGCGCGGGTCGACGCGCGCGAGCACTGCTTCCCGATGATCCCGGCCGGCGCCGCCGCCCTCGACCTCGTCGAGTACTCGGAGGCGCGAGCGGGCGGTGGCGGCGTGAGGCACACGCTGTCCGTCCTGCTCGAGAACAAGCCGGGCGCGCTCATGCGCATCGCGAGCATGTTCGCGCGCCGCGGCTTCAACATCGAGAGCCTCGCGGTCGGGCCGACCGAGCGGCAGGACGTCTCGCGCATCACACTCCGCGTCGACTGCGAGCAGCACCCGCTCGAGCAGATCGAGAAGCAGATGCACAAGCTCGTGAACGTTCTCCGGGTCTCGGAGCTCGAGCCCGACGAAGCCGTGGAGCGCGAGCTCGCGCTCCTCAAGGTCGCCGCGCCTGCCGCCAGGCGCGGCGAGCTCATCTCGCTCGCCCAGGCGTTCAACGCCCGGGTCGCGGACCTCGGTGCCGACGCGATCGTGTTCGAGATCGTCGGCCACCCCGAGGAGATCGACTCGTTCGAGGAGCTCGTCCGCCCGCACGGGCTGAAGGAGCTCGTGCGGACTGGCAGGATCGGGCTCGGCCGCGCGTCGAACGGCTCGAAGAACCATCGTCCCCAGCACGTCCTCCGCTAAACGAAGGAGAAGCGCATGGCCACGATCCACCGCGAAGGCACCCTCGACCTCCTCACGGGCAAGGTCGCCGTCGTCGGCTACGGGAGCCAGGGCCATGCCCACGCTCTGAACCTCCACGACTCGGGCGTCGACGTCCAGGTCGGGTTACGCGAGGGCAGCGCGTCGCGTGCCGCTGCTGAGGATGCGGGGCTCGCCGTCGGCACCGTCGCCGAGGCGGTGCAAGGTGCGCAGGTCGTGTCACTTCTCCTCCCCGACCAGGTGCAGCCGCGTGTCTACGAGGACGATGTCGCGCCGAACCTCGATCCGGATGCCGCACTCCTCTTCGCCCACGGCTTCAACGTCCACTACGGGCGGATCGCACCACCGGCCGGGCACGACGTGATCATGGTCGCGCCGAAGGGGCCGGGCCACATCGTGCGTCGGCTGTTCACCGAGGGGTTCGGGACGCCGGCGATCGTCGCAGTCGCCCAGGACGCGAGCGGCGGCGCGCTCGAGCTCGCGCTCGCCTACGGCGTCGGGATCGGGGCCGCGCGCGCCGGAATGATCGAGACGACGTTCGCGGAGGAGACCGAGACCGATCTCTTCGGCGAGCAGGCCGTTCTCTGCGGCGGCGTGACGGAGCTCGTCCGCGCCGGCTTCGAGACGCTCGTCGAGGCCGGCTACCAGCCGGAGATCGCCTACTACGAGTGTCTCCACGAGCTGAAGCTCATCGTCGACCTCATCTGGGAAGGCGGTCTCTCGGGCATGCGCTACTCGGTGTCCGACACGGCCGAGTTCGGAGATCTCACGCGCGGGCCGCGGGTCATCGACGACCTCGTCCGCGAGCAGATGAAGGTGCTCCTCGAGGAGATCCAGTCCGGCACGTTCGCGCGCGAGTGGATCGCGGAGATGGATGCCGGCGAGCCCCGGCTGGCCGAGCTTCGCCGTCAGGCGGGGGATCAGGAGCTCGAGCGCGTCGGCAAGGAGCTGCGAGCGCTGATGCGCCGCGAGCGTGCGGAGGTGCCGGCTGCCTGACGACGCCGTCGAGGTCGGAGTCGGCCTCCTCGGCTACGGGACGGTCGGTGCGGCGGTCGCTCGCCTGCTCGTCGAGAACGCCGACGACATCGAGCGCGCCACGGGACACCGGTTGCGTGTCGTCCGCGCGCTCGTGCGCGATCCGGCGCGCGAACGCGGCTTCGATCCAGGAGCGAACGTGCTCACCGCCGATTTCGCTGCCGTGCGCGACGACCCGGCGATCGGCGTCGTCGCCGAGGTGATGGGAGGCCTCGAGCCGGCCGGATCGCACGTGCTCGAGCTGCTCGCGGCCGGCAAGCCGGTGGTGACGGCGAACAAGCAGCTCGTCGCGCAGCGAGGCTCGGAGCTGTTCGCCGCGGCCGTCGCCGCAGGCGTCCAGCTTCGCTTCGAGGCGAGCGTGTGCGGGGCGATCCCGGTCATCAAGGTGCTGCGCGAGTCTCTCGTCTCGACCAACGTGCATCGCGTCCTCGGGATCGTGAACGGGACGACCAACTTCATCCTCACGGAGATGGAGGCAGGAGCGTCGTACGCGGACGCGCTCGCCGAGGCGCAGCGGCGCGGTTTCGCCGAAGCGGATCCGACGGACGACGTCTCCGGCGCCGACGCCGCCGCGAAGATGGCGATCCTCGCGACGGTTGCGTTCGGCTCGCGCGTCACGTTCGCCGACGTCGGCTACCGCGGGCTGGAGTCGATGGCGCCGGGACTGCCTGCGGCCGCGCGCGAGCTCGAGATGGTCGTGCGACTCGTGGGCGCCGCCACTCTCATCGACGACAGGGTCGACGTGCGTGTCGGCCCGGCCCTCGTCGATCGCCACCACCCGCTCGCCGCGATCGAAGGCGCCTTCAACGGTGTGATGCTGCAGGGCGATGCAATCCGCGAGATCACGCTCGAAGGCCCAGGGGCGGGAGGCATCGAGACTGCCTCGGCCGTCGTCGCCGACCTCGTCTCGATCATCGGCACGACGGGCACCGGCTTCCTGCATGACGATCCGTGCTGGCGGACGCTCGAGCGCATGCCGCCCGGCGATCTTCGCTCGCCCTTCTATCTCCACGTCGAGGTCGACGACCGGCCCGGTGTCCTCGCCGAAGTGGCCGAGCGGCTTGCGGCGCACAACGTGTCGGTGGCGCGACTCACGCAGGTGCCGCTCGGTGCCGGTGCGGCGCTGCACGTCGTCCTTCACGAGGCGCCGCAGCACGAGGTCGAGGCCGCGGTCGCCGAGATCGCGGAGCTGGCGTCGATCCACTCGCGCCCGTCGTTGCTTCCCGTGATCTCCGACCGAGGCGTCGTCGAGCTCGGCTGGGCGTGACACGATCCCGTCGGTGCCCGGCGTGATCGACCGATACCGCGACCGCCTTCCCGTCGACGCGTCGACGCCCGTCGTGTCGCTCGGAGAGGGCTCGACGCCGCTGCTTCCGGCACCACGGCTGTCGGAGCGCCTCGGAATCGAGCTGTACCTGAAATGGGAGGGCGCGAACCCGACCGGGAGCTTCAAAGACCGCGGGATGACGCTCGCGATCTCGAAGGCACTCGAGGCAGGCGTCACGACCGTGATCTGCGCCTCGACGGGGAACACGGCGGCCTCTGCCGCGGCCTACGCCGCGCGGGCCGGGTTGCAGGCTGTCGTTCTCCAACCCCACGGCGCGGTCGCCGCCGCGAAGGTCGCGCAGGCAGGCGCGCTCGGAGCACGGGTCGTCCAGGTCCGCGGGAGCTTCGACGACGCGCTGGTAGCGGCGCGCGAGCTCGCCGCGCGTGGTACGCACGTCCTCGTCAACTCGCTCAACCCGTTTCGCATCGAAGGGCAGAAGACGGCGGCGTTCGAGATCGTCGAGGACCTCGGGGGTGCGCCCGACGTGCTCGCGCTCCCGTACGGCGGTGGCGGCAACACGCGGGCGTACGCACTCGGGTTCGACGAGGCGGGGGCCGGCATGCCGCGACTCTTCGGCGGCGAGGCGGCGGAGCGCTCGACGACGCTCGCGTCCGCGATCCGGATCGTCGAACCGGCGCATGCGCAGGAGGCCGCAGCCGTCGTGGGCGACTCGGGTGGGGAGGTCGTCTCCCTCTCGGACGAGGCGATCCTCCAGGCGTGGCGCGATCTCGCGCACGAGGAAGGCGTCCTCTGCGAGCCTTCCTCGGCTGCCGGGCTGGCCGCGGTGATCGAGGCGGGGGTGGAGCCAGGCGCACGCGTCGTCTGCGTCCTCACCGGCCACGGGCTCAAGGACGCCGAGGCCGCCGCACGCGAGAGTGCTTCGCCGCTCGTCGTCGACGCTGATCCCGATGCGATCGCCGAGGTGGCGTCGTGACCTTCCGCGTCCGCGCGCCCGCGAGCACCGCGAATCTCGGGCCGGGGTTCGACTGCGCGGCGGTCGCGCTCGACCTCTGGAACGAGCTCGAGGTGAGCGAGGGGGAGGGACGCGCCGATCCGGAGCACCTCGGTGTGCGTGCGTTCTCCCTGCTCGCGGCCGCCGGCGAGTGGAGCTTCACGTTCACCGACCGGATCCCGAGGGAGCGCGGCCTCGGGTCGAGCGCCTCGGTGATCGCGCTCGGGCTCGTCGCCGCCTGCGCCGTGACGGGGCGCACTGCGGATGCGGAGGAGCTGCTGGCACTGGGTGTCGAGCTGGAAGGCCACCCCGACAATCTCGCGGCCGCGCTCGCCGGCGGTGTCTGCCTCACGTGGGACGGACGCGTGGAGCGCGTCGCGGATCGCCCGCCGGCGGTTCCGGTCGCCCTCGTTCCCGCGGGAACCGTCTCCACCGCGGAAGCGCGCGCTGCGCTTCCCGAGCACGTGCTGCACGCCGATGCGTCGTACACGGCGGCGCGCGCGACGGTGCTCGGCGTGGCGCTCGCGACCGGCTCGGCGGAGCTCTTCGCCGAGGCGCTCGACGACCGCCTGCACGAGCCTCACCGCGCCGCGAACGCGCCGCTGCTCGCGGAGGTGCGTGGAGATCTTCCACCAGGAGCGCTCGGGGCGACGATCTCGGGATCGGGCCCGACGGTCATCGTGTGGGCCCGCGACGACGCGGTGGACGCATGCGTCTCCGCGCTGGCCGAGCGTTTCACGGATGTCGACGTGCTTCCACTTCCCGCCTCACCGAAAGGAGCCCACGCGCTGTGACGAACGATCCGTACAGCCTTCCGTCCGATCCTGCGAAGCGCATCAGCGCCGCCCTGACCGACGGCCCCGACCGCGCGGGCGCACGCGCGATGCTCAAGGGAACGGGATTCACCGACGAGGACCTGGCCAAGCCGATCATCGGCGTCGCGACGACGTGGATCGAGACGATGCCGTGCAATCTCAATCAGCGCGACCTCGCGGTCGACGTGAAACGCGGCATCCGCGACGCCGGCGCGACGCCGATGGAGTTCAACACGATCGCGGTGTCGGACGGGGTTTCGATGGGCACGTCCGGGATGCGTGCGTCTCTCGTCTCGCGCGAGGTGATCGCGGACTCGATCGAGCTCGTCGCGCGCGGCCACCTCTTCGACGGTCTCGTGTGCCTCGTCGCCTGCGACAAGACGACGCCCGGTGCCGTCATGGCGCTCGCGCGACTCGACATCCCGGCCGTCGTCTTCTACACGGGCTCGATCGCGCCCGGTCTCTACCGCGGTCGCGAGGTGTCGATCGGCGACGTCTACGAGGCGATCGGCGCGTACGCCGTCGGAAAGATGACCGCGGAGGAGCTGCACGAGCTCGAGTCGGTCGCGTGTCCCGCCGCGGGAGCCTGCGGTGGCCAGTTCACTGCGAACACGATGTCGACGATGATCGACTTCCTCGGCCTGACGCCGCTGGGCGCGAACGGGATCCCGGCGGTGAACGGCGCGAAGGCGGAAGCGGCGTACGAGATCGGCAGGCTCGCCGTCGACGTCGTGCGGAACGACCGGCGCCCCTCGACGATCGTGACGAAGGAGGCGGTCGAGAACGCTGCTGCCGCGATCGCGGGTACGGGCGGCTCGACGAACGGTGTCCTCCATCTCGTCGCCATCGCGCGCGAGTTCGGAATCGACTTCACCATCGACGACTTCGATCGCATCTCGGCGGCGACTCCGATCGTGGCCGACATGAAGCCCTGGGGGCGGTACCACGCGACCGACGTCTACCGCGCGGGCGGCGTCGGTCTCGTCGCGCGGGAGCTCCGCGCCGGCGCGCTCGTCCACGCCGGCGTCGCGTCCGTCGACGGGCGCACGCTCGCGGAGGTCGCCGACGCGGTCGAGGAGACGACCGGCCAGACCGTCGTCGTGCCGATCGGCACGCCGCTGAAGTCGCGCGGAGGGGTCGCGGTGCTTCGCGGCAACCTCGCGCCGGAGGGCTGCGTCGTCAAGCTCGCGGGGCACGACCGCACCGTTCACCGCGGGCCGGCCCGCGTCTTCGACTCGGAAGAGGCGTGCTTCGCGGCCGTGATGGCGCACGAGCTCGTGGCCGGAGACGTGGTCGTGATCCGTTACGAGGGCCCGGCGGGCGGACCGGGCATGCGCGAGATGCTGCACGTGACCGGCGCGATCGTCGGCGAGGGCCTCTCCGAGGAGGTCGCACTGGTCACCGACGGGCGCTTCTCGGGTGCGACGCACGGCTTCATGGTCGGACACGTGTCGCCCGAGGCCGCGCGCGGTGGGCCACTCGCGGCGCTCCAGGACGGAGACGTCATCGTGCTCGACGTCGACGCACGCGAGCTTCGCGTCGAGCTCTCCGACGACGAGCTCGCGGCGCGCATGCGCGACTGGACGGCGCCCGCAGCCGCGCTACACGAGCGGCGTCTTCGCGAAGTACGCCGCGCTCGTCTCCTCCGCCTCGGAGGGTGCCGTTACGCGCGCGAGCTGACCCGGCACGAAGCCCGTCCGCCCGGAGGGCGGGACGGACGGGCTCGTGTGGACGCCGGGATCCTCGCTACTGCAGCGCTTCCGGCACGACGACGGCCGCGTGCACCGTGGCCGGAGTCGGGCGCACGCCGTGTGCGCGACCCCGACATGCCCGTGCGACTCCGTCCCGTAGCCGCCCGGAACCGGGATGTAGAACTCGGGATAGCCCCACATCCCGTGCTCGGACACGTCGAGGCCCGCCGTCTCCGATTCGACGTCCGAGCGGATTCCGAACGTCACCTTCATCAGCCAGAGGATCGCGAACGACGCGGTGAACGTGAACGCGCCGACCGCGGCGAGCCCGAGGAGCTGGATGCCGAGCTGGTGGAAGCCGCCACCGTAGAAGAGCCCTGCGCTTCCGGTCGCGAGGCTCTCCGCCTGAGACGGCAGTGCGAGGAATCCGAGTGAGAGCGTTCCCCACACACCTGCCATCCCGTGCGCGGCGATCGCGCCGATCGGGTCGTCGATGCGCACTCGCTCGACCGCGAGGACGCCGAAGACGACGATCGCTCCGGCCACGGCACCGATCACGATCGCCGCCCAGGGAGCGACGAACGCGCACGCCGCGGTTATCGCGACGAGCCCTGCCACGGCCCCGTTCAGCATCATCGAGAGGTCGGGCTTCTTGATCACGATCCACGACGTGAGCACCGCCCCGAGGACACCCGCTGCCGCGGCGAGGTTCGTGTTCAGCGCGACGTACGCGAAGAAGCCGACGCCGCCGAAGTCGACGCCGAGCGTCGAGCCCGGGTTGAACCCGAACCAGCCGAACCAGAGGATGATCACGCCGAGCGTCGTGAAGGCCATGTTGTGGCCCGGGATCGCGTTCGGCTTGCCGTCGGACGAGAACTTGCCGATGCGCGGCCCGAGGAGAAGCGCGCCGGCGAGCCCCGCGAGCGCGCCCTGGTAGTGGACGACGGTCGAGCCGGCGAAGTCCTGCATCCCCTTCGAGAAGAGCCAGCCGTCGGGGCTCCAGATCCAGTGCGAGACGACGGAGTAGACGAGCGTGAACGCGGCGCCGAACACGAAGTACACCCAGAGCTTCGTCCGCTCCGCCATCGCGCCCCAGACGATCGCCAGCGAGACGGCGCAGAAGACGACCTGGAAGAGGTAGCCGGCCGCGGCCGGGATCGAGCCGAACCAGGAGAAGGGCGCCTCGCCGACCGTGAGCAGCTCGTCGATCGAGGGCATGAAGCCCGAGCCTCCGACGAGACCGTTTCCGCCGTCGCCGAACGCGATGCCGTACCCGACCGCGAAGTAGATGACGGACGCGAGGGCGAAGATCAGGACATTCTTCGCGGCGATGTGGCCGACGTTCTTCATGCGCGTGAGTCCGGCCTCCAGGAACGCGAACCCCGCCTGCATGAACATCACGAGGATCGCTGCCACGACCACCCACACGGTGCTCGTCGCGATCGTGAGCTCTCGGGTCGTCATCCGATCTCCACCTCCTCCAGGGTTCGTCCGGTTCGGTTGTGTGTGACGTTGCTCACGGGCGTCGTCCAGACGATCCCGTCGCCCGACTCGTTGCCGCTCTGGGCGGCGTCCACGATCGCCTCGACCACCTCGTCGGCGAGGTCGTCCTTCACGACGAACGTGAGGACGGCCTTCGGGAGGAAGCGCGACTCGAAGATGCGCCCCCGGTACTCGTGCGTGATGCCGCGCTGGCGCCCGTGGCCGATGGCTTCCACCACCGTCACGCCGACGTGGCCGGTCTCCGCCTCGACCGCGTCGATCACGGTCTCGACGCGCTCGCGGATCACGACTGCCTCGACCTTGATCATCGCGCCTCCCTTCGTGGACCACAAAAAAAGCCCCAGGTCTCCCGGAGACCTGAGGCATCAACGCCGTTTCACACGTCCTTCGGCGGCCGCGTGAAGTCGGGCACGGTAGCGCAGCCGACGGACGGCTGCAAGTGTCGCTTGCTAGAGGACGACGAGTCGGTCGCGGTGCACGGCCTCGAGGCCTCGTGCGCGCGACGCGATGTCGGTCGGCGTGGCCGCCGCGATCCCTCTGGCGAAGACGGCTCCGTCGGGACCCACGAGCTCGACCGCGTCGCCCGGCTCGAAGCGGCCCTCGCACGCGACGACACCGACGGCCAGCAGGCTCCGGCCGGCGACTTCGACCGCTCGCTTCGCGCCACCGTCGACGAGCAGTCGTCCCTTCGACGGCTTCCCGAAGCGGAGCCAGAGCTTGTACGCCGAGAGCTCCTGCTCCGCTCCTTCGAACCGCGTGCCTCGCCGCTCGCCGGCGAGGATCGGCTCGAGCACGGCCTCCGGCGCACCGCCGGCTATGACCGTGGGGATGCCGGCGTCCGCGGCCATTCGCGCAGCGAGCACCTTGCTGTGCATGCCTCCGCGACCCAGGCGCGACGGTTCGCCGAACGCGACATCGGTCGCCCCGCCGTCGGCGACGATCTCCGCTCCCGGCGTGCCAGGGGTGCGGGTGTACACGCCGGCGACCTCGGTGAGGAGGACGAGCAGCCGCGCACGGACGAGGATCGCCACCTGCGCCGCAAGTGCGTCGTTGTCGCCGAAGGCGATCTCGTCGGTTGCCGTCGCGTCGTTCTCGTTGACGATCGGCACCGCGCCCGCGGCGAAGAGGGCCTCGAGCGCATGGCGCGCGTTCACGTACGCGGCACGATCGGCGAGGTCGCCGCTCGTGAGCAGCACCTGTGCGGCGAGGAGACCTTCTCGCGCGAGCGCGCGTTCCCAGGCGCGCTGGAGCCGACCCTGGCCGAGCGCCGACGCAGCCTGGAGCTTCGGCACCGAGCGCGGGCGGCGGTCGAGCCCGAGCTGTGGAAGGCCGAGCGCGATCGCGCCCGACGAGACGACGGCGACGGGCTCGCCCCCGCGGACGATGCGAGCGATCTCTCTCGCGCGGCGGCCGAGCACGATGCCTCTGACCGATCCACGTGGCCCGGCGACGAGACTCGTCCCGAGCTTGACGACGACGGTCATCGCCGTTGCGTGCCGTCGCCGAGCACGCGGTACTGACGCAGCCAGAGGTCCCGATACGTCACCGGGCCGCGCGGCCCGGGAGCCCAGTCGACGTTGATCCCAGTCTCCGGTGCGCCGGTCAGCTCGAACCCGTCGGTGTAGCGGGTCGACGCATGCCAGTAGGCAGCGGTTCCTCGGTAGCCGTCGAGGAAGCGCTCGGCCGCTTGCGTGTCCTCGGCGACGATCCCGGCCGCGAGCCCCGACGTCTCCTCGTTCGCGAGCCGCACGGCCTCCTCGACCCCTGCGACGAGAGCGACGGTCACGGTCGAGACCCGTTCGGCGTCGTTCGCCCACTCGTGCCCGAGCCTCCGCTCGTGCGGAAGCGCGCCTTCGACCTCGCCGCGTACCTCGAGCCCACGCGCGGCAAGCGCTCCGAGGAGCACGTACAGGAGCTTGCCTGCATCCTGGTCGACGAGAAGCAGGTTGAGCCGGTTGCACACGCCGAGCCGATCGAGACTCGCGTCGACGAGCGCGAGCGCCTTCTCCGTCTCGGCGGAGCGGTGGACGTAGAGCACACCGCCGCCCTCGGCGTGCGCGAGCGTCCGTACGCCGTTCTCGGCCGCAAGACGCGCGAGCGCGGCGGTCGTCTCACCGCTCCCCCGCAGGATCACGAGCGGGATCCGCTGCGGAAGGGAGACGAGGACGCGCGCGCCCTCTCGGTCGGCTGAACGGACTAGGCCGACCGCGCCAGGCGGCAGACCTGCAGCTTCGAGCGCAGGCCGGAGGACCTCGTCGACGAGCACGGTGACGGTTCGCAGCGCGGCGCCGCCTGTTCGCAGCACCGCCGTGTTCAGGCTCTTGAGCAGCTGGCCGGCGACGTCGAGGGCCACGTTGGGGCGAGCCTCGAAGTTCGCTCCGACGGTGCCGATCGGGATCCGGCGCTCGCTCACGCGCAGCCCGTTCGGAAGCGTCCACGAGTCCACTTCGCGCTCGAGCGGTGCGAGCTCGGCCATGACCGCAACCTGGCGACCGAGAGCGTCGACGCGTCCGTCGTCGAGTCGCAGCCGGTCGAGCGTTCCCTCGTCGAGACGGCCGGTCGCGGCCTCGTGGTCGGCGGCGTTCGCGGCGAGGATCTCAGAGCGTCGCTCGCCGACGAGGCGGGCCGCGACCGCAAGCGCCTCGGAGACCGCGTCGTCGCGAAGCGCCGCAAGCGCCGCGTTCGCCGCGGTCGCCTCGGCCTCGACCTGGTGTCTGAGATCGCTCACTTCACTTTGTATACTGCTCGCCGGAAGCGAGGCATGCCTCGCTCCGCATCGAGAGAGGCTGAGGGACCGGCCCTGTGAAGCCTCGGCAACCTGCTCACCCGAGCAAGGTGCCAATCCCGGTCGGATGTGTCGAGCGAGGAAAGGGAGGTCGTCGTGCCAGCTCTATCTCTTCGGTGTCGGGTCTGCGAGCGCGAGCATGCGCTCGAGGCGGTCGGTGTGTGCGCGGCCTGCTTCGGGCCGCTCGATCCCGTCTATGACTGGGAGGTCGTCCGGGAGACGTTCACCCGCGAGGCGGTCGCGGCAGGGCCCGCATCGATCTGGCGCTACGCGCCGCTGCTTCCGGTCGCAGCACCTAGCGAGCCACGACTCGCGCCGGGTCTCACGCCGCTCCTCGCTGCCCCGCGGCTCGCGAGCGCTCTCGGCCTCGGCGAGCTCTACGTCAAGCTCGACACAGCCAACCCGACGCACTCGTTCAAGGATCGGGTCGTCGCGGTCGCATGCGCGAAGGCGCTCGAGCTCGGCGCGACGACGCTCGCCTGTTCGTCGACCGGGAACCTCGCGAACGCCGTCGCGGCGCGGGCGGCAGCGGAGGGGATCGAGGCCGCGGTTCTCTGCCCGGCCGACCTCGAGCCCGAGAAGCTCACCGCGACCGCTGTGTACGGGGCGACGATCTACGCCGTCAACGGAAGCTACGACGACTGCTCGCGCATGAGCGTCGAGCTCTCCTTCGAGCTCGACTGGGCATTTGTGAACGTCGGGCCTGCGCTCCTACTACGCCGAGGGCTCGAAGACCGTCGCGTTCGAGATCGCCGAGCAGCTCGGCTGGAGGCTCCCGACGGCAGTCGCGTGCCCGATCGCATCGGGCGCTCTCTTCTCGAAGGTGCACCAGGGCTTCTACGAGCTGCGCGAGCTCGGGCTCGTGGCCGGCGACGCTCCGCGTCTCTACGGCGGGCAGGCGGAGGGTTGCGCGCCCGTCGCCGCCGCCTATGCGGAGCAGCGCAAGGTCGTCCCGCTCAGGCCGGACACGCTGTGCCGCTCGCTCGCGATCGGCAACCCCGCCGATGGAAACCTTGCCGTAGCGACGGCGAACACATCGGCCGGAGCGATCTACGCCGTCGCCGAGGAGGAGATCGGGCCGAACATGGCGCTGCTCGCCGAGACGAGCGGTGTCTTCGGCGAGACGGCAGCCGGGGTGACGCTCGGTGCCCTGCGCGAGGCCGTGCGCCGAGGCGAGCTCGGAGAGGAAGACACCGTTGTTCTTCTCGTCACCGGCGACGGCCTGAAGACGCCGCAGCCCGTCGCCGAGCGCGTGCGGCCCGTCTTCGTCGAGCCCGACGGCGACGCGCTGCTCGAGCGACTCGGGGTGACGCTCTGACGGATCAGCTCGCCTCGGCCGATGCACCGCTCCGACGGGACGTTCGGCTCCTCGGGTCGATCCTCGGCCGAATCCTCGTCGAGCAGGAAGGACAGGAGCTGCTCGACCTGGAGGAGGAGATACGGCTCCTCGCCCGGACCGCGCGCACAACCGGTCGTGCGGCACAACACACGCGGCTCAGAACGACCGTCGCCGGCCTCGAGCCAGAGCGCCAGGCGCTCGTCCTGCGGGCGTTCGGCGTCTACTTCCAGCTCGTCAATCTGGCGGAGCAGCACCACCGGCTCCGACGCCGCCGCCAGTACGAGCACGAGCAGCGCGTGCCGCGCGAGTCGCTGGCGGACGCGGTGCAGCGCCTCGAGCGAGCCGGGGTCGCGCCGGACGAGCTGGAGCGCGGGGCGCAGCAGCTCTCGCTCGAGCTCGTGCTCACGGCGCATCCCACCGAGGCGACGAGGCGCAGTGTGCTCGCCGCGCATCTGCGGCTGAGCCGTCTGCTCGCGCAGCTGGACGACCCCTCGCTCACGCCCGCGCGCAGGCGCCGCGTCGAGGCGGCGCTCGCGGAGGAGGTGACGCTCCTCTGGCAGACGGACGAGGTCCGCTCGCGACGTCCTCGCGTCGTCGACGAGATCCGTCACGGGCTCTGGTTCTTCGAGCAGAGCCTGCTCGCGCGTCTCGGAGCTCCTGCTCGCCGACTATCGGAGGCTGCTACCGGATGCGCCGGCACCGTTCCGCTTCGGCACCTGGATCGGGGGCGACCTCGACGGCAATCCTTCGGCCGGCCCGGAGACGATCGCCGAGGCGCTCGGCCAGGCCCGGACGCTCGCCCTCACGACGTACGCGGCGGAGGTGCGCGAGCTCGCCCAGGTCATCGGGATCTCGACCCAGCTCGCCACGACCTCGCCCGAGCTCCTCGCCTCGATCGCACGTGACGAGCAGCAGCTTCCCGAGTATGCGCTCGAGCTCGAGGATCGCAATCTCGACGAGCCCTACCGACGCAAGCTCAGCTTCGCCTGGAGGCGCCTGCGCAACACGCTCGCCGGCGACGGGGAGGGCTACGCGACGCCGTCGGCGCTCGCGCTCGATCTCGACGTCCTCGACCGGAGCCTTCGTGCCGGCCGTGCAGAGCGCGTCGCCGACGGACGGCTCGCCGCGCTGCGGCGGCGCGTCGAGCTCTTCGGCTTCCACCTGGCGAAGCTCGACGTTCGTCTTCACGCCGAGGATCTCCGTGCGCCGTCGGAACGCGTGCGGGAGACGATCGCCGCCGTTGCACGTGCCCAGGCGACCCATGGTCCGGAGGCCGTCGACACGCTGATCGTGTCGGGCACGTCGTCGGCCGACGACGTCCTCCGCGCGCTCGACCTGGCGGAGGCGGAGGGCCTCCAGCTCTCGCTCGTCCCGCTCTTCGAGACGATCGAGTCGCTGCGCTCGTCGGCGGAGATCGTGGAGCAGCTGCTCGACGACGCACGTTTCGGTCGCCTCGTCGCGGCTCGCGGCGCGCGGCTCGAGGTGATGGTCGGCTACTCGGACTCGGGAAAGGACGGCGGCTATCTCACCGCGCAGTGGGAGATCTTCCGGGCGCAGCAGCTGCTCACGCGCCTGGCCGCTCGGCGTGGCGTCGAGCTGACGATCTTCCACGGTCGCGGCGGCAGCGCGGGTCGTGGCGGCGGGCCGACCCACGCCGCGATCCTCGCGCAGCCGCCCGGACATCCGCCCGGGCGGCTCAAGCTCACCGAGCAGGGCGAGACCGTCTCCTTCAAGTACGGCCTTCCGGGACTGGCCTATCGAAACCTCGAGGCTGCGCTCGCGGCGACCCTCGTCGCCGCGTTCCCTGACGTCGCCGCGTCGGAGCCGCCAGAGGAGGCTCTGCGCCGCTCTCGAGGCCCTCTCGACGCCTGCGGAGCGCACGTACCGGGACCTCGTCCACGACGATCCGCACTTCCTGCCGTTCTTCCGGCAGTTCACGCCGATCGACGAGCTCGCCCTCCTCGAGATCGGGTCGCGTCCCGCGCGACGGCCGTCCGGCTCCGACGACCTCGGTGCGCTCCGGGCGATCCCGTGGGTCTTCGCCTGGACACAGAACCGTTGCGTGCTTCCCGCGTGGTTCGGCTGTGGCACGGCGTTCGCATCCGCGAGCAGGCGCGAGCTGCGGAGCCTCTACCGCGCGTTTCCGTTCTTCCGCACGCTCGTCGCCAATCTCGAGATGACGCTCGCGAAGTCGAGCCTCGATATCGCCGAGGGGTATCTCGAGCTTGTCGAGCCGGGCCCCGAGCGCGACCGGATCTTCGACGTGATCGCCGCCGAGCACGAGCGCACGGTCGACCGCGGTGCTCGCGATCGTGGGGTCGCGCGAAGCTGCTCGACCGGCAGCCGGTCATCCAGCGCTCGATCGCGCTGCGCAATCCGTACGTCGATCCGATGAACGCGATCCAGGTCGAGCTCCTCCGGCGCTTTCGGGATCCGGAGACGTCCCCAGCCCACCGGGATTCGCTGCGGCGACCACTCCTGCGCTCGATCACAGGGATCGCGGCTGCGCTTCGCAACACCGGCTGACCTCGGGTCAGGCGATGAGCGCATCGAGCGCCGCTCGCACCGCTGCGTCGTCCACCTCGACGCCGATCCGGGGCGATCCGGGCGCGTCGAGCAGGACGAGACGCGCGTGTCCCGCGACCGCCTTCTTGTCGCGCGCGAGCGCTGCCCAGGCGGCCTCGCGGTCGACCTGCGCGAGCTGCGGGTGGAGGAGCTCCTCGACGAGCCGCGCCTCGCTCTCGAGCCCGGACAGACGACAGGCGGCGACGAGACCGAGCGCGACGGCCCGTCCATGCGGGAGCGAGTAGTTCGAGGCCGCCTCCAACGCGTGGGCGAACGTGTGGCCGAGGTTGAGCTGCGTACGCGCGCCGCGATCGTGTGGGTCGCGCAGGCATACGGCCGCCTTGAACGCCGCGCAGCGGCGCACCTGCTCGGCGGGAGGAAGCTCCCAGACTGGCTCACCCGCGAGAAGGCCCGTCTTCACGACCTCGGCGAGCCCGTTCTCGCGCTCCGCGTCGGGCAGCGTGGCGAGGAGCTCGGGATCGACGATCACTCGCGCCGGCCAGTGGAAGCTGCCCACGAGGTTCTTTCCCTCGAGGAGGTCGACCGCGGTCTTGCCGCCGATCGCCGCGTCGACCTGTGCGAGCAGAGTCGTGGGCACCGGAACCCAGGCGACGCCGCGAAGGTACGTCGAGGCGGTGAAGCCGGCGAGGTCGAGCGCGGTACCACCGCCGACGGCGACGACCGTCCCGCCCCGGTCGAGGCGCAGGGCGGACCAGAGTCGCGCCGCATGATCGACCGACTTCGACTCCTCGCCTGCGGGAACCTCGTGCGAGGCGGCGAGCCTGTCGCCGAGCGCGGAGCGGATGCCCTCGCCGTGAAGCGAGGACACGGTCGCGTCGATTACGAGCTCGACGGAGCCGTCCCCCGGGACGAGAGAGGCCAGATGCCGGGAGGCGTTCTCCCCGACATGGATGCCGGCAGCAGCGAGCACCGCGCCGTCTGCATCGCGGGCACTGGCGTCCGCGACCTCGTCGTAGAGCGGCGCGCGCTCCTCGAAAAGCGCGCGGAACGCCTCCGCGTCCTGGGCGAGCGGCCTATCGCTCCCGGCCACACGCGCCCAGGCTTCCTCCGCGGACGTCTCGAGCCGCAGGGTGAATGCCTGGTGGGCGAGGGCGGCGCGTGTCGCGCCTGCCGCCACCGCGCCGCCGCCGAGCTCGAGAACAACTGGCGTCCGCCGATCGAGGAGCTCTGCGGCTGCCTCCTCTTCGAGCACGCGGAAGGCGCTCTCGCCGCGCTCGGAGAAGAGCTCCGCGACGCTCACTCCAGTCCGCCTCTCGACCTCTGCGTCTACGGAGACGAACTCGCGGCCGAGCCGCGCCGCGATGTCCGGCCCGAGGGTCGTCTTGCCCGCCCCCATGAAGCCGACGAGCGCGAGGTGGCGATCGAGCGCGTTCAGCGCGGCCAGCGGATGCGCTCCAGGTACGCGCCGTGTGCCGAGACGAAGTCGACCAGCGCGTCGCCGCCGAACTTCTCGCGCGCGGCGCGGGCGAGCTCCCACGCGACCGCGGCCTCGGCCACCACGGCCAGCGCTTCGACCGCCTGCACGTCGCTCCGCTCGACGAGCGCCTGCCCGGGCTCGCCCGTGGCGAGGTCGACGGACGCGAGCGGCCGCATGAGCGTGGGGAGGGGCTTCATCGCGGCCCGGACGACGATCGGCTCGCCGTTCGACATCCCACCTTCGAGCCCGCCCGCGCGATTGGTGCTGCGCTGCAGCCCGGGCTCGATCTCGTCGTGCGCCTCCGAGCCACGGCGGCGAGCGAGGTCGAACCCGTCGCCGATCTCGACGCCTTTGACGGCCTGAATCCCCATGAGCGCCGCCGCCAGCCGCGCGTCGAGCCGGTCGCGCTTCTCCGCGTACGAGCCGAGGCCTGGCGGGACACCGGTCGCCGTCACCTCGACGACGCCGCCGAGCGTGTCGCGATCGCCACGCGCGGCGTCGGTCGCCTCGCGCATCCCGTCCTCGTTCGTCGCGCCCCCGACCTCGCGCACCGAGCCGGAGACGGCGACGCCGATCTCCGCGAGCAGCGCCTTCGCGACTGCGCCCGCCGCGACGTGCGCTGCGGTCTGCCGCGCACTCGCGCGCTCGAGGGCGTTGCGCACGTCGTCGTGGCCGTACTTGAGGACGCCGGCCAGATCGGCGTGTCCGGGGCGCGGCAGGTGGACGGCAGAGGTGCCCTTCCCCGACGGCTCGCCTTCGGGCGGCCACGGGCTCATGCCCCAGGCCCAGTTCGCGTGATCGCGGTTGCGGATCATCAGCGCGAGCGGCGTCCCGAGCGTCTTGCCGTGCCGAAGGCCTGCGAGCACCTCGACCTCGTCCTGTTCGAGCTTCTGCCGCGGGCTGCGGCCGTAGCCCTCGCGCCGACGCGCGAGATCGTGGTCGATCGCCGCGCGGTCGAGCTCGAGACCGGCCGGAAGCCCGGTGAGGACGGCGACGAGCGCCGGCCCGTGCGACTCGCCGGCGGTGACGAGGTCGAGCGTCACGAGAGGCTCCCGAGGAACGCGCCGATGCGGTCGAGCGCGGCGGAGAGGTTGTCGCGCGAGTTCGCGTAGCTCAGGCGCAGGTTGTCCTTGCCGACCGTCCCGAACGCGCTTCCCGCGAGAACCGCGACCCCGGCCTCCTCGAGTAGCCGCGAGGCGAGCTCGTCGGCGCCGATCGGCACGTCCGCGACGTTGGGAAATGCGTAGAACGCGCCCTTCGGCATGCGGCAGCTCACGCCCGGGAGCTCGTTCAGACCGTCGACGACGAGCGAGCGGCGCACGCGGAACTCCTCGACCATCGCGCGCGGCTCGTCCTGTGGCCCACGCAGCGCAGCGACGCCGGCGAGCTGGACGAATCCCGGCACGCACGATGTCGAGTTCACGAAGAAGCGCGTGAGCGGATCCACGAAGCTCGTCCGGAACCGCGGCGAACCCGCAGCGCCAGCCCGTCATCGCGTAGGTCTTCGAGAGCCCGTCGAGGAGAATCGTCCGCTCGAGCATCCCCGGGTGCGACGCGATGCTCGCGAACTCGCCCTCGTAGAGCATCTGCGAGTAGACCTCGTCGGAGAGGATCCATGCGTCGGTCTCCGCGAGCAGCTCCGCGGCGCTCGCGACGTCCTCCGGCGAGAGTGCTCCACCGGTCGGGTTGTGCGGTGAGTTGAGGATGACGAGCTTCGTCCTCGCGCTGAGGCGGTCGGCGAGATCCTCGGGCGAGAACGTGAAGTCGCGCTCCTCGAGGAGCGGCAGCGGGACGGGCGTCGCCCCGGCCCAGCGGATCGCCGACTCGTAGATGGGGAAGCCCGGGTCCGGGTAGACGACCTCGTCGCCGGGGTTGCAGGTGGCGAGGATGCCGAAGAAGAGGAACGGCTTCGCGCCTGTTCCGACGAGCACGTTCTCCGGGCCGACGTCCACTCCGCGCGTCGTCGACAGGTACTCGGCGGCCGCCTCGCGCAGCTCCGGGATCCCGGCGGACGGGCAGTAGTGCGTCTCGCCCGCGCGCAACGCCTCCGCCGCGACCTCGCAGATGTGGAGTGGCGTCGAGAAGTCCGGCTCGCCGATCTCGAGATGGATGACGTCGCGACCCTCGCGCTCGAGCGCCTTCGCGCGCGCGAGGACGCTGAACGCCGTCTCGGTGCCGAGGCGCTCCAGGCTGGTGGCCACGCTCCGTCTCGCGGTGGTGCTCATCCCAACGAGCCTAACTTGTAGTGTCGGCGTCCCCCGTGGCCAGCTCGCAGACCAGCTTGCGCGTCGTGTGCCTCCCCGGCGACGGCATCGGACCCGAGGTGATGGCCGTCGCGCAGCGCGTGCTGCGCGAGCTCGCGCCCGACCTCGAGCTCGAGGAGCACCTCTTCGGTGCCGCGGCGATCCGGGCGACGGGGACGTCGCTTCCCGAGGAGACGCTCGCGGCGTGTCGCAGCGCCGACGCCGTCCTCAAGGCGCCGATCGGCGACCCCGAGTTCGACGCGGCCGACGTCCGACCCGAGCAGGGGATGCTCCAGCTGCGCGCCGAGCTCGACGTCTACGCGAATCTCCGCCCGGCCAGCCTGGGCGAGGTCGACCTCCTCATCGTCCGCGAGCTCGTCGGCGGGCTCTACTTCGGGGCTCGCGGGGTACGCGAGGACGGCACGGCGTTCGACACGTGCGAGTACCACCCGAGCCAGGTGGAACGCGTCGCGCGCAGGGCGTTCGAGCTCGCGCGCGCCCGACGCGGTCGACTGACCTCCGTGGACAAGGCGAACGTGCTCGAGACGTCGCGGCTCTGGCGGCGCGTCGTCGCGGAGGTTGCGACCGCGTATCCGGATGTCGCGGTCGACGACATGCTCGTGGACAACGCGGCCATGCAGCTCGCGTCCGATCCCGCGCAGTTCGACGTGATCGTCACCGAGAACATGTTCGGCGACATCCTCTCCGACCTCGCGGCGGCGATGACCGGCGGTCTCGGGCTCGCACCCTCGGCGAGCCTGAGCGACGACGGGCCGGGGATCTTCGAGCCCGTGCACGGCTCGGCGCCCGACATCGCCGGGCGTGGCGTCGCGAATCCGGCGGCGATGCTGCGCTCGACCGCGCTCATGCTCGAGCACGCCTTCGGACGGCTGGAAGAGGCCCGTGCGCTCGAGGCCGCGGTGGACGTCGGCCTCCAGAAGCGTCCCACCCCGGACCTCGGCGGGAACGCGACGACCGCCGAGCTCGCGGACGCAGTCGTCGAGGCGCTGTCCTGACGGGTGTTGACGGCTCCGGCGGACGCGCCTAGCCTGTGACGCCTATGACGCGCGCCGGCGAGATCTTCATCCTCTTCGGCTTTGCGGCGCGCAGCTTCGTGCGCTAGTCGGCGATCCGCGCTCCGCCGCCGCCGGCTAGCCCTCACCAGGCGGATCCACCTCTCTCCAGGAAGTGCTGCCATGCCCAGCTCCGCACCGTCTGTCGAACCCAACATGCGCGTCGGCTACCCCGGCCGCGACGGCGCGCACAGCGCTGCCGCCTGCGACCGCCTCTTCCCGGACGCGGAGCTCGTGCCGCTGCCGACCTTTCACGCGGTCGTCGAGGCGACGTCGAGCGGAGAGATCGCCTTCGGCGTGCTGCCGATCGAGAGCTCGCTGTCCGGGCCGGTCGCCGAGACGCACGACCTGCTCTACGGCTCGCCGCTCGCCATCACCGCCGAGACCGTGCTCGCCATTCGTCACCTGCTCGTGGCGATCGAGAGCGTGCCGCTCGAGGAGATCCGCGTCGTGCGCTCGCACCCGGTCGCGCTCGACCAGTGCCGGAAGCTGCTCGCCGCGATGCCGTGGGCGACCGCGATCGCCGCTCCCACCACGGGCGACGCAGCCGCGCAGGTCGCGGCGAACGGCGACCCGGCGGAAGCCGCGATCGCGAGTGAGCGTGCCGCGTCGCTCCACGGACTGTCCGTGATCGCCGACGACGTGGGCGACCACCCTGAGGCGTACACGCGCTTCGTCTCGATCGGGAACTTCGTCGCGGCTCGACGTGAACGGGAAGGCGTGGCGAACGGCCTTCTCGTTCGTGACGGATCACCAGCCCGGCGCGCTGCATCGTGCGATCGAGCCGTTCGCGCGACACCGCATCGATCTCCTGCAGCTCGTGTCGCGACCGATCCCGCAGGCGCCGTGGCGCTACCGCTTCGACGCGGTGCTCGCCGGGCATCCGCTCGACCCGATCGTGCGCGAGACCCTGCAGGAGATCCGCGCGAGCACCCGGCAGCTCCGCCTGTTCGGCTCGTACCCTGCAGAGGAGCGCGAATGAGCGAGCACGATGTCGATCGGACGGTGAAGGAGCTACGCGACGAGATCGCCGCGGTGGATCGCGCGATCCTCGCCGACGTCAACGCACGCATCGAGCTCGTCGCGAAGATCCGCAGCTACAAGGCCGACGCCGGTCTTCCCGTTCGTCGATCGCGACCGCGAGCGCGAGCTCATCGAGGCGCTGGACGTCGCGAACGGCGGCCCGCTCTCCGCGGACGGGCTGCGCGAGCTGTACACGTACCTGCTCGACCTCTCGAAGCGCGAGGTCGGCAGGGACTAGAGCGCGGTCGTCGCCACCGGCGAGGGCGAGCGCTCCTCGAAGGCGGCGATGTCGCTCTCGTGGCGGAGCGTGCGACCGATTGCGTCGAGTCCCTCGAGCAGGCGACGTGCGCACGAAGGGATCCATCTCGAACGCGACCGCGCTGCCCGCGGGGTCGACGATCGTCTGAGACTCGAGGTCGACCGTGACGTCGCCATCCTCGACCGCCAGCAATCAGCGCCTTCACCTCGTCGGCGGGGAGCGTGACAGGCACGAGTCCGACCTGGACGGCGTTCGAGAAGAAGATGTCGCCGAACGACGGCGCGATCACGACGTCGAAGCCGTAGTCCTGCAGCGCCCAGGCAGCATGCTCACGCGACGAGCCGCAGCCGAAGTTCGGTCCCGTCACGAGGATTCTCGCGCCGTCGCACCCCGGCCGATTCAGCTCGAAGTCGGGATCCTGACGCCAGTCGAAGAAGAGGAACTCGCCGTAGCCGGTGCGCTCGATGCGCTTGAGGAACTGCTTTGGGATGATCTGGTCGGTGTCGACGTCGGGCCGGTCGAGGACGACCGCGCGCGCGGTGAGCGAGCGAAACGCCTTCATGCGCGCGTCGCCACGGAGTCGCGTACGTCGACGAAGTGACCTGCGATCGCGGCAGCGGCAGCCATCGCCGGGCTCACGAGGTGCGTGCGACCGCCGCTGCCCTGCCGCCCCTCGAAGTTTCGGTTCGAGGTCGAGGCGCAGCGCTCGCCGGGCGCGAGGATGTCCGGGTTCATCCCGAGGCACATCGAGCAGCCCGCGTTGCGCCACTCGAAGCCCGCGCGCTCGAAGACGCGGTCGAGGCCCTCGTCCTCCGCTTGGCGCTTCACCGTCGCCGACCCGGGGACGACCATCGCCTTGACCTTCGACGAGACGCGGTGCCCGTCCACCACGAGTGCCGCCTCGCGCAGATCCTCGATCCGCGCGTTCGTGCACG
Source organism: uncultured Gaiellaceae bacterium (assembly GCA_963822885.1). GTDB lineage: Bacteria > Actinomycetota > Thermoleophilia > Gaiellales > Gaiellaceae > GMQP-bins7. Next base: position 63,687 of record CAWGJJ010000017.1, read on the forward strand.
AGCCGATGAAGACGCGGTCGATGTGGATCTCCCGCAGTGGCGTTCCCGGCTCGAGGGCCATGTACGCGAGCGCGCGCTCGGTGGCGGCACGCTCGTCCGGGTCGTCGATCGCGGCGGGATCCGGCACCGAGCCACCGATCGGCGCGACCATGGCCGGGTTCGTGCCCCACGTGACCTGCGGCTCGAGCTCGGCGACGTCGATCTCGACCTCCGTGTCGAATGTCGCGCCGTCGTCGGTCCGCAGCTCGCTCCAGCGCTCGAGTGCGCGCTCCCACTCGGCGCCCTTCGGCGCCGCGGGCCTCCCTTCGAGGTACGCGAACGTCGTGTCGTCGGGCGCGATCATCCCCGCCCGCGCTCCCGCCTCGATCGACATGTTGCAGATGGTCAGCCGCCCCTCCATCGAGAGCGCGCGGATCGGCGCTCCCGCGTACTCGACCACGTGCCCGACGGCGCCGGCGACGCCGATCCGGCCGATGGTGCCGAGGATGACGTCCTTCGGCGTGACCCCGAGCGGCAGCTCGCCCGTGTAGAGAATTCGCATCGTCCGCGGACGCATCCGCGGGAGGCACTGCGTCGCGAGCACGTGCTCGACCTCGGTCGTGCCGATGCCGAACGCGAGCGCGCCGAAGGCGCCGTGCGTCGAGGTGTGGCTGTCGCCGCAGACGATCGTCAGCCCCGGCTGCGAGAGACCGAGCTCGGGGCCGATGACGTGGACGATGCCCTCGCGCCCGCTCCCCGTCGCGTAGAGCGGAATGCCGAACTCCTCGCAGTTCGCGCGCAGCGCCTCGAGCTGGGCGCGCGCGAGCGGATCGGTGATCGGCCCCGGGAGAGTCGGGACGTTGTGATCCATCGTCGCGATCGAGAGGTCGGGCCTGCGCACGGTGCGGCCGGCGAGGCGCAGCCCGTCGAACGCCTGCGGCGACGTGACCTCGTGGATCAGGTGGAGGTCGACGTAGAGGAGCGCAGGCTCGCCCGACGTCTCGTGGACGACGTGGCGTGTCCCAGATCCGGTCGAAGAGCGTCTTCGCCATCGCGAAACGGTAGCCCTCAGCGCAGGAAGTTGGCCGCGAGCTCGGGGCCCGACGGCGTGAGCACGCTCTCGGGATGGAACTGCACGCCCTCGATCCGGTGCACGCGGTGCCTGCACGCCCATCACCTCGCCGTCCTCGGTCCGCGCGGTGACGACGAGCTCGTCGGGTACGTCGAGCGCGGCGAGTGAGTGGTAGCGGCCCGCCTCGATCTCCTCCGGCAGGCCCGCGTACACCCCCTCGCCGTCGTGACGGACGACGCTCGACTTCCCGTGCAGGAGCGCCTGCGCACGCCCGACCTTTCCGCCGAACGCCTCGACGATCGCCTGGTGGCCGAGGCAGACGCCCAGCGTCGCGACGTTCGGACCGAGCGCGCGGATGAGGTCGACGGAGACTCCTGCATCCTCAGGGCGTCCCGGCCCCGGCGAGATGACGAGCCGGTCGGGCTCGAGCGCCTCCGCCTCCTCGACCGTGATCGCGTCGTTGCGGAAGACGTCGACCTCGGCACCGAGCTCCTCGAACAGGTGCACGAGGTTCCAGGTGAACGAGTCGTAGTTGTCGATCATCAGGAGCTTCACGCGTACTCCTCCTCGGCGAGCGCGATCGCGGCCTCGAGAGCGGCGAGCTTCGCGAGGCATTCGCGGTGCTCGGCCTCCGGGTCGGAGTCTGCCACCACGCCCGCGCCGGCCTGGAGGTGGACGACGCCGTCGGCGACCACCATCGTGCGCAGCGCGATGCACGTGTCCATCGTCCCGCCCGGGAGGACGTAGCCGACCGCGCCGGCGTACGGGCCGCGACGGTAGCCCTCGAGCTCCGAGATGATCTGCATCGCCCGCACCTTGGGCGCGCCCGTGACGGTTCCGGCCGGGAAGCACGCGCGGAGCACGTCGAACGGCGTGACGCCGTCGCGCAGCTCGCCGACGACCTCCGAGACGAGGTGCGAGACGTGCGAGAAGCGCTCGATCTCCAGCGAGCGCGCAACGCGCACCGTGCCGGCGCGGCACACGCGCGACAGGTCGTTGCGACCGAGGTCGACGAGCATCACGTGCTCTGCGCGGTCCTTCTCGGACGAGAGGAGACGCTCGACGTCGCCCTCGCCTGCGGCCGTCGTGCCCGCGATCGGAGAGACGTTCGCGCGCCCGTCCTCGCAGGCGACGAGCCGCTCGGGCGACGAGCCGACGAGCGCGAGCTCGTCGAGCTCGAGGAGGAAGAGGTACGGCGAGGGGTTGACGCGCCGCAGCGCGCGGTAGAGCTCCAGCGGCTCGGCGGGCGTTCTCCGCGTCGCGCGCTGCGACGGAACGATCTGGAACGCGTCGCCGTCCTCGATGTGCGTCTTGCACCGGCGCACCATCTCCTCGTAGCGAGCCTGCGTCGGGAAGCGCTCGAGCTCGCCCGGCGCGGGAGACGACGAGCGCGCCGGGATCTCGAGCGGACGCTCGAGCCGCGCCGCGATGTCCGCGGCATCCCCGACGAGGACCTCGGCGACTCCGGCACCGTGGTCGAAGCGGACGAGCGTCTCGACGACGACGAAGCGACTCTCCGGCAGAGCGGGTCCGTCGGCAGGCAGCGGCACCGTCGGCTCGAGCGTCGAGGCGTAGTCGTACGAGAGGTAGCCGACGACCGGAGCGTCGAGCGCCTCGGCCTCCTCGAACGAGACGACGCGCGAGCCCGACCCGACGAACGAGTTGCGCCCGAGCCGCCCGCGCTCGACCGACTCGAGCAGGAAGCTGCCGCCCTGCTCGCCGCGCAGCCGGAGGTACGCCCCGAGCGGGGTGACGAGGTCGGCGGGTATCGACGTGAGCGGCGTCAGACGGTTCCTCGGCCGGTCGGCGCGGGCTCACGGCATCCGGCCGATCGGCGTTCCGAGATGGAGCTAGCCAGACTCGAACTGGCGACCTCCTGGGTGCGATCCAGGCGCTCTTCCAACTGAGCTATAGCCCCGAGGGACGCCCGATTGTAGCCGCGGCTCGCTACGTCGTCGGACGCTCGAACGTCCCGCCGGCGAGGCTCGTGCCAGAGTGCTCCGCTGGCCCGGCGTCCGGTTCGAGGGAGATGTCGACCGCCGCGTAGTCGCCGGCGCCTGGAAGGCCGAGCTCGAGCTCCACCTCGGCGCCGCTCGAGTCGAACACGCCGACGGCCTCCATCGCCTCGCCCGCGGAGGGGCGAAGCACCCACACCTCGTAGTGCGAGCCGTCCGGGGCCTCTGGGACGTCGGCGAGCTCGAGCCGCACGACACCGCCCGGCTGGGTCGAGCCGTAGAGGCGAGCCTCGCCGCGCACATCCACGAACTCCGGCGTTCCCGCGACCTCGGCGACCGCGTCGGGAGCTCCTGGCGAGCTGCTCGAGTCGAGGGCGAGCGCAATGGCGAAGACCGCAGCTGCCGTTGCCGCCCCCACCGCGAAGGCGGGAAGCGCGAAGCGCCAGCTCCAGCGCCGCTCGGGCTCCGCCGCGACGCGACCGGCCGGCTGGGGCTCGATCTCGGCCAGGATGCCCGCGAACAGGTCATGGCTTGGCCGCTCGCGCGCGACCGTGGACTCGAGCATCGCGACGGTTGTGCGGTAGTCGTCGAGCTCGGCGGCGAGGACGGGATCGCGCTCGACCTCGGCGGCGAGCTCGGCCGAGTCCGATGCGTCGAGCGCGCCGAGTGCCTCGCCGGCGAGACGATCGCGGTGCACGTCGTTCATGCCTCGGCCTCCGCCTCGAGTGCGTACCGCGGCGCGAGCGCGCGGAGGCGGTCGAGCGCCAGTCTGATCCGCCCCTTCACGGTTCCAACGGGAAGCCGGAGCCGCTCGGCGATCTCGGAGTGCGAGAGCCCGTCGAAGTACGCCAGCGAGAGTGCCTCACGTTGCGCGTCGGGGAGCTCGGCCATGGCCGCAGCGACGCGGGCGGCGTCGTCCGCTGCGGAGACGAGGTCCGCCGTATCGGGCGACTCGTCGGCCGTCCAGATCTCCTCGTGCGGGTCGACGGGCCGCGCGGCGCGTCGCCGGGTCGCGTCGATCGCCCGGTTGCGCGCGATCGTGAAGAGCCAGGTGCTGACCTGCGCGCGGCCGGGGTCGTAGTTGCGCGCGGTGCGCCAGACCGAGACGAAGACGTCCTGCGTGCACTCCTCTGCTGCCTGGCGATCGCCGAGCAGGCGATACGTCATGCCGAACACGATCGCCCCGTATCGCTCGTACATGAGACGGAGCGCGTCGGCGTCGCCGGCGTCGACTCGTCGAACGAGGATCGCATCGTCGGCAGGCTCGCCCACAGCGAGATGATGGCAGGACCGGGTTTCGGGCTCATCGGGTATCGCTTCTTGTACGCAGCCGGCAGCTCGTCCCGATCACTCGTCGACTGATTGATCCAGGTTTGTCGAGGGTGCGTACAGACCCCCGTCAACGTTCATCCCGACCGGGAGGTCATCACATGAAGGTACGTATGGCAGTTCTCATCGGCGCTCTCGTCGCCACCGCCTCGATTGCCGTCGGCGCAACAGCGGCTCCCAGCGAGCCGTCGGCGCAGAGCGCCACGATCGTCGGCGTCGCAGCCGGCGACAAGCGCTTCTCGACGCTCGTCGCGCTGGTCAAGCAGGCGGGTCTCGTGAAGACGCTGAACGGCAAGGGCCCGTTCACCGTGTTCGCGCCGACCAACGCCGCATTCGCGTCCCTCAAGAAGAACGCACCTGAAACCTACGACGCCGTCGCGACCGACAAGGCGCTCCTCACGAAGGTGCTCACGTACCACGTGCTCGCGTCGCGCGTTCCGAGCGGTGCGGCTGTCGCCGCCGCCAAGAAGATGGCGTCGGTCAAGACCGTCCAGGGCGAGAAGATCAAGCTCTCGCTGAAGGGCGGAAAGCTCTATCTGAACGGCTCTTCGCGCGTGATCGTCGCCGACGTCAAGGCGTCGAACGGCGTGATCCACGCGATCAACGCTGTTCTCGTCCCGCCGAGCGTCTCGTAGTTGCGAGCTCGGTTCATCGATGCCATCAACAGAAGGGGGTAGGGGAATGATCAAGCGAATCACAGTGATCGCTGCCGTAGTTGCAGCCACGGCGCTGGCGCTCGCTCCGATCGGGTCGGCCGCAAAGCCGGAGGATCCGGGCAAGGGTGGCCGCTGCATCGCCGCCGGGGTCGGCACGCTCGTCTCGCTCGGACTCATCGACGAGGCGGCTCGCGGCGAGGTCGACTACTCAGAGTACGGCCTGGGCGGTGCGGGGTTCATCCGGGTTGACCTTCCCGAGGGCTCGTTCCTGAAGCTCAGCACGGTCATCTCGCTCCACCGGACGAACCCCGAGCTGTTCACGTGGTGCGACAACGTTTAGACGCTCTCGATCGGCCGTCGCACGTTTCGAACGAGAGGCCGGGCACTGCCCGGCCTCTCGCGTCTAACGACCAGGCCCTGCGGGCCCGGCGGGCGTCTCGCCAGGCACCCTGCAGAAGCGCGCATCCTCGCCCTGCGGGACGACGCGCGGCGTGTCCTGTGCGTGCGGGATCGCTGCGCCGCCGATGAGGATCCCGAGGACGAGCAGCCACAGCGCCGCCGTGACGCGTGCCCAGAACGGATACGGACGCTGGTCCCGTCGTGGCGTCTGGGCCGATGACGGGACGGGCCGCGGGGCGTAGGTGGTCGGAACCGGATCGCCGAGGCTCGCACGGGCGCGCGTGCCGAGATCCGGGTCGACGAGCGCAAGCTCCGGGCTGATGGGCTCCCACGCCATGGAGTCAGATTCTCGCTGATGCGGTGCAACCCTCGTCACGAGTCGGTGCCGGGCTGTCCACATCTCCGCTCAACCATGCGGAATCGACGGCACATGTCCCGTGCGGCCATCTGGCCGCTCGCTCCCGGTGCGGATACCACGGTCGTCGACATCGACGAAGGGAGCAAGACGTGTATGGACGAGCAATCGTCATCGCCGGCGTGACCGCGATCGCTTTCGCGAGCGTCACGGCGCTTGCGGGAGCCGGTGCGCGGGCCGACGGGGTGATCGTCGGATGCCAGAAGCCGGGCAAGGGGTTCCTGCGTGTGGTGCAGGAGGCGTCCGACTGCCGCAGGAACGAGCGTGTAATCACGTGGAACGAACGCGGTCCGGCAGGGCCGCAGGGTCCAGCCGGGCCTGCGGGTGCGCAGGGCGCGGTTGGGCCGCCGGGGCCGAAGGGTGACACGGGCGTAGCGGGCGCGACAGGCCCGGCGGGCCCGATCGGTGCGATTGGACCGGCCGGTCCGGCCGGCGTTGCTGGTCCAGCGGGTCCGGCCGGGCCCGCGGGCGCACAGGGACCCGCCGGCCCGCAGGGTCCGGCAGGAGCCGCATCCCTCGGAGCGCTCGACGGGACGGCCTGCACGCGCTTCGACGCCGCAGCGGGGACGCTCGACGTCGTCGTGACGTCCGCGAACGTGATCGAGCTTCGCTGCCTCGCCGGCGGCACTCCGCCGCCTCCGCCTCCTCCGCCGCCGCCACCGACGTCGACGCTCGTGATCAACGAGATCGACTACGACCAGGTCGGAGCGGATACGGGTGGCTTCGTCGAGATCGCGAACAAGGGCACCTCGGCCACGACACTCGACGGGATCGCGCTCGTTCTCGTGAACGGGGGCGACGGAACGGAGTACGCGCGGGTCGCGCTCACGGGCTCGCTCGCTGCGGGTGCGTACCTCCGGGTCGACATCGAGGCGCAGAACGGCGCGCCCGACGGCGTCGCGCTCATCGACACGTCTTCGAAGGCGCTCCTCGACGCGCTCTCATACGAAGGCGACATCACCGCGGCGACGATCGACGGGCAGACGTACAACCTCGTCGAGGGCACCGCGCTCGCTGCAACGGTCGTCGATTCGAACACGGTCGACGGGTCGTTGTCGCGCATCCCCGACAAGCAGGACACGAACAACGCATCTGCCGACTGGGCGTTCACGGCGACGAAGACGCCGGGCGCGGCGAACGTGGCCTCGCCGTAAGGGCGAGATATATCTCGCCCTAGAGAACCATCACGCTCCCGCGTCCGGCTTGCGCCGGGCGCGGGAGCGCTCGCGCCGCTCGAGTCGTTCGGCGAGCTCCGCTACCTCGCGCTCGAGCGCGAGGTAGCGCTCCAGGCGCTCGCGCGGCAGCTCTCCGGACTCGACCGCAGCGAGGACGGCGCAGCCGGGCTCGGTCTCGTGCCGGCAGTCGGAGAACCTGCACGACGTGGCCAGCTCGGCGATGTCGTCGAAGGCGTCGGAGAGGCCGTCCTCGCCGATCCAGAGATGAACCTCCCGCATGCCCGGGTTGTCGATGATGACGCCGCCGCTCGGGAGGAGAACGAGCTCGCGCCGCGTCGTCGTGTGGCGGCCGGCGCCGTCGGCGCCGAGTGCGCCCGTCGTCAGGCGCGAGTCGTCGCCGACGAGCGCGTTGACGAGGGTCGACTTCCCGACTCCGGACGGACCGAGCAGCACGCCCGTGGTCACCCGTGCCGAGGAGCGTGCCGATGGCGTCGAGCCCGATCCCCGTCCGCGTCGACACGACGTGGATCGGTACCTCGCCGCCGACGTCGGCGAGGTCCGCCGCGACCGCGTCCGGATCGTCTTCGAGGTCGGCCTTCGTGAGCACCACGACCGGGCGCGCGCCGCTCTCGACCGCGAGCGTGAGGTAGCGCTCGAGGAGCCGGCGGTCGAGCTCCTGGCCGAGCGCCTGGACGACGAGCACGACATCGACGTTCGCGGCGATCAGCTGCTCACGCGAGACTCCAGACGCGGGCTCGTGTGCGGCGCGGCGCGAGATCGTCGTTCGCCGCGGCAGGACGTCGACGATCGCCCCTGCGGAGTCGAGTGCCACCCAGTCGCCGACGACGGGAAGGGCCGTTCGATCCGACTCGCGCCGGAGTCGGCTCGTGATGCGGCTGCGCTGCTCGCCCGCGGCCGTCACCACGTCGTACTCGCCGCGATGCTGAACCGCGACACGTCCCGCCACCAGGCCCCGCTCGCGATACGGCTCGAATGCGACGCCCCAGGCGTCGTCCCAACCGAGCGTCGCGAGTTCCACCACGGCGCCCATTGTCATCGACGGGTGTCGACATGGAGACGATCGCGCGAACGTTCTTCACATTTCGTGGTCGCCGGAGTAGAGTCGCGGCCGTCAGCGAACGTTCGGGAGAGGGAGACGCGATGACACGTAGGGCCGTGCCCGTATGGGCGCTCACAGGGCTTTTGCTCGTGCTCGCCGTCGCGGTGGGCAGTGGCGGCGGAAGCGCGATCGCCGCGAACGAGAAGGAGTGGCCGCTTACCGAGAAGGCGATCTTGTTCGCCGCCGACGGAATGCGGCCGGATCTCGTCGACAAGTACGCAGCACAGGGCGCTATGGACACGATGGCCGACCTCATGGCCGACGGCGTCAAGGGGCAGAACGGTCTCCTGCAGGGCTTTCCTCCCAACACCGGCGTGGGCTGGGCAACGCTCGCCACCGGCGCTTGGCCGGGTGAGCACGGCTCCACCAACAACACGTTCTTCCGCGCCGGAGAGGCGTTCCAGAACTCCTCGAGCTTTGCCGCGACGGGGATCTTGCAGGCCGACACGATCGCCCAGGCAGCGGAGCGCGCAGGCAAGAAGGTCGTCGCGCTCGAGTGGGTCGCCGCTCGCGGCTACACCCCCGCACTCCAGGGGCCGGTCGTCGACTTCCGGAGCTTCATCGGAGGCCGTGGGATCGTCCTCAACTTCGACATCCGCTGAGAACCTCGCCTCCAGCTTCGGCGTCCAGTACCAGCAGCGAGAGCTCGCTCCTGCGAGCGGTTGGACGAACGTCCCGACGTCGTTCAGCCCCGCGAAGGAGACGTTCTTCACGCACGCCAGCTCCCAGATCCCGGGCGGTGGAGTGTGGGACGTCTACGTCTTCGACTCGACGAACGACAGCGCGGTGAACTACAACCGCGCGCTCGTCGTGAACGCGGCGAGCACGAAGAACGGGAGCGCGGCGGTCGCGACGCTCGGGGAGGGCGACTGGGCCGATGCCAAGGTGACGCTCGCGTCCGGCACGTTCGCCGGCCGGACGGCCGGCTTCCTGATGAAGCTCATCGACCTGTCGGCCGACGCGGAGACGTTCCGCCTCTACTTCACGTCGCTGCAGCGCGCGAACGCGACCTACAACGCGCTCGGCGCAGCCGGGTCGACCGCGTTCGAGGAGACGCTGAACAAGGACTTCCCGACCTCGACGGCAGCCGACTTCGCTCCGCTCGAGGCGCTGATCGTCGACGAGGACACGTACATAGAGCAGGGCCTCAAGTGGAAGGACGCCCACTGGGCGTATCTCGAGTACATCATCGAGGACCTCGGCGTGAACCCGGACTCTGCTGTTGATGGGCAACCCCGTCACGGACGAGTTCCAGCACCAGTTCCTCGGACTCGTCAGCGCCCACGGACATGGACGGGAACGCCAACCCCTACTTCGACAACGTGGACGGAGCGGGGGCGGCCGACGGGCGAACTGCCATTCGTGAGGGATACATCCGCTCCGCCTACGAGGAAGCGGACGAGACGCTCGGCCTCGGGCGCGAGCTCATGGGCGACGACACGACCGTCATCGCGTCGTCCGACCACGGTTTCGCACCGCAGTGGTAGGCGGTCAACGTTCCCGAGATCCTGCAGGCCGCCGGTCTGCAACCGACGCTGCAGTCGGGCAACTGCCGGTTCGCCAGTGCAGCGGTTGCGGCGACGGCGCAGGCGAAGGAGTGTCACGCGGGAGGGACCGCGCAGATCTACGTGAACCCGGCGCTCCCGGCCGGCGTGACCTACGAAGCCGTCCGGACGAAGATCATCGACGCGTTCACGAACCTCGACGATCCGAACCTGCCTGGGGAGCAGAAGGTGGTCGAGGCGGTGTTCAAGAAGGAGGAACTGCGCAACGTCGACGGGACGGATGCGCTCCACCCGAACCGCTCGGGCGACGTCGTCGTCGTCTTCCGGCCGCCGTACCAGACCGATGCAGCGACGAACGGCAAGATCATCGCGTTCTCGCAGTTCTTCGGCCAGCACGGGTATCTCCCGGACATGGTCGACATCGAGCACAACGTGAACATGCACGGCACGTTCGTCGCCGCCGGCCCCGGCATCAGAAAGCAGGGAGCCGTCGCAGGCGTGCGGGCGATCGACGTGGCGCCTACGCTCGCGTTCCTGATGGGCATCCCGGGGCCGCAGAACGCCCGCGGGAAGATCCTGTACGGGCTCACCGGCGGATCGGGCAAGTACAAGGAGATCACGATCCTCGACATCTCCGACTACCACGGCCAGCTCGTGCCGCTCACCGAGGCGGCGGACACGGTCGGGACCGGCCTTCGCGATCGGAGGCGCCGCTTTCCTGAAGCCCTGGTTCGACGAGTACCGGGCCGAGGCCGGCAAGGATCATTTCACCGTCGCAGCGGGCGACTCAGTCGGCGCAACTCCTCCGATCTCGGCGTTCTTCGGCGATACGCCGACGATCGAGCTCATGAACCTGATGGGCTTCTCGGCCGACGGGCTCGGAAATCACAACTTCGACAGAGGCTCGGCGTACCTCCGGAACACGCTGATCCCGCTGGCGAAGTTCCCGTACGTCTCGGCCAACGTCGTGCTTCCGAATGGGAGGACGCCGAAGGAATGGTCGCCGTCCACGACCTTCAACGTGGAGGGAGGAAAGCTCGGCCTCGTCGGCTTCACGAACGAAGACGCACCGACGCTCGTCTTCCCCAAGGCGTTCGATCCGTTCTCGGTGAAGGCGCGGCTCCCCCTCGTGCAGGCAGAGGTCGACGCGCTGCGGAGGAACCACAAGGTCATCGTCGTCATGGGTCACGACGGGGCGACCGCAGGAACGCTGACTGCTCCGACGGGTCCACTCATCGACCTCGCAGATGCCTTGAAGAACGTCGACGTCGTGATCGGCGATCACACGAACTTCCAGGTTCTGTCGACGCGCCCGAACGGGACGCTCGTGGTCGAGAACCTCTCCAAGGGCGTCCGTTTCACCCGCGTACGGCTCGTGCTGGACACGAGTGCGGGCGGTGTCGTGTACAAGACCGCCGACTTCCACAAGCCGTGGGCCATCGGCGTCACGCCCGATCCGACGATCCAGGCGAGAATTACCGCCCTGACGGCGCAGCTTCAGCCGATCCTGGGACAGGTGATCGGGACGTCGTCCGTCCAGATCCCGCGCTCCGATGTCTGCCTCCGAGTCGACGGCAGGCTGTGCGAGTCGCTCGTCGGTGACGTCACGACGGACGCGATGCGGGCCAAGTACAGCTCAATCGGCGTCGAGTTCGCCATCACGAACTCCGGCGGGCTCCGTGACGCGCTGACATGTTCGGGCGTCGCAGGCGGCGCCGGTCTCTGTCCGGCGTTCACGCCGCCCCCGTACCGGATCACTCGCGGACAGGTGCTCGCCGTCCTGCCGTTCGGGAACATCGTCGTCACGCTCCAGGTGAACGGAGCGGAGCTCAAGACGATGCTCGAGAACGGCGTCTCGTCGATGCCCGCGGCCAACGGGCGCTTCCCACAGGTCTCGGGTCTCTGCTTTACGTACAACATCGAGGCCGCGGTGGGAAGTCGCGTGACCGGGGCCGTTCGTCAGGCGGCGAACGGAGCCTGTACCGGTGCGGCGATCGACCTGACTGCAGGGTCCACGTACAGGATCGCCGAGAACGACTTCATGGCATCGGGCGGCGACGGGTACCCGAACTTCACGAGCCGCGCCGCGTCGCAGGAGATCATGGATCAGGTGCTCGCGGATCACGTCACGGCCAGCTCGCCGTTGAGCCCGGCAATTCAGGGCCGGATCAAGTGCGTCGACCCGAACCCGGGCGTCGGGAACGACTGCCCGGCCGGGTCTCCCTGATCTCGGCTGATGCGGGCCGGCCTCCGGGTCGGCCCGCATCAGCTCTTGATTAGCGTGGCGCCCGTGCCGCGGTTGGCAACGATCGTCGTCCTCTCACTCGTATGCGCCGTCGACGCCGGCGCACACGTTCCCTCGACGTCTATCGGACGCGCGGTCGCGGCGTTCGCGAGCGTTCCTGTCTCGTACGAGCCGGGTGCTTCGGTGAGCGACGTCGAGGCGGGCAACTTCCCGGTGATCGTCGGCGACAACCCCAAGGTCGCGTTCATGCCGGCGTCGGCGTCGACCGAGCTGGCAGGCGGCCCGAATGCAATCGCGGAGGAGGTCGCCAGGGAAGCGGCGCTCGACGGGACGCTCGTCGTGCTCGTCGGAACGGACCTCGGAGCGTGGAGCGACGACATCGGCGACGATCGGCTCGCCGAGCTCATCCGTGAAGCGCGGTCTGACAGCGCGGGAGCGTCGCCCGCCGTGATGGCGGAGTCGCTCGTGAGAGCCGTTCAGGCCGAGCCGACGACCGATACACCGTGGCTCTGGCTCGGCGCAGCGGCCCTCGCGTTGGGCGGACTCGCGGCCTTCGCAGCCGTCCACCGCCTCTCCCGTGGACAGGGCTAGCGCTGCTGCTGCCGCATCACTTGTCGAGCGCCTGCGACGAGACCGACGTCGATCGTCGGCGCCGAGAAGTCGAACCCCGCCTCGACGAGGCGGGCCGGCAGCACACGTTGGCCCCCGACGAGCATCGCGTCGCCCATCTCGCCGAACAGCGCGCGTGCAGCGAACGCGGGAACGGGCAACACGGTCGGCCGGTGGAGCGCCGATCCGAGCGCCTTCGTGAACTGCTCGTTCGTCGCCGGGTTCGGCGCTGTCGCGTTGACCGCACCGGCGAGGTCGCTCTCGAGCGCCTGGCCGTACGCCGCGACGAGGTCGTCCATCCCGATCCAGCTCCACCACTGCTTACCGCTCCCGACCCGCCCGCCCGCACCGAGCCTGAAGGGAAGGAGCATGGGCTTGAGCGCACCGCCGTCCTTCGACAGGACGATGCCCTGGCGCAGGTGCACGACGCGGATCCCCGCCTCGCGCGCCGGGTCGGCAGCCTTCTCCCAGGCGCTGACGACGTCTGCGAGGTAGCCGGATGCCGGCAGGACGACTCCTCGCGTGAGGATCTCGTCGCCGCGATCGCCGTAGTAGCCGACCGCCGAGGCGACGACGAGGACGGAGGGCCGCGGATCGAGTGCTGCAGCGGTTCGGGCAAGCAAGCTCCGTCGACTGCACACGCGAATCCATGATCGCTCGCTTGCGCGCGTCGGTCCAGCGCTTGCCGAGGTTCTCCCCGCTCAGGTTCACAATTGCGTCGACCCCTGTGAGTCGCGCCGGGTCCAGCTCTCCCGCTGCGGGGTTCCAGCGGATCTCGTCGGCTGCGGACGGCTCGCTGCGGACGAGGCGCAGCACGTCGTGATCGCGGGCGCGCAGCGCCGGAACGAGCGCCGATCCGATCAGTCCGGACGCACCGCTGACGACGACTTTCACCGGGTGATTGTGACAGCCGGCGCGTGCGTGGCCGCTGTCTAAGGTTGATCCGTGAGCGACGTGATCAACTCGGAGCCGCGCATCCGAGACGGCGTGCGTGCTGCGCTCCCGCTCGCGCCGAGCCCGATCCTGTTCGGGCTCTCGTACGGCGTGCTCGCGGATGCGACCGGTTTTGGTGCGTTCGCGGCTGTGGTCATGTCGGCGACGACGTTTGCCGGCGCTGCGCAGTTCGCGTCGCTCTCGGTGCTCGACGCGGGAGGGACGATCGCCGCAGCCGTACTCGCCGCCGTGTTCCTCAACGCCCGGTACATCGCGATCAGCGTCACGGTGGCTGGGATCTTCCCGGGCGGGAGGCTGCGGCGGCTCGTCGAGTCGCAGGTGATCGTGGACGAGTCCTGGGCGCTTGCGGGGCGACGCGGGCGGTTCGAGTGGCCGATGCTCGTCGGGTCGGGCCTCGTGTTCTACGTGTTGTGGGTCGGGAGCACCGCCGCCGGCACGGCTGTCGGCGGGATCCTCGAGAACCCGAACGCTCTCGGTCTCGATGCGGCGTTCGCAGCGCTGTTCCTGGCGCTCGCCGTCCCGTACCTGCGCGGGCGCCGCGGACGCCAGGCGGCGGCCCTGGCTGGGGTCATCACGCTCGTGCTCATCCCGTTCGCGCCGGCCGGCGTGCCGATCATCGCTGCGTCCGTCGCGTGCCTCCTCGGGCTACGCCGGTCGTCCGAATCGCGGCCCACAGAATCGGGCTGGTGGTGAGCAGCGCCTGGCTCGTCGTCGCGGTCGTCGGACTCGTCACGATCGCTTTCAAGGCCGCCGGCCCCGTGCTGATCGGGCGACGCGCTCTGCCTCCGCGGGTCCAGTCGGTGGTGGACCTGCTCGCGCCGGTCATGCTCATCGCGCTCGTCGTGACGCAGACGTTCGGCGGTGACGAGGAGATCGAGGTCGACGCGCGTGTCGTAGGTGTCGGCGCGGCGGTCGTCGCGATCTCGCTGCGCGCGCACGTGATCGTCGCGATGGCCGTCGCCGCCGCGGTGACCGCTCTCGTTCGTCTGATCGCCTAGGAGCGGCGAAGCGGGGTGCCGCCGTGCCAGAAGACAGCCGCTGCCGCCGCTGCCTCTGCCACGAGGCTGACGAAGCCGATTACGAGTAGCCAGGTTCGAAAGTGCCGCATGCGGCAGTGATCGGCCGCGCGTGCGCGCATCTTGAGGCTCCGCGCTCTTAACAGTGCCTGGCACTGAGGTGTCGAGAGTCGTTGCCAATCAGTCCACAGCGGCCGCCGATCAGATCGGCGGCCGGAGCACGGCGAACGGATCCGTCACCTCGAGCCTGCCTGCTCCTGAAGCGATAGAGCTCCGCGGGTCGACCGCCGGAGGGCCCGTGCGCGCGCCGCCTGCCGACGGACTCGATCGCGCCGCGCCGCACGAGCACGCGCTTGAGGTTCGTCGACGAGACCTCGTAGCCGAGAGCGGCCTCGTAGACGTCGCGGAGCTCGGCGAGCGTGAAGCTCTCCGGCGCGAGTGCGAACCCGATGTTCGAGTACGAGAGCTTCCCGCGCAGGCGATCGCGGCCGGCGAGGACGATCGCACCGTGGTCGAACGCCGTTGCCGGGAGCGTGTCCACGCGCTTGCCAGGCGGTGTCGGACGGGATGCGCGGATCGAGGCCGAGCGGCACGAGACCGAGGTACGCGGTCGCCAGCTCCCAGCGCTCGGGATGGCGCGACGGATCGCTCCACGTCCCGAGCTGCTCGAGGTGCGCGACCTCGCGGACGTCGACCTTCGTCGCGAGATGGCGGAGGATCGACGCTTCGAGCGTCTCGCTCGCGGCGAGCGTTCCACCCGGCAGCGCCCACGCTCCGGAGAAGGGCTCGCGGGCGCGCTCCCAGAGAAGGACGCAGAGCTGCCCGTCGCGCACCTGGAACACCGTCGCGAGGGCGACGTGCGCGGGGGTCGGAGGTGGGGTGCTAGACTCAGCCACGAGGTTATCGACTCAGAGGCGAAAACTACCATGAGCGTACACCGAGATACAGGCCACGACTCCGAGCTCGCGCTCGTCGTCGTCGGCGGAGGCGTCGCCGGGCTCTTTGCCGCCCTCTGTGCTGCCGCCGAGGGAGACGTCCTCGTTCTGACGAAGGGAGCGCTCCTCTCGTCCACGAGCCTGCTCGCCCAGGGCGGCATCGCGGCCGCCGTGGGGGAGGACGACGACCCGGCGCTCCATGCGGAGGACACGCTCCGGACCGGCCGCGGGCTCTGTCGTCCGAGTGCCGTCTCCGTGCTGACCGACGAGGCGCCCGCCCGGATCCGCGACCTCGTGGAGCTCGGTGTCGAGTTCGACGAGGGTCTCGGCCTCGAGGGCGGCCACAGCCTCCGCCGCGTCGTGCACGCGGGAGGAGCGGCCACCGGCGACCGCGTCGCGCGCAAGCTCGCGGAACGCGTCCTCGCGCACCCCCGGATCACCGTGGCCGAGGGCGAGCGGATGCTCTCGGTCTGGCGCGACGACGAGCGCTGCGTCGGCGTCGTGACCGACCGGCGCGCGGTCTCGGCGCGCGCGACGCTCCTTTCGACGGGCGGTGCCGCGGCGCTGTGGGAGCGCACGACGAATCCCGCCGGCGCGGTAGGTGAGGGGATGGCGGCGGCGTACCGCGCGGGCGCGGCGCTGGCCGATCTCGAGTTCGTGCAGTTCCATCCGACCACGCTCGTCGACTCGTCGCTCCTGCTCTCCGAGGCGCTGCGCGGCGAGGGCGCCGTGCTCCTCGACGACCAGGGCAACCGCTTCACCGACGAGCTCGCCCCGCGCGACGTCGTCGCACGCGAGATCGCCGCACGGGGAACCGTGCTGCTCGATCTCCGCGCGATCGACCGCGGGCGCTTCCCCTCGCTGATGGGGAGCCTCGTCGAAGAGGGATACGACCCCGCGCAGACGCCGATCCCCGTCGCACCGGCCGCGCACTACTCGGTCGGCGGCGTCCTCACCGATCTCGACGGGCGCAGCGAGCTTCCCGGTCTCTACGCCGCGGGCGAGTGCGCGGCGACGGGAGTGCACGGCGCGAACCGGCTCGCCTCGAACTCGCTGCTCGAGTGCCTGGTCTTCGGCCGCCGCGCGGCACTTGCGGCGCTCGCCGAGCCCGACCTCCCGTCGCGTCTCCCCGATGTCCCTGCGGCGCCGGCCCCGGAGCTCGTGACGCCGGAGCTGCGCGCGTCGCTCTGGCACGACTGCGGCCTCATCCGCGATGCCGAGGGCCTCGAGCGCCTGCTCGACGCGCCGCACGTGCTCACGCGTCTCGTCGCACGCAGCGCGCTGACGCGCGAGGAGAGCCGCGGCTCGCACTTCCGCGCGGACTTCCCGTCCGAGAGCGAGGACTTCGAACGCCACGTCGTCCTTCGCACTGACGCAGAGGCGGTGCTCGAGACATGGCGGTAGCGACCGACACGCTCGAGCGGATCGTCCATTCGGCGCTCGCCGAGGACATCGGCGCCGGCGACGTGACCACCGAGGCGACGGTGCCTGTCGACGCTGTCGGCACGGCGGATCTGCTCGTGAAGGAGAGTGGCGTCGTCTGCGGGCTCCGTGCGGCCGAGGCGACGTTTCTCGCGCTCGATCCGGACGATCCGCTTCGAGGCGCTCGCGCGCGACGGCGACGTGGTCGAGCCGCCTGCCGTGGTCGCACGCATCACAGGCTCGCAGCGGGCCATCCTCACGGGAGAGCGGGTCGCGCTGAACTTCGTCGGGCGTCTCTCCGGGATCGCGACCCTCACGCGTCGCTACGTCGACGCGTCGAGGGCACGGGAGTGGCCGTCCTCGACACGCGCAAGACGACACCGGGACTGCGCGCGCTCGAGAAGCACGCGGTCGCGAGTGGCGGCGGACGCAACCACCGGTTCGGCCTCGACGACGCGGTTCTGATCAAGGACAACCACCTGCGCGCCGCCGGCTCGATCGCGGCGGCCGTCGAGCTCGTCCGCGCTGCGTCGGACCTTCCGATCGAGGTCGAATGCGACACGCTCGATCAGGTCGGAGAGGCCGTCGACGCCGGCGTCGACGCGATTCTTCTCGACAACATGACGCTCGACCAGTTGCGCGAGGCCGTCGCGCTCGTGCGACGCCGTGCCCGGCTCGAAGCCTCGGGCGGCGTCACTCTCGACACCATCAGGGCGATCGCGGAGACCGGCGTCGACGAGATCTCCGTCGGCGCGCTCACGCATTCCGCCCGTTCACTCGACGTCTCACTGGAGCTGACATGACCACAGCAGAGATCACCACGATGCACGAGGAGATCCGCGCGCTCGCCACCGAGCGCGGCGCGGTGATCCTCGCCCACAACTACCAGGTGCCCGAGGTGCAGGACGTCGCGGACTACGTCGGCGACTCGCTCGGGCTCTCCCGCGAAGCCGCGGCCACGGACGCCGAGGCGATCGTCTTCTGCGGAGTCCACTTCATGGCCGAGACGGCCGCGATCCTGAGCCCGCAGAAGACCGTGCTCATCCCCGACCTCGACGCAGGCTGCTCGCTCGCCGAGTCGATCTCGGCCGACCAGCTCCGCGCGTGGAAGGCGGAGAACCCCGGCGCGGTCGTCGTCTCGTATGTGAACACGACGGCCGAGGTGAAGGCCGAGAGCGACTACTGCTGCACGTCCGGGAACGCGAAGGGCGTCATCGAGTCGATTCCCGAGGACACGGAGATTCTCTTCTGCCCCGACATGTTCCTCGGCCTCTGGCTCGAGAAGGTCACGGGCCGAAAGCTGCGCATCTGGATGGGCGAGTGTCATGTCCACGCCGGGATCCGCCCGCAGGACATCACGCGCTGGCAGGCCGAGGCACCCGACGCGGAGTTCCTCGTCCACCCCGAATGCGGGTGCGCGAGCCAGTGCATGGCCTTCGGCAACGAGAACACGCACATCCTCTCGACCGAGGGGATGATCAATTTCGCGAAGTCGTCTCCGAAGGAGCGCTTCCTCGTCGCGACCGAGACGGGAATCATCCATCGGCTCAACAAGGAGGCGCCCGAGAAGCGCTTCGAGGCGGTTTCCGAAAAGGCGATCTGCCGCTACATGAAGATGATCACGCTTCCGAAACTCCGCGATTCGCTCCGCGACTGGAAGTACGAGGTCACGGTGCCCGACGAGATCGCCGAGCGCGCGCGGGGCGCGATCGACCGGATGGTCGCCATCTCGTGAAGGCGCTCACGCCGGCGCAACGGGCGTTCCTCGAGAACCCGTTCATCGCCGTGGTGACAGTGCTTCGGCCCGACGGCTCGCCGCACTCGACTCCGCTGTGGGTCGACGTCGACGACGATGGTGTCTCGGTCAACACGGCGTGGCCGCGCGCGAAGCCGAGGTACCTCGCTGCCGACCCGCGTGTATCGCTCGTCGTCGTCGATCCGAGCAACGAGCTGCGCTGGCTCGGGATCACCGGCACGTCGACACTCACCGAGGAGGGCGCCAACGAGCAGATCGACCGCCTCGCGCGGAAGTACCGCGGTCACGACCGGTACATGTCGCACCGGGAGGGGGAGACACGGGTGTCCGTCCGCATCTCCCCGACGTTCGTCGAGTCGCGCGGTGTCTAGCGCGAGTGGACGTCCGGTGCACTGCTGAAGCAGCGCACCGGCTCATCGGGGGCGAGGTGCTTCAGCGCCTCGCCCGGCCGAAGCAGCGCACCGGCTCATCGGGGGCGAGGTGCTTCAGCGCCTCGCCCGGCCGGCTACGCGGCGCGAATCGAGTGAACGGGTGGGAGGTTCGTCGCTGCCGTGAACCAGCTCTTCCCGGCATCGCCCGATCCGAAGACGTCGCCCGACGTCGCACCGAAGTAGAGGCCCATCGACGCCCCGGAACCCTCGCCGCAGAACGCCTGGCGGAGGATCGTGAGATACGCGTCGTCCTGCGGCAGGCCGTCCCCTCGCGCGGTCCAGCTCTCACCCGCGTCGCGCGTCTCGTACACGCGCACTTTGCCTTCGGGCGTCGTGCGGTCCATGTCCGCGACGAGCGGGATGACGTACGCGGAGTCCGGGTCGTCCGGGTCCACGACCATCGGGAAGCCGAAGTCGGACGGAAGACCGTCCGCGATCGACGTCCAGGTCTCGCCGGCATCGTCGGAGCGGTAGACGCCGCCGTGGAACTGCATGAACAGGCGCTCCGGCCGCTTCGGCGCCCGGTGCATGTTGTGGACGCAGAGCGTGAGCGTCTCCTCGCGCGCCTCCTCCGGCATGTAGCGGGGGTACAGGTTCTTGTTCCCGTTTCGCCAGGTCTGACCGCCGTCGTCGGTTAGCCAGACGCCCACGGCCGAGATGGCCAGGGCGACGCGCGTGGGATCGCCCGGCCACGTCGCGATCGAATGCATGCACATGCCGCCCGCTCCGGGGCTCCAGTCAGGCCGCGTCGGCTGCTCCCAGAACGCCTTGTTGAGCTCCCAGCTCGCGCCGGCGTCGTGGCTCTCGAAGAGGATGCCGGGGGCACCGCCCGCGTACAGGTGGTCGTCGTCCTCGGCGGGCACGACTGTCCAGAGTCGCTCGAGGGGCTTCTCGGCATCTTCCGGGAGCTCGACTCCACCTGCCTGTTGCCACTCGGCCGCGAGGTCGTCCGTGTAGAAGATCTTCGGTCCGTAGAACGCGGACGTCACGCACGCGAAGGTGCGGCCGGTCCGCGCGTCTCGCGTCGCGAACTCGACAGGCTCACCCGCGAAGTGCCGCGACGTGATCTCGAATGTGTCACCGCCGCCCTCGAGGACGAACAGGCCCTTCTTCGTTCCGACCAGAAGCTCGGTCACTTCCCTACCCTCCTGAGATCGCGGGAATGACGTGGAGGCAGTCGCTCGGCGTGACCGAGGTCTCCTCCCGCCCGTACTCCTTGTTCACGAAGACGTTGATGTGCTCGCGGATCGCTCCGCGCTCGTCGAGGATCCAGCCTCGCGTGTCCGGGTGCTCGCGCTCGAGTGCCTTCAGCACCTCGGCGACGGTCGCTCCCTCGAGCTCGAGCTCACGCTTTCCCCCCGCGAGCTCCGACAGCGGAGCCCTGAGCCTCACGACCGGCACGGTTCGATCCTAGATCGCATCACCATGTAGACGACGAACGCAGCCAGAAGTAATCGACACTACGGCGTGAGCTCGAGAACGCCGTGCGGCGCGCCGTGCTCGGCGAGCTTGTCCAGGAACGGCTGGGCACGAAACGCCTCCGGGCCGAGAACGCCGGCTCCCTTCCAGTCGCCCGACGCGAGCAACTCGAGCGCGATCACCGGATTGATCGCGGTCTGCCAGACGACGGCCTGCGAGCCGTACTCGCGCATCGTCGTCTCGTTGTCGGCGACGTGGTAGAGGTAGGTCTTCCGCGGCGCGCCGTCCTTGCCGAGCACCGGTGACGAGTGTCCCCGCGCAGGTCTTGCCCGTCATGCGCTCGCCGAGCGTCGCCGGGTCGGGGAGCGCAGCGGCCACGACGTCGCGCGGCGCGACGTCGACTCCCTTCACCGGGATGCGCTCCTTCGAGTCGAGCCCGAGCTTGTGGAGCGTCTTCAGCACCTCGATGAACTCGTCGCCGAGGCCGTACTTGAAGGTGACGCGCTTGCAGTCGATCCAGCGCGGCACGAGCGAGCACCTCCTCGTGCTCGACGTTGACGCACTCGACCGGCCCGATCCCCTCCGGGAAGTCGAAGACCTCGGGCTCGGAGAACGGCGCGGTCGTGAACCAGCCACGGTCGCGCTCCCAGATCACGGGCGGGTTGAGGCACTCCTCGATCGTCGTCCAGATGGAGAAGGTCGGGGCGAAGTCGTAGCCGTCGACGACGAGGCTCGCGCCGTCGCGAATCCCGACCTCGTCGATCTCGGAGAAGAGCTCGTCCGCCGCGTAGCGGGCGAAGACGTCGGCCGCGCCCGGCTCGACCCCGATGCCGACGAGTGCGAGCAGGCCCTTCTCCTCCCAGGCCGCCGCGCGCTCGAACTGGTAGTCGCCGAGCTTGACGCCGACCTCCTCGTGCGGGTTCGTGGGGTGCGGCTCGGAGAGGGTCATCGCCATGTCGAGGTACGTGGCGCCGGCGTCGAAGCACGCGTCGAAGATCGGGACGTTGAAGAGCGGGTCGACGGAGTTCAGGACGGCGTCGGCGCGCGTCTCCCGGATCAGCGCGACAACGGCGTCCTTGCTCGACGCGTCGATCCGATGCGCGGAGAAGCGTTCGTCGTCGAGCTCCGCCGACGACGTGCTCCGGTCGCGCAGGGTCGTAGTCGGCCAGCGCGCAGTGCTCGAAGAACGAGCGGCGTCGTGCGATCTCGGCGAAGGCCGAGCCGACACCGCCTGTTCCGACGACGAGAATCCTCACGGCGCCGGGGTTCTACACGAACGACCCGGTTGTGGCGTCAGCCCGCGGCGGCGATACGCTCCGCCGAGATTCCCGGATCGGAGGTCATGTGAGCGTTTCGGTAACCCAGCAGAAGATGTTCGTCGGCGGCGAGTTCATGGACTCGACGTCGGGCGAGACGATGGAGGTCCTGAACCCGGCGACCGGCGAGGTGATCGCCGAGGTTCCGCGCGGCACCGTCGAGGACGTCGAGAACGCCGTCGACGCGGCGGCGAAGGCGTGGGACGAGTGGAGGGCCAAGACGCCGAAGGACCGCATGGAGCTCCTCCTGGCACTCGCGGACGTCATCGACGAGAACGCCGAGGAGCTCGCGCGGCTCGAGTCGCAGAACGTCGGCAAGCCGTGGTGGGTCGCCGTCGACGAGCCCGGCGCGATGTCGGACTGTCTGCGCTTCTTCGCGGGCGCGGCCCGGAACCTCGAAGGCAAGGCCGCGGGCGAGTACGTCGAGGGCTACACGTCGATGATCCGCCGCGAGCCGCTCGGGATCGTCGCCGGCATCTGCCCGTGGAACTACCCGCTGTACATGGCGATCTGGAAGATCGGGCCCGCGCTCGCGGCCGGGAACGTCCAGATCATCAAGCCCGCCGAGCAGACGCCGCTCACGATGCTGCGGTTCGTCGAGCTCGCGCAGGAGGTCATCCCGGCGGGCGTCCTGCAGGTCGTCACGGGCGACGGGATTCCTGTCGGCGACGCTCTCGTGCGAAGCCCGCATGTCCGACTCGTCTCGCTCACGGGCGACACGGCGACGGGGAAGATCATCGCGAAGAACGCCGCGGACACGGTGAAGCGCGTCCACCTCGAGCTCGGCGGCAAGGCGCCGATGGTCGTGCTCGACGACGCCGACCCGGCGACCGTGGCCGAGGCGATCAAGATCGGCGGCTACTTCAACTCGGGCCAGGACTGCACGGCGTCCTCGCGCATCCTCGTCAGCCGCAAGATCTACGACGACGTGCTTTCCGAGACCGTGAAGTCGGTCGAGTCGATGAGCGTCGGCGACCCGTCGACCGACGACGAGATCGGGATGGGCCCCGTCATCTCCGCCGAGCAGCAGGCGCGCATCCTCGGCTTCCTCGAGCGCGCGACGGATGCGAAGGCGACGATCGTCACGGGCGGCGAGTCGGCCGGAGACCGCGGCTTCTTCGTGAAGCCGACGATCGTGACCGACGTCGACCAGTCGGCCGAGATCGTCCAGAACGAGGTCTTCGGCCCGGTCGTGACCATGCAGTCGGCCGAGTCGGACGACGCCGCGATCGAGATGGCCAACGACGTGCGCTACGGCCTCGCGGCGTCCGTGTTCTCCGAGAACGTCGGGCGGGCGATGAAGGTCGCGGCCAGGCTCGACTTCGGAACCGTCTGGATCAACGAGCACCTCTTCCCGCTCACGCCCGAGATGCCGCACGGCGGCTTCAAGGAGTCCGGATACGGGAAGGACATGTCGATCTACTCGATGGAGGAGTACACCCGCGTCAAGCATGTCGTGGTGAAGCTCGCGGAATGACGGTCGGCGACGTCAGCGAGAAGGAGTCGAGCCAGGTTCCTTCCATCGCGCCGGCGGACGTCCGGCTCGAGAACGTCGTCAAGCGCTTCGACGGCACTGTCGCGGTCGACGGCATCTCGGTCGAGATCCCGCGCGGGTCGTTCTTCGCGCTGCTCGGGCCGTCGGGGTGCGGTAAGACGACGACGCTGCGCATGATCGGCGGCTTCGAGGAGCCGACGGAGGGCCGGATCTTCCTCGGCGACCAGGACGTCGTCGGCCTCCCTCCCTACAAGCGGGACGTCAACACGGTGTTTCAGAGCTACGCGCTCTTCCCGCACATGTCGATCGAGGACAACGTCGCGTTCGGCCTCGAGCGCAAGGGCGTCGCCAAGGATCAGCTGAGAGGACGCGTCGCGGAGATGCTCGAGCTGGTCGGCCTCTCCGGCTTCGCGAAGCGCAAGCCGAAGCAGCTCTCTGGCGGCCAGCAGCAGCGTGTCGCTCTCGGGCGAGCGCTCGTCAACCACCCGCGCGTGCTTCTGCTCGACGAGCCGCTCGGCGCGCTCGACCTCAAGCTCCGCAAGCAGATGCAGCTCGAGCTGAAGCGGATCCAGCAGGAGGTCGGAATCACGTTCGTCCACGTCACGCACGACCAGGAAGAGGCGATGACGATGGCCGACACGATCGCCGTGATGAACGGAGGGAGGATCGAGCAGCTCGGTCCGCCCGCCGATCTCTACGAGCGGCCCGCGACGGCGTTCGTCGCCGGGTTCCTCGGCGCGTCGAACCTCCTCGCCGGAACCGTCGAGGGATCCGACGCGATCCGGCTCGAGGACGGCACGCTCGTGCGTGCGAGCACGAACGGCCGGTCGGGCGAGGTGGCGGCCGGCGTGCGGCCCGAGAAGATCACGATCGGTGCGGGCGGCGGTGCCAACGAGCTTCCCGGCACGATTTCCGAGACCGCATACATCGGCGTCGCCACGCAGGTCGTCGTGCGGACGGCCGCGGGAACGGTGCACGTGTTCGCGCAGAACATGGATGCAGGTGGACGTGTGCCCAGCCCGGGCACGACTGTCGTACTCAGCTGGGCACCGGAGTCGACGTTCGTCGTCGATCGGGAAGGCTCGGACAACAACGAGGAGGACGAATGAATCCACGGCTGACACGGAACGAGCTCCTGCGGCGCGGTGCGGCGGGAGGTGCGCTGCTGGCCTTTCCGTCCATCCTGGCTGCCTGCGGCGGCGGTGACGGCGGCGGCTCGACGGCCGGCGGCGAGCTGAAGGACGTCTTGAACTTCGCGAACTGGCCGTACTACATCGACGTCGACAAGCCCACGACGCTCCAGGACTTCAACAAGCAGACGAACATCAAGGTCAACTACTACGAGGAGATCAACGACAACGCCGAGTACTTCGCGAAGATCCAGGGACCGCTGTCGCAGGGCGAGGG
>CAWGJJ010000018.1:0-51351 GCA_963822885.1 uncultured Gaiellaceae bacterium
TCGAGCGCGAGCAGGCGCTGCGCGGCAACCTCTAGCCGCGCGCGTGGCGCTCGCGAAGACGCAATACGTCCGCTCGGGCGACGCGGACATCGCTTACCAGGTCATCGGCGACGGCCCGCGCGACCTCGTGATCGCCTTCGACTGGGCGAGCCATCTCGAAGCGGTTGCCGAGCTCCCGTTCATCGAGGAGCTGTTCCGGTCACTGGCGCGCTTCGCCCGGCTCGTCTGGTTCGACATGCGCGGCATCGGGATGTCCGACTCGGTGGGCGGAGGCGTGAGCCGCTGGAGTCATGGGTGGACGACCTCGTCGCGGTCATGGACGCCGCGGGGTCCTCAGCGTGCCACGCTCGTCGCGCAGGGTCAGGCGACGCAGATGGCGGTGATGGCCGCCGCGGCGCATCCGAACCGCGTCGCGTCGCTCGTGATGCTCAACGGCTTCGCGCGCTTCGCACGCGCCGACGACTACCCGGCCGGGTTGCCGGAGACCCATCACGAAGCGTTCGCTCGCCGACGTCGAGAAGAACTGGGGGACGGGAGGCTCGTCCCGCTCTTCGCGCCTTCGCTCGCCGACCGACCTGGCTTCGAGGAGTGGTGGGGTCGGGTCGAGCGCTACGGTGCGACGCCTCGGCTCGCTCGCGCGCGAATCGAGGCCATGCTCCAGCTCGACGTTCGCGATCTCCTCCCGCTCGTCCGGGTGCCGACGCTCGTCATCCACAGCCGCGACGACGCGCTATGTGCGAGTGGGCCACGGCCGCTACCTCGCGGAGCACATCCCCGGCGCCCGGCTCCTCGAGCGCGATGCGGCGGATCACTTTCCGCTTCCCGACGCCGACCTCCTCGACGCGATCGAGGAGTTCGTCACGGGCTCGCGGTCACGCGAGCGTGATGACGAACGCGTACTCGCCACGGTGCTGTTCGTCGACGTCGTCGGTTCCACCGAGCGCGCCAGCGAGGTCGGGGATCGGAGTTGGAGGCGGCTGCTCGACCGCTTCGAGGAGTGTCCGCGCGACGTGCTCGTCGCGTACGACGGGCAGGCTCGAGGACACCGCCGGAGACGGCGTTCTCGCGACGTTCGACGGCCCGGCGCGGGCGATCCGCTGCGCCGCGCGGATCGTGACGACGTGCGTCGAGGCGGGCTCGAGGTCCGCTGCGGGCTCCACACGGGCGAGGTCACGCGGCGGTCCGAGGGGCATCGCCGGGATCGCCGTGCACATCGGCGCGCGCGTCTCGGCGCTCGCGCAGCCAGGCGAGGTGCTCGTGACGCGCACGGTCCGCGACCTCGTCGCGGGCTCCGGGATCGTGTTCGAGGAGCGAGGCGAGCACGAGCTCAAGGGCGTTCCTGACACGCTGGGCGCTCTACGCCGCGACCCGCTGACGCCGTAGCCTTCCGCCGGATGTCGCCGCAGCGGCGCACCGCGCTCGTCTCGGTCGGGGCCGCGTGTCTCCTCGTCGCGATCAAGCTCGTCGCGGGTCTCGCGAGCTCGAGTCTCGGGCTGCTGGCGGAGGCGGCGCACTCCGGGACGGATCTCGCCGCCGCGCTCCTCACGTTCTTCGCCGTCTCGGTCGCCGTTCGCCCGGCCGACCGCGGTCACCCGTACGGCCACGGAAAGGCGCAGAACCTCGCAGCTCTCGCCGAGTCCGGCTTCCTCGTCGCGATCAGCATCCTGATCGCGGTGCTCGCCCTTCTCCGGCTCACCGGCGTCGTCGAGGTCGAGGTCGAGCCGACGTGGTGGACGTTCGCGGCGATCGCGCTCGTGCTCGTCATCGACGCGTCGCGTACGGCCGTGTCCTACCGCGGCGCACGTCTCTACGAGAGCGACGCCCTGCTCGCGAACGCGCTCCACTTCGGAAGCGACTTCGCCGGGACGATCGCCGTGCTCGCCGGGCTGATCGCAGCGGCGGCTGGCTTTGCGGCAGGCGACTCGATCGCGGCGCTCTTCGTCTCCGGGCTCGTCGTCGTGGCCGCAGCACGCCTCGCGAGCCGAAACGTCGACGTTCTCATGGACCGATCGCCGGACGCGGAGGAGCGCACCGCGCGCGAGGCGATCGCCGCGCTCGAGCCGTCGGTCGAGCTGCGCCGGCTCAGGCTGCGTCGCGCGGGCGGCGAGCACTTCGCCGACGTCGTGATCGGCGTCGCGCCCGGGGCGGCGATCGGGCAGGGACACGCCGCCGCCGACCGCGTCGAACAGGCCCTACATGAGGCGTTGCCGGGGATCGACGTCGTAGTCCACGTCGAACCTGGCGACGGCGCCGGGGCGCTCCGCGAACGCGTTCTCGCCGCCGCGCTCACGGTCTCGCACGTGCGCGAGCTCCACAATCTCAAGGTCCTCGACGTCGACGGGAGCATCGAGGTCGCGCTCCACCTGAAGCTGCCGGGCGAGCTTCCGCTCGATCAGGCGCACGACATCGCGGAGCAGGTCGAGGCGGCGATCCGCGCGGAGGTGCCGGAGGTCGTCGGCGTCCAGACACATCTCGAACCGCTTCGCGAGACGGCGGCCGGGCGGAAGATCGACCTCGACACGGCTGCAATCGAAGCGGCCGTCCGCGAGGAGACCGGAGCCGAGCCGCGCGAGCTGCGGTTCGTGCGGACGGACGACGGGATCGTCGTGTTCCTGACGCTCGGCCTCGGTGGCTTGTCGCTTGCCGATGCGCACGGACGCGCGACCGCGATCGAGGAACGCGTGCGGGCCGCCGTTCCGGCGATCGCGGACGTCGTGGTACACACCGAGCCGTAGATGCGGCTCTGCATGTTCCACCCCGTCGGGCACCCGCTGGAGCGCGGCTGGGTCGGCCGCGTCGACGACGACCGCGTGATCCAGCTCGCCGCGCAGACGCTGCAGTCGTTCTTCTCCGGTGGAGGAACTGCCCGGGAGCACGCGGAGTACCCGCTCGCGGAGGTCTGTCTGCTCGCTCCGGTTCTCCATCCGCCCTCGGTGCGCCTGTTCGACGACCAGGACTCGTTCACGTTCGCGAATCCTGCTGCCGTCGTCGGCCCGGGCGCGCTCGTGGCCGGACCGGGTTCGATGCTCACGGTGCACCGGAGACTTGCGGCCGTGATCGGCGCGGAAGGAGCGATCGGCGGTTTCACCATCCTGGCCGAGTGGCGCGCACGCGGGATCGCACCGCCGAAGGATCGGGACTTCGCGCTCGGGCTCGGTCCGGTCGTCGTGACGCCCGACGAGGTGTCACTTCCCTCGGGTTTCGACTGGGCCGCCGCAGTCGCCTTTGCCGCCCAGAACACCATGCTCTATCCAGGCGACCTTCTCGCTGGCCCGGCGTCCGAACCGCACCCGGTCGAGGACGGGCACGTCGAGATCGAGATCGAGGGAGTCGGCACCCTCGAGCAGCGCGTGGCGGGCTGACGTGGAGCTCGTCCTCGACTGGGACGGGACGATCACCCAGGCGGACACGTTGCACGTTGCGATCGAGGAGTTCGGAGACATGGGCGTCTTCATCGAGATGGAGAGCGAGATCGGTCGTCGCATGACGCTTCGTGAGGTCATCGCGGTCGAGATGGCCACGATCACTGCGCCGCTCGACGACGTTGTCGCGTTCCTGCTCGCGACGGTGCCGCTACGCGCCGGATTCGCAGAGCTCGTCGAGCGTCGTGACCCGCTCGTCGTCTCGATGGGCTTCCACGAGCTCATCGAGCCGCTTCTCGCGCGCGACGGGATCGAAGCCCGGCTCGTCGCGAACCGGCTCGATCCGCGACCCGAGGGCTGGACGGCGATCTTCCGCCCGCAGGCGGTGTGTGACGTCTGCGGTGAGCCGTGCAAGCGCTCCGACGTCGCGGATCTCGACGGTTTCGCCTACGTCGGCGACGGCTTCTCGGATCGCTGCGTCGCGCAGGCTGCGAGCCGGGTCTTCGCGCGAGACGGCCTCGCGACGTATCTCGCCGAGAAGGGCGTCGAGTACGAGACCTACGAGGACTTCTACGACGTCGCTGGTGCGCTCGACGGCGAAGCCGTCGTGCCTCCGAGCCGCAGGCGCGGCCGGAAGACGTAGCTCGGCTGTCGCTCGGACGGCCTCGCGACCTGACCCCACAGCGCCTCGACGGCCGTACGCGCGATCTCGTCGATCGGCTGCTCGACGGTGGTGAGCGGGGGATTCGTCCAGGTGGCTGCGTCGATGCCGTCGAAACCGACGATCGAGAGCTCTTCGGGCACCTTCAGACCGCGGTGCCCACTCTCCTGCAGCGCGCCGATCGCCATGAGGTCGCTCGAGCAGATCACCGCCGTCGGGCGCTCTCCGACGGGCTTCGCGAGGAGCTCGCCGAGAGCCTCGCGTCCACCGCCGACCGTGAAGGACGAGTGCGCGACGAGCCCGTCCGTGAGCTGCGCTGCGCGGAGAGCATCACGACGCCCGAGCGCTTTCTCGCGCGTCGGGAGCGCGTACTCGTCGCCCGCAACGAAGCCGATCCGCTCGTGCCCGAGCTCGACGAGATGCTCGGTGGCGATGCGTCCCGCCGCGCGCTCGTCGACGCCGACCGAGGTCACGTCGAGCTCCTCGGAGCCGCCGTTCACGAACACGAGGCGCGCACCGCGCTCGAGAAGCTTGGAATAGTGCGAGTGCCTCCCGCGGACGTCCGTGATCTCGGCCGAGATGAAGAGCATCCCCTCGACGCCGCGCTCGAGGAGCATCCGCACGTAGTCGCGCTCGCGGCCGGCCGAGCCGTGCGTGTTGCAGAGGATCGTCGCGAGACCGCTCCGCGAAGCATGCATCTCCATCGCCTCGGCGAGAGCGGCAAAGATCGGGTTCGAGAAGTCGGGGACGAAGAGCCCGATCGCAGCCGACGACTCGACGCGGCCGGGCGGGACGTAGAGGAGGTCGCGCATCGCGCCCTCGACACGCTCCTTCGTCTCGGGTCGCACCGCGGACGAGCCACTCGCGACACGCGAGGCGGTCGCCAGGCTAACTCCGGCGCGGTCTGCGACGTCTCTAAGACTGGCCATCGGTCTCGGTCACGGTTTGTCCCGTTGGGGGCAGCAGTTCGTTTCGGAGGGAAGAAACGCTCGTCATGTCCACGGCGCTGATCTTAGCCAGCTTTGTACAGGATCTGCCACTTGACCGATTGTCGCAATGCGGTTATTCTCCCGGGCGCGTTTCATGAGAATGAAACAACACGTCATTCGGCGCGCACCATCTCGTTCCTCAAGGAGGGCATTCATGTTCAGTACTCGTAGGTTGCGGGTGACTGCCGGCCTGGCCGTCAGCGCACTCGTCGCCGTCGTCGCCGTCTCCGCGGGCACGTCGGCGAACAGCCAGTCGGCGAAGCTCGTCATCTGGGCGGACGCGGATCGCGTTCCGGCCGTGACGCAGGTCGCCAACGCCTGGGCGCAGAGCAAGGGCGCAACAGTTCAGGTCGTCCAGAAGGACTTCGGCCAGATCCGCTCGCAGCTCACGACCGTCGCTCCTGACACGGCACCGGACGTCATCGTCGGCGCCCACGACTGGGTCGGCGAGCTCTCGGCGAACGGCTCGGTTCTTCCGCTCGCGCCGTCCGCTGCGACGAAGAAGCAGTTCCCGGCGTACGCGCTCAACTCGTTCTCGTACGGCACCGCGATCAAGAAGCTCTACGGCATGCCGGCTGCGCTCGAGAACGTCGCGCTCATCACGAACACGAGGCTGGCGAAGGTCCCGACCTCGTTCGCCGATCTCGAGCGCCAGGCGCTCGCGGCGAAGAAGAAGACGAAGGCGCAGGTCGGCCTCGCGGTCCAGCAGGGCTCGGGCGGCGACGCGTTCCACATGTACCCGTTCTTCTCGGGTCTCGGTGGCTACATCTTCGGTCAGAACAAGGCCGGCAACCTCGACCCGTCGGACATCGGCGTCGCGAACGCGAAGTTCCTGAAGAACGCCGCGCTCATCGACAAGTGGAACAAGTCGGGGCTCATCCGCTCGCAGGTGACCGGGGACACCGCCCGGCAGCTCTTCACGAGCGGCAAGGTCGCCTACTACGTGACCGGCCCGTGGTTCCTGAGCGACATCAAGAAGTCCGGCGTGAAGTACGCGATCTCGGCCTTCCCGCAGATCGTGCCCGGCGTCAAGTCCGCGCCGTTCCTCGGCGTGCAGGGCTTCATGGTGACGAAGTTCTCGGCGACGCATGGCGTCGAGTCGCTCGCGAAGGACCTCGTCGCGAGCTACATGGCGCCGGCCCGCGTCGCAGCTCGCGCTCGCGGCCGCGAACGGCCGCTTCCCGGCGAACACGACGGCCGGTGCGCAGGTGAAGGACGCCGACCTGAAGTCGTTCGGCAGGGCCTCCGTCGGAGGCGTTCCGATGCCGAACATCCCGCAGATGGCGAGCGTCTGGGGTGACCTCGGCGCTGCCTGGGTCCGCTCGACGAAGGGTTCGGGGTCGATTCCCGCCCGCAAGTCGTTCATCGGCGCGCAGAAGAGCATCGCGCAGAAAATCGGCTGAGTCTGCCGGCGCAGACCGGGGATCCGCTAGCGCGGATCCCCGGTCGCGCAAATCCCTGAAGGCGGCCGCTCGCGGCCGCAGTCGATGGCACCGATCGCCAGGTAGAGCCCGCCTGTGACAAGCGCTCCCATCGCAGCCCACGCAGTCGTTCCGAAGCCCTCGTGGCTCGTGCGGGCGGTCGGATTCTTCTCCGGCCCGGTGGGGTTCGGGATCAAGATCGTCCTGCTCGCGATCCTGAACGCACTCGTGCTCTGGGCGATGGGCGTGCTCGTCGCGGACGACAAGTGGATCGCAGCGCTGATCGCTCCTCGCCGCGACGGCCGTGATCGACTTCATCTACCTCTCCCCGAGCAGGAAGGTCGTTCCGCTCAAGTACCTCGCCCCGGGCGTCGTCTTCCTCGTCGCGTTCGTGATCATCCCGATCGTCTCGAACGCGAACATCGCGTTCACGAACTGGTCGACCGGGCACAACCTGACGAAGGACGAGGCGATCGTCGCGATCCAGGAGGTGTCTCTGGTCGCTCCCGCCGACGGGAAGGCGTACACCGCGACGCCGGCGACGCAGGACGGCGAGCTCGTGCTTCTCCTCGTCGACGACGTCAGCGGCGATCTCTACGTCGGATCGGAGGACGGGCTCGAGCCGCTGCCGCCGGAGAGCGCCACGGTCGAGGTCGGCACGATCACCGCGGCCGAGGGCTACGAGGTGCTGCAGGGCTCGCAGCTCGGCGGCATCGACACGCAGCTCGCCGCGCTCGTCATCCCGGCGGCAGACGACCGCTTCATCCGTGCCGAAGGTCTCAGCATCGCGGTCGAGCTGCAGCCGACGCTCGTGTACGACGCGGAGGCCGACACGTTCACGAACATCGAGACCGGCATCGTGTTCACCGACAACGGCGAGGGCTCGTACGAGTCCGCGTGCGGGCGAGGTGATCGAGCCCGGCTGGCGGACACACGTCGGCTTCGAGAACTTCTCGACCGTTCTCACGAATCCGCTGTATCGCGATCCGTTCGTCCGCGTCTTCCTCTGGACGTTCGCGTACGCGGCGCTCTCGGTGTTCCTGTCGTTCGCGCTCGGGCTCTTCCTCGCGATCGTGCTGAACAAGCCGACGCTCAAGCTGCGACGCGTCCAGCGCGCGCCTGCTCGTCCTCCCGTTTGCGATTCCGGCGTTCCTCTGCGTCCTCGTCTGGCAGGGCCTGCTGAACGACGAGTTCGGCGTCGTCAACCAGGCGCTCGGCCTGAACATCCCGTGGCTGTTCGACCCGACCTGGGCGAAGGTCTCCTGCGTCCTCGTCAACGTCTGGCTCGGCTTCCCGTACTTCTTCCTCGTCAACACGGCCGCACTGCAGGCGATACCCGCGGAGCTGCAGGAGGCGGCTCGCGTCGACGGCGCCAGCTCGCTGCAGGTCTTCCGGCGCGTGACGCTCCCGCTGCTGCTCGTCGTCACCGCGCCGCTGCTCATCGCCTCGTTCGCGTTCAACTTCAACGCCTTCAACAACATCTTCTTCCTCACGGGAGGCGGCCCGTACGGCGTCGAGCAGACCATCGCCGGGTCGACCGACATCCTCATCAGCTACACGTACAAGCTCGCGTTCTCGGCCGGCCAGGGCGCTCAGTACGGGCTCGCTGCCGCGGTGTCCATCTTCATCTTCTTCATCGTCGCCGGCATCTCGGCGATCTCGTTCTGGCGCACGAAGGGACTGGAGACAGTTCGATGACGCACGCTCGAGCAGGCCGAGGCCGTCTGTCCCCGATGTCGCCGAGAAGGCACCTCGGAAGCGTCCTGAGCTCCTGCAGGACTGGTGGCGGTACCTCATCGGCCTCGTCGCGATCGCGTTCGCGATCTTCCCGATCGTCTACGTCGTCTCGGCCGCGTTCAACCCGGTCGACTCGCTCTCCGGCACGAGCTTGATCCCGGAGGACGTCACGCTCGACAACTTCCGCGAGATCCTGAGTGGCAGTCCGGGCGAGGAGGGATCGAGCGAGGCGGCGCTCGACGTCCCCTACAAGAACTGGTACGTCAACATGATCGTCGTCTCCGGGGCGACGGCGCTCCTCTCCGTCTTCTTCGGCGTGATCGCGGCCTACGCCTTCGCGCGCTTCCGGTTCAAGGGGAGGCGCATGGGGATGCTGAGCCTCATCCTCATCCAGATGTTCCCGACCTTCCTCGCGGTGGTCGCGATCTACCTCATCGTGCTGCGGGTCGGCGACATCTTCCCCGCCGTCGGCCTCGACACGAGAACCGGGCTCATCCTCGTCTACCTGGGCGGCGTGCTCGGCGTGAACACGTGGCTCATGAAGGGCTTCCTCGACTCGATCCCGGACTCGCTCGACGAGTCGGCGCGCGTGGACGGAGCGACGCCCGCGCAGGTGTTCTGGGTCGTGATCCTGCCGCTCGCCGCGCCGGTGCTCGCGGTCGTCGGTCTCATCTCGTACATCTTCTCGATCAACGAGTTCATCATCGCGAGCGTCCTCCTCGACACGACCGACAAGTTCACGATGAGCCGTCGGGCTGTACGGCTTCATCAACGACAAGTACGCGCAGCAGTGGGGGACGTTCTGCGCGGGCGTGATCCTCGCCGCGATCCCCGTCGTCATCCTCTTCTTCTTCCTCCAGCGGTTCTTCACCGAGGGCGTGACCGGCGCCGTGAAGGGCTGAGCGGGTGACCGGCTCTCTCGCCCAGCCGCACCACGACGGCTCCGAGGCCTACGTCCTCGAGTCGCCCGCGGAGCTCGGCGACGAGCACCACGGTGCTCCTGCGGGTGCCCAAGGACGCGCCGGCCGACGACGTCGTCGTGCGCTTCGTCCATGACGGCGAGCCGCGCTACGCCGTCGCGGAGAAGGATCGGGAGACCGCGTCGGCGACGTGGTGGCGCGCGACGTTCCGAGTCGACAACCCCATGACGCCATACCGCTGGCTCCTCTCGGGCGGGTCGTACGGGTACGCATGGCTCAACGGGACAGGCGTGCAGCCGTTCGACGTCACCGACGCCGACGACTTCATCGCCGACCCCGGGGACAGCGGTCCTGACTGGCACCTCGAGTCCGTCGTCTACCAGGTGTTTCCCGACCGCTTCGCGTCGGCCGGCCTCGACGTCGTCCCGCCGGAATGGGCTATCCCGCGGGAGTGGGACGAGCTGCCGACCGGACGCGGCGCGGACACGCCGTTCGAGTGGTTCGGCGGAGACCTGCGCGGAGTCGAGAACCACCTCGACCACCTGACGGCGCTCGGAGTGAACGCGCTCTACCTGACGCCGATCTTTCCCGCGGGCAGCACGCACCGCTACGACGCGACCACGTTCGACGCTGTCGACCCGCTGCTCGGCGGCGACGAGGCGTTCACGTCGCTCGTCCGGGCCGCGCACGCACGAGGCATGCGGGTCATCGGCGATCTCACGACCAATCACGTCGGAGCGCAGCACGAGTGGTTTCGCGCGGCCGCGGATCCAGACGCTCCGGAGCGCGACTTCTTCGTCTTCGACGAAGACCTCGAGCACGGCTACGAGTGCTGGTGGGACATTCCCTCGCTGCCGAAGCTCGACTATCGCTCGCCGGAGTTGCGCGAGCGGGTGTACGGCGCGAACGGCTCGGTCGTCGGCCGCTGGCTGCGAGCGCCGTACGACCTCGACGGGTGGCGGATCGACGTCGCGAACATGACGGGGCGGCTCGGCGACGTGGACGTTCTCCCGGACGTCGCGCGTGGCGTCCGCGCCTCGGCGGTCGCGACCCGGCCGGACGCGGTCGTCGTCGCCGAGCACGCCTACGACGTGCGTGCCGACCTGCGAGCGGGCGGCTGGCACGGGGCGATGAACTACGCGGGCTTCACGCGGCCCGTGTGGACGTGGCTACGCGGTGACGACCTCCCCGCAGAGGCCGAGGCGATCTTCTTCGGCGCCCCGGTCGGGATACCCCGGCTCTCGGGCGAGTCGGTCGTGCGGACGATGACCGGATTCCGCGCAGGGATCCCGTGGTCCGCGTCCCTCCACTCGTGGGCGATCCTCGACAGCCACGACTCGCCGCGCTTCGGGGTGCTCGCGGGCTCGCGCGAGCGCCAGCTCGTCGGCGTCGGGATGCAGATGACGACGCCCGGGGTGCCGATGATCTTCGCCGGCGACGAGATCGGCCTCGGCGGCGAATGGGGCGAGGATGCGCGCCGCACGATGCCGTGGTCACGGCCCGAGACGTGGGATCACGAGCTGCTCGACGGCTATCGGGAGCTGATCGACCTGCGCCGACGAAGTCGCGCGCTCGCGCACGGAGGCATCCGCTACGCGCACGTCTCGGCCGACGCGATCGCGTACCTGCGCGAGAGCCGCGACGAGACATTGCTCTGCCTCGCCTCGCGCGCCGACCACGCACCGGTACGCCTGTCGCGCGCGGCGCTCGGCGGCTCGGAGCTCGAGACGCTCATCGGCGACGACACCACCATCGACGGCGACGAGGTCGTCCTGCCCGCGGGCGGGCCGGCCTTCCACGTCTGGCGAATCGCATGACCACGGAGGAGAGGATCGATGGCTGACGTTCAGCTCAAGGAAGTCGACAAGATCTACGAGGGCGACGTGCACGCCGTGCAGGACCTCTCGCTGTACATCAAGGACGGCGAGTTCCTCGTCCTCGTCGGACCGTCGGGCTGCGGGAAGACGACGGCGCTGCGGATGATCGCGGGGCTCGAGGAGATCACCGACGGAACCGTGACGATCGGCGACCGCGTCGTGAACAACCTCTCGCCGAAGGACCGCGACATCGCGATGGTGTTCCAGAACTACGCGCTCTACCCGCACCTCTCGGTCGCGGACAACATCGGGTTCGGCCTCCGGCTGCGCAAGATGCCGAAGGACGTCGTCGCCGAGCGGATGGCGTGGGCGGCGAACCTGCTCGATCTCACGCCGTACCTCGCGCGGAAGCCGAAGGAGCTCTCCGGCGGGCAGCGCCAGCGCGTCGCCATGGGCCGCGCGATCGTGCGCGAGCCGCAGGTCTTCCTCATGGACGAGCCGCTGTCGAACCTCGACGCGAAGCTGCGGGTGCAGATGCGCGCCGAGATCGGGAAGCTCCAGCACGAGCTCGCGACGACGACGATCTACGTGACGCACGACCAGGTCGAGGCCATGACGATGGGCGACCGCGTTGCCGTGATGAGCATGGGCGTGCTCCAGCAGGTCGACACGCCGCAGCACCTCTACGACGAGCCGTTCAACCTCTTCGTCGCCGGCTTCATCGGCACGCCGCCGATGAACCTCTTCGAGGGAACGGTGCACTCGAATGGCGGCGTGTCGGTCACGATCGGCTCGTCGACCTTGCCGGTCGCGCCCGTGTGCCTCGCTCGGTACGCCGGAGTGACGCACGCCGACGGACGCGAGGTCGTCGTCGGCATCCGTGCGGAGGACGTCCATCCGGCAGCTGCGAGGCCGGACTTCCCGACGCTCGACGGACGGATCGATCTCGTCGAGGCGCTCGGCTCGGGCTTGATGGCGCACCTCCACATCGATGCCCAGCAGGTTCGTCCCGAGGGCGCGGAGGAGGTCGAGCTGCCGGAGGAAGGCGACAGCGCCGTCTTGACGCGCCCGAACCTCATCGCCCACTTCCCGCCGCGGCTCGATCTGCGCATCGGCGACACGATCCCGATCGCGATCGACTCCGCCGGGCTGCACTTCTTCGACAAGGAGACCGGTGCCGCGTTGCGCTGAGCTTGCTGCGCAAGCTCGAGATTCGCGAGCGCGAATCTCGAGCGCGCGAAGATCCTGAAGGCGTCCGCTTCGCGGCCGCGTCGCTGTGTTTCCTTGGGCCTTGTCTCGGTTGGCGTTCTGATCGTCGCTGCGACTGGCGGGGCGACACAGCTCGCAACGCCGAGGGCGCCGTCCGGCGCCGAGCGCGAGGCGCTCGCGCAGCCACCGGCCTACCCGGCGCTCGCGGACGAGCGCATCTACTTCGTGATGCCCGACCGCTACGCGAACGGCGACCCGGCGAACGACCGCGGGGGCGCGAGCGGCGGGCGGTCGGTGACGGGCTACGACTCCACGGACATCGGCTGGTACCACGGCGGCGACCTGAAGGGGCTGACCGGCGTGTGCACGGATGCGCGAACGGGGCTCGCGCGGGTGAAGAACCTCGGCTTCACCGCCGTCTGGCTCGCACCCGTCGTCGTCCAGCAGACCGTGCAGGGCGACAGCGCCGCGTACCACGGGTACTGGGGGCTCGACTTCACGCGCGTCGACCCGCACCTCGGGACGAATGCCGACTTCGCCGCCTTCGTCGACTGCGCGCACAGCCTCGGGCTGAAGGTCTATCTCGACATCGTCCTCAACCACACCGCCGACGTGATCCTGCTCTCCGGCGGGACGAGCTACCGCACGCCCGAGGAGACTGCCGTACCGCGACTGCAAGGGCAAGGCGTACTCGGCGCAGCGCTACGCGGGCGGCAAGCGGTTCCCGTGTCTCTCCGCCCGCTACCAGCCGCGCGAGCCGATCGTGCTGCCGGAGAAGCGGGCGCTCAAGCGCCCGACGTGGCTGAACGACGTGACGCGGTACCACAACCGCGGCGACATCGAGTTCTCGTCCTGCTCGACGGGCTGTTTCGAGCAGGGAGACTTCTTCGGCCTCGACGACGTCTTCACCGAGCAGCCGTTCGTCGTCGACGGCCTCGCAAAGGTGTGGGGCGACTGGATTCGCACCTACAAGATCGACGGCTTTCGCGTCGACACCGCGAAGCACGTCGACCGCGCGTTCTTCAAGGCGTGGATGCCGAAGATCCGCGCTGCGGCGCGCGCCGCCGGCGTTCCGGCCTTCGACGTCTTCGGCGAGGTCTTCGAGACCGACGCCGCGACGCTCGCGTCGTTCGTGCGCGAACGCGGCGTCCCGAATGTCATCGACTTCCCGTTGCAGGACGCGCTCATGCGCTACGCCGGAGGCTCGGCAGGCGCCCGTGGCATCGCGACTCGCCTGGGCGACGACGACTACTTCAGGCTCGGGAACGGCGTCGCGCCGGCACCCGTCACCTTCCTCGGGAACCACGACGTCGGCCGGGCGGCGCTGAAGATCAAGGAGCAGGGCGGCGGCGAGGGCGCGGAGCTCCTCGCCCGCGACCTTCTCGGCCACAGCCTCCTGTACCTCCTGCGCGGCGCGCCGGCCGTGTACTACGGCGACGAGGTCGGCATCGTCGGCCGGGGCGGAGACAAGGCCGCACGACAGGATCTCTTTCCGACGAGCGTCGCCGAGTGGCAGACCGAGGAGCGCGTGGGGTCGGCTCCGGTCGGGACGGGCTCCTCGTTCGACCTCGTCGCGCACCCGGTCTCACAGCATCTCCGCGCTCTCGGAGCGCTCCGCGACGCGCACCCGGCGCTCTCGACGGGCGCGTCGTTCGTTCGTATCGCCCGCGAAGGCACGCTCGTCGTGAGCAGGATCGATCGCGAGGCTCGGCGCGAGTACCTCGCCGCATTCAACGCGTCGACGTCGCCCGCGACCGTCACGGTGCAGACGGCGACGCCGGCTGCGTCCTGGACGTCCCTCCTCGGCACGGGTACGGCGAGCGCGAGTCTCGCGAACGGACGGACGACGGTGCGGATCCCACCGCTCTCGGCGGCGCTGTTCCTCGCCGAGTCGACGCTGCCGCGACGCGGGGCGGCGCGCGTGACGGTTCGCGTCACCCCCGACCGCTTCACGAATCTCGTCCGCATCGCGGCGACCTCGACCTCCGTCGATCCGTTGAGCGTGACGTTCGCCGTCAAGCGACCGGGGAAGAAGTGGACGCGCGTCGGAACCGACGACGGAGCGCCGTACGGCGTCTTCGTCGACCCGCGCGACTTCCGGCGCGGGCAGCCCGTCTCGTTCGTGGCCGTCGCGCGAGCGAGCGACGGCTCGGTCTCGATGTCCTCTGTCGTCCCGGCGCGGTTGCGCTGATGGCGATCCAGCCAGACGTCACCACCGCGCTCGACGAGACCGGGCGGCGCTACGCGTTCCGGCCTGCGGCGATCCTCGGCAACGGCTCCCTGCTCGTCACGATCAGCGAGCGGGGAGAGATCGAGCGGCTCTTCTGGCCGAACGTCGACCACGGCCAGCATCTTGGCGAGCTCCGCCTGGGGCTCGAGCGCGACGGCGAGACGCACTGGCTCGACGAGGCGCCGTGCTCCTGGACGCAGTCGTACGAGGGCGGCGCGTCGGTGCTCCGCACGACGGCCGATCTCCAGGGGACGACCGTCGAGGTGACCGACCTCGTGACGCCCGCCGAGCCGGTGCTCGTGCGGGGCATCCGCTCCTCGAGCGCCGAGCGGCTCGTCGTGCACATCGCTCCGAGCCTCGACGGCGACGAACGCAGCGGGGCCGGCTACGTCGATCCGGGCTCCGGAGCGCTCGTCTTCTACCTGCGGGACGTCGCGCTCGCGGTCGCGCTCGTCGCGTCGGAGCCGAAGTCGACGCTGCGCGAGGCGAACGGGCGCGAGCCCTCGCACGACGTGGTCGTCCACCGCGCTCCGGTCGACGGGCTCGTCGCGGGCGGGCTCGTCGAGGAGGCGCGCGTCCTCGTCGCTTTCGGAGCGACTCCAGATGAGGCGATCGCGCGCCTGCGCCGGCCGGCGTCGGTCGAGCTCGACGCCCTCGTCGCCGAGCGCACCGCGTACGACCGTGAAGCGATCGCGCTCGCGAGGGCGCCGGAGGGCGACGACGCCGTCGGCGCCCTTTACGCTCGTTCTCTCCTCGTCCTCGAGCAGCTCACGGATCGCAAGACGGGCGCGACGATCGCGGCGCCCGAGTTCGACCCGAGCTTCGAGCAGTCGGGCGGCTACGGCTTCGTCTGGCCTCGCGACCTCGGCTTCGTCGTTCTCAGCTTCCTCGCGGCCGGGCGCGGTGACCTCGCCGTCCCTGCGCTGCGGTGGCTCGCGCGCGAGCAGGCACCGGAGGGTCTGTGGCTTCAGCGGTACTGGACCGACGGCTCGCTCGCGCCGAGCTGGGGCCTCCACCAGCTCGACGAGACCGGGATGGCCGTGTTCGCGTACGAGGCAGCCTGGCGCGAGCTCGGCGACGCCGCGCTCGACCGCGAGCTCTGGCCGTCGGCGCGCGCCGCAGCCGACTTCCTCTGCAGCTTTGTCGACGAAGAGACCGGCCTCCCGCTGCCGAGCGTCGATCTCTGGGAGCAGACGGACGGACAGCATGCGTACAGCGCGGCTGCGACGTACGGCGGGCTCGTCTCGGCGGCGTCGATGGCGACGCGGCACGAGCCCGCCCTTGCGGCACCCCTACCTCTCGGCCGCCGAGCGTGTGCGCGCGGCGATCGAGGAGCATCTCTGGAGCGACGAGCACGGCCGCTACCTGCGCTCGCGCTGGGTCGGGCGCTCCGACGAGCTCGGCGAGGAGCCGCCTGCTGCGTTCGACAGGAAGCTTCGGTACCCGACGAAGGTCGTGCGCAGCGTCGATCGGGAGGACGCACGTGTCGACAGCTCGCTCCTCGGCCTCGCCTGGCCGTTTCGAGCGGTCGATCCGTCGTCGCCTCGCATGCGCGCCACGATCGAGGCGGTCGAGCGTGAGCTCCGGCTCGAGGACGGCGGTGTCCTCCGGCACGAGGACGACGACTACGCGGGCGGCAATCCCTGGCTCATCTCGACGCTGTGGCTCGGGCTCGCCGAGCGACAGTCCGGCGACGAGGCCGGACACCGCGCGTCGATCCAGTACGCGCTTGCGCGACAGACCTCGCTCGGGCTGCTCCCCGAGCAGGTGACGCGGGACGGCGAGCCCGCCTGGGTGATCCCGCTCGGCTGGAGCCACGCGATGCTGATCCTCGCGGCACGGCCC
Organism: uncultured Gaiellaceae bacterium; assembly: GCA_963822885.1. GTDB lineage: Bacteria > Actinomycetota > Thermoleophilia > Gaiellales > Gaiellaceae > GMQP-bins7. The sequence continues at coordinate 16,192 of CAWGJJ010000018.1, forward strand.
GAGCTGGCTCTGGTGCGCGACTAACGTCGCGGCGTGTTGCTACCGATCCCCGCGCCCTACGACTTCGAGCTCTCCACCACGCGCTTTCGCAACTTCGGCTCGGACGGCGCGACGGTGTGGCACGAGGGCGGGCTGCACCGCGTCGTGGCCGGCCGTGAGGTGCGGATCACGCCGGCGGAGGGAGGCGTCGCGATCGAGCCCTGGAGCGAGGAGGCGGCCGCCGAGGTCGCATCGTTGCTCGGTCTCGCGTTCGACCTCGACTCGTTCTACGAGTGGGCCGCCGGCGACGCGACGCTCGAGCTGGTGATCGGGTCGGTTCCGGGATTCCGCCCGACGATGAACCCGCAGCCCTTCGAGGCGCTCGTGGTCGCGATCACGACGCAGCAGATCTCTCTCCACGCAGCCGCGTCCATTCGCGGCAACCTGGTACGGCGCTACGGCGTTCGTCACGACGTCGCCTGGGAGTTCCCGACGCGCGAGCAGATCACGCAGCTGCGTCCACGCCACTTCACGCCCCTCGGGTTCTCCCGCGCGAAGGCCGAGTACGTCCTCGAGCTCGCGCACTCCGACCTCGACCTGGACGGGCTCGCCGCGCTCGACGACGACGCGGTCATCGCAGCGCTGACGCTCGGTGCGGGGACTCGGGCGCTGGACGGCGGACTGGTTCCTCGCACGTCACCTCGCGCGGCCGCACGCGTGGCCTGCCGGCGACCTCGGTGTGCGCAAGGCGGTCTCGACCTTCTACGCTGCCGGCCACGCACTGTCCATCGAGGAGGTCCGTCGCATGAGCGAGCGATTCGTGCCGTTCGAGAATCTGTCCGCCCAGTTCCTGCTCGCCGGCGCCCGGATGGCGGGTTAACTACACCATGAACGTGCGGCGTGCGGCAGCCGAGGACTTCGAGGCGATCGCGGATCTGTGGAGGCAGTTCGACCACGAGATCCCGCCACCGACCCACGAGGGGCCGGCGGACGTGGAGCAGGAGCTCGGAGAGGTGCGCGAGATCATCGCGTCCGAGATCGCGTTCGTCGCCGAGGACGAAGGGACGCCGGTCGGCTTCGCGCTCGCGCGTCGCCGGGCGCCCGGGTTCGCGACGCTCACGGATCTGTACGTCGCGCGCGATGCGCGACGCAGCGGTATCGGCACGGAGCTCATGCGCGAGATGCTGGCCGCGTTTCGGGAGGAGGGGATCGGGCACCTCGACCTCGATGTCCAGGCGTCGAACAGCGTCGCGCGCTCGCTCTATGCGCGCTGGGGCCTGAAGGACGAGGTCGTGATCATGACCGGCACGGTCGCCGCGCTCGAGGAGAAGCTCGGCAGCCAGGAGGCCGGATCGTTCGGCTCGATCCACATCCAGTCCGACGACCTGAGCGCCGTCGAGCAGGCCGTGCGCCAGTTCGTCCCGAGACTCCCCGGTGGCTCCCGCGGCTCGCTCGTGGCGCCGCCCCGCGGCGGCTGGATCGCCGTGTACGACGACGTGTGCGACCGCAACCCGGAGATGCTCCGGCGGCTCGCGCGCGAGCTCTGCGACAGAATGGGCGCCGTGACCTTGCTGCTCGGCGTCGAGCGTGAGGAGCTCGTGCGGATGATCCTCTTCGAGCGCGGACGGATCGTGGACGAGTACCTCTCGGTTCCGGAGTTCTACGGCCCGCTGCCGCCCGGCGACGTCGTCGGCCTCGCCGCGAACCCGACGGTCGTCTCGCGCCTCACCGGTGCGGAGCCCGATGCGGTGCGACGCGTCGCGATCACGGCCCCGTCTCCGGCCGACCTCCTGCCCGCGCGCGAGCTGCTCGCCGAGCTCGCCTCGGTGATGCGCATCGAGGGCTCCGAGACCGGCTGGGCCGACGCACCCGAGCTCGCGGGCGCAGTGCGGATCGCGCGCGCATGACGACGATCCTCTTCCTCCACGGCTGGCCCGTCTCCGAGCGGGTCTGGGTCTCGCAGGTCAGCGCGCTGCGCGACGCGGGGTACACCGTGCACGCACCGCACCTCTACGGCCGGGGGCCGTCGATCGACGACTGGGCCGCCCAGCTCCTGCGCGAGATCGACGGGCCGCTCGTACCCGTCGGCGCGTCGATGGGCGGCTACTGCGCGCTCGCGCTCGCCCGTCGCGCTCCCGAGCGCGTCGTCGGCATGGTGCTCGTCGGAGCGCGCTCCGACGCGGACTCGTTCGACCGCAGGAAGTTCCGGCAGGAGCAGATCGCAGACCTCCGTGCGGGCGAGCGGCCGACGCTCGCCGACGAGGACGCGGATCTCGACCGGCTCGCCGTGGCGCAGGAAGCGATGCGCGACCGGCTCGACCTCACGGGCGTCGTCGCGTCGTTCGGCGGCCCGCTGCTCGTGTGCGTGGGCGAGCGCGACGAGCTCGTCTCCGTGGACGAGGCGCGCGCGCTCGCGGAGCGGGCGCTCGACGGGAAGCTCGAGATCTTCCCCGACGCGGGGCACTTCGTTGCCGTCGACCAGTCCGAGCGCTTCAACGAGGTTCTGCTCGAGTTCGTGAGCCAGTGGAAGACGTGACCCTCGACGAGCTGCGCGGGCTCCTCGACGCCGACAGCGTCGCGCTGCTCGACGTCCGTTCGCCGCTCGAGTTCGACGGTACCGCCGAAGCGCACTGCGATCCGCGCCACGGCCACATCCCAGGCGCCGTGAACCTCCCGCTCGAGCGCATCCTCGAGTGCCGCAGCGCGGTTCAGGTCCGCGATCTCGTCGGGCTCCCCGAGGGCGCCGAGATCGTCGCGTACTGCCACGTCGGGAGCCGCTCGCGCTTCGCGGCCGAGGTGCTCGAAGGCGCCGGGTATCGCGCGCGCAACTACGTCGGCTCGTGGCACGAGTGGTCGCGCACGGTGCCGGCGTGACGCTCTAGCGCGAAGCAGCCTCGCGCAGGAACGCGTCGGCGAGCGCCCGCCCCTGCGCATTCGACTGCTCGATGTGCTCCCGCGACGCCGCGAGGAACTCCTCTGCGGGCATCGGCAGCTCCTCGGGAAGCTCCTCCACCCAGTCCGAGACCATCGCGCCAGTGACCTCGGCGTGGAACTGGATCCCCCAGGCCGGCTGCTCGCCGACGCGGAAGGCCTGCAGGCAGATCTCGCTGGCGGCGAGAGCCGTGCCGCTCGGCGGCAGCGAGAACGTGTAGTGGTGCCACTGGAAGACGGTCGCGTCGAGCCGGGAGGACGCCGAGCACGGGATCTGCCGCGCCGTCCGCGGTGAGCGAGACATCGAGCCAGCCGATCTCGGGTTCGCTCACGGGCCCCACCGTGGCCCCCGCCGAGCGCGCGAGCATCTGCGCACCGAGGCACACGCCGAAGACCGGAACCTCTTCGGCGAGCACCTCGCGCAGGAACGCTTCCTCCTGGCCGAGCCAGCCGAAGCTGTCGTCCTGATCCGGATGCTGCGAGCCTCCGAAGACCATCACGGCGTCGTAGCCCCGGGCCGGATCGGGCGAGCCTCCGGCGGGCACCTGCCAGCGTTCGAGCACGTGGCCCTTCGACTCGACGGCCTCGTCGAAAACACCGCCCGGAACGGTCGGGCCGTGGTTGACGGAGAGCACGCGCACCGCAGCCACTCTATTGTCCAGGTGGTTACGACTTCGACACGAGGGGGTACCGCCGGACCATGCCGATCGTTACGCAGTGCGCAGCGCCCGGTTGCGGGACGCTGACGATGGGGCCTCTGTGCATCGAGCACGAGCAGCAGCTGGACCGGATGTTCGTTCGTGGGCGTCCGTTCGTGCGCGGGTCGCTGGAAACGCGCCGCCCGGTCACCGCTTCGAGCACGCACGCGCCGACCCTCAGAAGAGCGTTGGAGCTACCGGCGGCGGCTCGAGGCCTCCGCTAGTCGCCACGCTCGCTTCGTCGAGAAGACCGCGCAGGATCGCGGCGCTTCTCGGCGCGAAGTCGTCGCGGTTGTTGTTGAACAGCGCATAGACCTCGTCCGCCTCGCTCGCGAGCCGGCCGAGGTCGTCGACCCACTCCGCGAGCTCCTCCGCGGAGTACATCCAGTCGAAGCGGTGCCACGACTTCTCGGCGCGGATGTTCCACGTCTTCGCGTTGCGGCCGTGGAAGCGGACATACGCAACGGAGTGCGTTGCGGCGGCGACGGGCGGGACGACGTTGGACGCGCGCGTGCGCGGTGCATCGACGGACACGTACGCGAGGCCGTTGCGTTCGAGGAAGGCGAAGGTGTCGGCGCGCTCGTCCTCCTCGAGCCACGAGCGGTGCCGGAACTCGACGAGCGGGACGAGCGGGTCGAGAAGATCGCGGACCGCCTCGAGCTCGGTCTTCGCCTCGGCCGACTTCACGAAGCGCGGGTGGTACTGCAGGAGGATCCCGCGGAGCTTCCCGGAGAGCTCGAGCGGCTCGAGCGACGCGCGGAACTCGCGGAACGCCGTCGCCTGGTCGGCGGGCTCGTGGCCCGTCATCGACGCGTGCGCCTTGACGTGGAACGTGAACTCGGGCGGCGTGCGCTGCGCCCAGCGCCCGGTCACCGCAGGGTCGGGGAGGTGGTAGTAGGGCGAGTCGACCTCGACCGTGTCGAAGCGCTCGGCGTAGTAGCCGAGCCGGGCTTTCGGTGTCGAGACGCCGCGCGGGTACCACGTCTTGATCAGCCCCTCGTCCGCGAACGAGCACGTGCCGAGGCGGACGGTCGCGGGCATGGGAGAAGCGTAGGGGCCGGGCGAGCCCGGCCCCTACGAGCGAACCAACTACCTCTTGCGGATGACCCTGCTCTTCGCGGTGAACCCGTTCACGGTCGCGTTCACGCACGGCACCGGCGCGAGTGCCGCCGAGAGCTGCGTGCACACGGCTGCTGCCGTCCCGGGAGCAGCGGCGGCGTCCGCGCGGAAGAACGTCCCCGTCTTCGCCCTGAACGCGAACCGGCCGCTTGCGTTCGACGTCACCCGTCCGAGACGCTTGAGCCCGGTCGACTTCGCCGCGCCGAAGATCGTCACGGCGGCGCCGGCGCGAGGCTGGCCTCCCTGCGTCACGATCCCGGCGAGCGTCGCGCCCTTGCCGGCTCGGCGTGCGGTGAGTGTGAGCGAGCCCGGCGCGATCGCGGCAGGCGAGGCGACCGTGCCCGCGACGTTCACGGCACCGACGTTCGGCGTGTACGGGGTCCAGAAGCTGACCCATGCTCCGGCGGCAACAGTGCTGAAGACACCGGTGATCGCGAGCTCGGCGCTATAGACCTTCGCGCCGAACGTCGCCCGGCCAGGCGTTCCCACAGGCACGTCCGGCGGCGGGAGGCAGATCTGGATGTAGGCGGGACCGAGCGCGGCCTGGGCACCGGTCGTCGCCACGAGGTACGTCGGCACCGTCAGCGTCTGTCCTGCCGCCGTCAGCACCATCACCCAGGTCGCGATCGGCGTGGCTCCGCCGATGCATGCGGCGACCGTGGACGCCGGAACCTGACCGGGTGCGGCGACCACGAGCTGACCCTCGAGCGGAAGGTCGGCTCCGGCGAGATCGAGCGCCTTCACGATCGCGCGAACGGGCCCGAGCACGGCGCCCGGCGCCTGGCTCGTCGTCAACTGCGTGCCCACCGGGGCAAAGATCCGGACACTCGCAGTCGGATCGTCGTTCGGATCGAGCGATGCCTTGACCGTGGTGAGTGCTCCGGCCTGTCGGATCTCGAGCTTCGCCGACGTATACGCGGCCATCGCGGCCGGTATGGCGATGAGCGCCGCGAGTGTCGCCAAGGCGACGCTGATCGTCCAGATTCGTCTGTTCATCTGTCCTCCTGGTCGTTTGGATCGGGCGGTCGAAGATCCACGGTCAGCCTCCGGCCTGGAGGAGCCCGCTCGCCTTCACCCACTGCTTGTTGTCGTAGCGGTACAGGTACACCTGCTCCATGGGCCGGTAGTCCGTCCGCGAGGTCTTGAGGCGGATGCCGGGAAGCATGAACGGGTTCGCCGTCGTGTCGAGGCTCTGCGCGGCCTTCAGCAGGCCGGCGCGCGTGAGGTTCTTGCCTGCCTTGCGCAGCGTCTCGACCATCGTCCACGCGACCGTCATCCCGTACCAGTTGTAGACGTCCGTCGGGCGCCCGCCGGGGTTGTGCATCCGCATGATCGAGCGGTAGAGCGCCACGGCTTTGTCCTTCGCCCAGATCGGGTCGTTGGGGTTCTTCACGAACGCGATCGAGAGCGCCCCCTTGGTCAGCTCCGGAGCATTGAAGCGCGCGATGCCCATCACCGTCGGCTCGATCGAGACGGAGGCGATGTAGACCTGCGGCTTCCAGCCGAGCCGGTGCGTCGAGGCGATTGCCTGGATGAAGAACTTCGGGGTGGCGAAGAGCATGAGCGTGTCGGCGCCGGAGGTCTTGAGCGTGGCGATCTGGGAGGTGACGTCGGTGCTCGAGAACTCGTACGACTGCTTCGCGACCACACGCGGGCCTTTCCCTGCGATCGCCCGCGTCAATCCCGTGAGCATGTCCCGCCCGAGCTCGGTGTTCTCGTAGAGCACCGCGACGCGTGCCTTGGGCCGCGACTTCACGATCGTCCTTCCGTAGACGGAGCCCTCGCCGCGGTAGCTCTGGAGGAAGCCCATCGTCCACGGGAAGCGCGCGAAGCTCTGCCCGATCGACTGCGATCCGTCGCCGGCGTAGAGGTGCGGCACCTTCTGCGCGTTCAGGTAGTCGCGCACGGCCAGGTTGTTCGCCGTCCCGATCGAGTTGAAGACCGCGAAGACCTTGTCCTGCTCGACCAGCCGGCGCGTCAGCTGGACGGTCTGCGCCGGGTTGTAGGCATCGTCGTAGTAGCGGTACTCGATCTTGCGGCCGTTCACCCCGCCCCTCGCGTTGACGTGGTCGAAGTACGCCTTCGCGCCCGGGCCGACGCTTCCGAATGCGGCCGCCTCGCCGGTCAGCGGAACGGTTCCGCCGAGGAGCACGCTCGTCTGGGTGACGCCGGGATCCGCCGAAGGTGCGGCTCCTGCCGTCGCGACGAGCGTGAGCGCGGCGAGCGCGACGACCGCGGCGCGGGCGGTCACTTCGTGACCGGCGTGCGCAGACCCGGCAGCTTGAGGATCGCGGTTCCGACGCGTGCGCGAGCGGTCTGCGCCATGGGCAGGTCGAGGTACAGGAGGTTGGCGGTCGACTGCGCCGTCGAGGACGAGGCGAGGGTGAGCGTGAGCCGCGAGCCCTTCGGGACGAACGTCGCCTGGCTCGAGAGCTGGATCGTGACCTTCTGCGCACCCGGCTTGGTCGGGACGCCTCCGGCGCTCACGAGGATCTCCTTGCCGGTCGGCGTGCGCGCGGTGAGCACCGCAACGAGCCGCGACCAGCCTCCGCTCGCCGCGATCGACGTCTGCACGGTCGGCGAGCCGTAGATCTCGACCGCCTGCCGCAAGGGAGCCGACGTCCGCGTGGCTTTCCCGCTGCGCGCGAACGTGCTCACGCCCGGGAAGGACACGAACGTCGGCGTCACCGGTGGCGGAGTGCCTCTGACCGTGACCTGGGCGCCGACCTTCTCGGAGGCGATGGCGACGACGCTGTTTACGCCGCAGCCTGCATTCGCGAGGAAGCACCCGAACCAGCGAACGGCCTGGTTCATCAAGTAGCCGGTATCCGCCGCGGGAAACGTCGACGGCGCGTGGCCGTGCAGCCCGACGTACAGCGTCTTCGGACCTTTCAGCCGCTGGAATGCCCGTGCGCCCTGGTCGATCCCGAAGAGAAAGTCCCTGCGGCCCTGGGCCATGTACACGGGTGTAGTCACCGCGCCGAGCTTCGAGAGGCTCGAGCGCGCCTCTGCCCAGGGCTTCACGGCGGCGACGTTTCCGGCGTATGCGGCCGTCAGCACCGCGGCGAGCGACGGGTCGCGCTTCTCAGCCGGGATGGAGTTGGCGAGTCCCGCCACGAGCCCTGACTTCACGAGGCCCTGCGGCATGAGCGCGGAGTAGAGGTCGGTCCACGTCTCGACGGTGAAGACGGCCGCCCATGGAACCCCTGCGACGAGCGAGTTGAAGATCGCCCCGCCGCCATAGGAGATTCCCCAGGCGCCGATCCTCGTGTCCGAGACGTCCGTGCGGGCCGCAAGCCAGTCGCGCACGGCGCGCGTATCGGTCACCTCGCGCGGCCCGTCGATCCCGACGAGACCGCCCGACGCGCCGTGGCCACGGGCGTCGAAGGTGAGTACGGCGAACCCCTGGCCGGTGACACCGTACCCCTCGACGAGCGCGTTCATCTGCTGGCGGTTGCCGGCGAGCCCGTGTAGGAAGACGATGGCCGGCCAGCCTCCGGCCGGGGCGGCTCCGTCCGGAACGTAGAGCGTCGCCCCGATCGAGACGCCGTCGTCCATCGGGATCGAGACGTCCTGCCGCGCAGCGACTGATCCAGGCGCGTCCCCGACAGCCAGGAGCGAACGATGCCAAGAGTGCAACGACAAGTGCCTTCACCACGAGGCGGAAGGGTAGATGAGGCCAGTGCCTGGCACTGGAGTGCTGCGCTTCGGTGCCAACCCGTCCACAGGGACTCGTCTATCGCGGACGTGAGCATGTAGGCGCCCTCCGTAGACTCCGCGCCGGATGGACCCGCGACCCATCGGCGTCTTCGACTCGGGCATGGGCGGTCTCACCGTCCTGCACGAGTGCCTCGTCACCCTCCCGCACGAGGACTTCGTATACCTCGGCGACGGCGCGCGGCTGCCGTACGGCCCACGCCCGCTCGACGAGATCCGGCGGTTCGCCGCCGAGATCGCCGGCTACCTCGAGCAGCAGGGCGTCAAGCTCATCGTCGCCGCCTGCAACTCCGCGACCGCTGCGGCCCTCCCCGACCTGCAGCAGCAGCTCGCAGTTCCGGTCATCGGCGTTCTCGCCCCTGAGGCGCACGCCGCGGTGCTCGCAACGCGCAACCGTAGGATCGGGTTGCTCGCGACCGAGGCAACCGTCGCGAGCGGCCGCTATCCGGCCCTTGTCCGCTCGCTCGACGCGGGCACGGAGGTCGTCTCCGTCGCGTGCCCTCGGCTCGTCCCGCTGATCGAAGGCGACGACCTCTTCGGCGAGGAGATCATGGCGGCCGTGCGGGAGTACGCGGCGCCGCTCAAAGAGGCCGACGTCGACACCGTGATCCTCGGCTGCACGCACTACCCGCTCATCCGCCCGATCCTCCAGCGCGTGTTCGGCCGGGGCGTCACGCTCGTCTTCTCCGCGGAGGAGACCGCGCGCGAGGCTGCTGAGACGCTCGCGCGGAAGGGGATCGAGAACGAACCCGGTCGTGAGGGCACGTATCGCTTCCTGACCACGGGCGACCCGGAGCTGTTCCACGAGATGGGCCGCCGCTTCCTCCAGCTCCCGATCGAGTCGGCCGAGCACGTCGAGGTCGCGTCGCTGGAGACCGTCGCGTGAGGCACGACGGACGGCGCGTGGACGAGCTTCGCGCACTCGAGATCGAGACCGACTACCTCGAGCAGCCGCACGGCGCGGTGCTCTACGCGCAAGGGAAGACGATCGTCCTCTGCACGGCGACGGTGGAGGAAGAGGTGCCACGCTGGCTCCGCAAGAGCGGCCGCGGCTGGATGACGGCGGAGTACGCGATGCTGCCGGCCTCGACGGGCGAGCGCACCCAGCGCGGGGTAACGCGCGGGCGACCCGACGGCCGGACCGTCGAGATCCAGCGGCTGATCGGACGCGCGCTCCGCTCCGTCTGCGACTTCGAGGCGCTCGGGGAACGCACCCTCTGGCTCGACTGCGACGTCCTGCAGGCCGACGGCGGCACGCGCTGTGCGTCGATCACGGGCGCGTGGATCGCCGCGCACCGTGCGCTCGATCGCTTCGGGCTCTCGAAGGCGCTCGCGGGCTCGATCGCCGCCGTCTCGGTCGGGATCGTCGACGGGGAGGCCGTCCTCGACCTCGACTACGAGGAGGACTCGAGCGCCGAGACCGACATGAACGTCGTCATGACGGGCGACGGGAGGCTCGTCGAGGTGCAGGCAACGGCAGAGCGCGATCCCTTCTCGCGCGAGCTGCTCGACGCTCTGCTCGATCTCGCGGCGGGTGGGATAGAGGAGCTCACCGCCGCGCAGGCGGAAGCTGCGGCGGCGCCGTCGTAGGGGCGAGATATATCTCGCCCCTACGCATGCGAGTCGTCCTGGCATCCAAGAATCCGAACAAGCTTCTCGAGCTCCGGGCCGCACTTCCAGAATGGGAGATCACGTTGCTCGAGTCGCCCGACGAGCCCGTCGAGGACGGCGCGACCTTCCTCGACAACGCACGGATCAAGGCCCGTCACGGTCGACTGCATGCGCCGGCGGACGCCTGGGTCGCCGGCGAGGACTCCGGCATCGAGGTGGCAGCGCTCGACGGACGCCCGGGCGTGCACTCCGCCCGCTGGGCCGAGGACGGTGTCGCGCAGCTCCTCCTCGAGCTCGACGGGCAAACGGACCGCCGTGCGCGCTACGTGTGCGAGCTGGTCGCGCTCGCCCCCGACGGCAACGAGCTGCGCGCGACGGGAACGCTCGACGGCACCATCGCCGCCGCACGGCGCGGCGACGAGGGGTTCGGCTACGACCCGATCTTCGTGCCGCTCGGCCAGACGCAAACGGTGGCCGAGCTCGGCAACGCGTGGAAGACAGAGAACTCGCATCGCGCACACGCCGCACACGCGCTGGCACGAGCGCTCGCCGCGCGGTAGGTTCGCTCGATGGATGCGGCGCAGGCACTGGGCGAGCTGATGGAGCTGTCGTCGCAGATCACCGCGGCCGTCGTCCTCGACGGGGACGGCGCTTCGGTCGCCTCGTCGTCCGAGGACGCGGCCAGGACGGACGCGCTGGCCACCGCGACCCGTGAGCTCGTGGCGGCCGCGGCCGGCCTCGGGTCCGGGGGGCACGACGTGACGCGCGTCGAGGTCGAGCTCACGAATGGTGCGTTCTTCGTCGTGAGCGAGGGCGGGCACACGGTCGGCGCGACGACACCGCCCGATCCGACGTCGGGGCTCGTCGTCTACGACCTCCGGACGTGCGCGCAGGCGATCGCACCTCCGAAGAAGCGGCGGGCGCGGAAGCCGAAGGAGGAGTCCAAGTGAGGAAGCTCGTTCGCCTGGCCGTGCTCGTCGGGCTTGCAGTCTGGGCGTGGCGCAGGTTCTTCGGCTCCTCCGGCCCTCAGGAGCGCGCCGGGATCTCGTACGCGGACGGGTCGGCCGTCGTCCTCGAACCCGGCTCTCCGGGCTTCGAGCGTCTCGCCTCGATCGCTCGCACCGCGCTGCGGCCGTGACCCACGACGAGCTGGGCGCTCTTCTCGTCGAGCGGGCGCTGCTCGAGGGCGACTTCGTCCTTCGCTCTGGGCGCCGCTCGTCCTGGTACCTCGACAAGTACCGCTTCGAGACCGAGCCCGCGATCCTGCGGGAGCTCGGTACGGCGCTCGCGGCGGCGGTCGAGGAGTGCGAACCCGACGCGGTCCGGCTCGCCGGTCCGGCACTCGGGGCGGTCGCGTTGGCAGCTTCGGCGGCAATGGCGTCCGAGCTGCCGTTCATCATCGTGCGCGGTGAAACCAAGGAATACGGCACGGCCAAACGGATCGAGGGCCCGTTCGAGTCGGGCGAGCTGGTGTGCCTCATCGAGGACGTCGTCACCTCCGGCGGCGCGCTCGCAGAGGCGGTGTCAGCCGTCCGGGACGAGGGGCTCGTCGTCCGAAACGCCGTGTGTGTCGTCGACCGGGAGGAGGGCGGCTCCGACGCTCTCGCCCGCCTCGGTGTGCGCCTGCGACCGCTGTTTCGCGCGAGCGAGCTTCTGGAGATGCGAAAAATCCCCGGAAAGCAGCATGGTTGAGCCAAATACGAAGGGGTGTTAGGCTCCCCCGGTTCCAATGAAGCCGAATCCCACGTCAGGAGGAGAACAGTGACCAAGCAGGAGTTCGTGGACGCCGTAGCCGATCGGGCCGGCATGTCCAAGCGTGAGGCTGGCGCTGCGGTCGACGCCATGCTCGACACAGTCACGCATGCGTTGAGGAACGGTGACTCGATTACGTTCACCGGCTTCGGCAAGTTCTCGACCTCGGCGCGTGCGGCGCGTATGGGCGTGAACCCGCGGACAGGCGAGAAGGTGCAGATCGCGGCGACGACCGTCCCGAAGTTCCAGGCAGGCAGCGCGCTCAAGTCGGCGGTCAAGAGCGGCTAGAGCGACTCCAACGGAGGATTACGAAGGGCCGCCCGCGGGCGGCCCTTCGTTGTTGGATAGACCCTTGAAAGCGAACGTATGTTCGATTACGGTGGAGCTCGATGCAGTTGTCGTTCGATGCCGCCGACCGGCTCGTCGAGCTCGTCCAGGCGCGCCGGGGAGCGGTGTCTGCGGAGGAGGCGGCACGCGTCCTGTTCGCGCTCGAGCGTGCGCCGGCGAGCCTTGCCCACTCTCTTCTCTCGGACGTCGTCGACGGTGACGCCCGGCTGAGCTGGCTCGGCGCGCGCGTCGGCCTCGCCGACGGAGCGCAGCCGGATACGTTGATCGAGGACGCCGAGCTCGTCGTCTTCGACCTCGAGACCACGGGTCTGTCGGCCGCGCGCGACCGCATGTGCGAGATCGGCGCGGTTCGCGTGAAAGCGCTCGAGATCGCCGACACGTTCGAGACCCTCGTCGACCCCGGTGTCGCATTGCCGCACACGATCGCCTGCCTGACCGGGCTGAGCGACGTCGAGCTGCGCGGCGCGCCCCGCCCCGAGCTCGCCGTTCGCCGGTTCCTCGCGTTCGCGGGCGACTCGCCGCTCGCGGCGCACAACGCCCGCTTCGACGTGGGGTTCCTCGACCACGCCGTCCAGCGCCTCACCGGCAGGCGCGTCGCCGCTGCCGTCGTCGACACCGTCTGGCTCGCGCGGCGTCTCCTGCACCGGCGAAGCGAGCGCTTCTCGCTCGCGCAGCTCGCGCACTTCTTCGGCACGTCCACCGATCCGTGTCACCGCGCGCTTCCGGACGCGCTCGCGACGGCGGAGATCCTGATCGCGCTGCTCGGCCTCGCCCAGGAGCGTGGCGCGCGAACGCTCGCCGACGTGATCGAGCTCTCCGCGCCGAGAGCACGCAGGCTCCACGGCAAGCGGTCGCTCGTCGCGGGCGCTCCCACGACGCCGGGCGTCTACCTCTTCCGGGACCGAAGCGACACCGTGCTCTACGTCGGGAAGGCGCGCGACCTGCGCGCCCGGCTGCGTTCGTACTTCGCGGGAGATCGCCAGCGGCCGGCCGTCGAGGCCGCTCTCGGTGCGCTCGAGCGGGTGGAGTGGCGCGAGCTCGGCTCCGAGCTCGAAGCCTCGCTCGAGGAGCTTCGCCTGATCCGCGAGCTTCGTCCCCCGGCAAACGCGCGCGGCGGGCGTCCGCAGTCGTATCTGCGCCGGCGCGGTGCGCGGTGGACGGTCGTCGCCGAGCCGACGCGCTTCGGGCCGATCCCGAGCAAGCGCCGCGCGCAGCTCGCGGCTCGCGCGCTCGGCGACTTCGAGGGCGACGATCTCGCCCTCGCGCTGGTGCCGCTTCGCGCGAAGCTGCGACGCCTCGCCCGGGACCTTCGCTTCGAGGACGCGGCGCGGCTGCGCGATCGCGTCGCGGCGCTCGAGGAGGTCGCGGCACGGGTCGGGGAGCTCGACCGGTTACGCGCTGCCGAGCTCTGCGTGCTTGCTCCTGCGCGCGAGCCGCACTTTCGGCGTGCGTTCGTCGTCGCACGCGGGAAGGTCGTCCCCAGAACGATCCCTCGTGGTCCCGCCGGGAGGCTCGAGCTGGAGAGTGCACTCGCGGCCGCGTCGCTCGCCGAGCAGTCGCTCGCCCCCGACGACGCCGGAGACCTCCTCGTCGTTGCCGCTGTTCTCCGCAGGCCGCCGCCCGAGGTTCGCGTTGTCGGACTGCGGCTATCCGAGATCCTCGCCGCGTAGCCTGTGGGGCGTGGCCGATGTCGTCACCTTCGCCGACCGGCTCGGAGAGGCCGTCGCGCGTAAGCGGAGCCAGCTCGTCGTCGGCCTCGACCCGCGGCTCGACCTTCTGCCGATGGAGCTTCGTGGCGAGGCGGTGCTGGGACGAGCGGCCGCCGCGTCGTCGGTGGCTCGCTTCTGCAAGGGCATCGTCGACGCCGTCGGCCCGTACGTCGTCGCCGCGAAGCCCCAGTCAGCCTTCTTCGAGGCGCTCGGAGCGGACGGCTTTCGCGCACTCGAGGAGGTGTGCGAGTACGCGCGTGCGGCCGGCCTCCTCGTCGTGCTCGACGCGAAACGCGGAGATATCGGCTCCACCTCACGGGCCTACGCGGCGGCGTACCTCGAGCCGCGCGAAGACGGTCCACCGCTCGCCGATGCGATCACTGCCAGCCCGTATCTCGGCCTCGACTCGGTGGAGCCTTTCCTTGCGGCATGCCGTCGCGACGGCGCTGGTGTCTTCTTCCTCGTCCGCACGTCGAACGCCGGCGCGGCCGACATCCAGGACCTCGCGCTCTCGGACGGGCGGCCGCTGTGGAACCACGTCGCCGAGCTCGTGCGCGAATGGGGCGAGCCACTCCTCGGTACGAACGGGCTGTCGAGCGTCGGCGCGGTCGTCGGTGCGACGCACCCGCGGGCAGTCTCCGAGGCGCGGCGTCTGCTGCCACAGTCGCCGATCTTGCTCCCCGGTGTCGGCGCGCAGGGTGCCACGCCCGCCGATGTGGCGCGCGCGTTCTCGGCGGGAGAGGCGAGCGCGCTCGTGACGGCGTCCCGCTCGGTCATCTACGCGTATCGCGACTCCGAGGCCGACTGGCGCGCCGCGGCAGGCGCGGAGGCGGAGCGGCTCGCGGGCAGGTGGGGGGCAGCGGGGTGGTAGACGCCGAAAGTGGACAGCCGTCGCCGAGCGGCGCGAAGCGGACGCCTCAGGATCGGCGCGACCGGGATTCGCGTTCGCGAATCCCGGTCTGCGCGGGCAGGCTGCGCAGAGCCTCGCTCGCCGTCGTCGCTCTCCTCGCCCTCGCGCTCCCGATGCAGGTTGCGAGTGCCGACGCACAGACTCGCCGAGCCGCAGATCGCGGCCGCCTCGTGGTACCTCGTCGGAGACGACGGATCGGTGCTCGCAAGGAACGCCTCCGGCCGTGAGCGCGCGATCGCGAGCATCACGAAGCTGATGACCGCAGTCGTTGCGCTCGAGCGAGCCGAGCTCCAGGACACAGTGCGCGTTCCGGCGCGTGTCTCGAGCGCGGGCGAGTCCTCGGCGTCGCTGCGCACGGGCGAGGAGCTCTCCGTCGCGGACCTCGTGCGCGCGATGCTCGTCCCGAGCGGGAACGACGCCGCCGACGCGCTTGCGCTTCACATCGGCCGCGGATCTGCCGATCGTTTCGTCGATCTCATGAACGCCAAGGCCGACGAGCTCGGCCTCTCCGACACGAGCTTCGAGAACCCGCACGGGCTGGACGAGCAGGGCCACGTCTCGAGTGCGCGCGACGCGACCACCCTGGTGCGCTTCGCCCTCGGGATTCCATTCCTACGCGACGCGATGTCTCGCGAGACCGTCACGCTGCCGGGTGGGCGGACGCTCACGACGACGGACGACCTCCTCGCGAGCTGGCCGCCTCTCGTGGGAGGTAAGACCGGGCACACGCTCGACGCCGGCTGGTCGCAGGCGGCCGCAGCCGAGAAGCGCGGCGTGACGGTGTACGGAACCGTGCTCGGAAGCGATACGCGCGGGACACGGAACGAGGCGCTCCGCACACTCCTCGCCTACGGTCTCGACCAGTATCGGCGCGTGCAGGTGATCGATCACGGCCGCGTGTATGCGGAGGCGGTGACGGGATACGGACAACCCGACGTCACGCTCGTCGCGCCGCGCACGATCGTCGGAACGCTGCGACGCGGCAAGCCGCTGATCGAGCGCGTCGTGGCGCCCGCCTCGCTCGCGCTTCCCGTTGCGAAGGGCGCGCGCCTCGGGCGCGTCGAGGTCTACGACGGCAACCGGCTCGTCGCGTCCTCGAACCTCGTCGCCGCAGAGGCGGTCGCCGACGCGGGTTTCTTCGCGAAGGCGTCGTGGTATGCGTCCCAGACTGCACGGAACCTCTGGGGGATGATCTCGTGATCGTCACGGTGACGACGAACGCCGCGCTCGATCGGACACTGACGGTGCCGGTGTTCCAGATCGGCTTCCGGCACCGCTCGAGCGAGGTGCTCACGCTCGCGGGCGGCAAGGGCATCAACGTCGCGCGTGCGCTGAAGATCCTCGACGTGCCGGTGGTCGCGACCGGGCTCGCGGGCGGCCGCACGGGGACGCGCATCATCGAGGAGCTGACGTCGGAGGCGATCCTCAACGACTTCGTCAGGATCTCGGCCGAGTCGAGGACGTCCACGGCCGTCGTGGATCCCACGGCGGGCACGCACACGGAGATCAACGAGTGGGGGCCCGAGGTCGGCGCGGCCGAGCTCGACACGCTGGTCGAGAAGCTCCACTACCTCGCGCGCGGCGCCGACTTCGTCGTGCTCTCCGGTTCACTCCCGCGCAAGGTCGCGACGACGTTCTACGCCGACGCTGTTCGCGATCTCGAGCGGCGCGACGTCCGCGTGGTGCTCGACTCGGAGGGCGAGCCTCTCCGCCTCGCCGTCGAGGCCGGCCCATTCCTCGTCTCGCCGAACCAGCGCGAGGCCGAGCAGCTCGTCGGCCAGGAGCTCGAGGACGACGACGACTTCCTGATGGCGCTCGACGCGATCGCCGAGATGGGCGCACGCAACGTCCTCATCACGCTCGAGAACGGGTGCTTCGCGCTCATGCGCGTCGGGCGGAAGACGAGGCGGATCCGCGCGTTCGCACCACATGTGGATCCGGTGTCCGGCGTGGGCTCGGGCGATGTTCTGCTCGCCCAGTTCCTCGCCGCCCTGAGTGACGAGCGCGCGCCGGACGACTCGATCCGCGCGGCGGTCGCGGCCGGCTCCGCGTCGGTGCGCGAGGTCGGCGCCGGTCGCTTCGATCCGGCGTACGCGGCGACACTCGCTGCGGGCATCGAGCTCGCCGAGCTGCATCCGGTTCGCTCGTAGACTCCGCGCGTGGCGGCATGCCCGAGCTGTGGGCGAGAGAACGCGGGCGACGCGAGGTTCTGCAGCTCGTGCGGGACGGCGCTCGCGTCGGCGGAGCCCGCGCGCGAGCAGCGCAAGGTCGTCACCGTTCTCTTCTGCGACCTCGTCGGCTCGACTGCGCTCGGGGAGTCGACCGACCCCGAGGCGCTGCGTGCGCGGATGCGCCGCTACTTCGAGGATCTTCGCGTCATCCTCGAGCGCCACGGCGGCACCGTCGAGAAGTTCGTCGGCGACGCGGTCATGGCCGTCTTCGGGATCCCCGTCTCGCACGAGGACGACGCGCTGCGTGCGGTTCGCGCCGCAGCGGAGATGCAGGCTGCGATCTCGGAGCACGGGCTCGAGGCGCGCATCGGCGTCAACACCGGGCGAGGTCGTCGTCGGCGGCGAGGCGGAGACGCTCGTCACCGGCGACGCCGTCAACGTCGCCGCGCGGCTCGAGCAGGCCGCGGCGAGCGGCGAGACGCTCATCGGCGCGGAGACGCGAGCGCTCGTGCGCGACGCCGTCCGCGTCGAGCCCGTCGAGCCGCTGGCGCTGAAGGGCAAGTCGGAGCCCGTCGATGCGTTCCGGCTTCTCGAGGTGCTGAGCGACGCCGCGCCGCTCGCGCGTCACCCGGAGACGCCGCTCGTCGGCCGCGAGCGCGAGCGGCAGCGGCTCTGGCGCGACTACGAGGACGCGGTCGCCGACCGCACGTGTCGGCTCTTCACGCTCCTCGGCCCGGCGGGGATCGGCAAGTCGCGCCTCGTCGCCGACTTCCTCGAACGCGTCGGCGACGACGCAGACGTCCTGCGCGCGCGCTGCCTCTCGTACGGCGAGGGGATCACCTACTGGCCGCTCGTCGAGATCCTCGTCGCGATCGGCATCGAGCCGGACTCCGTGATCGGCACGTCCCCGCCCGAGACGCAGCTCGCGTTCCGGCGGCTGCTCGAGGCGCGGGCGACCGAGCGGCCGCAGGTCGTCGTGATCGACGACCTGCAGTGGGCGGAGCCCGTCTTCATCGATCTCGTCGAGCACGTCGCCGACTTCTCGCGCGACGCGCCGATCTTCCTCCTCTGCGTCGCGCGCACCGAGCTGCTCGACGTCCGGCCGGATTGGGGCGGCGGGAAGATGAACGCGACCTCGCTCCTGCTCGAGCCGCTCGGGGCGGAGGAGTGCGAGGAGCTGATGGAGAGTCTCGTGCGCGACGCTCCGCTCGACGCGGGCCTGCGCGAGCGGATCACCGCCGCCTCCGCCGGCAACCCGCTCTTCGTCGAGGAGATGCTCGCGATGGTTCGCGAGCAGGGGCGACGGCGAGATCGTCGTCCCACCGACGATCCACGCACTTCTCCAGGCGCGGATCGACTCGCTCGACGGTGACGTCCGAGTCGTGATGGAGCGCGGGCTCGGTCGAGGGCGAGGTGTTCCATCGTGGCGCCGTTGCCCAGCTCTCACCGGACACGGTTCGCGCCGGCGGTCGAGGCACATCTCGCGACGCTCGTTCGGAAGGAGCTGATCCGCTCCACGCCGCCGACCTTCCCCGAGGACGAGGGCTTCCGCTTCCGCCACCTCCTCATCCGCGACGCCGCGTACGAGTCGCTGCCGAAGGCGACGCGTGCGGAGCTGCACGAGCGCTTCGCCGACTGGCTGAGCACGCACGAGCTCGTCGAGCGTGACGAGATCGTCGGCTACCACCTCGAGCAGGCATACCGGTACCGGGCCGAGCTCGATCCGGCCGATCCGACGCTGCATCGCGCTCGCCGACGGTGTCGCGGCGCGGCTCGGTGCCGCCGGGCGCGTTGCCCTCGAACGCGGTGACATTCCGGCGGCCCTCACGCTGCTGCGCCGCGCTGCGGCCGTCCTTCCCGAGAGCGACGACCGGCGGCACGAGCTGGCGCCTCATCTTGCCTTCGCCTTCTGGGACGCGGCGACTTCGCGACGGGGAGGTCGGTGCTCGGAGACGGCCGCGCGGCGAGCGATCCGAGTCGTCGCTGCGGTCTGCGCGATCTTCGCGACGGTGTTCGAGACGACTGGCAAGTGGCGTGGTCAGCGCCGAGCAGGCGAACGCGACGCAAGGAGGAGGCCTATCGAACTCTCGCCGAGGCCGGGGATGACGAAGGCCTGGCGCTCTACTGGTGGTCGGTCGCGGTACGACGCACTGGTTTGCGCTCGACGCGACGGAGACCATCGCAGCGTCCGAGCGCGGCCTCCTGCACATGCGCCGCGCGGGGAAGCGAAGCAGGTTCGAGGTGCGAGCTCGTGTGGCTGGTGCGGTCGGCGTCCGTCCTCGGTCCCATGCACGTTGACGAGGCCCTCGAGCGGCTCGACCGGCTCGACGCAGGTCTCGGCGACTCGGCGCTCCAGAAGGCGGGTTCGGACGGCGCTCGCGCTCGGCTGCTGGCGTGCCAGGGCCACATCGAACGCGGCTCGTGCGTTGGCGCGGTCGGCTCGCGCGACCACGAGATCGGCAGGCGCCACCGTCACCGCCGCCGGCATGGCGATGTACGAGGCCTGGATCGAGCAGCGCGCAGGCGACCTCGAGGCGTGGGAGCTCGCGCTTCGGGCCGCGCTCCACGAGCTCGAGGGCTCCGACGATCGCAGCGTTCAGAGCAACCATTATGGGCTATCTCGCCCAGTGTCTCTACGAGCAGGGCCGCGACGACGAGGCGTACGACCTCTGCGCAGTCGTTCGTGCGACGAGCCCGCCGGAGGACGTCGTCAACTATCGTCTATGCCGATGCGATCGAGGGCGCGGTGCGCGTGCGCCGCGGGGAGCACGAGGGAGTCGAGCTCCTCGGCCGGGCGCTCGAGCGTGCGGACGGGACGGACTTCTACTTCTGTCGGGCCGCGACGAGGCTGCTGCTCGCCGAGGCTCTGACGATCGGTGGTGACACACCTCGCGCGACCGCGCACGCGACCGAGGCGCTCGACATCTACGCCGCAAAGGGCGACCTCACAGGCGCCGCTCGCGCACGGGAGCGTTCGACTCGGCTGGGGATCGAGATCGCGTGATCGTCGTCGCCGGGCGCTGCTAACGTCGTCTGATGGAGACCGAGTTTCGCCAGGAGGAGATCGAGCGGCTCGTCGCGCTCGAGCGGAAGTTCGGCAAGGAAGGGCTCACGTTCGACGACGTGCTGCTGCTTCCGGCCGAGTCGCACGTCCTCCCGAACGACGTCTCGACGGTCACGCGGCTGACGCCGTCCGATCTCGCTGAACATCCCGATCATCTCGGCCGCGATGGACACCGTGACCGAGGCGCGCCTCGCGATCGCGCTGGCGCGCGAGGGTGGGCTCGGGATCGTCCATCGCAACCTCTCGATCGCCGATCAGGTCGCCGAGGTCGACAAGGTGAAGCGCTCGGAGTCGGGGATGATCGTGGAGCCCGTCACGCTCCGGGCGAGCGATCTCGTCGCCGACGCGCTCGAGCTCATGGAGCGCTACCGGATCTCCGGCGTGCCGATCGTCGACGACGAGGACGTCCTCGTCGGGATCCTCACGAACCGCGATCTCCGCTTCGAGACCGACACCTCGCAGCCCGTCTCCGCGCTGATGACGAGCAGGAACCTCGTCACCGCTCCGGTCGGGACGACGCTCGAGGAGGCCGAGGCGATCCTCCATCGCAACAAGATCGAGAAGCTGCCGGTCGTCGACCACGACGGGCGCCTCACCGGGCTCATCACGGTCAAGGACATCTCGAAGCGGATCAAGTACCCGGACGCGACGAAGGACTCGCAGGGCCGCCTCAGAGTTGGCGCGGCGGTCGGCGTCGGGCCCGATGCACTGGACCGTGCTGCCGCGCTCGTCGACGCCGAGGTGGACGTGCTCGTCGTCGACACCGCGCACGGCCACTCGCACGGTGTCCTCGACGTCGTCCGCCAGCTCAAGGCGGCACATGACGTCGAGCTGATCGCCGGGAACATCTCGACGGGCGACGGCGCGCTCGCGCTTGCTGATGCCGGAGCGGACGCGGTGAAGGTCGGGCAAGGACCCGGGTCCATATGCACCACGCGCGTCGTCGCGGGAGTGGGTGTGCCGCAGGTCACGGCCGTATACGACGCCGTGCAGGCGCTCGCAGGCCATGGCATCCCGGTGATCGCCGACGGCGGCGTCCGCAACTCCGGCGACATCGCGAAGGCGATCGCGTCGGGCGCCGACGTCGTCATGCTCGGCTCGATGTTCGCCGGCACCGACGAGGCGCCGGGCGAGGTCATCGTCGCGCAGGGCGAGCGCTACAAGGAGTACCGCGGCATGGGCTCGCTCGGTGCGATGAAGGCGCGGTCGTTCTCCAAGGATCGCTACTTCCAGGGGGACGTCGAGGACGTCGAGAAGCTCATCCCCGAGGGCATCGAGGGGCGTGTGCCGTACAAGGGCCCGCTCGCGCCGATCGTCCACCAGGTCGTCGGCGGGCTGCGTCAGTCGATGGGCTACTGCGGCGCCGCGACGATCGAGGACATGAAGACACGGACGCGCTTCACGCGGATCACGCCGGCGGGTCTCCTCGAGAGCCATCCCGCACGGCGTGACGATCACGAAGGACGCTCCGAACTACCGACGCTGATGGCGAAGGTCGTCCCGCTCCCGACTCCCGAGCCCACAACGGAGGAACGCCCCGTCCTCGTCGTCGATCTGGGCGGGCAGTACAGCCAGCTGATCGCGCGGCGGGTACGCGAGGCTCGTGTGTACTCGGAGCTCGTGGGACATCGGCTTTCGGCCGCGGAGGTCGCGAAGCGCAATCCCGCAGCGCTGATCCTCTCCGGCGGCCCTGCCTCGGTCTATGCGGACGGCGCACCGGATCTCGACACGGAGATCTTCGACCTCGGCATCCCGACGCTCGGCATCTGTTACGGCATGCAGCTCATGGCGCGCGACCTCGGCGGCGCCGTCGAGCGCACCGGCGCATCCGAGTTCGGCAAGGCCGAGCTCGAGGCGGACGACTCCGAGCTCTTCCACGACCTCCCGCCCGAGCAGACCGTGTGGATGAGCCATCGCGACTCGGTGACGGCTCCGCCGGCGGGCGCGGAGGTCACGGCCAGCTCGCCCTCCACGCCGATCGCCGCCTTCGAGGATCGCGCGCGCCGCCTCTACGGCGTTCAGTTCCATCCCGAGGTCGTGCACACGCCGTACGGCCAGGACATCCTCAAGAACTTCCTCTACGAGGTCGCCGGCACACCGCCGACGTGGACGCCTGCGGCGGTCATCGAGGAGCAGGTCGCCCGAATCCGCGCCGCAGTCGGCTCGGAGCGCGTGCTCTGCGCGCTGTCTGGCGGCGTCGACTCGGCGGTCGCCGCGCTGCTCGTGCACAAGGCGGTCGGCGACCAGCTCACGTGCGTCTTCGTCGACCACGGCCTCCTGCGCGAGAACGAGGCCGAGCAGGTCGTCGAGACCTTCGGCGGCCACTTCCACGTTCCGCTCGTCCACGTGCAGGCGCAGAAGCGGTTCCTCACGCGCCTCGCCGGTGTCTCCGATCCGGAGGAGAAGCGCAAGATCGTCGGGGAGGAGTTCATACGCGTCTTCGAGGAGGAGGCACGCGGCCTCGGGGACGTGCGCTTCCTCGTCCAGGGGACGCTCTACTCGGACGTCATCGAGTCGGGCGGCGGGGAGGACGGCGTCGCTGCGCTGATCAAGTCGCACCACAACGTCGGCGGCCTTCCCGCCGACATGAAGATGGAGCTCGTCGAGCCATTGCGCCTTCTCTTCAAGGACGAGGTGCGCCGCGTCGGCGAGGAGCTGGGTCTCCCCGAGCGCATGGTCTGGCGCCAGCCCTTCCCGGGACCCGGCCTCGCGATCAGGATCATCGGCGACGTGACTGAGGAGCGGCTCGCAGTGCTCAGGCGCGCCGACTCGATCCTGCTCGAGGAGATCCGCCGCGCCGGCCTCTATCGCGAGCTGTGGCAGAGCTTCGCCGTGCTCCCCGCCATCCGCTCCGTCGGCGTGCAGGGCGACGAGCGCACGTACGCGTACCCGATCGTCGTTCGCGCGGTCACCTCGGAGGACGCGATGACCGCGGACTGGGCGCGCATCCCGTACGACGTGCTGGAGGCGATCTCGAGCCGCGTCATCAACGAGATTCCGGGCGTCAATCGCGTCGTCTACGACATCTCCTCGAAGCCGCCGGCGACCATCGAGTGGGAGTAGGGAGTATCGCCGCCACCAGCCGCGAAGCGGCTGCTTCAGGGGTCTCGCGGAGCGGGGCTCGCGATAGCGAGTTCCGCTCCTGCGGACGAATCGAGTGGGAGTGACCGCGCGAGCCGCGGCGGCCGGCTCGATCACCGTCGCTCCTTCTCGCCGTCTCCCCCGTGGCCGCGGCTCCGGACGCGCTCCCGCGTGCGACGGCAGATCGGCCCGACGACGTGCGCGGCCCGCAGATCCACGCCGTCTACGTCGTGCCGGCCGACGGCGCCGATCGCGCGCTCGACACGGACGGCACCATCGCCGCGTCGGTCGCGAACTGGCAGCGCTGGTTCGTGAGCCAGACGCTCGGCGGCGGGCTGCGGCTCGACACCTCGGGAGGCGAGGTCGACGTGTCGTTCCACCGTCTCTCTGACACGAACGCCGCGCTCGCCGCTCGCGGGGTGTTCCTCCGCGACGCCATCGAGCGCGAGTTGCGCGCTGCCGGGTTCGACGCCCCGGACAAGATCTACGCGGTCTACTACGACGGCTCGACGACGGCAGCCTGCGGAGGTGGCGCCTGGCCGCCCACGCTTCCCGGCAGCGTCGGAGCCGTGTACATGCGCGCCACGTACGGCTCGGGGCTTCCGTGCTACGACCCGTCGCTCTCCCGCCAGGGCCTCCAGACTCATGGACTTCGCGGTCCTGCACGAGGTGCTCCACACGATGGGCTTCGTCCCGAGGTGCGCACCGCACCACACGCGGAGCGGCCACGTGTCCGACGATCCGCGCGACCTCATGTACGCCGGGGACGAGCCCTGGCGCCCCGCCGTCCTCGACGTCGGCCAGGACGACTACTACCACGCGCACATCCTCGGCTGCCGCGAGCTCGCCGAGAGCCCGTACCTCGAGCGGAACATCGCGCATCCCATGGAGAAGCTCGGTGTGTCCGTCGTCGGGCCGGGTCGAGTCGTGAGCGCTCCGGCGGGTGTCCGCTGCCAGCCGCGCTGCGCGGCGTCGTTCCGTCGCGGCACCCAGGTCGTGCTCCGCGCGGTGCCGGCGAAGGGGGCTAGGCTCGTTCGCTGGAGAGGCGCATGCTCCGGAACGAAACCATGCCGTGTGGCGATGACCCGCGCACGCTCGGCGACCGCGCACTTCCGGCGATGAACGACGACGCTCACCCGGGCGAGGGAGCGCGTCGCCGTGACGCGTCGCCGATCTCAGCCGTGATGCGCATCCGGGTGCTGATCGCCGCCGTGCTCGTGTCGCTCGCCGTCCTCGCGCCGGCGAGCGGGAGCGAGCTCGTCCAGGACGCCGAACGTGGCGCTGCTGTCGCTGAAGGTGAACGGCAAGGGCGAGGCGCTTCTCACGTACCGCCGCGCGGACGGCGACGGTCGACGCGTGCTCGCCTGGGGCGCCGTCAACGCCGCGCGCCGTCGGCCGAGCGTCCCGCAGGTGCGCTTCCGCTGGGACTACGCCGGCGGCTGGGGCAAGTACCACAAGCGCGACGTACTGGCGAACGTTCAAGAACCGCTGCCGCACGTACGACGGCCCTCCGCTCGCCGATGCTGGTCGCGGCCTGCAAGGCGCCGAACGGGAGCTACTGGACGGTGCAGGCTGGCAGCGGCGTCCAGCCGCTGCTCGGCTTCGAGCCCTGGCTGCCCGATCACACGGACCTGGGAGCTCCAGCTCTCGCACTTCTCCGAAGAGCTCGCCGAAGCTCGAGGTCTATCCGAACTGGACGTACGGCGGCGCGCTGGCAGGGCGTGTTCGGGCGGCTACACGTACGAGGGACAGCCGATCCACGGCTTCGGCTCGAACGCGAAGGGCGTGCCGAAGGACAAGTACGGCCGCAACCTCTACATCGACACGCTCAACTCGGCGTACGGCGCCGGGTGGAAGCGGGAGTCGGGGATCCTCACGCACAAGGGCACGGGGACGTTCTGCCACAGCTTCGTGCCGCTCAGAAGCCGTTCGCCGGCTACCCGACGATCCAGGACGTTCGTCCGGCCGCAACGGGCGAGCGACACCGGATCACGGTCGGCGGGCCCCGGTGTGACTGCCGGTCATGCAGGTCGAGGTTCCGGGGCTGACGATCGGCGCGACCTGCAGCGCGACGGCGAGTTCAACTCGATCTTCGACTCCGGGTCATGGGCGACCGTCTGCGCGCCCGAACGTGAGGTCTCGGTCGAGGCGTGGCCCGGACGCGGGCGCTAGCGGATCGCGAAGCCGTCGAGGCCCTCCGGCGCTTCGTCGCTCACCTCGACGCGGTCGACGCGCGCACCGCGCGGGCCCTCGCGACAGAACGCGACGAGGGTCGTCGACGGCGTCGGCGTCGCCCTCGAAGACGGCCTCGACGGTTCCGTCGCTCGTGTTCCGCACCCAGCCGCTCACGCCCGCGCGCGACGGCATGCCGGCGCACGCGTGTCGCGGAAGAAGACGCCCTGCACGTGCCCGTGGACGACGACGCGGCGGCGAGTCATCGGAAGGGAACGATGCCTTTCGGGTCGACGTCGACGTCGACCCGATCGCCGGCGCGCGGATGGTCGATCGCGGCGACGACCGCCTCGAGCGACCGACCGTCGTCGAGCCGAACGCGGAGACGCACCGCGGGCCCGGTGCGAACCGCCTTCTCGACGACGCCCGCGTCCGCTCCCGGCCGCCGCGCGCACGGTCACCGCCTCGGGCCTGACGACCTCGCCGTCGGCGACGTTCGCGAGGCCGAGGAAGCGAGCGACGTCCTCGTCCAGCGGGCGCGCCCAGAGCTCGTCCGGCGTCGCGACCTGCACGACGCGGCCGGCGCGCATCACGGCGACGCGGTCGCCCAGCGTGAACGCCTCCGTCTGATCGTGCGTGACGTAGACGGCCGTCAGCGCGAGCTCGTCGAACAGCTGCTCGAGGTCGTCGAGCAGACGGTCGCGGAGGCGGCGGTCGAGCGACCCGAGCGGCTCGTCGAGGAGCAGGACGCGCGGCTCGGGCGCGAGCGCTCGCGCGAGCGCGACGCGCTGCTGCTCGCCGCCCGAGAGCGTGCCGACCGAGCGGCGCTCGAATCCGGCCAGGCCGACGAGCTCGAGCAGCTCGGCGGTTCGCGTCTCCGCCTGCTCGCGGCGAGTCGCCGCGCATGCGCAGGCCGAACGCGACGTTGCCGAACGACGTCGCGATGCGGGAAGAGCGCGTGATCCTGGAACACGAGCCCGATGCCACGACGATGCGGCGGTACTCCCGCGAGGTCGCTCGCCGTCGAGCAGCACGCGTCCCGCGTCGGGCAGCTGCAGGCCGGCGATCACGCGCAGCAGCGTCGTCTTTCCCGAGCCGCTCGGGCCGAGCACGGTGACGACCTCGCCGTCGGCGACGTCGAGCGACGCGTCGTCGAGCGCCTTCTTCCCGTCGAACTCGACCGAGACGTCGTCGACGCGCAGCATCAGAACCACCCGCCGCGGCGCACGCGCACCCGCTCGACGAGCAGCACGGCGACGACGGTCACGACCATGAGCACGACCGCGAGCGCGTACGCCTGCGCGACGTTGATCTCGCCCGGGCGCCCGAGGAAGCGGAAGATCGCGACCGGAAGCGTCGGGCGGTCGGGGCGCGCGAGGAACACGGTCGCGCCGAACTCGCCGAGCGAGATCGCGAACGCGAACCCGGCCGCGACGGCGAGCCCGCGCGAGACGATCGGCAGGTCGATCTCGCGTCGCACGCGGCCCGGCGACGCGCCGAGCAGCGCTGCCGCCTCGCGCTGGTGCGGGTCGATCGAGCGCAGCGTCGGCACGAGGATCCGCACGACGAACGGGATCGCGATGAGCGCCTGGGCGACGGGGACGAGCCACGGCTGCGGCACGGAAGTCGAGCGGCGCGGTGTCGAACGCGATCAGGAACCCGAGCCCGAGCATCACGGCGGAGGCGCCGAGCGGGAGGAGGACGAGCGCGTCGACGAGCGCGTCCTGCGCGCGCTCGCGCGATCGCGAACGCCGCGAGCCCGCCGACGACGACGGCGATCAGCGTCGCCGCGGCCGCGTAGACGATCGAGTTCACGATCGCCTCCCACGGCGCCGCGAGGAGCACGCTCGTCGGGCGTCCGAGAGCCCGGTACGCATCGAGCCCGTAGCCCGTCCCCGACCGCGAGCGAGCGCTCGACGAGGACGGCGAGCGGCAGCCCGAGGAAGAGGGCGAGCCCGCCGAGGCTCGCGCCCACGACGAGCTTGTCACGCGCGCGTGCGGGGCCGGCGCAGCGTCTCGTCCTCGGGCCGGAGCTCGCCGGACGACGCGAGTCGCCGCTCGAGCCGCATCGCGACCCAGACGGCCGCCACGACGCAGGCCGAGCTGCACGAGCGAGAGCACGGCCGCCGCGCGCAGGTCGAAGAGGCGAACGGCCTGGTTGTAGATCTCGGCCTCGATCGTCGCGTAGCGCGGGCCGCCGAGGATGAGGACGACGCCGAACGACGTGAACGAGAAGAGGAAGACGATCGCCGCCGCAGCGGCGAGCGCCGGCGCGAGCAGCGGCACCGTGATCTCGCGGAAGCGCGCGAGCGGCGAGGCGCCGAGCGTCGCTGCCGCCTCGCCGAGCCGCGGGTCGAGGCTCGCCCAGAACGTCCCGACGATGCGCACGACGACGGCGACGTTGAAGAACGCGTGCGCGACGAGGATCGGCGCCCAGCCGCGCTCGACGCCGTCCGGGAGGATCGCGAGGAACGCGAGCGCGACGACGACCGTCGGGAGGACGAACGGCACGACGACGAGCGCGCTCACGACGCTCCGGCCCCGGAAGCGGTAGCGGCCGAGCACGTACGCGGCGGGCAGCGCGACCGCGATCGTCAGCACCGTCGAGGCGAGCGCCTGCCAGACGGTGAACCACACGATCTCGCGCGTCAGCGGATCCGTGAGGACGTCGAGCGGCGGAGTCGCCTGCGCCGCGCAGCCCTCGCTCGACGATCGCCGCGAGCGGGTAGACGAAGAAGAGCGCGAGGAAGGCGAGCGGGACGCCGAGCGTGAGCGCGCGCCAGCGCGCGGCCGCTCACCGAACCACGATGTCCGTCCACTCGTCCACCCAGCGCTCGCGGTTCTCCTCGATCTCCTCGGGCGGCAGCTCGAGCGGCGACTCGGGGACGACGGCGAACTGCTCGAACTCGGGCGGAAGCTCGGCGTCGCTGCGGGCCGGGAAGACGAACATCTGCAGCGGGATGTCCTCCTGGAAGCGCTTCGAGAGCATGAAGTCGATCAGCGCGCGCGCGCCGTCCTCGTTCTTCGCGCCGCGCAGCACGCCGGCGAGCTCGATCTGCCGGAAGCACGACTTCTCGACGACGCCGGTCGGCGCCTCGGCCGGCCGCGGGTCGCGGAAGATCACCTCGGCCGGCGGGCTCGACGCGTACGAGACGACGATCGGCCGGTTCCCCTTGCTCCCGGCCGCGCCCGGAGAAGCGCGCGTAGTACGCGTCCTCCCAGCCGTCGACGACGAGGACGTCGTTCGCGCGCAGCTCGCGCCAGTAGCCCTGCCAGCGATCGCCGAACGTCGCGATCGTCGCGAGCATGAACGCGAGTCCCGGGGTCGAGGTCGCGGGGTTCTCGACGACGAGCAGGCCGCGGTGCGCGGCAGGGTCAGGTCGACGAGATCGTCCGGGGCTGCCAGTCCGCGCTCGGCGAACCACTCCTTGTCGTAGTTGAGGCAGACGTCGCCGCGGTCGATCGGCGTCGCGCGGTGCTCCGGGTCGAGGACGAGGTCGGGGTCGACGCTCGTCGAGC
Organism: uncultured Gaiellaceae bacterium; assembly: GCA_963822885.1. GTDB lineage: Bacteria > Actinomycetota > Thermoleophilia > Gaiellales > Gaiellaceae > GMQP-bins7. The sequence goes on from CAWGJJ010000018.1 coordinate 44,973, forward strand.
TCGGGCGACTCGTACGCCTCGAAGACGTCGCCGTCGAGCGCGCGCGCGAGCAGGTTGTTGTCGACGCCGAACAGGACGTCGCCCTCCGGGTTCCCCGCGGTCAGCAGCGCGCGCGTGACGATCTCGCCTGCGTCGCCCGCCTTCAGGATCCGCAGCGTCAGGCCGCTCTCGTCCTCGAACGCCTGCTTCACGTCGTCCGAGATCGCGAACGAGTCGTGCGTGACGAGAACGACCTCGGTGGGCTTCTCGTCGCTCCCCGCCGCAGCCGCGCCAGCGCAGCGAGCGACGAGGCAGACGAGCGCGCTTGGACGCGGATCATCCGGCGCTCACCGGGGACGATCGCCAGAAGCACGCCGCGCTCGACGCGAGACGTGCGCGTCTCCGCGGCGAACACGTTCGAGACGCCGCGGCTCGAGCCCGGCTCGAGCGTCTCGTCGCGTAGCGGGTACGCGAGTCCTTCGGTCGTGACGCCCTCGGCCGGCCCGTGAAGCGCCAGCAGCGAGACGAGCTCGCCGGGCGCTCCGTCGAGGCAGCGCTCGCCGCGGATCACGTGGACGCGAGCACCGACCCACGAGCGCGTCGACCTGCGACGCCCGCGTACCGGTGCGAGCCGAGGAGCAGCAGCGTCGCGAGCTCATGGTCGAGTCGGCCGCCGCCGCCTGCGAGCACGAGGATGCGCGACGGGCTCATCGCGGCGGCGACGTCGAGCGCGAGCTCGAGATCGGTCGCGTCCTTCTCGTGGGGATGTCGCTCGACTGCGGATGCCGGCGGCCTCGGCGACGGCGACGGCTTCGGGCGAGGCCGAGTCGAAGTCGCCCACCGCGACCGTCACCTCGAGCCCGAGCGCGAGCGCGTGCTCGAGCCCCTTGTCGGCCGCGACGACGGGCGCGCCGAGCGGCGCCGCCGAGCGCCGCGCGAGGATCCGGCGGCTCTCCGCCCGACACCACCACGACGATCTCTTCCGACACGCCTTCCTCCGCTGGCATTACCCAGATCAGGTTCTGCGGGTCGGCGGCGCTTCCGTCCGCCCTCTCAGCCCGGCTGCCCGAGCTCCCCGTTACGTCTCGGCCATCGTAGCGATCGATACGCTCGCCGAGTGACGAGCCAGCGCCAGATCCGGCGAAACACGGTGCTCCTGGCGCTCTGTCTCGTGACGCTCTCCGGCGTGCTGCAGCTCGCCGCCGCCGTCGCCACGATCACGCTCGTCCTCGTCACCGGGATCGAGTCCGTCCTCGGCCTCGGGCCGGCGATCTTCCTGACCGCCGGCGCGCTCGCTGCGCTGCCCGCGGGCCGGCTCATGGATCGCTACGGGCGCGTTCCCGTCATCGCGGGAGGGTTCGTCGTCGGCGCGGTGGGCTGCGTGCTGACCGCGCTCGGATGCGTCGTGGACTCGGCGCCGCTCGTCGTCCTCGGCTTCCTCGGCGTCGGCGGGATGAACGGCGCCGTGCTGCTCGCGCGGACGGCCGTCGCCGACATGTACCCGGAGTCGCGCAAGGCGCGCGCGATCTCGTACGTCCTCTTCGGCGCGCTGTTCGGTGCCGCGCTCGGGCCGCTCGTGTTCCGGCCGCTGTTCGCCGGGAAGGACCTCGAGCTCGACACGCTCGTCGTCCCGTGGTTCGCCGCTGCGGCGATGTGCGTCGTCGGGCTCATCCTCGCGCTCGCGATCCGCCCGGATCCGCGCACGATCGCGCTCGAGCTCGAACGCGCAGGGCCTCGCGCCTGGCGCCGCGCCGACGACGGAGCCCGCGGCGCCGCTCCGCGAGATCCTGCGGCGGCCCGGCGTTCCGGCCGCCGCCGTCGCCGCCGTCGCGAGCCTGGCGGTCATGGCCAGCGTGATGAACCTGAGCGGCTACATCGTCGTCGGGCACGACCACCAGCAGGCCGACGTCTTCACCGTCATCAGCGTGCACATCGTCGGGATGTTCGGCCTCGTTCTCGTCGTCGGCCAGCTCGTCGACCGCGTCGGGCGGCACCGCTCGCTCGTCGGCGGGCTCGCTGATCATGGCCGTCTCGACGGTGATGCTCGCGTGGGTCGTCCAGATCCCGGCCCTCTCGCTCTCGCTCTATCCTGCTCGGCCTCGGCTGGAACGTCTCGTACGTCGCGGCCTCCGCCGAGCTCGTCACGCACGCGAGGCCGGTCGAGCGTCAAGGTCTCGTGGGGTTCACGGATCTCGTCGCGGGGCTGACCGCAGCGGCGCTTCGCGCTGCTCGGCGGCCTCGCCTACTCGGAGCTGGGCGTCGTCGCGCTCGCGGTCGGCGCGACGGTCGCGGTGATCGCGCCGGCGATCGTCATGTTCGTCAGGCGGCCGCCGGCCGTCGCCGCCGAGCCGGCCGGATAGCGTCGATTCGTTGCTACAATGCCGCGCCGGCGGACGGTGAGTCCGCCCTCTTTCTGTGATGAAGACGTACACGGCCAAGCCCGGAGAGATCCAGCGCGAGTGGTTCCTCGTCGATGCCGAGGGCAAGACGCTGGGCCGCTTGGCGACCCAGATCGCGGACAGGCTCCGCGGCAAGGGCAAGCCGGCCTACACGCCGCACGTCGACACGGGCGACTTCGTCATCGTCGTGAACGCCGAGAAGATCGCCGTGACCGGCTCGAAGCTCGACACGAAGATCTACTACCGGCACTCCGGATACCCCGGCGGGATCAAGCAGCGCACGCTGCGCGAGCAGCTCGAGCGCCGCCCGACGGAGGTCATCCGCAAGGCCGTGAAGGGCATGCTTCCGAAGAACAAGCTCGCGTCGGCGCAGCTGACGAAGCTGAAGGTCTACGCCGGTCCCGACCACCCGCACGCCGCCCAGGCGCCGAAGGAGCTGGAGCTCGCATGAGCGAGATCGCGCAGTACCTCGGCACCGGCAAGCGCAAGACCTCGGTCGCGCGCGTGATTCTGCGGCCCGGCGACGGGAAGACGTGGATCAACGGGCGGACGCTCGACGAGTACTTCCCGCGTGCGGTGCATCAGAAGATGGTCATGGCGCCGCTCGAGGTCGCCGAGGCGGCGTCGACGTACGACCTGCGCGTCCGCGTTGCCGGCGGCGGGCCCTCGGGCCAGGCCGGAGCGATCAGGCACGGCATCGCTCGTGCCCTCGTCGAGGCCGATCCCGAGATGCGCATTCCGCTCAAGCGCCAGGGCTTCCTCACGCGCGACGCCCGCATCGTCGAGCGCAAGAAGGCCGGCCTGCACAAGGCGCGCAAGGCGCCCCAATTCTCGAAGCGGTAGGGGCGAGATATATCTCGCCCGCAGAGCGAGATGACAAGACGCTTCTTCGGCACTGACGGGATTCGTGGCGTGGTCGGCGACGACCTGACGCCCGACCTCGTCGAGCGGATCGGCAAGGCTGCGACGCTGTGGGCGGGCGGCGGCCACGTCGTCGTCGGACGCGACACGCGCGGCTCCGGTCCCGAGCTCGAGGAGGCGGCGGTGCGCGGCATCGTGTCGGCGGGCGGAATCGCCGAGCTCGGCGGGGTGCTCCCGACTCCTGCGGTCGCCTACCTCGCCGACGAGCTCGGCATCGTGATCTCTGCCTCGCACAACCCGCCCGAGTACAACGGCGTCAAGCTCTTTCGCAACGGCGGGAAGCTCGTCGACGAGCAGGAAGAGGAGGTCGAAGCGCTGCTCGATGCCGCGCCGCCGGGGGGCGGATCCGTCGACGAGCTCGAAGAAGGCAGCGACGCGTACCTCGCACGCGTCATCGCGAGGTGCGGCTCGAACCTCGCCGGCATCCGGATCGGCATGGACTGCGCGAACGGCGCCTACTCGGAGTTCGCGCCGCAGACGTTCTCCGCGCTCAACGCCGAGGTGCACTCGATCGGCACGGAGCCCGACGGCACGAACATCAACATCGGCTGCGGCGCGACGGATCTCGCGGCGCTTCAGGAGCTCGTCGTGCGCGAGTCGCTGGATCTGGGAGTCGCGTTCGACGGAGACGGCGACCGCATGCTCGCGGTGGACGAGCGCGGGGAGGTCGTGGACGGCGACCAGATCCTCTCCATCCTCGCGCTCGCGCTCGGCGTCGACGTCGTCGCCGTGACGGTGATGACGAACCTCGGCTTCCATCGCCTCATGGCGGAGAACCGCGTGCGGGTCGTCACCACACCGGTCGGCGATCGCTACGTGTCCGAGGCTCTCACGCGCGAGGGCGGGCTCCTCGGTGGCGAGCAGTCCGGTCACGTCATCTGGCTCGGGAACCATGCCACCGGTGACGGGCTTGGCGCCGCGCTCCTGCTCTGCCGGGCGCTCGCGGGCAGGTCGCTGAGCGAAGCGGCCGCAATCATGCCTCGGTTCCCGCAGGCGAAGAAGGATGTCGCCGCGTCGGGCCACGAGCTCCCGCAGGCCGTCCTCGACGAGGTCGATCGCCTGAACACGGAGCTCGGCGTGGGCGGTCGGATCCTCGTTCGGCCGTCCGGTACGGAGCCGCTGGTGCGCGTCCTGGTGGAGATGGAAAATGCCCAGGATGCAGAGACAATGTGTGCTAGCATCGCCGCGCTCGTGGAACGAGAGCTCGGTTGAGCCCGACGGAGGGCGCTGCCGGGCTCTTTCGCATTTCTAAGGAGACCTTCGCATGTGCGGAATCATCGGATACGTCGGATCGCGAGAGTGCAAGGCGCTCCTCCTGCAGGGTCTCGAGCGCCTCGAGTACCGCGGCTACGACTCGTCGGGCATCGCGCTTCTCGAGACCGATGGGCTCGATTACGTTCGCGCCGTCGGGCCGCTCGGCAATCTGAAAGCACGGGCCGGCTCGAACGGCTCGACCGCGACGACGGGGCTCGGCCATACGCGTTGGGCGACACACGGCGGGGTCACCGAGGCGAACGCGCATCCGCTCGCCGGCTGCCATGCGTCGAAGCTCTCGATCGTGCTGAACGGAATCGTCGAGAACTACCGCGAGCTCACGGCCAGCCTGGTCGACGACGGGCACACGTTCACGTCCGAGACCGACGCGGAGACGGTCACGCACCTCATCGAGCGGCACTACGACGGCGATCTCGTCGAGGCGGTGCGTCGCGCGTTCAACGAGCTCGAGGGCCATTTCGCATTCGTCGTCATCCATCACGACCATCCCGGTCTTCTCGTCGGCGCACGCCACCAGGTGCCGCTCGTCGTCGGGATCGGCGCGGACGAGATGTTCCTCGCGTCGAACGCGGCCGCGTTCCTGCGCGAGACGCGAAACGTGCAGTTCCCGGGCGACGGCGAGATCGTCGAGCTGCGGCCCGAAGGTGCGAGCTTCCAGCACGCGGACGGAACCCCGACCGAGCACGAGCCCGTCGAGCTCGACTGGGACGACGAAGGCGCCGAGAAGGGCGGCTTCGAGACCTTCATGCTCAAGGAGATCTTCGAGCAGCCCGAGGCCGTCGCCGAGACGATCGGCGATCGCGTTCGCCACGGAACCCTCGTCCTCGAGGGTCTCAACATGTCGGGCAAGGACGTCAAGGAGCTTCGCCGAATCGTCCTCCTCGCCGCCGGCACCGCGTACCACGCGTGCGTCGTCGGCCGCTACGTCATCGAGGAGTGGGCCCGCGTCCCCGTCGAGTTCGACATCGCGAGCGAGTGGATCTACCGCAATCCGGTGATCAACGAGCACGACCTCGTGATCGGGATCACGCAGTCGGGTGAGACGCGCGACACGATCGAGGCGCTGAAGCTCGCGCGGGAGGCCGGCGCGCGCACGGTGGCGATCACGAACATGATGGGCTCGCAGGTGACGCGCGAGGTCGACTCCGTCCTCTACACGCGCGCCGGCATCGAGATGGGCGTCGCCGCGTCGAAGACGTTCACTGCGCAGGTCGCTCTCCTCTACCTCGTGGCGCTGAAGCTCGCGCAGATCCGCGAGACGCTCCCGCCGGGAGAGATCGAGTTCATCCTCGACTTCGTCTACAAGCTCCCGAACAAGATCCAGCAGTTCCTCGACGGCGACCACCCGATCGACGAGATCGCGCAGCGCTACCACGACGCGCACTTCTTCCTCTATCTCGGCCGCCACATCGGTCTGCCGGTTGCGCTCGAGGGCGCGCTCAAGCTCAAGGAGATCTCGTACATCCCGACCGAGGCGTACTCGGCCGGGGAGATGAAGCATGGGCCGATCGCGCTACTCGACGAGCACACGCCGGTCGTCGTCGTCGCGACGAACATCCACGTCTACGACAAGATCGTGTCGAACATCCAGGAGGTCCGCGCCCGCGGCGCGCACGTCATCGCGATCGCGACCGACGGCAACGAGGACATCCAGCACCATGCGGACGACGTGATCTACGTGCCGAAGACGCCGGCCTTCCTGCAGGTGGTTCTCGCGATTCTCCCGCTGCAGCTCCTCGCGTACCGGATCGCGCGCCTGCGCGGCCTGAACGTCGACCAGCCGCGGAACCTCGCGAAGACCGTCA
>CAWGJJ010000019.1:0-46036 GCA_963822885.1 uncultured Gaiellaceae bacterium
GCAGGTCGCCGGTGAGGATCTCCTGATCGTCGATCTCGCGGCGGTGTCGTTTCTCGACTCGACCGCGCTCGGAATCGTCGTGCGCGCGCTGCGGGAGGTCGAGGATCGACGCGGCCGCGCCAGGATCATCCTCCCGACAGGACCCGCGCGGCGCATCTTCGAGATCACGACGCTCGATCGCGTGCTCGCAGTCGCACCCAGTCGTGCCGAGGCTCGCGCCGCCTTCGCCGACTGACGCGCCCTACACGGACGGGGTCAGGAACTTCACCATCCGAACGACCGTCCCGCGGCCGTTCGATCCCGGCTCGACCGCAAGCTCGTCGACGATCGCGCGGATGATCGGCATGCCCATGCCGCTCTCGAGCGGCCCTTCGAGCTCCTCGGCCTCGTCGTCCGGCGCGTCCGGTGCCTGGATCCCGTCGCCGTAGTCCTCGACGATCATCTCCAGGCGGGCATCGTCGATCGCGACTACGAGGCTCACGTCACCGCGTGCTACCGGGATACGCGTGCCGCACGGCGTTCCCGCACGCCTCCGTGACGGCGAGCTTGAGATCGGCGAGCAGCTCGTCGTCCAGAGGCAGCTTCCGCGCGAGCCCGGACAGCGTGAGCCGGGCGAGCAGCAGATACTCGGCCCGTGCCGGGAAGGTCAGGCGGACGACCTGATCAGCCATCGCTCGACACCTCCGCGATCCTGCCACGCATCGTCGCGAGCGCGTGTCGGAGCAAACGCGAGACGTGCATCTGCGAGATCCCGATCTCGGCTGCGATCTGCGACTGCGTCATCTCCTGGAAGAAGCGAAGCTCGACGATGCGCCGCTCGCGATCGTCCAGGGCGTCGAGCCCCGCCGCCACGAGCGCTCCGTCGTCGACCTCGGCGAAGCCCGTGTCGTCGACGCCGAGCTTGTCCGCCAGATAGTCGTCGCCGCCGTCCTCGAACGGCGCCTGCAGCGAACGCGTCGAGTAGGCGTTCGTCGAGTCCAGCGCGTCGATCACTTCCTCCTCCTCGACTCCGACGGCGTGCGCGAGCTCGGCGATGGTCGGCGAGCGGCCGAGCTCGTTCGTGAGCTGGTCGAGCACGCGCGACAGCCGGACGCTGAGCTCCTTCAGCCTGCGCGGCACGTGCATCGCCCAGGCTTTGTCGCGGAAGTGCCGCCTGATCTCGCCCACGATCGTCGGCACGGCGTAGCTGGAGATGTCGACGCCGCGGTCGATGTCGAAGCGATCGACCGCCTTGATGAGGCCGATCGATCCGACCTGGACGAGATCCTCGAGCGCCTCTCCCCGGCCGGCGTAGCGCGCGGCGAGCGCGCGCACGAGCGGCATGAGCTCTACGAGCACCTGATCGCGAGCACTCTCGTCCCCGTCGCGGTGGTACGCGATGAGGAGCTTCTCGACGCTTCGCTCCATGGTGTGCATCATCGCCCCGCGCGCAACTCTCTGCCGACCCCTACGCACGACGCCTTCGAGGGTGTGTGACCCGCCACCGCCACCCCTTATCCGCCGAGGGCCTCCTCCTTGGTCTCGTAGACAGGAAGAGTTCGACTGAGGAGCGTCACGTCGAAGAGCCGGCGCAGCCGTGAGTCCGCGCAGACGAGCGCCAAGCGCCCACCTGCGTCCCGAACGCGCTGGCCCGAGCGATGAAGAACGCTCAGGAGATCCGCATCTGCAGCTTCGCGGGCTCCGAGGTCGACGACAACCTTCGTGTGGCCGAGCCGGAGTGCGAGATCCACACCACGAAGAACGCCTCTCGTTCCGCCCTCCTCCGCACAGCGAATGAATGCTGCCGGGCTCGCCGGGTACGCGCTCTCCTCGCGAACCTCGATCACGTGGGCGGAATTCCCCATCTGTCATGGATCGAAACACGAGCGAAGGAAGGCGCTCCTACGGCCCACCCAGGGCCCGTTGGAGCTCCGCCTTGCTCATCTTCGAGCGACCGCGGATGTTCCGACTCTTCGCTTCCTCGTAGAGCTGGTCGCGCGTGCGCCCGCGAGGTCCCTTGCGGTGGCTGCGCAGACCCCCTCGCCTCCCGGACGAGATGTCCTCGCGCGAGAGCTTGGACGATGTCCGCGCCTCGCCACTTCGCGCACGCTCCTTGTTGACGGTGCGCGCGGCGATCTCCTCGGCCTCGTCCTCGGACGAGCCCCGCTCCTCCAGAGAGTCCTTGATGTGCTCGTACTGGCGCGCCCGCTTCGAACCCTTCTTCGTCCCACGTGGCGGCATGACTCGCCTCCTTCGTTGCTGACGCCTACGGCCTACCCGAACCCGTTGCGAGTGCAAACCTGGACGGTTTCCGCGCGCCCGGAACGGGGAATGCTGACCTCCGCAAGCGAACGAAAGGGGCTGGCGTGTACATCGGTGGTGGAGTCATAACGCTCATCGTGATCATCCTGCTGCTCATCTGGATCTTCTGAATCACGCGTCGCCCTCGAGAGCTTTCTCGAGGGCGACTCTCGTTCCGCGTTCACTCGTGGTGATGTCGAGTTCCGACGCGAGTTGTTCGGTGAGCTGAAGTCCGAGCCCGCGGTGCGGGCGTGACGCGATCGGAACGAATCGCCCTGTGTCGTCTACGACGATCCTGACGCGTGAATCGGTGACGTCCGCGCGGATCCTGACGACGTCGCCGAGCGGATCGGCTGCGTGCTCGATCGCATTCGCGCACACCTCCCAGGCGGCGAGCAGGAGATCCTCCGCGTCCGAACGCGAGAGCGTCGTCCCCTCGAGCCAGGTACGAATCGCATCGCGCACGAGATGCAACGAGCGTTCCCTGCTCGCCACCGCGAGGTCGAGCGGCCGCGGAGCGACCGGAAGAAACCTGGCGGCCAGGATTGCGATGTCGTCCGCCCGCTCGGCGCCTTCGACGAGTTCGCCGAGAACGTGCTCCAGCATCTGCTCCGCATCGTGCGGCCCTTCTCGCATGGCCGTGACGAGTGCGTCGATTCCGTCGTCGATCGAATCCCCGCGTCGTTCCACGAGACCATCGGTGTAGAGCACGAGGATGCTCCCGGCGGGCATCTCGACGACGCTCTGTCGGTACTTCGCACCGAGTCCGGTTCCGAGCGGGAGCCCCCGTCCGCCCTCGAGGAGCTCGACCCGACCGTCGGGGAACGCGACGACGGGCGGGGGATGTCCCGCCGAGGAGTGACGGAGCACCCCTGCAGCCGCGTCGAAGACGGCATAGATGACCGTGGCGAATGTCGAGTCCAGCCCGTCGCTGGCGAGGCGGTCCAGCCTCGCGAGGGCGGACGGCGGCTTGAGTCGCTCGACGGAGATCGCGCGGAGGGCGTTCCGCAGCTGGCCCATGTTGGCGGCCGCATGCACCCCCTTCCCCACGACGTCACCCACAACCAGGCCGAGCCGGCCGTCGCGCAGCTCGACGGCATCGAACCAGTCTCCGCCGATGTCCAGGCCCTGCGTGCCAGGGAGGTAGCGCGCGGCGATCTGCACTCCGGCGACATGCGGCAGCGTGACGGGCAGGACGCTGCGCTGGAGGACCTCGGCGATCGAGCGCTCCGAGTCGAAGTGCCGCGCACGGTCGACCGCCTGCGCTCCTTGGCTGGCGAGAGTTCGGAGGAAGCGGTGATCGTCGTCGTCGAGCGTAACCGGCTCTCCCCAGCCGAGCTCGAGCACGCCGACGGTCCGACGACCCGAGACGAGCGGCATGGCGAGCCGCGTGCGCTCGGCGTCCGAGCCGGCTGCATCCGGCGGCTCGAACCACGAGCCGCCACGTCGCACCACGCGCGTGAGCTCGGGACTGTCGTCGAGCGATACCTCGGCCGGCGCCTCGTCGCCGTTCTGCAAGATCCCGGACGTGGAGAGCGGCCGCAAGACCTGGCGCTCTTCCACGAGTTCGTAGAGCACCGCCGACGACGCGTGGGCGCCTTCCTGTGCCGCGGCGATGATGACCTCCGCGACGTCGCTCAGCGTCAGCGCGTTCGAGAGTGCTGCGGTGGTTCGTTGAAGACTCTCGGACTGCAGGCGGAGGCGTTGCTCCTCCTCGTAGAGGTTGCTGCGCTCGAGTGCAAGTGCGCATTGCGAGACGACGCTCTGCAGCCATCTGCGCTCCGCCTCGGTGAGCTCTTTGGGGTCATGGAGCGAGACGTGTAGCGCGCCGTGAATGCCGGCGGGCGTTCGGAGCGGCAGGCAGACCCAGCCGGCGTCGTCGAGCGCGGGAGCACCCGTGAAGACATCCATCTCGTCGCGCGACAGCGCCCAGACGGGCTCGCCGCTCGCGATCGCTCGCGCGAAGGGCACGTCGGCGTCGAGACCGAGTGCACTCCACGCCTCGAGCGCCTCCTCGGAGTAGCCGACGGTCGAGAGCATGTGCACCGAGGTTCCTCCCGACCCCGTGAGAACGACGAATCCCGCATCCGCTCCGACGAACCGCAACGCATGCTTCAGGCAGGTGTCGCCGACAGCTCCGCTGCTGGCCGCCAGCGAGAGCGCCGCAGTGACCTCCTGGAGGCGTTCCATCTCCTGGGCGCGCGCCGTAGCGCGCTCCTCCGCCAGTCGGCGCTCGAGCTGCTCGAACGCAAGGCCGGCCTGGTCGGCGAAGCGCCGGACGATCGCGATCGTGGTCGCATCCGGCCGATCGATCACCGTCTGCCACGACACAACGAGGACGAGCTCCGACCGCCCCCCGATGACGATCGGCGACCGCAACGACGATCGTATGCCGAGCTCACGCACGCGCTCGAGTCCCTGATCGCGTGCCTCGCTTGCGACGTCGGGAACGAACGAGACGCCGAGCCCGGACACCGCATCCGCGAGACCCGGGAAGTCTGCGAGCGGAACGCGGAGACCCAGCGGCCACTCCGCGCGGCGCGGAGCGCTGCTCACGAGCTCCAGATCCTCCCCGCGGATGCGCCAGAGCACGCCGTAGTCGGCGCCGAACGTCATGCGCGCTTCACGACAGATCACGGCGGTCACCTCCTCCGCGGTCTCGGCGTAGAAGCGTGGGGCGACCTGGAGAATGCGCTCGAGGGCGCGGTTGGTCTCGCGCTCGCGCTCGTAGAGCCGAGCGCGCTCGAGCGCCTGCTCGGCGAGCCCGGCCGCCGTGGACGCGACCGCGATGAGCTCGTCGTCGAGCGTGTTCGGGCGATCGAAGAGGAACTCGACGGCGCCGACGGGCTTGCCGGCTCGGTGCAGCGGAACGACGATCGCCGACTGCACGAGCGGGGGAAGCGGCCCGGCGCTGTCGGGAAACTCGGCGTCGAGCGTGGCCCGATCGTTCGCGCGGACGACCCTTCCCTCACGCACGGCCGTCGAGAACAGCGTCTTCTCGTCGAGCGCGAGGCGGCGGCCGGGCATCTGGATGTCCGCGGCGACGCCGGTGGCTTCCACCACGAGGACATCGCCGTTCTCGAGGAGGCCGAGCAGCGCACCCTGCGCTCCGAGTAGTGATGCGGCCCGCTCGGCGAGCGCCGACGAGATCTCTACCTGCGAGGCTGCGGCGGCGAGCTCACCGCTCAGCTCCTGCAGCGCCTCGGCGCGCTCGAGCGAGCCTTCTGCCTCCGTCGCGGCCTCCGTTGCCCGCCGCCGACCACGACGGAGAATGGTCGCGACGACGATGATGAGTATCCCGAAGCCGAAATTGACGGCCCACCGAACGAGGTCCTCCTCGTGTCCGAGATCCAGCTCTCCGTGAGGGCCGACGAGGAGCCAGAGTGCGAGCCCCCAGCCGATAACCACGGAAACCACCGCGGGCCCGATGCCGCCGAGCCATACGTTGACCATGAGCGCACCCAGGAGTGGCGCATAGATCGGGTCGCCGCCCACCACCAACAACAGGAGCGTTGCGCCGAAGGCACCCGCGGTCACCAACAACGCGATCCCGTATCGCTCGCGCGCTGGTCTCCCGTCGCGCGGCGCGAACTGTCTCTCCACGTCCTCGGTCACGGAGCCATCATGGCTGCTCGGTACCCGGCTTACTCGATCGGCTCCACCTGGAGCCCGTCCTGGACCGCGGCAGACAGATGAAGCGAGGCCTCGCGTCTCCAGCGCACGAGCTCGGTCGCGATCACCGATATCGAGCCGGCGACGGGAATCGCCGCGAGCGCACCGAGCACACCGGCGATCTCCGCGCCGATGAGCAGCGCGATCAGCACGGCAAGCGGCGAGAGGTCGACCGTTCGCCCGTAGACGACGGGAAGAAGCACGTGATTCTCGATCTGCTGGTAGACGAGCAGGACACCGACGACGACGACTGCCTGCCAGACGCCATCTGTCAGCGCGGCGACGCCGCAGACGGCCAGCGCGACCGTCGCGCCGACGAGCGGCACGAGGTCGAGGATCGCGACGATCACCGCGAGCGGGAGCGCGTACGGCACCCCGACCGCAAGGAGCGTCGCCGCCGCGACCGTTCCCGCGACGAGGCTGATCAGCAGGTTGCCCGTGACGTACCCACCGACCGTCTTGTTGATTCCGTCGAACACGCGCTCCCAGCGGGGCCGCGCGCTCGGCGGCATGACGGCCACCACGCCGTCGACCCAGCGCCTGCCGTCGAGCAGCATGAAGAACGTCAGGAACGGGACGGCGATCAGCGCGAGCGCGGTGTCGGCGGCGGCTCGTGCAGTCGACGCTCCGGGGCTCTCCAGTCCGAGCAGACCGGCGATACCGCCACGTTCGTAGATGTCGACGAGCTGCTCCCCGAGATGGAAGCGCTGCTCGAGAAATGCGAGCGGGCCACGCTCGGCGTCGAGGTCTCGGAGGTAGTCCGGGAGAGCCTCGACGAAGTCGGTGGTCGCCGTGATCATCGGGGGGATCACCAGGAACCCGAGGATTCCGAGGGACGCGAACGCCACGACGAAGACGATCGCCGCCGCACGACCGCGCCCGAGCCCGCGACGCTCCAGGGCGCCCACAGCCGGGTTCAGCGCCATTGCGAAGAAGGCGGCCACGAGCACCCAGGTGATCGCGTCCCGCGCGAGGTAGACGAACATCAGCGCGAGGATCGCGCCGGCGGTGATTCCCACCCAGATGAGCATCGTCTTCGGCGAGAGCGAGACCCTCACGGGTGGTTCCGGTGGACGGTTGTCGTCCGGAGGTTCGACGCTCGTGCGGTACTCGGTCAGATCCACTCGCGTGCCCTGGCGATGGTGAGCGTGGCGGCCGCAACCCCCACGATCACGGCGATGACAACCCAGAAGAAGGCCACGTTGTCGAACACGCCGAGTTCGAAGTTCATTCCCATGACGCCTGCGATCAAGGCGCCCGGGAGAAGGAGCACCGAGGCGAGCGTCAGCACCTTCATGATCTCGTTCGTACGCTGGCCGGTGCTCGCAAGCAGCACGTCGAACGAACCGACAATCGAGGCTCGCGTATCGCGCGACGCCTGCACTGCCTCTTCGAGCCGGTCGCGGAGGGACGAGAAGCGCTCGGCCGACTCCGAGCTCGCGATCGCCTCGAGCTCGGGACGGGTGAGCGCGAGCACGACCTCGCGATGCGCGACCAACGCGCGGCGGAGGCGCCCGACCTCACGTCGCTTGTCGACGAGCTCGGCGAGCACGTCGTCGCTCACCGACGCTTCGCCGGACATTGCCTTCGCGTCGATCTCCTCGAGATCCTCCTCCAGCGCCTCGAACGCATCGAAGTAGCTCCCGAGAGCCCACTCGAGCAGGTTCGCGAGGAAGCCGAGGCCGTCGAGCAACCCGACGGTTCCCGATCCCCCGGCGATATCCCGAAATCGCTCGAGGACCTCCACCCGCTCGTCGTGGAGCGTGACGAGCCACCTCTCCGACACGAGGCACTCGACCCTGGCCGTCTTGCGCTCGTCGGTCAGGCCGATCACCGTGACGTGGAGGTAATCGACGTGATCGACCATTCGCGGGCCGGACTTCGTCCCCCGAAGGTCCTCGGCTTTGCAGTCTTCGAGATCGAACGCGTCGAGGAGGGACGCGACCTCGTCGTCGGTCGGCTTCTCCAGGTCGATCCAGAGGATCGCCGAGCGCCCGATCTTCGGAAGGGACTCGTGCCAGTCTTCGACCTGGTCTACGCGATCGCGTTCGAACAAGAGAGCCGTGCTCATCCGAGGCTGATACCCCGTTCGAGCCCGCGTCAAGCCAGGAAGTACGCGAGCGCAGCAAGGCCGATCACCAGGGCCGCGAACACCGCGATCACTCCTGCGACCGATCCGAGCACTGCGAACGGCGTCCAACCCGGCCGTCCGGACGCGATCTCCTGTCCGGCCGTTCGGTCCTCCGAGAGCTCGCTCTCGGCCTGATCGCGCTGCATCTGCTCGCTCACGCCTGTGGAGTACCCGTCCACGCGCGGATGGAAACGCCCTCACGCGAGCAGTGGCTCGTAGCGCTCGCGCCACTCGCGGTCGCTCACCGAGCGGCGAAAGAGCTCGTCGAGCACCGCGCGCGGCGACCGCTCCTCCTCGTACGCAACGAGGCAGACGCTCGCGACCAGCAGATGGTGGAGCAGCTCGGGATCGAGCCGCGCTACGGCGAGGGCACGCTCGAACGCCCATACGGTGCGCTCGGCGTCCGGCGCGGCACCGCGAGCGCGTACCGCGTCGAAGAGCCGTTCCGGCTCGACGTCCTGCCACCTCACGACAGGGAGTATCGCGAGGCCCTCGGACTGCGTGTTTGGCCACGGTCGGGTCGGGTACGACGACGCCGAAGGACGAATCGACGACCGAGGAGGTCACACGCATGGACGATGTCTGGACGTTCCGCGACACCACGCAGCTCGGATCGAACGTGGTGGATACGAAGGTCGACCTGAGCGGCTACAAGGTCGAGGCGCTCGACGGCTCGATCGGCAGCATCGACGAGTCGACATACGGGACGAGCCGCAGCTACGTGGTCGTCGACACCGGCCCGTGGATCTTCGGCAAGAAGGTCATGCTTCCCGCAGGCGTCATCCGCGGGATCGACGAGGACGAGGAGCGCGTGTACGTAAACCGCACGAAGGACGAGATCAAGAACGCGCCCGAGTTCGACGACGCGATGATCAGCGACGACACGTATCACAGCTCGGTCGGCTCGTACTACGGCCAGGGCGGCCAGGGCTACCGCGCCTGGGACGACACGCCGTAGCGGACTACTGCGGCCGGCGATTCGCTGGGCGAGTCGCCGGCCGCCTCTTCCTACGGTGCGGCCACGACGCGATCGTCGAGCTCGACGATCGCAAGCCCTTCGGCAAGCTCGAAGAAGGCGCGTGCGAACGGGGAGTCGCTCGTTCTGCGCGCGACACTGCTCCAGTTCACCTGCTCCCTGACGGCACGCGAGATCTCGAGCACGGCGCGAAAGTCCGGCTTCTGCTCGCTGATCGCGAGAAGCTTCGTGACCAGCACGTCGTCGATGGACGCGACGAGCGTGCGATGTGCGCTCACCTCGAGCTCGGTGGCGCGTGCGAAGTGCTCGTCCCCGATGGGGCCACCTGCGGGGTGAAAGACGAGGTCGACGAGGTTGTCTTCGTCCCACGCCTTGTAGAGCCAGTGCTCGGGCGGCTTCTCGACGCGAAACCCGGCGAGATCGAGGTCGGCATCGTGGGCACGAAGGGCTTCGTCGGCGGGTTCGAGGGTGCCGAGATCCCGGACTTCGGCGAGCCGGCGCTGCGCCGGATCTACCACGAGACGACGCTCGAGGTCGAGGCCCTCGAACAGGGCCTCGAGGCGGTCTCCGGCTGTCACAAGCGGATCGTGCTCCTCCACTACGCGCCGATCACAGAAACGATCGTCGGCGAGCCCGAGGCGATCTGGGCGTTCCTCGGCTCGGGCCGGCTCGCAGGCCCGATCGGGATGCATCGACCCGACCTCGTCGTCCACGGGCACGCCCACCATGGCGCGACGCATGGAGCGATCGGAACAGTGCCTGTGCACAACGTGGCCGTGCACGTCACCGGCGTGGACTTCGCCACCTTCGTGCTCTGAGGGGAACAGGGGCGAGGCGATGCCTCGCCCCTGTTCACGCCTCGGCTACTTCGACGCGGTCTTCGCGCGCGACGAGGTCTTGGACGTCCCGTTTCCGTTCGACTGCTTGAGCAGGCGCTTCGAGATCGTCTCGACCTTCTTCAGCGCCTCCTTCTCCTGTCGCAGGTTCGTCTGCAGAAGCTCGACTGCTTCGCGCTCGCCGAGCGCACGTGCCTGATTGACGAGGCCGGTGTACGCGGCGATCTCGTAGTGCTCGGTGCGCGCAGCGGCGCCGGTCAGGAATGCGTCACGCATCTCGTCGCTAGGGCTGTTCTCCTTCATGAACTCGTCGTGCTCTTTCTTGATGCCCTCGATGCCCGGACACGGATGGGCCTGCGCCGTTTCACCGATGTGCTTGAAGACCTTCTCCAGGTTGGCGACGTGCTTCTCCGTCTCCTTTTGATGAGCTGTGAATGCGCGCGTGAGCTCCGGGTCGGTCGCCTCCTGGGCGAGCTTGGGAAGCGTCGTCGCGAGCGTCTTCTCTGCGTAGTAGATGTCCTGCAGCTCGTGCTTGAAGAGTTGCTTCGGGGTCGTGACCTGCGGCACAGTTCCTCCTTCGTCGTTCGGGCAATGAGCTACCAGTCCTACCCGAGACGACAATCGCGAAACCTCGAGATGGACGCGGGGCGAAGCAACTGCGCATACTCCGTGCATCTCTGGCACGAACGACATAGCCGCTAGCGAGAAGCTGGCTCGGCGGTTCTTCTCAATCGTCGAGCGGCGAGCCTTCGACGAGCTTGCCGATGCCGTGCACGACGACGTGATGGTCGTTTCCAAGGTGCGACAGGGGCTCGTCTTCGAGGGCAAGGACGAGCTCGTGCGCTTCGTGCAGGACACACTCTCCGACAGCCTCTACGAGGCGTCGACGACGACCTATCTTCCGATCGACGACGGGCGCGTCGTGGTCGAGGGCCGGATCCGCTGGATCGACGACGAGCGCGTCATCCGCGACGACCCCGTCACCTGGGCCATGGAGTTCCGCGACGACCTGCTCCTCCGTCTCATCCCGGCGCGGACGCTGGTCGAAGCCGAGACGATTCTCGGCGCGGCCGCGACGTAATCGACAGCCGGGCACTCGTCGCAGCACCGTTGACAGTGCCGTCACATGGTTTCCCTACCCTGGGTGGCGGGCATCCCTCGTACGTCCTCGAAGCTGGAGGTACCACCATGCGCACTACGAGAGCGTTCGTGATCGGGATCGGGGCCGCGTACTTCTTCGACCCGCGATCCGGCAAGCGCCGGCGCAACGTCGCCCGCGACAGAGGCGCCAATGCCTTACGACAAGTGACGCGCACGTTCGGCAGCTTCGCGCGACTACAGCCCGTCGCGTCGCCGGGCTCGGAGCGCGCGGACGCGGTCGTCGCGCAGCGGATCCGCAGCGACGCCCTCCGCGATGTGGACGTGTCTCCCGGAGATCTCGAGATCGGGGTCGAGGACGGCCTCGTGACGCTCACCGGAGAGGTCGTCGGCGACAAGCGCGCGAGCGATCTCGTCGCGCGCATCGGCAAGGTGCCGGGAGTCGAGAACGTCGCCGCCATGATCCACGTGGTCAACGAGCAGCCGAACGACCGCGCCGCCTGAATTGAGCGTGGAGCCGCCGCGGTGCGGCGGCTCCACGCTCGACTGACGAGCTAGCGAATCGGGTCGCCCTCGACGACATCGCCGGCCTCGACGGTTCCGCGCCACGCCCCTGTCGGGACCTCGCGCGCCTCGACGAGATCGCGGAAGCTCTCGAGGTCGCTCGCGACCTGGCGGCCGTCGACACCGAGAAGCGCACCGAGAGACTGCTTCACGCCGTCGGCGTCGTACTGCATCGCGACGGACACCCGAGTTCCCGTGTCGATCGGCTCGAACTCGACCCGACCGCTGTTCTCGAGTCCTTCGACCGATCGCCACGCGACGACTCGATCGGGCTCCTGCTCGGTGACCTCGGCCTTCCACTCCGTGCGCTCTCCGTCGATGTCCGCCACCCAGTGCAGGTGCGTGTCATCGAGCTGCTTGACCTCGACGACTCCCTCCATGAACTGCGGAAACTCCTCGAACTGCGTCCACTGGTCGTATGCGACCGACACCGGTACACCGACGTCGATCGACTTCTCGATGGTTGCCACTTCGTGCCTCCTCCTTGGTAGCAGTGTGAAGTGACGATTCCCGTACGTGAGTGCTTCAAACGTCTGCGCGGAGTCGTAAGCCTTCCGTAAGCGCGTGCTTCCCGACTTTTCGGTCGAGCCTCGGCGGGGTACTTCCGTCGCGGAGGCAGGTCGAAAAAGGAGGAAGCAATGAGCCATTCACGACATGGCACGTTCCGACGCACGTATCTCGCGATACTCGGAGGAGCTGCCGCAATCGCCATCGTCGGTGCCGTCTTCGCAGGGCTGCTCTCGAACGAGTCTCTCGCGGCTCCCGCGGTAGCGCCGACCAACGTCAATGAGCCCCGCATCACGGGAAGTACTCGCGTGGGCCAGGTTCTGCGTTCGACTCGTGGCACCTGGACCGGCACCGAGCCGATCGATTACGAGTACCGCTGGTACCGGTGCGAGGGCCGCGGTGCGGCCGACGCCTCGGACTGCACCCGGATCACGAACGCCGACAACGCCTCGTACACGCTCCGACAGGCAGACGCCGGCTTCCGGATCCGCTCGCAGGTCATCGGACGCAACGCCGACGGCCAGGACACGGCAACGTCGAACCCGACGGCCGTCGTCACCGCAGCGCGGCCGGTGAACACCACCGAGCCGTCGATCTCGGGGACTGCGAGGGTCGGCAGCACACTCGAGGCCAATCGCGGCCAGTGGGCGGGCGACCAGCCGATCACGTACTCGTTCGTCTGGCTGCGCTGTAACGACAAGGGCGACAACTGCAGCGAGATCCAGGGCGAGAACGACACGAGCTACCAGGTTCGTGACGCCGACAGCGGGCGCACCATTCGCGTGCGTGTCATCGCGCGCAACGACCGCGGCTCCACGTCTGCCATCTCGAATCCCACGGGCGTCGTCGGCTCGAACCAGCCGCCGCCGACCCCGGGTGGTGGCCTTCCGGTCAGCGAGCTGAAGGCCGCGGGTGATCGTCTCGTCGTCGCGTCCGTGCAGTTCTCACCGAATCCCGTGACGAGCAGGACGGCACCGATCACCGTGCGCGTCCGGATCACTGCTCGGGGCGGGCGTCCCGTGAGCGGAGCGAACGTGTTCATGCGTGCGACTCCGCGCGTCGTCTCGGGCCAGACCGCCCCGACGGGCGGCGACGGGTTCGTGACGCTCACGCTCGTTCCGAACCAGGCGTTCCCGCAGCCTCGGAACGGCTTCAACGTGCAGTTCTTCATCAAGGCGTCGAGGCCGGGCGACCCGGGTCTCGGCGGTATCGCCGGCTACCGGCTCGTCCAGGTGCGCCTGGCCGGCTGAACGGCCTGAACCGAAGCGACGCACGCGCGAGGCGGCCTCAGGGCCGCCTCGCGCGTTTCTCCCCGTGTCGATCGAGGAAACACCAGGGGTGGGAACGTTTCTCTCGGACGCGTGGATCGTGCTTCGCCGCGCGGTGACGAAGGCGCGGGAGGACAACGTGACGCTGGTCGCTCAGGCGCTCGCGTACTCCCTCTTCCTCGCTATCCCCGCCGCGATGCTCGTCGCACTCGGCGTCTTTTCGCTCGTCGCCGACGCCTCGACCGTCGAGTCGCTGATCGACCGCGCGCAGACAGTGCTGCCCGAGGAGGCGGCGACGCTTCTGCGCGACAGCCTGCGCCGCTCCACCGAGTCGCCGAGCTCCGGGGTCGTCATGACCGTCCTCGGCCTCGCACTCGCGGTCTGGACGACCACGTCTGCCGCAGCGACCCTCATGAAAGGGATCACCGTCGCGTTCGGCAGCGAGGACTCGCGGGGGTTCGTGCGTACGCGTCTGCTCGCAGGCGTCATCGTTGCGGCACTCCTGCTCGCGGCCGCGCTCGTCGTCGGTCTGCTCGTCCTCGGGCCGCACCTCGAGGCGTGGATCGGGGACGCACTCGGCGCTCCCACACTGACTGCCTGGTTGTGGTGGACCCTCCAATGGCCCGTCCTCGTCGCCGGACTCCTGTTCGCGTTCGCAGTCGTCCTCTACCTCGGCGCCGACGTGGATCGAGAGGGCTTCGGCATCGTGTCGCCGGGTGCCGTGGCCGCGCTCGTCATCTGGCTTGCGGCATCCGCCGGGCTCGCGTTCTACAGCGCCAACTTCGGGTCGTACGACAAGACCTGGGGAACGCTCTCCGCAGTCGTGGTGACGCTCGTATGGCTGTGGCTGACCAGCGCCGCAGTGTTGTTCGGTGCAGAGGTGAACGCTGAAGCGCGGAAGCTCGCGGCGGAGCGAGCCTCCGGGTAACAGAGACCTTGTCGCAGGTTTTGCCGGGACGTCGCGAGGGAAACATTCGATCGCTGTTACTCACGAAAGGGGCACCGCATGGATTCCGATCGCGTCGAAGGCAAGGCAAAGGAGATCGAGGGCGAGACCCAGCAGAAGTGGGGCGAGGCCAAGGACAAGGCTCGCGACACCTGGGAGGACGTGAAGGACAAGGTGGAGGACACCGTCGACGGCGCCGAGGATCGCGTGGACGAGCGCCACGACGAGCCGTCCGAGGCAACCGCTTCGCGCTAGCGACGTTTGGCAAGAGAGGGCCGGCTCGCCGGCCCTCTCTTGCTACCGACCTCTGAGCGCAGCAGGCTTACGAGCGCACGCTCGTCCGTCGTGAGGTTGCGCCGCTGCGCACGACCATTCGAGCTCCTGAAGTCCTCGAGCGTGCGGCCGGCCAGAAAGGCATCGACGACCGACGGACTCACGTACGACGCGCGGGCGACTGTGGGAGTGTTCCCGAGCTCCTGCCCGACGGCGCGCATGACCGCCGAGAGCGTGCGTTTGGCTGCGGGCTCGTCTTCAGCCGGGCCGTGGCGTGCGAGTTCGGTAGCCGCGAGTAGCGTCCCACCCCACGTCCGGAAATCCTTCGCCGTGAACCCATCCCCCATGTGCTCGCCCAGGTAGTCGTTGAGCTGAGCACCCGTGAGGGCGTAGAGCTCGCCGTCGCGCTCGTACCGGAAGAGGCGTGAGCCTCCGGAGAGCTCGAGCAGGTTGGCGACCCCGCGCGCAAGGGTCGTGCTTCGGATCGTCCGCCGGACGAGAGTGCGGTTCTTGGCGCGAAAGCGGAACTGCACCTCGTCTCCGTCGACGGAGGCGTGTCGCTTCGTCAGCGTCGTGACGCCGTACGTGCGGGAGCGCCGAGCGTGACGATCCGACCCGACGCGAAACCACGCCTTGTTCACGAGCCCGACGGCGAGCGCGCACGTCCATTCGTGCTCGTACGGCTCGCCGCGTAGGTGACGAGCGGTGGTGGTTCGCAACGCCGGGAGCCCGTCCGCGAAGTCGAGCAGCCGCTCGAACTTCGCTCGCTCCTGCGCCGCGCGGAAGCTCGCGTGGTAGCGGTATTGCGTGCGTCCGGCTGCATCGACCCCGGTCGCCTGGATGCGCGCGGTCGGGTTCGGCGAGATCCAGACGTCCTGCCAGGCCGGGGGTATCACGAGGGCGCGGATCCGTTCGAGGTGCTCCTCGTCTCGGATCGCAGCGCCGGCAGCGTCCACGTATCGAAAGCGCCTCCGACCGAGCCGTCTCCATCCTCCCCGTCGAGCCACGCGTCAGTGCTACCCGTCTCTCACCGTCGCGAACCGTTTGCGCCGGGGCTCGCGGGGGTATCGCGATATACATGGCAAAGATCTTGGTCGTCTCCAGTTCGCAACTCGACCGCAGCGTCATCACCGAAGTCGTGTCGGCCGACGACGACCTGTTCGTCGTCGTTCCCGCAGTCGAGCAGTCACGACTCCAGTGGCTTGCGAACGACGAGGGCGACGCGCGAGCGGATGCGCGCGAGGTCGGAGAGTCGATCGGACGAGCCGCGCCGACGGAGCCGTCGGTCATCGAGGTGAAGCCGGAGGCGCCCGATCAGGTCGTACTCGACGCGATCGCCGAATACCAGCCCGATCGGATCGTCGTCGCGTTGCGCGAAGGTGAGGAAGCGACGTGGCTCGAACAGGGTGGGCTCGACGAGTTTCCACGCGAGATCGACGGCATTCCCGTCGTCCGCGTCAGCATCTAGCTTCGAAAGAGAAGTGCCCGCCGGATCAACGCGATCCGGCGGGCTGCGCCTTGGCTAGCGGCGCGAGTAGCCGAAGCCGCCGAAGACGGCGAGCACGAGAAGTACAACGATCAGAACGAGCAACCAGGTCGGCATCCAACTCCTCCTTTGAATGGTGTGCGGTTCAGATTCCCGCCGGACGCCGAACGAAAACCTCCGCGGCGCAATTTCGAACGTCGGCGACCTCAGGCGGAGATCGGCTCGGGGACGGACATCTCGTCCTTCGAGTGATCCTGCGCTTCCGGCACGCCAGCCCGCACCGCTTCGAGCTGCGCTGCGACAGCGACGCCGAAGAGAATCGCCAGCGCCGAGAAGAACGTCCAGAGCTGGAGCGCGACGAGCCCGGCGAGCGATCCGTACGTCTCGCCGAACGTCTTCGAGAAGTTGAAGAAGAGCGCGAGCGCGCCGGTTACGAGCGACCAGCCCGCGACGCTCACTCCCGCTCCGAAAGCGAGCCAGGCCCACCCGGGCTGCCGTCGCTTCGGCGCCCAGCGGAAGAGAGCCGCGAGCCCCGCCGGCCGCGAGGGCGATACCGATCGGCCAGCGGATGACGAGCCAGGCTTCTCGAAAAGCGCCGTCTTCGATGAGGCCACGCCCGAATGCGAGCAGCGTGAACGACGCGGCGATCATGGCGCCTGCGCTCACCGCGAGCACGAAGGCACGCTTGTACTTCTCCTCGAACGGCCGATCCTTCTCGATGCCGTAGATCCGGTTCATCGCGCGCTCGAGCTGACCCATGGCGACCGTCGCCGTGAGGAGCGTGCCGATCAGGCCGATCGTGAGCGGCAGATACCGGTTGCGGCGCCCGACTTGCGTCGCCTGCTCGACGGCGTTGGTAAGGAGCTCGCTCGTCGGCCCGGGAGCCGACGCCTGGATCGTGTCCAGGAGCAGCTGCCGGAATCCCGCCGAGCCGAGCGCGACCGCGAACCCGACGATCACGACGAGCCCCTGCACGAGAACCAGCGAGACCGCGAACGCCATCCCGCGCGAATGGCTCGTTCCGTCGGCCGCACGGAGTCGGACGATCGCGTCTTTCATCAACGCGATCCGCCCGGTTGCCATCAGAGTCTCGCGCGCGTCGTCCCCCGTGAGCTCATAGGTCTCCTTGACGTGGGAGGCGGTGCTCATCGACCGGTCACGCCTCCGCGGGCACGCGCACTCTCAGCGCACCCGGCTTCACCTTCACCTTGAGCTTCTTGACCTCCTTGCGCTCGCCGCCGTCGATCTCGTAGAGGACCTTGCGATCGAACTCGACGTCGACCCTCTCGGCCTTCGTCGCCTGTACGAACGGTGACTGGCCGATGGAGCCGATCGCCGTGCGCGCAACCGTGCGCGCCCACTGCCCGAGGCTCTCCGCGTGGGTCACCCCCACCTCGAGGAGGCCGTCCTCGGGTGAGGCGCTGTCGAAAGCCTCCATCCCGCCGAAGAGGGCGCCGACGTTGCCGATGAGCAGACAGCTCGCGTCGCCCTTGTACCAGAGGTCGCCGTTCACCTCGATGCGTGCCTTGAACGGCTCGGCACGCAGATTCTTCGACGCAGCCCAGATGTAGGCGAGGCGCCCGTAGCGATCCTTCGGACCGCCGTCGGCGTCCTGGATCATGCGAGCGTCGAGACCCGCGCCCGCCATGACGGCGAAGTGCTCGCCGTTCATCTTCCCCAGGTCGAGCTTCCGCTCCATGCCGTTGAGCCCGACGTGCACGGCTTCGGCGATGTCGTCGGGGATCTCGAGGTTCGACGCGAAAAGGTTCGCCGTTCCGGCGGGAAGGATCGCGAGCGTGGCGTCGGTGCCCGCCATGACGTCGACGCAGCGCTGCACCATTCCGTCGCCGCCCCACGCGAAGATCGTCTCGGCTCCCTCGGCGAGCGCCTTCTCGACGCGCTCGGGCGCGTACTTGCTCTTCGGCACCTCCGACCACATCGGATCACTCACTCCGGCTCGGTCGAGCACCTGGCGCAATTCTTCGAGCCCCCCTCCCATCGACTTGCCGGCGTGGGCGATGACGGCGACCTTCGTCATGAGGTCGGCCCGCCTGCCGCGAGTCCGACGCCGTCGCGCCGATCGGTCGAAGCACGCGCCGCTCGGGCGGCGAAGACGAGGATGACTATCGCACCCATGCCCATGAGCAGTCCGGCGACGACATCGGAGAAGTGGTGCATGCCGCGGTACATCCGAGACCACGCGACGAACAGCGGGATACCGATACCGAGCACCAGTGCGACGATGCGGACGACCGTGTTGTCGATCCTCGAGGCCAGCAAGAGGAGCAGACCGCCGTACATCGCGACCGCAGCGGCGGTGTGGCCGGACGGGTAGCTCGCGTCGACGGGGAGGCTCTCGAGGCGCTCGACGTCCGGCCGCTGGCGCTCGACGATCAACGAGGTCACGCGATACGTGGCCGACTCGACCGCGACGACGAGGACGACGAACGCGGCAAGGATCCACCGGCGCATGACCACGAAGGTGATGAGGCCGATCGCGAGGACTGCGGGAATCACGTGGCCGCCCGACAGCGTCGACCCGACCCACGAAATGTCTTCCTGCGTCGAGGAGCGGTTGTCGGCGAGCCACTGGCTGAAGTCCTCGTCGGCCTCGAGAAGCCCTCCGACCGGAAGGAGAACGTGAATCAGGAAGAGGCCGAGGAACACCATGATCGTGACCAGGAGCGCGTAACCGGCCAGGAGCGCGACGATGAAGACGCGGACCGGGTTGACCGGGCCGAACGTCTGGGAGAAACGGTCGGCGAGCCCGTTCGGCCGCGGCTCGAGCACCGGTGGGACGGAGCGCGGATGGTCGTCGTCGGTCGGGAATATCGACCTCGCGCCCGGGGATCCCGACGGTTTGCTGGACAGCCACGAGCCGGTGTTTACCCGACGGCCACACGGGTAAAACATCGGCGCCTCTGCGCCTCGATTCCGATGCCGTTTCTCGTACTCCTCCTCATCTCACTCTCGGCCGGCGCGCTGGTCTTCTACGTGGGCTCGCACTATCCGACTCCGCTGCCCGTCGTCGGAGGACAGCGGGCGGAAGGAACGACCGAGCACATCGAAACCGAGATGGAGCAGCATCCGTGGCTGCTCCGGCTCGTCCGCGGCCGGCTCGATCCCGCCACCGCGACCGGGCTCGCTCTGACCCTTGCGCTCGGTCTCGCAATCCTGGGTGGGCTGCTCGTCGGCGCCTTCGCGTACCTCGTGCGCTCGAGCGAGACGCTCGTCGACGCGGACAGGTCGGTCGGCCGGTGGGGTGTCGACCACGCCTCGGCCTGGTCGACCGAGGCGCTCCAGCTCGTGACGGAGCTCGGTAGCTCGCTGTACATCGTCCCGGCGACGGTGCTCCTCGCAGCAGTCGAATACCGGCGCGTCCCGAACCGGTGGATGCCCGTGTTTCTCGCGGCGGTCGTGGCCGGCGAGATCATCCTCGTGAACACGATCAAGGCGATTCTCGATCGCGTGCGCCCGGACTTCTACGAGATCACGGAGACGCTCGGTCCCTCGTTTCCGAGCGGGCACTCAGGCCTCGCCGCTGCGTTCTACGCGGGTGCAGCGCTCGTGCTCGCACGCAAGCGCTCACCGAGGACGCGCGAGCTCCTCGCCGGCGGCGCGGTCGCCATCGCCGTCGCAGTTGCCTGCAGCCGCGTGCTGCTCGGCGTCCATTGGATGTCGGACGTCATTGCGGGCCTCGCCTTCGGCTGGGCCTGGTTCGGTATCTGCGCGATCGCCTTCGGCGGGCGCTTCCTCGTTCTCGGCGCCCCGGTCGAGGAAGCCGCGGAGATCGCCGAGGAGAGAGGCGTCGACCCGCAGGCTCAGACGTCGTAGAGCCGGCTCTGCAGCGGACCCAGCAGGCGCCGGCGACGCCGTGAGACTCCGGGGAGCTTCACGAGGCGATGCGTCAGCGCCTGGCTGCCTTCGAGAAGCTCCAGCTGCTCCGACGCGATGCGCTCCCACTGCTCGTCGATCAGCTTGATCGGATCGTCCTCGACGTCCTCGAGCGGAAGCTCGAGGTGCTCCGACCAGAGGCGCAGTCGCGTCGCTCGCGCCAGGTCGGGGTCGAGCGTGACGACGTTCATCTCCGTGTCGTGGAACAACGAGTGCGCGTTCAGATTCGCCGAGCCGACCGTGAGCCAGCGGTCGTCGACGATGCCGATCTTCGAGTGGACGTACACCGGATCGCGAAGGTTCCTCGACCTCGCGTAGATGGTGCACGCGAGAAAGCGGGTCGTCTCGTCGGCTGCGTGGATGAGCGCGGCCACCTGCCCGCGAGAGATGTCGGCGCCGTCGTTGGCGCGCGCCGGGAGGAGAACGAGAACGCGGAAGTCGTCCGTCGGCGGGTTCCGCAGCTTGTCCGCGAGGATCGAGACGATCTCCGGCGACCACAGGAACTGGTTCTCGAGGTAGACGAAGCGCTCGGCGGAGCGCAGAGCCCCCATGTACGACTCGAGGATCGAGTAGTCGCCTTTCCGCAGCGCCTTGTACGTGCCGTACGGGAGCGTCCTCACGATCTGCGCCTCGACGTCGCCCGCCTCGGCGGGCACGGCCGGCTTCGGGAGCAGGTCCCCCGTCGCGCCGTGCCAGCGCAGGCGGAAGTGCTGAGCGACGTCAGCCACCGCCGGGCCCTCGATGCGGACCGCGGCGTCGTGCCAGCCGATTCCGCCCCGCGCGACGTGCGCTGGCGTATCCCAGGGATCGCCGCCGTCGAGCGTCAGGTCGATGCCGCCGACGAAGGCGACTCGGTCGTCGATCACGATCGTCTTCTCGTGATGGCAGTGCGTGAACCCCGTGCAGCCGTCCGCGTGCGCCTCGATCTTCGTATGCCGCGCGAGTCCATCGAGCATGTCTCGAACGTCGTTGTGCGAGGGCTTGAACATCGGAACCGGCGCGCCCTTCCACGAGAGCAGCCGCACGTCGACACGCTCGGCGAGCTCGGCGAGGAGGTTTCGCACGATCATCGGCTCGTCGTCCCGGGACAGATGCAGCTCCGGCGAGAAGAACCAGCCGGCGAGGTGGATGAACGACTCGGCGCGCGCGAGCTCGGCTGCGATCGCGGGGAGAGCCTCCGAGCCGTCGACGAGGACGTCGAGACGGTTGCCCTCGCGGGCCGGGAAGCTGCCGCGCGCATACGCGAGCCCCGACGCGTCGAGCGCGTGCGTCCAGCCGACGTGCTTCAGACGCTGGCGGTGGCGACTGCGAACGGCCTGGTCCAGCCGTTCCCCGAACGCGTGGCCGAGCTTGACGGTCGCCGACTCGAGAAAGCGTGGCGTGGTGGACGCGCCGGCGACCGAGTCGGCCGGTCGCGGCGTACGGCCGGTGGAGACGTCGTCCTCGTGGTCGTCGCGCTCGTGTTCGTCGGGCATCTACGCCACGGCAGGCAGGCCGGCGAGCGCGAGCGCGACCTCCCCCTCCGAATACTCGTGGTCGACGAGCGAGCCCGCCGCGTAGTCGATGTACGCCTGCATGTCGAAGTGCCCGTGCCCGCAGAGGTTGAAGAGGATCGCCTGCGACACGCCCTCCTCGCGGCAGCGCACGCGCCTCGTCGATCGCGGCTTTCACCGCGTGGTTCGCCTCCGGCGCCGGAAGGATTCCCTCGATCCGGGCGAACTCGACGCCGGCCGCGAAGACCTCGGTCTGGGTGTAGGAGCGCGCCTCGATCAGCCCGAGCTCGTGCATGTGGCTCACCATCGGCGCCATCCCGTGGTAACGCAAGCCGCCCGCGTGGAACGGTGGCGGAACGAACGTCGAGCCGAGGGTGTGCATCTTCACGAGCGGGGTGAGGTGCCCGGTGTCGCCGAAGTCGAACGCGTACGTGCCCTTCGTGAGGCTCGGGCACGCAGTCGGCTCGACCGCGATCACGCGGATCTTGGCCTCCTCGCGCAGCGCGCGTCCGACGAACGGGAACGTGAGCCCCGCGAAGTTCGAGCCGCCGCCGGTGCAGCCGATGAGGATGTCGGGGTAGTCCTCGGTCTCGTCCATCTGCATCTGCGCCTCGTTCCCGATCACGGTCTGGTGCATGAGGACGTGGTTGAGGACCGAGCCGAGCGAGTACTTCGTGTCGTCGCGCGGCGCGGCCGCCTCGACGGCCTCGGAGATGGCCATACCGAGCGAGCCGGTCGAGTCGGGATACTCGGCGAGGATCGCGCGTCCCGCGTTCGTCTCCTCGGACGGGCTGGCGACGACGCGGCCGCCGAACGCCTCGATGAGCCCGCGCCGATACGGCTTCTGGTCGTACGAGGCTCGCACCATCCAGACGTCGACCTCGAGCCCGAAGATGGCCGCGGCGAACGCGAGCGACGAGCCCCACTGGCCGGCGCCCGTCTCGGTCGTGAGGCGCTTTACGCCCTCTTGCTTGTTGTAGTACGCCTGCGCGACGGCCGTGTTCGGCTTGTGCGACCCGGTCGGCGAGACGCCCTCGTACTTGTAGTAGATGCGCGCGGGCGTCTCGAGCGCCTTCTCGAGCCGGCGCGCGCGGTAGAGCGGCGTCGGGCGCCACTGCCGGTAGACCGAGCGCACCTCCTCCGGGATCGCGATGAGGCGATCGGTCGAGACCTCCTGGCCGATGATCGCCATCGGGAAGAGCGGCGCGAGATCGTCCGGCCCAATCGGCTGCCCAGTGCCCGGATGCAGCACGGGCGGAGGCGGTTCGGGCAGATCGGCCGCGATGTTGTACCAGGCCTCCGGTAGCCGGCTCTCGTCGAGGACGTACTTCACCTGGTCGCTCATTCCGCTCCTCCGGTGTCAGACACCGTCTGGTGTCAAGGGGTCTTCGCGCTGACTCTCTTGGCAATCGTTCCACAGCGGAACCCGAGGCGTCATGTACCCACGCCGGGCGGACATGGACGAGAGCGATTTCGTCGTCAAGAACCCGCGGTGCACGTGCGACTGGTGTCTGACGCCACCTGTCGATACGCTCATCCGCCGATGGCGGTGCTCACGTCCGAGGTCGCGCGAGACGAGACGTTCGAGCTCCGACGCGCTTCGATGGAGGGCCTCGTCGCGGAGCTGCGCGAGCGCACCGCGCTCGTGGCGGCCGGCGGCGGCGAGAAATCGGTCGAACGACATCGCTCGCGGGGAAAGCTCACGGCACGGGAGCGGATCGACCGGCTCGTCGACCCGGGGACGGCCTTCCTCGAGCTGAACGCCCTCGCCGCCTGGGAGCTCTACGACGGCGACGCTCCGTCGGCCGGGATCGTCACGGGGATCGGCGTGGTCGAGGGTCGCCAGTGCGCGATCGTCGCGAATGACGCAACCGTGAAGGGCGGCTCGTACTACCCGCTCACGGTGAAGAAGCACCTGCGGGCACAGGAGGTCGCGCGGCAGAACCGGCTGCCTTGCATCTACCTCGTCGACTCGGGCGGTGCTTTCCTGCCGCTGCAGGCCGAGGTCTTCCCCGACCGCGACCACTTCGGCCGGATCTTCTTCAATCAGGCGCGGCTGTCGGCGCTCGGCATCCCGCAGATCGCCGTCGTCATGGGCTCGTGCACCGCGGGGGGCGCGTACGTCCCCGCGATGTCGGACGAGACGGTGATCGTTCAGGGGACGGGCACGATCTTCATCGGCGGCCCGCCGCTCGTGAAGGCCGCGACGGGTCAGGACGTGACCGCGGAGGAGCTCGGCGGCGCCGACGTCCACACCAGGCGCTCCGGTGTGGCCGACCACTACGCGACCTCCGACGAGCACGCCCTCGCGATTGCCCGCGAGATCGTGCGACACCTCGATCCCCCACTCCCGACGCCGTGGGAGCTCGCGCAGGTGGAGCAACCCGTCCTCGACCCGTCCGAGCTATACGGCCTCGTGCCCGAGGACTTCCGCCACGAGCTCGACGCGCGCGCGGTGATCGGCCGGATCGTGGACGGCTCGCGCTTCCACGAGTTCAAGGAGCTCTACGGAGAGACGCTCGTCTGCGGCTTCGCGCGGATCGAGGGCTACCCGGTCGCGATCCTCGCGAACCAGGGAGTGCTCTTCGCCGAGTCGTCGCAGAAGGGCGCGCACTTCATCGAGCTCGCCTGCAAGCGCCGCGTCCCGCTCGTGTTCCTCCAGAACATCACCGGCTTCATGGTCGGCAAGGAGTACGAAGAGGGCGGCATCGCGCGCGACGGTGCCAAGCTCGTCATGGCGGTGGCGTGTGCGGACGTGCCGAAGTTCACCGTCGTGACGGGCGGATCGTTCGGCGCCGGCAACTACGCGATGTGCGGCCGCGCGTACGAGCCGCGGCAGCTCTGGATGTGGCCGAACGCCAGGATCTCCGTCATGGGCGGCGAGCAGGCGGCGACCGTCCTCTCGATGGTCGGCGACACGGATCCGGACGAGATCCGAGCGACCTACGAGGCCGAGGGCAACCCGTACTACTCGACCGCACGCCTCTGGGACGACGGGATCATCGATCCGCTCGACACTCGCCGCGTGCTTGCGCTGGGGCTCGCCGCTGCGGCCAACGCTCCCGTCCCCGAGACGACCTTCGGCATCTTCCGGATGTAGCGCGTGCTCCTTCGTCTCTTCATCTGGAACGTCATCGAGTCCGAGACGACGATCGAGCAGCTGCGCGAGTCGCTCCCGGAGCTCGATCCGCCGAGCGGGTGGATCTGGAACGAGGTGTCGGAGCGGTTCGGCGTCCTCGCCTTCGGCGAGGAGCTGCCCGAGGCGATCGGCTGGGCGCAGGATCTCATCGGGGCCGACCCCGACGTCTACGAGGAGTTCGACTCCTTGTAGCGCAGATCGGAATCCGCTACTGCGCGGATTCCGATCGCGAGAATCCCTAAAGGCGCCCGCCTTCGCGGGCGCGGCGTAACGACTGCCCAGTGTTGACGACGTCCTCCGCCCACGCGTCGAGCTCGTCGCGCTCCTCGACGGTGAGCCCACGAAGCGGCGCGCGGACGTCTTCCCGAACCGCGACGCCCTGGAGCGCAAGCAGCCGCTTCAGTGCAGCGTGGCGTGGGAAGCGTTCGACGGACGCGCGGAGCTCACCGAGACGCGCGGCTCCTTCGGTGCTCGGCTCGCGAACGACCGCGGCGACCTCGCGCGGGAACGCCGAGGCGAGCGCCGACACCGCGCCGACCGCTCCCGCCGCGCGCCCCTGCGCGATCAGTGCCTCCGGGCCGACGAAGACGTCGAAGCCGGGCAGAAGGTACGGCGAGAAGCGCTCCCAGGGCGTATCGGACACCTTGAGCCCGGCGACGTTCGGCGCGTCCTCCTTCAGCCGTTCGAGCACGGCCGGCGCAACGGCATAGCCGGCGGCGCCCGCGAACTCGTAGACGTAGAAGGGCAGCGGCGCGCAGGCAGTTGCCGCTGCGAGAAAGTGCGAGTGCTGCGCCAGCTCGTCGAGGACGAAGTACGGCGGGCCGATGACCGCCACCGCGTCCGCGCCCACCTCCGCCGCGTGAGCGGCGAGCGTGACCGTGTCGGCCGTCGTCTGCGCACCGCAGTGAACCGCGACCTGGAGCCGCCGATCCGCCGCCTGGAGGAAGAGGTCGGCGACGCGCCGGCGTTCCTCGACGCCGAAGAGGATCCCCTCGCCGGTCGTTCCGAGCGCGAGGATCCCGTCCAGGCCAGCGTCGACGTAGAAGTCGACGAGCGGACCGAACGCGTCGTCGTCGAGCGCGCTTCCGTGCTCGCGCAGGGGTGTGACCGACGCGGCGAGCGTTCCGTGGAGCATCGTCGGACTCTACGGGTCGAGGGTGAGGTAGGTGCACCGCTGAAGCGGCGCACCGTCGATGCGCGAGGCGAGACGCTTCAGCGTCTCGCCTGCCTCTAGGCTGACCCCGTGACCGCGCTGAAAGTGGTTCGAGACGGACACGTGCTGCGCGTGACGCTCGCGAAGCCCGAGCGCCGCAACGCGTTCGACGCCGCCCTCATCGCGGAGCTCACCGAGGCGTTCGCGGACGTCGGCGATGCGCGCGCCGTGCTCCTCGAGGGCGAGGGGCCTGCGTTCTGCGCCGGCGCGGACGTCGAGTGGCAGCGAGCGGCGATCGACCTCTCCTACGACGAGAACGTCGAGGACGCGATGCGGCTCTACCCATGCTCGAGACGATCGACTCGTGCCCCGCCCCGGTGGTCTGCTGCGTGCACGGCTTCGCGCTCGGCGGCGGCTGCGGGCTCGTCGCGTGTGCCGACATCGCGGTTGCGTGGCCCGACGCGGTCTTCGGGTTCACCGAGGTACGTCTCGGGATCATCCCGGCCGTCATCTCGCCGTTCGTCCTCGCCAAGATCGGCAGCGCCGCTCGGCGCTACTTCGTGACGGGCGAGCGGTTCGGCCCGGAGGTCGCTCTGCAGATCGGGCTCGTGTCCGAGGTGTCGGAGGACGCGGGCGAGCGCGCCGAGCAGATCGTCCGCGACATCCTCGCGGGCGGCCCGATCGCGGTGCGCGAGGCGAAGAAGCTCGTCGCCGAGCGGCCGACCGGCATCGACACGGCGCACATCGCCGCCGCACGCCGCACGAGCGAGGAGGGACAGGACGGCCTGCGGGCCTTTCTCGACCGCCGACCAGCCGGCTGGCTCGACGACTAGCTGCGACGTTCGTCGAGGTACTTCTTGAGGCCAAGGTGCGGGAGGACGAACGTCTCCGGCGCGAACGCGCTGTCTAGAGTGCGGCCCGTGCCGATCGAGCGGCTGCTCGTCGCCAACCGAGGCGAGATCGCGGTGCGCGTGTTCCGCACGTGTCGCGAGCTCGGGATCGAGACGGTCGCCGTCGTTGCTCCCGACGACGCAGGCTCTCTGCACGCGCGCTCGGCCGACCAGCGTGTCGAGATCGCCTCGTACCTGCACTCCGAGGAGCACATCCGCGCCGCGAAGGCGAGCGGGCGCCGACGCAATCCACCCCGGTTACGGCTTCCTCGCTGAGAACGGCGACTTCGCAGAGGCGGTCGAGGCCGCCGGGCTGACGTGGGTCGGCCCCTCGCCGGAGGCGCTCCGCCTCGGAGGTGACAAGCTGGCCGCGAAGCGGATCGCGCGCGAGGCAGGCGTGCCCGTCCTGCCCGACGGAACGCCGCAGGAGATCGGCTTCCCGCTCCTCGTCAAGGCGGCCGCGGGCGGCGGCGGACGCGGGATGCGCGTCGTGCGCTCCGCAGCCGAGCTCGACGAAGCCCTCGCGGCGGCGGAGCGAGAGGCAGAGGGCGCCTTCGGCGACGGAACGCTCTACTGCGAGCGCTACCTCGAGCGGCCCAGGCACGTGGAGGTGCAGCTCCTCGCCGACGCGCACGGTCGGGTCGTCGCGGTCGGCGAGCGCGACTGCTCCGTCCAGAGGCGTCACCAGAAGGTGCTCGAGGAGGCGCCTGCGCCGAACCTCTCGCCCGCGCTGCGGTCGTCTCTCCACGAGGCCGCCATCGCGTTCGGGCAGGCGATCGGCTACCGCAGCGCGGGCACGGTCGAGTTCGTTCTCGACGGCGACGCGTTCTTCTTCCTCGAGCTGAACGGGCGTATCCAGGTCGAGCACCCCGTCACGGAGGCGGTCACGGGACTCGACCTGATCGCCGAGCAGATACGCATCGCGAACGGAGACGCCCTTGCAACAGACTGTTACAAGGCGTCCGGGCACGCCGTCGAGGTGCGTCTCTATGCCGAGGATTCCCGGAGCTTCCTCCCGCAGACCGGCCGGCTCGAAGCGCTCACTCTGCCAAGTAACAACATGTCACAAGGGCGCTCGGCAACGGTGCGAATCGATGCCGGCGTCGAGGAAGGCGACGAGGTCGGACTCGCCTACGACCCGATGATCGCGAAGCTGATCGCCCATGCGCCCACCCGCGCCGAGGCGCTCGACGCGCTCGCAGCGGCGCTCGCCGAGACACGCGTCGAGGGCGTGACGACGAACCTGCCCTTCCTGCGCTGGCTCGTCTCTCATCCGGTCGTGCGCGCCGGCGAGGCGACGACCGCGTTCCTGACCGAGCACCCGCCGCTCTCCGCACTCCCGCTCCTCCGTCCCCCGGCGGCCGCGCGCACACCGTGGCGACTCAACCTTCCGTCACCGCCGCTCGCGGCGCCACCCGACATCGACGACGAGTCGCATCGAGCGAGCTCGGCGCAGGGTGAGAGCACGGTCACGGCTCCGATGCCGGGCACGGTGATCCGCCTCGAGGTCGCCGCAGGAGACACGGTGCGACCGCGCCAGCCACTGGTCGTCCTCGAGGCGATGAAGATGGAGATCCCCGTGAGCTCGCCGTTCGAGGCAACGGTGAAGGCAGTGCACGTCGCCGAAGGCGATCGTGTCGCGGGAGGAACGCTTCTCGTCGAGCTGGAGAGCTAAGCCGGCGCCGGCGGCGGGCCCTGCGCGAGAGCGACGCGATACCGCCAGTACACGAGTCCGGCCGCAACCGCAGCTCCTGCCACGCCCCAGAGAATCGATGCGGCGTCGCCGAAGTCCGGCTTCACCGTCATGTCGTAGACCATCAGGAAGAGCACGACGAGGTCGAGGCGGGCGAGCATGATCAGACGCAGCATCCGCGGCGCCGCCGCGGGCGAACCCTCGGCCGTCAGCTTCCCGACGCGACCGGATTCGGGACCGAGAAACAGCAGCCCGGCGAGGAACGTCGTCGCGTACAGCGCCAGCGCGATCACGATCCAGTCGTCACCGAAACCGTAGAAGTCGGACTCGATCACGAGCAGGACACCGCTCACGAACCCGAGCAGCGACGACGGGATGAAGACGCGCTCGCCGATCCACTTGATGTCGGCACCGAGCGTGGCAAACCGCGAGGGATCGCCGGACATGGCGGCACGGATCCCGAAGAACTGCATCATCAGACTTCCGCCGACCCAGATCACGGCCATCGTCACGTGGAAGAACAGCAGGAACGAGTACCAGGTCATCTCAGCCGCGGACCCTGTCCATGATCCACCCGACGGACACGTTCACGAGCCAGACGATGATCGTCGCGCCCACGTACGTCCAGAACCCGTCGATGGAGAAGTTCGGTGTGATCCACTCGGCGAGCGCGATCATCAGCACGTTGAGCGCGAAGTACGCGAGCCCGAACGTGATGATGATCAGCGGCAGCGTCAGGATCGCGAGGATCGGCTTCAGGATCGTGTTGCCGATGGTGAGGATCGCGGCCGCGAGCAGGAGCGAGCCCCAGCGCCCGATGCTCACGCCGTCGAACATCCAGTCGACGACGATCAGCGCAAGGACGTTGATGCCCCAGCGAATGAGAACGGTGACGAAGATCATGACGTCCGGCAGGCAAGGTGAGCGCTAGAAGATCTTCTGCAGCTTCATCGCGGCGCCCATGTCACCCTTGATCTTGAGCTTGCCGGTCATGTACGCGGTCGTTGCGTTCTGCTCGCCGGAGGCAATCTTCTCGAAGGTCTCCTCGCTCGCCGAGAAGGTGCAGTCGGCGTCGCTGGCCCCCTCGCTGACGGTGA
This sequence comes from uncultured Gaiellaceae bacterium, assembly GCA_963822885.1. GTDB lineage: Bacteria > Actinomycetota > Thermoleophilia > Gaiellales > Gaiellaceae > GMQP-bins7. Next base: position 29,397 of record CAWGJJ010000019.1, read on the forward strand.
TGGCGCCGTCCGCGACGGCGACGGTCCACACGCCTGCCCCCTCGATGTCGAAGACGTAGGTGTTGTCCATGCCCTCGATCCGATCCGGGGTGACGCGGCTCGGAAGGGCCTCGAAGAACTCCTGTGCTGTGGCCATGTTCTCTGCAGTCTCCTCGTCGTTGGCGAACGGCCGGAGCCTATCGCGCCGATACGATCCGCGCGGCGTGGACTTCGACCTGACTGCCGAGCAGGAGCTGATTCGCGACACGGTCCGAACGTTCGCTCGAGAGCGGGTCGCGCCGGTCGCCGAGGAGCTCGATCTGACCGGCCAGTTCCCGTACGAGCTCGTCTCCGAGCTCGGCGAGCTCGGCCTCATGGGGCTTCCCGTCCCCGAGGAGTACGGGGGCTCGGGCGGCGATACCGTCTCGTACGCGATCGCGATCGAGGAGCTGACGCGCGTCGACTCGTCCGTCGCGATCACGGTCGCCGCGCACACCTCGCTCGGGACGATGCCGATCCTGAACTACGGCACGGAGGAGCAGAAGCAGCGCTGGCTGCCGGACCTCGCGTCGGGTCGCCGGCTCGCTGCGTTCGGCCTGACGGAAGCCGGCGCCGGCTCCGACGCCGGGGCGACGCGCACGACCGCCGAGCTGCGCGACGGCTCGTGGGTCGTGAACGGCTCGAAGCTCTACATCACGAACGCGGGCACAGACATCACGTGGGGCGTGACGCTCACTGCGCGCACCGGCGAGGACGAGATCTCGAACATCGTCGTCGAGAACGGAACGCCCGGGTACACGATCTCGGCGCCGATGAAGAAGCTCGGCTGGCGCGCCTCCGACACGCGCGAGCTCTCGTTCGAGGACTGTGCCGTGCCCGAGGACAACCTCCTCGGGCCACGAGGACAGGGCTTTCATCAGTTCCTCGAGATCCTCGACGGCGGCCGGATCTCCGTCGCCGCGATGGGCGTCGGCTTGGCACAAGGCGCGTACGACCTCGCGTTCGCGTACGCGCAGGAGCGCGAGCAGTTCGGCAAGCCGATCGCGGCGTTCCAGGCGATTCGCTTCCAGCTCGCCGACATGGCCACCGAGATCGAGGCCGGCCGCGCGCTCGTCCTCAAGGCTGCGTGGCTGAAGGATCAGGGCCGCGCGTTCGCGCGCGAGGCCGCCATGGCGAAGCTCTACACCGGCGAGCTCTCGAACCGCGCCGCGAACGCCGCGCTTCAGATTCACGGCGGCTTCGGCTACATGGAGGAGGCTGCGATCTCGCGCCTCTACCGCGACCAGAAGATCCTCGAGATCGGCGAGGGCACGAATGAGGTGCAGCGGATGGTCATCGCTCGCCATCTCGGTCTGTAGCGCGCTCGTCCTCGCAGGCACGGCGTCGGCTCACATCGTCCCGACGCCCGGCTTCCTGCCGAGCGGGAGCTCCGAGTCGGTCACGTTCTCGGGCCCGAACGAGCGCGACGACCCCATGACCGCGTTTTCTCTCACCGTGCCCGCCGGATTCACGATCGAACACGCGCACGAGGTCGCCGGTTGGGACGAATCGGTGGACGGCTCGACGGCGACCTGGACCGGCGGCCCGCTCGCCCCCGACGTGGAGCTCGGCTTCGGCATGACGCTCCGCGCGGACGCCGGACCGGGGATCCTCGAGGGGGAGGCGCAGCAGAGCTACGCGGACGGAAGCGTCGTCTCGTGGCCCGTCGCACTGACCATCACCCCCGCGGAGGAGAGCTCCTCGCAGAGCATCGCCCTCGTTGGCGTCGTAGCGCTCATCGGTGTGCTCGCGGTCGTCGCAATCGCGATGCTCGCCTGGCGTCGTCGCACGGGCAGCACACTTCAAGAGAAATAGCGGACGCCGCTGGTACGGTCGGACGCGGCCATGATCTTCACGCAGTTCGTCGACGACGCGCTCGGGTGTGCGTCGTATCTCGTCGGCGATCCAGGCTCCGGTCAGGCCGTGGTCGTCGATCCGGCCTTCGCGATCGAGCAGTACCTCGAGGAGGCCGAGCGGCGCGAGGTTCGCATCGTCCGGACCATCGAGACGCACACGCACGCGGATCATCTCGCGGGTCACGGGCGACTTGCACTCGAGCACGGAATTCCGGTGAGCATCCATCCGGCAGCCGCAGCCGAGTACCCGCACGACCCGATGGAGGACGGCGACGAGATCGTTCTCGGCGACATCGTCCTTCGCTGCATCCACACGCCCGGCCATCGGCCGGAGCACTGCTGCCTCGCGGTCACGGACCGGACGCGCGGAGCAGACCCGTGGATCGTCCTCACCGGCGACTCGCTCTTCGTCGGCGACGCTGCGCGCCCTGACCTGGCTGTCGACGGGCGCGAGGGAGCCGAGGGCCTCTTCCACTCGCTGCGCCGCCTCGTCGAGCTCGGAGACGGCGTCGAGGTATACCCAGGTCACGTCGCCGGCTCGCTCTGCGGGAAGGCGATGAGCTCGAAGGCGTCCACGACAATCGGCTTCGAGCGGCGGTTCAACCCCGCGCTCGCGTACGACGACGTCGCGCTCTTCATCGCGGAATCCGCCGGGGTCTCGGCGCCGCGACCGCCGAACATGCAGCGGATCGTCGAGCTCAACCGCGGGCCGTTCGTCGGCGCGCAGCCGGAACCGCAGGAGATTGACGCGCCACCCGGTGGCGCGCAGATCCTGGACGTGCGCCCGGTGACGGTGTTCGCGGCCGGCCACCTTGCGGGCGCCCTCAGCGTTCCGGTCTCGGGAACCCGGTTTGCGACGAAGGCCGCGTTCGTCCTCGATGCCGCTCCCGTCGTGGTCGCAGCAACCGACGAAGCAGAGGCGGCCGAGGCCGTCCGCGGGCTTCGCTCCGTTGCGCACCTCGACATCGCCGGCTACGTGCTCGGAGGTGGCCCCGAGAAGCTGGAGCTCGTCTCGGTCGACGAGCTGGACGCGCTCCTCGAGCGGGGCGCCGAGCTTATCGACGTGCGCGAGAAGGACGAGCGCGACTCGGGCTACATCGCCGGGAGCCGCAACATCCCGTATCGATTGCTCGCACTGGGCGAGGCCGATCTGCCCGCGCGACAAGCCGATCGTGACGATCTGCGAGACAGGACCGCGCGCTGCGATCGCGGCGAGCATCCTGTCCGCACGCGGCTTCGACGCGCACCCGGTCGTCGACGGCGGCATCGACTCGTGGGCTGCCGCCGGCAAGCCGACGGTCGAGTTCAGACGCTGCGGTAGCTGATTCAGCTGCCTCGGCGAGCAGCGCCTCGGCCTCGCGGACGAGCGCGTCGCACCGACCTCTCTGTAGAACGCGAGAGCCGGCGCCAGCTGCGCCGCGGCCTCGCGCTGGCGCCCGTCTGCCGCGGCAGCGCCGGGCAGCTCGCAGCCACACGTCGGCCTCGAGCGTGCGCGCGCCGATACGCGCGAGGATCTCGGCGGCTCGTACGAGCTCGACGCGCGGCGATCGCCGTCGACACGTCCGCCCACGGCGTCCCGGAATCCCACGTCCGCCCCAGCCGGAAGAAGCGGCTCTCGACCGAGGTCGTGGCAGACGAGAGCCGCCCGGACGACGATCGACCCCGCCGCACGTTCCGAGCGCGCGAGCTCGTCGATGAACGCGTGCGCACGCGCCTCGTCTCCAGTTCGATGTGCGACTCGAGCGGCCACGACGAGCGCTGGGTCGAGAGCCTGCGGGTCGCGGATCGCCCTCGCTTGCTGCAGCGCGATGTCCACGTCCTCGGCGGCTCCGCGATCGTCGCCGCGCGCCATGCGAATCTCGGCTCGAACGCCGAATCCCACAGCTGCTGCACGTAGTGCGTCTCGCCGACGATCACGCTCTCCGCAAGCGCGAGTGCCTCGTCCCACGCGCCGCTGAGGTAGGTCATCTCGGCCAGGTTGCCCTCGGAACCAACGCAGCGCCGTCCACGAGAACCCCATCCGCTCGCTGAAGGCGAGCCCCTCGCGCGTGACCGCCTCCGCGCGGGCGAGGTCGCCCTTCGTCGTCGACGAGCTGCGACCCCAGGTTGATGTAGGCGCGGCCAGCGCGAAACGCGAGTTGCTGCGGAGAGCGAGCTCGAGGCTGCGCGTGCTGTCCTCCTCCCATCCGGGGTCGACCGAGGTGAGCTGCGCGACGATCCCGCGGGTATTGAGCGCATCGCCGAGCAGCTCGTCGTCGTCGAGCTCTTCGGCCATCTCGATCGCCTGCTCGACGAGCTCCAGCGCCTCGTTCGTAGCGTCCCGCCAAGCGACAGGAAACGCGCCACCTGCGCGACGACGTTCTGCTTCTCGGGCGAGAGTGGCGCGCCGTCGGCAAGCTGCCGCGCGCGGTCGAAGTACGCGAACGCGCCGTCCTGGTCGCCTCTCTGCCAGACGAACTCTCCACGCGTCATCGGTGGCCTGGGCGGCGGCGGCGGGATCCGAGCTCGCGAGCGCCTCGGCGGCGCGCTCCAACTCGTCTGCTCCTTCCTCCACGTACCCGTGCATGAAGGCGAGCGCCAGGCCGACGCGAGAGCAGGAAGTACGGGTCGTCCTCGACGGACGGGATCGAGCTCGCGCAGCCGGCCGTAGAAGTCCAGCGCGGCCCGGCAAGCGGCTCCGATCTGCCAACGCTCGGTCGCCGGACTCCCGTGAGCGCCTGCGCTGCGCGCGGCACGAGCTCCGACGTCATCGACGCTCGCAGCGCGCGAGTACTCGATCGCCGCGAGCAGATGGTGCGCGAGGATCTCGGCGCGGTCGTCGGCGCGGTCGGACGGAAGCGTCTCGATCCAGTCGGCCACGCGTCGATGGACATCCGCCCGCGCGGCGCGCGACATCTGGCCGTAGACGCCGTCGCGCACGAGAGCGTGGACGAACGCGTACTGCCTCGAGCCGGCGACCGCCGAGCGATGCTCGCGCCGCACGAACTCCTTCCGCTCGAGCGCGTAGCAGGCGCTCGTCGAGCTGCCACGGAGTCGCGCGCCGAGAGGCTCGACAGCGCGTCCGTCCAGAACACCTTCCCCAGGGCAGCCGCGAGCTGCAGAAGCTCCTTCTCCTCGCCGGGGAGGGCGTCGATCCGCGCGGCGACGACGCCCTGCAAGGTCTCGGGCGCGCGTGCTCGCCGGGTCGCTGCCGTCGGCGAGCATGCGCGCGTACTCCTCGGCGAACAGCGGATTGCCCTCGGCCCGCTGCAGGAGCGCGGCTTGCTGATCAGCCGCGAGGACCGGCGATCCGAGCAAGCGCGGCGAGGAGCCGCGCGGTGTCCTCGTCCGACAGCGGCGCGAGCGAGACGGTCGCGGCGTTGCGTTTGCCGCCGCCCCAGCCGGGTCGACGCTCGAGCAGCTCGGGGCGCGCAGAGCAGACGACGAGGAGCGGAACGCCGGACACGCGGTCGACGAGGGCGTCGACGAAGTCGAGCAGCGCGTCGTCGGCCCAGTGGAGGTCCTCGAAGACGAGCACGACCGGCTGCCTCTCCGCCAGCGCCTCGAGGAACCGCCGCCACGCGGCGAAGGACTCGTCGAGGCTCGCCTGTCCCGGAGACCTCGCCTGCTGGACACCGGTCAGCGCGAGGAGATGACGCTCGACCCACGGCGCATCGGTTTCGTCGTCGACGAGGTCGCGTACGGCGGCCGCGACCTTTGCCGCCGCCTCGTCTGCGCCGTCGCGTCTCGAGGACTCCCGCCTGCGCCTTCACGATCTCCGCGAGCCCCCAGAACGCGGATCCCTCCCCGTACGGAAGAGAGCGACCCTGCCGCCAGACGATGAGCTCGGGATCGTCGTCGGCGACGCGGAAGAGCTCGCGGACGAGGCGTGACTTCCCGATTCCGGGCACGCCGACGACGGTGACGAGCTGGGGCTCGAGCCGCGCGCGGGCGCGAGCGAGAGCACCGACGAGAACGTCGCGCTCGTCGTCGCGTCCGACGAGCGGCGAGCGGGTGTCCGAGAGGTCGATTCCGAAGCTGGCGCGGCGGCGCGACGGCGCGCCACGCCGCAAGCGGCTGCGCTTTGCCCTTCGCGGCGACCGGCTCCTCGGCCTCGTACTCGATCGCGCGCTCGGTGGCGCGATACGTGTGCTCTCCGACCAGAATCCCGCCCGGAGGCGCTGCCGACTGGAGGCGCGCGCCGGTGTTGATCACGTCGCCCGAGACGACGCCTTCCCCGAGGTCGGGGCGCGCGTCGAGCGCGACGAGCGCCTCACCGGTGTTCACGCCGATCCGGATCTCGAGCGCGAGCGCCGGGTCGGCCTCGTTCATCTCCGCGATCGCCTCCTGGATCGCGAGCGCCGCGCGCACCGCCCGCTCGGGGTCGTCCTCGTGGGCAACCGGCGCTCCGAAGACGGCGACGACCGCGTCGCCGATGAACTTCTCGACGGTGCCGCCGTGCCGCTCGAGCTCCTGCCTGAGACGTGCGTGGTACGGAGCGAGCACCGCGCGGACGTCCTCGGGGTCGAGCCGCTCCGCCCGCTCGGTCGACCCGACCATGTCCGCGAAGACGACCGTGACGACCTTGCGCTCCTCGCGACGAGCCGTGGATGCGGCGGCGAGCGCCGTCCCGCACTCGGAGCAGAACTTCGCTCCATCGGCATTGTCGAAGCCGCATGAGGGGCACGCGGGCATCTCGCGCGAGTCTATGTCGGTGGGCCGACGCGCTCGACCACGTAGCCGGCTTCGCGGATCGCCGCGAGCAGCTCCTGGCAGTGCTCTTCGTCCCTCGTCGACACGATGATCTCGAGCTCGGTCTGGAGGGCGCTCGTCGTCCGTCCCTCGCGATGGTGGTCGACGGAGACGACGTTCCCGCGGCCTTCCGCGATCAGGTCGAGCACGTTGCGCAGCTCGCCTGGGCGATCCGGTATGAGCAGGCGAATCGCGAGGAAGCGGCCTGCCTCGGTGAGCCCGTGGCGCAGCACCGAGATGAGCGTCGTCGCGTCGATATTGCCTCCCGAGAGCACGACGGCGACCGAGCCATCGCCGGGGATCCGACCAGCAAGGAGTGCCGCGAGCCCGACCGCACCGGCACCCTCGACCAGCAGCTTCGTCCGCTCGAGGCAGAGGACGAGCGCCTCCGTGATCTCCTCGTCCGAGACCTGCACCGTGTCGTCGAGAACGTGCTCGAGGATGGCGGACGGCAGCTCGCCGGGATGCTTGACGGCGATGCCGTCGGCGATCGTGTAGCCCGGCTGGCAGATCACGCCGATGGTGCGTACGTCTGGCCGGCGCTCCTTCAGCGCGAGCGCAATTCCCGCTGCGAGACCTCCGCCGCCGATCGGGATCAGCACGGACTCCGCGTCGGGAGCCTGCTCGGCGAGCTCGAGCCCGATCGTCCCCTGGCCGGCGATGACCCGTTCGTCCTCGAAGGCGTGTACGAGCGTCGCGCCGGTGCGCTCGACGTGCGCCTGCGCCGCGGCGACCGCGTCCTCGAAGGCCTCCCCCGTGAGCTCGGTCGCGCCGCCGTACGAGCGCGTCGCCTCGACCTTCGCCATCGGCGCGTCCTGCGGCATGAAGATCGTCGCCGAGGTGCCGGCCTCGCGTGCCGCCCACGCGACGGCCTGGCCGTGGTTGCCGGCGCTCGCGGCCACGACGCCTGCAGCCCGCTCGGCCTCGCCGAGCGTGGCGATGGTGTTGTAGGCGCCGCGAATCTTGAACGAGCCCGTGCGCTGGAGGTTCTCCGCCTTGAGGAGCACCGTTCGGCCCGACAGGCGCGAGAACGTCTCGGACGGGTAGAGCGGCGTTTCGCGCGCGACACCGGCTAGCCGTTCGCGCGCGGCCTCGACGTCAGCGATCGTCGGCGCCATCGAGCCGAAACACCTCCTCCATGATCTCGCGAACCGCGCTCAGTGGGTCGAGCTCGCGGCTCTCGACCTGCGCGAGCACCCGCTGCAGCTCGGCGTCGCCGGCGACCGCCGCCTGCAAGTGTGCCTTCGCGCGACTCGATGCCACGGCGAACACCTCGGCGGAGAGGTTCCTCCGGCGGCGCTCCTCGAGCCGGCCGTCGCTCTCGAGTGCCGCGCGATGCTCCTCGATCGCCGACCAGAGCTCGGTGACGTTCTCGCCCGTCAGCGCCTCGGTCAGGAGAATCGTGGGTCGGGTCTCGGGCTCGGCGAGCCCGACGATCGAACGAACTTCGTTGAGCATCGTCTTCGCCGCAGGGTGATCCATCTTGTTGATCGCGATGACGTCAGGGATCTCCATGATCCCCGCCTTCAGCGCCTGCACGGAATCGCCCGAGCCGGGCATGAGGACGAGGAGCACGGTGTCTGCGATCCCGGTCACCTCGACCTCGCTCTGTCCCGCGCCGACCGTCTCGACGAAGACGACGTCCTTGCCGGCCGCATCGAGGACGAGCACGGCCTGGAGCGTGGCCTCGGCGAGCCCACCCAGGTGTCCGCGCGTACCCATGGAGCGGATGAAGACGCCGGGGTCGAGGAAGTGGTCGGAGAGGCGGATGCGGTCGCCGAGCAGCGCGCCGTGCGTGAACGGGCTCGACGGATCGACCGAGACGACGCCGACCGTTCGCTCGCTCTCGCGAACGAGCTGGACGAGCGCGCCGATGAGGCTCGACTTCCCTACGCCCGGAGGTCCCGTGACGCCGACAATCGCCGCCCCGCCGGTGCCCGGATAGAGCTCACGCACGAGCGGATAGGCAAGCGGATCTCCATCCTCGACGAGCGAGATCGCCCGCGCGAGCGCGCGCCGATCGGCTGTGCGCACCCCGCCGACCAGCTCCTCGAGCGTCAGCTCTGTCCGGGGCACGCCCGGACTCTATGCGCGCTTAGATGCTCGACGCGCTTCCACGTCACGACGCGCCTCGATCTCTTCGAGGAGCGTCGCGATGCGCTCGAGCGGCGGCGCGTGCGCCCCGTTCTCGGGCACGTCCAGGTCGACCGGCGTCGCGCGGCCGTTGCCGAGAGCAGCAGCCGCCGACTCGGAGCTCGCATCGACCGCGTCCCATTCGTCGGCCTGCGTGACCGGCAGCCAGCGCGTCATGACGAGCGCGACGAGGGCCGAGACCAGGTAGAGGACGCCCGCTCCGATCCACACGGCGCGCGGCCCTACGACGTCCGTCAGGACGCCCGCAGCGCCCATGGCGAGCCCGACGACGGCGTAGTTCGAGCTCATGATCGTCGCGAGTGCACGGCCGCGGTACTGATCCGGCGCGCCGCGCTGTACGAGCAGGCGGTTGCAGACGACGACGGATCCGTTCCCCGCGGCGCCGCCGATGACGAATGCGACGGCCAGCCAGATCGAGCCGGACAGCGCGGCGGCGCCCCACCCCACGCCCATGAGCACGAGCGACCCGACGTAGTTGCGACGGAGCCCCACCCTCCCGAGAGCCGGTGCGCTCAGGAAGCTTCCGATCGCGAGACCGACGCCGCTCGCCGCCACCAGCGCGCCGTATCCGAGATCGCCGGCGTCGAGGACATCCTTCGCGTAGAACACCTCGGCGACGTTGACGGCGCCTGCACCGAGCAGCGCGACATTCCACACGACGAGCACGGTGCGAAGCGGCCGCGAGGTCGCGACGAGCTTCAACCCGTCGGCGACGTCGCGCCAGTGCCCTCGCGTCAGCGGGTCTTCGGAGCGCAGGCTCGTCTCCCGGATTCGAACGACGAATCCCGCCGAGACAAGGAATGTCACGGCGTTGAGTGCATACGGGACTGTCGGCCCCCAGGCCGCGTACAGCAGCGCGCCGAGGAGAGGGCCGAGCGTCATCGCGAGCGTGTCGACGGTCACCGTCAGCGAGTTGGCGTTCGCGAGCTCCTCCTCCGGAACGAGGTTCGGAATCGCAGCGTTTGCCGCCGGGAAGAAGAAACCGGTCGCCACACCCGTAACGCCGGCGAGCACCACCAACCCCTCCGGGCTGCCGACGAACGGCAGCGCCGCGAACACGCCGAAGCGCACGAGGTCGGACGCGATCATGAGCCGGCGCCGCGACAGCCTGTCCACGAGCGGTCCGAGGAGGAAGCCGATGACGACGATCGGGAGGAAGTCCGCGATGAGGAGCGCAGCGACCCAGATGCCCGATCCGGTCAGATCGCGGATCTGCAGGACGAGCGCAATCGCGGCGAGGTACGTGCCGAAGCTCGACCCGGCCGTTGCCAGGAAGAGGTACCCGAACGACGGCGATCGACGGAGGAGGCCGAGACGGCTGGAGGTCTTCACGTCCGCTGATGACGCTACCACCGTCTCCCGATTCCGACTACGGCCGTTCAGGCCGTGTCCAGACTGGACATGTGCGGCGAATTCGGCGCCGCGACGGCAGTGCCTGCCCGCCTACGAAGCGCCGCGCAGCGCCGACTTTCATGCGCTGCGCGGCCACGCGTGAGAGCGCGATCTCGGTCGCGCGGGCAGGCGGTGTGACGACGCCCGCGAACAGCAGTCCCGCGAGACCGCGTCCGTGCGTGAGGAGCACGAGGTCGATGTAGAAGAGCGGCGGCCGTGCCGGATCGGCGCCGGAGAACTCGAGACGGTAGGCCTTGGCCACGACCGCGAGCTTCGGCAGTGCGATCCCACGCGTCGAGATTCGCACCGTCTCACCTTGCTGCGCGAACGCCTTCTGAAACTCGTCGCGGAGGCACCTCAGACCCGCGTCGCTCGTACCGCGCCGCCACGACGCACGCGCATCGGATGCGGACGTATACAGCGCTGCGGACGATCCGACGACCTGGTAGTCCCGGGCCCAGAAGGGCGACTTCGCCCTCCCGCTGAGCACGAGATCGGACTCGTCGAGAACGCTGCACGTCAGATGTGGCTCGAGATCCGAGGTTCGCTCCGGCCGGTAGCCCGCCGGAAGGTCGGTCTTGCGCAGCACCATTGCTGCGGCCCGCTTCTGGTCGGCCGCACGGAGCCGTTGCTGCGGGTCGAGGTGGTCAGCCGTGGCAGCACCCGCGGCAGCGAGAGCCACGACGACGCAGAGAAGAACGACACGCATGTCTCTCAGAGTACGAATCAGCGCGGCTCGTAGGCGAGGTTCTGCCGAAGCCAGCGCTCGGCTTCCGCGACATCGATGCCCTTGCGACCCGCGTAGTCCGAGACCTGATCCAGGCCGATTCGTCCGACCGAGAAGTACCGCGCCTGCGGGTGGCCGAAGTACAGCCCGCTGACGCTCGCGGCCGGTGTCGTGGCGTACGACTCCGTCAGTCCGATGCCCGCTTGCTCCGCTCCGAGAAGCTCGAGCAACCGCCCCTTCTCCGAGTGATCCGGGCAGGCGGGGTACCCGTACGCCGGGCGGATCCCGCGGAACCGCTCGCCGACGCGCTCCTCGTGCGTGAGCGACTCCGACGGCGCGTACCACTGCTGCCGCGCGACCTCGTGCAGGCGCTCGGCGAAGGCCTCCGCCAGCCGATCGGCGAGCGCGCGAACCATGATCGACCGGTAGTCGTCGAGCTCTGCAGCGAAACGGTCGGCGAGCGCCTCGGCCCCGTGGATACCCACCGCGAACGCACCCACGTGGTCGACCAGCCCCGTCTCGGCCGGCGCGACGAAGTCGGCGAGCGAGCGGTTCGGTCGGGAGTCGGCGTGATCGCCCTGCTGTCGGAGCATCGCGAACCGGATGCCACCGTCCAGCACGACGTCGTCGCCCTCGGCAGCGGCGGGCCAGAACCCGTAGACGCCACGCGCCTGGAGCAGCCCGTCCGCCGCGATCTCGTCGAAGAGCTCGTTCGCGCTCGCGAACAGGTCGCGCGCGACCTCGCCCTTCTCCGGGTCGTCGAGGATCGCCGGATACCTGCCCTTCAGCTCCCAGGCATGGAAGAAGAACGTCCAGTCGATGTAGCCGCGAAGCGTGCCGAGGTCCTCCTCGACGAGACGCACGTCCGTGAACGGAGGCGCCGCGAGGTCGTCGGCGTGCCAGTCGATCGGCGTCCTGCGCGTTCGCGCCTCGCGAATCGGGAGCAACGGCTTGCGCCCCTTCTCGGCGTGGAGCGCGCGCAGGCGGTCCTGATCGGTGCGGTTCGCCGTGTCGAGCCGGGCCTTGCGGTCGGGATCGAGAAGATCGGCGACGACGCCGACCACGCGCGAGGCGTCGAGCACGTGCACCGTCGGCTGGCCGTACTCGGGCGCGATGCGGACGGCGGTGTGCTGCTTCGACGTCGTGGCGCCGCCGACGAGCAGCGGAAGCTCGATGCCGCGCCGCTCCATCTCCTTCGCGACCGAGACCATCTCGTCGAGCGACGGCGTGATGAGCCCGGAGAGCCCGACGACGTCGCAGTCCTGCTCGAGCGCGACGTCGAGGATCCGGTCGGCGGGAACCATGACGCCGAGGTCGATCACGTCGTAGCCGTTGCAGCCGAGGACGACGCCGACGATGTTCTTGCCGATGTCGTGGACGTCGCCCTTCACCGTCGCCATGACGATGCGTGCCGCCGACGAGCGCTCCGTCTTCTCGGCCTCCATGTACGGCTCGAGGTACGCGACCGCGCGCTTCATCGCGCGCGCGCTCTTCACGACCTGCGGGAGGAACATCTTCCCGGCGCCGAAGAGGTCGCCGACGATCTTCATCCCGTCCATGAGCGGCCCCTCGATGACGTCGAGCGGCCGAGCGGCCGCGGCGCGGGCCTCCTCCGTGTCCTCCTCGATGAAGTCGACGATGCCGTGGACGAGCGCGTGCGCGAGCCGGTCGGCGACGGGCGCCTCGCGCCACGAGAGATCGAGCTCGCGCTTCGTCGCGCCGCCGGTGACGGTCGAGGCGTACTCGACGAGACGCTCGGTCGCGTCCTGGCGGCGGTCGAAGAGGACGTCCTCGACCCGCTCGAGCAGGTCCGGCTCGATGTTCTCGTACACGGCGAGCTGGCCGGCGTTGACGATTCCCATGTCGAGACCCGCGCGGATCGCGTGGTAGAGGAACGAAGCGTGCATCGCCTCGCGCACGGCGTCGTTTCCGCGGAATGCGAAGGAGAGGTTCGAGATTCCTCCCGAGACGAGCGCGCCTGGGCAGCGCTCCTTCAGCAGCGGGATCGAGTCGATGAACGCCTTCGCGAACGCCGCGTGCTCCTCGATTCCGGTGGCGACGGCGAGGACGTTCGGGTCGAGGACGACGTCCTCGGGCGCGAACCCGGCCTCGGCGAGCAGGAGGTCGTAGGCGCGGCCGAGGATCTCGACCTTCCGCTCGACCGTGTCGGCCTGCCCGCGCTCGTCGAACGCCATGACGACGACCGCGGCGCCGAACGCGCGCACCGTGCGCGCCTGCTCGAGGAACGGCTCCTCGCCCTCCTTCAGCGAGATCGAGTTCACGACTCCCTTGCCCTGGAGGCAGCGCAGCCCCGCCTCGAGCGCGGAGAAGCGCGAGCTGTCGACCATGATCGGAAGCCGCGCGGCCTCCGGCTCGGTGGCGACGAGGTTGAGGAAGGTCGTCATCGCCTGCTCGGCGTCGAGCAGGTCGGCGTCCATGTTGACGTCGAGGAGGTTGGCCCCGCCCCGCACCTGCTCGAGCGCGACGTCGACCGCGCTCTGGAAGTCGTTCGACTCGATCAGCCGCCGGAACTTCGCCGAGCCGGTGACGTTCGTCCGCTCGCCGACCATGACGAAGCCCGTGTCCGGCCCGATGACGAACGGCTCGAGCCCGGAGAAGCGCGGCAGCCGCGAGCGCTCGGGCACGCGTCGCGGCGGGAGACCCTCGACCGCGCGGACGATCGCGTCGCGTGTGCTCGGGCGTCGTCCCGCAGCATCCACCGACGAGATTGACGAGCCCGTCCTCCGCGAACGCGCGGAGGTAGCGGCTCGTGTCGGCGGCCTGCTCGTCGTGGAGGCCGAGCGCGTTCGGAAGCCCGGCGTTCGGATGGCAGGACACGTACGTCGAGGCGACGTTCGCCAGCCCTTCGAGGAACGGCCGCATCTCGGTCGCGCCGAGCGAGCAGTTGACGCCGACGATGAACGGCTCGGCGTGCTCGACCGAGATCCAGAACGCGTCCGACGTCTGGCCGGAGAGGTTGCGACCGCTCTTGTCGATCGCCGTGAAGGAGAGCCAGAGCGGCAGCTCCGGAGCGGCGGCCCGCGCGGCGACGATCGCCGCCTTCGCGTTCAGCGTGTCGAAGATCGTCTCGATCAGCAGGAGGTCGACGCCGCCGTCGCGCAGGGCGCGGATCTGCTCCTCGTACGCCTCCTGCACTTGGTCGAACGTCACGGCGCGGTAGGCGGCGTCCTCGACCTTCGGAGAGAGCGACAGCGTGACGTTGAGCGGGCCGACCGAGCCGGCGACGAAGCGCGGCTTGTCCGGCGTGCGTGCCGTCCACGCGTCCGCCGCGGCGCGCGCCAGCCGCGCGCCCTCGAGGCTCATCTCCGCTGCCGCGCCCTGGAGCGCGTAGTCCGCCTGCCCGATCGAGGTCGCCGTGAACGTGTTCGTCGTCGCGATGTCGGCGCCGGCCTCGAAGTAGGCGTCGTGGATCTCGGAGACGATCTCCGGAGCGGACAGGTTGAGGATGTCCGGATCGCCCTTGACGTCGTGCGTGTGCGAGGCGAACCGCTCGCCGCGATACTCCTCCTCGGAGAGCTCGCGGCGATGGATGAGCACGCCCCACGCCCCGTCGAGCACGAGGATCCGCTCGGCGAGCAGTTCCTCGAGTTGTGTGCGGATGTCCTTCACGAATTCGACTCCCGCCTAAAGGGTCGGGAGCCGGAAGGCTCTCGCGCTTTAGGCGTTTGGTAACCCGGTCGCCAAGCTGCCGTTCAAAGCTCTCCGGGATTCTCAGGCTAGCGGATACGCCTGCACACGGGCAATTCCTGCGCGCCGAGTCCCGCGGGATGTGAACGGCAGGTTCGGCGCGGAAGCGCCGAACCACATTGTGGCCGGCGGGGCGCTTCAGCGTCCCGCCCTGCCTTCGCGGCCGGTGCTGGCGGCGCTCACGTTGTGGCCGGCGGGGCGCTCAGCGTCCCGCCTGCCTTCGCGGCGCTGTCCTACCCGGTCGTTCTGCCCGAAACCGAGAGCTGGTTCTCGGCGTGCTGGATGCGCTGCTCGAGCTGCCAGCGATCCGCTGTCGAGTCGCCGGCTTCGAGCTTCTCGAGTTCGGCCTTCGCCGCCTCGAGCTGGCGCGCGAGCGCGCTCGTCGTCGATCTCCTTCACGCTCACCGCGTCGTCGACGAGCGCGAGCGCACGGTCGAGCTCGACCTTGAAGAAGCCCGGACCGGTCGCGAACTCGAGCACCTCGTTCGGGTTGAGGTCGATCCGCGTCGACCCGGCCTTGAGCGTCGCGACGGCGGCGCGTGTCGCGCGAGGACGCCGATCTCTCCCGCAGCTCCAGGAACGACGATCATCTCCGCCTCCCCGTCGAACGCCGCACCGTCCGGCGTGACCAGCGACGTCGAACTCGGGTGCGACTCGGCCACGGCGCGCGCCTACGCCGCGACGGCCTCGGCCGTCCGAGCCTTCTCGACCGCGTCCTCGATCGTGCCGACCATGTAGAAGGCCGACTCGGGCAGCTCGTCGTGCTCGCCGTCGATGATGGAGCGGAAGCTCGCGATCGTGTCCTCGAGCTTCACGTACTTGCCCGGGGTGCCCGTGAACTGCTCGGCCACGAAGTTCGGCTGCGAGAGGAAGCGCTCGATGCGGCGCGCACGCGCGACGACGACCTTGTCCTCGTCCGTGAGCTCGTCCATGCCGAGGATCGCGATGATGTCCTGCAGGTCCGCGTAGCGCTGGAGGAGCTGCTGGACGAGCGTCGCGACCTGGTAGTGCTGGTCCGACACGATGCCGGGCGCGGCGCGCGCGACTTCGACTTGAGCGGGTCCACCGCCGGGTAGATCCCCTTCTCGACGATCGAGCGCTCGAGCAGCGTCGTCGAGTCGAGGTGGGCGATGTGTTCGCCGGCGCGGGGTCGGTGAGGTCGTCGGCGGGCACGTCGATCGCCTGCACCGAGGTCACCGCAGCCGTGCGCGTCGACGTGATGCGCTCCTCAAGCTGCCCTCTCTCCGTCGCGAGCATAGGCTGGTAGCCGACCGCACTCGGCATGCGCCCGAGGAGCGCCGAGACCTCGGAGCCCGCCTGGACGAACCGGAAGATGTTGTCGATGAAGAGCAGGACGTCCTGGCCCTCGTCGCGGAAGTACTCGGCCATCGTCAGCCCCGACAGAGCGACGCGGAGGCGCGCTTCCGGCGGCTCGTTCGTTGTCCGTCACCAGCGCGACCTTGTCGAGGACGCCGGACTCCGTCATCTCGAGGAGAAGGTCGTCCCCTCGGCGTCCGCTCGCCGACGCCCGCGACACCGATACGCCGCCGTGCTGTTGCACGACGTTGTGGATGAGCTCCTCGATGAGCACGGTCTTGCCGACGCCCGCGCCTCCGGAGACCGATTTTGCCGCCCTTCACGTACGGGGCGATCAGGTCGATGACCTTGATCCCCGTCTCGATGTCTCGATCTTCGGCGAGAGGTCGCGGAATCGCGGGCGGGTCGCGGTGGATCGACCAGCGCTCGGTGTCCGCTGCGATTCGCTCGAGCTCGTCGATCGGCTCGCCGATCACGTTCCAGAGCCGGCCCAGAGTGGACGCACCGACGGGGACGGAGATCGGCTTGCCGGTGTCGACGACGACGCTGTGCGACAGGCCGTCGGTCGAGTCCATCGCGACCGCGCGAACTCGATCGTCTCCGAGGTGCTGCTGCACCTCCGCGACGAGGTGCGCGAGCGTGTCGCCCGTGGGGACTTCGTTCTTCAGCGCCGTGTAGTCTGGGAGGTCATCGGGAAGACGGCGTCGATGACGCACGCCCTTGATCTCGATGATCCG
>CAWGJJ010000020.1:0-35088 GCA_963822885.1 uncultured Gaiellaceae bacterium
CGACTCCCGAAGCGACGACTGGCCGACCGCGCCGGCGAGGTAGTGGGGCACGAAGAGCGCCGAGAGGGCCATGACGATGAGGAAGTCGAGGAAGAGCACCCAGCCCGTCACGAATCCGGCGAGGTCGTTGAATGCGCGACGCACGAAGGTCGCCGCTCCTCCGGTCTCCGGCAGGGCGGCGGTGCCCTCCGCGTACGAGAGCGAGACGAGAACGAACACCGCGCCGGCAATCAGGAGAACGAGAGGCGTGAAGCCGAGCGCCACGGCGGCCACGATCCCGAGTGCGATGTACAGCGACGAGGCGATCTCCCCGTACGCCACTGCGAACAGCGACGGAGCGTCGAGGACGCGCTCGAGCCCCCTGAGCTTCCGCGCCACTACCCGACCCTCTTGCGCTCGAGGGTGAAGCGCGCGACTCCGAGGACGACGAACAGCGCTCCAATGACGTAACCGACCACGCCCCCGCCGGCCGCGGCCGTGCGCACCAGGAGCGCGACGCCGATCGCGACGAAGAGCACGGCGAGCACGACCACGACGACCGAGTAGTGCTTCATACGGCCTCCGCCGTGACGAGCACGCGGCAGCTCGCGTGCTTGAGCACGTAGTCGACCGTCTTGCCGAAGACCGCCGCCTGGCGCGCCGTGAGCTTCTGTCGCGGCGAGCCGAGGACGATGATCTCGGCGTTTCGGGCATCCGCCTCGGCGACGATCGCCGGACCGGCGGCATGGGCCCGCTCGAGCCGGGTCAGCACCCGCACGCCGTACGAGTCGCCGATGGCGACCGCATGGTCGAGTCTCGAGTTGGCGGCCGCCTCGAGCTCGGGAGAGCGATCCGTGAGCGCCCGGTCGAGCGGGATCTCGACGACGTTCAGCGCGACGATCCATGCACGGCGCTCCGCAGCCAACCTGCAGGCCATGTCCATGGCCGCCTCGGACGACTGCCCCGCAATGACGGGGACGAGGAGGTTGCGGTACTCGAGCGCCAGCGCTGCCCCGAGTGCGGGCGGTGCCTTCTCCACTGCACGCATCCCGATGTGCAGGAAGCGACGTCGATAGATCGTGTAGCCCACGAGGCCGGCGACCATCCAGCCGAGGCCGACCCAGCGCGTGAGCGGGTTCTGCACGACGAGGACGAGGAACGAGACGCCGGTCGCCAATCCTCCGAGGAGCGCGAACAACGGCCAGGCAGTGACGCCGATCCGGACGTTCGGTCGCGCGCGGTAGGGGATCTCCGCATCGACGGCGTCCTGCATCCGCAGCCGGACTATCGACGCGTGCGCGATCGTGAACGAGAGCGTCGCGCCGAGCGAGTAGAGCGTGCCGACGAAGTTCACGTCGCCCGGAAGGATCACGAGGATCGGCGCGACGCCCGCGAACAGAACGAGCGCCAGCCATGGCGTCTTGAAGCGCGGATGCAGCCGCCGCAGCACCTCGGGCAGCTGCCGGTAGGTCGCCATCGAGTACGTGATGCGCGAGGCGCCGATGACACCCGCGTTCGTGGCGATCACCAGGATCGTCGCCGCGAGGATGCCGACGTAGATCTCGGCTCCGTCGAGGAAGATGCCCTCGAGCCCGATGTTCTCGACCACGCCGAGGATCGGGTCGTTCGCATAGCCGCCCTCCTCAGGAGGAAGCGCGAGCAGCGTCGTGAGCTCGCCGTCGATCATCGTCACCGGAAGCGCCGAGAGCGCGACGAGTGGAAGGGTGAAGTAGATCGCGAAGACCGCTCCCGCCACGAGCTTGTACGAGTTCGGCACGGTGCGAGCGGGGTCGCGGGCCTCCTCGGCGAGATTGGACACGGTCTCGACGCCGGTGTAGGCGAGCATCGCCACGGGAATGGCGATCGCGAGGTTCGACCACGTCGGCGCTACGCCCCAGTGCACGTTGTCGACGAGCACGTCGGGGCTGAACACGAGCGCGAAGCCGACGATCACGAGCAGGACCTGCGTCGCGAAGTCGACGACGGCCAGCGAGATCGAGAGCTTCGCGGCCTCCTGCACGCCGACGACGTTCAGTGTGACGAGGACGACGATGACGATCACGCCGACGACGATGTCCCACGGGTTCGTGTTGAGGGGCTCCCAGAAGATCGAGAGGTAGTGCGGGACGAAGAACGCGGACACGGCGACCGTCACGACGTAGACGAGCATCTGTGCCCAGCCCGCGACGAAGCTCACGAGCTCGTCGAAGGCGTGCCGCGAGAAGCTCGCCGACCCTCCCGCCTCGGGGAAGCGCGCGGTTCCTTCCGCGTACGTCGCCGCAGTCGCGGCGAAGACGATGCCCGCGACGACGAAGACGAGCGGCGTCAGCCCGAGCGCATAGACAGCGGTGAGGCCGAGCGCGTAGTAGATCGAGGAGCCGACGTTGCCGTAGGCGGTAGCGAAGAGCGCCGGGGTGCCGAGCACCCGCTCCATCTCCACCTCACGCCTACGGCGGCGTCCGGGCACGGCGGCGAAGCCTACTCCTGCAGAGAAGACGAGGGGCCGGCTTCGCCGGCCCCTCGTCAGTCCGTCGAACCGCCAGGACTACGGCGTTCTGAAGAGCAGTGCCTCCGTCGTCCTTCGTCGCGCCGCCGCGGTTGCCAGCTCCGCGGTCGCCGTTCGTGAAGAGCATGAGGCCGAGCTCCGGGGTGTTCCCCGGGAACGCGCCGAAGTCGTACACCTCGAGCGCCGTCGGGTTGTTGGAGCCACCCGCGACGTCGCCGCGCTGCCGAAGAACCGCTCGCCGAGCGGCGTAACCGTGAGATCTTCGACGCTGTCGCCGGGGCCGCCGTAGTAGAAGTCCTGCGCGAACGACGTCCATGTCGACGTTCGTGTCGAGCAGGTTGGCTGCGTTCATGCCGATCTGCTCACCGCAGATGATCAATGCAGTGTTGCCCGTGTTCATCGAGTGCTCGGCGAAGAAGAACGCCGATGCGGCGCCCGTCGTCAGGTTGAGCACCCACGCGAGCTGCCGGCCGTCCGTGATCGTGGACAGGCCGGAGAAGTCGCGAGTTCAGAACCACGTAGTCGTCCGTTCCGTCCTGGTTGGTGTCGAGCCACACCTGGTGGCTCGACAGGTAGCAGGTGCTCCTGCCGCTCGTGCGTGTTCACCGCGAACACCCACAGGAAGGAGGCACTCGCCGAGCAGAAGCCGGCCGGAACCGGGAACGTGTTGATCCCGACCGCCCGGAGGTCCGGCGTCGGCGACTGGCCGCCGACCGGGCCTTCCGGGATGTTCGGGCTCGTCGCGAGGAGCGCGTACGCATCGTTCTGCGCGGCCCCTACTCCCGTGTTGTTCAGCCCGATCACCTGCGGGAAGCTGCCGGGGACGATCGTGCTCGTGCTCGGAGCCACGCTCGCAGCCTTGCGCGGCAGCACGTGCCACGGGATGTTCAGCGTGTCCGACCCGTCGCTCAGCCTCAGGTACCCGTCGTACTCGTTGAGCGTGAGCGGAGCCGGAGCGGCGCCGTTCGATCCCGAGTTCATCGCGTTCGCCGGCAGCTTCGAGCCGTCGATCGTGATGGAGACGTCGAACGTCGTGTCACGACCGCGGCCCGGCATGACGGTCACGTTCGCCGGCGCACTCACCGTCACCGCGCCGCTCGCCTGGTCGTTCGCGAAGCGGAACGTCGGCGTGATCGTGTACGTGGTCCGCTTGTTGTCGTAGTTGCGGATGCGCACCGTCTTCTTCAGCGTCACGCTTCCGGAGACGTCGACGAAGCCGAAGCCGAGTGCACCGGTCGGCACGTCGCTGTCCCACGCCGCGATCGGCGCGTCGAGCGCCTGGTTCACACGCACCTCACCGCCGCCGATCCGCGTGATCGACGTCAGAGCGCCGGTCAACGGGTCGTTGACGATGTTCGTCTCGGCGTTGTTCATGAGGAGGGCCTTGACCTCGGTCGGCTTGAGGCCGAGACCGATGGCCTTGCCCGGCGGCGTGCCCTTCGCCGTCGTCTTGACGCCGCCGAAGCCCTCGAGCAGGAGGGCCGCCGAACCGGTCACCATCGGAGCAGCACCGGAGGTGCCGCCGAACGGCTCCGTACCCGTCCCGGAGCCTGCGACGGCCGAGACCGATGCGCCGGGCGCGCCGATCTCCGGCTTGATGCGCTGCGTGCTCTCGTGCTGCGGCCCACGCGACGACGAGCCGGTGATGCTGCCCCTGAGCGGCACGCCGACAGTCGGGTCGAAGCGAACGACCGTGTTCGGGAGCCCGGCCTTGAGCCGGTTCGAGTTCGACCTGGCTGATCATGAAGCCGGAGATCCCGTCGGATCGCCGGCGCCGACTCCACCCTCGAACGGGTCGCCCGGTGCGATGAGGCCGATGATCCCGAGGAGGCCGCCGCCGCGGCGATGTTGCAGATCTTGACCGAGAAGTCGCACACACCTCGGTCGACGAGCACGATCTTCCCGGTGAGCGAACCCGCCGGATACGGGCTCGTCCCGGCTGCGACGCTGTTCAGGTTGGCGCCGTCGAGCATCCGAGCCCACCGAACGCGACCGGCCCCTCGATCGTCGACGGTCGAGCGGCTTCGACCAGGGCTGGAAGACGGCCGGGACGTTGCCTGCGATGCTCGCCGGCGCGAGGATCTGCATGAGCGGCAGGAACGCGCTCGGAACCGCCGTCTGTGCGACCGAGAGCGCCGAGTCCGCCGCACCCGGCGTGCCCGTCACGTACGGCTTGTCGGAGCTGTTGCCCGACGATGCGACGGTGAGGATCCCGACCTTCGTCGCGTTCTCCACGGCGAGCGACAGGTCGTCGTCGAACGGCTGACCGTAGGTCGAGCCGAGCGACATGTTGATCAGGTGCATGCGGTCCTTGAGGCTGCCGTCGCCGTTCGGGTCGAGCGTCCACTCCATGCCCTGGATGAGCGAGATGCCCGAGCACGACGAGGTGCTGGTCGCGCAGACCTTCACGCCGTAGAGATCGACGCCGGGGGCGACACCGACCTTGCCGCCGATGATGTCCGCGACGTGCGAGCCGTGGCCCGACGCCGACGTTCGCCGGATTCGAGCGCACCGTCGTCGAGCGGATCGGGATCGGGCGCCTCGGCAGGTGAGCCCGTTCCACCGGTCCACGCGCTTCCGATGAAGTCGTAGCCGCCCTTGACCTTCGCCGGTCGGGAACGTTCCCGGCTCGATGATCGCCGGGTTGTTCGCGGCGTACGCTGCGGCGCCCGCGCCACCGAAGGCGGTGTGCGTGTAGTCGATGCCGCTGTCGAGGACGGCGACCTTGATGCCCTTCCCCGTGACACCGGCGTCCTGGACAGCCTTGGCGCCGATGTAGGGAACCGTCTCCGAGAGATCGAGCTCGTAGTTCGCGACCGGCGCAACGCGCACGACCGCCGGATCTGCGGCGATCTGTGCGAGCTTCGATGCGTCGATCTGGACGAAGACCGCGTTCATGACCATCTGCACGCGGGCGAGCACGCGCGCGCTCGAGTCGATGCCCTGGACACGACTGAGGAATGCATCCTGCTGCGCGCGAGCGGCGGCCCGTGCGGCCGTCTCGCTCTTGCCCTTCGAGAACGCTTCGGCGCCGGACTCGCCCGACAGGCGGACGACCACGCGGCCACCACTCTGGACGACGGCGCTGGGCCTGCAGATCGTCGACCGAGAAGGCGGTCGACGTCTCGGGTGTCGCGAGCTTGAGATCGGCGATGCTCGCAGGAAGGTCTCGTCCAGCCGTCCGATCGGGCCCTGGCTGGGTCTGCGCAGATACGGCCGACCCCAACGCCAGTACGCCCACTGCGGCGATGGTGCCGAGACCGAGCACGCGACCGAGCGCGCGCCGACCTCGCGTGAGACTGAATCTCATGTGTGCTTCTCCCCTTTCGACTTTGCGGGCACTGACGGCATGCCCATGCCCCTGAAGCGCCCGCATCCTATTCGGGGTCACGAAACCCCTGCAACACACAAAAGGCGGCTTAACGCCGCCTCCTGTGTGTCATGTCAGATCGAGCTCGCTACCCGTGGATCGAGACGAGCACCGGGATCATGAGGATCGCGACGATGTTCGCGATCTTGATCATCGGGTTGATCGCCGGGCCGGCGGTGTCCTTGTAGGGATCGCCCACCGTGTCGCCCGTGATCGCGGCCGCGTGGGCGTCCGAGCCCTTGCCGCCGTAGAGCCCGTCCTCGATCGTCTTCTTCGCGTTGTCCCACGCGCCTCCGCCGGAGGTCATCGAGATCGCGAGGAAGAGGCCGGTGACGATCGTCCCGATGAGGAGGCCGCCGAGCATCTCGACGCTGATGATCCCGACGACGATCGGGATCAGCACCGGGATGAGCGCCGGAGCCATCATCTCCTTGATCGCCGAGCCCGTGACGATGCCGATCGCGTTCGAGTAGTCCGGGCGTGCCGTGTAGTCCATGATCCCCGGGTTCTCGCGGAACTGGCGGCGCACCTCCTCGACGACCTGGCCGCCGACGCGTCCGACCGCCTGCATCGCCATCGAGGCGAAGAGGAACGGCATGAGCCCGCCGATGAAGAGCCCGGCGATCACCCACGGGTCGTCGAGCGTGAACAGCGTGTCGAGCCCGTCCTCGCGCAGGCCGCGACCGTACTCGTCGAAGAGGATCAGCGCGGCCAGCCCGGCCGAGCCGATCGCGTACCCCTTCGTGACGGCCTTCGTCGTGTTTCCGACCGCGTCGAGCGGATCGGTGATCCCGCGCACGGACTCCGGGAGATCGGCCATCTCCGCGATCCCGCCCGCGTTGTCCGTCACCGGGCCGTACGCGTCGAGGGCGACGATGAGCCCGGCCATGGAGAGCTGCGCCATGACCGCGACGCCGATGCCGTACAGGCTCTCTCCGGCCGCGTAGTACGCGCCGACGACCCCGACCGCGATGACGATCACTGGAAGGGCCGTCGCCTGCATCCCGACCGCGAGGCCCGAGATGATGTTCGTCGCGTGGCCGGTCTGCGACGCGCTGGCGATGTCCTTGACGGGCTTCCAGCGCGTGCCCGTGTAGTACTCGGTGATCGCGACGAGCAGGAACGTCACCGCGAGGCCGATGAGCGCCGCGCCGTAGAGGTTCCAGAAGCTGAACAGCTCGCTTTCGTACGCCATCGTCACCGGGATGAAGCCGGCGGCCGAGAGCACCGTCGCGACGAAGACGCTGCGGTAGAGCGCGTTGATGATCGCGTTCTGGCCGCTACCGACGCGCGTGAAGAACGTCCCGATCACCGACGAGAGGATCGAGATGCCGCCGAGCGCGAGCGGGTAGAGCCACAGGTCTTCCTGGCCGAAGCTGATTCCGAGCAGCATCACCGCGACCGCCGTGACGGCGTAGGTCTCGAACAGGTCGGCCGCCATGCCCGCGCAGTCGCCGACGTTGTCGCCCACGTTGTCCGCGATGACCGCCGGGTTGCGCGGATCGTCCTCCGGAATACCGGCCTCGATCTTGCCGACGAGGTCGGCGCCGACGTCCGCGGCCTTGGTGTAGATGCCGCCGCCGAGGCGCGCGAACACGGAGATGAGCGAGCCGCCGAACGCCAGTCCGATGAGGTCGCGCACCGCCGACTCCGGCGAGTTCCCGATCCAGTCGGTCAGCACCCAGTAGTACCCGGCGACGCCGAGAAGGCCGAGCCCCACGACGAGCAGGCCCGTGACGGAGCCGGCGCGGAACGCAACCTTGAATGCCGGCTGCAGGCCCTCGCGCGCAGCCTCGGCGGTGCGGACGTTCGAGCGCACCGCGACGTTCATCCCGATGAAGCCGGCCAGTGCCGAGAAGACGGCACCGATCAGGAAGCCGAACGCGGTGCCCCACCCGAGCTGGTTGTAGAAGCCGAGCAGGAAGAACGGCACGACCGCGACGATCGCGATCGTCGTGTACTGCTTGCGCAGATACGCCGCAGCACCCTCCTGGATCGCGCGCCCGATCTCCTGCATCTTCTCGTTGCCGGCCGGCTGCTTGAGCAGCCACCAGGTGAGGTACAGGCCATACAGAACCGCCACGGCCGCACACGCAAGCGCGAACCCGACGGCGTGATCTACGAAGAAGTCCATGGTCCTCCGGTTCTCCCGCCCTCGTTACAAAGTGAACGCCCGGTGACCCAGGCGCGGCGGATTATGTATCACAAGCGCCGATCTCGCTCGCGGCTCAACCAGCCTCACCGAGGGCTGACGCATACGCGAGCTGGAGGTTCGTGCGCGCCTGCTCGAGGTCTCGCACGATCGCTTCGTCGACGCCGCCCTCTCGAAGAACCGGCTCGAGCGCGCGCAGCGTCTCGATCGCGAGTCGCGCCTGCTCGAGATCCCGCGCCTCGGGCGACACGCGACGGAACCCGATCGACGCGACCGCGGAGAGCGCGTTCAGGAGAATGTCGGCGACGCCGACCTTGTCGAGCGCCTCGCGGAGCTCGTCCTCGGTCGGGAGTTGCGACTCCTCAACCACCGATGGTCTCGGTCGCGCGCACCTGCTCGGCGTAGATCTCCTCGAGCGTCGCACCGTCCTCGAAGCGCTCGATCTGGCGCTCCGCCGCGTTCTGCTCCGGAACGGCGAGGTACGGCGCGGCGCCGATCTCCTCGGCAGCGGGCAGCACCCACTCGACGAGCTCTTCGAGCCGCTGCCTCGCCGGGATGGCCTCGCCGCGTGCGAAGTCGATGAGCTCGCCGGGAAGGCCCCAGCGAATCGCACGCCAGAGGTTCTCCTCGATGAGACGGTTCGGGAGCGGCTCGACGGGCGTTCCCTCGTCGTACGCACGGGCGATCCGCACCGCCAGCGACGCGGCGAGCGCGGCCAGCGATTGCGCCTCCGCGAGCTCGGGCTGCCCGTCGCAGATCCTGATCTCGACGGTCGGGAACGCGAGGTGTGGCCGTACGCTCCACCACAGCTGCGTGTGCTCGGTGATCGAGCCCGTGTCGTAGAGGAACCGCACGAAGCTCTCGTACTCGGCCCACGAGCCGAACGCGTCCGGGACGCCGCAGCGCGGGAAGAACCGGGTGAAGATCTGCGTACGTGCAGAGTGGAGCCCCGTATTCACGTTCTCGGCGAACGGCGAGCTGGCCGAGAGCGTCAGCAGCTCGGGAAGGAAGTTCCGAAGCGCGGCGACGACGGCGATCGCGCGATCGGTTCCGTTGATCGCGACGTGGACGTGAAGCCCGAACGTGTTGTTGCGCCAGACGACGTAGCGAAGAAGCTCGTCGTTTCGCCGGTAGTGCGGCGTGTCGATGATGCGCTGCTTCTTCCAGTCGGCCCAGGGATGCGTGCCGGTCGCGCCGAGCAGAAGACCCATCGGCTCGACGAGCGCCTGAAGCTGCGCGCGGCGCTCGGCCATGGCGGCGGGAACATCGGCGAACGTCTCCTGCTTCCCGGTTCGCACCTCCACCTCCGACGCGATCAGCTCGCCGACGAGATGCTCCTCGAGCGCGGTCCCGCGCGCGGCCGCCTGGACGTCCTCGAAGCGGTTCGTGAGGTCGAGCGACTCGGGATCGACGATCGCGAACTCCTCCTCGACGGCGACTGTGAAGTCCGTCGCCGAGTCGAACTGCGCGCGCGCCTGCGCGATCAGCTCGTCGGGCGAGACGCGCTGTTCGTCTCCCATCGGCGCACTACAGTAGTTGAAGCAATGGCTTCAGCCGGTCTCGTCGGCGGACGGCTGCCATACGGGCGCGGCGCTCGACTCGTTCGGCCTTGTGCAGGTCGTGAGCGCGCGCGGCGATCCCCCGTTGCTGCTTACCACGGAGATCGACGTGCACCCGATCATGGACGATGTCTCGAACGCGATGCTCCGTCCGTCGGGGCTCCAGTCGAGGCTGTACGGGGCGTACGCGAAGAGCTTGTGCTCGAGGACGAGCCTCTCACCGGTTCCGTCGCGGTTGATCACGTAGATGCGCGACATGCCGTCGAACTGTGACGTACCGGTGGAGCGAGCGAACGCGATCAGCGAGCCATCCGGAGACCAGGCCGCCGCGCTCTCGAAGACGCCGGGAGGCGTTCGTGTGAGCTGGTTGGTGGCTCCGGTTGCGAAGTCGAGGACGTAGAGATCGTCGTTCGCCTTCTCGTTCGAGAGGTTCTCCCCTCGCGTGAACGCGATGGTCCGTCCGTCGGGCGACCAGTCCGGGTCGGTGTCAGGCCCGTCGGTGAGCCGGCTCCGCGTCGCCTCGCCGCCGTCCGCACTCACGACGAACAGATCGCCATACCTCGACGGCACGACACTGGCAACCGACTGCCCGCGGACGTACGCAATCTGACTGCCGTCGTGAGACCAAGTCGGCTGACCGGAGGACATGCCGATCTCATCGGGCGTGAGCTGTCGAACGTCGCTGCCGTCGGCGTCCATGACGAAGACCTCGTCACTCGTGAACGTTGTCGACTCGCCTTCGTCCTGGTTCCGGGTGAAGGCGATTCGACGACCGTCGGGTGACCAGGCGGGATCGCTCGTCGTGAGCTTGTCCTCGGTCAGACGCCGCTGCTCGGTGCCGTCGCTCCGCATCGAGCAGATCGCGTACCAGCGGTTGTTCTGCTCTTTGCAGCTGTACGCGATGACGTCCCCTGCGACCGGCTCCGCCGCGTCACGTGCGAGAACGACGACAGCCGCTGCCATGAGAGCCGCCAGTCCGAGGGCGACTCCGACCAGGACAACGACGCGAGACGACGGCATGCGAGACCTCCTCGCACGATCCTGTCCGACGTCGCGACGAAAGGCAACCCCACCTGGCGCAGCTACGCCAGGTGGAAGTACAGCGCGTAGAGCAGATCCCCGGCCGGGTTCGACGTATGCACGTTGACGTCGGCCGGCACGTCCAGGAGCGCTTCCGAGTAGTTGAAAATGATCTTCGCCCCCGCGTCGATGAGGGCATCGGCTGCGTCCTGGGCCGAGTCTGCGGGAACTGCGATGACCCCCACGATGATGTTGCGCTCGCGGGCGATCTCGCCGACGTCGCCGATCGAGCTGATCGTGAGGTCGCCGACCTGCTCGCCGATCTTGTCGGGGTCGTTGTCGAGCACTGCGGCGATCGTGATCCCGTGCTCCGCGAAGATCGGCGAGCTCGCGATCGCACTCCCGAGCCGGCCCGCACCGACGAGCGCAATGTTGTGCTGACCCTGCGTCCGCAGGATCTGCCGAATCTCCTCGAGCAGCGCGTCCGTGCGGTAGCCCACGCCGCGCTTGCCGAACCTGCCGAACGCCGAGAGGTCGCGCCGTATCTGCGTCGCGTTGATGTTCGTGTACTCGGAGATCTCCTGCGACGAGATGCGTTCCTTGCCCATCTTGCGCGCCTGCGTCAGCACCTGGAGGTACCTGCTCAGTCGCGCCGCGACTCCTACGGTGAGGCGTTCGGTCACGTGCTCCCCCTGTCGAACGTTTGTGACAAAGCGTCACGATTCTGCCTGCGGTTCTCCCGGCGCCGTAGGAAGAACCGCTAGGAGGAGCCGAGGCGCACTCGGAGCGCGTCAGGATCCACGAAGTACGTGAACGCGAGCTCCCCGTCGATCTCGACCGCGGGGAGGAGCTCCCGATAGCGCGCCTCCAGCTCCGGACGTCCTCCGATGTCGACCAGCTCGAGCTCGAAGGCGAGCTCGTCCCGCACCTGCGCGACGACCTCCAGCGCACGGGCACAGAGGCTGCAGTCGGCCGCGTGGTAAACGACGACTCGGCTACGGATACAGGCCCCGCGTGGTGGTCGCCTCAGCGACGCGCTGCACCGCGATCCCGTAGGAGGCCATGCGGAGGCTCGTCCCGTGACTCTCCCGGGTGTGCCAGGCCTCCTCGAACGCGCGAGCGCAGATGTCGTGGAGCTTCGCGTTCACCTCGTCCTCTCGCCAGAAGTACTCCTGAAGACCCTGAACCCACTCGAAGTACGAGACGACGACCCCACCCGCGTTCGCGAGAACGTCGGGGAGGACGAGCACGCCTCGCTCTTCGAGAATCGCGTCGGCGCTCGGCGTGACGGGTCCGTTCGCCCCCTCGCAGATCACCGTCGCCTTCACGCGGTCGGCGTTCGCCTCGGTGATCACCTGCTCCAGCGCGCACGGCGCGAGGACGTCACAGGGAAGCTCGACAAGCTCCTCGTTCGTCACGGCGTCCGCGTTGCCGAGCCCGGCCAGCACGCCGTGCTCCTGCTTGTGGGCGAGCGCGGACGGAATGTCGAGCCCCGCGGCGTTGTAGACGCCGCCCTGCGAGTCCGACACGGCGACGACCTTCACGCCCTCGGAGTGGAGCAGTCGCGCAAGGTTCGAGCCGACGTTCCCGAAGCCCTGGATCGCGACGGAGTACTCGCTCAGGCGCCGGCCCTGCTTCGTGGACAGCGCCTGGATGCAGTAGAGGCTGCCGCGGGCGGTCGCCTCCTCGCGCCCCAGCGAGCCGCCGATCGAGAGCGGCTTGCCGGTGACGACGCCGAGCACGGAGTGTCCCTTGTTCATCGAGTAGGTGTCGAAGATCCACGCCATCACCCGACCGTCAGTGCCCACGTCCGGCGCGGGGATGTCCCGTTCCGGGCCGATGTCGTTGATGATCTCGCTCGTGAATCTCCGCGTCATCCGCTCGAGCTCGCCGGGGGAGAGCGTCTTCGGGTTGCAGACGACGCCTCCCTTCGCGCCGCCGAACGGGAGCCCCATGAGGGCGCACTTCCAAGTCATCCACATCGACAGCGACTTGACCTCGTCGAGGGTGACGTCTTGGTGGTAGCGGATGCCTCCCTTGGACGGGCCGCGCGCGATGTTGTGGGTCACGCGGAACCCCTGGTACACGTCGATCGACCCGTCGTCCTTCGAGACGGGGATCGAGACCTCGACCGCTTTCTTGCACTGCGAGAGGACGCGGATCAGGTTCGGATCGAGGGCGAAGATCTCGCCGACTCGACGCAGCTGCGCCTTCGCCAGATCGAAGGGATTCTCACGGAGATGAGACTCCGCCTCGGCGGTTGACATCGAGTAGCGCCTCCCTCGCTCGCGGGACGGTCGCGAGTATACGACCGTCTACCGGACGCGAAATACGATCGTGTCGCCCTGCCGGCGTGTGCCGTCGCCGGGGTAGGCCACGACACGGATCGTGAAGGCTCCGCGCCGCAGGCGGGTGCCCGTCGGGCTGCGCCCCGTGAGCCCGAACGTGTAGCGGCCGGGCAGGAGCTCGCGTCGGCGCGCGAGGAGGCCGATCCGGGTATCGCCGCGCCAGAGCTCGACCTCGAGCAGCTCGACGGCCCGCACCTGCGGGTCTGGTGTCGCGGTAACCGAGCCGGCGACGAACGAGAGCGCCGCGGGCGTGGCGTCGGACACGCGCGTGCCGGTCGTCTCCAATGCAAGCCGGGTGACGAGGTCGACGCGCGGCGGCACCGCGACCGTCCACGGAACGTGCACCTCGGGCGAGTCTCCGGCGCGCAGCACGAGCTCGCCCGTCGCCGCGCCGGCCTCGTCGGAGAGCTGACCCGTGTCGGCCCGAACGACGACAGTCGCCGTTCGACCGGGGCGGATACGGACGCGCTGTGGATCGGCGGCGATCTCCACGCCCTTCGGCGCGATCGCCGTCGATCCGACGGAGACGGAGAGCCGTCGGGTCGAGACGTTGGTGATTCGCAGCGTGCGTTCGGCTCCGAACGGCCCGGAGACCGCTCCGAACGACAGCAGCGCCGGCTCGGCCAGCAGCTCCTGCTGGACGGCGGCGCGGAGGTCGACCAGGCCTGCGCCCGAGGCCGTCGGGTCGAGGTCGGCCCGCTGCGCGGAGCCGACGAGGAGACCGTGCAGGGCGCGCGCATCGAGCGACGGTCGCCCCTGCGCGAGCACCGCCGCCACGCCCGCCGTCACCGCCGCTGCGGCGCTCGTTCCGCTGATCGTCCCGAACCGCACCTCTCCGTCGTCACCACGTCCCGGCTCGGATGTCGGCACCGAGACGCCCGGCGCGGCGAGGTCGGGCTTGAGCGACCCGTCGAGGACGAGTCCTCGCGACGAGAACGCCGCGATCGACCCCCCGGCCTCGCGGCTCGCGACCTCGACGTTGCCGATCGCGACCGTCACCGGAATCCCGGAGGCGAGCATCGCCCGGATCTCCGCGACGACGCTCTCCGCGAGGCCGACGACCGGCACACCGGCTGGAACGTCGAGACTGAAGGCACCGGCAGGGAGCGGGCCGTCGACGAGCACCGAGAGCGCGCCGGCCGAGGTCGCCTCCTCCACGGTGTCGTCCGACAGCGCAGCGCGCGGGAGGAGCACCGAGCTCCCGGCAACCGAGCTCACGCCTTCCTCGGAGAAGAGACCTGCGATCCCGCCCGCTGCAGTCCGGCGATCTATGAGGACGACATCTGCCGTGACGGTGTCCGTCGGAGCCCCGCCGAGCGGAACGTCGTCCTCGTACAGGACGCGAAGTCCGGCGCGGACGTACACGCGCACGGTCGGTGCGGCCAGCCGCCCGTCGGCGGCGCCCACGGTCACTGCGTCGAGCGCGCCGCCAGGTCCAGCGATGCTCCCGTAGCCGGGCCCGGCCCGCCCGTCGTTCCCGGCGGGGACGATCGTGAGCATGTCGAGATCCGCTGCCCCCGCGATCGCCCGCGCGAGCGGGCCGTCCGCAAACGCCGCGTACGGCTCGACCATCCCGATGAGAGCGATCCGGGCGGCGTCGAGCACGTCGCCGTCGTCGTTGGGATCGACGGCCGCCTCGAGCCCGGCGAGGATCTGATCCGTGCGCGAGTAGACGCTGTACCCGCCCTCGGCGTTCGGCTGCCAGCCGCCGACTCGCACCGGGAGGATCGACGCGCCCGGCGCGATCCCGTGCAGCCCGTCCGGGCCCTCGGTGCCGGCGATGATTCCCGCGAGCTCGGTCGCATGCCGCTCTGGGCGACCGGGAATCGTCGGATGCGGCTGGGCGATCCCTCCGCTCCCGGGGTCGATGACGTCGACGCCGGACAGGACGCGCCGACGCAGATAGGGATGCGACGGATCG
The DNA here is from genome assembly GCA_963822885.1 of uncultured Gaiellaceae bacterium. Lineage (GTDB taxonomy): Bacteria > Actinomycetota > Thermoleophilia > Gaiellales > Gaiellaceae > GMQP-bins7. The sequence goes on from CAWGJJ010000020.1 coordinate 14,856, forward strand.
ACGCCCGGTGTCGAGAAGTGCGACCGTCACGCCGGAGCCGTCGAGCCCCGCGATCTCGAGATCCGCGACCGCCGACGGCAACACCCCACTCTCCGACTCGGCGGCCTGCGCGGGATACGCGATCCGCACGGGATATACCCCGATGACCTCGCGATCGCGATCCAGAAGCGCAGCCGACGTGGGGTCGAGACGGGCCGCGAAGCCGTTGATAACGCGGGTGTACCGGTACTCGGGAGCGATCCGCGCACCGACGGCGGCGAGCCTGGCGAGGAACTGCTCCTGCTGCGCGACGGCGGAGGCCGACCAGGCGCGCATCTCCTTCTCCGTCGCTCGACCTCCGGCCACGCGCACGCGCGCCGCCAGCGACGGCGGCCGGAGCAGCACGACATAGCGCTGCGCGGTCGAGACGGGAGCGCGCACGCCGAGGACGCCCTGCCAACCCGCCTCGTCGACCGATTGCACAGGCGGCTCCTGCGCGCTGCCTCCCGCGACGCCGAGCACGAGCGCGACGACAGCCGTCGCGCACATCGGCAGCGGTCTAGCGAATAGAGGCATACGCATCGAGGTCACGGTAACGAGGGTATGGAAGCGGCTCGACGTACCGTGAGCATGAAGCGACCATTGCGGCGTTGTCCGTGCACAGCTCGAGCGGAGCGAAAGCAGCGTCGGGAAGTGCCGCGCGGAGCTCCGAATTCGCGGCGACGCCGCCGACGACCGCGACGCGCTCGTAGCCCGTCGTTTCGGCCGCCTGATGGAGGCGTTCCACGAGCGCGCGCACGATCGCGCGCTGGTACGACGCCGCGAGGTCGGCCCTCCGCGCAGCGACTTCGTCGTCGCCGAGCTCGCGCACGGCATAGAGCAGCGCGGTCTTCAGCCCGGAGAAGGAGAAGTCGAGACCGGGAACGCGCGCCACCGGAAAGTCGAATGCCGTCGCGTCGCCCTCCCGCGCGAGCCCGTCGAGTGCCGCGCCGCCGGGATACCCGAGGCCGAGCAGACGGGCGCCCTTGTCGAACGCTTCCCCCGCTGCGTCGTCGAGCGTCGTGCCGAGCCGCTCGGAGCGGCCGCGCTCACGAACTGCGAGCAGCAGCGTGTGTCCACCGCTCGCGAGGAGGCAGGTGAACGGCGGCTCGACCTGCGCCGGCTCGAGGTAGAGCGACGCCACGTGAGCGTCGAGGTGATCGACCGGAACGAGCGGCAGCCCGCGGGCCCACGCGAGCGCCTTGGCCGCCGAGATGCCGACGAGGAGGGCGCCGACGAGCCCGGGTCCCTGCGTTACGGCGACACGGTCGATCCCGTCGAGCGGCACGTTCGCGGCGCCGAGAGCCTCGCGCACGACCGGCGTCACCAGCTCGAGATGCCTGCGCGACGCGATCTCCGGCACGACGCCCCCGAAACGAGCATGGAGATCCGCTTGCGACGAGACCACCGACGACAACACGCGTCCGTCGCTCGTAACGACGGCTGCGGCGGTCTCGTCGCAGGACGTCTCGATGCCGAGAATCACGAGGCTTGCTCGGAGGGCGCCGCGGGCTCGCGCCACATGATGACCGCGTCTTCGCGGTTGTCCGTGTAGTAGCCACGCCGCAGGCCGCGCGACTCGAATCCGAGCTGCTCGTAGAGACGGATCGCGCCCGTGTTGGAGATGCGCACCTCGAGCGTGTAGCCGCGCCGCGGATCCGTCGAGGTCACGTCGAAGAGACGCTCCAGCAGAGCCGACGCGATTCCGCGCCTGCGAAACGCATCGGCGACAGCGACGTTCATCACGTGCCAGGCGTCGACGTAGCGGGAGACGAACGCGTACCCGACGAGGACGCCGTCCTCCGCGAACGCGCCGAGCGCGAGGGAGCTCGGCTTGCGGAGCTCGGCGTCGAACATCGAGCGCGACCAGGGCGTCGGATACGCCTCGCGCTCGATCTCCTCGACGACGCCGAGGTCCTTCGACTCGAGTCTGCGCAGCTCGATGTTCACGTCCGCCGGAGCTCCGCATCGGGCGCCCGGACATAGATCGGCTCGATGCGCTCGACATCGGCGTACTCGCGTGCGAGCGACGCGTGGAGCCGTGCGTTCGGCACGTGTCGCTCGTCCCCGTCGGGAGGCACGACCGCACCGCGACGCTCGAGCGTCGCGCGATAGCGGACGGCTCCGCTGCCGATGCAGAGCGTCCCCGGCTCCACATCGAGGTCGTCGGGAGAGACGGTACGTGGCCCTGCGACGAACACCTCCTGCCTGCGAGCGTCGATGATCGGAATCGCGCCGGGCTGCCCCGCAGCGAGCGCGTCGAGCGTCGACACGCCGGCTCCCGGGATCTCGAGCGCCAGTCCGAGCCCACGCGCGAACGCGAGACCCATCCGTGTGCTCGTGAAGCTTCCCGGCCCCGTTCCGACGACGAGCGCATCGAGGTCGGCCGGGGTCGCTTCCGCACTCGCGAGCAGGTCGTCGACGTCTCCGAGCAGCGCGCGCGCCGAGCCCGTGCGCTCGCCGAGCACGCGACCGTCCAGGACGAGCGCGCTCGTCGCGACCTCGGTCGCGGTGTCGAAGGCGAGAACCAGCATCAGGAGATGGCTTGTAGCAGCGCGGTCTCGGGCGATGCGACGACGATCCGTCGCCGGTCGTCTCCTGCATGCTCGAGCGATACGGCGACCCGCGGAGAAGGAAGCGCAAGCACTCCGGCCTCCGGCCACTCGACGAAGACGATTGCGTCGTCGAAGTACGGCTCGAGGTCTCCCCACTCCGCGACGGACACTTCGACGAACCGGTAGAGGTCGAGGTGCGAGACGTCGACGATCCCGGAGTGGCGATGGCCGATCGTGAAGGTCGGGCTCGTCACCGGCGCGGTGACGCCGAGTGCGCGGCAGGCTCCGCGTACGAAGGTCGTCTTGCCGGCTCCGAGCTCGCCCGAGACGGTGACGACGTCCCCCACCGTGAGGCGCTCGGCGAGGGCGGCCGCGATCCGCTCGGTCTCGCTCGCCGAGGCGCTGGCGAGCTCGATGTGCACGTCAGAACAGGCCGAGCTGGATCGACTCGGGATCGGGCTCGAGCTCGACTGCGGCGGGCTCGCTGGGCGCGGGCGACTCGTCGACCGTGCGCTCCAAGCAGCGTCGGAATGCGCGCGAAGTCCTCCTCGAGCACCGTCAGCATCGACGGCGTGTAGAGCGCGGCTGCGGGATGGTAGAGCGGGTACAGGAGCACCGAACGCGCGCCGAGGGTCACCTCCTGCTCGTAGCCGTGCACCTTCGTGATGCCCGCAGGCTTCCCCGAGAGGAGCTTCGTCGCGAAGTTCCCGAGAGTCGCCACGAGCTTCGGCTGGATCAGCTCGATCTGGCGAAAGAGGTGCGGCTCGCAAGAGGCGATCTCCTCCGGGAGCGGGTCACGGTTTCCGGGGGGCCGGCAGTTATGGACGACGCCGCCTGCGGTGACAAAGTTATGCGTGTCCTCGACGTCGAGACAGAAGAACGTCGTCCCCGGACCGGGGCGCTCATCGATCTCTTCCACATCGAACTCGTCGTAGAGCACTCTTGGCGGTCCAGCCTCGAGCATCGTCGGATTGAACGGAACGCTCGCTGCGATGTCGGGGTCGAGCTTGTATCGCATCGACGGCGGCACGTAGGGCGCGATCCGCGCGCAGAGCTCCTTCGTTCCCGCAACATCGAAGAAGATGCGACCGCGGAGCGCCTTCGCGGGAAGCCGCAGCCGGTCGAGACCACGCAACAGCGTTTGGAGATCGGCTTCGGCAAATCCGTTCGTCGCGATCTCCGCAAGGGGCTTGCGTCCCCCACGGCGGATCCTGGTGTACCCGTCGTCCATGAACCAGATAGCGAGCATTCGCTCGTTCAACTCGGCGGCGATCCACCCCGGAATGCGTTTCTCGTCGGCGTAGAACTCGTGCCGGATGACTCCCAGCGCGCGGTGAGCCCTTGTTCGGACATGTACCGCTGGATAGATGCGCTCGCCTCCGGACACAGCGGCCACGGCGACCTCCTGGGCGACGGGCCGCAGCTCCTCGAGGAGGTCGAGCTTGAACCGGGCGTACTCGGCCTGGCGGGCGGAGTGCGCAAAGGTGAGGTGCGAGCTGCGAGCCTTCAGGTGTCCGTCTCCGAGCACCGTGCCAACGACGACGTCGAAGGCGAGGTCGCTGAGTCCTTGACCCGTCGCCAGGACATCGTGCTCGGTGAGCTCCTCGACAGGGATGTAACCGCGCTTCGTAAGCACAGGATGATCGCCGGTGAGCTGCACACACACGCGATTGACGCTGGTGTTCTTCGCCGATCGATACATCAGGCGGAATAGACGTCGTTCGCCCAACGGCGTCCGATGCCACCCGATGACCTTACGCCGCACGAGGCGACCGTCGTCGTCGACCGACATCACGGTGCCGTCGTAGCGGTTGTCCACGAGCCGCCCGATTCGCTCCCACGAGCCATCACCTAGCTGCACCTGCGCCGTGTACTTCAAGCACTTCAGAACGTTCACCACGAAGACGTCCGCGCGGGTCAGCTCGATGCCGGCGAGCAGCTTGTCGAGCAACTTCCCGGCCTGGCCGACGAACGGGACGCCCTGTTGATCCTCGTGGAACCCGGGTGCCTCGCCGACGAACATGAGGTCGGCGATCGGGCTGCCCGAGCCGAACACGACCTGCGTGCGGCCCTGCGCCAGCGCGCAGCGGGTGCAGGTCGCGGTCTCCTCGGCGTACGCTCGAAGTGCGGAGGCGCGCTCGACGGCGTCCATGGGGAGGTCAGTCTACGGCGTCGCCCGGATGCAGCTTCAGGGCGAGAGGGCGAGATATATCTCGCCCCTACGAGCCGCAACCGCACGAGCCGCCGCAGCAGCCGCCGCCACCGCCGGACGGGCCGCTGAAGACGGGCTTCGACGCAGCGCCGTGGACGGCGAAGCTCGAGAGCTGCTTCAGGACCTTCGCCGCGCCGCACTCAGGGCACGTCACGGCCTGCTCCGACGAACGGACGAGCTCCTCGAAATGCGACTCGCATTCCATGCAGGCGTACTCGTAGATCGGCACGTGCCGAGTGTACTGTCGCGTGCGGTGGAAGCGTGGACGGCACCGAGCCTCGAGGGGCGCATCGTCCGTCTCGAGCCGCTTCGAGCCGAACACGACGAGGGACTCTGGCTCGCATCGCGCGATCCGCAGACCTGGCGCTGGCTCAGCGTCGTGCAACCTCAGACGCGCGAGGCGTGGCACGCGTTCGTCGCGCAGGCGCTCGCTGCCGCAGACGCGGGCACGGAGATTCCACTCGTCACCATCGCCGGCGACGCCGTCGTCGGCTCGACGCGGTTCCTCGCGCTCCGACCGGAGCACCGCTCGGTCGAGATCGGCTGGACCTGGCTCCACCCCACCGTCTGGGGCACGGGCGCGAACGTCGAGGCGAAGTTCCTTCAGATGCTGCACGCGTTCGACGTCTGGGGCTGTCGTCGCGTCGAGTGGAAGACCGACGCGCACAACGTGCGCTCGTGCCGTGCCCTCGAGGCGCTCGGTGCCACGTTCGAGGGCGTCCACCGAAACCACATGCTCGTCCGCGAGGGCGAGAACCGCGACAGCGCGTGGTACAGCGTCATCGAGGAGGATTGGCCGGCAGTTCGAGCGCAGCTCGAAGCTCGCCTTGCCGAGAAGTAGCCGCGCGAGGCACACTTCGTCTTGCCCGGTATCCCGAACGGGAACTGGAGCCACCGAAATGATCGACAGCATCCAGATCGTCGGCGCGCACGGGCGCGTCGGCTCGGCGATGAGCGCGCGGCTCGCAGAGCGCGGCGTCGTCCTCGATGCATCGACTCCGGAGCTCGTCCTGCTGTGCGTACCTGACCGTGTCATCGCGGAGGTCGCCGCCGCGACGCCTGTCGGGCCTTGGCTCGCGCACGTCAGCGGCGCCACACCGCTCAGCGCCCTCGACCCGCATGTGCAGCGCTTCGGCTTGCACCCGCTGCAGTCGTTCTCCAAGGACCTCGGAGCCGAGCAGCTCGACGGCGCGTGGGGGGCGGTGACCGCCGAGTCCGAGGAAGCTCGTACGGTGGGACGCCGCTTCGCCGAGACGCTCGGCCTGCGCGCGTTCGACCTCGCGGACGACAAGCGCGCCGCGTACCACGCGGGCGCGGCGATGGCCTCGAACTACCTGGTCACCCTTCGAGCCGCGGCGCAGTCGCTGCTCGAGGCGGCCGGCGCGCCCCCCGAGGCGCTCGATCCGCTGATCCGCGGCGTCATGGACTCGGGCTTCGAGCTCACCGGTCCGATCGCGCGCGGCGACTGGGAGACGGTCGAACGGCATCTCGCGGTGATCCGCACCGAGCGCCCCGAGCTCGAGGAGCTCTACCTCGTCCTCGCCGCTGCGACCGCGCGCGTCGCGGGACGCGATCCGCACGAGGTTCCGGCGTGAAGGTCTGCCGCACCATCGCGGAGATCCGCCAAGCGCTGCTTCCGCTCCGCGACGAGACGCTCGGGCTCGTACCGACGATGGGATCGCTGCACGACGGCCATCTCGCCCTCCTCCGCGCCGCGCGCGCCGAGAACGAGCGTCGTCGTCATGAGTCTCTTCGTGAACCCGGCGCAGTTCGCGGAGACCGGCCGATCTCGCCCGCTACCCCCGAGACGAGGCGCGAGACCTGGAGCTGGCTCGAGACGCAGGCGTCGACGTCGTCTTCGCTCCCTCGGCCGCCGAGATGTACCCACCCGGCTTCCAGACCTGGGTCGACGTGACCGAGCTCGGCGCGACCCTCGAAGGTCGCTTCCGGCCCGGCCACTTCCGCGGCGTGGCGACGATCGTCCTCAAGCTCTTCACGATCGTCCGTCCCACCCGCGCCTACTTCGGGCAGAAGGACGCGCAGCAGGTCGAGGTGATCCGGACGCTGATCCGCGACCTCGCGCTCGAGGTCGAGCTCCGCGTCGTGCCGACCGTGCGCGACGCCGACGGCCTCGCGCTCTCGTCGCGAAACGCACTTCTCTCCCCGCAGGAGCGGGACGCTGCTCTCGCACTCCCGCGCGCGCTCGCCACACGCAGATCGCGACGCAGCGCTCGCGCTCATGCATGCAACGAACGGCCTCGAGGTCGACTACGTCGAGGTCGCCGACTTCGATCCGCCTGTTCTCGCCGGCGCCGTCCGCGTCGGCTCGACCCGCCTCATCGACAACGTCGTGCTGGAAGGAGACACCGAATGAGCATCCGCCCGCAGAAGCCCGCTCCCGCCACGCCGGCCCCGGGCAAGCTCCCGATCACGGAGCTCGCCGAGATGAAGGCGCGGCGGCAGCCGATCGTCATGGTCACGGCGTACGACGCGCCCGGCGGCCGACTCGCAGACGAGGCGGGCTCCGACCTCGTGCTCGTCGGCGACTCCGCCGCGATGACCATGCTCGGCCACGACTCGACCGTGCCCGGCGACCATGGAGGAGATGCTGATCCTCACGCGCGCGGTCACGCGCGGGGCGAGCCGGCCGCTCGTGATCGCCGACATGCCGTTCGGCTCCTTCCAGGTATCCGACGAGGACGCCGTCCGCAACGCGATCCGCTTCGTGAAGGAGGCCGGTGCCGACGCCGTGAAGCTCGAAGGAGCAGGCGTGATGCTCTCGCGCGTCCGAGCGATCGTCGGCGCCGGGATACCGGTGCAAGGACATATCGGGCTGACGCCGCAGTCGGCGACCATGCTCGGCGGCTACAGGGCGCAGGGTCGCTCCGCCGAGAAGGCGATCGCGCTGCTGCGCGACGCGCGTGCGCTCGAGGCAGCCGGGTGCTTCTCGCTGGTGCTCGAGGCCGTTCCCGCGGCGGTCGCCGCCCGCATCACCAGGGAGCTCTCGATTCCGACGATCGGCATCGGTGCCGGCGCAGAGTGCGACGGCCAGGTGCTCGTCTGGCACGACGTCCTCGGGCTCTACCAGGGTCGCACTGCGCGCTTCGTGAAGCGCTACGCGGAGATCGGCGACACGATCCGCGGCGCCCTGGCGGAGTACGCCGCCGACGTCCGCGAGCGCCGCTTCCCGGAGGAGCAGCACACGTATTCGATGCCGGACGACGAGCTGGCGCTGTTCGAGGCTGCAGCCGCGTCAGATCATCGCGAACACGCCGACGATCGCCGCTAGCAGCGCGAGTGCTGCGACGAGCGAGGCGGCGCTCCGAAGCCAGCTCCATCCGTGCACGACGCGCACGCCGATCACGAGCAAGGCGAGCGACCACGCCGCCGCGCGCGAGCTGGAGGCCGAGGAGGACGACCTCCCCCGCGCCCTCGTCGGCGCCGCCGCCGCGAAAGGTGTCACCGCCGTAGAGGGCGAGCCGCAGCGGCAGCGTCAGGAGCACCGAGGCCGCAAGCGGCACGAGCGCGAAGCCGACCGTCTGCCGTGCGCGGCGAAAGTCGCCGAGGCTCCCGAGCAGCCGCACGCCGAAGTACACGGCGAAGCCGATCACGAAGTACCCGACCGATCCGTAGATACCACCCGCGATGAACGCCCAGATCGCGAGCAGGATCGCGTCGTACTCGGGATTGTCGAGGAGGTCGGCCGCGGTCGGCGTCGCGAGGACGGCGGCCATGCCGGCGAGCAGGATGATCGCGAGGAGCGGCTCCGCCGCGAGCGGCGACGTCGTCCTCGTCGTCCTCGCGAAGCGCGAAGAACACGGAGCGCGGGCTCAGGAGGACAGCCGGGACGCGCAGCCACCAGGCGCGCGACGGGGACAGTTCGGCGTGGGCCTCGACGGTCTCGCTCGCCACGCGCGCAGCGTAGCCGCACCCGATTGAGCGACCAGCGACATGACACTAGAGTTGGCCCGTGTCCGACACCGTTTCGTGCGCTGCCTGCGGATCCGCCAACGAAACAGGCGGAAGTTCTGCGGCGAATGCGGTAGCCCGCTGTCGAGCGCCTGTCCGTCGTGCGGCACGCCGAACGCTCCGGGAGTCAGGTTCTGCGGCGAGTGCGGGCCGCGCTCTGGCCGCCGCGCCGTCGTTGCGCCAACCTCCGATGCCGAGCACGGCACCGGCAGCCGAGCGCCGCCTCGTCTCGGTGCTCTTCGCCGATCTCGTCGGCTTCACGACGCGCGTCGGAGGGACGTGATGCCGAGGACACTCGCGAGCTGCTCTCTCGGTACTTCGAGCACCGCACGGACGATCGTCGAGCGTTACGGCGGCACCGTCGAGAAGTTCATCGGCGACGCGGTCATGGCGGTCTGGGGAGCGCCCGTCGCGCACCGAGGACGACGCCGAACGCGCCGTTAGAGCGGGACTCGAGCTCGTCGTCGGCGATCGCAGAGCTCGATGCCGGCGCTGCAGGCACGCGCGGGCGTCCTGACCGGCGAGGCCGCAGTCACGCTCGGAGCGACGAGCCAGGGCATGGTCGCGGGCGACCTCGTGAACACAGCGTCGCGCGTCCAGTCGGCGGCCGACCCGGGCACGGTTCTCGTCGGGGACACGACGAAGCGCGCGTCCGAGGCTGCGATCGCCTACGCGTCCGCAGGCTCCCACGAGCTGAAGGGCAAAGCCGAGCCGGTGCACCTCTGGCGCGCTCTCCGCGTGACGGCCGGCCGCGGCGGCGCGCTCAAGTCGGCAGGGCTCGAGCCGCCGTTCGTCGGACGCGATCGTGAGCTGCGACTTGTCAAGGAGCTGTTTCACGCGTCAGCCGACGAGGGCCGGGCGCAGCTGGTCTTCGTGATCGGCATCGCCGGGATCGGCAAGTCGCGTCTCGGCTGGGAGTACTTCAAGTACATCGACGGTCTCCAGGAGACCGTCTGGTGGCACCGCGGACGCTGCCTCGCGTACGGTGAGGGGGTCGCGTTCTGGGCGCTCGCCGAGATGATCCGCATGCGAGCCGAGCATCACCGAAGGCGAAGAGCGCGAGTCGGCGTCGCGAAGGTTCGCGCGGCGGTCGCCGAGCTCATCGTCGACGAGGAGGAGCGCGCGTTCGTCGAGCCGCGGCTCCTGCATCTGCTCGGGCTCGAGGATGGGCCGCAACGAGGCAAGGAGGAGCTCTTCGGCGCCTGGCGTCTGTTCTTCGAGCGGATGGCCGAGCAGGGGCCGGTGGTCATGGTCTTCGAGGATCTCCAGTGGGCGGACGCTGCGCTCGTCGAGTTCGTCGAGCCATCTCCTCGAGCTGGGCGAGGCGCCGGCCGATCTTCGTGCTCGCGCTCGCGCGGCCGGAGCTGCAGGGTCGGCACCCGGAGTTCGGCCAGGGCTCGCACCAGACGACGCTGTCGCTCGCGCCGCTCTCCGAGCGGGCGATGAGCGAGCTGCTCGACGGGTTCGTGCCAGGTCTTCGCGACGAGCTGCGCGAGCGGCATCCTCAGCGCGCGCGGAAGGCGTGCCACTGTACGCAGTCGAAACCGTGCGGATGCTGCTCGATCGCGGGCCTGCTCGTCGAGGAGAACGGCGTCTACCGGCGTCACGGGCGACGTCGGCGAGCTGGACGTGCCCGAGACCCTTCAAGGCGCTCATCGCGGCTCGCCTCGACGGGCTCGAGCCCGACGAACGGCGCCTTCTGCAGGACGCGGCCGTGCTCGGCAAGACCTTCACCAAGGAGTCGCTCGCGGCGCTCTTCGGCTCGGACGAACTCGACGGGCTCCTGTCGGGCCTCGTCCGCAAGGAGGTGCTCGGCGTGCAGGCCGACCCCCGCTCGCCGGAGCGAGGCCAGTACGGGTTCCTCCAGGAGCTCGTCAGACGCGTCGCTTACGAGACGCTCGCACGGCGCGACCGCAAGACTCGGCACCTCGCCGCAGCGGCGCAGCTCGAGGCGAGTTTCGGCTTCGCCGAGCAGGAGGTCGTCGAGGTCGTCGCCGCCCACTACGTCGCTGCGTTCGAGGCTCAGCCCGACGCTGGCGATGCGCCGCGATCAAGGCGAGCGCGCGCGAACACCTCGCGCGCGCGGCAGAGCGCGCGGGCTCGCTCGGAGCGGTCGCAGAGGCGCGCCGGTCGTTCGAGCGGGCGGCCGAGCTCGCGGACGAGCCGCTCGAACGCGCGAGGCTATTGGAGCGCGCCGGGCAGATGGCCACGGAAGCTGCCGAGTTCGAGCCAGCCGAGAAGGCGTTGAGGGAGGCGCTCGCGCTGCTCGAGGAGGCCGGCGAGTCTCACGCGGCCGCGCGACTCTCGGGCCTCCTCGCGCACGTCGAACAGGTGACCGGACGTCACGAGCAGGCCTTGCGACGTGTCGAGCGGGCGTACGCGGCAGTCGGGGTGGACGAGCCCGACGAGGACATCGCCGAGCTCGCAAGCCGCGCTCGCCATCGCGCACTCGTTCGCCGGGGAACTCGACCGAGCGGTCGCACCTGCCGAGCTAGCTCTGTCGATTGCTGAGGCGAGTCGGCTGCCCGAAGACACTCGTCCGAGCGCTAACGACCAAGGCATTTCTCGCTCGCGGCAACGGCAGACCCGAGGAGGAGCTCGCGTTCGCTCGTCACGCGCTCGCGTATGCGCTCGAGCACGATCTCGTCAACCAGGCCGCAACCGCATACGGAAACCTCTCGACGCGTGCTCGACAGCGACTCGCTTCGGCGAGGCTCTCGACGCGCTCGCGGAAGCCCTCGTGCTCGCCCGGCGCATCGGCAACCGCTACTCGGAGCTCTACCTGCTCGGCGAGACGTGCTACGCACTCGCGATGACCGGGCGCTGGGACGAAGCGATCGCAGCGATCTCCGAGATACCGGAGGAGCACCTGCGAACCGGGGGCAACCAGTCGAAGCGCGCTCACCGGGAGCGATCGAGGTGTACACCCAGCAGGGCCGCCTCGACCGAAGCGAAGGAGCTCGTCGCCACCTTCGGCGGCCTCGAGGGGTCAACCAACGCTCCAGGACAGCTCCGTTCACGTGGCCGCGCGCGCCGTGCTCGCGCACACTGAAGGAAAATACGCCGGATGCGCTCGAGCAGGGTGCCGTCGCGGTCGAAAGCGCGAACGCCCAGGGCATGGGATTCCAGGCGGTCAAGCAGGCTACGTGCTGCGGCGGTCGAAGCGGCATCGCGCTCGATCGGCAGGACCGCGGCGGAGGAGCTCTTGACGATGGTCGACGAGCTGCGATCCGGCCTCAAGCCACCGTTCCTCGAGGCGATCTCCACTGGTTCCGCGGCCGCATGTCGAACGACGAGGCCGGATGCAAGACGGCATCGCCCGCGCGAACGCACGCAACCTGGGGTACCGTTACTGGCTGGCCCACGTCCTCTTCGACTACGGTCGCTGGCTCGTCGCCACCGAGCGAGTCGACGAAGGACAGCCATTGCTCGACGAGGCGCGAGAGCTCTTCGAGCGTCATGGCGGCGCGTACTGGCTCGAGCGGCTCGACGCGACACGACGCGGCCGGGCGCCGTCCAGCCAGCGCCTGAGCGTCGAGGCTACGCCGCCGCGGCCGCGCGCTCGGCGAGCACGCCGCGCAGGATACTGCCCCGTCGCCGACTCCTCGACCTCGGCGAGATCCTCGGGCGTGCCGGTCGCGATCACCTCGCCGCCCTCGTCACCGCCCTCGGGGCCGAGGTCGACGATCCAGTCGGCCTGCTTGATCACGTCGAGGTTGTGTTCGATCACGAGCACGGTGTTCGCCGTTGTCGACGAGCCGCTGCAGCACCTCGAGGAGCTTCTCGATGTCGGCGAAGTGAAGGCCCGTCGTCGGCTCGTCGAGGATGTACAGCGTCTTGCCGGTCGCGACCTTCGAGAGCTCCGAGGCGAGCTTGACGCGCTGCGCCTCGCCTCCCGACAGCGTCGTCGCCGGCTGGCCGAGCTTGACGTAGTCGAGCCCGACGTCGTGCAGCGTCTGCAGGCGACGCCGGATCTTCGGGATCTTGGCGAAGAAGTCGAGCGCCTCCTCGACCGACATCTCGAGCACATCCGCGATCGCCTTCCCCTTGAAGCGCACCTCGAGCGTCTCCTTGTTGTACCGCCGACCGTGGCAGGTCTCGCACGGGACGTAGACGTCCGGCAGGAAGTGCATCTCGATCTTGATCGTCCCGTCGCCCTTGCACGCCTCGCAGCGGCCACCGCGCACGTTGAACGAGAACCGGCCGGGCTTGTAGCCGCGGATCTTCGACTCCGGCGTGAGCGAGTAGAGCTCGCGCACGTGCGTGAAGAGATCGGTGTAGGTCGCCGGGTTCGAGCGCGGCGTGCGCCCGATCGGGCTCTGGTCGATGTCGATGACCTTGTCGAAGCAGTCGATCCCCTCCACCGACTCGTGGTCGCCGGGCTTCGTGCGCATCTTGTTGAGCCGGTTCGCGAGCGCCTTGTAGAGGACCTCGTTGACGAGCGTGGACTTGCCGGAGCCCGACACGCCCGTGACTGCGATGAAGCGGCCGACCGGGAAGTCGACGTCGATGCCCTTCAGGTTGTGCATCGACGCGCCGCGAACGGAGAACCAACCGCGCTCGTCGTCGTCGCGCCGAGGCGGGACGAGGATACGGCGCTGACCGCTCAGGAACGCCCCGGTGACCGAGCCCGGTGTCTCGGCAATCGTCTCGGCGACGCCCTCGGCGACGATCTCTCCCCCGTGCTCACCGGCGCCGGGGCCGAGGTCGACCACCCAGTCCGAGGCTCGCATCATCTGCTCGTCGTGCTCGACGACGAGCACGGTGTTGCCGACGTCGCGGAGCTTCTCGAGCGTGTCGATGAGCCTGCCGTTGTCGCGCTGGTGAAGCCCGATCGACGGCTCGTCGAGGATGTAGAGGACGCCCACGAGCTGCGAGCCGATCTGCGTCGCAAGCCGCAACCGCTGCGCCTCGCCGCCCGACAGCGTCTTCGCCGCACGGTCGAGCTGGAGGTATCCGACACCGACGTTCTCGAGGAACGTAAGCCGCTCGCGTACCTCCTTGAGGATGCGCCGCCCGATGAGCTCCTCCGTCTTCGTCAGCTGGAGCTCGTCGACGAATCGCAGCGCCCGGGCGACCGACATCTTCGTGAACCCGTGGATCGAGAGGTCGCCGATCGTGACGGCCAGAACCTCGGGCTTGAGGCGCGCGCCGCCGCATTCCGGACAGGGACGGAAGCTCATGTACTCCTCGATGCGGTCGCGCTGCTGCGACGAGTCGGTCTCGCGGTAGCGCCGCTGCAGGTTGTTCGCGAGCCCCTCGAAGGCCATCGTGTACTGGCGCTTGCGGCCCATTCGGTTGCGGTAGGTCACGAAGATCTTCTCGCCGCCCGTCCCTTGCAGGAAACGATCCTGCTGCTCGGTGGTGAGCTCGCGCCAGGGCACGTCGACCGGGATCTCGTAGCGCTCGGCGATCGCCTCGATGACGGAGTCGTAGAAGCTCTGGCTGCCGATCGTCCACGGAACGAGCGCGCCCTCCTCGATGGAAAGAGACGCGTCGGGGACGAGCAGATCCGGGTCGATCTCGAGCTGCGCACCGAGCCCCGTGCACCTGGGGCACGCTCCATGCGGCGAGTTGAAGGAGAAGATCCGCGGCTCGAGCTCGGGGAGCGACACGCCGTGCTCGGGGCACGCGAAGTTCTCCGAGAACGTCATCGGCTCGCCGTCGAGGACGTCGATCACGACGAGCCCTTCGGCGAGCGAGGTCGCGGTCTCGACCGACTGCGTGAGCCGCTGACGCAGCTCCGGCTTCATCACCAGCCGGTCGACGACGACCTCGATCGTGTGCTTGAACTTCTTGTCGAGGACGATGTCCTCCTCGAGCAGCCGCTGCTCGCCGTCGACCTTCACGCGCGTGAAGCCGTCGCGGCGCAGCTCCTCGAGCACGTCCCTGAACTCGCCCTTGCGGTCGCGCGCGACCGGCGCGTTGACCGTGAACCTCGTCCCCTCGTCGAGCCGCAGCACCTGCTCGACGATCTGGTCGAGCGACTGCCCGGCGATCGGGCGACCGCAGATCGGGCAGTGCGGTCGACCGATACGCGCGTACAGCAGGCGGAGGTAGTCGTAGATCTCGGTGACCGTGCCGACGGTGGAGCGCGGGTTGCGCGAGGTCGTCTTCTGGTCGATCGAGATCGCCGGCGAAAGCCCGTCGATCGAGTCCACGTCGGGCTTCTCCATCATCTGCAGGAACTGCCGCGCGTAGGCGGAGAGCGACTCGACGTAGCGCCGCTGTCCCTCGGCATAGATCGTGTCGAACGCGAGCGAGGACTTCCCCGAGCCGGACAGGCCGGTCACGCAAACGAGCGCGTTCCGCGGGATGCGGACGGTGACGTTCTTCAGGTTGTGCTCGCGGGCGCCGTGGACGACCAGCTGCTCGGCCTGGCTCATAGGCGGGCAATTGTAGCCATGCGAACAGACGTTCTTATCGTGGGGGGAAACGATGTTTCCCCCACGTGCCCCCCTTCCTCTTCGTGTGCATTTACCAGCCGAGGTCGGGCCTCCCGGCGGGCGGAGCCCGCCTCCGGCCGCGTAACGCTCTGGTTCCCATCAACGCCGCAATGCGCTACAACGCCGCCATGCGCTGGATCGTCGTCTCATGCGCCGCGTTCGCCTTCGCGGGCTGCGGCTCCGACGTCGACGTCGAGCTCGTCTGGGGAGGGCCGCCAGACGCTGAATCGGGAGGCGCCGTCTCGACCGAAGGGTTCGCCGGCTTCGTGAAAGAGGTCGACGAGGACTGGGAGCGCTCGCCCGCGATGGCCGCGGCGGTGTTCCTCCGGCTGGATGAGCGCCGAGTCGTACGAACGACTATCGACGCGACTGCAGGCCCGGAGGGAGGAGGCGGGCAGACGGTTGTCGTCACGCTGGACGGCCTCGCCGACGACTCCGTGCGAACCGAGCGCTGGACGCTCGGCTTCGAGGTAGCGGACGACGGCAAGTACGTTCTCACGGGCGCGCTCCGCGAGTTGCGCTGCCACGAAGGCCGCGGACACGAGGACTTCGCGGGCGAAGCCTGCGTCTGAGTGCTCTCCTTCTAACCGTCGACCTCGCTCGGCACCTCCGCCTCCGGCGGGACGAGCAGCCGCAGCGCCCCCGGATCGACGCGTAGCTCGAGCGGCGACGCGAGGAGGGCTGGCTCACCGTCGATGGCCGCGTGCATGGGGTGCCCCGACTCGATCCGAAACTGCTGCGCTGTGCGCTCCGTCCAGTGCAGGCGCCGAATCCCGCGCGCCGCGTACAGGGCCAGAGAGCCTCCGTCGAGCCGCTCGCGCGCGCCGCGAGCTGTCAGTGCGTCGATGTACTCGTTGTTCGCGACCAGCACCACGCTGGCACGAATCGGCCGCCCGTCGACACGGAACCGTCGCGTCCACCGCAGGTCCGTCCAGACGGACGTCGCCAGCGCGCGCAGTCGCGCGAAAGCCTCGTCGCGGCGGCGGCGGCGTTCGCGCCGGTGGACGAGCCTGGCGTAGACGCCGAGCGAGACGTTGTTGAGGAAGATCCGATCCTCGACCCGCCCGACATCGACGCGGCGCTCCGTCCCGCGGAAGGCGGCCACCGCGCGGAGCGGATCGTCGGCGGGCAGACCGGCGTCGTTCGCGAAGTGGTTGCGCGTTCCCCACGGGACGCAGACGAACGGCAGGTCTCGCTCGATGGCGACTTGGGCGACTGCACCTAGCGACCCGTCGCCGCCTGCCATGCCGAGGACGTCGGCCTGTGCCGAGCGCGCGAGGTCCACGAGATCGTCGCCTTGACGAAGAACGTGAACCGAGATGCCGAGTTCAGCCGCGACCGAAGCGAGCTCGTCGACGGACGGGCTGTCCGCGCCCGAGTTCGGGTTCACGAAGAGCGTTCCCCGCAGCGCCGGCTCGCTCACTAGACGCGACGGTAACGAGCCTCTGCGAAGCAGAAGAGCGCGTAGCAGAGGAGGCCGCTGGCGACGATCGTGAGCAACACGGGGCCGTAGCTCGCCTGAATCACCTTACGGAGCGCCCCGTCGAGCCCGATCGCTTCCTTGGGGTCGTGCTGGTAAGCGGCCTTCACGAGAAAGCCCCCGATGAGCCCGAAGACGACGAAGCGGGAGAGGAGCCCGAGTGAGCTCACACGCGGCAGCCACTCCCGCTCGGCCTGCGACATCTCGCCCTCCTTCCAGTTCTCCTCGAACTTCTGCGTGAACGCTCGGTACGCGTTGAAGAGCGCCGCTCCGATGAACGCGAGCCCGACGAGCCCGACGAGCCAGCGGCCGGCCGGATACTCGAGAACGCGCGCGGTGAGCGAGCGCTCCTCGACGCCGCCGGCTCCGCCGCCGCCGGTCCCGTCCAGCAGCTGGAGCGCGGCGACGGCGAGCGCGACGTAGATGACCGCGCGCGCCGCGTAGCCGGCGCGTTTCGCAACCGCCTTCGCGCCCGATCCTTCGCGGTCGCGGTCGAAGATCGCCTGTACGACGCGCCACAGCGCGTACGCGAGGAAGCCGAGCGCGAGCGCGACGAGAAGCGGCTTCCCGTAGCCACTCTCCTTCGCAAGTACCTCGAATGCACCCTCGCGACTCGCAGCCTTCCCGGAGTCGGTGAGCGCGAGCGCTGCCGCGAGAACTCCCACGAGCCCGTACGAGAGTCCCTTGGCGACGAGGCCGTAGCGCGCAAGCCCCTCTACCCACGAGCTGTCTGCGGCCTCGCGTGACGCCTGCTTCGCGCTCTGCACCGGATGGTCGACACTCATCCATGCCAAGTACCCCGTAACGGGGCGAACGCAACGCCGATCGTCGAAACTTTCGGGTCAGGCCTTACGGGAGCGGCCGAAAACGAGTCCGCCGACCGTGAAGCCGAGCCCGAAGGTACCGAGTGCGAATGCGCCGACGGCGATCGTCTTGCGCCAGAGCGAGAGGCGCCGCCAGCGACTGATCGCCTCTTCCTCCTCGTTCGAGAGAGGCTCCCCGCGCCGCTGCTTCGCGGCCGCGCCACCGGCCCGAAGCCCGAGATAGATGTCGTCGAACAGCTCCGGCGACTCTTCGGCCACGTTTCGAGTGTATAGCCTGCCTCGGCCGTGACTGCCCGATTTCTCCACCTCTCCGACCTGCATATGGGCGGCCACTCGGAAGCGTGGGAGCCACTCGAAGCGCTTCGTGCGCTCATCGCCGATCTCGAGCCCGAGCTCCTCGTGGCCACCGGTGATCTCGCGCACCGAGGCCGACGCGTCGAGATCGAGGTCGCCGCGAAGCTTCTGCGCGGGCTCGCGCTGCCTCTCCTGGTCGTTCCGGGCAATCACGACATTCCGTATACCCTCCCCGCGCGTTTCACACGCACATTCGACGAGTGGGAGCGCGTCTTCGGCCCCACGGAGCCGGTACACGTTTCCGAGCACATCGTCGTCGTCGGGCTCAATTCGGTACGCGCGTGGCGTCAGCAGGGAGGTGCGGTCGACGACGACCGCCTCGCGCTCGGCACCCGGCGACTCCAGGAGGGGCCGCCCGACGCGTTGCGCGTCGTCGCACTGCACCACCATCTGGCTGCGCCGCCCTGGCGCGTCGCACGCAAGCTGCCGCTCAGCCGGCGCGACGATGTCCTGCGTGCTCTCGTGGCGGCGGGTGCCGAGCTCGTAATCGGCGGACACGTCCACCAGGCCGGAGTCGCGGAGCGACGCGAGTTCAAGGTTCTCGAAGAGGGACCGCGGCGCTCGCTCGTCCTCGCGACCTCCGCTGCACTCGGCCGTCCGCGACCGGAGCGGAAGGAAGAGGCTCGCGGCCTCAACGTCTACGAGGCGGACGCCGCCACCATCACCGTTCGAACGTTCTCCTGGGACGGGACGGGATTCCTGCAGGTCGGCGAGCGCCAGTTCTCGCGTCGGTAGTGTCAGCCGCCGTGGAGCAGGCTCTTATCGAGCTCAAGGAACGCCTCGGGAAGCTCACGGACCTCCGCCGCACGGAGGCAGTTCTCGTGTGGGACATGCAGGTCTTCATGCCCCCCGGCGGCGCCCCGACGCGAGCGGCGCAGCTCGGAACGCTCGAGGAGATCATCCACGCGCACGTCGTCGACGAGCGCTTCGGCGAGCTGTTCGAGGAGCTCGAGCCGTACGCCGCCTCGCTTCCCCACGACTCCGACGACGCCGCGCTCGTGCGGCTCGCACAGCGTGACTGGAACCGCGCGCGCCGGGTGCCGGCCGCGCTTGCAGTGGAGTTTGCGACAGCGGCTGCCGAGTCGTACGAGGTGTGGGTGAAAGCGCGCGAGGCGTCCGACTTCGCAGCGTTTCGCCCGTCTCTCGAGCGCATCGTCGACCTCCGGCGCCAGTACATCGAGTGCTTCGCGCCGTACGACGACGCGTACGACGTGCTCCTCGAGGACTACGAGCCAGGGATGCGCACCTCGGAGATCCGTGAGGCCTTCTCCGTACTCGCTCCGGCGCTCCGTGAACTCGTCGCCGAGCACGCGACCGAGGAGGACGACCCGTTCATGCGTGGGCCGTTTCCGATCGCGGCGCAGGAGGCGCTCTCACGCGAGCTCGTCGAGGCGTTCGGCGCGACCTGGGACCAGTTCCGCCTCGACAAGACGGTGCACCCGTTCGAGGTGACCTTCGGGCTCGGCGACATCCGCTTGACGAGCCGCTACGCCGAGGACGACCTCCTCTCGCTCTTCACCGCGATGCACGAGACCGGGCACGGCATCTACGAGTGGGGCGTCAGCCCGACTCTGGAGCGAACCCCGTTGTGCGCAGGCGTCTCGGCAACGCTGCACGAGTCGCAGAGCCGGCTCTGGGAGAACGTCGTCGGTCGGTCTCTCCCTTTCTGGCGCTGGTTCTACCCGCGGCTCCAGGAGGCGTTCCCGGGCCCGCTCGGCGACGTCTCGCTCGACGACTTCCACCGAGCCGTCAATCGCGTCCGCCGCTCGTTCGTCCGTGTCGACGCGGACGAGACGAGCTACGGCCTCCACGTCATCCTCCGCTTCGAGCTCGAGCAGGAGCTCATCTCGGGCCGGCTCTCCGTCGCCGATCTCCCGGACGCGTGGAACACGCGGTTCGAGGAGCTCATGGGCATCCCGGTGCCGAACGACGCGCAAGGCGTTCTTCAGGATGCGCACTGGTCGGGCGGAGGCTTCGGATACTTCCCGACGTACCTTCTGGGCACGGTTCTCTCGGTTCAGATCTGGGACAAGGTGCGCGACGCGATTCCCGAAGTCGAGGCGCAGATCGAGCGCGGCGAGTTCGGCCCGCTGCACGCCTGGCTCCGGGAGAACATCTACGCACTCGGCAGCAAGTTCACGCCGGCGGAGACGGTGGAGCGCGTCGTCGGCGGCCCGATCGACCCGCAGCCCTACCTCGCGTATCTCCGCGACAAGCTCGGCGCGGCCGGAAGCTAGACGCTCGCTCGCGACCAGGTTCGCCAGCGCCGCACTCACCCCGCCGCTCGCGCCACTCAAGCTGCGCTCCGCGGATCCGCGCGCTCTACGCGGCAGCGACGCCGAACCGCTTCTCGGCGCGGGCTCGGGCTCGTGCCG
>CAWGJJ010000021.1:0-33105 GCA_963822885.1 uncultured Gaiellaceae bacterium
GGCCTGAGTGCGCCGGGGCGAGAGCACGCTCGCGCACCTCGGCAGACACTCCGCATGAGTCCCCCGTCGGGACGGTCGGAAGGTCGCGGACTGCGAGTCCCGGCGACCGTGTCCATCACAGTCAGTCCGCGACTAGTAGCTCCGACCTGAGACGGCCGATCGAAGCAACAACGCGGTCGACGTCGTCCGCTGTCGTCGACCAGTTCGAGACGGAGATGCGAAGGAGACGTTCGTCGCGCCAGGTCGTCCCACCGATCCAGCACGTGCCGTCTTCCTGAAGTGCACGCTCGAGGCGGTTCGTCAGCTCGATGTCTCCGACACGAACGAGCACCTGATTGAGGACGACGTCGTTCGCGACTTCCACGCCCTCGAGCTCGTTGAGACGTTCGGCAAAGCGACGCGCGATCTCGCAGCACCGGTCGACGAGGTCGGCGACGCCGGAGCGCCCGAGTGATCTGAGCGCCGCCCAGGTTGCGAAGCCACGAGCTCGTCGCGACGACTCAGGTACGAAGTCGCCACCGCCAAACTCACGACCGGCGACCTGTCCCGTCAGATACGCCGCCGTGTACGCAAGTGCCGTCGCATGCACGTCCGGGTGAGCACAGATCGCGTAGCCCGCGTCGTAGGGGACGTTGAGCCACTTGTGCCCGTCGCAGGCCCACGAATCTGCACGCTCGACTCCTCGGACGAGATGTGCCGTGCGCGGGCTCGCAGCCGCCCAAAGCCCGAACGCTCCGTCAACGTGGACCCAGGCACCGACGGCGTGGGCTGCGTCGACGACCGCCGTCATGTCATCGCACGCTCCGGTGTTCACGTTGCCGGCCGCGGCGCAGACGATCGTGGGCACGCTGTGGTCGTCACCGAGCACGACGCGGAGTGCGCCGGTATCCATCGCGCCGTTCGGAAGGGGCGGCACCTCGACGATCGCGTTTTCCCCGAGACCGAGGAGACGAACGGCTCGGTCGATCGTCGCGTGGCGCTCGGCGCACACTACGACCCGGATTGGCGGCGCGCCGTGCAGCCCGTCTCGACCGACGTCCCAGCCACGTTGGTGCAGCACCTGCCAGCGCCCCGCGGCCAGGCCGACCGTATTGGCGGCCTGGCCACCTGTTGCGAATCCCACCGACGCGGTCGTCGGGAGGCCGAGGAGCTCCTTGATCCAGCCTCCTGCGACGTCCTCGAAGGCGATCGCGGCCGGCGATAGCGCCACGTTGTATGCGCACTGGTCCCAACCGGACGTGATCACGTCGGCCACGAGCGCAGCGTCCAGGCTGCCACCGATTACGAATCCGTAATAGCGCGGACCTGCCGATGCCATCAGTCCCGGTGACGCAGCACTCATGAGCTCGTCGATCACCTGGTTCAGCGGAGTTGGATCCTCGGCGAGATCGCCTAGCGCTTCCCGGACACTGGCTCGATTGGCGACGGGCGCTACGTGTGACTCTGGAAGGCCCTCGCGGTATTCCACGATCGTGTCGACTGCCCGCGTGAGCCCGGCCCGCAGGTTGTCCATCGCAGGATCCTACGTCGCCGGTGGCCGACGCCGAGCGGTACTGCTCAGGCTGTTGACTCGTCGTGAGCGCCTCTTCACGAGCGCGGCCGATCGCCTCTGGGAGCTCGCATCCGTTTCCTGATGGACGGACCGCTCGGCACCATGATCCACTCGACGGTGCCGCCGGGGATGGTTGGCCGCGCCTTCCACTTCCGGACAATCGACCGTATTGGTACGTCCTCTCGGGCGAGGGAGAGATCTGGCGCAGCGCGCCAGACGGCCATGAGAGCATCACCCGGCTCATCCCCGGGCGTGTGTGGACATCCCGCTCGGCACGGCCTTCCAGTACCGCTGCGCCGGGAACGTGCCCCTTGCCTTCACCTGATGCGCTCGGACTAGCCTCTCGGCGCGCCTGACCCTGCCCCCGGACTGCTCAAGGAACATTCCAGAACTGTGAGTGTGCGGGTGTCCGTCTGGGACTGTTGTCAGGGTGGCGCCGGTGCTCTTTGTTCGTGACTCGATTCGCGCATGACTCGATTCGTCGGTGTCTTTCTAGTGATGTGTCCGAGCGAAGAGGCCGGTGCCGACCTGGCGCCCGCTTGCTGGCCTGATCAGAAGCCTGTCCGCCCTTTGCGGGCGTGACCCGTCACAGTCTTGCCGTCGCGGTTTCATCCCCAGATCGGCACCGGAGTTGATCCCCCAACCTGGGCTGGAGGTCAGTGCGGATGCTTGCAAGTGGCCTTTCCGGTCCCTGTGTAGCGGACGACCGCCGCGACCGCGTCCCCCGACGCGATGAATTGCTCCGCCGTAACCGCGAAGTCCACGACGTCCTGGGTGATCGGGCCGAAGACGTTCTGGGCCACAGCCTCCCCACCGTGATAGACGCCGCCGTATGGCATCCCCTCGGCCTCGTGCCACTCCATGTCGGCAGCCATTGCGCCGAGCACCGCCGGGACGTCGCCGCGCCCGAACGCTGCATAGACGCCTCTGACCACGTCGACGCTCTGCTCTCCCATGAATCGCTCCTTGTCGGTAGCCCGCGAGGACCGCGGAGACCCGAACCTAACATGCGCCCAGCTCGCGTCAAACGACTGGGCGGCCCTGCCCAAGGGACATTTCTCGAACACCGCTCAGGCGAGAGATGCCTCGTCGGCCGAGTGCCGCTGGGCGCGGTTCGATCTTGTGTAGGAGGATGGCGGCTGCGCAGCGGCGCCTCAGCTAGCCCTTCGCCCAGCAGGCGGAGCACCACGAGATAAGCTCCCCGCACCCGGCTCCCGGGCAACGACGTTCGACTCGAAGGAGGAGCGGTGCCTACGATCTTCGGCCACCACGACGTGAAGGACACGGATCACTGGCTCGCCTCACCCAAGCGCGAGGAGTTCTTCGGCTCCCTCGGCGTTACGAACATCCGCACGTTCGTCGACCCGGAGAACCGCACTCGCGTCGGCGTGATGATGGATGTCCCCGACATGGACGCCCTGGTGGCCGCTATGGAAACGCAGGGCGCGGCCGACGCGATGGAATACGACGGCGTACTCCCCGAAACGCTAGTAATCCTCGTCGAGGCGTGACTTAGCTGGGGCTGCCCGGGCAGCCGTCCGCCAGACTGCTCAAGCGACATTCCAGAACGCTAAACCGCTGTTTCGACAGCGTCGTGCCGCGGAGAAGGCTCGCGGCCGCAAGAATGGCCGCGTGGCGGTTCAACGGATGGACAACGTCGGCATCGTGGTGGAATCGCTCGATGCCGCTATCTCCTTTTTCGCCGAGCTGGGCCTCGAACTCGAAGGGCGAGCCATGATCGAAGGAGACTGGTCGGGGCGCGTCACTGGACTCCGCGACCAGCGCGTCGAGATCGCCATGATGCGTACACCGGACGGCCACGGCCGGATCGAACTCTCGCGATTTCTCGCGCCGCCCGTGGTTGGCGATCACCGAAACGCGCCTGTGAACACTCTGGGCTACCTGCGTGTCATGTTCGCCGTCGACGACCTCGACGATACGCTGGCCCGGCTCCGCGGACACGGTGCGCAGCTCGTCGACGAAGTGGTTCAGTACGAAGACGTGTATCGGCTCTGCTACGTCCGAGGCCCCGAGGGCATTCTCATCGGGCTGGCCGAGCAGATCGGCTGACGCCGCACGCTGGGTCGCGTCGGTAATGCGCAGGCCGGCGTGCTGCTGGGAGGTGCGACGCGCCAGCTAGCGCTCGCGCTTCGCGCGGCGGAGCGCGTCTAGCCGGCGTCGGTTCTGCTTCGTCGGCCGGCCGCCGAGATCCGCTCCGAGAGGACGGGCGAGTCGCCGCTCGACGGCGCGTTGCTCCCGCGCGGCGACCGATTCGGGCGTTTCCTCGTACAGGCCCGCTGCAACCTCGGCGGAGCCCCGCCGCTCGGCGAGGTCGGCGACCACGACCGTCCACTGCGTGAGACCGCGGCGGATCTCGAGCGTGTCTGCGACACGCACCTCCCTTGCGGGCTTCACGCGTGTCCCGTTCAGCTGCACGCGACCTCCGAGCACCGCCTCCGTCGCTGCGCTCCGGGTCTTGAAGAACCGCGCTGCCCAGAGCCACTTGTCGATTCGTACGTGATCCATCCGGCAGCATGATCGCAGTCAGTGGGGCTGCAATCGAGCTCCCGCATGCTCTCGCGAGAGACGTCGCTCGACTACATGGCCGAATTGACGACGCGGAACACGTGCCACGTCTCCGGGATGCCCTTCAACTCATGCTTACCGGCATCCTCGAACTCGAGCCCGGACCCTGCCGTGAGGTCCTTCACCGTCGATGACACGAGAAGCTCACGCGGTGCCGCCGACGCCGCAATCCGCGCACCGATGGTGACGGCGAGCCCACCAGTCTTCCCGTCGATCGTCTCGACCTCGCCGGTGTGGATTCCCGCGCGGACGTCGAGTCCGAGGGGCTGGACGGCATCGATGATCGCGCGTGCGCATCGCACCGCGCGGGCGGGGCCGTCGAACGTTGCGAAGAAACCGTCACCGGCCGTATCGACCTCAGTCCCTCTGTAGCGTGCCAACAGTCCGCGGATGACCGTGTGGTGCCGTTCGACGAGCTTGCGCCAAGCACGGTCACCGAGTGCCGCCGCTCGTTCCGTGGATCCGACGAGATCCGTGAAGAGGACGGTGGCAAGCACTCTGTCGAACTCCGCTTCTTCGTCGCGGACAGCCGATACGAACCGTCGCAGCTCTCGGAGAACGCGCTCCGAGTCTCCCGCAAAGGGCGCGTGCGCAGTGCCCGGCAGCTCGACAACTTCGGCATTCGGGACGTGCTCGCCGATGAATCGGGCCTGCTCGACGGGTTCGGCTGTGTCGTCAGTCCGGTGCATTACGAGCGTGGGAACCATGACGACCGGCAGTACCGCCGAAACATCCGTCTCCATCTGCATCCGGGCGATGGCCAGGGCTGCACCACGGGATGCCGACAGGCGGGCGTAGCGAGCCCACGTCCGAACACGTCCGGGATCACTGCTGATGTCTGAAAAGACGTACGCGCTATCCGCCCAGAACTCCTCGGTGCCCCAATGGCTCGCCACGCGTTGCATCCAGGCCTCGTGCTGCTCCTCCGTCCATCCCCACGGGTAATCAGACGACCTGAAGTACTTGGCCCAGACCGCAAAGAGCACGAGTGCCGACACGCGGCCAGGGTCGGAGGCTGCGAACAGCGTGCACAGCGCGCCGCCTTCGTCCACGCCGAACAGGACGGCTCGCTCACTGCCGGCTGCATCAAGGACCGCACGAATGTCGTCCATGCCGAGCTCCAGAGACCACGAGCCAGTCGTAGTGGGCGAGTCGGAGAGCCCGAACCCGCGCCTGTCGAACAGGATCAGCCGCGAGATGCCCGCCAGCTCGGTGAGAAACGTGCCCAGCTCGGGCACGTCCCACGCACACTCGAGGTTCGAGAACCACCCTGGCGTATAGAGGAGATCGAAAGGACCGCTTCCCACCACTTGGTAGGCAATGTGCAGCCCATCGACTGTTCTCGTGTAGCGGATGGGCGGGCGCTCCATCCGGCGATCCTAAACCGCTCTCACACTGACCACCTGCGACGCCTCGAGTGGTTCAAGCGACATCCCGCACACTCGCGCAGTAGGCGATTTGTAGCCCGGCAAGCAGCCTGGATTACCGCGGGAGCGGGTTCGGGCCGGTAGCGGTGACCAGCCGCTGCGGCACCCAGTCGTCAACGTGGCTGAAGCCCTCGAAGCGCCCTTCCTCGTCCTGGACGACGTCGAAGAACGAGCGACGATAGAACTTCACGTGGGTGAAGTCCTCGAACAACACGTAGACCGGCTCGACGTCGGGACCCTGGAACTGCTGCCCAGTCAGCACGGCCCGATGCACTCGCGAGAACTCGTCGAACTCCGCACCGACGACGACGCCCAGGTGCTCGAGGCCCATCCGGTAGACACGCTGGTGAACGGGCGGGATGAGCTCGATGCGCGAGCACGGCGTCCCGTCGAAGACCTCGAGCGGCTCGGCGAGCACGATCAAGGAGATCGGACGCCCATTCCAGACGCTCTCGCGGTTCGCACTCGCATGGCGCTCGAGAAGCGTGCGCTGGTGGACGTAGAGGTCCCAATCGGCGACGCGGACCGCAAGGTGGCTGAGTGCGTACGGTGAGATGTCGATGCCGCGGGCAGCAAGGCGGTCGCGCTGCATCGCCGCGAAGGCTCGATAGTCGCCGATGATCTCGGCGATCGGATCAGACATCGCCACGTGCCATTTTCCGCCGCGAGCATACGAGATGCACTGTCGAAGATACGGTCCCGGGCGGTCTCACTCGGGGAGTGCGCGGAGCCACGAATCCGAACGTAGTGTCCAACCGAGTGACACTGTCTTCGCCCCACCTCGGGCCCGATACCCAGCGCGGTTCTAGACGAGAATGGTCGCCCCGCACCGCCGATCGAGAGTGAGGATCCATGGACCGCTTGAACTTCCTGACCGACGAGCCCTGGGATGAGGTGAACGAGGACGATCGGATGCGCGTCCGGTGGTTCGGGCACCCGTTCGAGACCGACCTGCTCGGGGCGTCGCTGATCGAGTATCTGCCCCGGTCGCCCGACACCCCGATGCACATGCACTACGGCGTCGAGGAGATGTTCTTCGTCCTCACCGGGTCGCCGACCGTCCGCACCCCGGAGGGAGCGGAGGAGCTATCACCAGGCGACGTCATCTACTTTCCGGAAGGCCCGGACGGGCTGCACACGTTCTCGAACCCCACGGATGAGCCGGTGAGGATGATTGGCATCTCGACCAAGCGGTTCCCGGATGTCGTCGCCTATCCGGAGCGCGGAGTTGCCTGGGTGGCGACACGCCATCCTGAACGCCCGGTACCCGAGGGCGGCGACGAAGGAGTCATCGCGCGCTTCGCGCTGGCATCTGACGACTGAAGGTCAGCCGCTCGAGGCGTCAGGTCGCCGCGAGGTAGGTGAGGAGAACCATTCCGCCCGACGCTCGAACGAGTAGTCGCCGTGGTCTCCGTCCGCCTGCACCCACTCTCCGACCGGGTCGATGACGCCGTCGATGGTGGCCTGTGTTGTCGCGATCAGCTTTCCCATCTCGACTCTCCTTGGGTCACGCGCCGCTCGACGGTCTGAGCAGTTCTTGGAACGCCGGCAGGTCGCGGATCGCGTCGAAGTCGCGGTCGTCCTGCGCGATCCCGCGGCAGTCCTCCCACATCTCGATCGCCGTACGAAGGTGCTCGATAGCGGCGGCAGTTCGGCCCGCGAGGCTCTCGCAGCAGGCGACGTTGTAGTAGAGATGTGGCTGGTCGGGACGTGCCTCGATCAGCTCCAGGCCCTTGTCCGCCGCCTCCGCGTACTTGCCGGCCTCGTACAGCGGTCGTCCATGATCCCACCACAGCTCCGGCGCGAGCAGGCGCATCGACTCGGGGAGCCCGATCCACGAATGCCGTCGTGAGTCGTAGCCGGACTTGGTCGGCGGTGGGAAGGACGGATCGGCGAACGAGCCGACAGAGACGGCGATGAAGTCCTGCTCCGTCGGCTCGGTGTGGAAGACCTGCGAGCCGCACTCGGGGCAGAAGTGGAGCATGTGCTCCATGCGATCTGCTTCGTCGGAAACGTACGAGTAGGCGCTGTACCGACCCTCGATCCGCACCTGATCCGGCTTGAAGGCGGCCTGCATCCCGAAGGCGCTCCCGGTTCGTCGCTTG
The DNA here is from genome assembly GCA_963822885.1 of uncultured Gaiellaceae bacterium. Lineage (GTDB taxonomy): Bacteria > Actinomycetota > Thermoleophilia > Gaiellales > Gaiellaceae > GMQP-bins7. Next base: position 7,671 of record CAWGJJ010000021.1, read on the forward strand.
CACGCAAGGCAGTGGCAGATCGAAACGGCGAACGGCTCGCCCGTCACCTCGAGGCGAAGTTGCCCGCAGAAACAGGCTGCCTCGCGGTCGGGCATGTCGGGCAACGTAGCCGCTCACCGATCGCCCGGCGCGTCTTCGTCGCTCCTCGCCGGCGGCACTCGTCGAAACCGACCGCGCGACGACGAAGGCACTGCGCTCGAAGGTGGCTACCCGAACACGACGGCGCTCGTCTTCCATCAACTCGCGCAGGTAGCGGAACGCGAGCCCTGAGCGAGAGCGCTACTGGCCGTCCCCGCGCCCGATCGTGTCGGGCACGGCAAGCCACGAGTGCCGGCGCGAGTCGTACCCCGACTCGGTCGGCGGTGGAAACGACGGGTCGGCGAACGAACCCACCGACACGACGATGAGGTCGGGCTCGTCCGGCTCGGTGTAGAAGACCTGCGAGCCGCAGTCGGGGCAGAAGTGGAAGTCGTGCGGCTTCCTGTCCTCCTCGTCGGAGATCCGCGTGTAGGTGCTGTGCCGGCCGAAGACCTGAACCTGCCGCGGCTCGAACGCGGCCTGCATCCCGAACGCGCTGCCGGTTCGGCGCTTGCACGCGAGGCAGTGGCAGATGCCTACGACGAACGGGTCGCCGTCCACCTCGAGCCGGAGCTGCCCGCAGTGGCATGCGGCTTCTCGCGTCGCCATGCGACGAAACCTAGCGATCAGCCGATCAGTGTTCGAGCCTCGGCTGCGCGGCCGGGCGAAGGTACGGTTTTCCGATGGCCAACGCCGCTACCCCGCCGAACATCGTTCCCGCGAACGAAGCGAGCTGGGAGGATCTTCAGGCCGTTCTCGGCGAACGGGGCGACGCGCACGTCTGCCAGTGCCAGCGGTACAAGCTGCAGCCGGGAGAGGCGTTCAAGAAGGTGCCGGTCGAGGAGCGCGCCCACCGGCTCCGCGTGCAGACAGAGTGCGGCCATCCAAAGTCCGATGACGACGAGCGGCCTCGTCGCCTACCTGGATGGCGAGCCGGTCGGTTGGTGCGCGGTGGAGCCGCGCACCGCGTACTTCGGCCTCATGCGCAACTTCAAGGTGCACTGGGCGGGTCGGACGGAGGACAAGGCGGACGACACGGTCTGGGCGGTGACCTGCTTCGTCACGCGCGCGGGCTTCCGGCGCCGCGGTGTCAGCTACGCGCTCGCGCGCGCCGCGGTCGGTTTCGCGCGGGAACGCGGCGCGCGTGCGCTCGAGGGCTACCCGATGCTCGTGGAGCCCGGGCAGAACGTCATCTGGGGTGAGCTGCACGTCGGCACCCGCAGCATCTTCGAAGCAGCAGGCTTCGAGGAGGTCAACCAACCTTCCAAGCGCCGTGTCGTGATGCGCATCGACTTCTAGTCGCGTGGCCGAGCGCGTCCTCACGGTTCGAGAGCTGAATCGCGCGACTCTCGCTCGTCAGCTCCTGGTGGAGCGGAAGCGACTCTCACCGACGGCGGTCATCGAGCGTCTGGTCGGGATGCAGGCGCAGTGGCCGTCCGCGCCGTACGTCGGAATCTGGACGCGGACGACGAGCTTCCGGCGCGGCGCTCTCGAACGTGAGCTCGCGAAGGGCTCCGTCCTGAAGGCGAACCTCATGCGGCAGACGCTGCACCTCGTCACGCGCCGCGACTACGGGCTGCTCCGCGCTGCGATCAGCGAGTCGGGCCACCCGGATCAGTGGCCGAACTCGATCAAGGTCGCTCCGTCCGTGCGAGCGCTCGCCGAGCGCGGGCCTGTGACGATGGCGGAAGGGCTCGAGCTGCTCGAGCGCGAGCACGGGCTGACCGGGATCACGGCTCGGCGCGCCTGGGGCGGCGGCCGGCAGCGCGCCCACGTCCTCCACCACCACGAGACGGCGCTCTGGGGAGCACGACCGGAGGGTCGCTTCGTCGCGATCGAGGAGCCCGAGCCGGTCGCGCCCGTCGAGGCGCGAGCAGAGATGCTCGCGCGCTACCTCGCGGCCTTCGGGCCTGCCTCGCGCAAGGACATGGACGCGTGGAGCATGATGCGCCAGCCTGCGATCAAGGCCGCGCTCGCGCGCCTCGAGCTGCGCCGCTTCCGGGACGAGCACGGCCGCGAGCTGCTCGACGTCCCCCGCGCACCGCTTCCGGATCCGGACACGCCCGCGCCCGTTCGCTTCTTGCCGAAGTGGGACAATGTGCTCCTCGCCTTCGCGGATCGGACGCGAGTGCTTCCGGAGCCCTACCGAAAGGTGGTCATCGGCGCGAACGGCGACGTCGCGCAGACGTTCCTCGCCGACGGTTTCGTCGCGGGCATGTGGCGCGTCGAGAACGGCAGCGTCGTGCTCGAGCCGTTCGCTCCACTGGCACGCTCCGTCCGGCAAGAGGTCGAAGCCGAGGCCGCGCGCTTGGAGACGTTCCTCGCCGACTAAGGCGTCTGGCTGCCCGTCTGTTGGCACCCTACTTCCGGACTCTGGCTAACGGATCGAGGAGCGCTGAGCTCGAGGCGGGCGGGTTGAACTAGGTGCTACTTCCTCTGCGCGGGCGACCAGGCAAGATCGCCTTCGTCCCACGGGCTGCGCGTCAGGTTCCGCTGCGCGCTGCCGTCGGGGTTCATGACGTAGACCTCGAGGTTGCCGTCGCGCTTAGTCGTGAAGGCGATCTTGCGCCCGTCCGGCGAGAAGACCGGACTGCCATCGGATGCCGGGTTGCGCGTTAGCCTCCGCAGCCCCCTGCCATCGGCGTTCATGACGTAGATCTCGCCGTCGCGACCGAAGGCGATCTTCCGTCCGTCGGGTGACCAGGCAGGATTGCCGTCGGGTCCGCCGGGCTGCGCGTCAGATTCCGCTGTCCGCTGCCGTCGGCGTTCATGACGTAGATCTCGCCGTCGCGACCGAAGGCGATCTTCCGTCCGTCGGGTGACCAGGCAGGATTGCCGTCGTCCGCCGGGCCGCGCGTCAGATTCCGCTGTCCGCTGCCGTCGGCATTCATCAGGTGGACGTCCCAGGTACCGTCGCGCTTGCTCGAGAAGGCGATCTTCCGCCCGTCGGGCGACCAGGCAAAGGTACTGTCGCCTGCCGGATCCCGCGTCAGGTTCCGCAGCCCGCTCCCGTCGGCGTTCATGACGTAGATCTCCGAGTTGTCGTCGCGGTCGCTGAGGAAGGCGATCTTCCGCCCGTCGGGCGACCAGGCGGGATCGTAGTGACGGTGCCGCGTTGCGCGTCAGCCTCCGCTGCCCGCTCCCGTCCGCGTTCATGACGTAGACGTCGGAGTTGCCGTCGCGGTTACTGACGAACGCAATCCTCCGCCCGTCGGGAGACCAGGCAACCCGAGGACCGGCCGCGCGGTAAGCGTCAGCCATCCCTGCCCGCTCCCGTCGGCGTTTACGACGTAGAGCGTCGCGGGGCCGCGGACAGGAGGAGCGCTGACGAACGCGATCCTCGACTTTGCTGGCGCAGAGCCCGCTGGAAGGGGAGGCTCCGCGCAGAGCAGCGCTCTCCCGAGCCACGGTATGTATCCACGCCCGCGGAGCGAGACGACGGCGACGCGGTCGCCCTCCTCGCTGGCGGTGACGAGCGTCTGGTAGTCGACGATGTAACCGTCGTGGCCGAACGAGCGCCCGCAGGCGAGGTCGGTCGAGAAGATCCCGAGCCCCGTGCCGAACACTCCGTAGGTCTTGGCCGTGTCCTTCATCGTCTCGAAGGGAGGCGGCGGACAGTATTCGCCCCGAGAGGAGGGCGGAGTAGAAGCGGGAGAGGTCGTGCGCGTTCGAGACGATCGCGCCCGCCGCCCAGGGAAGGTTCGGGTTGTAGCCGGCGTCGTCGAGATCCGGCGAGGCGGCGCGTCGTCGGCAGCTCCGTCCGCGAGAGACCGAGCGGATCGAGGACGCGCTGCTCGAGCTCCTCTGCGTACGAGCGTCCCGTGACCTTCTCGATCACGAGACCGAGCGCGATGTAGTTCGTGTTCGAATAGCGCTCCTGGCTGCCGGGCCGGAACGCCAGCGGCTTGGAGGCCGCAAAGCGCAAGGTGTTGATCGGACTGGTCGAGGGCGACCGTTCGGCCCGCTTGAGCCATTCCGGGTAGTCCGTGACGTTCGCGAGCCCCGAGCGGTGACCGAGCAGGTGCCGGATCGTGATCTCCGCGCCCCTTGGAACGACGCCCGGCAGGTGCTCTTCCAGCGTGCTCGAGAGGCCGAAGCGTCCCCTCCTGCACGAGCTGGAGCACGATCGTGGCCGTGAACGTCTTCGTCACGCTCCCGATGCGAAAGCGCTGATCCGCCTTGGGACGGCGGGTACCCGCCGTGGCCGCGTACTCCTTGCCCGCGACGGAGACGAAGACGATCACGACTCTTGGCGCCCGGTGCGTATCTCACGCAGCGACACGCTCGACCGGTGGAGGCGCGCTCCGCTTCTGTTCCGTCCCTGCCGACGCAGACGTGGCGACCACGCCGATGCAGACAAGCAGGGCCGAGAGCACGCGCAACCGGCTTCTCATGACGTGCGCACCTCGCCGAGTCCCCGTCCATGTCGGCCGAGCGGCTATCCGTGGCGTTCACCTCAGACTCCGCTGCCCGCTCCCGTCGGCGTTCATGACGTAGACCGCGTAGCGGCCGTCGCGGTTACTGACGAAGGTGATCTTCTGCCCGTCGGGCGACCAGGCAGGATCGCCGTCGTACGCCAGGTTGCGCGTCAGCCTCCGCTGCCCGCTCCCGTCGGCGTTCATGAGGTAGATCTCGGAGTTGCCGTCGCGTTCGCTGGCGAAGGCGATCTTCCGCCCGTCGGGCGACCAGGCAGGCGCGGCGTAGGCGGCCCCCATCGGCTTCGGCGTGAGGTTCCGCACCCCACTGCCGTCGGCGTTGACGACATAGACCCCGAGCCGCGTGTTGCGTCGCACGAAGGCGATCATCCGCCCGTCGGGAGACCAGACAGGATCGGAAGCGGGACCAGCTCCAGGACCACCGACTCTGCCCAGCTTCGGCGTCAAGTCACGCAGCCCGCTCCCGTCGGCGTTCAGGACATAGAGGCGGAAGCAGAAGTCGCAGCGGGGGGAGTGCGAGAAGCTGTGCTCCACCAGGAAGAGGAGCTTCCGCCCGTCGGGCGACCATGCAAGAGAGGCCGTCCGCCCGTTCCCCAGCCGCGCCAGAGTCCGGTGCCCGCTTCCGTCTGCGTTCACGACGTAAAGCTTGGTGCTGCTCACGAACGCGATCCTCCGCCCGTCGGGCGACCAGGCAGGAGCGTTTCCCCTGCGCGCCAACGTCCGCTGCCCGCTGCCGTCAGCGTTCACGACGTAGAGGGCGACGGAGTGGCGGTCGCGCCCGCCTTGGAAGGCGATCCTCCGCCCGTCGGGCGACCACGCAGGAGCGGCGAGCTGCCTGACGCGCGCAACGATCCTCAGGCCGCTGCCGTCGGCGTTCATGACGTACAGCGCCTTGCCGTCGCGCCGGCTCACGAAAGCGATCCGCCGGCCGTCGGGCGACCACACAGGACTCTGCACCTCGGGCCGCGCAGGTGCGCCCTGAATCAGAGCGAGAAGGCGATCGCCGATGCCGAACGCCGGCGTGACGAGCAAGGCCGCGCCCGCGACGATCGCTGCGGCGATGGCGACGACCCGCCAGCGCGAGGGCGCTCGCGTGCGAAGTTCACTGCGTGCCCCGGCGCGGTCGACCACGTCGTCCCAGTCGGTGACGACCGTCGGGACGGGAAAGACCCGCTCGAACGAATCCGCAACTTCCAGCTCGACGTCTGTCATCGCACTGCCTCCTCGTATGAGCGCCGTAGCGCAGCGTGCGCCGTGGCGAGCGTGGCCGAGACCGTTCCGACCTCGACCTCGAGCGCGGTTGCAATCGACTGATAATCGAGATCTGCGAAGTAGCGGAGAAAGACTGCGAGTCGCTGGCGCTCGGGTAGAGCCGCCACCCAGGCTCGGATGGTGGCGTCGCGCTCCGGAACGCCGTTGGTCGAGGGCGTAGACGGGTTCTCTGAGTGCCACTCGAGATCCGGCGCTCGCCTACGTCGTTGGGCGAGAGCCTCGTTGATCACGATCCGCCACACCCAGGCCTCGAGCGGCGCGTCGGCTTTGTAGCCCGCCCGCTTTCGTACCGCCTGCACGAACGCGTCCTGCACAGCATCTCTCCCCGCTCCCTCGTCGCCGACGATCGCCGTGGCCGCGCGCACGAAGCGCGGGAGGTCAGCTCGGTAGAGCGACTCCAGCGCTTCGACCGTGGCTCCACGGACCGCCATCTCGTCCATTCGATGCGCGGAGAGAGGCGCTGTGTTTAGTCGCCGTGCAGGATTCTCGAAGCCGAACGTCTGGTCAGTGAAGCAATCGAGGGTCGCAGCGGCAACTCGCGCGTCGGTCGCGCAGGATTCCCGCGTGCGGATCTTTCTGGAAACCGAACGCTTGCTTCTGAGGCAGTTCACCGAGGACGACGTCGACATCCTCGTGGAGCTCGACGGCGATCCCGACGCCTCGGAGAGGCTCGCGGGCCGCAGCCGATTAGCACCCTGGGGCTGTCGGGCGAGGGGTTCTATCGCGCCGCGTAGTCGAGCTCGAGGAAGTCGCTCACCTCGGAGAGCCAGCGCTCCTGCACGAAGCGGACGTGCTCTGGGTGCTCGTTGTAGCGCTCGTACGCAGCTCGATCGGCGAACTCCATCGAGATGCCGAAGCGATAGCTGTTCTTCGGGCTCACCTCGGCGAGCAGCTCGAATGCCTCGACGCCCGGAATGGTCGCGAGGTGCTCGGCCGCATCCAGGAAGTCGCGCTCATCTGCCGACCCTTGCGGATGGACGAGAGTGAACGTGACCGTATGTCGGATGCGCCCGGCGACCATCACAGGACTCAGTGCAGCAACGGCTTGAGCGCATCCCGTGCGATGAGGAAGCCACGCTTGACGAGCTCCTCCGTCGACTCGAACGCGCGGTCCTCGTGCTCGATCGAGACCACGAAGTCGTAGCCCTCGCGATACAACGCCGCGACGAAGCGATCCCAGCGCACCTCGCCGAGACCGGGGAGCCGCGGCACCTGCCAGCCCATCCCGAGCGACGCCGTTCCGTTGCGGTAGAGCCCGTCGCGGTCGATCTCCATGTCCTTCGCGTGGACGTGGAAGATCTTCGGCGCGTAGTCGCGGACGACGCGCTCGTAGTCGATCTGCAGCCAGACGAGGTGCGACGGGTCGAGGTTGAGCCCGAAGCTCGGGCTGTCGACGATCGAGAACATCTCGTCCCACATGGCGGGGGACGAGGCGAGGTTCGTGCCGCCGGGCCACTCGTCCCACGAGAAGATCATCGGGCAGTTCTCGATCGCGATCTTCACGCCCCGCTGCTCGGCGTAGTCGACGAGCCGCGGCCAGACCTTGCGGAACTCGCGGAAGTTGTCGGGCACGTTCTTCGACTTGTCGCGCCCGACGAACGTGCCCACGATGCCGACGTCGAGCTTCGCCGCGGCGTCGATCACCTTCTTGAGATGCGTGTTCGCGGCGCGGCGCTCCGCAGGATCGGGATGCAGGTTGTTCGGGTAGAAGGCGAGCGACGAGATCTCGAGCTCGTTTCGGTCGAGCACGTCACGTACGGCGCCGATGTCGACCCGCGTGACGTCGATGTGGGAGGTACCCGCGTAGCGGCGGCGCTCCCCTCCGGCCGCGGGCCAGCACGCGACCTCGAGCATCTCGAACCCTTCGCCTGCCGCCCACTCCGCGACCTGCTTCAGCGAGCGGCGCGGGAACGGTGCGGTGAGGAGCCCGAGCCTCATCCCGCGACGACGGGATTCGTAAGCGACGCCAGGCCGTCGATCTCGATGGTCACCTCGTCACCGGGCTGCAGCAGCCGCTGCGGGTCGCGGAAGACGCCGACGCCCGCCGGCGTGCCGGTGAGAATGAGATCGCCGGGCTCCAGCGTGGTCGTCTGTGTGACGTACGCGATGATGTCGTCCACGCCGAAGATGAGGTTCGCGGTCGTCGAGTCCTGCAGCGTCTCGCCGCTCACGATCGCCCGGATCGCGAGCGCGTGCGGGTCCGTGATCTCGTCGCGCGGCGTCATCGGCCCCACAGGGCAGAACGTGTCGGGCGACTTCCCGCGCGTCCACTGCCCATCCGAGAACTGGAGATCGCGAGCGCTCACGTCGTTGGCGCAGAGGTACCCGCGCACGGCCTCGAAGGCGCTCTCCTTCGAGATGCCCTTCACCTGCACGCCGATCACGACGCCGAGCTCGGCCTCGTAGTCCGCCTTCGTGACGAGCGGCGGGATCACGATGGGCTCGCCCGGGCCGATCAACGACGACGGCCACTTCGCGAAGAGGAGCGGCTCCTTGGGCAGCTCGGCACCCTGCTCTTCCGCGTGGTCCGAGTAGTTCAGGCCGACGCAGACGATCTTCCCGGGACGCTCGATCGGCAGCACGCGGGAAACCTACTTCGGCTGGTCAGATCGCGCGTGCTGTACTGCGTTGGTGAGAGTCGGCGTCATCGGCGGCGGCCGCGTCGGGCGCGCGCTCGCCGCAAGTTGGTCGGAGAAGGGACATGACGTCGTCGTCTCCACGCGCGAGACCGTCGCCGAGACAGCTGCGGCCGGAGATGTGCTGGTGGTTGCGCTGCCGGCGACCGAGGTCGCGGGCGCGCTTGCCCAGATCGCCTCCGTCGAAGGCAAGGTCGTCATCGACGCGACGAACAACCTCTCGGGCGGCCCGGCGGGGCTCGACATCGCCGCGCTCGCGCCGGCAGCCCGCTACGTGAAGGCCTTCAACACCGTCTTCTCGACGTTCATGCACGCCTCGACGCTGACCACGCCGCCGACGCTCGTCTACTGCGGAGACGACGCCGACGCGAAGGCGATCACAGCCGAGCTCATCGCGGATCTCGGCTTCGAGCCTGTCGATGCCGGAGGAGCGGACGTGACGCCGTTGGTCGAGGCGTTCGCACAGCTCGTCATCGGCATCGCGTATCGGCAGGGCCGCGGGCCGTTCGTGTACCGCTTCGAGTCGAGCTGACGCCCGACCCTCGGCTCTAGACTCGACACGCGAGCCTGCCCGCCGCCTTCGTCGACGAGCTGCGGCGTGCACTGGGTGCGAAGCACGTCGTCGTCGAGCCGGAGCAGCTCCGTGTCTACGAGTGCGACGGCTGACGGGGCACCGTGCGATTCCCGAGCTCGTCGTCCTCCCCGGGTCGACCGAGGAGGTGCAGGCCGTGTTGCGCGCCTGCCATCGCGAGCGCGTGCCGTTCGTCGCGCGCGGCGCGGGAACCGGACTCTCGGGCGGCGCGACGCCGTCCGCGGGCGGAGTCGTCGTCTCGCTCGCGCGCATGAACCGGATCCTCGAGATCGACCTCGCGAGTCAGCGCGTCGTCGTCGAGCCGGGAGTCGCGAATCTCGACGTGACCCGCGCCGTCGCGGCCGACGGCTTCTTCTACGCGCCCGATCCATCCAGCCAGCAGGTCTGCACGATCGGCGGCAACGTCGCGGAGAACTCGGGCGGGGCGCACTGCCTGAAGTACGGCTTCACGACGCACCACGTGACCGGCCTCACCTTCGTCCTGCCCGACGGCGAGGTCGTCGAGCTCGGCGGCAAGGCACTCGACCCGGACGGGCCGGATCTCCTCGGCGTCGTCGTCGGCTCCGAGGGGACGCTCGGCATCGCGACGCGCATCACACTCCGGATCGTGCGCGCGCCGCAAGCCGTTCGGACGCTGCTCGCCGGCTTCCACACGATGGACGCCGCGGGCGCCGCCGTCTCCGGAATCGATCGCGGCCGGCGTGATGCCGTCCGCTATCGAGATGATGGATCGGCTCACGATCGAGGCGGCCGAGCACGCGGTCGCTCCCGGCTACCCGGAGAACGCCGGTGCAGTGCTCCTCGTCGAGCTCGACGGCGTCGTCGAGCAGGTCGAGGACGACGCTGCCGAGATCGAGCGGATCTGCGCGGAGTGTGGCGCGTTCGAGATCCGCGCCGCGACGAGCGAGCGCGGATCGCGCGCTCCTCTGGCGAGGACGCAAGTCGGCGTTCGCGGCGATGGGCCGCATCGCGACGGACTACTACGTCCAGGACGGCGTCGTTCCTCGTACACGCCTCCCGGAGGTCCTGCGGCAGATCGAGGAGCTTGTCCGCACACCACGGCCTCCGCGTCGGAAACGTGTTCCACGCTGGCGACGGCAATCTCCATCCGCTCGTCCTGTATGACGCCGCAGCCGGCGAGACCGACCAGGCGCGCGAGCTGGCCGAGGCGATCCTCGACGCCTGCCTCGACGCGGGCGGCTCGCTCACCGGCGAGCACGGCGTCGGCATGGACAAGGCCTGCTCGATGCCGAGGATGTTCTCCGAGCGTGACCTGCAGGTGTTCGAGCGGCTGCGCCGTGCATTCGATCCCGGCGGGATCTGCAACCCGGGCAAGGTGATCCCGACGCCGCGGCTGTGCGGCGAGGTACCGGGCCCGTACCGGGTCCACGCGCTGGAGAGGATCGGCGTTGCCGAGCGTCTCTAGCCTCGAGGACGCCTCCGTGGCGCTGGCTGCTGCACACGCGGAGGGCCGCCGAGTGCGGATCGGCGACGACCTCTCTGCGCACGGGCTGAACCGAATCATCGAGCATGACCCGGGCGACCTCACGTGCACCGTCGAGGCAGGGGTTCGGCTGTCCGAGCTGCGGGCCGCGCTCGCCGCAAGCGGGCAGCGGCTCTCGCTCGACCCGCCCGGCGATCCGACGATCGGGGCACTCCTCGCGCAGAACCTCTCCGGCCCGTTGCGGCACCGCTTCGGTGCGCCGCGTGACCTCGTGCTCGGTGCGACGCTGGTTCTCGGAGACGGAACGATCGCGAACGCAGGCGGGAAGGTCGTGAAGAACGTCGCCGGATACGACCTCGCACGCCTCGTCTGCGGCTCGGAGGGACGGCTCGCCTTCATCGCGAGAGCGAGCTTCCGGCTGCACCCGGTACCGAAGGCGACCGGGACGCTCGTCGTCGAGACCGACGACGTGGCCGTTGCCGCCGCGCGCCTTCTCGGCTCACAGCTGCAGCCGAGCGCGCTCGACGTGCTCCATCCGGGTCGCGTCGCAGTTCTCTTCGAGGGGTCGGAGCGAGCGGTCGCGGCGCAGCTCGTCAGTGCGCAAGCGCTGGTCGGCGGTGTGGAGAGCGACAATGCGATCTGGCAGGAGTCGCGGGATCGTCAGGCCGCGTCACGCGGACGACTCCGATTCGCGCCCGGCGACCTCGCGAGCACGCTGGACGCGCTCGGCGAAGCCGTCGTCAGGCCCGCCTCGGGCGTCGCGTACGTTCCCGAGCCCACGGCACGCGAGCCGAGCGCGTCGACCTCGCGCCTGGTCGACGCGATCCGCGCACAGCTCGATCCGCAGGGAGTCCTCGCCGCGTGATCCGCGAATACACCTCCGACTGCGTCCACTGCGGGTTCTGCCTGCCCACGTGCCCGACCTACGTGCTGTGGAGCGAGGAGATGGACTCGCCCCGCGGCCGCATCCACCTCATGGACGCGCGCCTCGACGGCACGATCGCGCTGAACGCGACGGTGGCGCAGCACTTCGACCGCTGCCTCGGCTGCATGGCGTGCCTGACGTCGTGTCCGTCGGGCGTGCGCTACGACCGGCTCATCGAGTCGACGCGCGCCGCCGTCGAGGATGAGTTCGCTCGACCATTGAGCGATCGCCTTGTCCGCGGGCTGCTCTTTCGCCTCCTCCCCCACCCCGGCCGCATGCGCACGGCGTTGCGACTCGCACCGCTCGGCCGCGCCGCACCCATGCCGAAGCGCTTCCGCCCGCTCGTCGAGATCGCGCCGCGCTGGCGCGGGAAGGGCGACGTGCCCGCGCTGACGCCCGCGAGTGGCACACCGCGAGCGCGCGTCGGCATGCTCACCGGGTGTGTCCAGAGCGCGGTGTTCCCCGACGTCAACGCCGCGACTGCACGCGTCCTCGCCGCCGACGGCTTCGAGGTCGTCGCCCCGTCTCAAGGCTGCTGCGGCGCGCTCTCGGTGCACGCCGGGCGGCTCGACGAAGGGAAGGCCTTCGCGCGCCAACTGATCGAGCGGTTCGACGACGTCGACCTCGTCGTCGTCAACACGTCGGGCTGCGGCTCGCATCTCAAAGAGCTCGGCTGGCTCCTCGGAGACGAGCGCGCCGAGGCGTTTGCAGCAAAGGTGCGCGACGTCGGAGAGTTGCTCAGGGAGACGCCACCGCGCGCGGCCAGGCACCCGCTGCCCATGAGAGTCGCGCTCCAGGACTCGTGCCACCTGCGGCATGCGCAGCGCCTTCCCCTCTCGTCGCGTAGCTCGCTGGGCCGCATCCCCGGAGTCGAGATCGTCGAACCGGCCGAGCAGGATCTGTGCTGCGGGTCGGCCGGGATCTACAACGTCACGCAACCGGACGCCGCGCGCGAGCTCGGCGAGCGCAAGGCCGCGCACGTCCTCGCCACCGGCGCGCAAGCGTACGCGAGCGCGAACCCCGGTTGCCTCGTCCAGATCTCGAACGCGCTGCGCCGCGCGCAGCGGCCACTGCCGGCACTCCACCCGATCGAGCTCGTCGACGCGTCGATCAGGAGAGTGCCGGTGGGCCGGTTGCTCGCGACGGCGCGACGCTAGGTCGGAGTGAACGACCGCTCGAGCCCGTTCTCGTCGTCGAGAAGCATGTACTCGCGACCCTCCTCGAGGGTGATCCTGTAGTAGACCGACGAGCGCGGGGGAACGTCGATCGCGCCCCCGAGAAAGCGAGCCGGCGCGGGACCCTTCAGTCCACCTTCCTCCCAGCGCATTAGATCCTCCTCGGTCTTGCCCTCCTCGAACTGGGTGAGAAAGACCGAACTCGGTGCATCGCCGTCGTTGCGCAGCTCGATCGTTCGCTCGCCGGCTTCGATGTCCGGCGCAGCGAGCGACGCTCCGAGCATGAGCGTCGCATCCGCCTCCGGTGCGTCGACCGCCGCGTCCCCGGCGACCGTGAAGCCGCGCAGCATTCCGTGCTCGATGTGCGATCTGCCGTCGGGGCCGTCGAGGAAACAGAGCAGCGCGTAGCTGCCGGGCTCGAGCTGCTGCGTGAGCGCGGCCTGCTCGCCGCCGTCGAGAGTCGGAATCCCGGCGCGAATCTGCACCCAGGCCGGCGGCGGCTGCTGTTGCGACTTCGGGTCGCTCAGGTACCGCTGCACGTCGGTCATCGTCTTGCCGCCCGTGAGCCGGGCGAGCGCGAACTCGTGCAGCTCGTCCCCCGTGTTCTCGAACTCGAGGGTCGTCCAGCCGCCCTCGATAGTCTCCGGCATGACGAAGGCGTACTCGTCGCCTTGCAACTCGACGGCGTTGGACTCGGGCTCGCTGCCACCACACGCGGCGAGCGCCAGTACCGCCGCAGCGAGTGCGGCGAGTGGGATCGATCTGGTCATCGTGCCTCCTCGGTCGTGTGTTTCGACCCTAGGAAGACGGTGATCCGGCGTCGTCGGCCGCAGCAGCGATCTTGTCTCACTCGCGCGGCTGATCCACGATCGCTCCCGCGGCCGACGTCGGGCCTCGAGCGGTGACCTACCCTTGAGTCCATGACCTGGCTGTCGGGCAGCCGAGGGAACACGCTCCTCGCCGTGGGGCTCGCGGTCGTCGCCGAGATCGAGCTCTTCGTTCTGCACCTCGATTACGAGCGCTCACTCTTCGTGCCGCTCATGCTGCTCGTGCCGCTGACGCTGATCTGGCGAACGCGCTGGCCGCTGGCTGTGATGGCTGTAAACATTGCCGCCTGGGTCCTGATCGACCTCTTCACACCGGAGAACGAGGATCCGCTGACACTCGCGATCGCCCTCGCAGTCGCGGTCTACTCCGTGGGTGCGCATACGGGCGGCGCGCGCGCAGCCGTCGGGGCGGCGCAAGTTGCGGGAATGGCATTGCTCGCGACGATCGTGGACTGGAACGCGGGCTCGTTCTTCGACATGATCGGCAACCTCACGTTCTTCACGGCGATCTTCGGCGGCACCTGGCTGGCCGGACGCACGATTCGCCGCCGCAGACGACGAGAGCGGGAGCTCATCGTCGAGCACGAGGCGAAGGCACGGAGCGCCGTGCTCGAGGAGCGGACGCGCATCGCGCGTGAGCTGCACGACGTCGTCGCTCATGCGATCAGCGTCATCGTCCTGCAGGCACGCGGCGCCCGCCACTCGCTCGGCGCACAGCCCGACGACGCCCGCGGTGCCATCGACGCGATCGAGAAGACCGCGACGGAGGCTCTGCAGGAGATGCGCCGGCTCCTCGGAATGTTGCGCGCCGACGACGAGGAGGTGGCGCTCGCGCCACAACCGTCTCTGGCACAGCTCGACACGCTCGTTGGCCATGTCCGCGATGCGGGCCTCCCGGTCGAGCTCCGCGTAGAAGGCACCGCGCGCGAGCTTGCGCCGGGCGTCGATCTCTCCGCGTACCGCATCGTCCAGGAGGCGCTGACGAACGCGCTCAAGCACGCCGGCCCCGCCCAAACGCGCGTGCTCGTGCGCTACGGCGAGGACGTTCTCGAGCTGGAGGTCGTGAATACGGGCGCCGCCGCGACGAACGGAGGCGGCAGTGGGCACGGGCTTGCGGGGATGCGCGAGCGGGTGGCGATGTTCGGCGGCGAGCTCGAGAGCGGGCCACGCAGCGAGGGCGGGTACCGGGTCCGGGCGAGTCTGCCGCTGTGATTCGGGTGCTTCTCGCGGATGACCAGCGGCTCGTCCGCTCGGGCTTTCGCATGATCCTGCGCGACGATCCAGAGCTCGAAGTGGTCGGCGAGGCAGGCGATGGCGACGAAGTGGTCGTGCTGGCGCGCGAGCTGCTACCCGACGTCGTGCTCATGGACGTCCGCATGCCGGTCGCAAACGGAATCGAGGCGACGCGACGGATCGTGGTGGACGAGAGCTCGCCGCGAGTGCTCGTCCTCACGACCTTCGACCTCGACGAGTACGTCTACGAGGCGTTACGCGCCGGGGCGAGTGGGTTCCTGCTCAAGGACGCGCCAGAAGCTCAGCTGCTCGCGGGAATCCGCATCGTCGCCCACGGTGGCTCGCTCTTCGCGCCCGCGGTGACGCAGCGGCTGATCGAGCGCTTCGCCGGCGCACATCCCGCCGCCCCACCTCCCTCCCTCTCCGAATTGACAGTACGAGAGCTTGAGGTGCTCGGGCTCGTCGCCCGCGGCCTCTCGAACGCCGAGATCGCGGCGACGCTCGTCGTCAGCGAGCACACCGTGAAGACGCACGTGGCACACGTTCTGCAGAAGCTCGACCTCCGCGATCGGGTGCAGGCAGTTGTCACCGCGTACGAAGCCGGGCTGGTCAAGGCCGGTGCGCCGAACGGCCCGCATGGCGGCCTCGCGTAGCCGCGCCCGGACGCCGGTACGCTCGAGTCGATGGCTGCCCGCACTGAGCTCCGCAACGTCGCGATCGTCGCGCACGTCGACCACGGCAAGACGACGCTCGTCGACGCGCTCCTCTGGGAGTCCGGTGCCTTCAGGACGAACCAGGACGTCAACGAGCGCGTCCTCGACACGATGGACCTCGAGCGCGAGAAGGGCATCACGATCCTCGCCAAGAACACGGCAGTGCGCTACGGCGAGACGAAGATCAACATCATCGATACGCCGGGCCACGCCGACTTCGGGGGCGAGGTCGAGCGCGGGCTGACGATGGTCGACGGCGTGCTCCTCCTCGTCGACGCGAGCGAGGGGCCACTGCCGCAGACGCGGTTCGTGCTGCGCAAGGCGCTCGAGGCGAGACTTCCGGTGATCCTCGTCGTCAACAAGGTCGACCGCCCCGACGCGCGGATCGAGGCCGTCGTGAACGAGGTATACGAGCTCTTTCTCGACCTCGACGCAGACGAGACCCAGATCGAGTTCCCGATCGTGTACTGCAACGCGAAGGCCGGGCGCGCATCGCTGGCACCCGATCCGGACGAACTCGCGCCGGATCTCGGCCCGCTCCTCGAGCTGATCCTCGAGCGCATCCCCCCACCCGAGTACGAGGAGGGCCACCCGCTCCAGGCACTCGTGACGAATCTCGACGCATCGGCCTACGTCGGCCGCCTTGCGCTGTGCCGAGTCGCACAGGGAACGATCACGCGCGGCCAGCAGGTCGCCTGGTGTCGCGCGAACGGAACGATCGAGCGGGCCAAGGTCACGGAGCTCTACGTGACGGAGGCGCTCGACCGCGTCGAGGCGACCGAGGCCGGGCCGGGCGAGATCATCGCCGTGGCGGGAATCCCGGAAGTCACGATCGGCGAGACGCTCGCGGATCCGAACGATCCGCGCCCGCTCCCGGTGATCTCCGTCGACGAGCCGTCGCTCTCGATGACGATCGGCATCAACACCTCGCCCCTTTCCGGCCTCTCCGGCGACAAGCTCACGGCGAGCCTCCTCGAGAGTCGCCTGCGCACCGAGCTCATCGGCAACGTGTCGCTCCGCATCCTCGAGACCGAGTCGCCCGACGCCTGGGAGGTGCAGGGCCGCGGCGAGCTCCAGCTCGCCGTTCTCGTCGAGCAGATGCGCCGCGAGGGCTTCGAGCTGACGGTCGGAAAGCCACAGGTCGTCACGCGCGAGATCGACGGCAAGGTGCACGAGCCGGTCGAACGTGTGTCGGTCGATGCTCCGGAGGAGTACATGGGCGTGCTGACGCAGCTCTTCGCGCTGCGCAAGGGACGCACGGAGGCGCTCGTCAACCACGGCTCAGGCTGGGTGCGCATGGACGTCATCGTCCCGGCACGCGGACTCATCGGATTTCGCACCGAGTTTCTGACGGAGACGCGCGGCACGGGAATCCTCCACCACGTCTTCGAGCGCTTCGAGCCGTGGTTCGGGGAGCTGCGCACGAGGCCGACCGGCGCGCTCGTCGCCGACCGTCGCGGGAAGACGACCTCGAACGCGATCCTGAACATGCAGGAGCGCGGGTCGCTCTTCGTCGCGCCGGGCGCCGACGTCTACGAGGGAATGATCGTCGGCGAGAACTCGCGCGCCGAGGACCTCGACGTGAACGCCACGAAGGAGAAGAAGCTCACGAACACGCGCGCGGCGTCAGCCGACGCCACCGTCCGACTCATCCCAGCGCGCCCGCTGTCGCTCGACCAGGCGCTCGAGTACATCCGCGAGGACGAGTGCGTCGAGGTGACGCCGTCGGAGATCCGCCTGCGAAAGGTCGAGCTCTCGGCGCAGCGCAGGCAGTCGGCAGCGAGCCGCAAGTCGCGCGGGCTCGCCCCGGTCTGAGCGGTTACCCGGAGTCGATCGCGACAGGTCGAAGCTCGTCCAGCCGATCGACGCGAGCGAGCGACGGGAAGAGCCTCCACCACACCGCTGCGACGACAACGGTCGCGATCCCGCCGACCACGACAGCCGGAACCGCGCCGATGAGCGCCGCCGCGACACCGGACTCGAACGCGCCGAGCTCGTTCGAGCCGCTGATGAAGACCATCTCGACGGCGTTCACGCGCCCACGTAGCTCGTCCGGCGTAACCAGCGGGAGGATGGTCTGGCGCAGGACGACGCTCACCATGTCGAGGCCCGCTCCGAACGCGAGGGCGAGCATCGACAGCCAGAGGGAGCGCGAGAGCCCGAAGACGACCATGCTGAGGCCGAAGCCGGCGACGACGCCGAACAGCAGTGGCCCGGCGCGACGCCGGATCGGGAAGCGCACGATCAGCGCCGCCGCGAGGAGAGCTCCGACGGCCGGCGCCGCGCGCAACAAACCGAGCCCGGTAGGCCCGACCTCGAGGATGTCCTTCGCGAAGATCGGGAGAAGAGCGACCGCCCCACCGAGGAGCACGGCGAAGAGGTCGAGCGAGATCGCGCCCAGTAGGACGTTCGTCCGGCGGATGAGCCGAACGCCGGCCATGAGCTCGTGCAGCCCGACGGCACCCGCAGCGGCTGGAACGCGCCCGCCGCGCAGCCCGAGCACGCACCCCAGCGCCACCAGCGCGAGACCGATGGCAACCCCGTAGACGAGCTCGGCCTGGATGGCGAAGAGGATCCCGCCGACGGCCGGAGCAATCACGGCGGACAGCTGAAACGCGATCGAGCGCTGCGCCAGTGCGCTCACGAGGATCTCCTCGGGCACGAGTGACGGTGTTAGCGCGCGCCCCGCAGGCGCGCCGATGGCGCTCCCGATGCCCTGGACGAAGGCGAGCGCGAAGAACGGCCAGACCTTGTCGGCGCCCGACACGGTCACCGCGAGGAGGCCGCCAAGGACAACGACGTTGAGCGAGGTCATCACCGTGAGGAGGTTGCGACGCGGCACGCGGTCGGCGAGCTGCCCAGCCGGGAGCGCGAGCAGGAGCAAGGGGAGGAACTCCGCGAGTCCGACGAGCCCGAGGTCGAGCGGGTTCTCGCGCACCGAGTAGACCTGCCACCCGATCGCGACGAACGCCATCTGCAGCGCAAACGCCTCGGCGACGAATGCGATGACGATGAGCCTGAAGTCGCGGTGCCGGAGCGCAGATTTCGTCATGCCGAACGGGAGCCTAGGCTCCGGGGAGACGCAAACACCGCGGCCGCGAAGCGGACGCCTTCAGGGATCTGTGCGACCGGAAGTCCGCGCTAGCGGGCTTCCGCGTCTGCACTAGAAGATTGGCTCGGCGCGTCGTCCCCCACGCCGAACTCGACCTCGATCTTCATGATCCGGGAGCCCTCGATCTCGAGAACCTTGAGGCATAACCCGTCGGCCCGCACGGTGTCCCCAACCCCCGGCGCCCGCCCCAGCTCGCCGAAGACGAGCCCGGCCATCGTGTGGAAGTCCTCCTGCCCTAGCTCCGTTTCGAACTCCTCGTTGAAGTCGTCGATCGTGTAGGTGCCGTCGATGCGGATGCGGTTCTCGTCGATCCTCTCGATGGAGGTATCCGGGAGGTCGAACTCGTCCTCGATGTCGCCGACGATCTGCTCGAGCAGGTCTTCGAGAGTGACGATCCCCTCCATGTCGCCGTACTCGTCGATCACGATCGCCATGTGCTGCTTCTCGCGACGGAAGTCGGCGAGGAGCGCGGCGAGATCCTTCGTCTCCGGCACGACGAACGCCGGACGCACGATGGTCTGGAGCTCGACGGACGCGAGGCCGACGTCGTGCATCGCGCCGAAGAGATCGCGCACGTGGAGGATGCCGACGACGTCGTCGAGTGAGCCGCGATAGACGGGGTAGCGGGTGAAGGGCGAGTCGACGACTGCACGAAGAGCCTCGTCAGGTGGGATGTCGACGGCTATCCCGACCACCTCGGGGCGTGGCACCATCACCGCGGAGACCTCCTTCGAGGCGAAGTCGAAGACCTTGTAGAGCATCTCCTCCTCGGCCTCCTGGAGCTCGCCGACGTCCTCCGCTGCCGCGACCGAGTGGCGGATGTCCTCGCGCGTGTACGCGATCATCCCGGCCGGCGCCGGCTTGACCCGCAGGAGTCGAAGCAGGACGTTGGACGACTTCTCGAGCAACCAGACGAGCGGATACGCGACCTTCGCCAACCACGAGAGCGGAATTGCGAGCGCGATCGCGAGCGGCTCGGCCTTCTGAAGCGCGACCGCCTTTGGCACGAGCTCCCCGACGACAACCGAGAGGTACGCGAGAATCGCGAACGAGACGAGGAAGGCAACCGTATTGGACAGCGGCGGTTGCATGAGCTCCGAGAGCAGCGGCTCGCCGATAGCGCCGAGCAGGATCGCGAAGATCGTGATGCCGACTTGCACCGTCGAGATGAAACGGACGGGGTCGTCCATGAGCTGCAGCGCTGTCTTCGCGCCGCGGCCGCCGCGTTCGGCGCGCTCCTCGAGGCGGGACCGCCGACCCGTGATGAGGGCGTACTCGGCTGCCACGAAGACCGCGTTCCCCAGAACGAGGAGGAACACGATGGCGATGCGGAGAGCGGTACTCACGCCCCGTCAGGGGCGCCGGTACTCGGCGGGATTTCGTCGCCCACGATGATCAGGCGGCAGTATAGGTAACCACTCCGTCGACCTCCTGCCGACGAGCCGCGCCCTCGTGGCCGAGACGCTCGAGGTGCGACAACGTCTCGGCCACCGCGAAACGGCGTCCCGCCGCGGGAAGATCGGCGCCGAATAGCGCGAACGACAGCTCGTAGCCCGTCTGCGGCTCGGGCGTGAGCGCTGCGGTCGCCTCCTCGAGGCGCAGGCGGTGATGCTCCTTCAGCTCGCGTGCGCGGCCGGCAGGATCCTCGATCGGCTCGCCGTGGCCGGGTAACGCGATGCGGGGCGCAAGCTCGACGGTCCGGTCGAGAGCGGCGAGATAGTCGCCGAGCGGATCCGAGCGGCTGGCCGGCCAGAGTCCGACAGTGGGCGTGATCCTCCCGAGCAGGTGATCCGCAGCGACGAGCACGCCGTCGCGAATCAGACACAGCTGTCCGTCGGCGTGGCCCGGGGCGGCGATGAGCTCCCAGCCGTCGACGTGCTCGCCCGCCTCGACGAGGATCGGATCCCGTTGGTAACGGATGAACGGCCGGTAGACGGAGCTCTGGCCCACGAGCTCGGCTGTGACCGAGTCGGGCGCACCGTGGAGCCGGAACCAATCGAGCAGCCGGTCCGACCACGCGGGATTCCCCCAGACGAGCTCGCACTGCGCGTAGTCGAGCGCGCCCTGGACGACGGGCGCGCCGGTGAGCTCATGGAGATCGGCTGCGGCTCCGACGTGGTCGGGGTGAAAGTGCGTGACGAAGACCGTCGCGACACGCCCGCCGGCCTGCTCGAGCTCCGCCGCCCAGGTCTCCTTCGCGTCCGGGAGCCCCACGCCGGTATCGACGAGCGTCCACCCCTCGTCGCCGGGGAGCAGGTACGCGTGCACGTGCCCTGGTCGCGTCGGCAACGGCAACGTCACACGACGGATCCCGTCGCCGAGCTCGTCCATCGCGCGACTCTAGCCCCTTGTCGAATACGAACATGTGTTCTATCTTCGAGCGATGTCCGTCGAGTACCGAGTCGAGCCGTGCAAGTCGGCGCTGACTCAAGTGCGCGGCATGCCGTTCCGCTGGTCGCTCAATCCGTACATGGGCTGCGTGCACCGCTGCACATTCTGTTACGTCCGACAGTTCACTTCTATCCAGCGCAGGGGACGTCGCAAGCTCCGCGCAGGGCAGGTTCGGTGTTCGACCGACTGGCTACGTTCGGGAGCGGAGCGCGGCGAGCAGTTCCTGGTGGCGCCTCTCCTCGTCAGTCACTTCGTCCTCCGCTGGTTTCTGCATGCGCGACATGACAGCGTTCACGGGCTTCACGACGAAGAAGAAGATCGCCGCAGCCGTCGCAATGAACGTGATCAGGGCGGTGATGAAGGCGCCGTAGCGGAAGACTGCGTCGTTGATGGTGAAGGTGAGACCGCTGAAGTCGGGCTTGCCGATAATCATGGCAACGACCGGCATTATCAGGTCATCGACGAGCGACGAGATCAGCGCCGCGAAAGCAAGGCCGATCACCAAGGCAACCGCGAGTTCGACGAGGTTGCCGCGCAAGAGAAATTCCTTGAACTCCTTGAGCACTGTTTCCTCCTTCTCCGTTCGCAAGATCGTGTGACCTTGGCGCCATCCGTACCGCAGTCGTCGCTCTCTTCAATAAGAACCGTCGCTCCGTTCGATCTCGATTCTCGCCAGCCCGATGCCACGAAGCCGCCCGTCCGACAGTTCACTTGTATCCAGCGTGGCTCGTACCGTCGCCCACCTGCTCACCGGAGACGACCCCCACTTACACTGGAAGCTCCACGACAGTACGGCTGCTCAGTCAACGTGGTCAACGCGAGAGGGGAACGAGATGGCGTACGGGATCGTGCATCACTTTCCGGGCGGTACGCAGGAGCAGTACGAAGCGAGTCTCGCGGCGGTGCACCCGTCGAGGGACACCCTGCCGGACGGCCAGACCTTCCACGCGGCTGGCCCGTCGGATGGCGGCTGGACGATCTTCGCCGTTCACGAGTCGAAGGAGAGCTGGGAGGCGTTCCGCGACGGCATCCTGATGCCTCGGATGCAAGCGGGCATCGAAGGTGGCCTGCCAGAACCACAGGAGACTGCGTTCGACATCCACAACTTGCAGCCGTAGCAGTCAACCAACGGCTCTCCACCGATGGCCCGCCCCGGCGGGCCATCGGTCTTCTGGCCTTGACCTCGTACGTCCGCCACTTCGAGCAGCGTGCCGACCGCCCCTCGGACGACCGGTATGGCCGCTCGATTCGCGTGAAGCTGAACATCGCCGAGGTTCTGAGACGCGAGCTCGCGCGCCCGTCGTGGGAGCGAGACGAGGTGGCTCTCGGAACGGCGACGGATCCGTACCAGCCCGCCGAGGGCAGGTTCCGCCTCACGCGCGCGTGCCTCGTCGAGCTCGACGCCGCGTGGACGCCCTTCTCGATCGTCACCCGCGGGCCGCTCGTGGTGCGTGACATCGACGTTCTGCAAGAGGCGTCGTCGCGAGCCGGGGCCGAGGTCTTCCTCTCGCTCCCCACGCTCGACGAGTGCGTCTGGCGGACGACCGAGCCAGGAACGGCACCGCCCGCAAGCCGGCTCGAAGCGATCCGGCGGCTCGCCGATGCGGGGATCGACGTCGGCGTCGGGATCGCGCCGATCCTTCCGGGTCTCTCCGACGATCCGCGCAGCTCGAGGCCGTCGTACGTGCCGCGCGGGCCGCGGGTGCGCGGACGATCTGGGCGAGCGTCGTCCACTTGCGCCCGGGGGTGAAGGAGCACTTTCTCGAGGCGCTCGCGCGCGACTGGCCCGAAGAGGTCGCGCGCTACGAAACGCTATTCGCGTCACGCGCGTACCTCGGAGCGGCGACAACAGGCGCGATCCTCGAGCCGGTGCGACGCGCCACTGCTACCGCTCCGAGTCCGCGCAGGCGTCCGCGCCGCACCTCGGCGCCACGCCAACTCTCGCTCGTCGTCTGAGGCAACGGCAGGAAGGCGCCGATGCGCGCCGTAGAATCGCCGAGTGGCCGATGAGATCACCTGCCTCATCGCAGACGACCACGAGGTCGTTCGCGAGGGCCTTCGCCTCGCGCTGTCGCGCTCGGCGCGCATCCGCGTTATCGGCGAGGCGTCCGACGGAGCGTCTGCGGTCGCGCTCGCAGAGCGGCGCCGGCCAGACGTCGTGATCATGGACCTGCGCATGCCCGACATGGACGGGCTCGAGGCGACCGAGCAGCTGCTGCAGCGTGCGCCCGAGACCGGCGTCCTCATCTTCACCGCCTACGGCGAGCGCTCGCTTCTCCAGCGCGGCTTGGAGTCCGGCGCGAAGGGATACATCCTCAAGGAGGCGCCGCACGAGACGCTTCTGCGGGCGATCGAGAAGGTCGCCGCCGGCGAGACGTTCGTCGACCCCGGGCTCATGGCCGAGTTCGTCGCCGCGCAGGGCCAGTCGGACGTGCTCACGCCGCGCGAGCGGGAGATCCTTCAGCTCCTGGCCGACGGGATGTCGAACGCAGACGTCGCGGCGAAGCTCTTCATCAGCCAGGAGACCGTGAAGAGCCACGTGCGGCACATCCTCGCGAAGCTCGAAGCCGACACGCGCACGCAGGCGGTCGCGATCGCGCTTCGCGAAGCCATGATCGATTGACCGTGGACGAGTCCGAGCGAGCGCTCCTCGCGGAGCGCATGCTGGCCGAGCAGGAGGAGCGCAGGCGGGTCGCCGAGCTCCTGCACGACGGACCGATCCAGCAGCTGTCGGCGATCTCGCAGATGCTCGACGCGGGGCTCGCCGAGCTCGAGGGTGGCGAGAAGGATCGTGCAGTGGAGGTGTTCTCGCGCGGACTCGAGCTCGCGCGCGACGCGGCCCGCGATCTCCGTGCGCTCTGCGACGACCTCGAGCCGCGCGTCCTCCATCAGCTCGGCTTCGCGTCGGCTGCCGCCGCACTCGCCCGGCGTATCGCCTCCCGGAACGACATCGAGATCGATCTCGACGTCGCCTATGCGGACGAGCTCGGGGAGAACGCGGTTGTTGCCCTGTACCAGATTCTTCGCGAGGCGACGGAGCAGGCGGTACGGCGCGGGCCGCTCACGCGGATCGAGATCGCGCTGCGCGCCACCGAGGGAGGCGGAGCGGAGCTCGTCGTCACCGACGACGGCCCGCCCGAACGACGTGCGGCGGTGCTCGAGGCGCTCGCGGAGCGCGCGGCCACGCTCAACGGCCGGTTCAGCTCCGAGGTGCGTTATCCGCGCGGCTCTACCGTCCGGATCGCCGTGCCACCCGCGACTGCGCACCGTTAGGATCGCGGGCGTGAACGGGAACGGCTCGAGCGGCTTCCTCTTCTTCGTGTGGTCGACGTCCGGGTACACGCTCGTCGAGCGCTCCGGTGACCCGCCGCGCCCCGGCGCCGAGGTCGAAGACGGGGACGAGCGCTATCGCGTGACGAAGATCGCCCCTTCACCGCTTCCGGGCGATCCGCGGCCCTGCGCGTATCTGCAGCCTGCCTGAGCGCTACTCGAGCGGTTCGTTCTGGACGTTGTGCTCGGTCGCGTAGGCGTCCGTCAGCGCGTTGATCTTCTCGGGATCGGGGAACGCGTAGTTGATCTCGACGAAGGCGTTCCACTTGTCCGGGAGCGCGTCCTCGGGAAAGATCGCCTCGACCGGGCACTCCGGTTCGCATGCCCCGCAGTTCCGGCGTGGTGATGCCGCCGGCGAGCGTGAACTCGTGCTTGCCGGGAACGACCGCGCAGAACGTGTCGGCGTCGTCGGCCTCGTGCTGCTCCACGCTCATCACGCGCCAGTGCGTCTCGCGCGTCGCGAGATGGAGCCAGCGGATCGGGCGGCTGCGAACGCCGAAGTTCGTCTCGACGGAGCCTTCCTCGCCCGAGCCGACCGCGACGTAGCCGGCGACGACGCAGCCCGCTCGAGCCAGGCGAGCGCCTCGTGGTCGATCGAGCGCAGCCGCCAGGAGCCCGCCTTCACAGGGTCGCCGTCAGCGGCGATCCAGCCGTCGACGAACCCGGCGATGTACTCGGCGTCGGCGGTCTCCGGGAGAAGCTTCTTCAGGTTGACACACGAGCGCACGACGCCCGTGCCGGCATACCCCGGATGCACGTCGAGGCTCGGCGAGAAGTTCATCTGCTCGAAGAAATGGCGGAAGCGCGCCACGCGCTCGCCGTACAGCTGAACGTAGTGGAGATGCTCGCCGGAGCGGATCTCCACCTTGTTCCATGATCCGTCTCCGTAAACGAGCCCATGGAGCACGCCAAGCCGGTACGTCTCGCCGTCGCGCGTCGGGCTGCGCGGTAGTCGCGGGAACGAACTGCCCGACCCCGAGCGCGTTCGTCTTCTGGCCGTCGCTCAGCACGCCACCCGTGCGTCGGCGTGGCCCACACCGTCCGCCGGAAGCGCGAGATGTTGCGCGTCGTGAGCCGCGTACCGCCGTAGCGGTCGCGCTCCTCGAAAGCCGGCGCGAACTCGAGCTTCACGAGCGGCCGGCGCCGGAAGCGCTTCACGACCGCGGGCTTGAAGCCGTCGTCGGTGAGCACGCGGCACGACGTGTCCTCGAGCTCCGCGAACGTCCGTAGGCCGTGCGAGGTGACGAGCTGCTCGGTCGGAGCGAAGCAGT
>CAWGJJ010000022.1:0-228226 GCA_963822885.1 uncultured Gaiellaceae bacterium
ATCACGCCCGCGCAGCGGCCGGAGCGGTCACCGAGGGATCATGGACGGCGAACGTCGAACCCCCGACCGAGACGATCCACCAGTGGTGCGTGAAGGCCGATGGTCAGCG
This sequence comes from uncultured Gaiellaceae bacterium, assembly GCA_963822885.1. Classification (GTDB taxonomy): domain Bacteria; phylum Actinomycetota; class Thermoleophilia; order Gaiellales; family Gaiellaceae; genus GMQP-bins7. Next base: position 110 of record CAWGJJ010000022.1, read on the forward strand.
CATCCTCGGCCCGGAGACGGTCGCAGCGTTTCGCTCGTGGTTCGAGAACGTCGCCGCCCAGCACGAAGGCGAATACGACGGCTGGGAGGCGGCCGCGAAGCCGTAGCCGTACACCGTTTCGTAAGGACGCCGGCGGCGAGTCAGCCGCTACCCTCCGAACCATGCTGTTCACCCGCAAGGCCACGGCCATGCCGACCCCGGAGGACGCGCTTCCGGGCCGCGACACGCCGGTCTACGTTCCGGGACGTCATCTCGTGCTCGGCACGCCCATCGGACCGCCGTTCCCCGAGGGAACCGAGCAGGCGATCTTCGGCATGGGCTGCTTCTGGGGCGCCGAGCGGATGTTCTGGCGCGCGCCGGGCGTCTACACGACCGCGGTCGGCTACGCAGCCGGCCACACGCCGAATCCGACGTACCAGGAGGTCTGCAGCGGCCGCACCGGACACAACGAGGTCGTCCTCGCCGTGTTCGACACCGAGCAGACGAGCTACGACGGCGCTGCTGAAGATCTTCTGGGAAGGCCACGATCCCACGCAGGGCATGCAGCCAGGGCAACGACGTCGGCACGCAGTACCGCTCCGGCATCTACTGGACGTCGGAGGCACAGCGCGACGCAGCGCTCGCGTCGCGCGACATGTTCCAGGAGGAGCTCTCGCGCGCCGGGTACGGAGCGATCACGACCGAGATCGTCGAGGCGGGGCCGTTCTACTACGCCGAGGACTACCACCAGCAGTACCTCGAGGCGAACCCGAACGGCTACTGCGGTCTCGGCGGCACCGGCGTGACGTGCCCGATCGGCACCGGCGTCACCGCCGGCTGACCAGGCTCTACGGCTCGGTCTCGATGGCCGCGCGCACCGCTGTCTTCTTCGGTCGGTCGCCCGTGATGCCACTCGCGCCGGCCAGTCGTTGTGCGAAGTACACCGGGATGATCGAGACGACCAGGACAAAGAGCGCCACGACGTTCACGATGGGTAGCTCGAGCGGCCGGGAGAGCTGGGCGAAGATCCAGATCGGCAGCGTCTGCTGCGCGCCCGACGTGAAGACGGTCACGATGACCTCGTCGAACGAGAGCGCAAACGCGAGGAGCGCGCCGGCGAGGAGCGCCGTACGCATCTGCGGCAAGAGCACGTATCGGAACGTCTGCCAGTTGTCCGCGCCCAGATCCGCGGAGGCTTCGTCGAGTGAGCCGGCAGTACGTCGCATGCGCGCGATGACGTTGTTGTAGACGACCACGACACAGAACGTCGCGTGCCCGACGATGATCGTCGCGAGACCGAAGGTGACGCCGAGCGGCCCGAGGACGTCGATGATCGTCGCCTGCAGCGCGAGTCCGGTGACGATGCCGGGAAGCGCGATCGGGAGGATGACTGCGAAGGTGATCACCTCGCGGCCGAAGAACCGGTACCGGGCAACGGCCATGGACGCGAGCGTGCCGAGCACGAGCGCAATCGCCGTCGCGCAGAGCGCAGCGATGACCGAGAGCTTCAGGGCGTCGCGCACCTCCTCGTTGTGGAACGCCACGGAGAACCACTTCGTGCTGAAGTCCTCGATCGGCCACGCCTGCGTGACCTGCGCATTGAAGGCGTAGAGGCCGATGACGACGAGCGGGATGTAGATGAACGCCAGCGTCACGCCAGCACCGAGCCGAAGCAGCACGCGCGTCAGTCGCGACTCGACCATCAGAGGCTCTCGAACGCCCCGAGCCGGCGCGCGACGAGCAGGTAGGCGACGATGATGATGAGGGGAACGAGTGAGTACGCGGCAGCAGTCGGGAGCGCCTCGCCGCGGATCGAGTAGATGACGGTCCCGATGAACTGCTCGCTCGTGATGAGACCCGGCGCGATGTAGTCGCCGAGCGTGAGCGAGAACGTGAAGATCGAGCCCGCAACGATCGCCGGGAATGCGAGCGGGAGGATCACACGGCGTGAACGTGATCAGCGAGCGCCCTCCGAGATCGGCCGACGCCTCGAGCAGCGAGGCCGGGATCCGCTCGAGGCCGGCGTAGATCGGCAGGATCATGAACGGCAGCCAGAGGTACGTGAAGGTGAGCCAGAGTCCGACGGTCGAGTACCCGTCGAACGAGAGCCGAGTCGGATCGAGCGCCCAGTTGATGACCCCGCCGTCGGAGAGGATCGTCCGCCAGGCGAAGGCCTTCACGAGGTAGTTGGCCCAGAGCGGCATGAGCACTGCGATGACGAGGACGTCGCGTGTGCGAGGCGAGGCGACACGGGCCATGTAGTACGCGATCGGGAAACGCGAGGACGATGTCCGCGAGCGTGACGAGCACGGCCATCTGGATCGTGCGCCATGCGACGTCGCGGAAGACCGGCGTTTCGATGATGCGCTGGAAGTTCTCGAGCGTGAGCGTGTGGACGACGTCGCGCGTGAACGGGTCGGTCTCCCAGAGCGACGAGAGCAGAAGCACGAAGAGCGACCCGAAGTACACGAGGACGAGCCAGCCGACGGGCAACGCGAGGAGCGCGGCGAGCCGGATCTTCGGGTGCCGGTAGAAGAACGTGGAGAGACGCCGCCCCGGGCTGCCCCGGGGCGGCGTCTCGGCAACAGGGACGGACGTCATTCGTCCCGAGCGATCAGGCGACTATCCCCTGATCTCCGTCCAGGCTGCTTCCCAGTCCTCCTGGGTCTTGCACACCTCGCCGCGGTCGTCGCCGCAGTCGGCGGTCGGAGTCGTCCAGTAGTAGACGTCCTCCCACCAGGCTTCGTCATCGGCGTGGTACTCGGTGCAGTGCTCCGTGTTCTTCGTCAGGTCGCATGCCTTCAGGTTGACGGGCGCCTCGCCGAAGCCTTCGGCAACCGCCGCTTGCGCCTCCGGTGACGCCATGTGATTCATGAAGAGGTACATGCAGTTCGGGTTGGCTGCCTTCGAGTAGATCATCCAGGTGTCCGACCAACCCGTCGTACCCTCACTGGGCTTGATCGCCTCGACCGGCTGGTTGTCGCCCTTGAGCAGCACAGTCTGAATCGGCCACGCCGTGCCGACCACGCTGTCCTTGTTGGCGAACGACTGGATCTGCTTCGCATAGTCGCTCCAGTACTCACCGACGTTCGGATTGAGCTGCTTGAGCAGGTCGACGGCAGCGGTGAACTGCTCCTCGTCCAGCTCGTACGGGTCGGTGATCCCGAGATCCGGCTGAGTGGCCTTGAGATAGACCGCCGCGTCTGCGATGAAGATCGAGTCGTCGTAGATTGAGATCTTTCCCTTGTAGGGGTTCGGGTTGTCCCAGACCACGGCCCAGCTGGTCGGAGCCGGCGTCACCTCGTCGGTGCGATAGGTGAGGAGGTTCGGACCCCGGCCGTGCGGAACGCCATAGGCCTGCCCGTCCAGGCTGTTGTACTCCTGGTCCTTTATTCCTTCGATGATGTCGGCGTAGTTGGGGACGAGGTCCGTGTCGATCGGCGCGACCTCACCGGTCGTCATGAGCCGAATGCTCGCGTTCCCCGACGCCGAGACACCGTCGTACGCGCCGGTCTGCAGCAGGCTGATCATGTCGTCCGATGTCGTCCCGTCCTTCGTGTTGACCGTGCAGCCGGTTGCTTCCTTGAACTCGTCGACGAGCTGCGCGTAGCCCGGCCACTGGACGACGTTGACCTCGCCCTCCTCACGTGCCATCTCCTGGATCTCCTCGAGCGACGTACCGAGACCCTCGACCGCCGTCGCGACGTCACCGCTCCCTTCGTCGTCACCGCCACCGCATCCGGCAGCGACGACACTCAGCGCCGCGACGAGCAGGCCGAAGACGGCCCAACGCGCAACGCGTACCTTGCGTGCCTTCATTCCGATCCTCCCTTTGGTTCGTCGATCTCCGACTCCTGTCCCGGGCGCCACTCGACGCGCACCCGCCGTCCTTTCACCTCGAGCACCTCGCTCGAGCCCTCCTCGAGGTTCTGCGCCAGCACCTGGAGCTCACCACCACGGTCGAGCGTAACGTGGTAGCGCGTGACAGGCCCGACGTACTGCACGTCCCGCACGAGCCCGGCCTCGACCTGGGATCCAGGCTCCGGCTGATCGCCGTCCTCGAGCAGGTTGAGCTTCTCGGGCCGAACGGTGTAGCGGCGGCCGTCGCGCTCGATGACGTTCGAGACGCCGACGAACCCCGCTATGAACTCGCTCTGCGGATGCTCGTACACCTCCGCCGGCGGTCCGATCTGCTCGATCTTCCCCTGGTTGAAGACCGCGAGGCGATCCGACATCGTCAACGCCTCTTCCTGGTCGTGCGTGACGTAGACGAAGGTGATGCCAACCTCGCGCTGGATCGACTTGAGCTCGATCTGCATCTCCTGGCGTAGCTTGAGGTCGAGCGCACCGAGCGGCTCGTCGAGGAGGAGCACCTTCGGCCGGTTGACGATCGCGCGCGCGAGCGCGACGCGCTGTCGCTGGCCGCCGGAGAGCTGCGACGGCTTCCGATCGCCGTAGCCGGCGAGACGCACCATCTCGAGCGCCTTCGCAGCGCGTTCGCGCCGCTCGCCCTTCTTGACCTTCTTCACCATGAGCCCGTACTCGACGTTCGCCTGCACGGTCATGTGCGGGAACAGGGCGTAGTCCTGGAATACCGTGTTGACGGGGCGGTCGTACGGCGGCAGTCGTGAGACGTCCTCTCCTGCGAGCTCGATCGATCCCTCGTCGGGCATCTCGAACCCCGCGATCATGCGCAGCGTGGTCGTCTTCCCCGAGCCGGACGGACCGAGCATGGTGAAGAACTCTCCCGCCGGGATGTCGAGGTCGATTCCGTCGACTGCGACGACGTCTCCGTAGCGCTTCGTCAGTCCTCTGACGCTGATGTCCGGCGCGCTTCCGTCAAGCTGCAAGCGACTCCTCCAGGATGGCGAGCCCCTCGTCCAGCTCGTCCGGCTCGATGTTGAGAGGGGGTAGCAGGCGGATGACGTTGCCGTAGAGGCCGCAGGAGAGGAGGATGAGCCCGCGCTCGAACGCGGCGTCCACAACGGCCTTCGCGCGGTCTCCGGTGCGCTCCGCGAACTCGAACGCCAGCATCGAGCCGAGACCGCGCACCTCGCCGATGTCGTGGTGGCGCGCTGCGATGTCGTCGAGACGTTCGCGGAGCGTCTCGCCGAGCGCGCGCGCTCCGGCGAGGAAGTCCGGCTCCGTGACGATGTCGAGAGTGGCGAGCGCCGCAGCACACGAGAGCGGGTTGCCACCGAACGTGCCTCCGAGGCCGCCGGGCGGAACCGCGTCCATGACCTCGGCTCCGCCGGTGACGCCGGCGAGCGGCAGGCCGCCGCCGATGGACTTGCCGAAGACGGTCATGTCCGGCTCGACGCCGGGGTACTGCTCGATCGCCCACATCGTCCCGGTGCGCCCCACTCCCGACTGCACCTCATCCGACACCCACAGGATCCCGTGCTTGCGGCAGAGCTCTTGCAGCTTCGCCGGGTAGTCGGGCGGCATCGCGAGGAACCCTCCTTCGCCCTGAACCGGCTCGAGGACGACGCACGCCACCGTCGACGGATCCACGTCGGCCTTGAAGAGATGCTCGAGCGCGGCGATCGAGTCGTCGGAGGAGATCCCGTGGTACGGGTACGGGCTCGGCGCGCGGTAGACCTCCGGCGCGAACGGGCCGAAGCCGGCCTTGTACGGCTTCACCTTGCTCGTCATCGTCATCGCGAGCAGCGTCCGGCCGTGGAAGGCGTTGTCGAAGGCGATGACCGCCGGGCGACCTGTAGCCCAGCGCGCGATCTTGACCGCGTTCTCTACCGCTTCGGCGCCCGAGTTCACGAGAATCGAGCGCTGCTCCTCCCCGCGACACGGCGACAGCTCGGCGAGGCGCTTGCACACCTCCACGTACGGCTCGTAGACGCCGATCATGAAGCACTGGTGGAGGTAGCGGTCGGCTTGCTCCTTGATGGCCTCGACGATCGCGGCGTGACGATGGCCGGTGTTCTGGCACCCGATGCCCCCGGCGAAGTCGATGTACGTGTTTCCGTCTGGATCGGTGACGCGCGCACCCTCTGCGTGAGCGACGACGAGCTTCGGGGTCGACATCCCGGGTGCGACGTAACGGGCGCGGTCGGCGAGGATCCGCTCGGCCGCTGTCGTGTCAGTCGGCTGCATCGGGCGATTATCTGCCTCTGGGCACCTTCGGGCAACCGGAAGGACGCACTCGACGTGCCGCGTAACCTATGAGGTGCGCGCCGGAGTAGCTCAGCTGGTAGAGCAGCCGCCTTGTAAGCGGCAGGCCGTGGGTTCGAGTCCCGCCTCCGGCTCTCGGGGCCGAGGCGTCGTGCGCCGCTGAAGCGGCGCACGGTCGGAGCCAGGGTGGCGAGGCGCTTCAGCCTCTCGCCTTGGCGTTGGCGAACGCTACGCGAGAACCTCGCGCGTCTTCTGGTGCGCGAGGATCTTCCGCTTGACCCGCTGGAGGGCGTTGTCGATCGTCTTCGTGTCGACCTCGAGATCCTCGGCCATCTCCTCGTAGGAGTTCCCCTCGAGGTAGAGGGTCAGGGCCTGCGACTCGAGCGACGAGAGGCCCGTGCCCAGCGTGAAGACGAGGCTCTGCAGCTCCTCGGTCGAGATCACGCAGACCGACGGGTCGTTGACGCTCGGCCCCGGAAGCGCGTCGCCGAGCGTGCAGTCGCCCTCGGACTCCTGGCCGGCTGGCGTGTGGCTGAACGAGACGTAGGTGTTGAGCGGGGAGTGCTTGAAGCGGGTCGCCGTCTTGATCGCGGTGATGATCTGGCGCGTGACGCAGAGCTCCGCGAAGCTGCGGAACGACGTCTCCATGTCGGGGTTGAAGTCACGCACGGCCTTGTAGAGGCCGATCATTCCCTCCTGGATGAGGTCGTCGCCGTCGCCGCCGGCGAGGAAGTACGAGCTCGCCTTGAGCCGCACGAAACCCGTGTACCGGCGCATGAGGTCGTCGAGCGCGTGCTGGCTGCCGTTCCGGGCCTTGAGGACGAGCTGGAGGTCCTCGAGCTCTCGCTGGATCTTCTGCGCTGGCTTCAGTGCGGTGGCAGTTCGAGCGGCCATGCGGGTACCCCCGTTTCGACGGCGTCGAGACCCGTGCGACGACCGAACATCCTGGCCTTCGTGCAAGTCTCACCTTGAAGTTGAGGGAGAACCTAGCACCATCGCGCAAGCGTTACAACCCCTTTGCGAGAATTGTAGGATGCTAAGAACATATGTTCGTCTGCGAGGTACGGCTAGCCGCACGGCGGCGAACGCTGGTGTCTGCCACGATCCCCTCACGTGCCTCGTACCGTGCTGATCGTCGACGACCACCCGAGCTTCCGGGCGTCCGCCCGCGCCTTGCTCGAGTCCGCAGGGTTCGACGTCGTGGGCGAGGCCGCGGACGGCGCATCGGCGATCCGTGCGATCGGCGAGCTCGATCCCGGGATCGTTCTCCTCGACATCTCGCTCCCCGACATGACCGGATTCGACCTCTGCGACGAGATCTGCTGTCGCGAAGGCGAGATCCCCGACGTGATCCTGGTCTCGAGCCGTGACCGGTCCGACTACGGCGAGCTGGTCTCGACGTCGGCGGCGCGCGGGTTCGTCCCCAAGGGCGAGCTCTCCGGCGACGTCATCGACGCGCTCCTCAGTTGACTCGCGTCTCGATTCCGGAGCTCGTCGTCGCGCTCGAGAACGGAGCGCCGCTGCGGGATGCGCTCGCGAGCGCATTGAGCGACGACGAGCTTGCCGTCCTCTACTGGCTGGACAAGCGTCAGGGAACGTCGCGCGGCGGTTGGGTCGACCCGGAGGGTCACGCTGTGCCGGAGCCGCAGGCGCGCGCGGGTCGAGCCGTGAAGATCGTCGAGCAGGACGGAGACCGGATCGCGGCGATCACCTACGACGCCGCGCTCGACGACGAGCCCGAGCTTCTCGATGCCGTGACCGCCGCCGCAGGCTTGATGCTGCGCAGCGACCGTCTTCAGGCCGAGCTGCGCGCGGAGGTCGATTTCCTCGACACCGTGACGAACACCGTGCCGAGCCTGCTCGCCATCGTCGGCACCGACGGGCGCATCCAGAACGTCAACGCCGCCGCGCTCGCTGTCGCCGGTCACGAGAACAAGAACCACGTCGTCGGCCGCCTGTACTGGGATGTCTTCATCGATGGCTCGGAGCGGGCGGCCGTCGAAGAGCGGTTCGACGCTCTGGCACCGGAGTTCCCGGCCGGGGAGTACGAGAACGCGTTCACGAACGCCCGAGGTGAGCACCATGTCGTCTACTGGCGAACGGCGCCGTACCGCGACGAGACGGGCGCCGTGACCGCGATCGTTTCCGGAGGCACCGACATCACCATGCGGCGTAAACGCGAGCGAGAGCTCGAACGCGAGCGAGACGTCCAGACGGCGGTGTTCGAGACGATGCCGAGCATCATGGTCGCGCTGGCGCGCGACGGCACGATTCGTGACCGCGACGCCGACAACCCGAGCGTCGGCGCCAACCGCGCGTTCCAGAAGGCGATCCGGTGGCCGGACGAGCAGCTCGTCGGGCGACCGTTCCTCGACCTCGTGGTCGAGGATGACGACGGACGTGCGGCGCGGGCGATTGCGTCCGCGGCAGCCGGCACGGCCTCCGAGCCCGTGGAGTCGGAGCTCAGCTCCGCGGACGGGAGCGCTCGCGCATTCGCCTGGTCGGCGATCCCCGTGGCAGACGTGACCGACCGACTGGACGGGCTCATCCTCGTCACCGGAATGGACATCACCGAGCGGCAGCGGCTCGAGGAGGAGAAGGAGCGCGAGCGCGCATTTCTCAACGCGATCGCCAACAACGCGCCGAGCTTCCTCTGCCTGATCGACAACAAGGGGGTCTTGACGGAGCGCGGTGCGAACATCGCGTTCGAGGACGCGCTCGAGTACGACCCGGCCGAGATCGGCGGACAGGTCTTCTGGAAGACGTTCGTCGACCCGGCCGAGGCGGACGACGTACGCGAAGCGATCACGCGGGTCGCTGCAGGTGAGCCGCCGGCTGAGCGGGACAACACCTGGAGGACGAAGTCGGGCCGGCGTCTCTCCGTCGCGTGGACGTGTACTCCGCTCCCCGTCATGGACGAGCGCACGCTCTTCCTCGTGACCGGGCTCGACATCACCGAGCGCAAGCGCGTCTCAGAGGAGCTGCGCGCCTCGCGAGCCCGCCTCGTACGCGCCGAGGAGATGGCACGGCGGACGCTGGAGCGGAACCTGCACGACGGCGCGCAGCAGCGCCTCGTCGCGCTGTCCGTGTCGCTGCGCCTGCTGGAGTCGCGGATGGAGGGCGATCGAGACGCGGCGCTCGCGCTGCTCTCCGGCGCGCAGGCCGAGCTCACGCAGGCACTCGGAGAGCTTCGCGAGCTCGCCCGAGGAATCCACCCGGCCGTTCTCACCGACCGCGGACTCCGCCCGGCGCTGGAGATGCTCGCGTCGCGCACACCGGTTCCCGTCGAGTTGATCGCGCCCGACGAGCGGCTCGTGGCGGACGTGGAGGCGGCCGCGTACTACGTGGTCGCGGAGTCGTTGACCAACGTCGCGAAGTACGCACGCGCCACTTCGGCACGCGTGTGTGTCCAGCCGCACGACGGCGTGCTGGTCGTGACGGTCTCCGACGACGGGGTGGGTGGGGCGGATCCCGTGAACGGATCCGGACTCCGCGGTCTCGTCGACCGAGTGGCCGTACTCGACGGGACGCTCTCGGTCGACAGCCCGACGGGCAAGGGGACGTCGATCCGAGCCGAGATCCCACTCGTCGACACCCGAAATACACTCGAGCCATGAGCAGCCCGCCCACCGGAACCGTCACGTTCCTCTTCGCGGACGTCGAGGGTTCGACGGCGCTCCAGCAAAGCTCGGGTGCCGACTACGCAGCAGCCGTGATCGTTCTGAGGCGCCTTCTCCGCGACGCCGTCTCCGCCCATGGAGGCTGGGAGACGGACGCGGTCGGGGACGAGTACGTCGCCGCCTTCGCGGACGGACGCGCGGCCGTCGACGCCGCCTTCACGGCGCAGCGCGCGCTGCGGGATGCCGCGTGGCCCGGTGACACCCCGGTTCGCATGCGGATAGGCCTGCACGTCGGCACCCCCGTTCTCGGCTCCGAGGGCTACACCGGCGTCGACGTGGTGCGGGCCTCGCGCATCGCGAACGCCGGACACGGAGGCCAGATCGTCGTCTCGGGCGAGATGCTGCCGATCGTCGACGGGATTCCGAACCGGGACCTCGGCGAGCACCGACTGGCGGGCCTCACGCGACCCGAGCGGATCCACCAGCTGCTGGCCGACGACCTCCCACGCGACTTTCCTCCCCTCCGCAACACGATCTCGATGCTGGGAGCCGGTATCACGGTCGTTCTCGCGGACGACACCGTCCTGCTGCGGGAGGGGATCGCCCGGCTGCTCGCCGACGCGGGGTTCGACGTCGTCGCGCAGTCAGGGAATTCCGAGGACCTCCTTCGGCACGTGGCGATGCACTCGCCGGGCGTCGCGATCGTCGACATCCGCATGCCGCCGACGCACACGGACGAGGGGCTTCGCGCCGCGGCGGAGATCCGGCGAAACCACAGCGGTACGGGTGTGCTCGTTCTCTCGCAGTACGTCGAGGCCGCCTACGCGATGGATCTCTTCTCGGAGACGACGGAAGGACTCGGGTACCTGCTGAAAGATCGTGTGGCCGACTTCGACGAGTTCGCGTCGGCCGTGCGGCGCGTCGCCGAAGGAGGATCCGCACTCGACGCCGCGGTCGTCGCCGAGCTCTTCGGACGGAGCCGTCAGGACGACCCGCTCTCGCTTCTGACCCCACGCGAGCGCGAGGTGCTCGAGCTGATGGCCGAGGGTCGCTCCAATCAGGCAATCGCCGACCAGCTGTTCGTGACGCCACGCGCCGTCGAGAAGCACGTGACGAGCATCTTCGTCAAGCTCGAGCTCCCCGCGACGACGGAGGATCATCGGCGCGTGCTCGCAGTGCTTGCCTTCCTGCGCTCCTGACGCGTAGGGGGCGAGATGTATCTCGCCCCCTACAGGCCGCGCCTGATCCGCTCGAGCTTCTCGCGCGTCTCGTCGTCGAGCTGGTCGCCAACGCGCCCGCCAGCGCCACGCTGCTCGCGCTCGACGTGCTGCACGGGAGCGAGCTCGTCGAGGAAGGCTCGCGAGGCGATCTTGCGCACCTCCTGCCCGGACGTCCAGCGCACGGCGTGGTCGGACGAGACGACGCAGACGCGCTCGGAGCCCCGATTCTCGGCGGCGAGTCGCTCGAGGAGGTCGTCGGCGTGGGCGGTGTACCGCACCCGCAGCGGGCCGATCGTGCGCTCCTGGCCGGCACCGTCGAACACGACCACGCCCCGCGCTCCTCGCCCGGCGACGAAGCTCGCGAGCGTGTCGACGAGTACGTCGCGATCCTTGAACGCGCCCGCGTGCAGGAGGTTGTAGCCGTCGAAGAGGTAGAGGGTCGGCTCAGCCATCGCGTGTCGCGCGCTGACGCCGCGCTTCGAAGAGGAGAACGGCTGCCGCCACGGAGACGTTGAGCGAGCCCACCTTGCCGCCGAGCGGGATCGACACGGTCGCGTCGCACGTCCTGCGGACGAGCGGACGGACGCCCTTGCCCTCCGCGCCGAACACGAGCGCGACCCCGCCGGTGAGATCCGCGTCCCACATCGAGACCGTGCCCTCGGAGTCGGCCGCATACGCCCACAGCTCGTTGCTCTTCACGTCCGCGAGGTAGCGCGCCAGGTTCGGGACGACGGCGATCGGGACGTGCTCGACGGCACCGGCGGACGCGCGGCAGACGGCCGGCGTGACGCGGACGGAACCGTGCGCGGGGATGACGACTCCCGTCGCGCCGACGCCCTCCGCGCTCCGCACGACGGCGCCGAGGTTGTGGGGATCGGTTACCTGGTCGAGGCAGACGATGAGCGGCGCCTCCTGCTTCGCGAGCTCGTAGGCGTCGGCGTACCGCAGCGGCTCGCACCAGGCGATGACGCCCTGATGGTCCCGCGTGCCCGCCTCCTCCGACAGCAGCCGCTCCGGCTTCACCTGTGCGCGCGGGCCCGCATCGAGCCACGGGATCTGGGTCGCCGCGCGCTCCGTCACCCACGTTTCGAGCACGCGCCGCGGACCGCGATAGAGCTCGCGGACGGCGTTCCGGCCATAGACGAGGTCGCGCGTGAGGGTCATCGACGGCGGACGAGTCGAAACGAGTCGGCCTCGTCGCGCACGTCCCAACCCGAAGCCTCGATCTCGGCTCGCAGCCGGTCGGCCTCGCCGAAGTCGCGCGTCGCGCGCGCCGTCACTCGCTGGACGGCCAGGGCGACGACCTCGTCCGGAGCGGCGTCGTCGTCTGCGAGGGACTCGAGCCCGAAGATCGCGAGCGCACGGCGGAGAAGGTCGTGGTCACGCCATTCGTGCATGACCGCGAGCGCGGCGGGCGTGTTGAAGTCGTCGTCGAGAGCTGCGGCGAAGCGATCCCACGCATCGGCCGGCGCAGGCTCGGACGCGGTGCGAAACACGTCACGGAAACCGTCGGAGCGCGCGACCGCCGCCTCGAGCGTCGCGTCCGAGTAGTCGAGCGGCTTTCGCCAGTGGCCGGTGAGGAAGAAGACGAGGAGGGTCTCGCGGCCCCAGCGATCGAGGGCGTCCTTCAAGGTGACGTCGTTGCCGACGGACTTGTGCATCTCCTCGCCGGCGAACCGGAGCATGCCGTTGTGCATCCAGATCCGCGCGAACGGACGGCCCAGTGCCCGCGACTGCGCGATCTCGTTCTCGTGGTGCGGAAACACGAGATCGAGCCCGCCGCCGTGGATCTCGAACTGCGGGCCGAGGTGCTTCTCCGACATGACGGAGCACTCGATGTGCCATCCCGGCCGGCCACGGCCCCACGGAGACTCCCACGACGTGTCCTCGCCCGGCTTGTTCGCCTTCCACAATGCGAAGTCGCGCGGATCCTCCTTGCGCGCATTCGGCTCCTGCTCCTCGACCTGGTCCGGCCGCTGGCCGCTGAGCCGCCCGTAGTCGGGAAAGCGCGAGACGCGGTAGTACACGTCTCCCTCCGACTCGTACGCGAAGCCGCTCTCGACGAGCTCCTCGATCATCGCGATCTGCTCCGGGACCGTCTCGACTGCCGTTGGCTCGACGTCGGGGCGGCCGAGCTCCAGTCGATCCGTGTCCTCCACGTACCAGCGAGTCGCGTCGTCCGCCAGCTGGGCGCTCGCACCCGGGGCGGCGTCGTAGATCTTGTCGTTGATGTCGGTGATGTTGACCACCAGCTTCGTCTCGTAGCCCTGCGCCTCGAGCCAGCGCTTGAGCCAGAGCGGCAGGATCGTCACCGCATAGGCGTTCCCGACGTGGATGCGCTGGTAGACCGTCGGGCCGCACCAGTAGATCCCGATCGGGCCCGGCGGCGGCGGCAGCTCGACGAGCGAGCGCGTGAGCGTGTCGTAGAGGCGCACGGCGCCGATCGTAGTCAGGCGGTGCGCTCGAGTGCCTCGCCGCGCGGGAGTGCGGCGAGAACGGCTGCGAGCTCGGGGCCGCGATCGGCGCCCGTCAGTGCAAGCCGGAGCGAGCGCAGATCGCCGCCGACCGCCTTGAGCTCGCGGAGGATCGCTTTCGCCTCGTCGAGGGACAGCTGCTCGGGCGCCGCGCCCCGGAGCTCTGCGAACCGCGCGAGCGTCGGCCGAGTGTCGTCGGCAAGCTCGACCGGCTCGGGCGCGACGACGAGACGTGCGTACTCCCGCGCCTCGGCGAGCGAGCGCGCCCCGCGAAGCGCGGGGACGACCCGGACGGGCGCGTCGGCTGCGCCAGCGAGCTCTTCGTCCGGCATCGCTGCGATCGCATCGACCGCGAGTCGGCGAAGCCGCGCGAGATCGAGCTGGACGTCGTGCTCGGGCAGGTCGAGCTCGTCGAGATACGCCCGCACCGCACCGGCCGGAAAGCCCTCCTCGCGCAGCTCCGCGATCGAGGAATGCCCGTGGCGCTTCGAGAGCTTCTTCCCGTCCGGTCCGAGGACGAGCCCGTGGTGGATGACCTCCGGCAGCTCACCGCCGAGCGCGCGGGCGATGCGCTGCTGCACGGGAAGGTTCGGGCGGTGATCCGAGCCGCGGATGACGTGCGTGATGCCGAGGTCGAGGTCGTCTGCGACGGAGGCGAGCTGGTACGTGGCGGTTCCGTCCGGCCGGAGCAGGGTCGTGCCGTCGCGCCCGAGCCGCACCGACCCGTCGTCGTCGCGAACGGCCGTGCCGGTCGCCAGCGCACGCTCTGCGGCCTCGGCGTACACCTCACCCCGTTCGCTCTGCCGCACCGGCCCTTCGTCGAAGCCCACCCCGAGCCAGGAGAGATCGGCGGCGATGGCCTCCTCCCCGCCCTCGACGTTGCGCGCCGGGTCGGTGTCGTCGATCCGCAACACCACGACCCCGCCGTTCGAGTCGGCGAAGCGTCGGTTGGCGACTGCGGTCAGCGCATTCCCGAGGTGGAGCGAGCCCGTCGGGCTCGGCGCGAAGCGGACGCGAACCGACACAGCGATCTACGCGTCGATCGGGACGTGACCCGGCTGCGAGGCGACGCGCTCGAGCCACGCGCGGATCGCCGGGTACGGCTCGAGGTCGAAGCCGCCCTCGTGCGCGACGTGCGTGTACGCGTAGAGCGAGATGTCCGCGAGCGAGTAGCGCTCGCCGACGAAGAAGGTCCGTCCTTCGAGCCCCCGCTCCATCGCATCGAGCGCCGCATATCCGCCCTTCATGCGTGCCGGAAGCTCCGCCGCGAAGCGCTCGGGCGTTCCCGAGTAGGCGATCCAGAAGCGCGCAACGGCGATGTTCGGCTCGTGGCTGTACTGCTCGAAGAACTGCCACTGCAGCACCTGCGCGCGCTCGTACGGATCCTCGGGCACGAACTGCGTCCCGTCGCCGAAGTACCAGAGAATCGCGTTCGACTCGGCGAGCGGCCGGCCGTCGTCGAGAACGAGCGTCGGCACGCGGAGCCCCGGATTCAGCTCGCCGAGCACCTCGGCACGGTTCGAGCGGTCGACGACCGACAGCTCCACGATCTCGTACTCGACCCCGAGCTGCGCGAGCAGAAGGCGCACCTTGTAGCAGTTGCCCGAGACCGCAGAGTTGTACAGAAGCACGTCGACAGCGTAGTCGGGCGTGGCTACGCTCTGGTGATGGCGACCGCCGCTGGACGGCTATCCGACGAGGAGCTCGTGGAGATGCTCGAGCTCGCACGCAAGTCCGACAGCGTCGAGCTCAAGCTCACGGTTCCGGCCACCGATCATCGCGCTGCGATCGCCGAGCTCGGTCTCGACCCGCTCGAGGCCCAGATCCGGCAGGTCTTCTTCTTCGACACGCCCGATCTCGACCTCAACGCAGTGGGCGTCGTCGCTCGCGCCCGCAGGATTCAGGGGCGCGCCGGAGACACCGTGGTCAAGCTCCGGCCGGTCGACCCGGAGGGACTTCCGGCCGAGTTGCGTCTTTCGCCGAACGTCGGCGTGGAGGTCGACGCGATGCCCGGCGGCTACGTGTGCTCTGCGACGCTGAAGGCGAAGGTCGACGCGCCTTCGGTTCGCGAAGCTGCACTCGGGAAGCGCGCGATCAAGAAGCTCTTCTCGAAGGAGCAGCGTGCGTTCTTCGCCGCCCACGCACCCGAGGGTCTCTCGCTGGACGACCTCTCGATCCTCGGACCGATCTTCGTGCTGAAGCTCAACTTCCGGCCGAAGGAGTCTCGAGCGACGCATGGTTGCGGAGCTCTGGTTCTATCCCGACGGATCACGGATCCTCGAGCTGTCGACCAAGTGCACGGCGACTGACGCATTCCAGGTCGCGGCCGAGGCGCGCTCGTTCCTGACGGGCAAGGGCGTGAACCTGAACGGCCGGCAGGAGACGAAGACGAAGGCCGCGCTCACGTACTTCTCGAAGCAGCTCCGCGCCGCCGCCACTTCCTAGCGGTAGTCCGGGTTCGGGAAGTCGAACCGGCACCCCGCGTCCCAGAGCGAGCGCTGGTTGCCGTGGGCCGGCATCCCGCCCGCGTCCTTGAGCATCCGCGCGAGATGGAGCAGGTTCCACGTCATGAACGTCGTGTTCCGGTTCGTGAAGTCGTTCGCCGGTCCGCCCGAGCCCTCGTCGAGATACGACGGTCCCGGCCCGGCCTCCCCGATCCAGCCCGCGTCGGCCTGCGGCGGGATCGTGTAGCCGAGGTGCTGGAGCGAGTAGAGGATGTTCATCGAGCAGTGCTTGATCCCGTCCTCGTTCCCGGTGATGAGGCAGCCACCGACCTTCCCGTAGTACGCGTACTGGCCGTTCTCGTTCAGGATGCTCGAGCAGGCGTAGAGGCGCTCGATCACGCGCGTGCAGACGGACGACTTCTCGCCGAGCCAGATCGGCGAGCCGAGCACGAGGATGTCGGCAGCGCGGACTCGCTCGTACAGCTCGGGCCACTCGTCCGTCGCGGCGCCGTGCTCGCGCATGTCCGGCCAGACGCCCGGCGCCAGGTCGTGGTCGACTGCGCGCACCGAGTCGACCGCAACGCCGTTCCGCTGCATGATCTCCATGGAGATCCGCATGAGCCCGCCCGTGTGCGTGAGCTCGGGCGACGGCTTCAGCGTGCAGTTCACGAAGAGCGCAGTCAGGTCGGAGAAGTCCCAGCGACTGGTCGTGCAGAGCTCCTCCTGGAAGTCGGTGAGCGTCACGCGTGCCTCCTCGTCGATGTCTCACGTAGCCTCGCACGGCCGCCGCGCTCGCCGGAGGGCTACTCCAGGTCGGTGGCGGGCATAGCCGTGGGCGCTCGCTCCGACTCGGGAACACGTTCGTCTTCGGCGCCCATTCGCACGTTTCGAAGCAGGACGGCCGCAATCACGGCTGACACCGCCGCGATGACGGCACTGATGAGTGCGCTCACCTGCAGGCCGAGCGTGAAGGCCTCCTGCGCCACGTCGAGAAGCTGTGTGCCGAGCGCTTCGGGGAGGTTCTCGCTCACGACCACCGCGCCTCCGAGGGTCTCGCGTGCGGCCTCCGCCTGCTCGGGCGGCACCACGGAACTCATCGTCCGCATACGAGCAGGTAACGCCCGCGGTGACGGCTCGATTCCGCCTCGCGCCTAGAGTTGTGCGCGTGGAGTCGCTTCTGCTCGCATGGTTCCAGGCCTGCGGGCGCGACCTCCCGTGGCGGCACACACGCGATCCGTACGCGATCCTCGTCTCTGAGGTCATGCTCCAGCAGACGCAGGTCGACCGTGTCATCCCTCGGTACCTCGCCTGGCTCGAACGCTGGCCGACGATCCAAGCGCTCGCCGCCGCCTCGACTGCCGACGTGATCCGCGAGTGGCAGGGACTCGGGTACAACCGGCGCGCAGTGAATCTGCACCGCGCGGCACAGAGCGTCGCGCGCGACGGCTGGCCCGACGACCTCACGACGCTGCCCGGGATCGGCCCGTACACGGCGGCCGCAGTGCGCTGCTTCGCTCTCGGCGAGGACGTGCTTCCCGTGGACGTGAACGTCGAGCGCGTGCAACGCCGCACCGGCGAGACGTTCTCGGCGCGCGCGGCGCAGGCGCTCATGGATCTCGGAGCGACGGTCTGCCTCGCGCGCGTTCCGCGCTGCGAGGCGTGCCCGCTCGCGTCGGCGTGTCCGTCGCGCGGGATCCGCGAGGAGCCGGCACGCAAGCAGGGGCCGTTCGAGGGCTCGTTCCGCCAACGCCGTGCAGCGGCCCTGCGGCTCGTCGCCGACGCACCTCGCGCGCTCGACGCGCTCGACGACGACGCCGTTCGCTCGCTCGAGCGGGACGGCCTCGTCGTTGTCGAGGAGGGCCTGGTCGCGCTCCCGGCGTAGGGGCGAGATATCCCTCGCACCTACGGCCGTTGTTCACCTCCACGTAACGCCGCCCCCGCACAATGCGGCGATGGCTACCGTCCTCGTCGTCGACGACGAGCCGGTCGTACCCCTACGAAACGCGGTGCAGCATCCAGACGTTCGGCTCGACATGCGTCCCGATGCCGCCGTCGAACGTGACGGGTGCCAGGCATCCGGGAAAGACGTACTCTCCGTCGTCCGGGAACGGCATTCCCGTCCACTCCTCCCACTCGGCTGCGCTCCCGCGGATCGTCATCGACTGCGGCGCCGCCGCGATGATCTCGCCGCCGACGAGCTCGTGGACGCGGATCCAGGGATCGAAGTGCGAGCCGTCGGCGCGGCGCCAGCTCACGTAGCGCTCGATGGGGATGAGCGGGTAGCGCTCCTTCCAGGTCGGACGAACCGGAGCGATCGACGCCGTTCGCGAGCCCGGCTGCCCGCGCGTTGTCGGTGAACGTCTGGATCATCCGACTCGAGAGCTGTCGCCCCTGCTGGCTCGGCGCGACGCTGATCGCGATCGCCATGAGCGCATCGTGCGGCCGGTCGGACGTCATCCCGCGCACGAATCCCTCGTCCCAGCCCGACGGCAGATCCTCCAGCGATGCCGTCCCACGGCAGCGAGATCGGCATGCGCCTCGGCGAGGAGCTCGTCGCCGTCGACGAGCGCGACCTGGAAGTCCGGGAAGTCCGTGTAGAGGCGACCCCAGTAGAGGTCACCGGGCTCGTTCTGATTCATGTACTCGGGGAACGTTGGCTTCGTGAGCTCCTCGTAGCGTCGAGCCATGAGATCCGGGCGGTCGGCGTAGCGGACGATCTTCATCGCCGCAGTAGCGCCACAGCCTGCGCCGCGAGGCCTTCGCCGCGCCCGGTGAAGCCGAGGCCGTCGGTCGTCGTCGCGCGAACGGCCACCCGCCCGGCGTCGACGCCGAGCGCGGCGGCAAGCCGCGCGCTCATCTCAGCGCGGACGTCTCCGATCCGCGGCTCCTCCCCGACGAGCACGCAATCCGCGTTCACGAGCTCCCAGCCCGCCCCACGCACGTCGCCGTAGGCCCCGGCGAGCAGGTCGAGTGACGAAGCGCCGCGATACCGCTCGTCCCCGGACGGAAACAACGAGCCGATGTCACCGAGATTCGCCGCGCCGAGGATCGCGTCAATGAGCGCATGCGCGATGACATCGCCATCTGAGTGTCCCGCGAGTCCGCGCGGATAGTCCATCTGCACGCCGCCGAGCACGAGCGGCACGCCCTCCTCGAGCGCGTGGGCGTCGAACCCGATCCCGACCCGGAGCTCGCTCACGTGAACGAGGCTAACGCGTCGGGCAGTGACGCAAGGTCGTCGAGCCCGAGTGTCGCCTCCGGCGGCGTCCGCTGCAGCCGGCCCCACGGGCCACGGCGCACGTGGACGGCAATGAGCCCCGCGGCTGCAGCGGGCTGCACGTCGTTGTCGACGCGATCGCCGACGTATGCAACGTTCGCCGCGCGGCCTCCCATCAGCTCGACCACCTTGTGGAAGAACGCAGGATCGGGCTTGCGTACGCCGAGGCTCGCCGACGACGAGATGACGTCGGCAGGGAGCGCCGACTCACGCGCCCACGCCTCGAGCACTTCGCTCTGGTTTCCGACGATGCCGACGCGCAGGCCCAGGGCGCGGACGCGCTGGAGACAGTCGAGCGCATCCGGATAGAGATCCCCGAGCGCGTACGGGATCTCCTGCCACCAGCGCGGAGGTTTCTCGATCCCGAGGTGACCCCACAACGCCGTGTGCTCTTCGCCGCGCGCGATCGTGACGCCGAGCGCCGCCCACACCACGTGCGGCTGCAGGCCTTCTCGATCGGCCAGCCGGCGCCACCAGCGCTCCTCGTCGACGAGCGTCTCGCCGACATCGAAGACGACGGCTTCTAGAGCCACGACTCGACGAGTGCGAGGTCTTCGGGCGTCGTGATCTTCAGCAGCCGTGGATCGCCGTCGACGACTGCAACCCTGCCACCGACACGCTCGACGAGAGAAGCGCAGTCGGTCACCCCGCCGAGATCGCCGGCGAACGCGCGCCGGAGCGTCGGAGCGAGAAATGCCTGCGGCGTCTGAGCGGCCACGAGCCCCTCGCGATCGACAGTTTCCACCACCTCCCGATCGCGAACGCGCTTCAGCGTGTCCGCGACGGCTAGCTGAGGCACGGCACCGTCGAATCCCTCCCCGAGAGGACCGAGCAGCCGCTCGATGACGTCGTCTCCGACAAGCGGGCGAGCCGCGTCGTGGACGAGAACGACGAGCGCCTCCTCGGGCACCTCCACGAGCGCCGCCGCCACCGACTCCGCCCGCGAGGCTCCACCCGTCACGCACGCGACCACCTTCGACGCCGCAAGCTCCTCCGCGAGGAGGATCGAGGGCTCCTCCCAGCCAGCGGGGGCTGCGACGACGATCGCGTCGACCAGCTCACAGCGGTCGAGCCGGTCGATGCTCTCGGCGAGGAGCGGCCGCCCGCCGAGTGCGGCGAACGCCTTCGGCCGATCGATCCCGAGCCGCTCGCCGGAGCCGGCGGCGGCGATCAACGCCCAGACACTCCCGCCTACGGCGGAAATGTCTAGAAACCCCTGACCGTCAACGCCCTCAGGCGTTGACGGTTGCGGCCTTCGGCTTGGCTCGCGACTTCGGCTTCGGCTGGCCGGCGCGCGAGAGCACGTCGTCGAGCCAGGCGGCCGCCTCTTCCTCGTCCATGTCCTTCGCGTACATGAGCTCGGAGGCGAGGATCTTCTTCGCCTTCACGAACATCTGCTTCTCGCCCGTCGAGAGGCCCTTCTCGTTGTTCCGAACGGCGAGGTTCCGCACCACTTCCGCGAGCTCGAAGATGTTGCCTGTCTTCATCTTGTCGCGGTTGTGCTTGAAGCGACGGTTCCAGTTCTTCGGCATCTCGGTCGACCCACCCGAGAGCGTCCTGACGACCATGGTCACCGTCTTCTGGTCGATGACGGTTCGCAGTCCCACCCGCTCCGCGTTCTCGCAGGGCACGTTCACGGTCATGTCGTTGTGGAGGATCTGGATGGTGAGGTACTCCCGCGTCTCACCCAGAACCTCGCGCTTGTCCTTCCGCACGACTGTTCCCGCGCCGTGGTGCGGATAGACGACCTTGTCGCCAATATCGAACAAGAGGGCCTCCCCGATGTCGGAATACGTCGCCTTCACGAAAAAGTGCCGGCAGCGTCCTCCTGCCGGCATCCAGGGCACATCATAGCGCGTTCTTCACAAGCGATTAACGGAACCGCAACGGCTATGCAGCAGCTGCGGAGGCCCGCTCGAGCCCTGCCGAGAGCGCTGCGCGGAGCGATTCCGCCGCGGAGACGCGAACCGGGGCGCGGCCGGTCGTGCCCTCGGGAGCGACGACGGTGACGACCCCGAGCTTCGCGCACTCCTCGAGGCGTCGCTCGGCCTGGGACGCCTGACGCAAGCGCCCCGTGAGCCCGATCTCGCCGAACGCAGCGAGCCCCTCGCGCACCGGCGTGCCGCGCGCCGCGGAGGCGATCGCGAGCGCGACAGCGAGGTCGGCGCCCGGCTCCTCGATGCGCATGCCTCCGGCGACGTTCACGAAGACGTCCGCGCTCGCGAGCGCGACGCCGGCATGCCTTCCGAGCACGGCAACGATCATCGCCAGGCGCTT
This sequence comes from uncultured Gaiellaceae bacterium, assembly GCA_963822885.1. GTDB lineage: Bacteria > Actinomycetota > Thermoleophilia > Gaiellales > Gaiellaceae > GMQP-bins7. Next base: position 21,530 of record CAWGJJ010000022.1, read on the forward strand.
CGGGTCGACGCCGGTGCCAACGCGCCTGGGCATCGCGAGATCCGTCGGCGCGACGAGTGCCTGCACCTCGAGCAGGATCGGCCGCGTGCCTTCGAGCGCGCAGCCGACCGCCGCGCCCACCTCACCCGGCCGGGTCGTCCCGAACAGCGCGGAGGGGTCGGGCACGCCGACGAGACCGGCCGCGGTCATCTCGAACACGCCGAGCTCGTTGGTCGAGCCGAAGCGGTTCTTCGTCGCGCGCAGGATGCGGTGCTCCTGATAGCGATCGCCCTCGAACTGCAGGACGCAGTCGACGAGATGCTCGAGCACGCGCGGCCCTGCCACGGCGCCGTCCTTCGTGACGTGCCCCACCAGCACGGTCGCGACACCGGCCTCTTTCGCGACCCGCAGGAGCCGCCCTGCCGCCTCGCGCACCTGCGCGACCGATCCGGGAGCAGAACCGAGCGCAGAGGCATGCAGCGTCTGGACGGAGTCGATGACGCAGACGTCGGGGCGAAGCGATTCGAGTGTCGCGCACACCACGTCGAGCTCGGTCTCGGCGAGGATCTCGACAGCCTCGGCACCGCCGAGACGCGCGGCGCGAAGCGCGACCTGCGCAGTCGACTCCTCACCGGTCACGAGCAATGCGCGACGTCCGCCGCGCGCGATCGCTCCGAGCGCGCTCAGCAGGAGCGTCGACTTGCCGACGCCTGGCTCTCCTCCGACCAGCACGAGCGAGGCCGGAACGAGACCGCCACCGAGAACCCGGTCGAGCTCCGAAACGCCGGTGGCGATGCGTTCCGCCTCGTCGACCGAGACGTCGCCGATGGGGATGGGCTGGGCCGGACGCGCCGACGCCGAGTCCGTCGCCGAGCCGTGGAGCTCCTCGACCAGCGTCCCGAACGCGCCGCAACCTGGGCACCTGCCGAGCCAGCGCCCGGACGTCGTGCCGCAATCGGAACAGGTGAACTGGACGGTGACCTTTGCCACGGGAGTGCCAGTCTAGGAACGGCGTCCGACGCCGTTGGTCAAGAAAGTGCACGTTCGCGCTTGCAAGAGCGCCCCGCGTGCATAAGAGTCCCTTCACACCGCCGCAGACGAAACGAAAGGACGGCCGCATGGAGCGATTCAATGCCCTCGGGCGCGGAGCACAGCTGATGCTCGTGGGAGCTGTGCTCCTTTTCATCGATCTCTTCCTCCCCTGGCAGGACTTCGACGTGGGCGGCCTCGCAGACGATCTCGGGGTCGATGCAACCTTCAGCGGCTGGCGTGGGATCGGATTCATCGTCGGACTTCTGACGATCGTGACCCTCGCGTGGCTGATCGTGCGCCTGGCCTCGGTGGACATCCCACTGCCCGTATCGACCGCGATGACCGGCGCCTTGCTCGGCACCTTGGTTCTCGTCTTCACGATCATCAAGCTCCTCACGATCCTCGGAGACGAGGCGACCATCTGGGCCTGGATCGGCGTGGTGCTCGCGATCGTGATTGCTGTAGGAGCGTTCATGACGGTGCAGGAGGCGGGCGGCGTCGACACGCTCAAGAGCGAGGCGACCAGCTACGGCGGAGCCGGGAGCACGGCAGCCGCAGCGCCCGCGGCTCCTGTGGTGACCGCTCCTGCTGCCGCCACTCCGGAGACTGCTGCGCCGGCGCCTGTCGTCGAGACGCCTCCGGCACACGACCATGACGTAAGTGCGGCGGACGAGGCCGAGGCGGCTTCGGACGCGACGGGCGACGAGCCGTCCACCCAGCGGGAGCACTAACACCGCTTCCCGCTCTACGAGGCCGCGGCGCAACACCTGCGCCGCGGCCTCGCGTGCGCGGGCGGCGGCAAGACGCCTGCAAATCTCGCATTCCGGACGAAGGCGAGTACCCTGTGGCGAAGTACCTGCGGGCCTGCGGCAGCCCGACGCCGATCACACGCCGAAAGGGTTCTCGATGGCGAAGTTCAAGAGTCTCTCGCGAGGCACGCAGATCGTCCTCGTCGCCGGGCCGCTTCTGTTCTTCAGCCTGTTTCTCACCTGGCAGAACATCGCGGTCAACTACGGACGGGCCGGAGTCGCCAGGCTGCCACTCGACGGCTGGGACGCCTGGGGCCTCCTGCTCGGTCTGCTCGTTCTCTCGACCCTGACGCTCGTCGTCCTGGCGAACCTGACGGAGGTCGAGATGTCGAGCGACGTGCCGTGGGCAAAGGTGACACTGGGGCTCGGCGTCGCCACGTTCGCCGTCGCCGTCCTCAAGAACCTCACCGACGCCGGATCGTCCTGGTCGAGCTACGGGTACGTGGCCCTCGCGGCTGCGGTCGCAGTGGGGACGTACCTCGACTGGGCTGCCGAGCGCAAAGATCGTGGGCCGCTCCTCGCCGCGCGGAAACGCCGAGGGATCAGATCAACCGCTTGACGAGCAGCGCCCGGTCTTCACCCGGCCCGTCGTAGTCCTCCGCGATCCGCTCCACCTCGAATCCGAGCTTCTGGTGAAACGCCAGCGAGCCCTGGTTCAGGGGTGAGGTCACGCAGCGAACGACGCTGCGGCCGCCCGCCCGCACCTCGTCGAAGAAGCGCTCGTAGAGCTTGCGGCCGAGACCTTCCCCTCGATCCTCCGGCGTGACACCGACGAAATGGATGTACGCCTCGTCGTCGGCTGCCTGCGAGAGAAAGCCGCAGACGAAGCCAAGCAGCTCGCCGTCCTCGGCCTCGGCGACGAAGCTCGTCCCCTCGAAGTGGATGAAGAAGAGCTTGGGCAGCATCGGCGCCATCTCGCGCCCGCCCCACCAGACGTTGATGCGCCCGATGATCCGCCCGTAATCGGACGGCCTCGCGTGACGGATCTCGACGGCGCTAATCGTCCGAGGGCTCGTCGACGAGCTCGGCGAGCCCTGCGAGGTCGTCCTCGCTGGACGGACCCCCGACGGCGGCCGGAACCGGCGTGCCCTCGATGACGCGGATCTCGACCGGCGGCTCGCCCTCGGCGGGATTTTCGCGGCGGTCGACGATGAGCGTCGTCCCGGGCGCGAGCTCGCGGCCGAGGATGAAGTCGGCGAGCGGATCCTCGAGCATGCGCTGGATCGCGCGGCGCAGCGGCCGGGCGCCCATGGCCGGGTCGTAGCCCGTCTCGACGAGCAGCTCGCGTGCGTCGTCCGTGAGCTCGATGACGACGTCGTGCTTGCCCATCTCCTCGCGGACGCGCTTCATCATGAGATCGACGACCTCGAGGATCTCGACCTTCTCGAGCTTGTGGAAGACGATGACCTCGTCGATGCGGTTCAGGAGCTCGGGCCGGAAGACCTTCTTGAGCTCCGACATGACGCGCTCCTTCATCTCGTCGTACGACAGGCCTTGCTCGTCGCCGATCGAGAAGCCGAGCGTCTGGTTCTTGGAGATCTGCGCGGCCCCGAGGTTCGAGGTCATGATCACGATCGTGTTGCGGAAGTCGACCTTCCGCCCCTGCGAGTCCGTGAGCTTTCCGTCCTCGAGGATCTGCAGGAGGATGTTGAACACGTCCGGGTGCGCCTTCTCGATCTCGTCGAGGAGGACGACCGAGTACGGCTTGCGGCGCACGGCCTCGGTGAGCTGGCCGCCCTCGTCGTAGCCGACGTAGCCCGGCGGCGAGCCGACGAGCCGCGACACGGAGTGCTTCTCCATGTACTCGGACATGTCGACCTGGATCAGCGCGTCCTCGTCGCCGAACAGGAACTCGGCGAGCGTGCGGGCGAGCTCGGTCTTGCCCACGCCGGACGGGCCGAGGAAGATGAACGAGCCGGTCGGGCGCTTCGGATCCTTGATGCCGGCGCGCGCGCGCCGGATCGACTTCGCGACGGCCACGATCGCCTGGTGCTGCCCGATGACGCGCTTGTGGAGCTCGTCCTCCATGCGGATCAGGCGCGCCGACTCGGCCTCGGTGAGCTTGAAGACGGGGATGCCAGTCCACATGGAGACGATGTCGGCGATCTCGTCCTCGCCGATCTCCGGCTGCTCCTCGTCGGCCTGGTTGCGCCACTCCTCCTCGAGCTCCTTCTTCTTCTGCGAGAGCTTGCGCTCCTTGTCGCGCAGCTGCGCGGCCTTCTCGAACTCCTGCGACTCGATCGCGCCTTCCTTGTCGGCGCGCACCTTGTCGATCTCCTCCTCGAGCTCGCGGTAGCGCGGCGGCGCCGACATCGTCGCGATGCGGACGCGCGAGCCGGCCTCGTCGATCAGGTCGATCGCCTTGTCGGGGAGGTGCCGATCCTGGATGTAGCGGTCGGCGAGCGACGCTGCCGCGGCGAGCGCCTCGTCGGTGATCTTGCAGCGGTGGTGCGCCTCGTAGCGGTCGCGCAGGCCGCGCAGGATCTGGACGGTCTCGTCGATCGACGGCTCCTCGACGCGCACCTGCTGGAAGCGCCGCTCGAGCGCGGCGTCGCGCTCGAGGTACTTGCGGTACTCGTCGAGCGTCGTCGCGCCGATGGTCTGGATCTCGCCGCGCGCGAGCGCCGGCTTGAGGATCGAGGCTGCGTCGATCGCGCCCTCGGCGGCGCCGGCGCCGACGAGGTTGTGGAGCTCGTCGATGAAGAGAATGATGTCGCCGCGCTGGGTGATCTCCTTCATCACCTTCTTCAGGCGCTCCTCGAACTCGCCGCGGTACTTCGACCCGGCGACGAGCGCCGCGAGGTCGAGCGTGTAGATCTGCTTGCCCTTCAGGAGCTCCGGCACCTGGCTCGAGGAGATGCGCGAGGCGAGGCCCTCGACGACGGCGGTCTTGCCGACGCCCGGCTCGCCGATGAGCACCGGGTTGTTCTTCTGGCGGCGCGAGAGGATCTGCATCACGCGCTCGATCTCGGTCTGGCGGCCGACCACGGGGTCGAGCTTGCCCTCGACTGCGGCCTTCGTCAGGTTGCGCCCGAACTGGTCGAGGAGCTTCGAGCTCTTCGTCTTCTCGCCGGGCGCGACGCTCGCGCCGGACTGGCGGCGGCCCGGGCCGGAGAGCATCCGGATGATCTCGTTGCGAATCTTCTCCGCATCCGCGTCGAAGTCGAGCAGGATGCGTGCGGCGACGCCCTCGTTCTCGCGCACGAGGCCGAGGAGGATGTGCTCCGTCCCGATGTAGTTGTGGCCCAGCGAGAGGGCCTCGCGCAGCGCCAGCTCGAGCACCTTCTTGGCGCGCGGCGTGAACGGAATCTGACCGGTGGTGACCTCGTCGCCCTGGCCGACGATGCGCGCGACCTGCGCGCGAACCTCTTCCACCGTGATGTCGAGCGACTCGAGCACGCGCGCGGCGAGTCCTTCCTCCTCGCGAAGGAGGCCGAGCAGGATGTGCTCCGTGCCGATGTAGTTGTGCTTGAGGGCTCTGGCCTCGTCCTGTGCGAGGACGACGACCTGACGTGCCCGCTCGGTGAATCGCTCGAACAACTCCCTCGACACTCCTTTCGGTCGGTTACCGGAGGAGTCGCCTCACCCCCGGGTCGAAGGGACGGGTCATCGTAGCCGACTGGTCTCGTGTGGAGTCTCACACGCCGGGTTCGCCCGGCAGCCTCGGTACCCTTCTCGGCCGTTGCGCAACGAAGCCTTAATCACCTCGGGTGCGAAGTGAAGATTCTCGTCACCGGCTCGTCGGGCCAGCTCGAGGACGAACCGGGCGCTGCGGCTCGACGAACGGCCACGAGGTCTTCGGCGTCGACAAGCGGCGAGACACCTGGTCGAACGACTTCCCGTATCTACTGCAGGACCTTGCGGGCCGACTACGCAGCGTTCCACGGCGGGGTCAACGAGCTCGATCTACAGGTGCGACCTCGTCGTGCACCTCGCGGCGCACGCAAAGGTGCATCAGCTCGTCGACCAGCCGGTGCAGCGCTCGTGAGAACCGCGGTCATGACCTCAGATCGTCCTCGAGCACTGCACCGCCTCGCCACGTGCCGATCGCTCGTCTCGTCGACCTCGGAGGTGTACGGCGACGTCCACCGGTCGAGGAGCGACCGCTCGGCGAGCAGATCGCCGATCTACGGCCGACGCGCAGAAACGTCTCGGCGTACGCGGATCGACGGCGAGGACGAGTTCCTCTACTCTATGCCCACTGCGAGCACGACCTCGACTACGTCATCTTCCGGCTTCTCAACACCGTCGGCCGGTTCGACAGAGCGACCATAGCGGATGGTGCGGGTCATCCCGCTGTTCGTCCACGCGCTGCTCCGCGGCGAGCCGATCAGGTCTACGGGCGGGAACGACAAGACGCTCGACTTCCGCTACGTCGACGACTACGATCGCGGACTCGTGAAGGGCGTCGAGGCGCTCGCGGAAGGCCGTGTCGTGAACCAGATCGATCAACGTGGCCTACGGGCGAGCGAACACCCTCGTCACGCGCTGCGCCGAGCTCATCGCCTCCGAGCTCGACATCGAGCCTCGCATGACACTCGCTCCGATGACGCTCGGCCTCGGACGAGGTGACGCACTACGTCGCCGACCTCTCGAAGTGCGAGACGCCTGCTCGGCTACAGCCCGGAGATCTCGCTCGACGAGGGGGTCGCGAAGGCCGTCGCGTGGTTCCGCGAGCACCGAGCCGCACATCCGGACGAAGACGTCCCGGTGACGGCCGACCACGAGGGCGCGGGGCGTGGGATCGGCCCCGTCTGGAAGACCGCGTCGGCCTGAGCTGTCGCTCAGGCCGCTTCGGGCCTCGCGTTCCGCGCGGTGATGGCCTCGTCGAGGCTGGCACAGGCACCGGCGCCGAGCAGCGCTCCCACCTCGTCGGGCTCGAGCGGCGGGGCGAAGTGAAAGCCCTGCCCGGCCTGACACCCGAGCCGGCGTAGCTCGGACGTCTCGGCGGCGGTCTCCATCCCCTCGGCGACGAGGGCGACGTCGAGCGTGTGGGCGAGATCGACGATCGCCTGGACGAATCCCTGCCGAGTCGCGTCCTCGTCGAGCGCGCTCACGAACGAGCGATCGACCTTGATGGTGTGAACCGGAAGATCCTGGAGGAGCGAGAGCGACGAGTACCCGGTGCCGAAATCGTCGAGCGCGAGGCGAACGCCGAGCGCGGCGACGTCGGTCAGGACGGCGCGGAGTTCCTCGTGTCGTCGCGCGAGAACGCTCTCCGTGAGCTCCAGCGTGAGAGCCTCGGGCGGCAGGCCGGAATCGGCAAGTGCGGTGCGGACCGCCTCGACGAGGACGCCAGGTCGGACCTGCCGCGTCGAGACGTTGACGTTGAGTGTGAGCCTGGCCGAGCCAGGGGTTTCCGCCCGCCAGCGCGCGACCTGTCCGCACGCTTCGTCGAGCACCCACGCGCCGATCTCGACGATCTTCCCGGTCTCCTCGGCGAGCGCAATGAAGTCGCCAGGCTGAATGAGACCGCGCGTCGGGTGGTCCCAGCGGACGAGGGCCTCGACGCCGACGACTGCGCGACTCTCGAGGTCGACCACGGGCTGGTAGTGGACGACGAACTCCTCGCGACGCGCGCGCCGCAACTCGGCGACGAGCTCGAGCCGCCCGACGAAGTCTTCGACCATGGCCGGCAGATAGGTGACGTACTGCGCCTTCCCCGAAGCCTTCGCGCGATACATGGCGACATCGGCGGCGCGCAGGAGGTCGTCGGCAACCGTGCCGAGCGCGATCCCGACGCTCGCGCTGACGAACACCTCGCGCCCCTCGACCTCGAAGGGCTTCTGCAGGCTCCCCACGATCCGCTCTGCGGCATCGAGCGCGGACGCAGGACCGGCGATCTCCTCGATGAGGACTGCGAACTCGTCGCCTCCGAGACGCGCGACCGTGTAGCTAGGGGAAAGCGTGTCGCGAAGTCGCACGCCGACGCCGCGGAGGAGCGTGTCCCCTGCCGCGTGGCCGAGCGTGTCGTTGACGCCCTTGAAGTCGTCGAGGTCGAGGAAGAGGACGGCGACCTCTGCCCTCGCGAGCTGGCTGCGAAGGACGAGGGCATGCTCGACACGGTTGGTGAACAGCGCGCGGTTCGCCAGGCCGGTGAGCGCGTCGTGGAACGCCTGGTGGCGGAGCTGCTCCTCGGCGTCGTGGCGTGCGGTGACGTCGAGGAGGTACCCCTGGAGCATCGAGCCACTCGCATCGGACACGACGCGGGCCTCGTCCTGCACCCAGACCCAGCGGCCGTCGCGCGTGCGCAGCCGGTATTCGACGAAAAGCGGCTCGCCGGTCGCGTGCGTGCGCTGATGTGCTGCGAGGACGCGCTCGCGATCCTCGGGATGCAGGATCTCGACGAAGAGGGCGTGGTTCTCGACCCACTCCGTGACCGAGTAGCCGAGCATCTTCTCGATCTGCGGGCTCGTGTAGACGTTCGAGCTGACGTCGTCGAGCCGGTCGATGTAGACGGACAGGGGCAATTGCTCGACGAGCGCGCGGAAACGGCCCGCCGCCCCCTCGAGCACGACCTCCCGATCCTCCGTGGGATCCGTGTGTTCCACCACCGCCTGCATACGATCGTCCGCACCGGAACGACCTGATACCCCTCGATCGGAGTACGTCGACCGAGGGTCACCTTTAGGATCGCCCGATGAGCGAGGAGAGCGAGCGCGAGCGCCTCTCGTGGGCCGAGTTCGGCGCCGCGTCACGCGAGCTCGCGCGCCAAGTCGCCGACGACGGGTACGAGCCCGATCTCATCCTCTCGGTTGCGCGCGGAGGACTCCTCGTCGGCGCCGCGCTCGGCTACGCGCTCGACGTCAAGAACACGTGGACGATGAACGTCGAGTTCTACACCGGGGTCGAGGAGCGGCTCGAGGTGCCGATGATCCTCCCGCCCGTACCAGAGCTCGTCGACCTCGACGCGGCGCGGATGCTCATCGCCGACGACGTGGCCGACACCGGCGAGACGCTTCGGCTCGTCAAGGAGTTCTGCGCCGGGAAAGTCGCGGAGGTGCGGAGCGCCGTGCTCTACGAGAAGTCGCCGTCGGTGGTCAAGTGCGAGTACGTCTGGCGACGCACCGACCTCTGGATCGACTTCCCGTGGAGCGCTCGGGCTCCGGTGACGCAGGACCTAGCCCGCGTCGGGCCGTAGCGCCGGGAAGAGGATGACGTCGCGGATCGTCTCGCGGCCCGACAGGAGCATGACGAGCCGGTCGATACCCAGGCCGAGCCCGCCGGTAGGCGGCATCCCGAAGGCGAGCGCTTCGACGTAGTCCGGGTCGCCGCCGACGCCCTCGACGTGCGCCGACTGCTCGTCGAAGCGACGCTGCTGCTCCACGGCGTCGTTGATCTCCGAATACGCGTTGCCGAGCTCCATCCCCGCCGCGAAGTACTCGAACCGCTCGGTGATCGCCTCGTCCTCGTCGGCCACGCGCGCAAACGGGGAGAGCTCGACCGGGTGGCCGTGGACGATCGTCGGCTCGACGAGGCTCGGCTCGACGAAATGACCGAACGCGTGGTCGACGAGCTGCGGCCAGTCCTTGTCCGCCTCCGTGTCGACCCCCCGCTCCGTGAGCCAGGCGCGCAGCTCGTACTCGTCGCGCGTCCAGAGCTCGAGCGCCTCGAGCGAATCGACGAAGCCGACGCGTTTCCAGGGGCGCTTCAGGTCGATCTCATGCCCACGGAACTCGACGACCGTGGTTCCGAGCGCCTCGAGCGCAACCTGCTCGAGCATCGCCTCGATGCGATCCATCGTGTCGCGGAAGTCGGCGTACGCCTCGTACCACTCGAGCATCGTGAATTCGGGCTGGTGCTTGTACGAGACGCTCTCGTTGCGGAAGTCCTTGCCGATCTCGTACACGCGCTCGAGCCCTCCCACGATCAGCCGCTTGAGGTAGAGCTCGGTCGCGATGCGCAGGTAGAGATCCGCCTCCAGCTCGTTCGAGTGCGTCACGAACGGATGCGCGAACGCGCCCCCGTAGCGGGGCTGCAGGACGGGCGTCTCGACCTCGACGAAACCCTCGCCGTCGAGGTAGCGCCGAATCGACGAGATCACCTTCGTGCGCAGGAGGAAGAGGTCTCGCGATTCCTCGTTCATGAGCAGGTCGAGGTAGCGCTTGCGGTAGCGCGTCTCCGTGTCGGTCAGGCCGTGGAACGTGTCGGGGAGCGGGCTGAGGTTGCGCGCGAGCACCGTCAGCTCGTCCACGGCGAGCGACGGCTCGCCGCGCCGGGACTTCGCGGGTCGACCCGCGACGCCGACGACGTCACCGAGGTGGACGTCGATCTCTCCGACACGACCCGTGTCGCACATGAGCTGCATTCGCCCGGACCTGTCGACGAGATCGAGGAAGACGAGCTTCCCCATCTCCCGCCGCGCCATCACGCGGCCGGCGAGCCGTCTCGTCTCGTCGCGCTCGCTTCCCGGATCGATCGACTCGGTCGCGGCGCGAACGTCGGCGATGGCAGCACGATCGGGGAAGCGTTTTGGCGCCCTCACGGCGGCCAGCCTATCCGGCAGCAGGCGGTGTCTCTGCTCGGATGATCCAGCGGACGCAGCAGAGGTTGCGCGTCAACCGCGCCGTGATCACGTCGCCCTGCTCGAGGCCCTCGTAGCGGGCTCGACTCACCTTCCACGCGCGGATCGCCTCGGACTCGCCGTCGTCGACCGCGATGTAGTAGCGGGACTTGTCCTCGTCGCCGAACGCACGCAGACGCAGGATCGGGCCGGTGACCTCGACGGCTGTCCGCCAGTCCGACGGCCGCCATCACGACGAGCGCGGACTCCGAGAACCACGCCGATGCAGGCAGCGGCGAACGGGACGACGCCGAACACGCCGGCATCGAGGAACGAGGGCCCCGTCGTGTACAGGACGAGGCCGAGGACGGCGACGAGCGCGAGGCCGGCGAGCATCGCCGACGAGCGGATCGGCGCCCCAGCCGGGCGGCCAGTAGCGCGGATAGGCGATCCGAACACGGCGCCAGCGACCTCCGTACGACGTCCACGCCTGCGTGTCCGACTCGACACCCATCGGAAGCGGGCGGCTCGCACCCGACGCGACGCCGAGCGCGGCTCCGTACGCGAGGAGACGGTTCCACAGCTCGACCTGCAGAGGCGAGTGCGATGCGAAGACCGGGTTCTCGGTCAGCTCCGCGCGGACGCCGAGCCACCGCGAAGCGACCTCGAGGCCCGTCGGGAGTCTCGCGTTGAGGATGCTGGCGCTTCATCCAGCCGAGCAGCGCGAACGCGAGCGACGAACTCCGATGCCGGCCGCCCCGAGATCCCACGCGGCCCAGGTCACGGCCGCGGGAATGCCCGCCGCGCCGTCAGCTGCGTGAAGATCGACCCGCCGACCGCCTCACGCGAGAGCCCGCGAGCCTGCGCATCCGAGACGACGCCCGACACGAAGCCGCGCTTCCAGCGCGCGGACTCGTGCTGAGGGCCTGTCGTCAGCGCGTCGGCAGGCACGACGCCGTCGTGGGCGCTCGCGCGGAGATGGTCGAGGACGCGCCGCTCGTACGACGTGAGCGAATCGACGTCCACGGACCGCAGCCGCACGTAGAACACGCCTGGCCCTCGCTGCTCGATGTCGACGATGTTCCGCGCCGCGAGGTCGATGAGCGTCGCCGGCACGGCGTCGTCGGTCACGCGAAAGCCGTGGATCAGGAAGTTGACGACGGCCGGAGGCTCGTCGCCGAGCTCGAGTGTCCGCGGGCCGACCGCCGGCTCAGGAGGCGTCCGCGAGAGCAGGACGCAGGCCTGCCACCGCGAGCCAGAGCAGCCAGGCCGCGACGGCGGCAAGCGCGAGCACGAGATCGGATTCGCCGGACAGGGCCCGAATCGTGTCCGCCACGGCGGACGGCTATCGCTCGGGAGCAACCAGTGCGGGAGACGGACGGACGACGCGCACGACCGGCGCGCCTTCGATGCTCTGCACGCGGTTGTCGGAGCCGCCTCGCCGTATCTGCACGATCGTCATCGGGCTCTCGGAGATGTCGCCGTTGGCGTCGAACCGGAAGCTTCCGAGCAGGCCGTCGGTGACGCGGGTGCGGAACAGCTCCTCGACGACCGAGCGGCGCGTTCCGTCCGAGCGCGCGATCGCGTCGAGCAGCACCTCCGTCGCCTGCGCGGCGTAGACCGCCGCAGGGCTCGACGGCGGCCCCGGGCTGCGTCGTCGCCGAAGCGCGTCGTCCAGCGAGCTGCGGCCGGTGGCAGCGACTCCGGCACGAGGCCCGAGAGGCTCAGGTACATGCCGCGCGCTGCGCCTTTGGACTTCTTCATCGAGGATCGGGACGGGCGCGAGTCCGGCAGGCCCGAGGAGGTCGACGTCGTCCGAGAGCTGACCGCGCAGGTCACGAAGCACGCGTCCGCGTTCGTGTCGATCAAGCCGCCGACGTAGACGGCAGTCGCTCCCGATCCGGCGACGCGGCGCGCGAGCTCCGTGAACTCGTCTGCCCGCGGATCCCACGATCGCCCGGCCGACGACGTCCAGCCCGACCCGGCGCGCCGCCGTCTCGAACGCCGTCGCCTGGAGCGCGCCGTAGCCGGGATCGCCGTCGTCGAGGACGAAGACGCGCGTTCGCCCGCGATCGCGTGCGAGCAGGGCGAGCGCGGCACCCTCGAGGTCGTCGGTCGGGTAGACGCGCAGCGTAGTTGCGAACGCCCGTCGGGTACAGCGCTGCGGGCAACGACGGATCGACGCCGGGCCCTTGCCGCGTCAGGCCGACGAAGTCGTTGAGCGGCGACACCATCGCGAGCGGGCCGTTCGGAGCGCGATTCAGCTCCGGGATGACGGCGACGGCGCACGCCGAGTTGTACGTCCCCACGACGCCGATCACGTCCGGGTTCTCGCCGTACGCGCGGGCGTTGGACGCGCACTTGGCCTCGTCGTAGAGGCCGGTGCTCGCGAGCGAGTCGTCGCACGACTGGTACGCGACGCGATACCGGCCTGCGCGGAACTCTCGCTCGCGAAGGACGAATGCGATCGCGCTGCGCCATCTGCGTCGCGCTCGACGCGAACGCCTCCCTGCAGCGGCAGGTCCGAGGTGACGAGGAAGTCGGCACGGCCGCCCTTGCCGGCAACGCGCGGCTCGCACACGTTCGGCGCGAACGTCGCCACCCCGAGCTCCTCGGACGCCACCGTGGCGACCGGGTCGGGGATCACCGTCGCCCAGACCGTGTCGCCGTCGATCGCGAGCGAGCGAGGTATGCCCTCGAGGTCGATCGTCGCGAATCGACCCGCGTGGTCTCCGGATCGACCTGACCGTGAGCGTCCCCGCGATGGGATTCGCGACCCAGATGGCCGTCGGCGTGACGACGAGGTCTCCGACCCCAGGTGCGAGCTGCGGTCGCTCCGACGGACTCGGCGCGCCCGGCGCCGATGCGCCAGAGCTTTCCGTCCGCCGGCGTGGTGACCCAGGCCGCGTTCCGGCCGACGCGATCGATCCGACCGAGCCCGGCTCGATGGACGCTCGTCGCACGATCCGCCCCGAACGCTCGTCCAGGCGAACGACCGAGCCGTCGACTCCGAGCACCCAGACGCCCGCGGCACCGGTGGCGACCGCCGCCGCCGGGACGTCGCGAATCGGTCGCCGTGATCGCTCCGGTCGTCGCGTCGGCGCGGACGACCGAGAAGTCCGGCGCGACCGCCCAGAGCGCGTCCGCCGACACGGCGAGGTGGTTGTCGACGAGGTTCGACGTCGAGCCTCCCGTCGCGGCGCAGGCGCGACCTCGGTCCGCTCCGTGCGCGTCGTCGGATCGAGGCGCGCCACCGCCGTCGCCACCGGGCCCGATGAACTGCGTGTCCGGCGAGCGGCCGCCCGTTGGCGACCCAGACCGAGCCGGCGCCGAAGGCGATGTCCGTAGGCGTCGCGCCGGTCGCGAGCGTCTCGACGACCCGCGAGGACGGAACGATGCGAAGCACCGTCCGCGCGTCCGCATCGACGAGCCAGAGGGCGCCGTCGCCGACCGCGAGCGCGCGACGGAGTGCGCCCGGCCGGGATGCGCCGCACGACCTCGCCCGACTCGGCGTCGATGCCGACCACCGATCCCCTCGCCGATCGCCGCGGTCGACCCGGACGCGTCGTCGTCGCGCAGCGCGAGCGCCGCGAGCGCCGGCCGCGACGAGCGCGAGCAGATCGGCCGTCGCGGCGAGCGCGATCCAGCGCCGCCGGCGGCGACGCGCCGGCGTCGCCGGCGCGCGCAGCGCGTCGTCGTGGCGCGAGGATCGCCTGCTGGAGCTCCTGGAGCTCCGGTCCGGCTCGAGCCCGAGCTCGGCGACGAGCGTCTGCCGCGCGTCCGCGTACGCGTCGAGCGCCTCGGACTGACGGCCGGAGCGGTAGAGCGCGAGCATGAGCTGAGCGCGCGAGCCGCTCGCGCAGCGGCTCTGCGCGGACGAGCGACGTCGAGCTCGCCGACGAGCTCCGAGTGCCGCCCGCAGGCGAGATCGGCGTCGATCCTCGTCTCGAGCGCGGCGAGGCGCTCCTCCTCGAGCGCTCGCGCGGCGTCGGCCGCGAACGGCTCGTTCGCGAGATCGGCGAGCGGCCGCCCGCGCCAGAGCGCGAGCGCGTCGCCGGAGCGTGCGCGCCGCGTCCTCGGCCGAGTCGTCGCCGAGCTCGCGCGCGCCCTCGCTCGACGAGCGCGCGGAAACGCTCGAGGTCGACCTGCTCGGGCGCGATCTCGAGGGCATAGCCCGGCGCTCGCGTGACGAGAACGCCGTGCGGCTCGAGGGCCTTTCGGAGCCGTGAGACGTGCTGCTGAAGCGCGGTCGGCGGCGTCCGCGGCGGCCGCTCGCCCCAGAGCTCGTCGATCAGCCGGTCGCTCGAGACCGTCTCGCCGGCGCGCAGAACGAGGATCGCGAGGACGCTGCGCTGCCGCGTGCCACCGAGCGCAAGCTGCCGCTCGCCGTCACGCACCTCGAACGGGCCGAGAACGCGGAAATCGAGCGTGCTCGCCAGATCGCGAACGTACCACGATCCGCTGTCAGTCGCACTGACAGCGCCTTGAGAGCGTCCTGAGAGCGCTACTCTCGCACGATCGGCGGGTCATTCGACCGAGGAGGAGGAACACGGATGAAGTCACTTCTTGCTCGGCGCTCGCCGTCGCGGCTGCGATCGCGCCGCCAGGGTGCGGCGGGAGCTCGGATCCGAGCCGGTCGAGCCTCGCCGCCATGCGAAGGCACGTAGCACGTACGAGCTCACCGACGACTACCTCGTCGAGCACGGGATCTCGGAGCCGCGCAGGCCGAGGCGGAGTCCGGGAAGCATCACGGCGATCGCTCGGCGACGACGGAGAGTTCAAGGACTCGCTGGAAGACCGCGAAGGCCGGGTCGGGCGCGTGCTCCGGCGTCGTACGAGCGGGCGACGAGAGCAAGGTCGTCTTCCGGTGGTCGAAAGGGTGCTTCGGCGACTGGGAGATGACGCTACGAGATCGACGGGGACGCAGTCGCCTGGAGTCGGACATCAGACGGCGCTTCCGCCGTACGACGACGACGAGGAGCAGAAGGTCGCCGAGGCGTTCAACAGCGTGCCGTGGACGCGCGTCGGAGACGCGTCGTGAACGGCGAGACGAAAGGGAGGAGAACACGATGAGCACTCACGCATGCTTCGACTCGGCGCAATCCTGGGCCTGGTTGCCGCCACTGCAGTCGTGCTGGCTGCGACCGCTGGCGCGGGCAAGGCCTTTCACGTTCGACCATTCACGACGAGAGGACGTTCGAGCTCGAGGACTTCTGCGATGTCGACGGGGCTGACCGTGGACGATCGCGCGCACCATCGACTTCAGTGTACACGTCGGTTCCGCACGGGCCGGATGGCCTCGAGCACTTCCTGCAGCACGGCACCTGGAAGGAAGTGCTCACGAATCGGCGACGACGTCGCTGACGTGCTTTCGCAACGGTGATCGAGAAGGACCTGCGCGTGACGGAGAACGGCAACGGCACGCGTGACGGTTCTCATCCTCGCCACCGGCAATGCCACGCTCTACGGCGAGGACGGCAAGGCGATCGCTCGGAACCCGGGGCAGGTCCGGCTCGAGCTCGTCTTCGACGAGAGCGGCGCGGGAGCTCAGCCGCCGCGTCGTCAGGGAGCTCGACCGGGCGAAGCGACGACTTCTGCGACGCCGCGGTGCCTGCTCTGAGCTTCGAGGATCGTGGGAACGGACGCGATGCGCGCCTCGCGAGCGGACGTCGGGAGTTCGCGGAGAGGCCGCGCTACGCGGCCTTGATCTCCATGATCTTGAACTTCACCTTCGAGCCGCGCGGCGTCACGACCTCGACGGTCTCACCCTTCTTGCGGCCCATGATCGCCTTGCCGACGGGCGACTCGTTCGAGAGCTTGCGCTCGGCCGGGTTCGCCTCGGCGGAGCCGACGATGAAGTACTCGGTCGTCTCCTTCGCGTCGACGTCGCGCAGGCGGACGACCGCGCCAACCGAGACGATGCTCGTGTCGACCTTCCGCTTGTCGATGACGTGGGCGTTCGCGAGGCGCTCCTCGAGCTGGGCGATGCGATGCTCGAGCATCATCTGCTCGTTCTTCGCGTCGTCGTACTCAGCGTTTTCGGCGATCTCACCGAACTCGCGTGCGGCAGCGATCCGCTCGGCGATCTCACGCCGCTTCTGGGTCGTCAACACCTCCAGCTCCGCCTTCAGCTGCTTGTAGCCCTCGGGAGTGAGGATTACGTCCTTCACAAACGCCTCCAGAGACGAGATCGCGGGGCCCTCAGGCCCCGACAACGGTCGGGAATGGTAGCTACCCCGTTTGCGGAGCGTCAAACAGCGCGTGAGTACCATCCGACAGCTGTGATCGACCTTCGCGAATCGTGGCGGATCGGCCCAGTCGAGGTGCCCACGAGGCTCGTGCTCGCCCCGATGGCGGGCGTCAGCGTGCAGGCGTTCCGGCGCCAGGGGCGCCGCTACGGAGCGGGACTCGTGTGTTCCGAGATGGTCAGCTGCGCCGGGATCGAGCACCGCAACGAGAAGACCCTCGGATACCTCCGCGTCGCCTCGGACGAGCACCCGCTCGCGATCCAGCTCTTCGGCTCCGATCCTCGTCCGATGGCCGACGCCGCGCGGATGGTGGAGGCCGTCGGGGCGGACATCGTGGACGTCAACTTCGGCTGCCCGGTGAAGAAGGTCACGAAGACGGGCGCGGGTGCCCATCTCCTCGAGAATCAGGATCTCGCGTGCCGGATCATCGGCGCCATCGCGAGCGCGGTCAGCGTCCCTGTGACGGTGAAGCTTCGGCGCGGCGTGCCGAACGGCTCACGGGCGGCGCTCGAGCTCGGGCCGCGACTCGTCGAGGTGGGCGCGTCCTCGCTGACCCTCCACCCACGCTCGGCGCAGCAGATGTACACCGGCACCGCGGATCACGCGCTCACCGCCGAGCTCGTCTCGCTCGTCGACGTCCCGGTCGTCGCCTCCGGCGACGTGACGTCGCGCGCTCGCGCGCAGGCGGTGCTCGCGACGACGGGAGCCGAAGCGGTGATGGTCGGCCGCGGTGCGCAGGGAAACCCGTGGGCGCTTCGCGAGATCGTCGACGGGGATGCGGCCGAGCCGACACGCGAGGAGGTCGCGGCCGAGCTCGTGCTCTTCGTCAGGGAGACGGTTCGCGAGCTGGGCGAGCGCCGCGCGTCCGGCTTCCTCAAGAAGTTCTACGGGTGGTACCTCGGCCAGGGGCGCTTCCCGAAGGAGTTCAAGCAGGAGCTCGTGCAGCTCGACTCGACCGAGGAGGTCGAGCGCCGGCTGCTCGCCGCCGCGCCGGGTGCGTACGAGATCGTCGAGCGGCTCGAAGCGGAGATCCCGTCGGGCGCGGAGCTCACGCTCGAGCTGCCGGTCTCGATCTACGGCGGCGGGTAGGGCCGGCCGCGGCGCCGGCCAGGAACGCCGTGGCGGGTAGGGGCGAGATATGTCTCGCCCCTACGGGGGTCAGGATTCACCGATTCAGCTCCCAGACGAGGCGCAGCCCTTCGAGCGTGAGGAACGGGTCGACCAGCTCGATCGTCTCCGAGTGCGGTGCGACGAGATCCGCCAGGCCGCCCGTTGCGATCGCGCGCGCGTCCACACCCAGCTCACCGCGAATACGGCCGACGATGCCGTCGACCTGGCCGGCGAAGCCGTAGACGAGCCCGACTGCAGGGCGCTGACGGTGGTCTTGCCGATCACCGACTCGGGCGCCGCGTAGTCGACCTTCACGAGTCGCGCCGCGCGCGAGAACAGCGCCTCCATCGAGATCTCGACACCCGGTGCGAGCACTCCACCGACGTACTCGCCGTCGGACGAGACGACGTCGAAGTTCGTCGACGTCCCGAAGTCGACGACGA
This sequence comes from uncultured Gaiellaceae bacterium, assembly GCA_963822885.1. GTDB lineage: Bacteria > Actinomycetota > Thermoleophilia > Gaiellales > Gaiellaceae > GMQP-bins7. The sequence goes on from CAWGJJ010000022.1 coordinate 39,654, forward strand.
TGACGGGCGCACCGTAGCGCTCTCGAGCCGCGATCGAGTTCGCGATCCGGTCCGATCCGAGCTCGCGCGGATCGTCGTAGCGGATCGGAATCCCGGTCTTCACGCCGGGGCCGACGACGAGCAGCGGCGCGTGCGCCCACTTGGTCGCGAGCGCCTCCCATTCGCGCACGAGAACGGGCACGGTCGACGCGAGACAGATCCCGTCGACGTCGTCGAAGTCCAGGAGGCCGGCGAGCAGAACGCCGAGCTCGTCCGCGGTGCTCGAACGCTCGGTTGCGAGCCTCCAGTGGTCGACGAGCTCAGCGTCGCGATAGACGCAGAGCGCGGTCTGCGTGTTGCCGACGTCGACGGCGAGGAGCATCGCGTAGGGGCGAGGTTGACTCGCCCTAGGTCGGATCGTCGTCGCCCGCGAGTGGCTGTCCGAGTCGCTCGGCGAGCGCCTCGGCTGTGAGCCGCGGCTCCTCGCCCTCGCCCCGCAGCTCTTCGACCGTGACGTCGCCGGACGTGTACACCTCGGCGCGCGGGATGATGCGGCTCGGGCGGCTCTTGTCCCAGACCCAGACGTCCTCCATGCGGACGTGGAAGAACGGGTAGCTCGTCTGCGGGAGCGCCTCGAGGTCGAGCTTGTTGCAGAGGTACGTGGCGTCCTGCGTGAGCACGCAGTACCGAAACAGCGGGAAGACGGCGGAGTATTCGCGCTTGACGGCGAGCTCGAGCTCTGCCTCGTACTCGTCGAGGTCGTCCAGATGCGACATCGCCTCAGTCTAGCGCCGTCAGGAGAGCCGACACCCGGCCGCGCCCGGGAACGTCGAGCTCCGGCGCGAGCTCGGCCAGCGGCTCGAGGGCGAACCGGCGCTCGTCGAGGTGCGGGTGCGGCACTCGCAGGCCCGGCTCGTCGACGACCTCGTCCCCGTAGACGAGAAGGTCGAGGTCGATCGTCCGCGGGCCCCACCGCTCCTCGCGGATGCGGCCGAGCGACGCTTCGATCGCGAGCAGCAGGTCGAGAAGCTCGCGTGCGGTGCGCGTCGTTTCGAGCGCGACCGCGCCGTTCAGAAACGGCGGCTGGTCGACCACGCCGACGGGCGCAGTCTCGCGAAGCTGCGACACGGCGAGCACCGACACGCCGTCCGCTTCCGCGAGGCAGCTCGAGCGCACGGCGAAGCGTCTCCTCACGTGCTCCGAGGTTCGCGCCGAGCCCGACGTACGCGACGGTCACTCGCGCGAGCGTTCGACCACGACCGCCGCGTAGTCGACGGGCGGGTCGAGCACCACATCGGGCTTGCGCACGCGAACGCGCACGTGCTCGACCGCCGAGAAGCGCTCCACGATCCCGTCTGCGACGGCACCCGCGAGCCCTTCGAGCAGCAGCCGCTCGCGACCGCCGAACACATCCCGGACGAGCTCCGCCAGACGCCGGTAGTCGACGGTGTCCTCGATCCGGTCGGTATCCGACGCCGCCCCGCGCACGTCGACCCAGAGATCGACGAGAAAGCGCTGTCCGAGGCGTCGCTCCTCCTCGAGGTAGCCGTGACGGCCGAAGACGACCAGGCTCTGCAGCTCGATCCTCATGCGGTGATCTTCCCACGCTCGACCGCGACTGCAACCGCGAGGGCCTCGACGGTCTCGCGCACGTCGTGCGCGCGGATCATCGCCGCACCACGCTCGAAGGCCGCGACCGCGGCCGCGAGCGAGGCGGCGAGGCTCCCCTGGGTCGCATTCGCATCGCCGGTGACCTTCCCGAGGGTGCTCTTCCGCGAAACGCCGACCAGCACGGGCCTCCCCAGCGCGCACAGCTCGTCGAGGCGGCGCAGAAGCTCCAGGTTCTGATCCGGCGTCTTGCCGAAGCCGATCCCTGGATCGACACAGATGCGCTCTTCGCGGATCCCGTGCTCGACCGCGAAGGCGACGCGCTCCTCGAGGAAGGCCAACACATCGGTGACGACGTCGTCGTAGTGAGGAGCGGCCTGCATCGTTCGTGGCTCCCCTTGCATGTGCATCAGACACACGTATGCGTTTGCGTCTGCGACCACCTCGACCAGCGCGGGGTCGCCGCGTAGAGCTGTGACGTCGTTGACGAGCTCGACGCCGAGCTCGAGAGCACGTCGAGCGACCTCCGCCTTCGACGTGTCGATCGAGAGCGGTGCTCCTGAAAGACCCTCGAGCACGGGAATGACGCGGGCGAGCTCCTCCTCGACCGATACGGAGAGCGCGCCCGGCCGCGTCGACTCGCCACCGATGTCGACCAGAGCGGCACCCTCGTCCAGGAGCTTCCTCGCGTGCGCGACGGCGACGGCCGGCTCGACGAATCGGCCCCCGTCCGAGAAGCTGTCGGGAGTGACGTTGAGAACGCCCATGACGGACGGCCGCGGCCAGCGCTGCTCGAACGGTTCCCGTGCACCCACGCCGCGGACATTAGAGGTCGCTCCGTCTGATACGAGCGCAAGAATCGCGCTCCATGGACACACCTGCGTCGAACACCGGCCCGCTCGGGCAGCCGAGAGGCATCGGCTTCGGGATCGTGATGACGATCATCACCCTCGGGATCTACTCGCTCTACTGGGTCTTCAAGACCCAGGACGAGGTGAAGAACCACTCCGGGCAGGGCGTCGGAGGCGTTCTCGGCCTCGTCATCTACATCGTCGTCTCGATCGTCACGTGGTTTCTCGTCCCGTCCGAGGTCGGGAAGATGTACACGCAGGACGGTCGGCCGGCGCCCTTCACCGGCTGGACGGGCCTCTGGCTCTTCCTGCCCATCATCGGGGCGTTCGTCTGGTTCATCAAGATCCAGGGAGCCCTGAACCGGTACTGGGAGAGCAAAGACACAGGCTCGCTCCCGATGAACGAGCCGGGCGTCGCCTAGGACGGACAGCGCGTGCGCGGTAGGGCCACGGGCGTGGTCCTACCGGCGCTCCTCGTGCTCGCGCTCGTCGCGCTCGTCGCGATCGCCTCCACGGGATCGACACCGAGCGGCACGAGCGATACGCGGCCGCCCTCCGAGTCGCTCCTCGACACGTTCTTCACGCTCGGCCTCGTCGGGGTGTTCGCCGGTGGGGTGCTCCTTCTCTACGGGCTGACGCAGAGGCAGGCGATTGCCCGCGAGGCGGCCAGGGGGCGCATTCCCCGTTTCGGACTGCTCTCGACGCTCGCGCTCCTCGGCTTCTTCACGGCGGTCACGTGGTGGCGTTTCCGCAACTGGGAACCGCCGGCCCCGGGCGAGGAGGAGGGCGACTTCGCGTTTCCCGGTCCGAGCCCGATCCCGACGACGCCCGATCAGGAGCAGGTAGCCCCGTACGAGCCAACCGTTGCGTGGCTTCCGATCGCGCTGGTCGCCGGACTCGTTGTCGCCGGCATCGTCGCGTACGTCGTCTCGGAACGCCGCGCCACGCGCGGCCGGCGCTCGGGCGAGGCCCTCACAGAGCAGCTCGCGCACGTGCTCGACGAGACGCTCGACGACCTGCGGGCCGAAGCCGACCCGCGCCGCGCCATCATCGCCGCGTACGCCCGGCTCGAGCGCGTGCTCGCAGCGAACGGCGTCGCGCGTCGCCCTGCGGAGACCTCGGACGAGTATCTGCCACGCGTCCTCGACGACCTCGCGCTCGACTCGCGAGCGGTCGAGCGCCTGACGGCGCTCTTCACACGGGCTAAGTTCTCGCAGCACGACGTGGACACCGCGATGAAGGAGGAGGCGATCGGCGCGCTCGAAGACGTGCGAGACGAGCTTCGACTCGCCCGGGAACGGCCACGCCTTCAAGCCGACGCGGTTTCCGTCGGAGCACGGCCGTGAGGCGCAACGCCTTCGGCGCGGCGCGCGCGCTCGTCCTCCCCACGATCGCGCTGCTCGGGATCGCGCTCGTCGCGCCCGGACGCCTCGAGGTCGCCGTCCGCATCTACGCACTCGTCTTCAGCGCTGCGGTCATCGTCGTCCTCCTCCTTGCCCTGCGCCGGGCCTATCCCGATGAGACGGTCCTGCACCAACCGTCGGCGCGCGCATCGAGACGAACTCCTCCCGCCGGCCTCGATCGCATCGAGCACGAGACCGTTCTCGCAATCGCGGGCGCGTTCGATCTGCACTACCGCCTCGTGCCACGCCTGCGCGCGCTCGCAGCCGGGCTGTTGAGCTCGCGCCGAAGCGTCTCGCTCGCGGACGCGCCCGATGCGGCGCGCGCGATCCTGGGCGACGACGCCTGGGAGCTCGTCCGCGCAGACCGGCCGCCACCCGACGACCGGCTCGCGAAGGGAATCCCGCCGCGCGAGCTCGCACGGGTGGTCGACGCGCTCGAGGGCATCTGATGGAGCTCGCGCAGGTTCAGGAGCTCTCCTCGGAGGTGCTCGACGAGGTCGAGCGGGCCGTCGTCGGCAAGCGCGAGCGGCTCGAGCTCGTCTGGCTCGGCTTCCTCGCGGACGGGCACGTGCTCCTCGAGGACTTCCCCGGCCTCGCGAAGACGCTCGCCGCGCGCTCGTTCGCGCAGGTGCTGAGCATGCGCTTCACGCGCATCCAGTTCACGCCCGACCTCATGCCCTCGGACGTGACGGGCTCGTCGATCTGGAACCAGCGCGACGGGGACTTCGAGTTCCGTCCGGGCCCGATCTTCACGAACCTCCTCCTCTCGGACGAGATCAACCGCGCCCCGCCGAAGACGCAGGCGGCGCTGCTCGAGGCGATGCAGGAACGGCAGGTGACGATCGAAGGCGTCACGCACACCCTCGAGCCGCCCTTCCTCGTGATCGCGACGCAGAACCCGATCGAGTACGAAGGCACGTACCCGCTCCCCGAGGCACAGCTCGATCGCTTCCTCCTGCGCACCGCGTTCGGCTACCCGAGCCGCGAGGGCGAGGTTGACGTTCTCGCTCGCCGTATCGAGCGCGAATCCGACGACGTCGAGCTCCGCGCCGTCGTCGATCGCGCGACCCTCCTCGACATGCAGCGTGCCATCGAGCGCGTGCACGTCGCGCCGAGCGTGCAGGAGTACTGCGTCGACCTCGTCTCGGGCACGCGTGAGTCTCCGAGCACCGCAGTCGGCGCGAGCCCGCGCGGAAGCCTCGCGCTCCTGAAGCTCGCGCGCTGCCGGGCCGCGCTCGCCGGGCGCGACTACGTCCTGCCCGACGACGTCAAGGCGATCGCGGTGCCCGCGCTCGCACACCGCCTCGTGCTCCGTCCCGAGCTCTGGGTTCAACGCGTCTCGTCCGAGGACGTCGTCCGCGAGGTGCTCGAGACGGTTCCGACGCCGCGCGCAGAGGACGTCGCTGCGGCGCCGCACGCGTGACGAGAACCTCGAGCCCGCGACTTCTCGGCTACGCGTCGCTCGCCGCCCTCGGGCTGGTCGGCGCCCTTGCCGTGCGCCGGCCCGAGCTCGCAGTCGCGGCCGCACCTTTCGCGCTTCTCCTCGCTATCGGGACGCGCACGGCACGCGAGCCGAGTCTCTCGCTCGACGTCGATCTGGCGCACGAGCGAACGCTCGAGGGCGCCGTCGTCGACACCGTCTTGGCCGTTCGGACCGATCGGGCGATCGACCGGCTCGAGCTTCTCCTGCGGCTTCCGCGGGGCGTGGAGGTGGCCGAGGGGTCGAACGCGCACGCGCTGCGCCTCGGAGCCGGGGAGAGTCGTGACCTCGACCTCGGCCTGCGGTGCGCGCGCTGGGGGGTGTTCGACGTCGGTGACGTCGACGTTCGGGCTCGTGACGTGCTTCGACTCGTCACGTGGGAGGCTCGCTTCGAGGATCTTCAGCGCCTCAAGGCATATCCGAGCCCGATAACCGTCCAGCGCCTCCTCGCACCGCACGAGACCCAGGCGCTGGCGGGCAGCGAGGTCGCGCGCGCAAAGGGTGAGGGCGTCGAGTACGCCGATATCCGCGACTTCGTTCCCGGCGACCGCGTCCGCTCGATCAACTGGCGCGCGTCGGCCCGCCGGCAGGGCCTCGTCGTGAACGAGCGCCATCCGGAGCGCAACACGGACGTCGTGCTGTTCGTCGACAGCTTCACGGACGTCCGCGGCGACGGCCGAAGCGTGCTCGAGGACGCCGTCCGGGCGGCCGCAGCACTCGCCACGCGCTACCTCGAGCGGCGCGACCGGGTCGGGCTCGTCTCGTTCGGCGGCGTCCTGCGCTGGCTTCAACCGGGAATGGGCACGACGCAGCGCTACCGGCTCATCGAGACGATGCTCGAGACGGGCGTGGCGCCGACGTACACCTGGCGCGACGTGAATCTCATCCCCACCCGGATCCTCCCGCCGGCGTCGCTCGTGCTCGGACTGACTCCGCTCGTGGACACGCGCTTCGTGACGGCGCTCGAGGATCTCCGCGCCCGCCGCTTCGACGTCGCCGTGGTCGAGGTCGATCCCGTCCCGCTCGTCGAGCCGGGCCGGACGGAGGCCGAGAAGCTCGCCTACCGACTCTGGCTGCTCGAGCGAGAGGTACTCCGCGCGCGGCTCGTGGCTCTCGGAATCGGCGTTGCGACCTGGGGCGACGCCGAGCTCGACACCGTGCTCGAGGAGGTGAGGACATTCAGGCGCTACACGCGACTGGCCCGCGGATAGCGACTGGCCCGCGGATAGCGACCGGCGTCGGCAGCGCGGCGTGTCTCCTCGCCGTGGTGGCACGTTCCGATGTCGCGCGGCAGCGACGCGTTCCAGGAGGTCGGCGTCCGGATCGGCGCCGTCGCGTTCGTCGCACTCGTCGCGGGAGTCGTGCTCGGCTGGGCGCCGCTGATCCCCGCGGCTGCCGCGCTCGCAGGAGGGCTCTACGCGGCGGAGCTCGCGATCGCCGACGCGCCGCTCGACGTCGCCGTGCCTGCGGTGGCCGCCGGATTGCTGCTCTGCACGGAGCTCGCCTACTGGTCGCTCGAGGAACGGACACGCTGGGTCGGACAGGCGGGCGAGGGCCTGCGACGGGCTGCGGTCGTCGCGTTGCTCGGCGCTGCCGCGTTCCTCGTCGCGGCGTCTCTGCTCGCGCTCGTGGACGCCCTGCGCGCACGCGGGCTGGCGCTCGACCTGCTCGGCGCTCTCGCCGCGGTCACGGTGCTCGCCACCGTTGTCCTCGTCGCCCGCGGCCGGCGTCAGCCGAGCAACGGCGCGTAGAGCGGCCGCTCGAATGGCCAGTCCCGTGCCAGCCAGGCGGCGACGGCCTCCCTGAGCGGATGGTCGAGCTCGGCGTGCGACTCTCGAACCCACGACTGCACATGAGCGTCGTGGACGTCGTCACGTGCCGGGTACACGTAGACGCAGCCGATCACGTCGTCGCCGGAGTCGAGCACCGTGTACGTGAACCCGGTCCGCTCCGCGAAGTCGCGCGCGTGCCGCTCGAGATCGCCGAGGTTCTCCTCGAGGGTCAGCTCGCGCGGCCAGCTGCTCTCTCGCCCGTAGCCGGGCGAGTCGAGGATGTGCTCGATGCTCGACGACCACGCCGCATAGTCGCGCTCGTTGTGCTCCGGACCAAGCGGCTCGAGCCGGAACTCGTCGACCTCGAGCCCGGCAGGCGGCTCGAAGCCTGGTGGGACGAACACGATGCGCGGGCTAGCTGGTCGCCGGATCCGGTGGCGGAGGCTGCATTGCAGCGCCCGGGATGGGGCGTGGCTGCGGGCTGAGCTTCGGCTTCTTCTCGGCCTCCGGCTCCTCGATCGCGGGCTCGGCGACCTCCGGCGGGAAGACCGACTCCTCGGACTCGCCGGCCAGCAGGCGCTCGAACTGATCCTTGTCGATCGTCTCGCGCTCGATGAGGATCGCGGAGAGTCGATGCAGCTCGTCCATGTGCGCCCGCAGGACGACCGTGGCGGACGCGTGCCCCTCCTCGATGACGCGCCGAATCTCGTCGTCGATCTCCTTCGCGATCTCGTCCGAGTAGTCGGGCTCCGAGCCCATGTCGCGCCCGAGGAACGGGAGCTCGTGCGCGCGGCCGAGGACGCGCGGGCCGAGCTTCTCGGACATCCCGAAGCGCATGATCATCTGCTTCGCCACCGCCGTGACCCGCTCGAGGTCGTTCGCGGCGCCGGTCGTCACCTCGTGGAACACGAGCTCTTCTGCGGCGCGCCCGCCGAGCGTCATGGCGAGCTCGTCCATGAGCGTCGACTTGGTCGTGAGGTACTTGTCTTCCGTCGGCAGCGAGATCGTGAGACCGAGCGCCTGGCCGCGGGAGACGATCGTGATCTTGTGGACGGGGTTCGTGTTCTCGAGGTAGTGGCCCACGAGCGCATGGCCCATCTCGTGGTACGCCGTGATCTTGCGCTCCTTCTCGGAGAGCAGGCGGGCCTTCTTCTCCGGCCCGGCGATCACGCGCATGATCCCTTCCTCGAGCTCGTCCTGCTCGATCATCTTCTTGCCGTTGCGCGCCGCGAGCAGTGCGGACTCGTTGATGAGGTTGGAGAGATCCGCGCCGGTGAAGCCGGGTGTGCCGGCGGCGAGCGTGTCGAGGTCGATGTCGCGCGAGAGCGGCTTGCCGCGCGAGTGCACCTCGAGGATCTTCCTGCGGCCGAGGCGATCGGGGCGGTCGACGACGATCTGGCGATCGAAGCGACCCGGGCGCAGGAGCGCGGGATCGAGGATGTCGGGCCGGTTCGTGGCGGCGATGAGGATGATGTTGTCCTTCATCTCGAAGCCGTCCATCTCGACGAGGAGCTGGTTCAGCGTCTGCTCGCGCTCGTCGTGGCCGCCGCCGAGACCCGCGCCGCGGTGCCGGCCGACGGCGTCGATCTCGTCCATGAAGATGATGCAGGGGGACGCCTGCTTCGCCTGCTCGAAGAGGTCGCGCACGCGCGAGGCGCCGACACCGACGAACATCTCGACGAAGTCGGAGCCCGAGATCGAGAAGAACGGGACGCCGGCCTCACCGGCGACCGCGCGCGCGAGGAGCGTCTTCCCGGTTCCCGGCGGCCCGTACAGCAGCACACCCTTGGGGATGCGCGCGCCGAGCGCCTGGAACTTCTTCGGGTTCTCGAGGAACTCCTTGATCTCGTGGAGCTCTTCGACAGCCTCGTCGGCGCCGGCGACGTCCTTGAACGTCACCTTCGGCGAGTCCGGCGACATGCGCTTGGCGCGGCTCTTCCCGAAGCTCATGACCTTCGAGCCGCCGCCCTGCACCTGGTTCATGAGGAAGATCCAGAAGGCGATGAGGATCACGAACGGGAGCACGCTGATGAGGAGCGACCACCACGCTGACGACCCGGTGCCCTTCGAGTCGAACTCGATGCCCTCGCGCTCGAGCAGGTTCTGGAATTGCGTCGCGGACTGCGGCGTCGGGTAGTTGACCTTGACCTTGCCGCCCTCGACGAGGTTCGCGGTGATCTGCTGGCGCGGCGGGTTGAAGACGACGTCGTTGACCGCGCCTGCCTTCACCTTTCCGATCAGCTGCGAGTACGTCACCTTCTGCTGCTCGGAGCGCCCGGGCAGCAGCGTCTGACTCGCCAGATAGACGAGCACGACGATGATGATGAGCGGGAAAAGCGCGCTGCGGAAGAAGCGGTTCACGGTCGGTCGTCGGAGGGTAGCACCGTCCTTCTTCGGCACCCTCTGGACGATCCCCCTCCCCCGTTATGACCTGATTGCGGGGATTCTGTCGTTTTCGGCACGAACTCAGTGAGGCGGCGGGATCAGGTCGGCGTGCAGGACGGCGACGTACGGGAGGTTCCGGTAGCGCTCCGCGAAGTCGAGGCCGTACCCGATGACGAAGCGGTTCGGGATCTCGAAGCCGACATAGCGCACGGGCACGTCGATCTCGCGGCGCTCCGGCTTCGTCAGAAGCGTCACGACCTCGAGCGACGCGGGCTTGCGCGCGCCCAGGTTGCGCATCAGATACGACAGCGTCAGGCCCGAGTCGATGATGTCCTCGACGACGAGGACATCCCGTCCCGAGACGTTGATGTCGAGGTCCTTCAGGATGCGTACCACTCCCGAGGAGTCGGTCGCAGCCCCGTAGCTGGAGATCGCCATGAAGTCGATCTCGCACGGCACCGTGAGCTCTCTCATCAGGTCGGCCATGAAGAAGACCGCGCCCTTGAGGACGCCAACGAGAAGGAGGTCGCGACCTGCGTAGTCGGCGGAGATCTCGGCGCCCAGCTCGCCGATCCGTGCCTGGATGGCGTCCTCCTCGATGAGAACTTCGCCGACGGCCTTCTCGAGCTCGGTCTGGGTCATTCCTCGGGATCCTTCCATGCCTGGACGGCATCCTCCCAGCCAGGCGCTTCGGCGATCCCCGGAATCGCGACGACCTCCTCGCCCGAGACGACGATCGGCCAGGTGTCGCGCGCGGCTCTCGGCACCTTCGCGTCCACGAGGACATCCTGCACCTTCTTCGTGCGTCCGGCGAGGCGATCGCCGGGGCGTCGCGTGCGAACGACGAGGCCCGGCCGCGTGCTCTCGATCCGCCAGGGGCCGAAGCGAACACTGCCCTCGAGCCGCACGTCGTCGTACTCGCGCACCGCCCGTACGCCGTGGCCGAGATCCGCCGTCCTCGTCCCGTCGGCCGACGCGAGCAGCTCTGTGAGCGTGCGCTCGAGGGCGCGTGGAAGGCGTGGCTGCTCGTCCGCGAGCGCGAGGAGGTTCCGGTCGGCTCCGGGATGGAGGAGCCGCAGGAGCGGCAGAATCTCCTCGCGAATAAGCCCGCGCTTCGTGTCGACGTTCGACGAGTCGACGCGGTACACGAGCGCATGCTGCTCGCAGTAGCGGACGGTCTCTTCGCGCCAGGTCTCGAGGAGCGGCCGCACCACGCCGTCCTCACGCTTGGACTTGATGCCCTTCGTGTTGCCGGAGGAGACGAGGCGATAGAGGACGGTCTCGACCTGGTCGGATGCGGTGTGGCCGGTGGCCCGCAGCCCGATCCCTGCCGTCAGTCGATAGCGCTCATCACGAAGCGCTGCCTCGGACGGCGCTTGCAACAGACTGTCGCGAGCGTGCGACCGACGCGCGCGCCGAGCGCTTCGGCACAGAAGCGCGCGTCCTCGTCCGACTCGTCTCCGCGCAGGCCGTGATTCACGTGGACGGCGGAGACGCGATAGCCGAGCGTCCCGAGGACATGCCAGAGGCACGTCGAGTCCGCTCCACCCGAGACGAGGCAGGTCACCTCGCCGCCGGGCGGGATCAGCTCGTGGCGCCGAATCGTCGCCTCGACGCGCTGTGCCAGGCTGCTCGCCACGTCCCAATTGTGCCCGGATCACACGACCCGGAACGTCGGCGTGTCGCTCCACGCCTCGAGCAGCGCTGCCGCACCCTCCACCTCGTCGCGGTCGAGACGAAATGGAAAGGCGTGCTCGACGGGAGCCATCCGTGCCGCCGGGGTGAGGCCGATCGTCGCGTCGACGACGTAGCGGATGGCGAGTGCGTGACCGACCACGAGGACGCGCTCCTCGGGTCGCGCCAGAACGAGCCGGAGCCCATGCGCGAAGCGCGCTGCCGCCTGCGCCCGACTTTCCCCGCCGCCGGGCGCAGGCAGGTCGGGCGGATGAGCCGCCGCCCACGCGCGGTAGTCGTCGAGCAGGCCGCCGTCGAACGAGCCGAAGTGGATCTCGTCGAGCTCGGCTGCGACGACGACCCGAACGTCGCGGCCGTCGAGCGCCAAGCGCGAGCGTCTCCTGCGTTCGCGCGAGGCGCGAGGTCATGGCGACGGAGATCTCCTCGGTCGCGAGCACCTCTGCGAGCGCTCGCGCCTGCTCGACGCCTTCCGGCGTGAGCCCGCCGCCCGGCACCGTGGAGGACGCGACTCCGTCGCGGTTCGACGCCGCGAAGCCGTGCCGCGCGAGAAGCAGCTCGCGCACGGGTCAGAAGAGGAGCGAGCGGTAGTCGAGGACGTGCTCCATGCCGATCGCCTCGTACAAGCGGATCGCCGGATCGTTCTCGGCGCGCACGAACAGGCAGACCGTCGGGACTCGCTCGAGGAGGAGACGGCAGAGATCGGCGAGACCGCGGGCACCGTACCCCTGCCGACGCACCGCCGGATCGACCCACACCTGCTGGAGCTGAACGGCCTCGGGCGTCCAGGCCGACGCCTCCGCCTTGAAGAGAATCACGCCGTCCTCGACCCAGAGCCAGGAGCGCTCGTCCTCGATCTGGCTGCGGGTGCGCCAGCGAAAGCCATCCGGATCGCGCTGCATCGGGTCGACTCCGATCTCCTGCTCGTGGGCGACCGCACACGCAGGCATGAGGACCTCGAGATCGCTCAGCTGCGCAGCACGCAGTCCCGTGTCGGCCGCGGCAGGCGCTTGGCGCAGCACGTACACCGGCTGGCCCGGTCGATCCTCGCGTGGCTTCGGCAGGCGGGTGCGTACCTCCGCCCAGAGCTCCGAGACGGCGCCCTCCTCGCCGATGAGCATGCGCGGCCCCGACCGCGCGACGTCGTGCGCGAACGCACCGCACTCCTGCCCCGAGGGAACCGCGTTTATGCCGAGATGGCACAGAGCGGAGAGCTCGCCGGCCTCGTCGCGCGCGACGAAGCGGCCGAGCCCGCGGCGGGCGACGTCCTCGAGGAACACCCGCTCGACGGGATCCTTCGCGCAGAAGCGGAGGATCTGATCGCGCTTCGGCTCGATGAGCTTCTCGGACACGATTCGAAAACACTAGGAGAGAACTCGGCGTGACCGTGGTTCACAGCGTGTTTCCCAGGCGAAACCCGTAGGGTTCCGCCATGCCGATCCACCTCCGCGCAGAGCCGGGCGACTACGCCGAAGCCTGCCTCCTGCCGGGCGATCCGCTCCGGGCGAAGTACATCGCCGAGACGTTCCTCGCGGACGTCACGCAAGTCAACGAGGAGCGCGGCCTGCTCGGCTATACCGGGACGTGGGAGGGCAAGCGCGTCTCCGTGCAGGGAACGGGCATGGGCTGCCCCGGCGCGACCATCGTCTTCGACGAGCTCATCCAGCTCGGCGTCACGCGCCTGCTGCGCGTAGGGACGTGCGGCGGCCTGCAAGCCGACCACGCGCTCGGCGACATGATCGTCGCGATCTCCGCCGTCCCGGCGGACGCGACGGCGACCCACCTCGTCGGCGGCGAGCCGCACTGCCCGACGGCGAGCTGGGAGCTCATCCACGAAGCGGTGCACGTCGCGAAACACGCAGGGCAGGCGCTACGCGTCGGGCCCATCGTCTCGAGCGACCTCTTCTACAACCCGGACGAGGGACAGTACGAGCGCTGGTCGAAGCGTGGCGTCCTCGCGGTCGAGATGGAGGCCGCGGCGCTCTTCACGCTCGCCGCGCTGCGTGGCGTGCACGGCGGCTGCCTCCTCACCGTGAGCGACATCGTCGTGGAGGGTGAGTTCGTCCGGATCTCCGACGACGAGCTCCGCGCGGCCGTGGAGCGCATGACCCGGATCGCGCTCGACACGGCAACGGCAGGTCACGACGGGCACTAGCTCCGGGCACACGGTCTTCCTCGTCAACCCGGCCTCCGCCGGCGGTTCGACCGGGAAGCGATGGCCCGAGATCGCACATCGCGCTGCCGCACGTGGGCTCGACGGCGACGCGCTCATCTCGGACGGCCCCGGACAGCTCGGGGCGCTGGCCGCGGACGCGATCCGCCGGGGCGCAACGCTCTTGGTCGTCGTCGGCGGAGACGGGTCCGTGAACGAGGTCGTCAACGGTGTCATCGGCGCGGGCGAGGGCCAGGTGGAGCTCGCCGTCATCCCGCGCGGCACGGGCTGGGACTTCGTGCGCACGTTCGACATCCCGCGCGATCTCGACCGTGCCGTCGACGTGGCGCTGCGGGGGGCTGTGCGCACGATCGATGCAGGGGTCGTCACCTATCGAACGTGGGCGGGCGACGAGGCCCGTGCTCACTTCGCGAACGTCGCGAGCGCGGGAATCTCCGGCGCGATCGCACAACGCGCCAACGAGTCGTCGAAGGCGCTCGGCGGCAAGGTCTCGTACTACTGGGCCACGCTCGCCGTGTTCTTCGGGTGGCAGGCAGGAGAGATGCGCGTGACGGTCGGCGACGAGACGCGCAGCGGCCGGATGATCGACGCGATGATCTGCAACGGTCGCTTCCTCGGCGGCGGGATGATGATGTGTCCCGACGCGGAGCCCGACGACGGCGTCTTCGACGTGCTGCTCATCGGCGACGTGACGAAGCGCGACCTGGCCTTCGTCCTCCCCAAGACCTACAAGGGCAAGCACCTCCCCCACCCTCGCCTCGAGCTCCTCCGCGGCAGTGTCGTCACCGTCGACGCGGACGAACCGCTTCCGATCGAGCTCGACGGCGAGCAGCCGGGAACGACACCGGCGCGCTTCGAGGTCGTGCCGGGCGCGCTTGCGGCTACGCGTTCCTCATCTCTCGCCGTAGGGGCGAGATATATCTCGCCCCTACGCTGCGGACTTCGACGGCGGCTCGCGACGAGCAGCCTTGTCCTTCTTGAGCGCCGAGACGTCCTTCTCCAGCTTCGCCACACGCTCCTCGAGCGCGTCGATTCCGCGAACCTTCTTGCCGAGGTCGTCGACCCGCGTTCGCAGTTCGTTTATCGCCGTGAGCGCCTTCTGCCCGCCCGGGAGATCGGCGATGCGCTGCAGCGCCTCCTCGCCCGCGTCGGTGAGCCGAGTGACGAAGTCCTTGTCGGCCTTGGGCTTGTCTGTTGTCGAGGTTGTCATGGGCACAGTCATACCATTCGTCGCCTCGATGCGCTCGGGTCAGAGTGCGTCGAGAACGGCCGACAGCGTCTCTCCGGCACCCGCGTCGATCTTCAGCAGCGCCCGTTCGTCGAGCGCCGTCGGCCCACGGTTCACGATCGCGAACGCACGTGCCTCGAGCGGCAGGCCGGCGACCGGCCACACCTCGAGCGACGACCCGACGACGAGCACAAGCCGCGCACCACGTGCGAGCAGCGTCGCGCGCTCCATCGCCGCAGCAGGCAGGAGCTCACCGAAGAGAACGACTCCCGGCTTGAGGACCTCACCGCACCGCGGACAGGTCGGCGTCGGGCTCGCCTCGAGCTGCGCGAGTACCGCGTCCGCCTGCTCCGTCCAGAGACAGCCGAGGCACTGCGCGGAGCGAATCGACCCGTGCACCTCGACGACGTCCCGGCTGCCCGCACGGGTGTGCAGCAGGTCGATGTTCTGCGTGACGACGGCCTGGACGAGCCCGCGCTCCTCGAGCTCCGCCAGCGCCACGTGCGCGGCGTTCGGGGTCGCGTCGCGCAGGACGTGGAGCCGCTCGCGATAGAAGCTCCAGACCCGTACGGGATCGCGTCTGAACGCGCGGAGCGAGGCGACCTCGAACGGATCGATCTCCGCCCAGATCCCGGTCGCGGAGCGAAAGTCCGGAATCCCCGATTCCGTCGAGACTCCGGCGCCCGTGAGAACGACGCAGGGTTGCCGCTCGCGGATGAGCGCAGCTAGGGCAGCGGCCGACATCGGCGAATCGTAGGGTGGACGCCGTGGACGGCTTCTCGTTCTCGACCGACGTACGAATCCGATTCGCGGAGACGGACGCCCAGGGCATCGCGCACCACGCGTCGTTCGTCGTCTGGCTCGAGGTTGCTCGCGTCGCGTACCTCGCGCGCCACGCAGGTGGCTACCAGGCGATCCGCGACCGCGGGATCGAGGCGCTGACGACCGAGGTGTGCCTCCGCTACCACCGCGCGGCTGCCTTCGACGAGACGCTCACGGTCTGGACGCGCTGCACGGGGATGCGCGGCGCTCGCTTCACGTACGAGTATCGAATCGAGCGCGAGGAGGAGCTCGTCGCGGACGGCTACACGCGGCATGCGGTCGTCGACCGCGACACGTACCGGCCGACCCGTGTCCCCGAGTGGCTCGCCGAGGCGATCGCTACGGCCGAGGCTTCGTCGGCGTAGCGCCGCGATCGGTCGTGGGTACCGGATCCGCAGTCGACGTCGCGGGAACGGGCTTCGTCTTCTTCGGCTCGACCTTCGTGCCCACGCGAACGATGCGGTCCTCGCCGTCGTACGACGTCGTCCACGTCTCCGAGTGGATGAGCTCGCCGCCGGCGGAATAGACCTTGCGCGTCGCCGACGTCCGTGTCGGCGCCGAGCCCTCCTGCTCGATCACCGTCTTTCCCTTCGGCAGCGCGGGATCCTCGACTCGCTCGACGGGAACGGGGCCTGTCACGACGAGCGGCGACGCCGAGCTCTCGACGCGTCGCGACTCGCCACCGTAGATGGCGATGCTGATTCCGTCTCCTTCGGCGAATCCCTTGACGAGCACCCAGGTGTCGCTGTCGTTCACGAACTTGAGGTCGAGTGACGGCCAGTACACGGTCGCGTCCCGGCCGAGCTGATAGCGGCTGATGTAGAGCGAGTGTGGATGGCGCTCGCTGATGCCGAGGCCCGCCTCCCAGGCCGCGTTGAACGCGGTCGTCGCCACCTGTGAGGTGCCTCCGCCGACCTCCTCCGCGTACTCGTTGCCGATGATCACCGGGGCCGACCGGAAACCGCGCTCGACAGTCCGCTCGCCGATCACTTCGTTGAGCGAGAAGGTGCCTCCCGGCGCGACGAGCGTGCCGTCGAGGGCACGAACGCCGAGCTGGAGGTTCGTGATCCGATCCGCTGTCCCCGAGTAGTAGGTCTTGTACGAGGCCATGCGCGTGTCGATTCCCATCGCGAGCGCTTCGGCAGTCGAGCGCTCGGGCACAGCACGGGCAACCGTCAGCTGCGCGACGCGATTCGTGGGCCGAGTCGCCGCGCGCAGGATCGCTCGTGCCGCCTTCGGGACGTTCAGCTCGAGTCCGTCGCGGGCGGGTACGACCTGAACCGATTCGCCGTAGACCGCAAACTCGGCGTCCCGCGCGGGCCTCCCGACGCTCGCCGACAGATTCCGGAAGTAGGCGTCGGCCGCCGCACCGCCGATCGCGAGCTTCGTCGCTCCTCCGCGCGGAAGGCTCAGCAGCTGGGCCATTCGCGATCGCGGCACCCGAAAGCTCCGCTGGGCAACCCTCAAGACCACGGGGCTCGAGAGGGCCAGGCGAGCGCGCTCCGCCGAACCGGCGAGCATCGCCGCGCTGACCGGTGGGGCCGTGACTCTCACGGGGAGCGCCGTCGCGCCCGGTGTTCGCACGACCTGTCCGAGCGTGCGGACGACGAGCTCGGCGGAGGCCTCGCGGTCGAGTCGGCTCCCGTCGCGACCGGAAACGACCTGGATGCGCAGACCGCGGCGCACGAGCGCGGCACTCTTGGGACGTCGGTTCACATCGGCCGCGATCCTGTCGAGCGCAAACTCGAGGGCGGCATTCGATACCGCGAGCCGTGGGAGCACCTCCGCGCCGAACACGCGGGCGCGGATGCGGCGGAAACCGCGCAGCGGCCCGAAGCCGTCGCCGGCACGGCCGGCGGCCGCAACAGCACCGCCCCAGTCGGGCTGGACGCCGAGCTGATTTGCGGCGAAGGCGTGGGACGTCGTGCCCGCGACGAACTCGACGGGCTCGCCGGAGCGTTTCTCGAAGAGCGACTCGAGCTTCGCGACGGCCTCGCCCCGCGTCAGACCGCTGACGTCGACTCCGGCGACCTCGGTGCCCGACGCGAGCTCGCTCCTCGAGCCCGCGAAAGCGAGGCCGACGAGGACGGCGAGCGCAGAAACGGCGACGAGAACGCCGACCACGATGGCGGTCGTCGGACGCCCGCGCCGACGAGCACGACTGCGGGGTGCATACAGAGGCGACTCGGCGCGCATCGAAGCGCGAATTCTAGAGGCGATCCGCACTCTCCCGGTCGTGACGTTCAGGTGAAGAAATGGCACTCATTCGTGACCGAAATCGGAGACACTCGTACGCCTTCGCCGACTAGAATCGGCAGTGGGTGGTGGGATGGGGTGCCCCTAAGAAAGAGGCACTCAGAAGACGAAGAGCTCGATCCCGCCGGACACGTACAGCTCCACGCCGGTGACGTACGCCGCGAGATCGGAGCAGAGAAACGCAATCGCATTGGCGATGTCCTGCGGCTCGCCTGGGCGCTTGAACACGGTGCGGGCGGCGATCCGCTCGTTCATCGCGGCGTTCGCCATGTGGAACGCCTCGGTGCCGATGATCCCGGGCACGATCGCGTTGCACGTGATCCCGTGGCGGCCACCTTCCATCGCGAGTGTCTTCGTGAGCCCCAGGATCCCCGACTTCGTCGTCGAGTAGCTCGCCTGGCCGAAGCCGCCGAGCGTGCCGGCGACGGAGGCCATGTTCACGATCCGACCCCAGCCCCGCTCCCGCATGTGCGGCCAGACCGCCTGCGCGCAGTTGAAGCCGCCGGTCAGGTTGACCCGAAGATCGCGCTCCCAGAGCTCCGGGCTCTGGGACTGGAACTGGCCGACGTGATCCAGCGTGCCGGCGTTGTTCACGAGGATGTCAACGGAGCCAAGCTCGTCGACCGTCCGACCCACGGCCGCGGAGACCTGCTCGCGGTCGGTGACGTCGCAGCGGACGGCCAGCGAGCGGCGTCCGAGCGACTGGATCTCTTCGACGGTCTCCTCCGTGTGGACGAGGCCCTGCGCGCGCGCGGCCGTCGCGAGCGCGCCCCAGCTGTCCGTGTCCTCCGACAGCTCGGACTCGACGAGGATGTCGGCGATCGCGACGTCTGCCCCTGCTCGGGCGAGCGTCAGCGCATCCGCACGGCCGAGCCCGCGCGATCCGCCCGTCACGAGAGCGACGCGCCCGGAGAGATCGATTTCGAGAGCCATGCAGAGACCCTAATCGCCGCGCGGGAGGAAGATCTCCTTCGCGATGACCAGCCGCTGGATCTGCGACGTGCCCTCGTAGATCTGGAAGAGCTTCGCGTCGCGCATCAGCTTCTCGACCGGGTACTCCTTGATGTACCCGTAGCCACCGAAGACCTGCACCGCGTCGGTCGTCACCTTCATCGCCGTGTCGGCCGCGAAGCGCTTGGCGAACGACGACTGCAGCGTGGCCCGCTCGCCCTGATCGTGGAGCCATGCGGACTGCCACACGAGGAGCCGCGACGCCTCGATCTCGGTGGCCATGTCCGCGATCATGAAGTTGATTCCCTGGTGCATCGCGATCGGCACGTCGAACGTGACGCGCTCCTTCGCATACTCGACCGCCAGCTCGAAGGCCGCCTGGGCGACTCCGACTGCGCCGGCGGCCGTACCCGGTCGCGTGAAGTCGAGCGTCCGCATCGCGATCTTGAAGCCTTCGCCCTCCTCACCGATGCGGTTCTCGGCCGGGACGACGACGTCGGTGAGCGCGAACGCGGAGGTGTCCGTCGAGCGCTGCCCCATCTTGTCGAGGTGCTTCTCGATCTGGACGCCGGGAGTGTCCATCGGAACGACGAACGCCGAGATCCCGCGGTGGCCCTTGCTCGGATCCGTCTTGGCGAAGACGACAGTCCAGGTCGCATGGCCCGCGTTCGTGATGAAGGTCTTCGATCCGTTGAGGACGTACTCGTCGCCGCGGCGCTCCGCCGTCGTCTTCATGCGAGCGACGTCCGACCCGGCGTCCGGCTCCGACAGACCGAACGAGCAGAGGATCGGCTCCTCGAGAAGCGGCGGTAGCCAGGTCTCCTGTTGCTCCTCCGAGCCCGCGAGCAGCACCGGCCCCGCGCCCAGGCCGTTGGCGAGGATCGACGTCGCCATGCCGGAGCAACCCCAGTTCAGCTCCTCGCCGACGAGCATGCCGTCGAACGCGGGAAGGCCGAGGCCACCGAGCGATTCCGGGACGTGGAGGTTCATGAGGCCGAGCTCGTGCGCCTTCGCGATCACGTCGACGGGATGCGTGGAGTGCTCGTCGTACGACGCCGCCTTCGGCCGAATCTCCTTCTCGGCGAACTCCCGCGCGAGCGCGCGGAGCTCGCGCTGCTCGGGCGTGAGCGCAAACGAGACGCCGCCGGCGACGCCGGTCTCAAGCTGTGTCATGACTTCACTCCTGGTTCGATTGACTAGTCAGTCAACCGCGAGTGTAGGACTCTCGGCGAGGATGGTCAAGCGCTCGCGTTCCGTAGGATGTCGAGCGCATGGCGACCACGACCGAGCGTCCCACCGCCCTCGACCCGCTCGACTACCTCGCGATCGACGCCCTCCTCGACGACGAGGAACGGGCGATTCGCGACACCGTCCGGCAGTTCGTGCGCGACAACGTGCTCGATGAGGTCGGCGACTGGTTCGAGAAGGGCATCTTCCCCCGCGAGATCTTCACCGAGCTCGCGAAGCTCGGCCTCCTCGGTATGCATCTCGACGGCTACGGACTGCCCGGGGCAAGCTCGGTCGCGTACGGCCTCACGTGCATGGAGCTCGAGGCCGGCGACGCAGGCGTACGAAGCGCCGTCTCGGTTCAAGGCTCGCTCGCGATGTTCCCGATCTGGAAGTTCGGCTCGGAGGAGCAGAAGGAGCGCTGGCTCCCGCCGATGCACACAGGCGAGGTCATCGGCTGCTTCGGCCTGACCGAGCCTGACGCAGGCTCTGACCCCGGCTCCATGCGCACTCACGCTCGACGCGACGGCTCCGATTGGATCCTGAACGGCGCCAAGATGTGGATCACGAACGGCACGATCGCCGACATGGCGATCGTCTGGGCGCGCACCGACGACGACGCGATCCACGGGTTCATCGTCGAGCGCGGCATGACCGGCTTCTCGGCGCCCGAGATCCACAAGAAGCTCTCGCTGCGCGCATCGGTGACGTCGGAGCTCGTGCTCCAGGACGTGCGCGTTCCCGAGGAGAACCGCCTGCCCGAGGTCTCGACACTGCGCGGCCCGCTCTCGTGTCTCAACGAGGCGCGGTTCGGAATCGTGTTCGGAGCCGTGGGCTCCGGGCGAGCGTGCTTCGAGTCGGCGCTCGAGTACGCGAAGGAGCGCATCGTCTTCTCGAAGCCGATCGCCGCGTATCAGCTCACCCAGCAGAAGCTCGCCGAGATGGCGCTCGAGCTCAACCGTGGCTTCCTCGTCGCGCTGCACCTCGGGCGCATGAAGGACGCGGGGACGCTTCGACCGGAGCACGTGAGCCTCGGCAAGATGGGCAACGTCCGCGGCGCGATCGAAGTGGCGCGGAGCGCACGAACGATCCTCGGAGCCAACGGCGTCACGCTCGAATACCCGGTGATCCGCCACGTGAACAACCTCGAGTCGGTGCTCACCTACGAGGGCACGCACGAGATCCACACCCTCGTCGTCGGCCAGGCGCTGACCGGCGAGAACGCGTTCCGGTAGAGGTTGGCCGTGCCTCGGGGCGGCTCGCCCCGAGGCACGGGAACTCCTCTCAGCCTCCTGCCGACCTGAACTCGTGGCCGGCCACCCAGTGCGCTGCCCGCTTGCCGATCCAGGCACCGTCCACGTCCGCCGAGCGGAAGTGGATGCCGAGATAGACGCGCGCGTCGATCGTGTCGTCGATGAGGTCGGTGAAGCGCACGTAGGTTCGCGTCACCGGGCCTGTCGCCAGATTCGCAGTCAGCGAGAAACCGACGTCTCCTCCGAAGTACGACTTGGCGGCGTTCATGAACGCCCCGGACTGGCAGTTGTATCCCGACGGGTGATCCGGATACGGCGGGTTGTCGACGAACGGCGTCCAGCCGGAATCATCCGCCGTCTTTCGATCCCCGTCCGACGTGCGAATCGCCGTGATCGGTCGCCAGAAAGCCCAGTGCTCCTTGTCGTCCCAGCACGCGATTGCAGCGTCCGCTCCCGAGACGTTCAGCATTGCGAAAAGGCGGGCCTGCTCGACGAGGTCGAGCCCTTCGCTCGTCGCCAGCGCTCTGAACGCGCGGTTGAACATCTCGACGGGGTTCGCCGTAAAGAACCGCGCGATGTCGGTCTGCTCCTGGGTTCTGTCCGTCGGCGTTACGCCCGGTCGGCCGCCCAGACTCTTGACCTCCTCGTACTCGGACCGATACGCCGGCGTGCCGATCCTGCGCGGACCGGGCGTCCGAAATTGCGATGGATCCTTCATCGCGAACGGCTCCACCTGCATCACCCACGCATTCGGGTCGTTCGCGTTGCCGGGAGGCGTCGGGCGCCACTGCCCGACCCCTGTGCCCTCCGTGAACTTCACATTGGGCATGTAGCGCCTGTCACTACCCCGCACGCGGAGCATCTCCTTCGCAGCCGCAGCCCCCGCGGCGATTCCAGCTTCCACTGCGTCGTCTCCATCGGCCGCAGTCGCGACGGCGATCGTGTCCTCCCAGCGACTGAAAAGGCGCGCGCGGATCGTCGAGTTCAACGGTGGCGTCATGACGAGTCCGACGAGCACGTCGTGGGCAGCGGTCGCGACGGCCGCCGCTTTGGAGGCACCCGACGGAGCGTCCGGGAGTCCTTCGAGATACGGCTCGCGTCCGCCGTCGATCATGTTGACCGCGTCGTATACGGCAGCCTGCACGATTGCCATGTGCAACACGGACACCGGCGGCGGCTGTCCCATGCCCGGGGGATCACCAGGAGGGCTGGCCGTAGCAGACGCATTGATGAGCGCCTGCACCGCATAGAGGTTCCAGTCGAGTACGGCGTCTTGATGTGTGTCCGCTCGCGCCGGTCGGGCGGAGCCCCCCAACACGACAATGATGAGCGCCGCGGCAACAACAAGCGCGGCCGACGACGCGAAGTACGGCTTCTTGCGCATCTCCCCTCTCCTTTCGTCACCTACTAGACACGTGACGACTGCAAGTTGTTGCCTGCGTCGAGGCGATCCTTGTACTAATCGTCACACATGTCAAGTCGGCTACCGCTACGACAAGTCCCGCCCCAGCGGCCGGAGATCACGCGATTGCCGGCTGCTCGTCCTCTCCGTCCCAGTAATCGAGGAGCGGCCCGGGGCGGCTCAGCAGGACGCGCTCACCGGCAACGCTCCGCGCACCGACCTTCCCACTAGTCCGGGTACTCGACGAGGTCCGGCGCGATCAGCGTCGACAGCATGAGCACGCGGACAGGCTCGTCGGTGCCGTTGCGCACCTGGTGCAGCCCGTCCTTGCCGCGCCGGAAGCACGTGACGTCGCCCTCGTCGAGCTCCTGCTCGCCATCGGGGGTGCGCAAGCGTCGGGCCGCCCGCGGAGGACGATCATCCACTCCTCGTTCGCGTGGTGCGTGTGGTACGGCCACAGCCTGTCACCCGGCTCGAGCTCGTACATGCTCCCGCCGATCAGCTCGGCGTCGATGTGCGCGCCGACCCAGGCGTCCTTGCTCCGCCAGCCCGGCCGCTCCTCGACCCGATCCCACTCGTCGCCGTTGAGATTGAAGATCTTCATGCGCGTCGAGACTAGACGGCGAGGCCTCGCAGGGCGATCTCGATCGCCGTTCGCTCCGCCCGCGCGACGTCGTCCTCGCCGTCCGGAAGCTGGCCGAGCACCCAGCCCGTCAGCATCTCCTCGAGCCCGCCGTAGAAGATCCAGCTCGCCAGGCGTGCGTCGAGGTCGGCGCGGAACAGTCCCGACGACTGTCCTTCCTCGATCACCCGCTGGACGATCGCGAAGGCCTCACGCACCTCGTCGACGCGATCCTGGAGCTGCTGGCTCCGCGCGACCTCGCGCACCATCACGGTGACGAGCGCGGGATCGTTGCGCCACGTGCGCAGCAGGATCTTCGCGATGCCCTCGAGCTTCGCCGGCGCCGACTCCGCAGACTCCTCCACTGCGCGGAAGCGCGCGATGAGCGCCCCCCAGTTCTCGACGAAGATCGTGCGCAGGACGTCGTCCTTCGACGCGAAGTAGTGGTAGAGGAGGCCGTGTGCGACGCCCGCGTCCTCGGCGATGTCGGCAACACGCGCACCGTGGTAGCCCTGATCGGCGAACACGCGGATCGCGGCGTCCAGGATCAGCTTTCGCTTCTCGCGATGGGCGATTGAACCGTCAGTCAACGAGGCGAGGATAGAGATACGCTCCGCCTGGGTGCAACCGCTGGAGGGCACACTCGTCGTCGACTTCACGCGCTACCTCCCCGGCGCGTATGCGAGTCGCGAGCTGAACCGCCTCGGCGCGCGCGTCGTCCGCGTCGAGCCGCCGGCAGGCGATCCCATGCGCCAGACGGCGACCGCCTGGGACACCGCGCTTCGGACCGGGAGCGAGTCGGTGACCTGCGACCTCCCCTCCGAGGCCGGCTTCGCGCAGGCGCTCTGCGCGCGCGCCGACGTCGTCATCGAAGGCTTCCGGCCCGGTGTGGCCGCGAGACTGGGAGTCGGGCCGGGCGACGTTCCCGCGTCGACGGTCTACTGCTCGATCACCGGATTCGGCGACCACGGACTTCATCGGCGGCGCGCAGGTCACGACGTCAACTACCTCGGCTGGGCCGGCGTCCTCGAGGACACGCCACAGCTCCCCCCGACTCAGGTCGCCGACCTGGCGGCCGGCGCGCTCGGAGCCGTCACGCAAATCCTCGCCGGGCTCCTCGAGCGTGCGCGAACCGGCGAGGGGCCGAGGATGACGGTCTCGATGACGCACCGCGCGCACGACCTCGTGGCGCACCGGGTCGGCGGCGAGCCCGTCCCGAGGCTCCTGACGGGCGGGCTCGCGTGCTATCGCATCTACGAGACGGCCGACGGACGTCACCTCACCGTCGGAGCGCTCGAGTCGAAGTTCTTCACGAGACTCTGCGAGCTCGTCGACCGCACCGACCTCGTCGAGCGGCAGTACGACGAGGATCAGGAGGCGCTGACAGCCGAGCTCGCGTCCGTCTTCGTCGCTCGCACCCTTGCCGACTGGCTCGTGCACTTCGATGGGGAGGACGTCTGCGTCGGTCCGGTCTCGACGCGCGAAGAGGCCGCTGCGGCGTTCGGATCGCCCGCTGCGCCGCGCATGGTTCCGCTCGGGGCGCACACCGATGACCTGGCGCGCCGAGCTAGGAGTGACGCTAGCCCGAGAGCCGCCGGCAGCGCGAGCAACGTGTCGATCCGATCGGGTGCGTCGACGCGAAGGCCGTCGCGGTCGAGCAGGATCGCGCGAATCCCGAGCGCCCGTGCGCCCTCGATGTCGTCCTCGTAGGAGTCGCCCACCATCACGGTCTCGTCCGGCGCCACACCGAGCATCTGCAGCGCGGCGACGAAGATCGACGCGTGCGGCTTCACCCGGCCGTGTGCCTTCGACCCGACGACGGCGTCGACCTCGAGGACGTGGTGCACGACGAACTCGTCGAGGTCGCGCTGGCCGTTGGAGATGAGCCCGATCCGGATCTCGTGGCGCCGCAACTCGTCGAGCACGGGCAGCGCGTCCTCGTAGAGGGAGAAGTTCTCGTGCCGCTCCCACTCGCGCACCATGTCCGTCGCACACTCGCGAGCCCCACGCGGATCGCCCCCCATCCCGAGCACGATCTGCTCGGTGAACGCGATCCAGATCTCCTCGTCGTGCACGAGCTCGTGGTTGTGCTGCAACGTCTCGATCGCCCGCACACGAGCGTCGTCATACAAGCCGGGCTCGAGCGCAAGCCCATGCCGCTCCCCCACCCGCCGGTACCCCTCGGGCCCAAGCTCAGGCCCAGGCCGAAAGAGCGTGAAATCGACGTCGAACAGACAGCCTTCAACACGCGATCGAGGATAGAGCGAAACGCCGAGTCGTAGCCCACGTCGGCGGCCGAAGGCGGGCTCCGCCCGCCGAGAGGCCAAGCGCGGCTGAGCAGTCACCGCGGCAAGGGATGGGGGGCCCGCGGGGGGAAACCGTGGTTTCCCCCCGCGAATCAGTCGGGGTGCCCAGATTTGAACTGGGGGCCTCTCCGACCCGAACGGAGCGCGCTACCAGGCTGCGCCACACCCCGAGCGCGGACAGGGTACCGGCGTTGCGCAGCGCGGGCGACCCGCAGTATGCTCAGACAGATGATTGTCGCTCTCGAGAGGCGGGACGCTTGACCTCCCGCCCCGGCAGCAGATGACCCGTAGCCCGACGTGCGCGATCCGCGCCGGCGGGCTTTTTCTTTGCCGTTTTTCTCAACCCTGAGGAGGCAGCATGGCCAACCACCTGACGCCCGAAGAGCTTGCCAAGGAGATGGGGATGGAGCGCGACGAAGTCGTCCGCATCTGCATCGAGGAAGGTGTGCCGATCTATCACGGCAAGATCGACAAGACGCTCTTCCAGGCGTCGCTCGAGGCAGTCGCGGCGGGAACGGCTTCCGGGCCGAGCTGAGCTAGGAGGCCTTCGCGCGGGGCTTCCGCGCGCGGGCGGGCTTCTTCTCCGCCGGCTCTGCGGCAGGTTTCTTCGCCGCGGCGACGCTCGCCTTGAGCGCCTCCATGAGATCGATCACCGGCGCGACCTCGACGGGCTCCGGGGCGACGATCTCTTCGCCGCGCAACTTCGCCTCCAGCAGCTCGCGCAGATCACGCCGATAGTCGCTCGCGAGTGCCGTCGGCTCGAAGTCGCCGGCGAGGCTGTCGATGATCTGCCGCGCGAGGTCGAGCTCGGACTTCTTCACCTTCGTGTCCTCGACCGCCTCCGCGATCTCGGCCTGGGAGTACACGTCTTCGGCGAGGAAGAGCGTCTCGAGCGCAAGCGCGTCGTCCTTCGAGCGGACGAGGCAGAGGCTCTCGCGGCCCGCACGAACGAACCGCCCGAGCGCAGCCGTCTTCGTCTCCCGCATCGCCTCGAGCAGCAGCACGTACGGCCGGCGCTGCGCGGTAGCCGAGGCAGGGACGAGGAAGTACGTGCGATCGAAGAAGATCGGGTCGACGTCGCCCTCGGGGACGAAGCGGGTGATCTCGATCGAGCGCGAGTCGTCCGCACGCTCGATTGCTTCGAGATCCGCGTCTTCGACGATGACGAACTGACCCTTCGTGACCTCGAACCCGCGAACGATCTCGTCCTGGGAGACCTCGCGATCGTGGGTCGGGCACCAGCGCTTCTGCTTGATCGGCGTCGCGCACTCGCGGTGCAGAAGCCGGAACGAGACGTCCGACTGACGTGCCGCGGGCTTTGTCGCCGGGGCGAGGCCCACGGGGATCGAGACGAGGCCGAAGCTGAGTGATCCGTTCCAGGAAGTTCGCATGGGTGAAGGGTATTCCACGAGGCGCTCGCGCTCACGCCTCTCTCGGGGACTTGCGATTTTCGCCCTGGAACGACGAACCCCTTCCTGGCTAAGCTCAGAGCGTGACCGAAACCGCCGAGGCCGCCCTCGGGGCGCACCACGCGTCCGGGCAGCGCCGGACGATCGCGCAGCTCTGGCGCGACTCCGTCGGCAGATCGCACCCTGGCCCCGCGTACCTCGTCGAGTCAGACGAAGGTTGGAACGAGGTGTCGTGGAGCGAAGCGGACGAGCGCGTGCGCGCCTACGCGAACGGCTTCCTCGCGCGCGGGATCAAGAAGGGCGACAACGTCGCACTCCTCGCCCGCAACAGCCTCGACTGGGCTCTCGTCGACTTCGCGCTGGCGCACATCGGCGCGGTGGGCATCCCCGTGTACGCGTCGAGCTCGCCGCGCGACGTCGGCTACCTCCTCGCGCACTCGGAGGCGGTGGCGATCGTCTGCGAGGACGCGGCGCAGCTCGCGAAGGTCGAGGAGGTCTCGGAGGAGCTCTCCGCCCTGCAGCACGTCCTGACGTACCACGACCTCGAGGGACTCGCCGCGCACGGCCGGGACTTCGCGCAGGCGAACCCGACCGCTCTCGACGACGCGACCGCGGCGATCGGCGAGGACGACCTCTTCACGATCATCTACACGTCCGGGACGACCGGGCCGCCCAAGGGCTGCATGCTCTCGAACCGCAACTACTACGAGATGGCGAGTGTCGTCGACCGGATGGAGACCAGGTACTACCACCCGGACGACGTGATGCTCCTCTACCTCCCGCTCGCGCACAACTACGGCCGGCTCATGCTGCTCCTCGGAGCGCACGTCGGCTTCACGATCGCGTTCGTCGCGGATCCGCTCCGCGTCGCCGAAGCGCTCCCGCAGGTGCGTCCGACCCTGCTGCCGAGCGTTCCGCGCGTCTACGAGAAGGTGCACACGGCGGTGCTGGCGCGCTTCGACGCCGCCACCGGGACGAAGCGGCGACTCATCGACTGGTCGCTGCCGATCGGGCGCGAGGTCAGCCGTCTCGAAGGCGAGGGAAAGCCCGTTCCGGCAGCGCTGCGTGCCAAGCATCGCGTTGCGGACCGACTGGTCTTCAGCAAGGTTCGCGAGCCCTTCGGTGGCCGGCTACGGATGCCCGGCTCGGGAGGTGCTCCGCTCTCGAAGGAGATCATCGAGTTCTTCGACGCGATCGGGATCCGCATCGGGGAGGGCTACGGCCTCACCGAGTGCACGACCGCGTGCAGCACGAACCGGCCCGACCTCTACCGCTTCGGCTCCGTTGGGCAGCCGCTCCCGGGCTTCGAGATCCGCATCGCCGACGACGGCGAGATCGAGGTGCGCTCGGAGACCGTCTTCCAGGGCTACTACAAGGAGCCGGAGGCCACGGCCGCGGTGCTCGGGCCGGACGGCTGGCTCAAGACGGGCGACATCGGCATGCTCGACGACGACGGCTTCCTGCACATCACGGACCGCAAGAAGGACATCCTCGTCACCGCCGGGGGCAAGAACGTCGCGCCCCAGAACATCGAGAACGACCTCAAGACGTCGAAGTACGTCTCACAGGCGCTCGTCGTCGGCGACGCGCGGCCGTACGTCGCGGCGCTCGTCACCCTCGATCCGGTCGAGATCGAGCGCTGGGCCTCCGAGCACGGGATCGACGCCGACGACGCGTCCGTCCTCGCAGGCGACGAACGCGTTCACGAGCTGCTGCAGGGCGTCGTCGACGACGTCAACCGCGAGCGCTCGCGCTTCGAGCAGGTCAAGCGCTTCGCGATTCTCCCGCGCGACTTCACGATGGAAGCCGGCGAGATCACGCCGACGCTGAAGGTCAGACGCCGAGCGGTGCAGGAGCACTTCGCGGACGAGATCGACGCGCTGTACGCGGAGTCACACGCTCGCTGAGCGACCGAGCGACGACTAGAGCCGACGCGCGCCGACGAACGAGCCCCAGCGCTCCGAGAGGCTGGAGATCTTCACGACGTCACCCGTGTGCGGCGCATGGACGAACTGGCCGCCGCCGATCGCGATGCCCGCGTGGCCGAGGCCGCTGAAGAACACGAGGTCGCCCGCGGCGATCTGGTCGAAGGGCACAGGCGTGCCGTAGTTGTACTGCGACGCAGCGTGGTGCGGAAGGGAGACGCCGACCTGCGCGAAGACGTACATGATGAATCCGGAGCAGTCGAACCCGGTCGACGGGCTCGAGCCGCCCCACACGTACGGCACGCCGAGATACTGGAGCGCGATGCCGACGACGTGCGCGTAGCGGGGCGCCCGGGAGGTTCGGGTCGTACGCGGGTGCCTCGACGACCGGGGCGTCATACGTCTGCTGCGTGCTGCTCCGCCTGTGCCTGCTGGGCGAGCTGTGCGGCCTGCGCGCGAGCCCGAGCCTGCTCGGCGAGCGCGGCCTGTCGCCGCTGCTCCTCCGCCCGCATCTCCGCGATCTCGTCCTTGACGGAGGCGAGCAGTTGGTTCTGCTCGGCGATCGTCGACTCGATCGTCTGCTTCTGCGCGGCCTGCTCCGCCACGATCTGGGCTTGATCGGTGCGCGCGTCCTGCAGCTTGGCACGCCGCGTCTCGACCTCCGTGCGGTACTGCTTGACCGTGCGGAGGATGTGCGAGTCCTGGCTGGACACCCGCTCGATCGCGTCGAGGCGGGCGATGACGTCGTCCAGGCTCGACGAGCCGAGGAGCACCTCGAGCGTGGAGTCGCCTTCGCCGTTGATGTACAGCTCGCGGAGCCGCTCCTGGATCCGTACATTGGCGACGCCGAGGCTCTTCTTCGCGGCTGCGAGATGCTTCGCGTTCGACGCGAGATCGGCATCGATCTCGCTGAGCTGGATATTCGCGTAGTTGTAGGCCTCGATCGTTTGCTCGAGGTTTCCGTTCAGGCTCTCGACCTCGGCCATGATCGCCTCGGCCTGCGCCCGCTTCGACGTGATCGTCTGCGCGGATGCCGACCCCACGGCAAGCAGGAGCACGCCGGCGGCTGCGGCAGCGAAAGCGATCATCGGCGTCCATCCGGTGCGCGAGCCTGTGAAGGTGGCTCTCCGTCGTCTCCGGACAGATCCGCCGGTGGCGGTCTGGCCCGTCACAAGCCGGAGACCCTAGCAGGGTGCACGGACGGCTGCAACCTGCAACAGAGCCAAAATATCTGCAAAGAGGCGTATTGCCCGACTTGGACTGTGTTAGGGTCGCCCGGTCGTGGGTAGGGGAAAGCGCAGGTGGGGCGCCGCGCTCGTCGCGGTTCTCGCAGGAACGCTCGTCGGTACCGGTGGCTCTGCCCTCGGTCAGCCGCAGGAACCTCAGGCGTACCGGATCAAGGTGGACGCCGTCGCGTACTCCCTTCCCGGCAAGACCGCGCTCGGCGTGCCCGTACGTCAGGGGCGTCGTCGCCGTCGACCCCAATCTCATCCCGCTGGGCACGAAGATGCACGTTCCCGGCTACGGGCCGGGGCTCGCTGCGGACGTCGGATACGCGATCAAGGGGCGGATCATCGACCTCTGGTTCCCGAGCACGGCGAAGGCCCGCGAGTGGGGCCGCCGGACCGTCACGATCACGGTTTATCGCTAGCTCGGACGCCGCCGTCGGCGGTGTGCGCTACACAGTGCTCTCGTGAGACGGACGCTGGCCCTCGTCACGACGCTCGTTGCAGTCGCCTTCGCGACCGGAGCCGCGTCGACGGTCACAGCCGCACCGCACGACCTCGAAGCCACGCTCGCCCAGGCCATGCGCGCGCCAGGGATCGCCCCCAGCGACTCGGCCGCGATCGCCGTCGATCTCCGGACGGGAGCGACCGTCTACTCGGCGAACCCTCGACGCTCGCTGCTTCCGGCCTCGGCCGAGAAGCTCCCCGTCTCGTTCGCGGCGCTTCGGGTGCTCGGCCCGCGCTACCGCTTCCGAACCGAGGTCGTCGGAGTCGGGACGCGATCGGGTCGTGTCTGGAACGGCAATCTCTGGCTGGTCGGCTTCGGCGACCCCACGCTCGACCGCCAAGACCTCGACCGGCTCGCCCAGAGGTTCGCCGCCACCGGGATACGGCGCATCGCGGGACGCGTGCTCGGCGACGACACGCATTTCGACACGCGGCGTGACGGTCTCGGTTGGAAGCCCGGCTACCTCGGAATCGAGTCGAGGCCGATCGCCGCGCTGTCGGTCGCAGGCGTGCGACTCACCGGCGTGCACGGCTCGGCCGTCGCAGCTGCCCGCGCCTACGTCGACGCACTGGAGCGACGCGGAATCTCGGTGAGCGGACGGTCGGGGTCGCGGCCGGCACCCTCCGATGCGCTCTCGATCGTGTTCGACCTCTCCGATCCGCTGTCGACGATCGTGCGTCAGCTCAACGGTGACAGCGACAACTTCGCCTCCGAGATGGTGCTGAAGGAGCTCGGCGCGACCGTCGCGCGCCGCGGATCGTCGGCCGCGGGCGCGCGCGTCGTTCGCTCCGAGCTCCGCGCGGCCGGAGTCCCACTGGCCGGCGTGCGCATCGCGGACGGCTCGGGGCTCTCGCGGTTCGACCGGCTCACCGTGAGCGCTCTTGCCGCGATCCTCCGGGCCGGCGCCGACGACCCCGCCATCCGCGACGCATTCGTCACGTCGCTCGCGGTGGCCGGGATCTCCGGAACGCTCGAACGACGCCTCGACACGCGCCCGACCCGGGGTCGCGTGATCGCGAAGACGGGTACGACCAGCCGCGCGTCCGCGCTCGCAGGCTTCGTGCGTCGCCGCTACGTCTTCGCGATCCTCCAGAACGGGTCGCCGGTGCCGTACTGGACGGCACGGGCAGCACAGGACCGCTTCGTAACGGCTCTCGCACGTTCATAACGCGCGGTAAGGGGCGCACCCCCGCCGCTGCCTCGTAGGGGCGAGATATACCTCGCCCTACGGCGTCGAGCAAGGCGGCTAGGTCGTCGTCGGAGAGGATGGCACGCCGAGCTTCTCCGCCTTCTGCGCCTTCGAGCCGGGGCTCTCCCCCACCACGACGCCCGTCGTCTTCTTCGAGACCGAGTCGGAGACCTTCGCGCCGAGCGCCTCGAGCGCCGCCTTCGCCTCCTCGCGCGTCCAGCTCTCGAGCGTTCCCGTGATGACGTACTGCGAGCCCGTCAGACGCCCTTCGGGGGGACGTTCGTCCTCGGCCAGCGCGAGTGAGAGCCCGAGCTCGCGCAGCTCACCGACGAGCGCGAGGTTCTCGGAATCGCCGAACCATTCCGCGATCAGCTCGGCGCGCTCGGGGCCGATTCCCTCGACCTCCTCGAGCTGCTCGAGCGACGCTGCGGCGAGCGCCTCGACCGTGCGGAAGTGCAGCGCCAGGCTTCGCGCGATCACCCAGCCGACCTTCGGGATGTTGAGACCGAAGAGGACGCGTGAGAACGGCTGCTCCTTCGAGCGCTGGATCGACTCGATCGCGCGCGTCGCCGAGATCTCCGCGAAACCCTCGAGCTCGACGAGCTCTTCGGCCGTGAGCCGGTAGAGATCGGGCAGAGAGCGCACGATTCCCTCGTCCCAGAGCTTCTTGATCGTGCTGCCGCCGACGTTCTCGATGTCCATCGCCGCGCCGACCCAGTGGTAGAGCGTCTCGAGGCCGCGCGAAGGGCAGGCCCGGTTCGGGCACCGGTGCATGACCTCGCCCTCGGGCCGCACGATGTCCGCCTTGCACAGCGGGCAGCGCTTCGGCATCCGCCACGGCCTCGTCCCGGGCTCGTGCTCGCCCGCCGGCCCGACGACCTGCGGGATGACGTCTCCGGCGCGTTGGACGATCACGAGATCGCCCACGCGGATGTCCTTGCGGCGGATGTCGTCCTCGTTGTGCAGCGTTGCGCTCGTGACCGTCACGCCTCCGACGTGGACGGGCTCGAGCTCGGCGAGCGGATTGAGGACGCCGGTGCGGCCGACGCGAACGTGGATCTTCGTGAGTCGCGTGACTGCGGAGGTCGGAGCCCACTTGAATGCACGCGCGAAGCGCGGCCGCCCGTGGAGTGAGCCGAGGCGCCGCTGCTGGTCGAACGAGTCGACCTTGATCACGATGCCGTCGATCTCGTAGCCGAGCGACGCGCGCCGCTCTTCCCAGGCGATGCACGCGTCGGCGACCTCGGCCATCGACTCGACGCGCTCGGCTTCCGGGTTCGTCCGGAAGCCACGCTCGCGCAGCCACTGGAGCGCCTCCCACTGCGTCGCAAGCTCGGCACCGTCGAGCACACCGATGCCGTAGACGAAGATCGACAGCGGCCGTTCCGCGGTCACGGCCGGGTTCAGCTGACGCAGCGAGCCCGCTGCGGCGTTGCGGGCGTTCGGCGCGGGCTTCTTGTCTGCCGCGAGCTGCGCTTCGTTGAAGCGCGCGAAGCCTTCGAGCGGAAAGAAGATCTCGCCGCGGACCTCCACTTGCGCGGGCGGCGCGTCGCCGAGCATTCGCAGCGGGATGGCCTCGATCGTCCGGAGATTGACCGTGACGTCCTCCCCACGCTCGCCGTCGCCGCGCGTTGCACCGCGTACCAGGACGCCGTCCTCGTAGACGAGCGACACGGCGGAGCCGTCGATCTTCGGTTCGAGCACATACGCGACCGGCTCGTCGGTGCCGAGACGCTTGCGCACGTCGTCCGCCCACTTCTCGAGCGCCTCGCTCGTCGTGACCTTCTCGAGCGAGCCCATCGGCGAGAGGTGCGCCACCTTCGTGAAGCCTGCGGCGGGCGGTGCGCCCACGCGCTGCGTCGGCGAATCGGGCGAGACGAGCTCTGGACTCTCCTCCTCGAGGGCGCGCAGCTCGTCGAACAGGACGTCGTAGGCGCTGTCGTCGATCTCGGGCTCGTCGAGGACGTGGTAGCGGTAGTTGTGGTGCTCGATGAGCCGGCGGAGCTCCGCAGCGCGGTCGGCCGGCGCCGCAGCCCTAGATGACACGGAGGAGCTCCTCCGGCGTCCGCACGAACGCGTCCGGCTCCTCCGCGAGCAGACGCTCGTCGGGGTGGATCCCTCCCCAGCCGACCGCGACCGCGAAGACACCTGCCGCCTTGGCGGCCCCGATGTCGAACGGCGAGTCGCCGACGTAGACCGCGTCCGCGGGGACGCCTTCGAGTCTCTCGACCGCCAGCAGCACCGGGTCGGGATCCGGCTTGTGGCGCTCCGTGTCCTCGTGGGCGACGACGACGTCGAAGGCGTCTGCGAGAGCAGGGAAACGGTCGAGCGCGAGACCGACGGTGCGGTGGCGTTTCGCCGTCACGATCCCGAGCCTGCGCCCCTCCGCCTTGAGGCCGGGAAGCAGCGCGAGCAGCTCGTCGAAGGCCTCGAGGGTCTCGTGCAGTCCGTCGTTGTGCTCCTTGTACGTCTCGAGCAGCGCGTCGGCGTGATCCGCGTCGATCGCGGTCATCTGCGCGACGATCCCCTGCCCGCCGATCGTCAGTCCGAGCTCCTCGGGCGGGATCTCGCGTCCGAGAACCGTCCTGACGGCATGCTGCATCGAGGCGAGGATGATCGGCCCGGAGTCGATCAGCGTGCCGTCGAGATCGAAGAGGACGATGCGGAAGCGCACCGCGCGATCGTAGCCAGGGTCAGTAATCGACCCGCACGAGGTAGAGCCCGTGCGGCGGAGCGGTCAGCCCGGCCTCGGAGCGCGGCCGCCCCTCGAGCAGCTGCGCGATGCGGTCCGGCGCATCCGAGCCGGATTCGAGCATCGTGCCGACGAGCGTCCGCACCATGTGCCGGAGGAAGCCGTCTGCCGTGATCGTGAAGTCCACGCGATTTCCCTCCTGCTCCCAGTCCGCTGCGAGCACGGTTCGCACGAACGCGTCGTACCGCGTCTGGGTCAGCGTGAACGCCCGGAAGTCGTGCTCGCCGTGGAGCAGCCGCGCGGCCGCCCGAAGCGCATCGACGTCCATGCGGCCGCGGCCACAGGAGCGCCCGCCTCGCGTCGAGCGCCGACCTGGTCGCGACGACCCGGTAGCGGTACGAACGCGAGCGAGCCGAGAAGCGCGCATTGAAGTCCTCGGGCGCCTCCACGGCCTCGAGGACGGCCACGTCCTCCGGCAGCGCTGCGTTCAGCGCATCGCACCACCCGCTCCCGTGGCGGACCTCCCTCGACCAGAACGCTTGCGACCTGCCCCGTGGCATGCACACCCGAGTCGGTGCGCCCGGCGACGGCGAGTCCCTCCCACGAGGGAAACAGCACGTCGAGTGCGTCGCGAACCACTCCTTCGACCGTGCGAAGCCCGGGCTGCCGCGCCCAGCCGCGAAAGCCCGTCCCGTCGTATTCGAGCGTCAGCTTGAGGTTCACGACGTGACATCATGGCGCCCGCGTGTCGACCGCTCGACGCTACGACCTGTACAGCCACGAGTTCAGGGTGGCGACCCACGAGACGTACGCACGCATGCGGGAGGAGAGTCCCGTGCACCTGCAGCCCGGGCTCGACGGCGAGACGCCGATCTGG
This sequence comes from uncultured Gaiellaceae bacterium, assembly GCA_963822885.1. GTDB lineage: Bacteria > Actinomycetota > Thermoleophilia > Gaiellales > Gaiellaceae > GMQP-bins7. Next base: position 74,890 of record CAWGJJ010000022.1, read on the forward strand.
TTCGTCACGCGCTACGACGACGTCGTCGCGCTGCTCACCGACAACGAGCGCTTCGTCCTCGACCCGAAGCTCGCACTTACGCCCACCGAGTTCGAAGCGCACGTCGCCGAGATTGCACCCGACGAACGCGTGAATGAGAACCTCCTCGCAAAGGACGGCGAGGATCACCGACGCCTGCGGCGGCTCGTGACCAAGGCGTTCACGCCGCGCATCGTCGAGCAGGTCCGCCCTCGCATTCAGCAGATCGCCGACGATCTGATCGACCTGGTCGAGGCGCGCGGGAGTATGGAGCTCGTCGACGACTTCGCCTTCCCGCTACCGATCACCGTCATCGCGGAGCTGCTCGGCATTCCGGTCGAGGATCGGGAGCGCTTCCGCGCGTGGTCGAGCAACGTCGTCATGCCCGCGCTGACGCCGGAGGACCGGGAGATCGCCAGGCGCCGCGGGGACGAGTTCATCGACGTACCTCGACGATCTGTTCGCGCAACGACGCGCCGAGCCAACCGACGACCTCGTCAGCGCGCTCGTCCAAGCCGAAGACGGCGGCGACACGCTCTCCGAGAACGAGCTCTACAGCATGGTCGTGCTCCTCATCGTTGCGGGTCACGAGACGACGGTGAGCCTGATCGCGAATGCCGTGCACACGCTTCTGACGCACCCGGAGCAGCTCGCGGCGCTCCGTGCCGACCCCGCGCTCATGGCGTCAGCCGTCGAGGAGCTGGTGCGCTTCGACAGCCCGGTCGAGCGGACGATCACCCGGTGGGTCGCCGCGGACAGCGAGTTGGGCGGGCAGACGCTCCGGCGTGGCGATCTCGTCATCGCGATCATCGGCTCGGCGAACCGCGACGCCGAACAGTTCCGCTGCGCCGACGAGCTCGACCTTGCGCGAGGCGACAACAAGCACGTCGGATTCGGTCGCGGCCCGCACTACTGCCTCGGTGCGCCGCTCGCGCGCCTCGAGACCGAGATCGCGCTGGAGACCCTCCTCCGGCGACTGCCGAACCTTCGGCTCGCGATCGCCACCGACGATCTCTACTGGCGGCCCATCCCGATCTTCCGGAGCCTCGCCTCACTCCCTGTTGCCTGGGACGTATAGGGGCGAGACATGTCTCGCCCCTACGGAGCGATCACGAGCGACTCGTTCGCCGAGCTCACGGTGAGACCAGGCTCTGGCCCGCCGCCGATGACGTAGACGCGGCCGCCGAGCGCCGCGACCCCGACGCCGTGCCTCGGCGTCGGAAGATCGGCCAGGCGCACCCAGCGCCGCTCGGCGATCCGGTACTCGAGCACCTCCTCGATCGTGCCGTCCGGCTCCTCGCCGCCGACCGAGATGACACGGCCCGCCAGTGCCGCCGCGCCCGTTCCACCACGCGGGTCCGGAACCGGCTGGAGGCGACGCCAACCGCGGTCGCCGGGCATGAAGCTCTCGAAGTTCAGGAGGTTCGTGTCGAGGCCGGCAGTCCGGCCACCGACCGCATAGACCACTCCACGGAACGCGGTCACGCCGAGATGCTCGCGTGGCGTCGGGCCGGGAACGACCGACCAGCGCCGCGTGCGGAGATCGAAGGAGAGGGCATTGCGGGCGAGCCGTCGGCTCTCGCCGATGCCACCGGCGACGACGATCTCGGCCACCTGCGACGCCCGCGCCGGCCGCGGCACGCGGAAACGGCATGCGCGGAAGCGCTCGCCACGCGCCTTTCTCGAGGACGAAGGCAGCTCGCAGCGTCGTCGCCCGTGACCGTGTAGCCGCCGAGGACGTACGGCTTGCCGGCGACGCCGACCGCCGTCGCGTGATGGACACCGATCGGAAGATCGGGAAGGCGTCGCCAGACGTCGCGCACCGGCGAGTACGCATCGACGCGACGCGATGCCCCACCGTCGATCGTGAAGCCTCCCGAGCACCACGATCTCGCTTCCGACGACCGCTGCGGACACCTCGGTTCGTGGAAGCGGCATCGGCGCGCGCTTCTCCCACGCGGACGGCGCGGCCCCGGTGGCCGTTGCGCCGAGCAAAGCGGCTGCGGCCAGGCCCGCTGCCCAGAGCCTCATCTCAGGCGGGCTCCACGTCGAGCGTGAGCCCGTCGATCCGGCGCACGACGACCGACGTGCCCGGATCGCAGCCGCCGGCACAGCGCGCCTTCCAGATCTCGCCGTTCACCCGCACCTGCCCCTCGGGCCAGAGCGCGTCGACGGCGACGCCGCGCTTGCCGACGAGCGACTCGACGCCGACCGAGGCCTTCCTGCGCTTCGACCACCAGATGAAGGTGCTCGTCTCGGCTATCTCGAGGGCGGCGCCGATTCCTACTGCGACGAGCCCCCACGGTGACGGGAGCACGAAGAGGGCGAGGACGATCCCTATGAAGAGGAGCACGCGTCCAGCGTACTCCCGGCCTGCGCCTACTCCTCGGTTGGCTCGTCTTGCTGAGCGCGCGAGCGCGCCATCGCGAACGGCGTCGCGACGGGTTCGTGGTCGACGAGCTCGAGGTACACCATCTCGGCGGCGTCGCCCTGGCGCTGGCCGAGCCGCACGATGCGCGTGTAGCCACCGGGGCGATCAGCGAAGCGCGGTGCGACCTCGGCGAAGAGAGCGTGGACGACGTTGTTGGAGCGAAGCGCGGCGAGCGCCTGCCGTCTGGCATGGAGGTCGCCGCGCTTGCCCAGCGTGATCATCTTCTCGGCGAACGGCTTGACCGCTTTCGCCTTGGCCTCGGTCGTCTGGATCCGGCCGTGCTGGATCAGGGCGCCCGCGAGATTCGAGTAGAGCGCCTTGCGGTGGGCGGGGGTCCGCCCGAGCTTCTTGCCGGATCGCTGGTGTCTCATGGCCTGTGTCCGTAGGGGCGAGATATCTCGCCCTACGCGACCTCCTCGCCCTTGAGCGTCAGGCCGTGTGCACCGAGCGCGGAGCGAACCTCCTCGATCGACTTGCGACCGAAGTTCGGGATCGCGACGAGCTCGTTCTCGGACTTCGACGTGAGATCGCCGATCGTCTCGATGCCCACGCGCTTCAGGCAGTTGTACGAACGGACGCCGAGCTCGAGCTCCTCGATCGGGAAGTTCTCCATCCCGTGCATGACGGGCGCCTCGGTGACCGTCTCCGGGGCCGCCTCGCCGAAGCCCTCCATGGCGTCGAGGTCGGTGAAGATCGCGAGCTGGCGGATGAGGATCTCGGCCGCCTGCCCGATCGCGTCGCGCGGATCGAGCGTGCCGTCCGTCGTGACGTCGAGGACGAGCTTGTCGTAGTCGGTGCGCTGACCGACGCGAGCGGCCTCGACCTCGTAGGCGACGCGACGCACCGGCGAGAAGATCGAGTCGATCGGGATGACGCCGATCGTGATCTCCGGCCCACGGTTCAGCTCGGCCGGCACGTACCCGCGGCCGCGGCCGATCGTGAGGGTCATCTCGAGCTTGCCCTTGTCGGAGACATGCGCGATCTCGAGCTCCGGGTTCAGGATCTCGAGGTCGGCCGGCGCCTCGATGTCGGCGGCCGTGACGACGCCCGGGCCCTTCTTCGCGATGTAGACCTCGATCTCCGGCGATGCGCCGTGGAGGAGAACGATGAGGCTCTTGAGGTTGAGGATGATGTCCGTGACGTCCTCGCGCACGCCGGGAAGCGTCGTGAACTCGTGCGCGACGCCCTCGATCTTCACCGCGGTGACCGCGGCGCCCTCGAGCGACGACAACAGCACGCGACGAAGCGAGTTCCCGAACGTGTGGCCGAAGCCGCGGTCGAGCGGCTCGATGGCGAAGACGCCGCGATGCGCGTCGGTGTCCTCGTGGACGATCTTCGGAACCTGGAAGTCCATCAGGCTGGTTCGTATGGCCAAGGTGGATCCTTTCGGTGTCGAAATCGGGCGAGACATATCTCGCCCTACAGCGCGATTACTTGGAGTAGAGCTCCACGATCAGCGACTCTTGGACGGGCGCGTCGATCTCGTCGCGCTCCGGCCACTTGAGCACCGTTCCGGTCAAGCCGTCGTGGTCTGCCTGGAGCCACGGCGCCACCGACGCGGTGAGGTCGGTTGCGTCGCGGACGAGCTGCTCGACCGGGCTCCCCTGCTTGAGCGCGACCACGTCTCCGGGTTTGACGCCGTAGCTCGGGATGTTGACTCGCCGGCCGTTCACGTGGAAGTGCCCGTGCCGCACGAGCTGACGCGCCTGTGCGCGCGAGCCGGCGAAGCCGAGCCGGTAGACGACGTTGTCGAGGCGTGTCTCGAGCATGCGGAGCAGGTTCTCGCCCGGCGCTCCGAGGCCACGCGTTGCCTTCTCGTACGTCGAGCGAAACTGCTTCTCGAGGAGGCCGTAGTAGCGACGCGCCTTCTGCTTCTCGCGGAGCTGCAGGAGGTACTGGCTCTGCTTGATGCGCCCGCGTCCGTGCTCGCCCGGCGGATAGCTGCGGCGCTCGATCGCGCACTTCTCGGTGAGGCAGCGCTCGCCCTTGAGGAACAGCTTCACGCCCTCGCGGCGACAGATGCGGCACTTGGGGCCGAGGTCGCGAGCCATTACACGCGCCTCCGCTTGCGCTGGCGCACGCCGTTGTGCGCCTGCGGCGTCACGTCCTTGACACCGAGGATCTCGAGGCCGGCAGCCTGGAGCGAGCGGACAGCGGTCTCGCGACCCGAGCCTGGGCCCTTCACGAACACCTCGACCTTCTGGAGGCCGTGCTCCATGCCCTTGCGTGCGGCGTTATCGGCCGTGACCTGCGCGGCGAACGGCGTGGACTTGCGCGAGCCCTTGAATCCGGCCGAGCCGGCGGACTCCCAGACGATGACGTTCCCCTCGCCGTCCGTGAGCGTGACGATGGTGTTGTTGAACGACGTCTTGATGTGCGCCTGGCCGATGGCGATGTTCTTGCGGACCTTGCGACGTGTGCGGCCACGGGCCGCGGCTCTGCGGGGAGGTGCCATCGCTTACTTGGCCTTCTTGCCGCGACCGACGGTCTTCTTCGGGCCCTTGCGCGTACGGCCGTTCGTCTTCGTGCGCTGACCCTTCACCGGAAGCCCGCGGCGATGGCGGATCCCCCGATAGGCACCGATCTCTTGCAGACGCTTGATCGCCTGGCCACGGTCGCGCCTGAGGTCGCCCTCGACCTCGAGCTCCGAGTCGATGTAGTTGCGGAGCTTCGTCACCTCTTCGTCGGTGAGGTCACGAACCTTCTGCTCCGGATCGAGCTCGAGCGTCGTGATGATCTTCTTCGAGGTCGACTGGCCGATCCCGTAGATGTACGTGAGGCCGATCTCGAGGCGCTTCTGCGTCGGAAGGTTGACGCCGGCGATACGTGCCATGTGGGTTCTAGCCCTGCCTTTGCTTGTGCCGTGGGTTGGTGCAGATGACGATCGTGCGTCCGTGCCGCTTGATCACGCGGCAGCGCTCGCACATGGGCTTGACGGATGGGCGTACTTTCATCTGATTCGTTACTTCGTCCGGAAGGTGATTCGGCCGCGGGTGAGGTCGTAAGGAGAGAGCTCGACCTTGACGCGGTCGCCCGGGAGGATGCGGATGTAGTGCTTGCGCATCTTTCCGGAGATACGAGCAAGGACACTGAGACCGTTGTCGAGCTGCACCCTGAACATCGTGCCGGGGAGCGCTTCGACGACCTCGCCTTCGATCTCGATCTTCTCTTCCTTGACAGCCACTTCGCGCGCGAATATGACCCTTCGGTTGTGATGAAAACAGCGTCGGTACCAGATTGAAGTCTGGCTCAGACTCCTTCTCTACAGCGGCGCAACGGAACGCCCGCACCGCGGCGGGACATCGTAGCAGACCCCTTCTTCTAGACCTCGACGCCTCCCGGCACGCCGACGCGCGGGGTGAGGATGCGTGGGCCGTCGGTCGTGATCGCGACGGTGTGCTCGAAGTGGGCCGACATCGAGCCGTCCTCCGTGCGGATCGTCCAGCCGTCGTCCATCACCACGACGTCTGACTCTCCGGCCGTGATCATCGGCTCGATCGCGATCGTCATCCCCTCCGAGAGGCGCGGGCCGCGGCCCGGCTCGCCAAAGTTCGGGATGTGCGGGTCCTCGTGGTAGTGGCGTCCGACGCCGTGACCGACGAGGCTGCGGATCACCGAGAACCCGGCACCCTCGACGACCTCCTGGATCGCGTGCGAGACGTCGCCGACGCGGTTGTCGACCACTGCCTCCGCGATTCCCGCAGCGAGCGCTTCCTGCGCGACGTCGAGCAGACGCTGATCTTCCGGCTCGATCTCGCCGACGCCGAAGGTGTACGCGCTGTCGGCGATGTAGGCGTCGAGCGTGACGCCGACGTCGATCGTGACGAGGTCGCCCTCGCCGACGACGTACGCATCGGGGATGCCGTGGACGACGACGTCGTTCGGCGAGATGCAGATCGCCTTCGGATAGCCCTTGTAGCCCTCCGACGTGGGTATGCCACCGTGCTCGCGGATGAACGCGCCCGCGGCGGCGTCGAGCTCGTCCGTCGTCACGCCCGGGCGCAGGAGACCACCGACGTGCGCGATCGTCTCGGCGACGAGCGCGCCGGTCGCGGCCATCTTCTCGATCTCGCGTGCGCTCTTGCGAATGATCATCGGCTCGCGGCGACGCCCTCCAGCGCGTCCTGGATGGCGGCGAACACCTCGTCCATCGCCTGCTCACCGTCCACGATGACCTCGATGCCGGCGAGCTGGTAGCGATCGACGACGAGCTCGGTGAGCTCGTGGTACAGACGGAGCCGGTTGCGGATCGCCTCCGGGGAGTCGTCGGCACGACCTTCAGCGCGAGCGCGCGCCTCGAGCCGGGACGTCGCGACCTCGTCGGACACCCGCAGCAGGATCACCGCGTCGAGCGGCTTGCCGATCTCCTCGAGCATCGCGTCGAGGGCCTCGGCCTGGGCGACGGTGCGCGGGAACCCGTCGAGCACGAACGCTTCCTCGTCGGCGAGCCGCTCGCGGATCAGGCCGACCATGAGGTCGTCGGGCACGAGATCTCCTCGCTCGAGGATCGGGCGCACCTGCGCGCCGAGCTCCGAGCCGTCGGCGACCGACGCGCGCAGGATGTCTCCCGTCGCCACATGGGGGGCGTCGTAGGACGCCGCGATCCGCTTCGCCTGCGTGCCTTTGCCGGACCCCTGCGGGCCCAAGATGAGGATCCTCACGTACCGCTCCGTCGTCGGGGCGACATATGTGTCCCCCTACTTGAGGAAGCCTTCATAGGAGCGCATCATCATCTGCGACTCCATCTGCCGCATCGTGTCGAGCGCGACGCCGACCGCGATGAGCACGGAGGTGCCGCCGAGCGCGCCGGCGCTCGCCTGCGAGAAGCCGCCGTACGCGATGAAGAGGCTCGGGAGGACCGCGACGAGCGCGAGGTAGAGCGACCCGGGCAGCGTCAGCCGCGAGAGCACGCGGTCGAGGTACTGCGCGGTCGGCGGGCCCGGACGGATGCCCGGGATGTAGCCGCCGTACTTGCGCAGGTTGTCCGCCTGGTCGACCGGGTTGAACTGGACAGCCGTGTAGAAGTACGTGAAGACGACGATCATGAAGCCCTCGACGAGCAGGTAGATCCAGTCGCCGGGCTGGAACCACTCGTTGACGAATTCGCGCGTCGCCGGGAAGTACTGCGCCATCGTCGGCGGAAACGCGAGGATCGCGGCCGCGAAGATGATCGGGATGACGCCGGCCATGTTCACGCGCAGCGGCAGGTACGTCGAGCCACCGGCCGTCATCTTGCGGCCAACCATGCGCTTCGCGTACTGGATCGGGATGCGGCGCTGGCCCTCCTGCACGAAGACGACCGCCGCACAGATGCCGACCGCGATGAGCGGGAAGAAGAGCTTCTCCATCGGGCCGCCGTTCCACCAGGCGGCGATGCCGATCGGGGCGGCGACGAGGATCGAGGCGAAGATCAGGATCGAGATGCCGTTGCCGATGCCGCGCTTCGTGATGAGCTCGCCCAGCCACATGAGCAGGACCGTGCCGGCGGTCAGGGAGATGATGATCAGCACGAGCTCGCCGGAGCCTGCGTTGAGCGCGCCCTGGCTGCGGAACAGGAACGCGTACCCGGTCGCCTGCGCGGCAGCCAGGACGACGGTGAGGTAGCGCGTGTACTGCGTGATCTTCGCGTAGCCGGCCTCGCCCTCCCGCTGCAGCTCACCGAGCCGCGGGATGACGACAGTCATCAGCTGGATGATGATCGACGCCGTGACGTACGGCATGATCCCGAGCGCGAACAGGGAGAACTGCGAGAGAGCGCCTCCCGAGAAGAGGTTGAGCAGGCCGAGGATCGTGCCTCCCTCGCCGCCGAAGAAGTCCTCGATCGTCTGGGAGTCGACGCCCGGTGCGGGGATCCACGAGCCGAGCCGGTAGACGGCGAGGATCATCGCCGTGAAGAGCACGCGCTTGCGGAGCTCCGGCACCCGCCAGGCGTTCGCGAGCCACGAGAACATGCGCAAGCTCGGCTCGCCTCGGCGCTCGGTCGTCTCTGGCTCGGCCGCCTCGGACTCGGTGTCTGCGACGGCCTCGTCCTCCGGCTCCTCCGCCTCTGCAACCGGCGCAGCCGCCTTGTGCTTCTTCTTCTTGCGCTCGACGGGCTCGCGGAGGCGCGTCACGGTGCCGCCCGCAGCCTCGATCTTCTCGACCGCCGAGCGCGAGAACGAATGCGCGGTGACGGAGAGCTTCGTCGTGAGCTCGCCCTCACCCAGGATCTTCACGTCGACGGACAGCTTGGCGATGAGCCCCGCGGCCTTCAGCGTCTCGGGTGTGACGTCGGCTCCCGCGTCGAAGCGCTCGTCGAGGCTCGCGACGTTCACGGGCTGCGAGTACGTCCGAAACGGACCGATCGGCATCGCATCCGCAGACGTGTTGCCGCGGAGCTTGCCGACACGCATGTCGATGGGCATCTGACCGCCCTCGAAGCCCGCGGGCATCTTGTTCGACCCGGCGCGGGACTTCTGGCCCTTGATGCCGCGCCCGGAGTAGCGACCCTTGCCCGAGCCCAGGCCGCGACCGACCCGCTTGCGGTCCTTGCGCGCCTGCGCTGGCTTCAGGTTGGAGAGATTCAGCTCGTCGCTCATGTCACTTCGCCTCGATGGTCACGAGATGGCGTACCTGGCGCAGCATGCCCTGCAGCTGCGGCGAGTCCTTGTGGTCGGCACTGCGACCGATCTTGCCGAGGCCGAGCGCGCGGAGGGTGCCGAGGTGGCGAGTGGACTGGCCGATCCCACTCCGAACCTGCGTGATCTTGAGCTGGCTCACTCGCCCGTCTCCTCGGACTCCGTGGCCACGGCCACGGCATCCTCTGCAGGAGTGCCCTGCTGGCCGCCTCGGCCTCCTTGGCCTTTCGCGCTGCGCGCGCGGCGTCGGAGACCGGGAGAACCTGGGCGATCGTCAGGCCACGCATGGCAGCGACGTCCTCGGGCCGCACGAGCCGCTTCAGCCCGTCGACGGTCGCGCGGCACATGTTGATCGGATTCGTCGTGCCGAGGCTCTTTGCGAGCACGTCGCGGATGCCGGCAAGCTCGAGCACTGCACGCGTGCCGCCCCCGGCGATGACGCCGGTTCCTTCGCTGGCGGGGCGGAGCACGACGCGGGCGGCGTCGAAGCGTCCCACGATCTCGTGCGTGATCGTCTGGCCGTGCTTGGGGACGGTGAAGAGGTTCTTGCGCGCGTCCTCGACCGCCTTCGAGATCGCGAGCGGCACCTCCCGCGCCTTGCCGTACCCGAGGCCGACGCGGTCGACCTCGTCGCCGATGACGACGAGCGCGGTGAACGAGAAGCGCCGTCCACCCTTGACGACCTTCGCCACGCGGTTGATCTCGATGACCCGCTCCTTGAGCTCGCGGGACTCACTGACCTGGGACATGCTCAAAACTTGAGTCCTCCTTCGCGCGCTCCCTCGGCAAGGGCCTTCACGCGTCCGTGGTACAGGTAGCCGGCGCGATCGAACACGCAGCTCTCGATGCCTGCCTTCTTCGCAGCTTCCGCGAGCGCCTTGCCGACCGCGCTCGCCTGCTCGGTCTTCGAGCCACTCGAGCTGATGCCCTGCCAGCTCGCTGCGGCCAGCGTGCGTCCGGCCTCGTCGTCGATCAGCTGCGCGCTGATTCCACGATTCGAGCGGAAGACCAGCAGACGCGGCCGCTCGGCGGTGCCGGAGATCTTGCCGCGGACGCGGCGATGGCGGCGCATGCGCGCCTCGCGCTTCGTCATCGTGCTCATGCGCGCTTCCCGACCTTCCTGCGAACCTGCTCGCCGACATAGCGGATGCCCTTGCCCTTGTACGGCTCGGGGGGGCGCACCTTGCGGATCTCCGCCGCTGTCTGGCCGACCATCTGCTTGTCGATTCCCTTCACGATCACCTGCGTCGGAGCCGGCACGTCGAACTCGATGCCCTTGCGCGGCTTCACGACCACCGGGTGGGAGAAGCCCACTGCGAGCTCGAGGTCGGTTCCCTTGAGCTGCGCTCGGTACCCGACGCCCTGGATCTCGAGGTGCTTCTCGTAGCCCTTCGTGACGCCCTCGACCATGTTCGCGACGAGCGTTCGCGTGAGTCCGTGCAGCGCGCGATCCTCGCCACGCTCGGTCGGCCGCGTGACGGTGATCTCCGTCTCCGACTTCTCGATCAGCATCCGCGCGGGCACGTCCTGGGAGAGCTCGCCGAGCGGCCCGTTCACCTGAACGCGCCCAGGAGAGATCGCCACCATGACGCCGGCGGGAAGTTCGATGGGTTTGCGGCCGATTCGTGACATCGCTACCAGACGAACGCGATCACTTCGCCGCCGACGCCGCGCTCGGCGGCCTGGCGGTTGGTGACGAGCCCTTCGGAGGTGGACATGATGGCGGTGCCGAGACCGCCGAGGACGCGCGGGAGACGATCCTTCCGCGCGTAGACGCGGCGTCCCGGCTTGGAGACGCGCTTGAGGTCGGTGATGACGCGGCGCCGGTCGCGCGCGAACTTCAACTCGACGACGAGGATGCGGTACGGGAGAGCCTGACCCTTGTCGTCTGTGCCGTCGACGACACGGAAGTCCTTGATGTAGCCCTCGTCCTTCAGGATCCGCGCGATCTCCTCCTTCATCTTCGAGGTCGGCATCGACGCCGAGTCGTGCAGCGCACGGTTGGCGTTTCGAATCCTGGTCAGCATGTCCGCAATGGGATCGGTGAGCACGTTCGTTCCTCCCTACCAGCTCGACTTCGTCATTCCGGGGACGGCGCCCTGATGCGCAAGCTCGCGCAGGCAGATCCGGCACATGCCGAACTTGCGGTAGACCGCACGCGGGCGACCACAGCGGTTGCAGCGCGAATAGGCGCGCACCTTGTACTTCGCCTTCCGCTTCTGCTTGACGACGAGCGACTTCTTGGCCATTGGCTTAGCTCTGTTCCCTTCTGGAAGCGGCGAACGGGAGACCGAGGGCGCCGAGGAGCGCGCGGCCGGCCTCGTCCGACTTCGCCGACGTTGTGATCGCGATGTCGAGACCGCGGATCGCCGGAACCTTGTCGTAGTCGATCTCCGGGAAGATGATCTGCTCCCGGATCCCGATCGAGTAGTTGCCGCGTCCGTCGAACGACTCGGGGTCGAGCCCGCGGAAGTCGCGAATGCGTGGGAGCGCGATCGAGGCGAGCCGATCGAGGAACTCGTACATGCGTGCGCCGCGCAGCGTGACGCGCGCGCCGACGGGCATTCCCTCGCGGAGCTTGAAGCTCGCGATCGACTTCGTCGCACGGCGCACCTGGGCGCGCTGACCGGCGATGAGCGTCAGCTCGTCGATCGCGGCGTCGAGTGCCTTCGCGTCCGTCTTCGCCTCGCCGACACCCATGTTCAGGGTCACCTTCGTGACGCGCGGAACGTCCATCGGCGTGGAGGCGCCCAGATCGGTCTGGAGCTGCGAGCGGAGCTCCGCCTCGTAGCGCTCCTTGAGGCGCGGCACGTAGGTCTCGGCGGTCGGTGCGCTGGTCATTTGTCGATCTCCTGGCCGCAGCCCTCGCGCTTGCAGACGCGGACGTAGATGTGTCCGCCCTTCGCCTCCTTCTCGGCCATCCCGACGCGCGTCGGGTTGCCGCAGACGGGACAGACGACCATGACGTTCGAGACGGGGATCGGCGCGGGCTTGTCCATGATCCCGCCGGGCACGATCTGCGCGCCGCCCATCCGCGAGGAGTCGCGAATCGGGCGCGGCTTCGTGTGCCGCTTGGCGACGTTCAGGTTCTCGACGATCACGCGGCGCTCGGACGGGCGCGCCTCGATGACCCGGCCGCGCTTTCCGCGGTCCTTGCCGGCGAGGATCTGCACCGTGTCGCCCTTCTTCACCTTCATCTTCGTGGCCATCTAGAGAACCTCCGGCGCGAGAGAAACGATCTTCATGAAGTTCTTCTCGCGGAGCTCGCGCGCGACCGGACCGAAGATGCGGGTCCCGCGCGGGTTGGACTGTGGATCGATGAGGACGGCGGCGTTCTCGTCGAATCCGATGAGCGTGCCGTCGTCTCTCGAGTAGGGCTTCTTCGTGCGAACGACAACGGCTCGCACGACCTCACCCTTCTTGACCGCGCCCTGGGGCGTGGCCGTCTTCACGGTAGCAATGATCACGTCGCCGACCCGCGCGTAGCGCCGGTGCGAGCCGCCGAGCACGCGGATGCACAGGATCTCGCGCGCACCCGTGTTGTCCGCCACCCGAAGACGGGATTCCTGCTGGATCACTTCGCGGCCTCCACGATCTCCTGCAGGCGCCAGCGCTTCATCCGCGAGAGCGGGCGCGTCTCGACGATGCGGACGACGTCCCCGAGCTTCGCCTTGTTCTCTTCGTCGTGCGCGTGCAGCCGTGTCGAGCGCTTGACGACCTTCTTGTAGCGCGGGTGCAGCTTCACGGTGTCGACGCGGACGACGATCGTCTTGTCGGCTGCCGCCGACACGACCGTGCCCTGCCGCTCCTGGCGCCGACCGCGCTCGTGCTCCGGCTTGGGGAGGCGCGTGATCGGCTTCCGCTCCGCGGAGGGAACGCGCTGCGGGCGTGTCTTCTTGGGCCGCTCGGAGCGCGGGACGTGCTTGCGCTTCGGCTTCGGCCCGGAGACCGCCGCGGGCGCAGCCTCGGCGGGCGCCTCGGGCGCAGCCTCCGCCACCTCGGCCGCAGGCTCTTCCGTGGCTTCGGTCGCAGGCTCGACTTCGACCTCTGCGGCCGCAGGCTCGGGCTCGGCCGGCGCTGCCTCGGGCTCCGGTTCCGCGTCGGCCTCCGGGGCCACCTCGGGCTCCGTCACCTCGGGTTCCGGCGCCGCCTCGGCAGCGGGCTCCTCGACCTCGGGCTCCGGGTCGGCCTCTGCGGCGGGAGCTTCGACCTCGGTCTCCTCGACCTCGGTCACGGGCTCCTCCGGCGTCTCTTCGATCTCTGTGTTCTCAGTCTCGTCAGCCATCGCTACTTTCCTCGATCACGTTCGTTCTGGACGGTCAGGATGCGCGCGATCTCGCGCTTTGCATGGCGCAGGCGTGCGCTGTTCTCGAGCACGCCGGTCGCCGTCTGGAAGTGCAGGTTGAAGAGCTCCTGGCGGGTCTCGGCCATCTTGCGGCCGAGCTCGTCGTCGGTCAGGGCTCGCAGCTCTCTAGCTCTCAAAGAGATCCGCCTCCCTGCGCACGAACTTTGTCTTGAGGGGGAGCTTCTGGCCGGCGAGGCGCAGCGCCTCCTTGGCGAGAGCCTCGTCGACGCCCGCGAGCTCGAACATGACGCGGCCGGGCTTCACGACGGCGACCCACCCCTCGGGCGAGCCCTTGCCGGAGCCCATGCGCGTCTCGGCCGGCTTCTTCGTGAACGGCTTGTCCGGGAAGAGGTTGATCCACACCTTCCCGCTTCGGCGGATCTTGCGCGTCGCCGCGATGCGGGCAGCCTCGATCTGGCGGTTGGTGATCCAACCGGCCTCGAGCGCCTTGAGCCCGTACTCGCCGAACTGCACGGTCGTCTGGCCCCTCGACGTGCCGCGCCGGTGACCGCGGTGGTGCCGGCGGAACTTCGTCTTGCGCGGCATCAACATCAGCTCTCGCCCCCACTCTCGGGCGTCGCCTCGGGTGTCACGTCCGGCGTCACTTCGGGCGCGGGAGCATCCTGCGCCTGCGGCTCCACGGCAGGGGCTTCAGTCTCGGGGGCCGGCGGGCCCTGCTGGAGGTCACGGCGTGGGCGCTGCCCGGGCCGTCCGCCGCCCGGGCGCGGGTTGCGCTTCTTGCGCGGCATGATCCCGAGGCCCTCGCGATCCTGCGAGCGCCCGCGGCCCTCGCGCGACGCGCCGAGACCCTCCGCGGAGGCGCCGCGTCGGCGACGAGCCTGATCCTGGTCGCCGAGGCGCGTGTCGCGCCCGGTGGGCGAGTCGTAGCCCTCGGGCATGATCTCGCCCTTGTTGACCCAGACCTTGACGCCGATGATGCCGAACGTCGTCTTCGCCTCGGCCTGGCCGTAGTCGATGTCGGCGCGGATCGTGTGGAGCGGAACGCGTCCCTCCGAGTACATCTCGCGCCGGCTCATCTCGCCGCCACCGAGGCGACCGCCCGCGGTGATCTTGATGCCCTGCGCGCCCGAGCGCATCGCCGAGGCGAGCGAGCGCTTCATCGCGCGCCGGAAGCTCACCCGGTTCTCGAGCTGCTCGGCGATCGACTGCGCGACGAGCTTCGCGTCGAGCTCGGGGCGCTTGATCTCGTTGATGTTGATGTGGACGTTCTTCTTCGTGATCGCGTGCAGCTCCTTACGGAGCGCGTCGACCTCGACGCCCGACTTCCCGATGACGATGCCCGGGCGGGCGGTGTAGATGTCCACCGTGATCCGCTGCTTGTCCTTGCGGATGAGGATGTCGGAGAGACCCGCGTGCGACAGCTTCCCGAGGATGTGCTCGCGGATGCGAACGTCCTCGAGAAGGTATGCGGCGAACTCGGGCTTGCCCGTCCACCAGTTCGACTTCCAGTCGTGGATGACGCCGACGCGGAAGCCGCCGGGATGCACTTTTTGGCCCATCAGGCAACCGCCTCCTTCTTGCGTCGTCGGGTCTTGGCCTTCGGCGTGGAATCTTCGGGCGGCGCGGATGCCGCGGTCTCCGCCTGCTTGCGCGGGCGCCTTCGCGTGTTCTGCTCGGGAACCTCGGCGAGCACGAGCGTCACGTGGCACGTGCGCTTGCGGATCCGGTTGACGCGACCGCGAGCACGAGGCTTCCAGCGCTTCAGCGTCGGCCCCTCGTCGGCGAACGCCGCCTCGACCACGAGCTCGTCGCCGTCGAGGCCGTGGTTCGCCTCGGCATTGGCGACGGCCGAGCGGAGCACCTTCTCGATGTCCGTCGCTGCGGCGCGCTGTGTGAAGGCGAGAATCGTCCGAGCCTCGGGCACGCTGCGGCCGCGAATGTGGTCGAGCACGAGCCGCGCCTTGCGGGCGGACGTGCGAACCCACTTCGCCTGCGCGCGCACGCGCATCCGATCGTCTTGCGTCACGGCCATCAGCGCTTCTTCACCTGGGTCGAGCGGTCACCGGCGTGGCCGCGGAAGGTCCGGGTCGGCGCAAACTCGCCGAGCTTGTGCCCGACCATCTGCTCGGTCACGAAGACGGGCACGTGCTTGCGGCCGTCGTGGACCGCGATGGTGTGCCCGACCATCTCGGGGAAGATCGTCGAGGAGCGTGACCAGGTGCGGATCATCCGCTTCTCGCCGCTCGCGTTCATCGCCTCGATCCGGCCCATGAGCCGGTCCTCGACGAAGGGTCCCTTCTTGGAAGATCGGCTCACTTAGCGCTTCCTCTCCTTGCCGCGGCGCCGGCCGCGGACGATCAACTTGTCGGATTCCTTGTGCTTGCGACGGGTGCGCTTGCCGAGCGTCGGGACGCCCCACGGGGTGACGGGATGGCGACCGCCCTTCGTCTTCCCCTCGCCGCCGCCGTGCGGGTGGTCGACCGGGTTCATGGCCGAGCCGCGAACGGTCGGGCGCTTGCCGAGCCAGCGGCTCCGGCCGGCCTTGCCGCTCGTCTGGTTCGAGTGATCCGTGTTCCCGACCTGTCCGACCGTGGCGCGGCAGGTGAGCAGGACGCGGCGAAGCTCGCCGGACGGAAGCCGCAAGACCGCGTGCGGGCCGTCCTTCGCGACGAGCTGGATCGCCGATCCGGCCGAGCGCGCCATGCGGGCGCCCTGACCCGGCCTGAGCTCGACGCAGTGCACCATCGTGCCGGTCGGGATGTTCGTGAGCGGAAGCGCGTTGCCGGGCTTGATGTCCGCCTCGGCACCGGACTCGACGGTCGAGCCGACCCGCAGGCGCGCCGGGGCGAGGATGTACGCCTTCGCGCCGTCGGCGTAGTGCAGCAGCGCGATGCGCGCCGACCGGTTCGGGTCGTACTCGATCGCGGCAACCTTGGCGGGGATGCCGTCCTTCGTGCGCTTGAAATCGATCGTGCGGAAGCGGCGCTTGTGGCCGCCACCCTGATGGCGCGTGGTGATGCGCCCGCGGTTGTTCCGGCCACCCTTCTTGGTGATCGGCTCGAGGAGCGATTTCTCCGGCTCGGACTTCGTGATCTCCTCGAAGCCGGACGTCGCCATGAAGCGCCGACCCGGGCTCGTGGGCTTGTACTTCTTGAGCGCCATCAGACCGCCGCCCCTTCGAAGATCTCGATGTCGTAGCCCTCTTTGAGCTCGACGATCGCCTTCTTCCAGCCCGGCCGGCGGCCCTTGATGAAACCGCGGCGCTTCGGCTTGGACTGCACCTTGATGATGTTGACGCTCGCGACCTTGACCTCGAAGAGCTCCTCGACGGCCTGGCGGATCTGCGTCTTGTGCGCGTCCTCGTGCACCTTGAACGTGTACTTGCGGTCGGTGATGAGCGAGTAGCTCTTCTCCGAGACCACAGGTGCGAGGAGGACCTGGTTCGGATGCAGGCTCATTGCTCTGTCTCCTCGTCCTCTGTCGCAACGCCGGCGCGTCCGAGGACGAGCGGCATCGCCGCCTCCGAGATGAGCACCGAGCGCGCCCATACGAGCGAGGCGACCTCGAGCTCGGCGGGCACGGTGACGAGCACCTTCTCGAGGTTCCGGAACGACTTCACGACGAGCTCCTCGTCCTCTGCCACGACGAGGAGCGTGGGCCGCTCGCCCCAGCCGGCGACGAGCTCCGCAGCCTTGCGCGTCGAGGGCACGTCGAAGCCCGACGCGTCGAGGATCGCGAGCGTTCCGTTGGACGCGTGATGCGAGAGCACGCCGCGAAATGCCTTGCGCCGTGCCTTGCGGTTGACCTTGACCTCGAAGCTGCGCATTCCCGGCGCGAACGCGACGCCACCGCCCGTCCAGTGGGGGGCGCGCGTCGTTCCGGCGCGGGCACGGCCCGTTCCCTTCTGGCGCCACGGCTTCGACCGGCCGCCGGCGACGAGGCCGCGACTCTTCGTTCCCTTGGTGCCCGCGCGCGCGGCGTTCAGCTCGGCACGAACCGTCTCGTGCACGAGGTGCGGCGTCAGCTCGACGCCGAAGACGGACTCCTCGAGGGAGACCTCCTTCGTCGAGCCGCCGATCATGGGTGCCTTGGGAGCCGCCATCACGCTGCTCACGATCTCCAGGATCCCGCTCTTCGGCCCGGGAACGGATCCCCGGATGAGCAGGAGATTCCGCTCGACGTCCACCTCGTGGACGACGAGCCCCGGCTGGGTGACGCGCGTGCCGCCCATGCGGCCGGACATCTTCATGCCCTTGAACACGCGCGACGGATACGCGGATGCGCCGATCGAGCCCGGCTTGCGGACGTTGTGCGAGCCGTGCGACACGGGGCCGCGGCTGAAGTTGTGCCGCTTGATCGTGCCCTGGAAGCCCTTCCCGACCGTGAGCCCCGAGACCTTGATCTCGTCGCCGGGCTCGAACGCCTCGACGGTGACGGTCTCGCCGACCGTGAGCGGGCTCTCGCCGCGGAACTCGACGAGGTGGCGGTGAGGGGCGACGCCAGCCTTCCGAAGATGACCGACCTCGGGCCTCGAGAGCTTCCGCTCCGCGACCTCGTCGAATGCGAGCTGGACGGCGTCGTACCCGTCCACGTCCGAGGTCTTGACCTGGACGACCGGGCACGGGCCCGCCTCGATGACGGTGACGGCCGTCATCACTCCCGTATCCGGGTCGAAGACCTGGCTCATGCCGAGCTTTCTGCCGAGAATTCCCTTCATCGTCAGAGCTTGATCTCGATGTCCACCCCTGCCGGGAGGTCGAGCCGCATGAGCGAGTCGACCGTCTTCGGCGTGGGGCTGTGGATGTCGATGAGGCGCTTGTGCGTGCGCACCTCGAAGTGCTCACGCGAGTCCTTGTCCTTGAACGGGCTGCGGATCACGCAGTAGACGTTCTTCTCGGTCGGCAGCGGGACGGGACCAGTGATGGTCGCGCCGGTCCGCTGGGCGGTCTCGACGATCTGGGACGCCGACTTGTCCACCTGCTGGTGGTCGTAGCCCTTCAGACGGATGCGGATCTTCTGTTGCGCCATGGTGGTGAGAGAGGGAGAGGCAAGCCTCTCCCTTACGCGATGATCTCCGTGACGACGCCGGCACCGACCGTGCGCCCGCCCTCGCGAATCGCGAAGCGGAGGCCCTGATCCATGGCGATCGGCTGGTGCATGTCGATCTCCATGTTCGTGTTGTCGCCAGGCATGACCATCTCCTGGCCCTCGGGCAGCTTGATCGCGCCCGTCACGTCCGTCGTGCGGAAGTAGAACTGCGGCCGGTAGCCGTTGAAGAACGGCGTGTGCCGTCCACCCTCGTCCTTCGAGAGGACGTAGACCTCGGCCTTGAACTGCGTGTGCGGGGTGATCGAGCCGGGCTTCGCGAGCACCTGGCCACGCTCGACCTCCTCGCGCTTGACGCCGCGGAGCAGCGCGCCGGCGTTGTCTCCGGCCTGCGCGTAGTCGAGGGTCTTCAGGAACATCTCGAGGCCCGTGACCGTCGTCTTCTCGACCTGCGGGTGGATGCCGACGATCTCGACCTCCTCGCCGATCGAGAGCTTGCCCTGCTCGATGCGGCCCGTGACGACCGTGCCGCGGCCCGTGATCGTGAAGACGTCCTCGATCGGCATGAGGAACGGCTTGTCGACGTCGCGGACGGGCTCGGGGATGTACGAGTCGACCGCGGCCATGAGCTCGAGGATCTTCGGCGTCCACTCCGGGTCGCCCTCGAGCGCCTTCAGCGCCGAGACCTGGATGACCGGGATGTCGTCGCCCGGGAACTCGTACTTGGAGAGGAGCTCGCGGACCTCCATCTCGACGAGCTCGAGAAGCTCGGGATCGTCGACCATGTCGGCCTTGTTGAGCGCGACGACGATCGAGGGAACCTCGACCTGGCGCGCGAGCAGGA
Source organism: uncultured Gaiellaceae bacterium (assembly GCA_963822885.1). Lineage (GTDB taxonomy): Bacteria > Actinomycetota > Thermoleophilia > Gaiellales > Gaiellaceae > GMQP-bins7. The sequence continues at coordinate 94,152 of CAWGJJ010000022.1, forward strand.
TGTGCTCACGGGTCTGCGGCATCGGGCCGTCGGCCGCGGATACCACGAGGATCGCGCCGTCCATCTGGGCGGCGCCCGTGATCATGTTCTTGATGTAGTCGGCGTGCCCCGGGCAGTCGACGTGCGCGTAGTGCCGGTTCTCGGTCTCGTACTCGACGTGCGCGGTGTTGATGGTGATGCCGCGCTGGCGCTCCTCGGGAGCCTTGTCGATCGCGTCGAAGGACGTCGACCTCGGTGTTGGTGCCCGACTCGGCGAGAACCTTCGTGATCGCGGCTGTGAGCGTCGTCTTGCCGTGGTCGATGTGACCGATCGTGCCGACGTTGACATGCGGCTTGGTGCGCTCGAACTTCTGCTTTGCCATCTGCTGGAATCCTCCGAGCTCGTCTTCTGCGATTACGGTGTCTTGTCGCCTCCGACGATCGCCTCGGCGATCGAGGTCGGCACTTCTTCGTAGCGGTCGAACTGCATCGAGAACGTCGCGCGGCCCTGGCTCATCGAGCGCAGGTCGGTCGCGTAGCCGAACATCTCGGAGAGCGGAACGCTCGCCTTGACCGACTGCGACCCACCGACCGGCTCGAGCTGCTCGACCCGACCACGACGACCGTTGAGGTTACCAATGACGTCGCCGAGGTAGTCGTCCGGCGTCACGACCTCGACGGCCATGACCGGCTCGAGCAGCTTCGGCTTCGCGCGCTTCATGCCGTCCTTGAACGCCATCGAGCCGGCGATCTTGAAGGAGCGCTCGCTCGAGTCGACGTCGTGGTACGACCCGTCGACGAGCTCGATCTTCACGTCGACGACGGGGTAGCCGGCGACGATGCCCGAGCTCATCGCTTCCTGGATGCCCTGGTTGACCGCCGGGATGTACTCCTTGGGGATACGACCGCCGACGATCTTGTCGACGAACTCGTAGCCCTCGGCATGGTTCGGATAGAGATTGATGAGCACGTCGCCGTACTGGCCCGAACCGCCGGTCTGACGGATGAACTTGCCCCGGATCTTCTCCGCGGGAACGGTGATCGTCTCGCGGTAGGCGACCTGTGGGCGTCCGACGTTGCCGTCGACCGAGAACTCGCGCTGCAGGCGGTCGACGATGATCTCGAGGTGCAGCTCGCCCATCCCCGCGATGAGCGTCTGCCCGGTCTCCTCGTCGGAGGAGACCCGGAACGTCGGATCCTCCTCGGCGAGACGCTGGAGCGCGGTCGCGAGCTTGTCCTGATCCGCCTTCGTCCGCGGCTCGATCGCGACCGAGATGACCGGATCCGGGAACGACATCCGCTCGAGGACGATCGGGGCCGAGTCGACGGCGATCGTGTCGCCGGTCGTCGTGAACTTGAGGCCGACCGCTGCGGCGATCTCACCGGCGCCGATCTCGTCGCGCTCCTCGCGGTGGTTCGCGTGCATCTGGAGGATGCGGCCGATCCGCTCGGTCTTGCCGTTCGTCGTGTTGAGCACCTTGTCACCGGCCCTGACCTGGCCCGAGTAGACGCGGAAGTACGTGAGCTTGCCGACGTACGGGTCGCTCATGACCTTGAACGCGAGCGCCGCGAACGGCGCGTCGTAGTCGGCCGCGCGGATCTCCTCCGCCTCCGACTTCGGGTCGAGACCCTGAACCGGCGGAACGTCGAGCGGGCTCGGCAGGTAGTCGACGATCGCGTCGAGCAGTGCCTGCACGCCCTTGTTCTTGAACGCGGAACCTGCGAGGACCGGGGTGATCTCGCCGTCGAGCGTCCCCTTGCGGAGCGCGCGGCGAATCATCTCGGGCGTGACCGACGCCTCGTCCCCGAGGTACGTCTCCATGAGCTCGTCGTCGAACTCGGCGACGAGGTCGATGAGGTTGTGGTGTCCGGTCTCGGCCGCGTCGGCGAGGCTCGCCGGGATCTCCTCGACCGCGAACTCGGTGCCGAGCGTGTTCGAGTAGACGATCGCCTTCATCTCGACGAGGTCGACGATCCCCGAGAAGTGCTCCTCGCTGCCGATCGGAACGTGGATCGGCACGGGGCGCGCACCCAGACGGTCGCGCATCGACTGCACCGCGGCGTCGAAGTCCGCGCCGGTGCGATCCATCTTGTTGATGAACGCGATGCGCGGGACGCTGTAGCGGTCGGCCTGACGCCAGACGGTCTCGGACTGCGGCTGCACGCCTGCGACGGAGTCGAAGACGGCGACCGCGCCGTCGAGGACGCGGAGGCTGCGCTCGACCTCGACGGTAAAGTCCACGTGCCCGGGCGTATCGATGATGTTGATGCGATGGTCGCGCCACTCCGCGGTCGTCGCCGCCGACGTGATGGTGATGCCGCGCTCCTGCTCCTGCGCCATCCAGTCCATCGTCGCGGCACCCTCGTGCACCTCGCCCATCTTGTGGGTGCGACCGGTGTAGTAGAGGATCCGCTCGGTCGTCGTGGTCTTGCCCGCGTCGATGTGGGCCATGATCCCGATGTTCCGGACGCGGTCGAGCCCGACCGGTGTCGCTACGGCAGACATCTCTCGGCTACCAGCGGTAGTGCGCGAAGGCCTTGTTGGCCTGCGCCATCCGGTAGATGTCGTCCTTCTTCTTGTACGCGCCACCCTGCTGGTTGAGCGCGTCCATGAGCTCGCCGGCGAGCTTCGCCGACATGCCCTTCTCGCGCCGGTCGCGCGCGTTCTGCACGATCCAGCGCAGCGCGAGCGTTCGCGCGCGCCGCTGCGGCACCTCGATGGGCACCTGGTAGTTCGCGCCGCCGACGCGCCGCGAGCGGACCTCGAGGACCGGCGTGACGCTCTTGACGGCCTGCTCGAGCACCTCGAGCTGCGGCTTGCCCGGTCTTCTCGGCCGCGATCGCGAGCGCGTCGTACACCGTGCGCTCGGCGATGGACTTCTTGCCGTCGAGCATGAGGCGGTTGATCAGCGACGCGACGAGCACGGAGCCGTTGAACGGCATCGGGCTCGATCTGGCGTGGCTGAATCTCTGCGCGGCGGGGCATCGTCGACTCCTACGGCTTCTTCGCGCCGTACTTCGAGCGCGCCTGACGCCGCTCGGTGACGCCCGCCGAGTCGAGGCCGCCGCGGATGACCTTGTAGCGGAAGCCCGGAAGGTCCTTGACGCGACCGCCACGGACGAGCACGACGGAGTGCTCCTGCAGGTTGTGACCCTCGCCCGGGATGTAGGCACCGACCTCCATGCCGTTCGTGAGCCGGACACGCGCGACCTTGCGCAGCGCGGAGTTCGGCTTCTTCGGCGTGGTCGTGTAGACGCGCGTGCAGACGCCGCGCTTCTGCGGGGCTCCCCGGAGCGCCGGCGTCTTCGACTTCACCTTCGGCGTCGCTCGACCTTTCCGGACGAGCTGGTTCACTGTGGGCACGCGGTAGCTCCTACTGCAGGTCGATGGCTTGGGAGACGAGTGTGGGGTCAGGCTCAAGCCTGACCACCACTCGATTCTTCGTGCGCCGGCAGGCACAGCTGTGCCGACCGGCAAGCCGCGAGATGGTAGCAGAGCAACTGCTCGCCCGCCCGTAGCCAAGCGGGGATGCGCTGAATACAGTGCGCGAGGCGAGGAGGTGCTGGGAGGAGAGATGGTGACTGCGATTGTCGCGGCGTTTGCTGTGCTGGGAGTCTGCGCGCTCGCGCTCTTCGCGGTGCGCCGATCGCGTCGGGAATCGCGAGCGACAGCTCGAGCGCGCGCTCGATCGCGTCGGCGATCATCTGGAGGCGATCTCGGCCAGCGTCGAGCAGGCCGTGGCGCGCGTCGCGGCTGCCCGGACGAGCACGCACCGCCGCTGACGCTCGACTTCGACGAGCTCGTCGACGAGCTCGTCGCCGAGGCGGCCGTCCGAACGGGAGCCGATGCCGTCGTCCTTCGCGCCGAGGGACCGGGTGGACGGCCCGTCATCGCGTCGTTCGGACCAGGGCGCCGAGAACGAGCTCGTCGGAGCAGACTCTCGGCCCGGCGGCAGACACGACCGTTTCGCGCTGCCACGATCGACTGGACCTACAGCGCAGCGGGTGAGCCGGACGACGAGCGCTTCCACTCGGCGCTCGTCGCACCGCTCGGATCGAGAGCGGGAGTGCCCGGGCACGCTCGTCGCGTACGCGTCCGCAGCCACAGGCATTCCGGCCGGAGCACGTGTCGGCGCTGAACGAGCTTCTCGCCGAGGTGTGCGACGGGCCTCGCGAATGCACGCCGCTTCGCCGACGTCGAGGCGCGGCTCCTCCTCGATCCCGCGACGGGAATCGCGAACCGCCCGTGGCTACGAGGTCGAGCTCGGACGCGAGGTGGCTCGGGCACACCGCACCGGGCGCCCGCTCTCCGTCGTGCTCGTCGGCATCGGCACCGGGCACGGAGACGACGACGACGAGTGGCCCGGCGCAGGCCGAACAGGTTGCACAGCTGCTCACACGCGTCACGCGGAGAAGCGACATCTCGTGCAGGCGCGGCGAGCACGAGTTCGCGATCCTGCTTCCCGAGACGCGGGAGTCGGGAGCGAACATCCTCACCGCGCGCCTTCGCGAAGAGGCGAAGCGCGCGCTTGGGAGCGACGCAGCAGACCATCACGGTGGGTCACGTCGAGTGGATGCCCGACGAGTCGGCCGAGGAGCTCGAGGCGCGCGCCGAGGCGGCGCTGGCGTCGCCGGGCCCGCGCGAGTGGGCGACACGAGCCTCGGCTCGTGCGAAGCCGCGCCGCACTCGCCGCGACGGACGAGCTGCAGGCCGAGCCCACCGAGGCGCTCCGCCGCGATGTTCTCGAGGCGCTTGGCTCACGAGATCCTCGAAGCGCGCCGCTACGGCCGGTCGCTCGCGGTCGTCGTGCTCGACGTCGACGGGCTCGACGATCTCTCCGAGGGCGTCGATCGCGAGGCGGCGGACGCGATGCTCGTTAGCGTCGCGCGACGTCTCTCCGACAGCGTCGGCAGCGGATCGGTCCATCGCCTCGGGGCCGCACGCTTCGCGCTCGTCCTCTCCGGCGGCACCGCGAACGACGCCGAAGCGCTCCTCGACACGCTCCACGCTTCCGACCGATGGCGACGACGCCGAGCGAGATCGCGCTGAGCGCCGGCGTCACCGAGATCGTGGAGCGCGACGGCGCCGAGACGGCACTCGGCCGCGCCGAGCACGCGCTGTGGCAGGCGTCACAGGCGGGGCGAGGCACGATCGTCGTCGCTGTTCCCGGCAGGCGTTCGCCACGATTCCAGTAGCGGCCGCGGGAGCGAGTCTTCGTCCAGCTTGCTGCAGTACAGTTCGATGCGGGTTACCTCGTTCGAGGTTGCATCCCCCGTTTGCGTGAGTACAAGGAGAAGTAGTCCGGATGAGCTGGCCTGACACGTGGCGACGACGATCGTGATCATCGCCGCGGCCCTCGTGGCCGCGGCTGTCGTCGTTGGCGTCGTCGTGAGCCGCCGGAAGCCTACGGCGGCACCGCCCAACCAGGAGCTCGTGCGCGCGGTCGACGAGATGCGGAGCAAGATGGACGAGCTCGCCGGCGAGCTCTCGGGTGCGCTCGAGCGAGCCGAGCAGGAGAGCCGCAGAAACAGGCTCTTCGGCGAGCTCGGCGGCTCGATCGATCTCGAGGAGCTGATGGATCGCGTGCTGGACGCCGCGATGGAGATCCCGGGAATCGAGGCGGCGATGATCGTCGTCGAGCGCCAGGACGGCGCACCCGCGGTCGTCACGCGCGGCATGTCCGCCGAGGAGTCCGCGCGCCCGCCCACATCGGGCGTCGCGGGGACGTTGCCCGGAACCATCACCGTGAGCTACCGCTACGGACGAGATCGCGAAGGCGTCGACATGGATCTCATCCGCGGCGGCGCGTTCGTCCCGCTCATGGGCCGAGAGCTGCGCCCGGTCGGAACGCTGTCGTTGTTCTGGCGCGACCCCGACCACGAGCCGTCGTCCGACGAGATCGACCAGGCGGAGCACCTCGCGGCGAGCAGCATCTCGGCGATCGAGAACGCCCGCCGCTACGGCGAGGCCCGGAAGCTCGCGGAGACGGACGGGCTCACCGGCCTGCACAACCAGCGCTACTTCCAGGAGACCCTGCGGCGTGAGGTGACGCGCGCGCACCGCTACCAGCGAAAGCTGACGCTGATCGTCTTCGACCTCGACGACTTCAAGTCGATCAACGATCAGGTCGGCCATCTCGCCGGCGACCGCGTGCTCGCCCAGGCGGCGGATCGGCTGCGCGAGGCAGTGCGGTCGGTGGACGTCGCGTCCCGCATCGGCGGCGACGAGTTCGCGGTGATCATGCCGGAGTCCACCGCCGAGGACGGGGAGCAGCTGTTCCGCCGCGTGCACAACTCGATGCGCGGAACCGCGCTCGGTCCCGACGAGCAGCGCCTCCGTCTCTCCGGAGGCATCGCCGAGCTCCTCCACGGCGACACTCCTGCGAGCCTGTTCGAGCGGGCAGACGCCGCGCTGTACCGCGCGAAGGAGCTCGGCAAGGATCGAGCGGACATCGCCCGCGCCGGAGAGCTGCGGCGCGGATCCGGACCCGCGCGAGAGCTAGAGCGACGCGTCAGCGTCGAACCGCGACGACGCGGTTTCGCTCGAGCCGTGCAGCGGCCGAGTCGTCGAGACGACGACGCTCGCTCTCGGGCCGAGACTCCGGGAGAGGAACACGGCTCGCTCGACTCCGACGAACTGCGCGGCCCGGATCGGTGCGGCACCCGGCGCGACGATCCACGCGCGATACGGCTTCCCGACGTCGGCACGCTCGAGCCCGCGAACGAGAATCGCCGCACGACCGCCGCTTCCGACGGCGAGGACGAGCCCGCGCGACCCCGTGAACGCGATCCGCTCCGTGCTCGGCTTGGCAAGGAGCGCGAGCACGCGACGCTCGACGGGCGAAGCGACCGGCGCGCTTCGACGTCTGAGGCGCGGCGGCGCGCACCGTCCGCAGGCGACTTCTCCGTCGAGGCGCCGGCGGAGAGCACCGCCGCGGCGCCGAGCGCCATCGCCGCGATCCCGGCGAGCACGCCCAGCGTCGCGAGCGCGAGCGGGGACGGGCGTCGGGCCCTTGGTACGTCGACGGCCCACAAGCTCGCTGCCGTGGAGCCCATGTCGTCTCCCTCGATGGCAGGAAGCCGCACGACGGGGATGTCGGGAACGGTCGTCACGGAACAGACGTCACGGTAACGACCGGTCCTGTCGGACTGCCGACGGCGCCGGTCCGGTCGCGACCCGGCCGCGAAGCGGACGGCTTCAGGGATTGTCGCGATCGGGAGCCGCTCGGCGGTTCCGATCTGCGGAGCCGAAGATGTCGACCGACGCTCCCGCTAGTAATAGCCCCATGCCCGAGTCAGACGTCGCCATCGCTCTCTCCGTCGGAGCGCTCCTTCTCGGAGCGCTGTGCCTCACGCTTCTCGTCCTCGCTCTTCGCCGCCTGCTCGGCCATCACGAGGAGGTCGTGGCGACGATGCTCCAGCGCTACGACCATCGTCTGGCCGAGTTCGCGCAGACGCTGAACGACGCGCTCAATCAGACGCTCCCGGCGCGGATCACCGCAGCCATCTCGGGAGCGCCGATCGACACGGCCGCCGTCGAGACGCCGGATCACTCGAACGTCGTGCGCGTTCTCGAGCTCGCACGCGAGCAGACCGCAGCCGACGCCGCCGTGGCGATCGTGGGCACCGAAGCAGGAGCCGATCCTCGCGACGGTCGGCCTCTCGCAGACGGAGGTCGCCCAGGTCGGCGGTCTCGGCGTGCCCGACTACCGCGGCGCCCGGGCGATTCAGGTCTCGTTCGCCGGTGACGACGCGCCGCGCGACGCGAACCCGATCCGAAGCGGCCTCGCGATTCCGCTGCTCGACTCCCCGAACGAGCCGGGAATGCTCGCCGTGCTCACGAGAACGCCCGATCGGCGGTTCAGCGAGATCGACATCACGTCGCTCGAGAACGTTCTCAGCGTCACCCGGCCCGGCGCTCGAGACGTCACTCGAGCTCCGCGAGCCGGATCCCGTCCCGGATCGCGACCCGCTGACGGATCTCTACGACCGCCCGGCGTTCCATGCGCTCCTCGACCGCGAGATCGGCCGCGCCCGTGGCCGCCGCGAGCAGATGGCGCTCCTCGTCCTCGACGTCGATCGCCTGACGACGATCAACGCGCGCATCGGCCATCTCGCCGCCGACGACGTCCTCGCGACCGTCGCGCGGGTGCTGAACGACGTGGCCGGCCCGCGCGACCTCCCCTGCCGGATCGGCGGCGGCCGCTTCGGCGTCGTGCTCTCGCAAGCCGACAGCCGGGACGCCGAGCGGCTCTTCGATCGCTTCCAGGCCGCGCTGCAAGAGCGCCCGCTTCCGAACCTCGGAGTCGTGTCGTTCTCGGGCGGCGTCGCCGAGCTGCTCCCGAAGGACGACGCGACGGCTCTCATCGTTCGCGCCGACGCTGCGCTCGGGCTCGCGAAGAGCTCGGGTCGCGACATGGTGGTCACGGCCGCGAAGCGGCCGAGCCGCGACGTCGCGTGAGCTAAGGAGCGCCACCACCTACGACGTGACGGAGCGACCCGGCCGCGAAGCGGACGGCTTTAGGGATCTGCGCGAACGGAATCCGCGAACGCGGATTCCGTTCTGCGCCAACTACCTTCGTGGAGCGAGAGGAACGGCGTGAAGGCGGAGAGTGTCACGACGCCGAGCTCGGGAAGCCGGTCGCGCTCGCACACGAGCTTGCTCTCGGCGGCTTTCTGCATGCGGATCGTCCACGCCGCGTACGCGTCGGCACGGCGCTCGGAGCGAAGCTCACGCGTCACCGCAGCCCGCGCGAGATCGGCGGGGAGCGCACCGAGCGCCGTCACGTCGTCGTGCGCCTCGACGACGAACGTGCCCTCGACGGTGCGAATCGTCGTGCGCTTGCCCGTGGTCAGACGGAAGACGGCCTCGGGCGCCGACGTGGCGAGCGCGACGCCGCGGCCTTCGGGAAGCCAGCTCGGCGCCGGCGACACCGTCACCTCTCGTGCGAGCACGGGAGCGAACGTCGCTCGGAAGCGCGCCACATCGGCCGACGAGATGCGCGCGAGCGACAGCCGCGCGACGATCTCCTGCCAGCGGAGCTCGTCGCCCAGGATCCCTCGCGCGACGGCGATGCTCGCGCCGGCTTCGCCCAGGGCCGAGCGATACGCAGCGACGCTCCCGCCGAAGCGCGCACCGACCACCCGCCGCTCCAGGGCGAGCGCTTCCGACGGCGAGACCCGCGTCCGCTCTCGCTCGATCGCGCGTGCGACCAGAGCCGTGAGCGCGAGCTCGCTGTCGCCGTGTCAGCTTCGCGAGCGCCGCAACGCTCGCCGCCGTCAGCGGCGTCGAGCCGTACATGCAGCGCGTGCCGCTCGGAAGGCCGAGCTGCCCCGTCTTCGTGTCTGCGTCGAGCTCGCGGCCGACGAACGGTCGGCGCATCGCACAGGCTCGCGTCGCGAGCCCACAGCCAGACGCAGGCGGCGTACGTCTTGTCCGGATCGTTCGAGCGCTCGTCGCGCTGCGCCCAGCCCCACGACCAGACGTGTGCGAGCTCGAGCTCCTTCGCGACCTGCTTCACGGCGAGCGTGTGCCACTTCGCGACGCTGAACCAGCGCGACCTCGGCTGGAGCCCTTCGCGTCCGCCCGCTCCGGCGCCGGTCTGGAAGCCGATCATGATCCCGATGCGAGCGGGCGGGATCCCGAGCGCGAGGAGCTTCGCCGCGGACTGGCGATGACGAACACGCAGCCGACGCGAGCCGTCGACCGCGCCCTCGCGCCAGATGAGGTTCGCGTTCGCGTAGTTCTCGAGGACGAGATCGGAGACGGCCGCGACCGACTTCCACCACGTCGCCGCGTCGCCGCCGGTGAACGGCTCGCTCGAGACGAGGAGCGCCGGCCGGCCACCGCGCTCGCGAAGGCGCGTCACGAAGCGCAAGACGTTCGCGCGATAGCGCTCGGCCGTGGGCGTGAGCGGCGTCGGGAGCGACGCCCCCCACAGCTCGTTGAGCGCGATCAGCGGCGTCTGGCAGCCGGAGACCGAGACGGCGTAGTCGAAGAGCGAGTCGGCGCGCTTCTCCATGAGGGCGGGATCGGCGGGCTCGGACGGCGTGCCGACGCGCTTGCGCAGGTACATGTCCCAGTGCACGGTCCCGGCTCCGGCGGCGCGCACGTCTGCTGCGAGCTGCGGGCCGCCCGTCGCGACCACGACGCCGGGCCTCGCGAAGCGCTCCTGCCAGAACGACACCGAGCCGTCGGCGAAGTCGATCCATGTCGGCTGCGCCTCGGGAAGACCGCACGAGAGCGCAGCCTGGCTCGCGCTCGGCCAGGCGACGACGGCGAGAACCGCAGCGCCGAGTGCGAAGAAAGCCCTGCTCACGCGCATCAGAGGTAGCAGAAAGCGACGGGAGCGAGGGCTGCGTGTGCAACCGAGCATGCGGCCGCGAAGCGGACGCCTAGGCATCCGCGCGACCGTGATCCGCGCTAGCGGACTCCGTCGTCGGCCGGCGGCTCGGCTCGGCGGTCTCGCCGTCGGCGTCGAGCGCGGGCTCGGCGTCGAGCGAGATGTCGAGCGCCTCGAAGTCGAAGCCGTCGCCGTCGCCGATCTCCTCGAGCGCGGCGAGCAGCTCGGCCTCGGCCTCGGGCCGGGCGAACGTGACCGGAAGCGGCTCGGTCGGCTCGATGGTGATGTTCCGGTACTGCTTGAGGCCCGTCGCCGCCGGGATGAGCTTCCCGATGATGACGTTCTCCTTGAGCCCGTTCAGGTGATCCACCTTGCCCTCGATCGCGGCATCGGTGAGCACCTTCGTCGTCTCCTGGAACGACGCGGCCGAGAGGAAGGACTCGGTCGCGAGCGACGCCTTCGTGATCCCGAGGATGATCGGGTCGAAGGTCGCAAGCTCGCCCTTCTCCTTCTTGACTCGTGCGTTCTCGCGCTCGAGGACGACCTTGTCGACGAGCTGGCCCGGAAGCAGCGTGGTGTCGCCGTTGGTCTCGACGCGCACCTTCTTGAGCATCTGCCGCACGATCAGCTCGATGTGCTTGTCGTGGATCTCGACGCCCTGCGACTTGTAGACCTTCTGCACCTCGCCGACGAGGTACAGCTCGGTCGACGTCGCGCCCTTCAGGGTGAGGAGCTCTCCCGGGTTGAGCGAGCCCTCGTTCAGCGGATCGCCCGGCTCGACCATCGTCCCCTTCGAGACGAGGAAGCGCGTCCGGCGCGGGAAGCTGAACTCCCGCGGCTCCGGCAGCTCGCCGCTCGCGTCGAGAGCCGTCGGCGTGACCGTGACCTTCACGGTCCGCTCGGCGTCCTCGATGTCGACCTTGCCCGCGACGTCGACGAGCGTCGCCGCACCCTTCGGGTTCCGGGCCTCGAAGATCTCGACGACGCGCGGAAGCCCGTGCGTGATGTCGTCTCCGGCCGACGCCGCCCGTGTGGAACGTTCGCATCGTGAGCTGCGTGCCCGGCTCGCCGATCGACTGCGCGGCGATGATGCCGACCGCGTCGCCGATCTCGGTCATGCCACCCGTTGCGAGGAACGTGCCGTAGCAGTTCCGGCAGATCCCCCACTCGCTCCGGCACTTGAGCACCGAGCGCACCGGGATCATCGCGGACTCGGCCTGCTCGGCGAACTCCTCGACGATGCTTCCGGAGCGCGCTCACGGTGATCTCCGCGCCCTTCGCGACGATGAGAACCTTGCCGGGCTTGCCGTCCTTGAGCGGCTTGCGGATGTCGTCCGCCGCCACCCGACCGGCGACGCTCTTGTTCGGCACGTCGTCGAGGATGAGAGGGAGCTCGATGAACTCGCTCGTTCCGCAGTCGGCCGGAACCTTGCCCGGCTGATCGCGAATGATCACGTCCTGCGACACGTCGACGAGCCGCCTCGTGAGGTAGCCCGAGTCCGCCGTGCGCAGCGCCGTGTCCGCGAGGCCCTTGCGGGCACCGTGCGTCGAGATGAAGTACTCGAGGACGGTCAGGCCCTCCATGAAGTTCGCCTTGATCGGGCGGGCGATGATCTGCCCCTTCGGATCGGCCATGAGTCCGCGCATGCCCGCGAGCTGACGGATCTGGTTGAACGATCCGCGAGCGCCCGAGTTGGCCATCATGTAGATCGGGTTCGTCGGCTCGAGGTTGTCCATCATCCGCTCGGCGACCTGATCCGTGGCCTGCGTCCAGATGGCGATGACGCGCTCGTCGCGCTCCTCCTCGGTCATCAGGCCGCGGTCGTACTCCTTGCCGACCTTGCGGACCTGGTCCTCGTACCCGGCGAGGATCTCTTCCTTGTCGCCGGGGATGACGATGTCGTTCTTCGAGATCGTGATCCCGGCGCGCGTCGCGAAGCGGAACGTCACCGACTTGATGACGTCGAGCGCCGCGGCGAGCGTGTTCGGACCCGTAGTGCTCGACGAGGTCGCCGATGAACGCGTCCAGCTCGCGCTTGGTGAGCGTCTTGTTGAGGAAGGGGTGATCCTCGAAGTCGCCTCCGGTCGCCTCGTCGAGCGCCCGCTCGACCTCGGCGTTGAAGATGACCCGGCCCGGCGTCGTCACGATCCGCTCACCCGTCCACGTGTACTCGATCGGAACCTGGTAGCCGATGGAGCCCGCCTCGATGGCGAACTCGACGTCCTCCTCGGTGCGGAAGCGCTTGAGCCCCTTCGCTCCGATCGCCTTCGCCGCCTGCTCGGCGCTGAGCTTCTGCAGGTCGTGCTCGCAGTAGGTCAGGAAGTACGCGCCGAGCACCATGTCCTGGCTCGGCGTCGCGAGCGGGCGACCGCTCGCCGGCGAGAGGATGTTGTTCGACGAGAGCATGAGCACGCGCGCCTCCGCCTGCGCCTCGGCGCTGAGCGGAAGGTGCACGGCCATCTGATCGCCGTCGAAGTCGGCGTTGAACGCCTGGCAGACGAGCGGATGCACCTGGATCGCCTTGCCCTCCACGAGCACGGGCTCGAACGCCTGGATCCCGAGGCGGTGCAGCGTCGGCGCGCGGTTCAGGAGAACCGGGTGCTCGGCGATGACCTCCTCGAGGACGTCCCAGACCTCCGGGATCATCGACTCGACCATCTTCTTGGCGGCCTTGATGTTCTGGACGGCCTTCCGCTCGACGAGCCGGCTCATGATGAACGGCTTGAAGAGCTCGAGCGCCATGAGCTTCGGCAGGCCGCACTGATGGAGCTTCAGGTTCGGCCCGGCGACGATCACCGAGCGGCCCGAGTAGTCCACGCGCTTGCCGAGCAGGTTCTGGCGGAACCGGCCCTGCTTGCCCTTGAGCATGTCCGAGAGCGACTTCAGCGGGCGATTGCCGGGTCCGGTCACCGCACGTCCGCGGCGGCCGTTGTCGAACAGCGCGTCGACGGCCTCCTGCAGCATCCGCTTCTCGTTGTTGACGATGATCTCCGGCGCACCGAGGTCGAGCAGCCGCTTGAGCCGGTTGTTCCGGTTGATCACGCGCCGGTAGAGGTCGTTGAGGTCGCTCGTGGCGAACCGGCCACCGTCGAGCTGCACCATCGGGCGAAGCTCCGGCGGGATGACCGGCACGGCCTCGAGGATCATCCACTCGGGCTTGTTCCCCGACTTGATGAACGCCTCGACGACCTTCAGCCGCTTGATCGCGCGCTGCTGCTTCTGGCCCTTCGACGTCTTGATGGTGTCGCGGAGCGAGAGCGACTCCTCGTCGAGCGAGAGGTCGCGGAGCAGGTCGCGCACCGCCTCGGCACCCATGCCGCCACGGAAGTAGATCCCGAAGCCGTAGGGCGATCCGAAGCGATCCTTGAGCTCGCGGAAGATCTGCTCGTCGCCGACGATCATCTTCGGCTCGAGCTCCTTGAAGAGGAGCCACGTCTGCTCGAGGCGGCGAACCGCCTCGACCGCGGCCTCCCGCGTGTCCTCGCGGCGCATCTCCATGTCCGCGACCATCTCGCGCACCTTCAGCGCCCACTGGCTGACCGCGTCGAGGTCTTCCTTCTTCGTTCCCTCGACGAGGCAGAGGTCGTAGGCGAGCTCGCGCATCTCCGCGGAGTCCACCTCGGGGTCGACGGTCGCGAGCACGTCGGCGAGCAGGCCGTTTCCGACCTCGCGCGCGCGCTCGAGGTTCTTCTTCTCGACGCCCTCGACGAGCGCCGCGTCGTCCTCGGACAGCTCGCCACCCGAGAGCAGCTCCTCCTGGAGGCGCTTCAGGTGCTTCGTGATGGCGCCCTTCTTCGAGCCCGTCGCCTTCGCGAGCTCCTCGCGAAGCGGGGCGAGCGCGGCCTCGATCTGAACGGAGGCCGCGGCGACCGACTCGACCTCGCGCGGGGCGAGGCGACGATCGTCGCGAGTCGCCGTCTGCCGGACGAGCTCGCGCACGCGGCGCGGATCCTCCGACGTGATGGTCTTCGCGAGGTTGACGAAGACGCCGCCGCCGAGCGTGCGGATCTCCTCGAGCGAGGGCAGCGCCGCCTCCTCGGCCCAGTTGGAGAGGCCGCGACCCCAGAAGTCGTCGTCCTCGTCGAAGTTCTTCTCCTTGCCGGACGCGAAGTAGTCGCGCCTGCGGCCGAGCCGGTCGTCGAGGCCGGACAGCGCCTCGTCGCGATCGAGGTACACCCGCTCGCTCTCGCCGGCGACCTTGTCCTCGAGGTCGGCGAGATCCTCCTGCCGCTTCTCGCGATCGACCTGCGTGACGATCGACGCCGCGAAGTAGAGAACCTTCTCGAGCTCGCGCGGAGCGATGTCGAGCAGATACCCGATGCGGCTCGGAACGCCCTTGAAGAACCAGATGTGCGAGACCGGTGCCGCGAGGTCGATGTGACCCATGCGCTCGCGACGAACCTTCTGCCGCGTCACCTCGACGCCACAGCGCTCGCAGATGATCCCCTTGTAGCGAACGCGCTTGTACTTGCCGCAGTAGCACTCCCAGTCCTTGGTCGGACCGAAGATGCGCTCGCAGAAGAGACCGTCACGCTCGGGCTTGAGCGTGCGGTAGTTGATCGTCTCCGGCTTCGTTACCTCACCGGACGACCAGTCGCGGATCTGCTTCGACGAGGCGAGGCCGATCCGGATCGAGTCGAAGTCGTTGATATCGGGACCGCGTCTACCAGTTTCCATCTAGCGCCTCGAACCTCTCTCTCTTCCTGTCCGTGAACTGGTTCATCAGTCGTCTGTCGCCTCGACGTCGGCGAGGCCTGCCTCGAGCGGCGCCTCTTCGACGTCCGTGAGCTCCTCGTCGGCCGCGAGCACCAGCTCGGCGCCCTCGTCGACGCCTTCTGCGCCCTCCTCGACCTCCTCGGCCGTGGGCTGGCGCGCCGTTGCGCGGAGCGAGCCCGGCGAGAGGTCGATACCGAGCTCTTCGGCAGCGCGGAGGAGCTCGTCGTCCTCCTCGCGAACCTCGACCTCGCGACCCTCGTCGGAGAGCACCTGCACGTCGAGCGCAAGCGACTGCATCTCCTTGAGCAGCACCTTGAACGACTCGGGGATCGACGGCTCGGCGATGTTCTCGCCCTTGACGATCGCCTCGTACGCCTTCACGCGGCCGATCGTGTCGTCGGACTTGATCGTGAGCATCTCCTGGAGCGTGTACGCCGCGCCGTAGGCCTCGAGCGCCCACACCTCCATCTCGCCGAACCGCTGACCGCCGAACTGCGCCTTGCCGCCCAGCGGCTGCTGGGTGACGAGCGAGTACGGACCGGTCGAGCGAGCGTGGATCTTGTCGTCGACGAGGTGGAGCAGCTTCAGGATGTACATGAAGCCGACCGTCACCTCCTCCGCGAACGGCTCGCCGGACTTCCCGTCGTAGAGCTGAACCTTGCCCGTGCAGCGGTTGCCGCGTACGGCTGCCTCGTCGACCGTCAGCCCGACCGCCGCCGTCGATCGTCTTCGCGAGCTGGACGAGCGCGTCGTCGACGTCGCCCTCCGTCGCACCGTCGAAGACGGGCGTGGCGACCGACCGCGGATCGGGCGCGTTGATCGGAGCCCGCGGGTTCACGGGGTCGCCCTCGTCGAAGACACCGTGCGCAGCCGCCCACCCGAGGTGGGCCTCGAGGATCTGGCCGATGTTCATCCGGCTCGGGACGCCGAGCGGGTTCAGGACGACGTCCACCGCGCGACCGTCCTCGAGGAACGGCATGTCCTCTTCGGGGACGATCTTCGAGATGACGCCCTTGTTGCCGTGGCGTCCGGCGAGCTTGTCGCCCTCGGCGATCTTGCGCTTCTTCGCGACGTACACGCGGACGAGCTCGTTGACGCCCGGCGGCAGGTCGTCGCCGGCGTCGCGCGAGAACGTCTTGACGCCGATGACCTTGCCGCCCTCGCCGTTCGGCACCTTGAGCGAGGTGTCGCGGACCTCGCGCGCCTTCTCCTTGAAGATCGCGCGGATCAGCTTCTCCTCGGCCGTGAGCTCGGTCTCGCCCTTCGGCGTGACCTTCCCCACGAGCAGGTGGCCGGCGTCGACGTCGGCGCCGATGCGCACGACGCCGCGCTCGTCGAGGTTCGCGAGCGACTCCTCCGAGCGGTTCGGGATGTCGCGCGTGATCTCCTCGTCGCCGAGCTTCGTCGAGCGCGCGTCGATCTCGTACTCGTGGATGTGGATCGAGCTGAGCACGTCGTCCTTGACGAGACGCTCCGAGATGACGATCGCGTCCTCGAAGTTGAAGCCCTCCCACGGCATGAACGCCACGAGCAGGTTGGCTCCGAGGGCGAGCTCGCCGCCGTCGGTCGAGGAGCCGTCCGCGAGGACCTCGCCGCGCTTCACCTTGTCGCCGAGCGTGACGACCGGCTTCTGGTGGATGAGCGTGCCCTGGTTCGAGCGCATGAACTTCGTGAGCGGGTACTCGTCGCGCGTGCCGCGTCCCTCGACGACGATCCGCTCGGCGTCGACGTCGACGACCGCGCCGTCGTTGTGCGCGAGAACGACGTCGCCCGTGTCGACGGCGGCGCGGAACTCGAGCCCGGTGCCGACGATCGGCGCCTGCGGGATCATCAGCGGCACTGCCTGCTTCTGCATGTTCGCGCCCATGAGCGCGCGGTTCGCGTCGTTGTGCTCGAGGAACGGGATGAGCGCCGTCGCGACCGAGACGATCTGCGCCGGCGAGACGTCCATGTACTCGACGTCCTTCGGGAGCACCGCGACGGCCTCGCCCTCGCGCGAGCGGCAGAGCACCTGCTCGTTCAGGAAGCGGCCGGTCTTCGGATCGACCGGCTCGGACGCCTGGGCGATCGTGAACTGTCGCTCCTCGGCGGCGTCGAGATAGATGATCTCGTCCGTCACCTTGCTGCCCTTGACGACGCGATACGGCGTCTGGATGAAGCCGAACTCGGAGACCGTCGCGAACGACGCGAGCGACCCGATGAGGCCGATGTTCGGGCCTTCCGGCGTCTCGATCGGGCACATGCGCCCGTAGTGCGTCGCGTGCACGTCGCGCACCTCGATCGGCGCGCGCTCGCGCGTCAGGCCACCCGCGCCGAGCGCCGAGAGGCGACGGCGGTGCGTGAGCCCGGACAGCGTGTTCGTCTGATCCATGAACTGCGACAGCTGCGAGGAGCCGAAGAACTCCTTCAGCGCCGCGACCACCGGGCGGATGTTGATGATCGTCTGCGGCGTGATCGTGTCGACGTCCTCCGTCGTCATCCGCTCGCGGACGACGCGCTCCATCCGGTACAGACCGACGCGGAACGCCTCCTGGATCAGCTCGCCGGTCGTCCGCAGGCGCCGGTTGCCGAAGTCCTCGTACTCGTCGAGCTCGCTCCGCACGGGATCGCGCGAGAGCTGGGCCGCCTCGGCCGCGTAGTCCTTCGCGTCCTCGGGTACGCCGAGCATCGTCGGCATGTCGACGAGACGGCGGACGAGCGCGACGATGTCCTCGGTCGTGAGGACGCGAACGTCCTCGGGCACCTGGACACTGAGCCGCTGGTTGAGCTTGTAGCGGCCGACCTTCGTCAGGTCGTAGCGCTTCGGATCGAAGAAGAGCGAGCGAAGGAGGTTCCGCGCGTTGTCGAGCGTCGGAGGCTCGCCCGGACGCTGCTTCTTGAACACCTCGATGAGCGCCTCTTCCTCACGCGTCGTCGGATCCTTCTCGAGCGTGTTCGCGATGTAGACGGAGCCGCCGAAGAGCTCGAGGATCTTCTCGTTCGTGCTCGTGTCGAGCTGGAACCCGGTCGAGGGGTCCTCGGCGGGAAGCGCACGCAGGAGCGTCGTGATCGGGAGCTTGCGCTTTCGGTCGATCCGGGCGAACACCATGCCCTTCTTGTCGATCTCGACCTCGAGCCACGAGCCGCGTGACGGCATCAGGTTCGCCATGAAGACCTGCTTCGTGGCGTCCTTCGGCTCCATCAGGTAGGCGCCCGGGCTGCGGACGAGCTGCGTCACGATGACGCGCTCGGTCCCGTTGATGATGAACGTGCCCCACGGCGTCATCATCGGGAAGTCGCCCATGAAGACCCGCTGCTCGCGGATCTCCCCGGTGTCCTTGTTGACGAATCGAACCGTGATCGAGAGCGGGACCTGGTAGGTCAGGTCCTTCTCGCGGCACTCCTGGATCGTGAACTGCGGATCGCCGAACTCGTAGTCGGCGAACTCGACTGCAAGCGTCCCCGTGTAGTCCTCGATCGGCGAGATGTCGTCGATGGTCTCGCGCAGACCGCCCTCCAGGAACCAATGGAAGGACGCCTTCTGGATATCGATGAGGTCGGGGAGGTCGAGGACATGCTTCAGGCGCGAAAAGCTCTTGCGCGCGCGCGGCGCGACAGCAACGCTGCTCAAGTGTGAAAGCCTCCCTTAAAAGCGTGCAGGTGTACGGGCAGGGTTAGACGAACGGCCTCGGCGGAACTGCGGATAGTAGCGCACGAGGGCACCCCTCCGCAACCGCTTGTTCGGTGCGGGAAGGTGAGTCGCGAAAGAATAGCTGACGGCGCAAGCAGCGCGTTGGGCGAGCCGCCGCAGGGCGTCGCGGGGTCAGACCCGTGGGGTCTGACCCCGTCTGCCGACCAACCGGGTCTACTTCAGCTCGACCGAGGCGCCGGCCTCCTCGAGCTGCGCCTTGATCGACTCGGCCTCTTCCTTGGCGGCACCCTCCTTGACCGCGCCCGGGGCGGCGTCGACGAGGTCCTTCGCCTCCTTGAGGCCCAGCCCGGTCACCGCGCGGACGACCTTGATCACCTGGATCTTCTTGTCGCCGGCGCCGGTGAGGACGACGTCGAAGGAGTCCTTCTCCTCCTCGACCGCCGCGCCGTCGCCCGCCGCAGGAGCGGCCGCGACTGCGACCGGTGCGGCAGCGGTGACGCCCCACTCTTCCTCGATCGCGTTCTTGAGCTCGACGAGCTCGAGCACGGTCATCTTGCCGAGCGAGTCGAGCACGCTCTTCACGTCAGTTGCCATCGTCTTCCTCCTCTTGCTGGTCTTCTAGCTTGGTCGGTGTCTTCGGTGTCTTCGGTCTCGGAGACGGAAGATTCGGCTGAAGCCGAATCTTCCGGAGCGCTTGCCTCGACAGGCTCGGCCGCCGACAGGCCCTCGTCCGCAGCGTGCGGTCTGCCGTCTCCTCGCCAGCCGGCTCTTCGACCTCGACCGCCGCTTCGGCGACCGGCGTCGACGACTTCGCCCTGCTCCTCGAGCTGCTTGATGCGGGCGTCGATGAGCCCGTGCAGGTCGCGAAGCGGCGCGGAGACGAGCCCGAGGAGCTGCGTGAGCGGTGCGACGATCGCGCCGACGAGCTGCCCACGGAGGACATCGACCGGCGGAAGCGTCGCGAGCCTGTCGACGTCCTGCGCCCGAGAGCGCCTTGCCCTCGAGGATGCCGCCGCGCAGCGTGAGCACGTTCGTCTCCTTCGCCGTCGCAGCGAGCGCCTTCGCGACCGCCGCCGGATCACCCGACGACTCGATGAAGGCGATGGCGGTCGGCCCCTCGAGCATGACCAGGAGCTCGTCGGCTCCGGCCTGCTCGGCGGCGCGGCGCGTCAGCGTGTTCTTCACGATCCGAAGCCGGGCGCCCTGCGGCAACAGCTGATCCCGAAGCGCCTCGAGCTGCTTGTTCGTCAGGCCGCGATAGTCGGCGACGATGAGCGTCTCGGCAGAGCCGAGCTCGGCTGCGAGCTCCTCGACGATCCGTTCCTTGTCCGTTTTCAGCACGTCATTTCCTCCTGAACGACGAAACCCGCACACAGGCGGGCTCGGTCGGACGCGGAAACGCGCTGACGGAACCTGCCTCGGTCGGACCTACGCTCGTGAGAGCTGCCGACGGTCTTCGGCGGGTGTCGCTTCGTAGCTAGGCCGAGACTGTAGCTGCCTCCAGCTCCTCGGCGATGTCCCGGGTGATGGTCGAGTCGACGTGGATCCCGGGTCCCATCGTCGACGTGAGCGTGATCTGGCGGATGTAGCGGCCCTTGGCGGCCGACGGCTTCGCGCGCACGATCTCCTCGACGAGAGCGGCGTAGTTCTCGAGCAGAGCACGCTCGTCGAAGCTCCGCTTGCCGATCGGCAGATGGACGTTGCCACCGCGATCCGTGCGGTACTCGAGCTTGCCGGCCTTCGCGTCGGAGACTGCCTTGCCGACGTCCATCGTCACCGTGCCCGTCTTCGGGTTCGGCATCAGCCCGCGCGGCCCGAGCACGCGGCCGAGCTTGCCGACGACGCTCATCTGATCCGGTGTCGCGATCGCGACGTCGAAGTCGAGGAAGCCCTCCTCGATCTTCGTCGCGAGGTCGCGCGGTGCCGACGACGTCGGCGCCGGCGTTCTCCGCCTCGCGCGCCTTCTCGCCCTCGGCGAAGACGGCGACGCGCACGTCCTTGCCGATGCCGTGCGGGAGCATGATCGTCCCGCGGAGCTGCTCGTCGGCGTGGCGGACGTTGAGCCCGAGCCGGAAGTGCACCTCGACGGTCTCGTCGAACTTCGCCGCAGGCGCCTCCTTCAGGAGCCGAAGCGCCGCGAGCGGCGTGTAGGCCTGCTCGCGATCGATGGCCTCGCGCGCCGTCGCGGTAGCGCTTGCCGTGCGCGCTCATGGTGTCTCCACTCCCATCGAGCGCGCCGTGCCGGCGATCACCTTCATCGCCTCGTCGACGTCGCGCGCGTTCAGGTCGGGCATCTTCGCCTCGGCGATCGAGCGGAGCTGCGCCTGGCTGAGCCGGCCGACCTTCGCCTTGTTGGGCTCACCCGAGCCCGACTCGAGCCCGAGCGCCTCCTTGATCAGGACGGCGGCCGGCGGCGTCTTCGTGATGAAGGTGAACGAGCGATCCTCGAACACCGTGATCTCGACCGGGATGATGCGGCCGTTCTCGTGCGCGGTCTGCGCGTTGTAGGCCTTGCAGAACTCCATGATGTTGACGCCGTGCTGCCCCAGCGCGGGACCGACCGGCGGCGCCGGGTTGGCCTGGCCACCCGGGATCTGGAGCTTGATGAGCGTGAGTACCTTCTTTGCCATGTCCGTCTCTTTCGCGCTACGGGCGCGAGCGCGCTCGATTGCGCTCTGCGCGCTCAATCGATCTTCTTCACCTGGTCGAAGCTGAGCTCGACCGGAACCTGGCGCTCGAAGATGTCCACGAGCACCTTCAACTTCTGCTGATCCGCGTTGACGTCGACGATCTCACCGTCGAAGTCGGAGAGCGGGCCCGACGTCACCTTCACGGACTCGCCGAGCGAGAACTCGACCTGAGACTTGGGCGCCTGACCGGGGCCGGCCGGCGCACCGTGATGGAGGATCCGGTCGACCTCCGGCTGCGAGAGCGGAACGGGCTTCGCGCCGGCGCCGACGAACCCGGTGACTCCCGGCGTGCCCTTGACGACGATCCACGCCTCGTCCGACATGTTCATGTTCACGAGGACGTAGCCCGGGAGGACGCGCTTCTCGGTCTGGACTTTCTGGCCGTCCTTCGTCTCGATGACCTGCTCGGTCGGGACGACCACGCGCCGGAACGCCGGCTGCTGGTTCAGCGAGACGATGCGGTGCTCGAGATTCGTCTTGACCTTGTTCTCGTGCCCGGAATAGGTGTTGATCACGTACCAGAGAAACATCAGCGGCTCCTAGGCTCCTAGAGAAGAACGCGGTCGACGAGGGGACGGATGATCTGGTCGAGGCCCCAGAGGTAGGCACCGACGATCGTGCACGCGATGATGACGACGACGACGCCCTGGAACGTCTGGTTCCTCGTCGGCCAGTCGACCTTCCGGAGCTCGGCGTAGGACTCGCGAACGAACTGCCCGCGCTGCTTCTCGGTCTTGCGGCCGGTCTGCTGCTTGACGGGCTGCTGCGACGGCCGGACCTGCTGCGCGCGCGCGCGGCGTGAGGTCGACGCTCCGTCGCCGGCGGCCGCACGTGCGGCGCGGCGTTGCCTGCGGGTCTCGCGTGCCACCTAGCGGGTCTCCCGATGCATCGTGTGCTGGCTGCACCAGCGGCAGTACTTCTTGAACTCCACGCGGTCGGGGGAGTTCCGCTTGGACTTCTGCGTCTGGTAGTTCCGGCGCTTGCACTCCGTGCAGGCGAGCGTGATCGCGACTCGTACTCCGGTGGCCATTCTTCTTCTCGATTCGAGGTAGGACGAAAAAGGGGTGTTCGAGTAGCGGCGGCAGGACTCGAACCTGCGACACGCGGATTATGATTCCGCTGCTCTAACCAACTGAGCTACGCCGCCGCGCGGGCGAGAGTGTAGCAGGGGTCAGCGAGCGCTTCTGCAGCCGTCGATGTGCCCTCCGATCGGCTCACTAGGATCGCCGCCGTGATCCGCATTCCTCCGCAGCGAGGTGGTTGGCTCGAGGTCATCTGCGGTCCGATGTTCAGCGGGAAGAGCGAGGAGATGATCCGCCGGCTCCGCCGCGCCGAGATCGCCGGACAGCGCGTCGTGATCCTGAAGCCGCGCATCGACGATCGCTACGACGCGACGGACGTCGTGAGCCATGCGGGCGCGCGCATGCGGGCCGTGCCCATCGCGTCGGCAGACGACGTGCCCGAGCGCGCGCAGGGATTCGACGTGGTCGGAATCGACGAGGTGCAGTTCCTCGGGCAGGCGATCGTCGCGCACGCGCTCGACGCTCGCGTCGAGCGGGGTACGGGTCGTCGCGGCCGGCCTCGACCAGGACTTCAGGCGGCTTCCGTTCGGGCCGATGCCGGACCTCCTGTCCCACGCCGAGTTCGTCGACAAGCTGCAAGCGGTCTGCCACCGCTGTGGCGGGCCCGCGACGACGACGCAGCGCCTCGTCGACGGGCGACCGGCGCCGTACTCGGGCGAGACGGTCGTCGTCGGCGCGGCCGAGCAGTACGAGGCACGCTGCCGCGACTGCCACGAAGCCGGCGTCGGCGCGGCGCTCGTCGCCGCCTAGCCGCGGCGCGCCGTCAGCGCCAGGGCCACGAGATACGCGCCTGCTGCCGCGAGCACGATCGTCCCTCCTGGCGGCAGGTCCGCGTAGTACGAGATCGTCAGGCCGGAGATGGCCGAGCCGAGCCCGATCGCCATCGCCAGGACGAGCGTCGAGCGCATGCTCCAGGCGATCCGCCCCGCGGCGCTGACAGGGAGCACCATCAACGCGGCGACGAGCAGGATCCCGACCACGCGCATGGACAGCGCAACGGTGACCGCCGTGAGGCCGGCGAGGGCGACGTTGAGCGTCCCGATCGGCACACCCGCGACGCGCGCTCCCTCCTCGTCGATGACGACGGCCGCGAACGCCCGATAGAGCACCGCGACCATCCCGAGCCCGAACGCGCCGAGCGCTGCGATCACCGCAAGGTCGCTCCGCGTCACGGTGAGGATCGAGCCGAACAGGTACTGAAAGAGGTCGACGTTCAGGGCACCAGCCTGTGCGATGAGCACGACGCCGAGCGCGATGCCCGTGTAGAAGACGATCGCGAGCGCCTGGTCGCCGGCGGTCCGGCCGCGCGACCGGAGCAGCTCGATCGCGATGCCGCCGAGCACTGCCGCCACGAGTGCGGTGAGTACGGGAGAGACGTCGAGGAGGATCCCGGCGGCGACGCCGGCGAACGCGACGTGGCCGATGCCGTCTCCCATCAGCGACTGCCGTCGCTGCACGAGGAAGAATCCCACCGCAGGCGCCAGCACGCCGACGATCGCACCGGCGGCGAGCGCGAGGCGCATGAACTCACTCTCGAACATGCACGTGTCCCGGGTCGTGCCACAGGCCGGGCAGGTCGCGGGGCCGCCCGTCGAACACGATCGTCCGCCGCACGAGGATCAGGCGCTCGACGTGGTGCTCGACCGCGCCGAACTCGTGCGAGACGTACACGATCGTGACTCCGAGCTCTCGGTGGAGCGTCGCCAGCAACTCGGCGAGCGACTCCTGGGACTCGGCGTCCACGCCCGTGGTCGGCTCGTCGAGCACGAGCAACGAAGGCTCGCCGGCCAGCGCCTTCGCGATGAACGTGCGCTGCTGCATTCCGCCGGAGAGCGTGCGCAGCGGCGCGTCGGCGACGGCCGAGAGGCCGACTCGGTCGATCGCCTCGGCGACGCGCACCCGATCCTCGCGCTGGAGACCGCCGAGCAAGCGACCGGAAGCCAGCCGGCCCGCGGAGACGACCTCTCGCACGGTCGCAGGCGCATCGCCTCCGACGTGAGATCGCTGCGCGAGATACCCGAGCGCACGCCGTCCGGCGAAGCGGTGCGCGGGCTCGCCGTAGAGCAGCGCCGACCCCGTGCTCGGCCGCTCCAGCCCGAGGACGAGGCGCACGAGCGTGGTCTTCCCGCCTCCGTTCGGGCCGGCGACCGCGACGAACTCTCCTTCGCCGAGCGCCAGGCTCACGTCCTCGAGCACGCTCTGTCCCGGCCGATAGCCGAACGACACGCCGGTGAGCTCGACTGCTAGCGGCAACCGAGCGCCTGTCGAAGGGCGACGCAGATTCGACCGCATGACGGACAGGTAGTCCTCGCCGGCGGCCAGACGCTCCTCGCTCAAGCCTTCGATGGGGTCGAGCGTCGCGACCTCGACGTCGGCCTCGCGCGCCACCGTCTGCGCCAGGCCGTCCGAGACGAGAGGCTCGGCGAAGACGGTGGTCGCACCACTGGCGCGAACGTCGTCGATCAGCGTCTCGAGCTCGCGCGGGCCGGGCTCGGACTCGGGCGAGCGACCGGCGAGGGAGAGCTCCGTCAGGCCGTAGCGCCGAGCGAGCTGGCCGAACGCGGAGTGCGTCGTCACGATCGTACGCCGGTCGCAGTCGGCGAGCCCTCGTCGATACTCGGCGTCGAGGCGTTGAAGCTGTCGAAGAGTACGTCCGGCCAGCTCGATGTCTCGCTGAGCGTGCGCGATGGCCGCGACCGACCGAGCGAAGCGGACCGGGTCGAGCCAGATGTGCGGATCTGAGTCGCCGTACAGAACATCGAGCGACGTGGCGTCGCGTTCGGCGATCGCGTCCTCGAGAGCGGGTTGGAAACCACCACCGATGTAGACGACGAGCTCGGCGTCGTGAACCGTCTCGATGTCGCTCGGCGAGAGCTCGAGGTCGTGAGGCTCGGCACCCGGCGGTGTGAGGTTGACCACGTCGTCGATTGCGTCGGATGCGACGCCCTCCGTCGCCCACGCGAGCGGGTAGAACGACGCGACCGCCGTGCGCTTCGGTGCCGCTGACTCGTCGCCGCCGCAGCCGGTCGACCAGCAGGACGAGAGCTGCGAGAACCGATGCACGCACGAGGCTGACGGTAGCACGTCTTTGAGAACGGGTATCATTATCACCATGGCCTGGACGGAGACCGCGCTCGCACGCCTCCGCGAGGCGAGCGGTCGAAGCGGAGGCGCTCGCCGCGTCGTCGTCGAGCTCCTCGGCGAGCAGGACTGCTGCCTCTCGGCGCACGAGATCCACGATCGCGTCCGCGCGCGCGGCGCTCGGGTCGGGATCGCGAGCGTCTACCGCGCGCTCGACGGCATGGCCGACCTGGGCCTCGTCCAGCGCATCGACCTGGGAGACGGAATCGCGCGCTTCGAGCCGGCCCACGCCGGCGGCGACCATCATCACCATCTCGTCTGCGACGACTGCGGGAAGGTCGAGCCGTTCGAAGACTCGACGCTCGAGTCGGCGATCGAGCGAGTCGCCGACGGGCGCGGGTACGTCGTCGCGGCGCACGACGTCGTGCTGCGTGGCGCGTGCGAAGATTGCCGCCACGAACGTGGCTGACGCACGAACGACACTCGACGACCTGCTCCGCGCTGCGCGAAGCCGGCTCGAGCGGCTCTCGCCCGAAGGAGCGCTCGCCGCGCAACGCGCGGGAGCACTTCTCATCGACACGCGCTCGCATCACGAGCGCATTCGGTACGGCGTCATCCCGGGATCGCTCCACATCCCGCTCTCCGTGCTCGAGTGGCGCCTCGATCCCGATGCCGACCTCGAGTTCCACAACCCGCACGTCGACGGCCTCGACCAGCAGCTCGTCCTCGTGTGCGCCCACGGGTACTCGACGAGCCTGGCGGCGGCGAGGCTGCAAGAGCTCGGATTCTCCCGCGCGACGGACCTGGACGGCGGATTCACCGCGTGGAAGCAGGGCGGGCTGCCCGTTCGCCCGGCGCCCGAGATCGACGACGACCTCACGCCCGGAATGGGTTCGCCGGATCTCTGACCGTAGAGTCCCTCCGTGCCGACGTACGACCTCCACCAGCACCTCTGGCCCGCGAGCTTCGTCACGGCGCTCCGTGAGCGCACGACACCCCCGCTGCTCGCGCGCGATGAGCTCGTAACGCGAGAAGGGCGATTCCGGCTGGAGCTTGCCCAGCACGACCCTGAGACACGGCTGCGCGCGCTCGACCGCTCCGGGATCGACGTGGCCGCGCTCACGCTGCAACCGAGTCTCGGGCTCGACGATGTCTCCGCCGACGAACGTGCGGCGCTCGAGGAGACCTGGGTCGAGGGCGTCACCGAGCTCGTCGCCTCCAGCAGCGGTCGCTTGCTCGCGTTCTCGCCATCTCGCGCACGAGCCGGCTTCGTCGGCATCTCCCTCGGATCGTCGATCTTCGCCGACTTCGATCGCTCGGCGTCGGTGCTCGACGCTGCGGCTGCCGAGAACACGGTCGTCTTCGTCCACCCGGAGGCCGGGCACGCAGTCGGACCCCAGCCGGCCCGACTGGTGGGAGTGGGTCGTCGGCTACCCGTCCCGGATGCAGGAGGCGTACCTCGCGTGGCTCGCGCTCCGGGCGCGAGCGCTGGCCGACGCTTCGAGTCCTGTTCGCAATGCTCGGAGGAGGCGGACCGTTCCAGCTCGAGCGGCTCACGCACCGGCGGCGTCCGACGTCCGCTCCGCGCTCGACCGGAACACGTTCTTCGACGTCTCGACACACGGTCGAAGGGCGATCGAGCTCTGCATCGAAACGTTCGGCGTGCACCAGCTCGTCTACGGGAGCGACACGCCGGTCGTCGACCCGCGCCCGACCCTTGATGCCGTCCGCGGGTTCGGAGATGCTGTGATGCACGTTCTCCAGTCCGACACACCATCCCGCCTGCTGACGTGAGCGTCACTCACGGCGATCTCGCTGCGTGGCTTCGTGGGCGCGTTGCTGCTGACGCGGATCTCGATCGCCCGACGATGTCCGAGCTGGCTGCGGAGCTCGTCGCGGCCGATCACCTCTGGCGACCGTTCGTTCGCCACGACGCCGACGCCCGCTTCTACCAGCAGCTCTATCGCGACCCGAACGTCGACGTGTGGCTCATCTGCTGGGTCGACGGGCAGAACACCGGGTATCACGACCACGACCGCTCGTCTGGTGCCGTGTGCGTCGCCGACGGAGTCCTGCACGAGGACTGGTTCCGGGTGGAAGAGGACGGATGGGTGCGCGAGCAGACGACAGTGCACGAGGCGGGCGGACGCTTCGACTTCGACGCGTCCGACATCCATGGCGTGCGGCACCCTGGTTCGGACGCAATCCCGGCGACGTCGATCCACCTGTACTCGCCCGCTCTGTGGCGCATGGGTCACTACGAGCCGGGCCCACGTGGCATGCGGAGGGTCGGAATGACGTACGCCGACGAGCTCTTGGGCGACACCGCCCTGAGCACGGGCACCTAGAGCCTAGAGCCGGTCGGCGTACTCCCTGTACTCGCGTGGCACGCGCTCGTCCGTGCCGAGGAAGGCATGCTTCGACATGTCCGGCGAGAAGCGGCTCGCGGCGGGAGTGCGGCCGAGACCCTCGGCGACGGCCCGGATGTGGTGCGGGCCGGCGCCGCAGCAGACGCCGAGATAGTCGACTCCGAGAGCGTTCGCCTTCCGTGCGAAGTCCTCGAGCTCGTAGCGGTTGCACACGAACGGATCGAGGGCTGTCGGGAACGGCCGGTCGTCCGGGATGACGTCGCAGTCCGGGTCGCGGAGAGAGTGGAAGGTGGGCTCGGCGTCGGTCGTCCTGTACGGGACGGGCAGGGCCGCGACATGGCCGTCGACGGTCGCCCGGACCTTCTCGAGCAGCGGAAGCATCGTTCTCGGCCCACGCGCGCAGTTCAGTCCCACGACGTCCGCACCGGCGTCCTCGAGTCGCTTGCAGGCGTCCTCCGGCGTCCACCCTTCGCCCGTCGTCGCGTCCTGGTGGATCGAGAACGTGATCACCGACGGCAGACCGGTCGCCTGAATCGTCTCGAGGGCGAGGAGCGCCTCCTCACCGAACGTGAAGGTCTCACCCACGATGTAGTCCACGCCGGCGTCGACCGCCCACGAGACCTGCTCCTCGAACATCGCCCGAACCGCCGCTCGCGAGTCGGCGTCGTCGACGAACACGTTCGTGTTGCAGATGTCGCCCGCGAGCAACGTGCCGGTCTCGTCGGCGACGTCCTTCGCGAGCGCGAGTGCCTGCCGGTTCAGCTCCTCGAGCAGGTGCTCCTTGTCGATCATGCGTAGCTTCTCGCGATGCGCGTAGTACGTGAACGCCTCGACGACGTCGGATCCTGCGTGAACGAACTCGCGGTGGAGCTGCGTCACGAGCTCGGGGTGCTCGAGCACGACCTCCGGCACGAACGCCCCTGCCTGGAGATACCCCCTGCGCTCGAACTCGAAGAGATAGCCCTCCGCGCAGATGACGGGTCCTTCCGCGAGTCGTTCGAGCAGTCCCGGCTTCATGCGCGCACCTCCGTAGTTGCTTGTACGACAACCGCAGTTGCCATTATGTTCACGACATGAGCGCCATGGCAAGCGAGCAGCTGCGGTACGAGCCGCATCCAGGAGCTCCTCGAGTACGGGGATGCCGGTCATCCTCGACGGTGGCAACGCGACCGAGCTCGAGCGCGAGCAGGCGGGCGAGCTCCGCGACTCCGACCGAGGACTGTGGGGCACGGGTGCGCTCTACCGCGCCCCGTATGCGGTGCTCGACATCCACCGCCGCTATGTCGAGGCAGGCTGCGACGTGATCTCGACGAACACGTGGGCGATCCTCGCCGCCGCCGAGCTGGAAGCCGGTGGGCTCGTCGGCCGCACGGGTCTCTCGCACTGGCTGGACATCGCGAGGCTCGGCATCTCGCTCGCGCGCCAGGCCGTGGACGAAGGCGCGGGTGCCGGGGTCGGCGCAGTCGCCTTCAGCGTGAACGGCGACGTGGACAGCGAGGAGCGCCTCGCGAGCCTTCGCCTCCTCGGGCGCGTGTTCGAGGACGAGCCGCCCGACGTCCTCCTCCTGGAGACGATGTCGCTGATCCGTGACGAGTTCACGTTTCGGGCGGTCGAAGCAGCCCTCGAGACCGGACTGCCTGTGTGGCTCAGCTTTCGGCGGTGCCGACACGGCGTGTGCGGCGTCTACGGGCAGCACTGGGGCGGGCCCGAAGGCGATCTCTTCGGTCGCACGGCGAAGCGGTTCGAGGAACTCGGCGTCTCGGCGCTGCTGATCAACTGCCTGCCGCCCGACCACGTCGAGGGGATGCTGCCGTGGCTCCGCGACTTCACCGACCTTCCGCTCGGCGTCTACCCGAACCTGGGCTACTTCTCCGATCGGGGCTGGCACTTCGACGAGCGCATCGGGCCCGACGAGTACGCGGAGCTCGCCGCCCGCTGGCGCGCGGAGGGAGCGCAGATCGTCGGTGGTTGCTGCGGAACGTCGCCCGCGCACATCGCCGCTGCCCGCGAGAGGTTGACCGGCACGACAGCGGGCCGGCCCCGCAGCGAGCCGGCGCGCGCGCAGGACGACGGCACTCCGTCGTACGCAGCCCGGCCCTGGGTCGACGAGACAGGTCGAGTCCTGTATCCGCTCGAGCTGCCCGAGCTCGCGTTCGACCCGGATGTCTTCATCCCCACCTTCGGGAGCCTGCTCGTCTGGAAGCACCTGTTCCGAAGCCGGATCGGTGCAGGCAAGCGCTGCCTGGACGTCGGCTGCGGCAGCGGCCTGCTGGCCGTGCAGCTCGCACTGAACGGCGCGGAGCACGTGCACGCGATCGACATCCAGCGACGTGCGGTCGCGAATACGCTGGCGAACGCGTTTCGCAACGGCGTCGCCGATCGCGTGAGCGGAGCCGAGGTCGATCTGTACATGGTCGAGCCGGAGGAGCGCTACGACCTCGTCGTCGCGAGCCTCTACCAGATGCCCGTCGACCCCTTCGAGCACGCCGGCGGCCACCGGCCGCTCGACTACTGGGGCCGAAATCTCGTCGACCATCTGCTTCAACTCCTTCCGCAGCTGCTCGACGACGGCGGAGTCGCACTCGTGATGCAGCTCTCGATCGTGAGTCAGCTTCGAACCGAGGAGCTGCTCGACGAGCACGGACTCGTCTCGCGGGTGGTCGACTTCGGATTCTTCCCCTTCACGCCGCTCGTCGAGGAGAACCTCGCCCAGATCGAGCGCGTCGAGCAGCTCTCCGACGCGTACCACCTCACACTCGGCGACGAGCGGGCGATCGTCGCGTACCTGCTCGAGATCTCGCGCCGCTGAGCCGATGGGCACCGAGACGGCAACGAGCTTGCGACGTGGACTTGCGATCCTGCTCGCTCTCGGAGAGGGCGGAGAGCTCGGGGTGACGCGCGTCGCCGAGCTCGTCGGCCGTGAGAAGAGCCAGGTCTCGCGCACGCTGAAGGTGCTGGCCGACCACGGTCTCGTCGAGCGCGACCCGGAGACGCTGGCCTATCGCCTCGGCTGGCGCTTCGTGGCACTCGCCGCCGTCGCGGGCGACAGACGCCTCGTCGCCGCGGCTCCACCGGTGCTCCAGACGCTCGTGCGGACCTTCGGAGAGAGCGCGTATCTCTCCGTCCTGCACGGCACGGACGTCCTGACGGTGGCGTCGGAGTCGCCGCCGCAGGCGGTGCAGGCGGTGAGCTGGGTCACTCGCGTCGTTCCGGCCTGGTGCACGTCGGCGGGCTACGCCCTGCTCGTCGATCGCGATCGTCGAGATCTCGGAGCGATGCTTCCCAACGCGGCTGCCCGTCGAGCCCATCCACGCGCGCCCCAGACCGCCGACGAGCTGTGGGCGAGACTCGCTCGGGTCAGGCTCCGCGGCTACGCGCTCGCCGACGAGGACTTCGAGCCCGGGCTCGTGTCCGTCGCCGCATCGGTCAGGGACTTCCGCGGACACGCGATCGCCGCCGTCAACGTCTCGGCACCGAAGTTCCGCTTCGCCGCACGACTCGAGGAAGCCGGCGAGCGCGTTCGAGTCGTCGCCGACGAGCTCTCGCGCGAGCTCGGCTGGGATCATGCGAGCGCCTCGGTCGTCGCGCCGTGACCGTCGAGCTCGTCTTCACCGAGCGTCTCTCCGAGCTGGACGAGTCGCGGGCGCAGAACTTCGAACGACTCCGCGAGCGGCTCGCCGTGGCGGCCGACGGCCAGGCCGTCGAGGTCTCCCACTACGAGGCCGTCGATCCGCAGCGCCTGGCACGCGCGAGCAGCATCGTCCTGAGCGGCTCGTCCACGCCGTGGGCATTTCGCGATCCCGCCGAGCTCGACCGGCTCGGGGACGCGGTGGTCGCCGCGGGCCGGCCGGTGCTGGGAATCTGCGCGGGCATGCAGCTACAGGTGCGCTTCTGCGGCGGTGAGCATCGACCGAGCCCGACTCCCGAGCACGGGTTTCTCCCGATTCAAGTGCACGACAGTGGCGACCTGTTGCGCGGCGTTCCCGACGAGGCGGTCGTGTTCCATGACCACGACGAGGAGATCTCGAGCCTGCCCGCACGGCTTCCGGGTGCTCGCGTCGAGCCCCGGCCTGCGCGATCCAGGCGATCGCCGACTCCGAACGTCGCTGGTGGGGCACGCAGTTCCATCCCGAGGAGTTCCGGCCGGAGCACCCGGCCGGGGAGCAGATCCTGCGCAACTTCTTCCTGCTCGTCAGGCGGCGCGCGTCCTGAGTCGCGAAGGGGCCTCGGCGCACTATCCAGCACCTTCCGCGTCGGCAGCGTACTTTGGATCAACCACCCCGAGGGAAGGGAGTGACGTGGATGGATCGAGAGATCAGACGGCGAGTCGAGGAGTACCGCCGCGATGAAGCCGGTCCGATCGAGAATCACCTCGTCGACGAGCTCGTCGGTGGTGAGCTCGACCGACAGGAGTTCCTCCGTCGAGCCTCGATCTTCGGCCTCGGCGTGGGCACGATCGGCCTCCTCCTTCAATACATCGGCCAGGACGTCGCGTTCGGCGCCCCGACGGCAGCTACGAAGAAGCGGGGTGGCACGCTGCGCGTCGGTACTGCCACCGTCGGCTCGAGCTTCGAGCCCCGCCTGCTCCGGGAGTCTGGCTCACTCGCCCTGGTGGGCGTTCTCGGCGAATACCTCACGTTCTCCAACCAGGCGCTGCAGGTGCGGCCGGCGCTTGCATCGAGCTGGAGGCCCAACGCCGCTCTGACCGTCTGGACGTTCCAGATCCGCCGCGGCGTCACGTTCCACAACGGCAAGGCCCTGACCGCCGACGACGTCGTCGCGAGCTTCAAGCAATACCTGAGCGTCACGCCGTCGGAGATTCTGTCGGCGATCCCCAACAGCCTCCTCACGGCCGATGGTGTCCGCAAGACGGGCCCGTACACGGTCCAGTTCCATCTCAAGCAGCCGTCGAACGCATTCCCGCAGCTGGTGAGCCAGACGACGTACCAGGCGATCATCCAGCCGGCGGCCATCGCGAACAAGCCGGGGACCTGGGTCTCGAGCGGGATGATCGGCACCGGCGCCTTTCGGCTCGAGAGCGGCACCCCGGGCCGGCGCGTCGAGCTCGTCCGCTTCCCACAGTACTGGGGCGGGCCTTCGCCACTCGACGGCGTGGTGTTCACGTCGTACGAAGGGACGGCGGCCCAGGTGCTCGCCCTGCGTACGGGTCAAATCGACCTTTGCGTGCAGCTCTCTGCCCAGAACGCCGCAACGTTCCGAGGCAACAGTCGCTTCAAGGTCTTCTCCGCACCGACCGCCGCGCATCGGATGTTTGGCATGCGGGTCGACCGCGAGCCGTTCAGGGACGCCAGAGTGCGACGCGCCGTCGCGCTGACGCTCAACCGCCCGGACATCATCCAGAGGATCCTTCTCGGAGCGGGCACGCTCGGAAACGACTCGCCGTTCTGGTCGCGCTACCCGTCGACCGCCCCGTCGATCAAGCAGCGCAAGCAGAATCTCGACCTCGCGCGTGCGCTGCTGCGGGCGGCGGGGCAGGAGAACCTCAAGTTCACACTCACGACATGGAACGGCCTCGACCACCCCGATCACGCACAGGCGATCCAGGCGTTCGCACGTCAGGCGGGCATCGACATCTCGCTCGAGGTTCAGTCGGTTGCCGAGTACTACGGCGGCGGTGCCGACTACTACGCGACGACGCCGTGGATCAACCGGCCGGCGACGCTCACCGAGTACGGGGCTCGCGGAGTGCCGAACCTGTACATCACCGCCGCGTACATGTCGGACGGCATCTGGAACGCGTCGCACTACTCGAACCCCGCCTTCGACGCCGCCGCGAGGCAGTACCTGGGTGCTGCCGAGATCGCTGCGCAGCGGGCCGCGACGAAGAAGATGGCCGGCTTCCTCCTGCGTGACACACCGGTGATCACGGACTACTTCATCACGTATGTGGCCGCCGGCTCCTCGAAGGTGAGGAACTACTTCGCAGACGGAACCTCGCACGTGCGCTGTGCCAAGACGTTCCTGAGCTGACACGTTGCCCTACGCCGGGCGGCCGGCTCGGAAGCGTCGGGTAGCGAGTCAGGCCAGCGAGGCCGGGAAGCCCGGAGCGCGGAGCTCGTCGCCGAGTGCGTCCTCGAGGAGCTTCACGACGAGCGGCGACCATGCCTCGCCGCCGTACACGTCGCGTGCCCGGGCGAACGCCTCCTCGGTCAGCTCGCCGAGCGCAAGCGGCACGCCGGTCTCGCGCCCGAGCGCAAGTGCAAGACCGAGATCCTTCAGTGCGAGGTCGAGCGTGAAGCCGATGTCGTAGCTGCCGTTGAGGATGACCTGTCCCTCCGTCTCGTGGACGAAGCTCGTACCGGAGCTCGCCGCGATCACGTCGTGCGCCTGCGCCAGGTCGAGGCCCGCTCGCTTCGCGAGCATGAGCGCCTCGCCGCAGGCGACCAGGTGGATGAACGCGAGCATGTTGGTGATCACCTTGAGGTCGGAGGCGCGACCGAGCGGGCCGACATGGAAGACGCGACCGCCCATCGCCTCGAAGAGCGGCTTGTGGGCTGCTGCCACAGCCTCGTCGCCGCCCACGATCACCGTGATCTCGACCCGTCGCCGCACGATGGACGCCGCCGGTGACGGGAGCCTCGAGCGTCGCGATCCCGAGCTCACCCGCCGCAGCGGCGAGCCGCAGGAGCTCGTGCCGGTCGTTCGTGCTCATGTCGATCCAGGTGCTCCCGCTCGCAAGTCCGGAGAGGACACCGTCGTCGGCTTCGAGTGCCGACGCCACCGCTGAAGGGGAAGGAAGGCATGTGATCACTACGTCGACCGACCGGGCGAGCTCGGCGCACGAGCCGGCCCAGCTGGCGCCCGAAGCCTCGAGACCCGCGGCCGCGCTTCGATCGAGGTCGTGAACGACCAACGAGAACCCGGCGCGCACGAGACTGGCGGCGAGGTGTCCACCCAGCCGCCCGACGCCGACGAAGCCGACGCGCATCAGCCCAGGATGGGCTCGTCGGCAGGAGTCAGGTGCAGATCGTCGCCGTCGTACGGATGGGCGAGGGCCACCTCCTCGTCCAGCTCGACTCCGAGCCCGGGCTCGGTCGGCGGGATCACGTACCCGTCCTCCCAGTCGATCGGACGCCGAAGGATCTCGGCGTGAAAGCCGTCCCAGCGCCCGATCCCTTCGAGCACGAGGAAGTTCGGGCTGCAGGCGGCGAGCTGGATGTTCGCTGCACCCACCACGGGCCCGCAGTAGAGATGAGGTGCGATCTGCGCGTAGTGCGCCTCGGCCATCCCGGCGATCTTCTTCGCCTCGAGGACGCCGCCGACCCGTCCGAGATTCGGCTGCAGGATCGCTGCCGCACCGGTCTGGAGGACTCGTGCGAACTCGTGCTTCGTGGTCAGGCGCTCTCCGGTCGCGATCGGGATCGACGTGGCGCGCGCAACCGTCGCCATCTGCTCCGGGCTCTCGGGAGGAACCGGCTCCTCGAACCAGAGCGGGTCGAAGCGCTCGAGCCGCCGCGCCAGACGGATCGCACCCGCCGGGGTGAGCTGACCGTGCGTCCCCAGGAGCAGATCGCAGCGGTCTCCGACCGCCTCGCGCACACGAGCGACGTAGCTCTCGGTGCGAGCGAGCGCCTCGAGGCTCGGCTGGCGTGGGTCGAATGCCGAGTACGGGCCGAGCGGGTCGAACTTGAGCGCCGTGAACCCCTGGGCGACGTAGTCAGCGGCGCGCTCGGCCGCGAGGTCGGGATCCGTGTACACGTCCACGGGATCGTCCGGTTCCGTATAGAGATAGGTGTACGCCCGCAATCGCTCGTGCACGCGCCCGCCGAGCAGCTCGTACACCGGCCTACCGACCGCCTTGCCGACGATGTCCCAGCACGCCATCTCGATTCCGCTCAGGACCCCCATCAGCGAGAGGTCCGGCCGACCCGAGTATCCGCGCGCCGCGATCCGGCGAGTCAGAGCCTCGATCGCGAACGGATCGGCCCCTTCGACATGGCGATCGAAGACGTCGGTGATCATCGCCTCGAGCGCACGGGGATGGAACGTCGCCGCGTACACCTCTCCGACGCCCTTGACGCCGTCGTCCGTCGTGAGCGTGAGGAAGACGAAGTAGCGTCCCCCGAAGGACGGCGGCGGGTTCCCGACGACAAAGGTGCGGAGCTCGGCGACCCTCACGCGGCGGGCGACCCTCGCGCTCAGGATCGGCGGGGCGAGAACGACGGCGGCCAGGCCACTATCTCGAGAGCTGATTCCAAGGGCGGGAAGCGCTGCCATCGCCGCTGAGCGTACACCGCTCCGGACCTCTATCCATTTGCAGAACATGGCTTGACGAGCGAAGACGGGACGTGCGATAAACCCTGTATCGCCGTGGAATGCGAATCCACGAGAAGAACGGGCGAGCTGTCGACCGAGCACTCGCCGTGGATTCACGACCGCATCGTTCGCCATCGCTGGCAGCCTGCCTAGGAGGGTACGGAATGGATCGAGAGACTCGCAGGATCGTCGAGAGTTACCGCCGAGACGAAGCCGGACCGCTCGAGAACCAGGTCATCGACGAGCTGCTCGGAGGGGAGGTCGATCGTCAGGAGTTCCTTCAGCGAGCGACGATGTACGGGCTCGGCGCCGGCACGATCGGCGCGCTCCTGGCTGTGGCGGGTGAGCGCAGCCTCGCGTACGGCGCACCGCTCGAGGCCGTCCAGGCAGGCGGCACGATCCGGCTCGGCATCCCCGTATTCGGCGCGTCGCTCGAGCCGTACCTGCTCAACGAGGGCGGCTCGCTCGCGTTCGCCGGTATCCCCGGCGAGTACCTCACCTTCACGACGCCGACCGGGAATGTCGCGCCGTGGCTCGCAGCGAGCTGGAGGCCGAACGCCGACGCAACGGTGTGGACGTTCCAGCTCCGCAGGGGCGTGCGGTTCCACAACGGCAAGGAGATGACGTCGGCCGACGTCGTCGCGAGCCTGAAGCATTACGTCAGCACGGGCTCGAACGCCGGTCTCGGCCCGTCCTACGACGCGTCGGGCGTCTCGGCGCGCGGCAGGTACACGGTGGTCGTCCGGCTCAAGTCGCCGACCGGCGTCTTCCCGTACCTCCTCAGCCAGACGACGTACCAGGCGATCATCCAGCCGGCGTCGATCGCGGCCAAGCCCGGAACCTGGGTCGCAGAGCGGGATGATCGGAACCGGCCCGTTCAGGCTTCGAAGGTACGTCGACAAGCGCAGCGCCGAGCTCGTCCGGCACAACGCGTACTGGGGCGGCCGTCCGCCGCTCGCCGGCGTGCGGATCACGTTCTTCCAGGGCAGCGCACCGCTGGTGCTGGCGCTGCGAGCGGGGCAGATCGACCTGGCGATGCAGCTCTCGCCCCAGGAAGGCCAGCCGTTCAGGAACAACTCGAAGTACAACTACTACCAACTCGGTACGGCGTCCCACCGGCAGGTGTGCATGCGAACCGACATCGCGCCGTTCCGGGATGCACGGGTTCGCCGTGCTGTCGCACTCGCGATCAACCGCCCGCAGCAGGTTCAGCGAATCATGCTCGGCGCGGCTCAGGTCGGCAACGACAACCCGTTCTGGCGCGGGTTCGCCTCGACCGACCGGACGACCAAGCAGCGCACGCAGAACCTCGCAGCTCGCGAGGGCACTGCTGCAGGCGGCGGGTGCGGAGAACCTGAAGTTCAATCTCACGACGTGGAACTTCCTCGACCACACCGACCACGCTGCCTCGATCCAGGCGTACGCCCGGCAGGCCGGCATCGAGGTCGGGCTCGAGGTCATGGACGTGTCGAAGTACTACGACTCGGAGCCTGCCGGCGCGGACTACGCAACGACCACGCCGTGGCTGAACCGGCCGGCGACGCTGACGGAGTACGGCGCCCGCGGCGTGCCGAACATCTACATCACGCGCTGCTACCAGTCGACCGGTGACTGGAACGCGTCGCACTACAAGAACCCGGAGTTCGACCGGGTCGCGAGCACCTACCTCGCGGCCGCCGAGGTCGGCGGCTCAGCGGGCGGCGACGAAGAAGATGGCCGGGATCCTCCTCCGCGACACGCCGGTCATCACCGACTACTTCATCAGGTACGTGACGGCGGGCTCCTCGAAGGTCAAGAACTACGTGCCCGAGGGGATCTCGCACATGCGGCTGGCGAAGGTCGGCCTCGCCTAGCGACGCGCATCGAGGGCGGGCGGCGGACGTGCAACGGTCCGCGGCCCGCCCTCAGCTCGACGCGGAGCGTCGATGACCCGCTTCCTCCTCAAGCGCATCGGCCTCGCGCTGATCACGCTGTTCCTCCTCAGCGTGATCGTCTTCGGGATCTCGACGATCCTCCCCGGAAACGTCGGCCGCGCCGTGCTCGGCCCGTTCGCCACCCAGGAGTCCGTCGACGCGCTCAACGAGCAGCTGGGAACCGAACCGTCCGGTCTTCGTCCAGTACGTCGAGTGGGCGGGCGGGCTGCTCCAGGGCGACCTCGGGACGTCGCTGACGAAGCAGGTCCCGACCTGGGATCTGCTCGCGCCCGGCGCTCGAGAACTCGTTCAAGCTCGCGCTCGTCGCGTTCGTCATCTGCGTCCCGCTCTCGATCCTCGGCGGCGTGGTCGCGGGTCTGCGCTACGGCAGGTTCACCGACAAGTCGATCACGATCACGGGCATCTCGCTGGCCGCGATGCCGGAGTTCGTCACCGGGATCGTCCTGATCCTCGTGTTCGGGATCTGGCTCGGGTGGCTCCCGGTGACCGCGCAGGCGGAGGAGGGCGCCAGCGCGCTGACGCAGGTCGAAGTACCTGCTGCTGCCGGCGCTGACCTTGACGCTCGTTCTCTTCGGGTACATCGCCCGCATCACGCGCGCCGGGGTGATCGAGGCGCTCGACACCGACTACACGCGGACCGCCTACCTCAAGGGCCTTCCGTCCGGCGTCGTCGTGCGCAAGCACGTCCTGCGGAACGCGCTCCCGCCGACGATCGCGGTCGTCGCCGTGCAGGTCGGGTACCTCGTCGGCGGCCTCGTCGCCGTCGAGGTGCTCTTCAACTACCAGGGGATCGGGCTGCTCGTCTACGAGGCCGCGCGGCAGAAGGACCTTCCGCTGCTGACCGCCGGCGTGCTCGTGATCGGGATCGTCTACCTCGTCGTGACGCTGATCGCCGACATCCTCTACGCGGCGCTCAACCCGCGGATCCGGCTCGGGAGCGTCCGAGTGACCGAGGTCGACGTCACCGGCCGACGCACGCCGCCGCTCCGCGAGGCACGCGCCGCGCGCACGGAGCGGCTTCGCCTGCTCCTCCGCTCGCCCACCGTCCTCATCGGCACGCTCGTGCTCGCCTTCTGGGTCTTCTGCGCGCTCTTCCCCGGGCTCGTGACCCGCTACAACCCGATCTTCGACAACCAGTTCCCGACGAGCCTGCCGCCCGAGTGGGGCCTCCCGTTCGGGACCGACACGAACGGTCGCGACATCTTCTCGCGCGTGCTCGCGGGCTCGCGCAGCATCCTCGTGATCGCTCCTGCGGCGACGCTCATCGGAACCGTGCTCGGGACGGCGCTCGGGCTGATCACCGGCTACTTCCGCGGCTTCGTGGACGACGGCGTGAGCCGACTGGTCGACGCCGTCCTCGCGCTGCCGCTGATCGTGACGGCAATCCTGATCGTGACCGCAGTCGGGAGCTCGAGCAGGTGGGTCGTCACGCTCACGATCGGCTTGATCTTCGCGCCGGTGATCTCGCGGACGGTGCGTGCCGCCGTGCTCGCCGAGACGGAGCTCGACTACGTGCAGGCCGCGCGGCTTCGCGGTGAGCGCTCGCTGTACATCATGTTCTCCGAGATCCTCCCGAACGTCTTTCCGCTCGTGGTCGTCGAGTTCACGGTGCGGCTCGGGTACGCGATCTTCGCCGTCGCGTCGCTGACCTTCATCGGATTCGGTGTCCCGCCGCCGTCGCCCGACTGGGCGGCGCAGATCAACCAGTACTGGACGCTGATCGACCCGTACTGGTGGATGACGCTGTTCCCCGCACTCGCGATCGCGAGCCTCGTCATCGCCGCGAACCTCGTCTCGGACGGCATCCGCGAGGTGTACGAGCGATGAGCGTCGACGCGTCGGCTCCGGCGCTCGAGGTCTCCGATCTCGAGCTCGTCTACCGCGTG
The DNA here is from genome assembly GCA_963822885.1 of uncultured Gaiellaceae bacterium. Lineage (GTDB taxonomy): Bacteria > Actinomycetota > Thermoleophilia > Gaiellales > Gaiellaceae > GMQP-bins7. The sequence goes on from CAWGJJ010000022.1 coordinate 134,141, forward strand.
CGCGGGGTCGACCGGCCCGTCCTCCGCGGCGTGTCCTTCTCGATCGAGCGCGGGCGGTCGTACGGGCTCGTCGGCGAGTCCGGATGCGGGAAGTCGACGGTCGCGCTCGGGATCGTCCGCTATCTCCCGCGCAACGGTCGGATCTCCGGCGGAGCGGTCTCCGTCGCCGGCCGCGACGTCCTCGCGCTCGGCGGGCGCGGCCTGCGCGAGTACCACGCGCGCACCGTCTCGATGGTCTACCAGAACCCCGGATCGGCCCTGAACCCCAGCCTCCGCGTCGGTGCGCAGGTGGCGGAGGCGTTCACCGTGCTCGGCGCCTCGAAGGGTGACGCGGGCGACCGCGCTCGCGAGGCGCTCGCGAAGGTGCAAATCGCGGACCCGTCGAGCGTGATGAGCCGCTATCCCCACCAGCTCTCCGGAGGCATGCAGCAGCGCGTCGTCATCGCGATGGCGCTCGCGAAGAATCCTGAGCTCCTGATCCTCGACGAGCCGACGACAGGGCTCGACGCCACGGTCGAGGCGGAGGTGCTCGATCTCGTCGCACAGCTCCAGAGGGAGCTCGACACCGCCGTGCTGTTCATCAGCCACAACCTCGGCGTCATCTCGAAGATGTGTGGACGCGTCGGCGTGCTGTACGCCGGACGACTGGTCGAGGAAGGACCGGTCGACACGGTCCTTCGCGATCCTCGCCACCCCTACACGGTCGGACTCTTGCGTTGCATCCCCAAGGGCGGCGTGCGCAAGGACCACGGCCGGCTCGACACGATCCCCGGCTTCCTGCCGCCGCTCGGCATCGAGCTCCCTGGTTGCGTGTTCGCCGATCGTTGCGCGCTCGCCGACACACGCTGCCACGAGGAGGAGCCGCCGTTCTTCGCCGTCGAGCGCGGGCACGAGAGCCGCTGCTGGTACCACGACCGCGCGTCCAATCTGCCGCGCGCGGAAGCCGCAGACCTGGAGCTCCCGGCCGTGGCTCGGCAAGAGCCGCCGCTGGTCGAAATCGAGTCGCTCTCGAAGATCTTCACCCAGCGCGGTCACGACGTCCACGCGCTCACGAACGTCAGCGCGGCCGTCTGGCCGGGCGAGACGTTGGGGTTGGTGGGCGAGTCGGGCAGCGGCAAGACGACGCTCGCACGCACGCTTCTCGGAATCGTGGCGCCCACCGAGGGTGCCGTGACGCTCGACCGGCAGAACGCTCGCGCCGAGGTACCAGAAGCGGTCACGCGAGGACCTGCGGTCGCTCCAGATCGTCTTCCAGAACCCGGATTCGGCGCTCAACCGACGCCACTCGGTCCGTCGCATCCTCCTGCGCTCGATGCGCAAGCTCGCGGGGATCGGCGGCGAGGCTGCCGAAGCGAAGCTCCGCGATCTCACCTCGCGCGTCCGCGTGACCGAGCGGACGCTGACGCAGAAGCCGGTTCAGCTCTCCGGCGGCCTCAAGCAGCGGGTCGCGATCGCACGCGCGTTCGCCGGCGACCCGAAGCTCGTCGTCTGCGACGAGCCGACCTCCGCACTCGACGTCTCCGTGCAGGCCGCGATCCTCAACCTCCTCGTCGAACTCCAGGCAGAAAAGCGGGTGGCGTACCTCTTCATCTCCCACGACCTCGGCGTCGTGCGCTACATCTCGGACCGGATCGCCGTGCTCTACCTCGGCCGGCTGCAGGAGCTCGGCCCGGCGGATGTCGTCTTCGACGGCCCGCACCATCCGTACACGGAGGCGCTCCTCTCGGCCGTGCCGACGATCGACGGCGGAGGCCGCGACCGGATCAAGCTCGGGGGGGACATCCCGAGCGCCGCCGAGCCACCGTCCGGGTGCGTCTTCCACACACGCTGCCCGCGTTTCCTCGGTCAGATCTGCGTCGAGCAGGAGCCGCCGCTCGTCGAGGTCGAGGACGCTCACCTGATGCGCTGCCACATCCCGATCGAGGAGCTGCGCGTTCTGCAGGCGAAGGAGACAACCACAGCCTGAGCAACGGGGCGGCGCCTAGCGCTCGAGAGCCGACGGGTGCAGGAGCGGCACGAGAGCCTGCTGCCACCCGGCGCGCAGAACTGCAACGAGCGAGGGAGGCGTGATCAGGTCTGCCCGGCCGTGCGCGGGGCGAGGTCTTCGCTCCGCGTAGCCGGCCGGCGTCCAGTGCAGGAGACTCTGCCCGAGCACGAGCCACGGCGCGCTCTGCTCGAGGACGAAGGCGCCATCGGGCAGATCGGCGAACGCAGCCGTGTGACGAAGCTGCGTCGCGCGTGTCGGGCGTGACGCGCTCGCCGTGGAGCTGGGCGTCGATCGCGTCCGCTCCGACCTGACCTCGGATGCAGCTCGCGCCAGATCTCTCCGAACCGGACGTAGTCCTCGCGTCGGCAGAGCGCGCACGGGCGATGGCCGGCCGCGAACGCGGTCGCCTCGTCCAGGAAGAACAGCTCGGTGAACCGGCCGGGCTGCAGCAGCGGACGGCGCAGCCATCCCCGGAACTCGAGCTGACACGCGATCCAGCGCTTTCCGTTGTAGCGCCGCCGGATCCGCCCGCGGTCGTCGTGCAGGCAGCCGCGGTTCCCGTAGACGAGACCCCGCGCAGGATCTGCGACGAGGTCGCCGAACGGCGTCACGCGGTTCTGCAGCGGCATCGTGCCCAGTGTCGCTGGATCGGCTACGCGTACGCGGCGCGAGGCTTCGGCACGAGCATCCACGCCCCTACCGCGAATCCCGCCGCCGCCGTCGCGACGAATGCCCACTTCGCACCGCCAGCGCTGAGTGCCACCCCGGCGGCGAGCGGAGCGACGAGCGCGGCGGCAGCCCACATGACGTTCATCAGGCCGGCGATCGGAGTCGCAAGCGATTCGCGCGGGGTACGTGCACGGGCGAGCGCATAGACGGTCGAGACGAGCAGAGCGCGGGCGCCCGCCGACACCACGAGGAAGAGGATCACCGCGACCGTCGAGAAGCTGACGAACGGAATGAGGAACGTGGCGCCGACCACGGCGGCTGTAACACCCACCAACCTGACGTCGACGCGCACGGACGGGATCCGTGTAGACAGCGCGCCGCTCATCGTGAAGATGACGGCAGAGAGGGCGATGACGACGCCGATCCCTCCGGCCGACAGGCCGTTGCCGGCGAGAACGAGCGGCGCGAGCAACCCGGACACGCCCGCCACGGCGCCGAGCAGAGCGGTGACGAGCATCGCGCCGGCCAGAGCATGCTCGCTGCGCGCGGCGGAGATCGCATGTCGAAGCTTCGTCGCCGGAGCACGGTCGACCTCGAAGGTCGTCCGCGCGACGAGGAGCGCGAGCGGCAAGGTGAGCACGGCGATGCCCGCGAACGCGACTCGGTATCCGAATGCGTCGGTCGCGATCCCGGAGACGACCGGGCCGATCAGCCAGCCCGCGCCGGCGGCTGCGATCAACCGCCCGGTGCCTGCAGCACCCCGACCCGAGCCCGCCGCAACGGCGGGCGTGACCGTCCAGAGGATCGCGAAGCTGAGCCCGAAGAGCGCGCGGCCCAGCACGAGAGTCGCGAGCCCCGTCGCGAACGCCTGCACGAGGAGGGAGGCCGGAAGCAGGACAGCGCTCGCGAGCAGCAGGTTTCGAGACCCGATCCGGCCGGCGGCCAGGCCGATGGGGATCGACGCTGCGAGCGTCACGATCGTCGCCGCCGAAAGCAGGGCGCCCGTCTCGGCAGCCGAGAGGCCGAACCGCTCCTGAAGCGTCGGGAGGACGGGAAGGAGCGCCGAGTCGGCGACGGCGTTCGCGAGCGCGAGCGCGAGGATCGCGAACAGTGCGCGATCGCTGCAAAGACCTCGGGTTGGCGAGCTCGTCATCTCACACCAGGATCGGCTCAGCCGACCGATAAGTAAAATGAGAGTTCGTGAACGCTGCGAACAATTCTGTCTGATCGGTTGCTGGGGATCGAGTTCCGGCACCTCGCGGCGCTCGAGGCGATCGTCGAGACCGGTTCCTTCGCTGCCGCCGCACGCAAGCTCGGGTACACGCAGTCCGCGATCAGTCAGCAGATCGCGGTGCTCGAACGGGCGGCCGCGCTGCAGCTGCTGCAACGACCGGGAGGGCGGAGGCCCGTGACCCCGACCGAGGCAGGCGAGCGGCTGCTTCGACATGGAGCGCGCGCGATCGCTTCGATGCGCGCCGCCGAGGCCGACCTTCACGCACTCGCAGAGGGCGAGGCCGGAACGCTTCGCGTCGCGACGTTCCAGAGCGTCGGCGTCCGCGTGATCCCGCCCGTGATGCGCCTCTACGTCGCCCGCTGGCCTGCGATCGAGGTCCGCCTCGTCGAGGCCGAGTACGGGCATCTGAGCGGGCTCCTCGTGCGCGGCGAGGTCGACCTCGCGTTCGTCGCCGACTCCGTCGAGGCCGCGATCGATCGGGTCGACGTGCTGGTCGATCCCTACGTGCTCCTCGCCCCGGCCGCCTCCGAGCTCGCCCAGACGAGAGCGAGGGTCGGCGTCAAGGACATCGCGCGGCTGCCGTTGATCGCCTACCGCCTCATACAGGGCGGTGAGGCGCACCTGCGGCGCAAGGGGGCCGAGCCGACGGTCGTCTTCCGTTCGGATGACAGCGGCATCGTCCAGGGCCTCGTCGGTGCCGGCGTCGGCTACGCGCTCGTCCCGCGACTGACCGTGGATCGGAACGACCCGGACGTGGTCACCCTCGACGTGCGTGGCATCCCGCCTCGCGAGATCGCGCTCGCCTGGCACGCGGACCGAACGCTCTCACCCGCCGCCAGCGCCTTCGTCGAGGTCGTCGAGGAGGTCGCGACCGGGTTACGGGCGGAGGAGATCGTCTAGCGTTGCCACGGTGAGCCGAACCTCGGTCGTCGTCGTCGGTGGTGGGGTCATCGGGCTCGCCTGTGCCTGGGAGCTCGCTCGCGGCGGCGCGGACGTGACGGTGCTCGAACGCGACAAGATCGGAAGCGGAGCCTCACGTGGCAACACGGGCTGGGTCGTTCCGAGCATGACGTCGCCACTGCCTGCGCCGGGAATGGTTCGCGAGGGCGTGCGTCAGCTCGTCACGCGTGGCGACGCGTTCGTGCTCCGTCCGTCGCTGGACCCGGCCTTCGTGCGCTGGTTGTGGCGATTCTGGCGCAGCTCCTCGCCGGCGCGCTTCGGCGCAGGCGTGCGCGCGCTGCTCGCGCTCAACCGGCGCACGCTCGAGCTGTTCGACGCGTACCGCGAGGCGGGCATCCGGTTCGAGATGTACACGACCGGCCTTCTGATCGCCGCGCGCACGCGCGCCGGCCTGCGCCAGTACGACGAGGTCTTCCGCCGGTTGCGCGCGCTCGGCTACGAGGGCGGCGAGCCCGACCAGCTCGACCGCGACGCGCTCGTGGAGCTCGAGCCCGCGCTCGACCGCCGCCACGTCGAGGCTGGGCTGCACGCGCGCGTCGACGGCTACGTCCGGCCCGAGGATCTCATGCAGGGGCTGGCCGAACGCCTTCGTGACGACGGGACGCAGATCCTCGAAGGACGCGAGCTCGTCGAGCTACGACGCGATCCGGACGGCTGGACGGTCGAGACGAACGACGGCGATCTGCGCGCCCCAAAGGTCGTGGTGGCCGCCGGGCTGGCATCGACGAAGCTGCTCGCTCGGTTCGGCGCCGGCGTCGCCGTCCAGCCCGCGCGCGGATACAGCGTCACGATCGCAGGACGTGGCGAGCCGCCCCGACACGCGCTCTACCTGGCGGAGGCAAAGCTCGGGCTGAGCCCGTACCGGGAGGGCGTACGGATCGCGGGCGTGTTCGAGCTCGGCGCGTCTCGCGCGGAGGCGCCCCCGGGCGCCGGGGAGCGCCTGCTCGCCGCAGCGCGCCCCTACCTCGACGGCTGGCGACCCGAGACCGACGCGCCGCTCGTCACGTGGGCCGGCTTGCGTCCCGCGACGGCGGACGGCCTGCCGCTGATCGGAGCGCTGCCCGGCCACGACGGCCTGTTCGTGGCGTCGGGACACGGAATGCTCGGCGTCACGCTCGCGCCTGCGACGGCCGCCGTCCTCGCTCCGCTCGTGCTCGAGGGACGCATGGCACCGGAGCTCGAGCCCTTCGCCCCGGGGAGGCGCTGATGCGGATCCGAGGAGCCGTTCTCGAACGGACGGGTGGGCCACTGACGATCACCGAGCTCGACCTCGCTCCCCCCGGGCGCGAGGAGGTGCTCGTCCGGCTCGCGGCCAGCGGCGTCTGTCACTCGGACTGGAACGCCGTCGACGGAACGTCGGAGACGGTGTGTCCGGCGGTGCTCGGCCACGAGGGCGCTGGCATCGTCGAGGCCGTCGGCGCCGACGTCACGCGTGTCGCCCCGGGAGATCACGTCGCCCTCTCGTGGACGCCGTGGTGCGGGACGTGCGAGGAGTGCGCGCGCGACCTGCCGCAGCTGTGCTCGACCGTCTGGCCGGCCATGGGAACCGGAGGGTTGATGGACGGGACGCCGCGGCTCTCGCGCGACGGCGAGCCCGTCTACCACTACTCGTTCCTCTCGACGTTCGCGGAGGCGTGCGTCGTGCCCGAGCGCTCGTGCATCCCGATCGCCGATGACGTCCCCTTCGCGGTGGCGGCGCTCGTCGGCTGCGCGGTGTCGACGGGCGCCGGAGCGGTGTGGCGCACCGCCGGTGTGCAGGCGGGTGACCGCGTCGCGATCGTCGGCTGCGGCGGCGTCGGGCTCTCGGCGCTCCTGGCCTCCGTCGCTGTCGGAGCCGGGACGATCGTCGCGGTCGACGCGGCGCCGCAGAAGCTCGTGGTCGCCCGCTCGTTCGGAGCGACGCATGCCGTCGAGTGGCAAGGGAACGCCGAGGCGACCGCCGAGGCGGTGCGCGACGCGTCCGCTGGAGGCGTCGACTATGCGATCGAGGCGACCGGGCGGGCCGAGGCGATGGAGACGGCCTTCCTCTCGACCCGGAAGCGCGGCGCAGCCGTGCTGATCGGCATTCCGCGCGCGGACGCCATGCTGTCTCTGCCGGCGGTCACGATTCCGCGCATGGAGCGAAGGATTCTCGGCTCGATCTACGGCTCGACGAAGCCCGAGCGGGACTTCTCTCACACCCTCGACCTCTTCCGTGAAGGCCGGCTGCCGCTCGATCGCCTCATCTCGCATCGACTGCCGCTCGACGAAGTCGAGCGCGGATTCGAGCTGATGCACTCCGGCGATGCGGTGCGGGTGGTGCTCGAGCTGTGAACCTCGACGAGCTGGACGGGCGGATCGGCGAGGGCTGGAGCGGCGAGGCGCCGAACGGGTCGCACGTCAACGTCGTCCTCGCGCGCCGCGGAAGCCCGACCTTCGCCGCGGCGATCTCGATGTTCGCGCACCCCGCGCCCGGCCACACGCCCGTCCTCGTCTGCGTCGGCGAGACGCCGGCGGACTACGAGCCGGTCTGGCCGCCGACGCTGATGATGAACAAGGGCACCGCGGTCGACGACCGCCACCAGACGATCACCTGGGGCGCCGCACAGCTCGGGATCGCCCAGGGCGTCCTCGACGCGGTGGCGGACGGCCTGCTGGACACGTCGGGAGACCTGATCGTGCTCGTCGCCGTCTGGGTCGACCCGGCCGCCCACGACGAGACTGCCGTGCGAAAGGCAAATCGCGCGTCGACGCGCAAGGCGATCGGCGTCTGCGTCGAGGGTCGCGATCCCGCCGCCGCCGCCGCCCTGGTCGAGCGGCGAGACGAGCTCCAGAGCCCCTTCTACAGCGGCGACTAGTCTAGTGCGCATCGCCTCGATCGAGACGCGGGTCTACCGCTATCCGTTCGACCCGCCGTTCTCGGCCGCATGGGATCCCGAGCCTCGGACGCAGCAGGACGCGACGATCGTGATCGTCCGCTCCGACGACGGGGTCGAGGGCTACGCGAGCGGCGACGGGGTGCCCGATCGCGAGCTGCTCGAGCGTCTGCTCGTCGGGCGCGATCCGGAGGAGGCGGACGCCGTCCACGGGATCGTCGAGACCGTCGACTTCCACCACGGCCGCAACTGGATCGTCGAGGTCGCGGTCTGGGATCTCGTCGGACGCGCGCACGATCAGCCGTTGTGGCGACTGCTCGGGGGCGACCGCGACAGGCTCGTCGCGTACGCGTCGAGCGGAGAGCTCGTTCGCGCCGACGAGCGCGTGCGCCGCTGCCTCGCGCTGCGCGACGCCGGCGTGCGCGCGGTCAAGCTTCGACTGCACTCGACCGACTGGCGGATCGACCTGCCCGTGATCGAGGCGGTTCGCGAGGCCGTCGGCGCGGAGCTCGAGATCATGGTCGATGCCAACCAGGGCTGGCGCATGCCCGGAGATCTCACTCCGCGTTGGGATCTCGCCACCGCGACAGCCTTCGCCCGTGAGCTCGAGCGCCTGGACGTGTACTGGCTCGAGGAGCCGCTCCCCACGCACGACCCCGACGCATACGCAGCGTTGCGGGACGACGTCGATCTGCGGATCGCCGCGGGCGAGATGGTGCGGTCGGAGGCGGAGGCGCGCGACCTGCGTCGTTCGCGGTCGCGTCGACGTCGTGCAACCCGACGTCGTCCTGAGCGGCGGCATCGACGGGCGCACGTCGCGATTGCCGAGCTCGCCGAGCACGAAGGACGGATGTGGAGCCCGCACACGTGGTCGAACGGCTACGGGCTCCTCGTCAACCTGCATGCGGCGCTCGCGTTCTCGACCTGCCCGTACCTGGAGGTGCCGTTCGACCCACCCGCCTGGTCGGCCGAGCGGCGCGACTGGCTTCTCCCCGTGACGCTCGAGATCGCGGCGGACGGGACGATCGCGCCCGCCCGCCGGCCCGGGCCTCGGCGTCGTGCCCGACTGGGACGCGCTCGAGCGCTACCGGATCGGCTGAGCCGATGAGCCTCAGCGAAGGGCGAGCACGCCGTGGTCGAGCGGATCGCCGAGCGCGAGGACGAGCTGATCGCGCTCGTCTCGGACCTGATCGCGTTCGACACGACCGCCCGCGCCGCTCCCGACGAGGCCGCGCGCGACGAGCGTGCGCTGCAGGACTACCTCGCCGATCGCCTCGCGTCGGCCGGAGCCGAGTGCGACGTGTGGGAACCGCGCTCCGAGGACGTGGCGGGAACGAGAATCGCTCCGGACGGGCTCGGCTTCGACGGCCGACCCCAGCTGGCGGCGACGTTCAGAGCCGGCGGAAGCGGCCGGAGCATCCTCCTCAACGGGCACGTCGACGTGGTCTCGCCCGAGCCACGCGATGAGCTGGACGACCGACCCGTTCCAGGCGGACCTGCGCGGCGAGCTGCTCTACGGACGCGGCGCCTGCGACATGAAGGGCGGCATCGGGTGCATGGTCTTCGCCGCCGAGGTGCTGTCGGAGCTCGGCGTCCGGCTCGCGGGCGACCTCGTGGTCTGCACGGTGACGGACGAGGAGTCGACGGGCGCCGGCGGTCTGGCCGCGGTCGCGCACGGCGTTCGAGCGGACGCGGGCATCGTGCTCGAGCCGTCCGGTCACGACGTCTGCATCGCGTGCCGCGGCACCGTCATTCCGACGATCACGGTCGCGGGACGAACGGGCCATGCGGGCATCCCGCATCCGCACTGGAGCGAGGGCGGCCCCGTCAACGCGATCGAGAAGGCGGAGATCGTGCTCGACGCGATGCGGCGGCTCCAGGACGAGTGGCGAGCGCGACCCGACCAGCGACACCCGCTCCTGTCCCCCGGCGACATCGTCCCGAGCGTGATCGCGGGCGGCGAGTGGGCGGTCAGCTATCCGGCGTCGTGCGCCGTCACGTACCACATCGGCTACCTGCCGGCGTTCGCCGACGCGGAGGGCTGGGGCAGTCGAGTCGAGCGCGAGGTGACGGAGTGGGTGCACCGCGCCGCCCGGGACGACCCGTGGCTCGCGGAGAACCTCCCGACGATCGAGTGGGCGCCCGAGGTGCCCGCGGCGGAGGTCGCTGCCGACGCGCCTCGTCGTGTCGACACTTCTCGGCGCCGCGAGCGATGCGGGGCTCGCGACCCGGATCGCCGGGTTCGACAACTGGCACGACGGCGCGACCTTCACGCGGCTCGGTGGAACGCCCTGCGTCGCGTTCGGACCGCACGGGCTGGAGCACGCGCACACGGTCGACGAGCACGTCTCGACGAGGAGCCTGGTCGGCTGCGCCCAGGCCGTCGCCGTCGCGGCGATGCGCTTCTGCGGCGTAGCGCCCTAGCGGTAGCGAAGCGTGGTGCCCAGCCCTCGCTCGCGGGCGCGCTCGACGATGAGGTGCGCGAGCGCGATGTCCGTCGTCGCGAGGCCGCGATGCCAGAAGAGGATCCGCTCGTCGTCACGCTCGCGGCCGGGCTTCGCCCCCGCGACCACCTCGGCCAGCTCGCCGTACAGGCTCTCCTCGGTGAGGAGGCCCGCTCGGACGTGCGGGCGCAGCGCACCGAAGGCGTCGTCGCGGAAGCACTGCGCCCGGTCGTCGACGAGCAACCTTGTCCATCCGCTCGAGCACGTCGAGCTCGAGGATGCTCATCGTTCCGTAGGGGACGAGCAGCGTGCACGCCTCGAGCCACGCGGTCTCGAGCAAGGGCTCGGGCGCGGCGAGTCGCGTGGCCTCGACCACGATGTCCGCTCCGACGACGGCCTCCTCGATGGAGCTCGCGACGCGTATCGGCTTTCCGAGTGCTTCCTCGAGGCTGTGAGCGAACGTCTCGCGCGACTCGGGGCGCTTGCTCGTCACGCGGATCTCGTCGAAGTCGAAGATGCCGTCCAGCATGGTCACGTTCGAGAACGCCGTGCCACGGGCTCCGATGTGCGCAAGCACCTTCGAGTCCGCGCGAGCGAGGTGACGCGCACCGAGCGCCGTGAGGGCACCGGTGCGGCGCTCGGTGATCTCCGTCGCGTCGACGATCGCGAGCGGCACCCCGGAGCGCGGGTCGTAGAGCGTGACGAGAGCGAGCTCCGACGGAAGCCCGGCGCGATAGTTCTCGACGTAGTCGCCGACCACCTTCACCCCGGTCACCCCGAGCGGCCAGACGGTTGCGCGGAGCACGTTGAAGTGACCCGGGTAGCTCGGATCGGGCACGTGCTGCACGCGCGGTCGAGCGCGACCTCGCCCTCTCCCTGTGCCCGAACGACCGCTTCGACCGCCTGCAGCACGTCGTCCGACGAGAGCGCGAGCTCCTCGACGTCGTGCCCCGACACGAAGAGGATCTCGATTCGCGCGTCGTCCACTACGCCTTCTCCACCGCCGAGAAGCGCTGCAGGAACGGCAGGTCGAGCCCGTCGAGCGACGCCGCGAGGCTCGCGAGGAGATCGCGGTCGGCGGTCAGCGCGACGACGCGCTCGACGTCGGGTGCCGGCTCGCGGTCGCTCTCGAGAGGTGCGGCCACGGCGCGAATCGCGTCGTGGAGACGGCGGGTCGGCGCGGCCAGCCGCGCCCCCGACCGCAGGTCGACGGCCTGCGCCGCGACGAGAGCCTCCACCGCGGCGAGGATCCGCAGCGGCTCGAGCTGATCGGCGAGCTTCGAGATCGCGAGCGGCGTCTGCGGCGCGACGTCCTCGACCGCGTCCGAGACCGGCATCGCGTCGAGGCTCGCCGGCGAGGCGAGGAGCCGCACCTCGCCGAGCAGCGCGGCGCACAGCTTCTGCACCGGCACGTAGCCGGCCGAGCCGCCGCCGACCGGCGACAGGTAGCGCGGCAGGCCGGAGAGGGCGGGATCGAGCAGCCTGGCGATTCGCTGGAAGCTCGCCGTCGCCATGTGCGTGAACGCGATCGACGAGCGCGTCGAACGCGAGCGCGATCGCCGGCGTGTGGAAGTTCGCGGTCGAGAGCATCGGGCCGTCCGGGAGCAGGACGATCGGGTTGTCGGCCGTCGCGTCGAGCTCGATCTCGACCTCTCGTCGCGCGTCCGCGAGAGCCTGCAGGACGACGCCGACGATCTGCGCCAGGCAGCGGAACGAGAGCGGATCCTGAATCTGCCGAGCGGCGCCAGGGTCGCTCAGGGAACTTCCCTCGAGCAGGCGGCGAAACAAGCGCTGCCGCGTCCACCTGCCGAGCCGCGGGCCGCGCTTCCGCGATGCGGGCGTCGAAGATCGACGGATTCGCGCCGTACCCCTCGGCCGCGAGCGCCGCAGCGTGGACGGCGAAGAGCACGACGCGGGACGCGTCGGCCAGCGTGAGCGCCGCGTGTCCCACCGACACCGCGCTCGTGTTGCAGAGCGCGTGGCCGTCCTTGACCCCGAGCCTCGCCGGCGCGAGCCCCGCAGCCGCCAGCGCCTCGCCTCCGGGAAGCCGCTGGTCGTCGTGCCACGCCTCGCCGCGGCCGATCGCGACCGCGGCAATGTGCGCCGCGAGGCCGAGGTCCGAAGCACCGATGGAGCCCCGGCGCGGGATCACGGGCGTCACGCCGCGCTCGACCATGGCGAGCAGCAGGTCGAGGAGCGGCGGCGAGATTCCCGCACCGCCGCGCGCGAGCCCGACGCAGCGGACGATCAGCGCGGCGCGGCAGACCGGCTCGGGAAGCGGCTCCCCCACGCCGATCGTCCGGCCGCGAACCAGCTGCTCCTGAAAGTCCTCGAGCTCCGAGCGTGCGACGCGGAACTCGATATTGGCGCCGAGACCGGTGTTGAGGCCGTAGACGGGCTCGTCTCCCGTCGGCGTAGCGCTCGACCACGGCACGCGACTCGGCGACGAGCGCCCGCGCGGTGTCGGACAAGCGTGAGCGTCGCCGGCCCGGACGCGAGCGCGTCCACGTCGTCGATCGTGAAGGGGGCCTCGCCCAGGCTCGCCCGCATGAGGCTCGTCACCCGGAGCCTCAGTCGCGCCAGTCGGCGAACTTCTTCTCCTTCTCCTGCACGTTCGCGCCGAGGACGGGATGCAACGAGATGTCGGGCGAGTAGCTGCTCGCGGGCGTCTCGCGCCCGAGCGCTTCGGCCATCGAGCGGACGTGGTGCGGCGCGCCGCCGCAGCAGATGCCGATGAACCCGACACCGATGCTCCCGCGCGGCGACGGCGAAGTCGGCCATCTCGAAGCGCGTGCACGTGAACGGGTCGAGCCCGATCGGGAAGCCGCGCGAGCCGTTGTCGTCTCGGAGCATCACGAAGGTCGGCTCCTCGGGCGTCGTGCGGTACGGGAACAGGCTGTGCCGCAACGTGGACGTCGACAGCGGCGCGGATCCGCTCGAGGATCGGGAGCATCGTCGCCGGCCCTCGCGAGCAGTTGAGCCCGACGACGTCGGCGCCCGCGTCCGCGACGCGCCGGCACGCCTCGTCGAGCTCGACGTCGTCCATCGTCGCCTCGTGCGTCGACGACGCGAAGGTCACGACGGCGGGAAGACCGGCGTCCTTGATGACCTCGGTGGCGATCAGAGCCTCGCCGAGATAGTCGTTCGTCTCGGCGATGATCAGCTCCGCGCCTTCCTCGACCGCCCACGCGACCTGCTCGCGGTACATCTCGCGCACGATCGCGCCGGACCCCTCGGGATCGGCCGGGTCGTACACCCAGGTGTTGCAGATGTTCCCGGCGAGGAGCGCGTCGCCCTCGGCTGCCACCTCGCGCGCGATCCGGAGCGCGTTTCGGTTCAGCGGCTCGAGATCGTCCTCGCGGCCGATCGTGCGCATCTTCTCGCGGTGGCCGTAGTACGTGAACGCGACCATGACCTCGGCGCCGGCCCGCAGGAACTCGCGGTGCAGCTCGCGAACGGCGTCGGGGAAGTCGAGCACGACCTCGGGCACGTACGGCCCGCTCTTGAGATAGCCGCGCCGCTCGAGCTCGAACAGATAGCCCTCGGCGCCGAGCACCACGCCCTCGTCGAGCCGCTCGAGGAGACCTTTCACAGCCCTAGTATCGTGGAAGCGGAGGGCCGGCGTAGAAGTCATACGCACCCTCGCGGGCATGGCGCTCGACGCAGCGCGCGAGAGCCTCTTCGTCCAGCTCGACGCCGAGCCCAGGGCTCGCGGGAACCTCGACGACACCGCGCTCGGGCGAGAACGGGCCGCCCGCGATCACGTCGTCGGCGGTCCAGCGAAGCAGCGACTGGCTCGGACGTTCGAGGTACGGCGTGGCAGCTGCGATGTGGAGATACGCGGCCGTCGCGATCCCGAAGTCGCCGCTGTAGAACCAGAAGCCGACGCCCGCTCGCTCGCACGCCGCGATGAACCGACGCGTTCCCGCGATGCCGCCGAACGGCCCGAGACCGACGACGAGCGTGTCGGGCGCGCCGAGCGACGCCGCACGCTCGGGGTCGGGAGTGTGCGCCGAGAACGGGATCGACGTCGAGCGCCGCAGCTCGGCCATGTCCGCGAACGAGGCCACCGGCTCCTCGACGTTGGCGATGTCGAACGGCTCGAGAAGCGAGAGCGCGCGCTCGCGCGGTCTCGAGCCGCCAGCCCATGTTCGCGTCGAGCCGCAGCTCACGGTCCGGGCCGATCGCAGCCCGAATCTCGCGCACGAGCTCGACGTCGTCCTCGACCGGGCGCACCGCGACCTTGCCCTCGAACACCGGCGAGTCGTGCTCCTCGACCATGCGCGCGCAGAACGCGGCGACGTCGGCCGGCGTGTCTTCGCGCCCGGGCCGGTAGGCGAAGTACTCGGAGAACGCGACGGCGGTGCGACACGCGCCGCCGAGGAGCTCGTAGAGCGGCACGCCGGCCTCGCGCGCCGCGATGTCCCAGAGCGCGATCTCGATCCCGGTGAGCGGCTGGTCGATCAGCACCTTCCCGTCGGTGCGATGCGTGGGAACGGCGAGCGCGGCGGGCTCGAGCTCGGCGCGCACCTCGTCCGTGTCGCGGCCGACGAGCCTCTGTCCGAGCTCACCGCACACCTGAACGGCGTCGACCGGCGAGGCGCTCTCCCCCAGCCCGACGACGCCGTCGTCCGTCGTCACGCGCACGATCGTCCGACAGATGCCTGCCACGGTTCCCGGCGCCATCAGATAGGGCGCCTCGAGCGGCGCGTTCGCCGGCCAGGCCTCGATGCGCGCGATCCGGCTCATCGCCTGATCCTCCACGACCCGCCGGGCCGGTGCAGAATGAGCTCGTGATCGATCGAGACCGCATCGAAGCGCTGGCGGCAACGGATCATGTGCTCACTCCCGAGGAGTGTGCCGCCCTCGCTCGCTCGGCGGCCGAGCTCGTCGACCTCGCCGCTCTCGAGCGTGGCGGCGAAGGCTCGTTCGAGCTCCTCTGGCGCGACGAGCACTCGGAAGCCTGGCTCAACACGTGGTGGGAGCCGCGGGACACCGGCTTTCACGATCACGGCGGCTCGAGCGTCGGCGTCTATGTGCTCGAAGGAACCGCGCGCGCCGAGGGACTCGCCGTTGGTGGCCCGCGCCGGATCGTCGACTATCGAGCCGGCGACTCGTTCTCATCCCCGGCCACAGGAATCCATCGCATGGATCACGAGGCGGGCGCGGTGACGATCCACGTGTACTCGCCGCCGCTCAGCGCGATCGGGCACTACGAGGTGGTCGACGGAGAGCTGCACCGACACTCTGGAGCTCCGGACGACATTTCGCCGCCGAGCCCCGGGCTCTCGGCCGTGCTCACCCCGTAGCTGGATGATCGAGCGTGACGACGACGTGCTCGTCGTCGACGTGAACTGCGTAGCGTCGAACGCGTAGCCGCGAGTCGACGAGGCAACGTCCGCTCGCGATCTCGAACTCCCACTTGTGCCAGGGGCAGCGCACGATGCTCCGGGGCGGGCCGACGGCGACCGCCTCTCCGTCGACCTCGACGGGAGTCGCGATCATGCCGGCGCAGAGCGGCGCTCCTCGATGGGGACACCGATCGGCGAGGGCATGGAACGTCCCCGCCACGCGGTAGAGGCCGATGCGGTGTCCGTTGATGGCGACCATCGTCATCGATCCCTCGGCAGGAGCCTCCGCGAGCGCGACGCGTACCTCGCGATCGCCCTCGGTCATGCGGCGGAGGGAACCGGGAGCCGGAAGAACTCCTGCGCGTTGCGCCAGCGGACGTTGTCGCGCCACTCGGCGGGGAGCTGACGGAGCGTCTGCTCAGGCTCGTCGAAGTCCCAGTGCGGAAAGTCGCTCGCGTACATGAGCGTGTCCGCGGGACGCAGGAACTGGATCGCGTCGAGGAGCTGCTGCGGATCGTCCGGCGACTCGAGCGGCTGCGTCGCGAAGCGCACGTGATCCCACACGTACTCGGAGGGCCGCCTCTTGCACCAGGGAATCTCGCTGCGACATGCGCGCCAGTTCGTGTCCAGGCGCCAGAGGAAGCCGACGAACGGCACGAGCCCGCCCTCGACCATCGCGACGCGCGTGTCCGGGAAGCGCTCGAAGATGCCGTTGCAGAGGATCGAGACGAAGTGGCCGTACATCCCCGATCCGCAGAGCGTGTGGTACTCGACGTAGTAGTCCGGCATCCCCGCCGCGCTGAGCGCGTGCGCGATGCCGATGCCCTCGAAGTGCGTGTGGACGGCGACGGGAAGGCCGAGCTCGTTGACGGCCTCCCAGAGCGGGTCGTAGACCGGATTGCCGTACGGGAATGCGCGCGCCGCCGGGGAGGAAGACGCCGACGAACTCGTCTCGCCCTCCGACGCGCCGGATCTCGGCCGCCGCCGCCTCGGGTACTGCGCCGGGACGACGATCATCCCGCGGAGCCGCGGCTCCTCCTCGAGCCAGCGCTCGAGCAGCCAGTCGTTGTAGGCGCTGCACAGGCGCGCGGCGAGCTGGGCGTTCGGGAGCACCGAGAACGCGGCGGCCTCGTCCGGCTCGACGAGCCCCGAGCGAGACCTCGTACTTGTCCAGGTGATGCGCTCGCAGCGTTTCGAGCGTCAAGAACGGGAAGTTCCCGCCGTGCACGTCGCCGCGCTCGTAGACGTCGTGCCGGACCCAGCCGGTCGGGTGGTTCCAGGGGTACGACGGCATGGTGAGGCCGCTGGTGCCCGAGTTGACGACCAGCTCGCGCGTGGGTGCATCGAGGTAGGGCAGGAGGTCGGCGATCGTCTCGTAGCCGACGTGGATGTCGCAGTCGATCAGCATCGGCCGATGATACCGCCTGCTCACATCTGATGCGCTAGTCTGCTCATATAATGAGCACTCGATCGGGAACGCCGCGGACGCAGTCGCTCGCCCGGGCGATCCAGCTCCTCCAGGCGATCGCAGACCGGCCGGCCGGCTCCTCGGCGTCGGCGCTCGCTCGCGCCACGGACCTTCCACGCTCGACTGCGGCTCGCACGCTGCGCACGCTCGCCGACCACGGGTTCGTCGAGGAGACGACCGACGGCGGCCTGGGTGCTCGGTCACGAGCTGGTACGCCTCGCACGATCCGCCGATCCGAATCGACAGCCTCGTCGACGCCGCCCACCCCGCGCTCGAGAAGCTCCGCGATGCGGCGGGCGAGTCCGCCAGCCTCGCCATCCCGCGCGCGCCCGCCGGCATGGACATCGTGCTCCAGCTCGACGCCGAGCGACACGTCGGCGTCGCGAACTGGGTCGGAACCGAGGTGCCGCTGCACGCCTCGTCCGCAGGGAAGGTCGTGCTCGCGGAGCTGGGAGCGGACGAGCTCGAGGCGGCGCTCGGGACAGCGCCTCTCCCGTCGTTCACCGAGAGAACGATCACGGACGTGCGCGTCTTGAGTGCGGAGCTTGCGCGGATTCGTCGGCAGGGCTGGGCCGAGATCGACGGTGAGCTCGAGGAGGGTCTTGCGGCGATCTCCGTTCCGGTCCGCTCTGCGCAGGGCGGGCTCGCCGCGATCGTCGGAATCAGCGGCCCGACGTTCAGGCTGACGACGAGCCGACGACGGCAGCTGCTCGCGACCGTGACGGCCACCGCAACGGAGATCGAACGAGGTCTACACGAACGCTCCTGAGCGAACGAGCTCGACGATCGGCTCGAGATCGGGCGGAACCGTCTCACCGGCGTCGGTGAACGGGATGCGCTCGCGGACGAGCCCGAACGCGCGGCCGGTGCCGGCGCCCTGCGCAGGACGTCCACGCAGGTCGACGGCCTGCGTCGCGATCGTCAGCTCGACCGCCGCGACCCGGGCTCCGAGCTCGACCATCTCCGCGAGGCGACGCGCCGCGAGCGGCGCCATCGTCGTTCGATCCTCGATCCCCTCGTGCTGCGTCGTCGACGCGAGCTCGAACGACACCGGCTGAGCCAGCAGGCGGGCCTCGGCGACGATGCCCTGGATCGCGGCCCCGAGCTCGGAGAGCGCCGGCTCGGCGAGATGCGGACGCGCGGCGAGCCCCTCCGGAAGGCCGGTCATCGACGCCTGCAGGAGCTTGAGCCCGCGCTCGGCCGCGTTCGTCAGCGCCGGCGCGAGGGCGATCCGGAGGAAGTCGAGCGCTGCGGCGAGCGGAACGGCGTCGAAGTTGCCCGCGGGCACGACTCGCGCCCCGGGCCCGGAGACGACCGGGTTTCCCTGGTGTGCGTTCAGCTCGATCGCAAGCACGCCCTTCACGTACGCGAGCGCATCGAACGCGGCGCCGAGCACGTGCGGCAGCGTGCGGAAGGTCAGAGGATCCTGGAGATTGCGCGGCTGCGCATCCCAGAGGTAGCTGCCCTCGAGCAGCTGCCGCACGCGCGAGATCGTCGCGACGAGACCGGGGTACGGCCTCGCCTCGCCGATGACGGGGTCGAGGAGGCTCGGGTTCGCCGCGAACGCCTCGAGATCGAGCGCACCGGCGACCACGAGTCCGTCGAGCAGCGTCTCGCAGTCCGCGACCGCGAGCGCGGCCATGCCCGTCGAGAACGCGTTGTTGTCGACGAGCACGAGCGCCTCGCCGGCCGCGAGCTCGAAGTCGTCGAGAGCCCCGTGCACGAGATCCGCGTTCGCGGAGAGATCTGCCTGACCGACCGATCCGAGCATCCGCACGCGCGGAGCCGTGCCGGCGTTGAGCGCGGCGACGAGCGCCTCGGCGACCTCCGGCCGCGCGCCGGTCACTCCCTGCGCCAGCGAGTTGGCGAGCTTCAGCATCGTCGCGCGCACCGCGTCGTCCGGCGCGGCGGGCCCCTGAGCGATGAGATGGCCACGGATGAGCATCCGGTTGAAGTGCGCCTGGTCGTCCTCGATGTCGAAGAGCTTGCGCATGCCGACGCCGGTGGAGAACCCGTAGATCGAGTCGCCGCGGGCGAGCGCGGACTCGACCACGTCACGCGAGGCGCGCATCCGCTCGATCGCGTCCGGCGCCAGCTCGACGGGCTCGCCGCCGCGCGCGACCCGAACGACCTCCTCGAGCGTGAGGTCGAGGCCCGTGAGCAGGACGCTCATCCCCAGACGTGCCGGGCCGTCTCGGCGATCGTTGCGAGCTTGGCCCGCTGGTCGTCGACCGACAGCGAGTTGCCCAGGATCGAGGTCGCGAATCCGCACTGCGGCGAGAGCGCCAGCCGCTCGAGCGGGCAGAACGCGCTCGCCTCCTCGATTCGGGCCGCGAGCTCGGCGACCGTCTCGCGACGAGCGGTCTTCGTGGTCACGAGCCCGAGGACGGCGACCTTGTCCTCGGGAAGCGCTCGCAGCGGCTCGAACGAGCCCGACCGCTCGTCGTCGTACTCGAGCATGAGCCGGTGCGCGTTGACCTTGGGGAAGAGTCGCTCCGCGAGCCAGTCGTATCCGCCCTCGACGAGCCAGCGGCTCGCCTGGTTTCCGCGACAGAGATGGAAGCTGAACGTGACACCGGGGTGATCGCCGATCACGAGGTTGTCGAGCTCGAGCCCGAGGTCGAGCCAGTGCTCGGCGGGCCAGCCGCGGCTCTCGTAGAAGTCGCGATACCCGGGATCGATCAGCAACGGGTAGTGCGGGGCGTCGAGCTGGATGTACGTGGCACCGAGACGAACGAGCTCGACGACCTCGTCGCGCAGGATCTCGGCGACCGCACCGAGGAAGTCCTCGAGGCGCGCGTACGCGCCCGTCGAGCGATCGGAGTCCCAGAAGTTGGCGAACATGCTCGGGCTCGGGAGCGTCACCTTCAGGACGCGATCGGTGCGCCCGCGCGCGTACGTGAACTCCTCGGCCGAGAGGAAGCGCTTCTTCCGAAGCGGAGCCTCGACGGCGATCGGCGGTCGCTCGACGTTCATCTCGCCGAGCTCGTCCGACTGCCACTCACCCCAGAGAAAGGCGTCCAGGTCCCAGTCGCCGAACCCGTCGACCGCCTCGGTCAGCTGGCTCTGGAACGAGAGCCGGCGCATCTCGCCGTCCGTGACGACGTCGAGGCCGGCCTCCTCCTGGAGGCGGAGCGCCGCATCGACGGCCGCGTCCTCCACTCGCTTGAACTCGGCCGGCGCCAGCTCACCGGCCTCCCGCTGCTTGCGCGCTTCCAGCAGCTCGGGCGGCCTGAGCAGGCTGCCGACGACGTCGCTGCGAGCCGTGAGCACGCGGCAACTCTATGCGCGGCCGCGCTACTGAACGAGCTCGAGCAGCTTGAACATCGGCAGGTACATCGCGATCACGATGACGCCGATGATCGCGCCGACGCCCATCATCATGAGCGGCTCGACGATCGAGGTGAGGGCGGCGATCGAGGTGTCGACCTCGTCCTCGTAGAAGTCGGCGATCTTGTCGAGCATCTTCTCGAGCTCGCCCGTCTCCTCGCCGATCTTGACCATCTGCGAGACGAGCGGCGGGAACACGGGATCCTCGATCAGCGGCTGGGCGATGGGGACGCCCTGGTGCACCTTCGCGCGCACCTCGGCGAGCGCGGACTCGACGACCCAGTTGCCCGAGGTCTGGCCGGAGATCTCGAGCGCCTTGATGATGTCGACGCCGGCCGCGACGAGCGTGGCGAGCGTGCGCGTGAAGCGCGCGATCGTCACCTTGAGGACGACCTTGCCGATGCCTGCGGGCAGGCGCAGCTTGAAGCGGTCCCACACCTGGCGGCCGGCCGGGGTCTTCTTCCAGCGCCGGAACCCCCAGACCGAGAGGCCCATCGCCGGGAAGAGGATGAACCAGTAGCCGCGCACGAGATCGGAGGCGGCGACGACGACCTTCGTGAGCATCGGAAGGTCGCCGCCGAGGTCGGCGAAGATGTTCTCGAAGACCGGGACGAGGAAGAGGAGCATCCCGATCAGGGTCAGGATCGCGAAGGTGAGAACGACGAGCGGGTAGATCATCGCCCCGCGCACGCGGCGGCGGATCTTCATCTCCTTCTCGATCTGGATCGCGACGCGGTCGAGGACCGTGTCGAGGATGCCGGCTGCCTCGCCGGCCTCGATCATCGAGATGTAGAGGCGGTCGAAGGCGTTCGGATGCCGCGCCATCGCCTGCGAGAGCAGCATCCCGCCCTCGACGTCGGAGCGCACCTCTCTGATGATCGGCGCCAGCACCTTGTCGTCGGTCTGCTGCTCGAGGATGACGAGCGACGACACGACGTTCAGGCCCGCGTCGATCATCGTCGCGAACTGCCGCGAGAAGACCTGCAGCGAGCGCCCCTTGACGCTTCTTCGCGCGCCTGGTGTCCGCCCCGACGGCGCCGACCTCCGAGAGCGAGACCGGCCGGAGGCCCTTCTGCCGGAGAAGCTCGCGCGCGGAGCCCGCGTCGGGCGCGGTGATCTGACCGGCCGACTCGGCCCCGAGCGCGTTGATAGCGCTGTACGCGAACGCCGCCATACGAATGGCGTATCGGCAGGGCCGCGAGGCCGCTTGAGGCGCTAGAAGTCGGTGCCGGCGGTGGAGACGACGCGCGCGAGCGTCGCCGTCGTGCCCGACTTGCGAACGACGACCGTCACCTGTTTGACGGCCGTGCCGCCGGAGGGCGTCGTCCACACGATGTACGTGTCGACGCGGTACGAGCGGCCGTCCGGGCCGGTCACGGTCTGCGTCGGCGTGCACACGGGCAGTGAGCGTCCCGCACGCCTGGTTCACCTGCGAGGCGGAGTAGGCCGCGTCCGCCTGATAGGTCGAGTCGGTCGCGGCCAGCGCGGTCGTGTCGAGGTAGATCGACGTGAACGCCTGGGCGCGGTAGCGCTCGAGCTGCCGGTCGGCGACGGCCGACGCCGTCGACGTCTCCGCGGAGCGGCGAAGCGTCGTGACACCCGATGTGAGCGCGAGCAGGATCGCGAGGAGGCCGACGTTGATGACGACGATCGCGATCAGCATCTCGATGAGAGCGAAGCCGCCCTCGTCGCGAAGCCGGGGCCGCTCATGGCTTCGGCGCAGCCTCGGCGCCGGAGTCCCCGCTGCCGACGGAGACGAGCGAGATCTTGTAGCGGGCGCCGGTCGTGGTGTTCACGAGCGTGATCGGCTTGCCGGCCTTCAGCGTCGTCGTCTTCGCGCCGCCCGAGTAGGCGCCGCCGACGATCCCGACCACCACCGACTTCGAGCCGGGCTTCTCGGCGACGAGAACGAACAGCGGATCGCCCGTGGGGAACTTCATGCCCGGCTCGAGCACCTGCCGGGCGCCGTTCACGGTGACGATCGTGACCGCGGCGGCAGTGGTCTTGCCGGTCGCGAACTTCGTCGTGGACCCGGCGGCCTTCGCGGTCGACGCCGCCGCCGCTCTTGGCTTCGCCTTCCGGGGCAGCGTCGAGCCCGTTCTCGGTCACGACCTGCTGGACGAACGGATCCTTCGCCGCGAAGACGGAGAACGAGGTGAGCTTGCCCGAGCTCGCAGCGGTCGAGCCGACGAGGGCGACCGGAGCTGCGCCCGTCACCGCGGGCTGGCCGGGAGCCGCCGGTGCGGCGGCCGTCGTGGTCGGCGTCGCCTCGGGCGAGGACGAGCCTCCGAGGAGCTTCGGCAGCTGGAACGCGAGCATCGCGAGCAGCAAGAGCCCGCCGACGACGACGAAGATCTTCTGCTTGCGCTCGCGCGCCGCTCGCGCTTCCGGGGTCACGGTGTTCCTCTCGCAGCGGACGTCCCGCTCGACGTGTCGTCGGTCTCCGCGCTCGGAGGCGGAGTGACGGCGACGATCGGGCCGTCGTACACGAAGGCGTTGAACGTGATGGTCGCGTCGAGGAGGGGGAAGCCCTTCGCGTTCGACTCGGTCAGCTCCACCGCCTGTGCCGCGAAGAGGCGGCCGGTCGCCCGGACGTCTCCGCCGCGCACGCGCACGAGCTCACGCGCCCGCCTGATGAACCGCGTGATCTGGCGATACGACCCTTCCGCGGTGACGACGACGGGAATCGCGGTCGGGCTGCCGGCGGTCACGAGCGTCTCGCGCGGAGTGATGGAGCCGAGCTTCACGCCCGTCGAGCGTGCGAGGCGGTCGAGCTCGAGGACGAGGCCGGGCTGATCGGCGCTCGACGGCATCGCCTTCGCGAGACGAAGCACGTCGCTCACGCGCGTGCCGGCGGTCTGGGGTCGCGTCGAGGACACGCGCGCCTCGGCGAGCCGCAGCTCGGCCGCGATGACGTCGTCGGCGAGCGTCGTCGCCTCGGCTCGCTTCGGCGAGATGAGCAGGAACCAGAGCACGAGCGCGTACACGAGGACGGCGCCGACGGCGATCGCGATCACGGCACGCGGGGGAAGCGCTGCGATGCGTGCCTTCATGCCGGGCCACCCGGCCGAACGCTCGCGGTGATCGTGAACGTGACCACGGGCTTCTGCTTCTTGACCTTCTTCTTCTTCTTCTTTCCCTCGCCCTCGGACGCCGGCGCTGCCGGCTCGATGCGAGCGCTGGCCGTGAGCCGGACGTCGGACAGCGTGGGAAGAGCGGCGAGCCGGGCGAGCACGCGCGCCACCGACTGGTGCGAGTACGTGGCTCCCTGAATCGTCACGTTGGGAACCGACGTAGCGCGGCGCCGCGGCCCCGGCGGGAGCACCGGTCGGCGCAGCGGCGGTCGGCGCCGACGCCGTGAGCCCCGTGAGCCACGCGTCTTCCGGGAGCACGTACGCGAGCTCGCGGAGGAGACGATCGACGGGCACCCGCGTGGACATCGCCGCCGCAAGAGCTGTGACACGATCGGTGCGCTCCTGCGCGATCGTCCCGGGCGCGACGGCGGGCTGACCCGCGGCCGGGATCCGCGCGATCGACGCCTCGACGGACTCGAGCTGCGAGCGCTGGTCGGAGACGGAGCCCGACGCGGACATGAAGAGGACGACCGCGGCCGCGGTGACAGCGGCAACTCCGCCTCCGGCGAGGAGGACGGGGGCTCGGCCGCCGTCGGAGCGCTGGCGCTCGAGATCGCGGGGTAGCAGGTTGACGGCGCGCATCAGTCCTCGATTCCCAGGCCGATCGCGATCGCGAGCGAGCCGTGCTGGCCGTCATGGCCGACGTTCGGGCCGACCTTCACGCGCCGGAACGGATCGCCGAGGCGAACGGGAACGCCGATCGCCTCGCCGACGGCGTCCACGAAGCCGTCCATGTGGGCCGTCCCGCCCGTGAGCACGACCTCGCCGATGCCGAGCGCGCCGGGTTGCGCCTGGTAGAACTGGAGCGAGGAGATGAGCTCGCGCGAGAACGCGGCGAGCGAGCGCTGGATGCCGTCGCGCGACTTCGCGACCTGCTCGGGCGTGAGCCCGTCGACCTCGGTGGTGTGCGCGAACGAGAGGTGCCGCTTGATCGACTCCACCTCGCTCGGCGCGCGATCGAGCTCGCGGGCGATCGCGACGTTGAGAGACCAGCCGCCCCAGTCGAGCACGCGCGCGAACTCGCAGTGGAGCCCGGTCGAGACGGCGATCGTCGTGCGATCGTGGCCGATCGCGACCGCGACGAGCCCGCCGGACGTCTCGTCTCGAGCGCGCAGGAGCCTCGAGCGAGCGCAGCAGGGCGAACGCCTCGAGGTCGATCCCGACGACCTGCAAGCCGGCGCGTCGGCACGCCTGCAGGTAGCGATCGACGACCTCGCGGTAGGCGACGACGAGGAGGATGCGCTTCCACGTCGGTGCCGTCCTCGCGCTCGCGCTCGTCGAGGACGACGTAGTCGAGCACGGCCTCGTCGAGCGGGATCGGAAGGACCTCCTCGGCGCGGAAGCGGATCGCGTTCTCGAGCTGCTGCTCGTCCGCGACTCCGTCGATCTCGAAGATGCGCACGCCGATCCGGTTGTTCGAGACACCGAGCCGAACGCCGCGCTTCGGAAGCTTGTGGAGCTCGAAGAAGCGCTTGAGCGCGTCGCCCAGCGCGTCCGGGTCGCGGATCTCGCCGGAGACGACGAGGCCGGGCTCGAGCGGCTCGCGGAACGCGTCGATCAGCTCGGGAGCGCCGTTGTTGACGACCTGCGCGGCTGCGATCTGGGAGGCACCGATCTTGAGACCGACGAGCTTCTTCGCGCGCTTCTCCTTCCGCTCCTTCGGAGCGCGCTGCTTGCGCGCCTTCGGCTCCTTCGCGCGGCGGCGGCCGAATCGGCGCGGCTCGTCGTCGACGAGCTCGATCCTGCCGGCGCGAAGATCGACAGGGCCGGATCGGCGTGATCCGACCCCGTCTGCTCGACGGCGAGCTGTTCGGTCGGCGTCGACCTCTTCGATCTGGCCGTACGCGGCGAGGCGGTCGATGACGTCGGCGTCGATCGACGGCCTCGACGGGCTCCTGGTCCGCCTCTTCCTCGTAGTGCTCTGGCCGCAGCTCGTCCATCAGCCGCTCCCGGCGATGCGAAGGCCGGAGCTCGAGCCCGCATCTCCAGCGGCCGGCGAGATCGGAACGCCACTGCGCTCCAGCATCCCGACGAGCTGCTCCTTGCGGCTCGAGACCGCGAGAGCAGCCTCGGGCGTCACGACGCGCTTGCGGATGAGCTCGGCGAGGCCGTGCTCCATCGTCTGCATGCCGCGCTGGGTCGACGTCTGCATGACCGAGTAGATCTGCTCGACCTTGCCCTGGCGGATGAGGTTCCGGACGGCGTCGTCCGGGAAGAGGATCTCGAGGCAGGCGACGCGGCCGAGGCCGTCGGCCGTCGGCAGCAGCGTCTGCGTGACCACGCCCTGGAGCGTGTTCGCGAGCTGCATGCGCACCTGCTCCTGCTGCGCCGGCGGAAAGACGTCGATGACGCGGTCGATCGTGCTCGGCGCGCTCTGGGTGTGGAGCGTCGCGAGGACGAGGTGGCCCGTCTCCGCGGCGGTGAGCGCCGTCGCGATCGTCTCGAGGTCGCGCATCTCGCCGAGGAGGATCACGTCGGGGTCCTGGCGCAATGCCGCGCGCAGAGCCTCGCCGAACGTCGGCGCGTCGGTGCCGATCTCGCGCTGGGTGACGACGCAGCGCTTGTGGCGGTGCACGAACTCGATCGGGTCCTCGATCGTGAGGATGTGGTGCGGCTTCTGCCGGTTGACCTCGTCCACCATCGAGGCGAGCGTCGTGGACTTACCGGAGCCCGTCGGGCCGGTGACGAGAACGAGGCCGCGCGGCCTCATCGCGAGCTCACGCAACGATGGCGGCAGCCCGAGCTCCTCGAGCGTCCGCAGCTCCTCCGGGATGTGCCGGAACGCGGCCGCGAGCGAATCGCGCTGGAAGTGGACGTTCACGCGAAAGCGCGCGAGGCCGGGAACGCCGTACGAGAAGTCGAGCTGCCGGTTCACCTCGAGCTGCTTCTGCTGCTCGGTGGAGAGGATGCGATAGAGAAGGCCGCGCGTGTCGTCCGGCATGACCTTCTCCTCCTGGAGCGGGGTGAGGTCGCCGTGGACGCGCATCGTCGGCGGAGCGCCCGGAACGAGGTGAAGATCCGACGCGCCGGCCTCGGTTGCACGGCCGAGCAGGTCGTCGATGGAGATGGGTGCCGCATCCATGGACATCTGGCGTATCGGCAGGGCCTGCAGGACGGCTTGAGCGATTGCGGCGCACCCGGCGAGCGTCACGTTGCCTCACTCGCAAATCACCCAATTTGGGGTAGGCGTCCCCCAGCGCCGCGCCGATCTTTCGTCCGCATCCGCTCTACCCCCATCGACTGCGGACTGCGGAAGGAGTTGCGGCAATGTTCAAGCGGATTCGCTCCCGCCTCGACGGGAACTCCGAGCAGGGCTTCACCCTGATCGAGCTCCTCGTCGTGATCATCATCATCGGCATCCTGCTCGCGATCGCCGTTCCCTCGTATCTCGGGTTCCGCGACCGTGCTGCCAACAACGCCATGAAGGCGAACCTCCGGGCGGCGCTGCCGGCCGCCGAGGCGTACTACTGCGGACAACGGCACGTACGTCGGCATGACCCCGGCAGCCCTCGCCCTGATCGACTCGGGCGTCTCTCCGACGCTGACGGTCCCGTCGGCTGCTGCCGCGAGCGTACTGCCTCGCGGACACCGACGGCTCCCATCCGTGGAGCGTCCCCGGCCCCGGCCCCTCGAGCACGGACTTCAAGAACAACCTGACCTGCGCATAGTCCGGATTCGAGCCTGAACCACCTGAAGAGGCGCGGGAGACCGCGCCTCTTCTCTTTCTCCTCGACGTCAAGCCGGCACGTGCGCATGCCGATACCGACTCCGTGAGCCTCACCCTCAACCCACCCACACGCGTCACCGCGCTCGTCGGCGCCCTCGTCCTCACGGGCCTCGCCGCGATCGTGTTCTTTCTCGGACGCGGAGCGCTCGGCGAGAGCCGAGACCGCGCCGCTGGCTTCCGCGCCGGTCACGAAGCCGGCCGGCGCCGTCCAGGTCGCGCCGAAGCCCGCTGTGGCAGCGCGCGCGAAGCCGAAGCCTCGCGTGGCGAGCGGCTTCCCGGCCAAGATCGACCACGCGCTGCGCTACAGCCGCGTCGTCGTCGTGAGCGTCTCGATGCCCGGCGGCGCGGTCGACGCGATCGTCAGGCGCGAGGCTCGCGCCGGCGCGAAGGCGTCGCGCGCCGGGTTCGTCGCGATCAGCGCGGCGAACGAGCGCGCGGTGTCGGGCCTCGTCGCCAAGACCGGCGTCCTCCCCGCTCCCGCAGTCGTCATCGTGAAGCGGCCCGGTGTGGTCGCGACGACGTTCTCCGTGACCGATGCCGGCACGATCGCGCAGGCCGTCGCTCAGGCGCGGCGATGAGCGAGGCCGCCGCCCAGCCCCTCGGAGGTCGCGAGCTGTACGTCCGCCACGCGCGGCTGGACGGAGCCTCGGTGGCCCGACTGCGCGCCGTCGACGAGGGCGATCGCTGCGTCGTCGAGGCCGAGGTGTGGCCGAGCGGCACGAGCGCGACGCCCGTCGCCGCAGGCCCGTACACCTTCCCGAGCCCGGTCGAGGCGACACGCTTCGTCACGCATGCGGTCGAGGCGTTCATCGCGCTCGGCTGCGACGTCGCCGCCTCGTAGGCGTCGACGCGCTCTGTCGGACACGACTGCGGCCGTCGATCAGCGGACGCCGTTCAGCGACTTCGCGCGACCGGACACTCTGCGCTAGCGGTCTTCACGGCGCGCGCTAGGACAGAACCCGCGCGAGCTCTTCGATCGACGTGAGGCCCGAGGCGACCTTCTCGAGGCCGTCGTCCCAGAGCGACCGCATGCCGTTCGCCGCCGCCGCGCGCGCGATCTCGTCGCGGCTCGCGTGCTGCACGGCGAGCGCGGCGATCTCCTCCGACATGCGCAGGAACTGGAAGATGCCGACGCGGCCGCGATAGCCGGTGTGGTTGCACCGCGGGCAGCCCTTCTTGCGGTAGAAGACGGTGCCGTCGAGCGCGCCGAGGAGCTCGGGCGCGACGCGGAGCTCGGAGATCTCCGCCTCGGTCGGCTGATACGCCTCGCAGCAGTGCGTGCAGAGCTTCCGCGCGAGGCGCTGCGCGAGCACGGCCGAGACCGCAGCGCCGGTGAGGAACGGCTCGACGCCCATCTCTCCGAGGCGCGTGATCGTCGACGGCGCGTCGTTCGTGTGCAGCGTCGACAGCACGAAGTGGCCCGTGAGCGCCGCCTCGATCGAGATCTTGGCCGTCTCGACGTCGCGGATCTCTCCGACCATCACGACGTCGGGGTCGGAGCGGAGGATCGAGCGCAGCGCGGACGCGAACGTGAGACCGGCGCGCACGTTGATCTGCACCTGATTCACGCCGGCCATCCGGTACTCGACCGGATCCTCGACCGTGATGACGTTGATCTCCGGCCGGCTGATCACCGCGAGGCAGCCGTAGAGCGTCGTCGACTTGCCCGAGCCCGTCGGCCCGGTGACGATCAGCGCGCCCGTCGGCAGCCGCGCGATCGCCTCGAGGTCGGCGCGCATCGCGTCCGAGAGCCCGAGCTCGGGCATCGTCGGCGGCTTGCGCGACTTGTCGAGGAGGCGCATGACGACCTTCTCGCCCTCGACCGTCGGGAGCGTCGCGACGCGGATGTCGAGCATGCGACCGACGGCAGAGGACGACAGCGTGATGCGGCCGTCCTGCGGCTTGCGCCGCTCGGCGATGTCGAGCTTCGCGAGCACCTTCAGGCGCGTCGTGACGCCGGCGGCCATCTTCTTCGGGATCCGCTGCACCTCGCGCAGCACGCCGTCGACGCGGAACCGCACGACGAGCGCGTCCTCCTGCGCCTCGAAGTGGACGTCGGACGCGTTCTCCTCGGCGGCCTGGAAGATCAGCGCGTTGACGAGCCGGACGAGCGGCCCGTCGGAGATGCCGTCGTCGGCCTCGAGGTCGTCGCTGTCGTCGCTCGTCTCGTCGAGATCGACCGCGACGACCGAGCCGATCGCCTCCGCGGTGCGCACGAGCCGCTGCAGCTCGGCGCGGATGTCGTCGCGCGAGGCGACGACGAGCTCGAGCGAGTGCTTCGTCGCGAGGCGGAGCTCGTCGATCGCGTGCAGGTTGCCGGGATCCGCGACCGCGACTCGCAGAACGTCGCCCTCGAGCTCGTACGGGACGGCCACCGAGCGCTCGAGCGTCTGCACCGGGATCAGCTGGGACGCCTCGACGGCGACGCCGACGGTCGGGAGGTCGACGACCGGAAGGTGGTGGCGCACGGCGAGCATGCGGGCGATTCCGTCGGAGGTCGCGACGCCCTCGTCGATCAGCGCCTGCGTGAGAGGTGTGCCGTCGACGGTGCGCCCGCGGACGAGCGCGATGGCTTCGGGTGCGACGAGCGCCGTGTGCTCGAGGAGGTCGAGGAGGAGCTCGGCCGTGTCGTCGGCGCCGAACGGGGTCGCCAGCGAGCGGCCCGTGGCCACCGCGCCGCCGGCCGTCTCTGCGGCCTGCTCGGCACTCGATGCGCGTCGGATGCTCATGGGCGGCTCCCTCGAAGGGGTTATCGGCAGAGGGAGAGCGCCGCTTGACGCTTGCGCCGGCTCAGAAGAGCGCGAGGTACGCGTCGAGGATCGCGTCGCCGAAGAAGAGCGCGACGACGGCGCCGAGCGAGAGGAACGGCACGAGCGGCACGCCCATCTTGCGTGCTGACGCGCCATGCCTCGAGACGAGCACGGCAGACGGGATCAACGCGGCGAACAGTCCGATCATCAGCGCGACCGTCACCGAGGCGCCGAGCATCGCCCCCAGCAGGAGCGCCAGCTTCACGTCGCCCATGCCGAGTCCCTTCGGGTAGGCGAGGACGACGAGGAAGAGCCCTCCGGCGGCGATCAGCGCCCACACGGCCCACGCAGGGCTCGGGTCGATGGCCGTGTGCGCGACGAGCGCGACGACGGCAGACGGCACGACGATCCGGTTCGGAACGATCCGATGCTGGACGTCGATGGCCGAGAGCGCGACGAGCACCGCGCAGAAGCCGGCGGCGAGCGCCGCCCAGGCCGTCGCGCCGAACACGGCGAAGCACGCGACGATGAGCCCCGCGCTGACGAGCTCGACCGCCGGGTACAGCGGCGAGATCGGCGCGTCGCAGTGCCGGCAGCGCCCGCGCAGGAGCACGTACGAGAGCACAGGGACGTTGTCGCGCCAGAGGATCTCCGTCGCGCACGATCCGCACGAGGACGGCGGCCGCAGGATCGACCGGCGCGCGGGCACACGCGCGACGACGACGTTGAGGAAGCTCCCGAGCGCCAGCGCGGGCGCGAGGACGAAGGCGGCGGCAGCGGCGTTCATGGCGAGCTAGCCCGCGTAGCTGCCCTGCACGGCCTGGACCTCGGTCACCGTCTGCGTGGCGCCCGGCAGTCCGTACATCCACTCGATCGGGAACGGCGGCGCGTTGATGAGCGCCGAGTTGTTGATGGTCGTCGACCGCGTGATCACCGGCCCCCAGACCGTCGTGTTGTTGTCCATGTCGAAGTCGTTGACGATGTACAGCGCGCCCTGGAAGTTGACGTGGTTGCCGATGTCGCCGCCGATCGTCGTGGTCGACGACTCGGCGAGATGAGCGAGCCGGCGACGAAGACGAGGAGGTTCGACCGCGGGTCCCAGGTCGCGTCGCACGCGGACACGCCGCAGATGTCGGCGCGGTTCTTGATCCGCACCTGGCCCGACCCGTAGATGACCGCCTTGCCGTCGTACTGGATGAGGTTGAGGTTCGACCAGGTCAGGTGCCCGTCGAAGTAGATGACGCCCTTGATCGTCAGCGTCCCCGGCGAACCCGGCTGCCACTTGATCTGCGCGACGACGTTCCCGAGCCGCCCACGATCTTCGGCAGTCGTAGGCCGACGCCGGCGTGAGGTCGATCTCGCCACGGCTCACGTTGAGCGTCGTGTCGTTGTCGAAGCCCGCCGGGAAACGATCCGGTCGTGCACGACGACTGCGGGCCGAGCTGCGCGTTCGTGTACCAGTAGGCGAGATCTGCGGTCGGCTTCGCGATCATCGGCGGGCTCGTCCCGACGGCGTCCGCGTACACGTTGGTGGACGGCCCGCACGCGAGCGGAGCTCCCGTGTAGTAGCAGCCCGCCGATGCGGCGAACTCGTCGATCGGGTTTCCGGAGGTCCCGATCGATGCCTGCGGGCTGTTCGATGTACAGGTTCCCGATGATGTCGACGGCCGGGCCGGAGACCTGCGAGTTGTTCGTCGAGGCAGAGGTTGCCGCGCACGTACAGCGAGATGGTGAGCGTGACGCTGTTCCCGAGCGTGATGCAGCCGGCGGGCTGATCGACGAAGAGGTAGTCCCACGGCCGCATGTCGGTCTGCGTCGATCGTCGTGATCTGCGCCTGCATGCTGACGGTGCGGACGATGTTCGCCGCACCCGGGCCGGAGGGGTTCGCAACGGTGCCGTTCGACGTCAGCGTCCAGGTCGTCCCCGACAGGGAGCCGCTGTACGTCGTCGTGCCGCCGGTCAGCGACACGGTCGTCGACGGGACATTCGTCGTGCTGTACGGATCGGCTGCGTTCTGAAGGCGCGAGAGCGCGTAGCTCAGACCCGATCTCGGCGAGCCCGTACGCCCGCTGATCAGCGGTCGCGCGCTTCGCCGAGCTCTGGTTCGCCGTCACGTACGTGAAGATCCCGGCCGCGAGCGCCGAGAGCACCATGGTCACCCCGAGCGCGAACGGCAGCGCGATGCCGCGCTCGTCGCCGAGCACGCGCCGACAGAGGCTCAAGGGCGAATCAGACACCGCAGCTCCTTGGGTCGCAGATCCCGTCGCAGTGAACGCGGCGATCTGCGTGCCGGCATCACCCGTTCGAGGGGAGGAGCTCATGTGCGGCTGGAGTTCCGCAGGACGATGTCGTCCGTGAGGTTGTAGGCGGGCAGGCCGCTCTCGGGCCGCGAGTTGACGGGGAGCGTCACCGAGAGGATCGCGAGGCTGCGTCGTCGACTGCGCCGCGAACGAGAACACCGTGCCGCTCGTGAGGTAGTCGACCGTCTTTCTCCCCGTCGTGTTGCACGTCGTTCCGACGAGCCGGTAGAGCGCGTACCTCGTCCCCGAGCCGGACGTGCACCAACTCACGGTCGTGCCTGCTCCGGCCGTCGGACAGCGGCTGCCGAGCGTGATCGTGATGCTCGCCGACGCGCCCGCCGGAGTCACCGCGGTCGCGCAGTGGATCTCGCGGCGCAGCTGGTCGAGCGCGATCCGCGCGTTGATCTGGGACGCGAAGCG
This sequence comes from uncultured Gaiellaceae bacterium, assembly GCA_963822885.1. Classification (GTDB taxonomy): domain Bacteria; phylum Actinomycetota; class Thermoleophilia; order Gaiellales; family Gaiellaceae; genus GMQP-bins7. The sequence goes on from CAWGJJ010000022.1 coordinate 166,771, forward strand.
CCGGTTCATGTCCTCCTCGGCCTTGTTCGCGGCGACGAGCGCGTACGAGAGCGCCGTCACCGTGATGACGAACATCCCGATCACCGTGACGAGCTCGATGAGCGTGAAGCCGGTCTCCTCGCTGCGGAGCCGCCGGAGGAGCGCACGAACGCGAGCCACGTCAGTCTCCTGCGACGCGGAGTGCCGGAAGACCGTCGTCCTTCGGCCGCTCGGGCTCGACCCGGGTGGGCGCTTCCGGCTCCGCCTCGGTCGCGCCTCGGCTGCCGCCTTCGCCTTGGTGAGCACCAGCTTCTCGGCTCGATCGAGCGCGATCTCGAAGTCGTGACGGTTCGTCGCGGCGTTCGCGGCGACCTCGCGGTCGACGAGCCCGTCGAGCACGAGGCGGATGAGCGCCTTCGAGAACGTCTGCATGTCGAAGAACTCGCCGTCGTCGATCGCGTCGGGAATCTCGTCGGCGCGACGTTCGCGGATCAGCTCGGCCGTGCGTGCGTTCGAGACCATGACCTCGACGGCAGGGATCCGACCTCCACCCACACGCGGCAGGAGCCGCTGGCTGATGACACCCCTGAGGACACCCGCGAGAATCGCGACGACCTGCGGCTGCTTCTCGGGCGCGAAGAACTCGACCATGCGCCCGATCGTCTCGGCGGCGTCGAGCGTGTGCAGCGTCGAGAAGACGAGGTGGCCGGATTCGGCGGCTTGCAGCGCAGTCTGGGCGGTCTCGGCGTCGCGGAGCTCGCCGATGAGGATGACGTCCGGATCCTGGCGGAGGACGCGGCGCAGCGCCTGGCCGAAGCTCTCGGTGTCGAGTCCGACCTCGCGCTGGTTGACGATGCAACCGTGGTCCTGATGGAGGACCTCGATCGGGTCCTCGATCGTGACGATGTGCTGCTTGCGCGTGCGGTTGATCTCGTCGAGCATCGCCGCGAGCGTCGTCGTCTTCCCCGAGCCGGTTGCGCCGGTCACGAGGACGAGGCCGCGCTGCTCCAACGCGAGGCGCGCGACGCCGGGCGGGAGATGAAGATCGCCGAAGCTCGGGATCTCGGTCGGGATCACGCGGAACGCGAACGAGATCGCTCCGCGCTGCCTGAATCCGTTCACGCGGAAGCGCGGAAGGCCGGGGGCCGAGTACGCGAGGTCGAGGTCGCCGCTCTCGTCGAAGAGCTCTCTGCGACGCGGAACCGACACGGTGACCTGGTCGAGCACGGCCTGGAGCTCGGCGTCGCCGAGTGCACCGAAGTCGGCTGCCGGGGCGAGCGCGCCGTCGGTTCGCAGGACGGGCGGCTGCCCGACCTTCAGATGGACGTCGCTGGCGCCGGCCGCGACGGCATGCCGAAGCACGTCGTTGAGATCCATGGACAGCTCTGCATCGGCATGAGCCGAACCCCTCTTTAGGAGTCAGATCCCGCGTGCGAGGCGCGAGAGCGACCCGTAGCGGCGGCCGGGCGATCCGCGGCGCCTCGCTCGGATGGGCGAGCTCGCCACGGAGGAGCCCGGACACCGCGTCGAAGACTCCCGGCGCACGCAGCGCCCACAGGCAGGCGCGCGGGTATCGGTCAACCGCACGCTTCGCCTTCCAGGCCGCCGCCGCATGGCGGTCGAGCGAGGCCGAGAGGGCCGGCTCGTACTCCTCGGGGCGACCCGTCAGCGATGGCCTCTGCGGCCAGCCGAGCGGAGACGAACGCCTCGTAGATCCCGTCTCCCGACAGCGGGTCGACGAGGCCGGCCGCGTCTCCGACGAGGAGCGCACGGCCTCGCGCGGCCGGCGCGCCGAGCTCCCGCATGGGAAGCCTGTGTCCACGGACGTCGGTCACCGCGACGGGATCGACGGCGTGCGCACGAGCCAGGCGCTCGAGGTGATCGCGCAGACGTGGCCCCTCCTCCATCCAGCCGCCGACGCCGAGATTCGCGTGATCGCCCTTCGGGAACACCCATCCGTAGCCACCCGGAACGACGCCGAGCTCGACCCAGGCGGCAGCTTCGTACGCGCCGCGCTCGAGCACGCTCCAGGGGACGTTCCCCTCGAGCGCGACACCGCGAACGATCCCGTCGCCCAGACCGGCTGCCCGGGCGACGACGCCGTTGGCACCGTCGGCTCCGACGAGGAACGCGGCACGCACGCGCGATCCGCCGACGCGCGCGGAGACGCGATCGTCCTCGAGCTCGAGGTCGGTGACCGAGACGCCGTCCCGGAAGTCGACTCCCGCCGCCGCAGCCTGCTCCGCGAGATGGAGATCGAGGCGACGGCGCTGGGTCATCGCGATCAGGGGCTCGTCGCCTCCACGCGCGAGCGTCGCGCGGTACCCGACGCGTATGACCATTCGATCGACGACGCGCTCGACGACCGGCTCGACGCCGCACGGGACGTGCTTCAGCGCGCGCCCGGTCAGCCCGCCACCGCACGGCTTGTCCCGCGGAAACCGCGCCCGGTCGACGAGCAGAACGCGTGCTCCCGACCGCGCGAGATGCAGCGCCGTCGCCGATCCCGCAGGCCCGGCACCGACGACGAGAACGTCGAATCGCTCCACGTGACGATCGTAGGGCGCGATCGGGGACGCGGCTACAATCCCCCGCCCCGCAGGGATTCCCGAGTGGCCAAAGGGGGCGGGCTGTAAACCCGCTGGCTCAGCCTTCGGAGGTTCGAATCCTCCTCCCTGCATAGGTCGCGGCAGGTAGCCGACGGCTCCCCGAACGCGGACGTTCCCTACGTGCTCGAGAATCCTGAGCGCGTCCGCCGCTCGCGAGCCGCGGAGTGGTCTGCGACGCGGGGCCGACTAGCCGGGACTACGCTGCAGTGTGTCGCGCGTCCTCGTCAGCTCAGTCGGTAGATGCACCTCGATGGTAAGGAGGGGGTCGCACTGGTTCGAGTCCGTCAGAGGGCTTCCATGAAGTGCCTGCAAATCAGCGCTTCTAGCTGTCCGTTGAAACACGCGGACACATTCCGGACAGCATCTGCGGTACGCGCGACGCAACCCGACGGATGTCCACGGCGGCCGGCCCCCACGCGGGCGAGGTGCGTCGCGCTATGGAAGGCGCGCGGCTTCGCTGGCCGGACACGAGACGAACGGGCGGCTCGCGCACACGAACTCCTTCACCGCCGGTTCGGAGCTCAGATCACCCCAGCCAAGAATCGCCGCGAAGAGGCGTGTTCGCCACGGATGGCGGTCGACGGACTCGGTCGCACCACGGCGACGCTCTCGTCCTCGGAGAGGAAGCGTTGCTCGGGTATGTACGACTCACGTCCGATCTGGATCTGCAGTGCCGGGTGAGCACGGAGGTTGCGGATCCACTCGGCGTTCGGGCCCCAGGCCGAGAAGACGACGGCCTCGTGCGTTTGAGGGTCGTACGCCAACGTCATCGCAACCGTCTCGCGGCGCGTCCCGGTCTTCCGCCCCAGGTGCGTGACCAGCAGGAAGGTGTGGCCGAGGATCCAGCCCCATCCGCGGTGATACAGCGGCAGAGGCAGCCGAATCACCGCGAGTGCGAGACGTCCGGGCTGCCGGCGAACCCCGAGCAGCGGCCTCCGGCGCGCGCGCGGTCGTGTGCGGTCGCGGTCATGCCTTCGTCACGGGTGGGACGAAGATCTCGCGACTCGTACGCGTGCGTGACGGCGGCGACGTGCTGCGAGACGTGCGCGACGATCGAGCCGACCGGGTTCGCGGTGGCGAACATCGGGATCGAGATCAGGACGTTGCCGGTCTCGGGCCGACTGAGGCCGTCCTGGCGGTACTGCGGGTAGCCCAAGTGGTAGGTCGCGGTGACGATGATCACGAGCGGCAGCATCAGCGCCGTGAACCGGAGCTTGCCCTTCAGGCCGTCGACGTGCCCGTGCAGGAGCTGTAGGCGACGAGACAGGGGAAGACCGTCAGCAGGAGCGTGTCGACGAGGCCGTAGCCGACACCACGCCAGAGCAGCTCAAAGACGAAATAGGCGCCGTGCGGTCGTGCGGTCGCGTCCTCGGTGTTGAAGACGTTGAACACGAGGAAGACCGCGAGGACGACGCCAAGGCCAAGGCTCCAGCGCCAGCGGCGGCGGAAGATCTGCGGCCACGTCGACCTGCTCGACCCGAACGTAGCTGGCAAGCAGCGCGATCGTGACGGCGAAGTAGACGAGGTAGAAGAGATCGGCGGCGCGACATCGCCGACGAAGAACTGGGAGCCGTCGCCGGTTAAGTAGTTAGGCGCAACTGGAATCCGGGGTCGTGCCGATGTGAACGGAGCCGGGGCGAAGGAGAGTGGCTACGGATTCGTAAACGGTTGGCGTCTCCCGAGGAGAGAGATATGGCGACACGGGTGCGAACTGTTGCGATCGCCCCGCAGGCCGAGATGGTCGCCGACGGCCCGGTGGTGCGCGCGGAGCATCTCAGCAAGCGCTTCGGCGACCTTAGTGCGGTGGACGACCTGTCCTTCTCGCTCAAGCGTGGGACGGTGACCGGGTTCCTCGGGCCGAATGGCGCCGGGAAGACCACGACGCTGCGGATGCTGCTCCATCTCGTCGAGCCGACCTCCGGCCGCGCGCTCGTCTTCGGGCGCCGCTACCAGGATCTCGAACGGCCGGCCGCGCGGGTAGGCGCGGTGCTCGAGGCGGCGGACTTCCATCCGGGCCGTTCGGGGCGAGACGATCTATTCGCCCTCGCCTCGCGCTCGGGCGCGACGCCGACCGCGGGCTTGGTTCCTCGAACGTGAACGGGCCGCAGGGAAGCGCGTCGAGGCGGTGCGCGATCTGGTCGAGCTAGCCAGCGCCGGTCGCCGCCGCGTCGGCAGCTACTCGCTCGCGATGCGGCAACGGCTCGGACTCGCTTCTGCGCTGCTCGGCGACCCCGAGGTCGATCCTCGACGAGCCCGCCAACGGTCTCGATCCGGAGGGCGTACGCTGGCTCCGGGACTTTCTGCGTAGCTTCGCCGCCGACGGCAAGACAGTCCTTGTCTCCAGCCACGTACTCGCCGAGGTCGCGCAGACGGTCGACGACGTCATCATCATCAACAGAGGTCGGCTTGTCACGATCTCGCCCCTCGCGGACCTGACCGCCCAGCGCAGCAGCGCCGTCCGCGTCCGCGCCCCCGGCGCGCAAAGACTGCAGGCCGCGCTCGAAGTCCAAGGGCTGCGCGCGACGCTGCTCGACGGTGGTGAGTTGCTGGTGGAGGGTGTGCCGGCGGCCCGCGTCGGGGAGATTGCCTTCAACGCAGGCGTGCCCGTGCACGAACTCGTATCCGAGTCGTCGAGCCTCGAAGACATCTTCCTCGAGCTGACCACAGGGGAGCCGCTCATGACCGACCAGCTGCTGGCAGAACTGCGCAAGATGCGCTCCACCCGCACCAACCTCGGCCTGCTCGTCGGGATGGTCGCACTCATCCTGCTGACGGTGCTGCTCAACGGATTCATCCCTAGGCCCGACGAGCTCGCAACGCACGACAACCAGCACGCGCTGCTTTCGGCGGGAACGTCGGCGGCGCTCTTTGCCGCGCTGATCGGCGTGATGGCGATCACGAGCGAATTCCGCCACGGCGCCATCCGCCCGAACCTTCGTCGTCACGCCGCACCGGACACGAGTCATGGCAGCGAAGGTCATCACGAGCCTCCTCATGGGCGCCCTGTTCGGCCTCGCTGCGATCGGCCTCTCCTTCGGTGTCGGCTACGCGATCCTCAGCATTCGAGGCATCCCGCTCGAGCTCACGACCAGCCACGTAATCTGGCTCCTGGTCGGCACGCCGGCCCTGACGGCGGCGTGGGCCGCACTCGGCGTCGGCCTCGGCGCCATCGTGCGAAACCAGGTCTTCGCCGTCATCGGCCTCATCGTCTGGGCGATGGTCGTGGACAACCTCTTGCGTGGACTCATTCCGTCGATCGGCGGCTACACACCGGTTGGCGCCAGCGCTGCACTCGTTGCCGATCCCGCCGACTACGTCCTTGCGGCGACCGCAGGTGCAATGCTTCTGATCGGCTACGTCGCCGCGTGCGTCGCCGGCGGCGCCTTCGCCGTCTCCCGCCGCGACGTCACATAGCGACGCTGGACATCCACAATGAGGCCCGTCGCCTCGCTTGGTCGGGTTCATTCTTGTGTTTCCGGTGTCTGGCCGGCGACCGCCCGCCCCGACGCCTACCAGCGTGGCGAGACGGAGACGCTGACCGGGGACGTCGCGATCCATGATGCAGTGAAGGCGAAGACCGCGCAGCCCATCGAGAGCATCACAAACGCGGAGTCTCGGTGCAAGCCTGGCGCTCATGCCAGCGAAGAAAAGCGACGACGCGAGGCTCTCATCGCTCGCTCAGTTGCCGGTGAGCCGCACGATGCACCGAAAGCCGAGGTGCGTCGTCGACGAGTCGATGGCCTGCCCCTGCCGCGCAGCCGGTCTGTAGCGGAGGCAGTAGTTCGGCGCACACAGATGTGAGCCGCCCTTGATCACGCGACGCGGAACCGCCTCTCCGGCGATCGCCTGGGGCGACGAGACGCGCGGGTTGCGTGGCACGCAGCACGGGCTCTCGACCTCGTCCGGGTGGCGCTGCGTGAACCAGTCCGACGTCCACTCCCAGACGTTTCCGGTCATGTCCAAGAGGCCGTACCCGTTCGGCGCGAAGCTGCCGACCGGAGACGTTCCCGCGTGGCCGTCGAGCTCGAGGTTCTGCCACGGGAACTCGCCCTGCCACGTGTTGGCCATGGCTCGGCCATCGGGGAAGTGCTCGTCACCCCAGGCGAACACCGCACCGTCGAGACCGCCGCGTGCCGCGTACTCCCACTCGGCCTCGCTCGGGAGCTCCTTTCCCGCCCAGGTCGCATAGGCCTCGGCGTCCTCGTAGGCGACGTGCCCGACCGGATGGCGGTCGCGGCCGTTGACCGATGTTCCGCTGCCACCCGGCCGCTTCCAGTACGCACCCGGGACGTACTCCCACCAGTTGCGGTGGTCGTTCAAGTCGACCGGCCCGGTAGTCGCGCGAAAGACGAGGGAGCCGGGGACGAGCAGCTCGGGATCGGCGTCGGGATAGAGCGCCGCGTCGAGCGGCCGCTCGGCGAGCGTCACGTACTTCGTCTCACGGACGAACCGTCGGAACTGCGCCGCCGTGACCGGGGTCTCGTCCATCCAGAACCCGTCGATGGAGACGCGATGGACCGGACGCTCCTCCGGGTAGAAGTCTTCCGAGCCCATGGCGAACGTGCCGGCCGGGATCGAGCGCATGCCAGGAGCAGGAGGCGGGCCGATGTCGGGCGTTGTGGTGGCGGCCGGAGTGTCACGCGGCGTCGCTGACACGGTGCCTCCTACTCGGGCTGTGGCGCTTCCCGAAGAACCATGGCGCGGACGACCTCGATGCCCGCAACGACGAGGCCGATGAGGACGAGCGCGGTGAGCCAGCCGCGGGCGATCGGCGGAGCGACGAGCGCGACGGCGAGAAGGGCGACCGCGGCGATCCCGTAGGTCGTCGGGCGACTCTCGAGGATCGGCGCGGCGGCAGCGCGCGCCTGCGCGGCGCGTCCGGTCTCTCCGACGAACCAGACTCCGACGAGCGTGATGACGCCGAGGATGATCCACACCCAGGCGCGGTCGGCCAGGACCTGCGTGAGGATGTCCCAGGCGTCGCCGGCAGCGGGCTTGACCGCGTCGTCCTGCGCGAGCTGCGTCGACGAGGTAGTCGCCGGCGAAGCGGCGAACCGCCAGCATCAAAAGCCCGACGACGAGCAGTCCGATCGCGATCGCCCGCAGCTCGAGCCGGCGGCGTCCGCGGGCCAGCCAGACCGCGCGCTGCTGCGACCAGCGAGCGCGACGAGCCACATCCAGTCCGCGACGGCACGCAGGGCCTTCGTGGCCGTCTGCGCCGTCTCGAGCTGGCTCTCCTCGATGATCGCGATCCTTCCCGCGGACTCCGGCAGCCTCTCGGCAACCTTTCCGATCACCGCGACCTGGTCGCCGATCTGGATCACGATCGGGCGGAGGTCGAGGACGACCGCGCCACCTTCGGTCTGGATGAACGTCGTGTCGTCGTCGAGCAGCCGCACGAGCTGGCGCTGCGTCCTGGTCGTCACCTCGACCCACACCGTCTGCACACGTGGCCGCTCGAGCGCCGCGTCGGCGGCGCGATCGGCGCCCGAGCGCGCGAGACCGGCCAGAACCGGAGCGAGTCCCGGCCTGTGCGGGAGGAAGTCGCTCGGCGATCGCGGCCTCGACGTCGACGTTCTCGAACAGCGTGTCGACCGTCTTGGCCGCGACCTGGGTGCGGATCTCGTCGTTCTCGATCATGTTGCGCGAGATCGTCTCGAAGCCGTCCTCGTCGAGGGCCGTGTGCTCGACGTAGAACGCGACCATCCCGACGAGCGCGAGCAGGATCGCGACGATCGTCAGCACGCGCGCGCCGATCACGCGCATCCGCGACCGTCGTTCCATGGTGGTGTGATCGAATAGCTCCTGGTCATCGCTACTGGGCGGCGAGAATGATCGTAGTGAGCCACGCGATGAATCCGACGGCTCCGAAGACCAGAATCGCCACGACGCCTGCTGCTGGGCCGAACAGCGCCGCGAAAGAGATGTATAGCACCACGCTCGGCACCAGGCTCACGGTTCGAGTCCGTCAGAGGGCTTGCGCAAGCGAGGTGCCCGGTGAAGATGCCTCGATCGCGCGCGAAACGGATGGCGCGCTCCGCCCGTTTCAGTCGTTCTGCGACTGCACGTACTCGATGTAGCCGCGGACGTCCGCCGCCGGCTCGGCGTACGCCTCGCCGAGGGTCGACTCCATCGCGGTCATGTACTCCTCGGCCCAGGCCGGAAAGTCGTAGTCGATCGCGCGGAGGAACTCGAGGGTCGCCGCGAAGCGCATGTCCGCGATCGAGGGCGTGTCGCCGCCGATGAACGGCTTCCCGTCGAGGAACCACGCGCGGTAGACGTCGAGCGGCTTCGCGATCGCCGCCTCGGCGTCCTTCCGGGCCTGCTCCTTGAGCTCGTCGGACACGTCGGCCGTCGCGACCTCGCCCGGGTACTGACCGAAGGCAAGCGCGGGGTAGGTCGCGCGCGCGACGAGCGGGTAGAGCGTCCCGACGAGGTAGAACATCGCGCTGTCGACCATCGCCCGCTCGCCCGGGTCGGTGGGGTAGAAGCGATCGAGGCCGTGCTTGTTGCAGAGGTACTGCATGATCGCGCAGCTCTCCCACAGCGCACCCTTCGGCAGGCCGTCCTCCTCGAGCAGCGGCGTGAGGTCGGCCGGACACTTCGCAAGGAACTCCGTCGTCGACTTGTGCCCCCAGACGTCGGTCTCCTCGAAGTCGAGCCCGGCCGCGCGCACGAAGATCCGGGTCGTCATGTTGTTGACGCTGGGCTTGAGGATGTTGAGCGTGTTCGTGGCCATGTGACCTCCCTCAGCTATAGGGGTTCCTGGGTGATCTGTCGTCGGAGAGCGACGTCTGCGAGCGCGCCACCAGATGTTCGATCGCGTCGGCGAGATGGATGCGGTCGATCGAAGCGTCGCCACGCTCTACACGGAGCACGTGAGCCTCGAGCAGCACATCCGTGTGCGTGTGGCCGGCGGGCGGCTCGAAGCGGTAGGAGGCGAGCTCGACCAGGAGACCAAGCGGGTCCTCGAAGTAGATCGAGTCCATGAAGCCGCGGTCCTTCACGCCCGAGTGCTCGATCCCGCGCTCGTCGAGCCGCTCGACCGTCTGGGCGAAAACGGCCTGCGACAGCGAGAACGCGAGGTGGTGGACGAAGCCCGGCTCGCGCGGCGTCGGGTTGCGGTCGGGCGCGCGCTCCTCGTTCGTGAAGACGGTGATCAGCCGCCCGTCGCCCGGGTCGAAATAGAGATGGCTCTCGCCAGCGTTGTCGAGGTTCGGCTGCTCGAAGACGAACGGCATCCCGAGGACGCCCTCCCAGAAGTCGATCGCGGTCTGGCGGTTCGCGCCGTTGATCGTGATGTGGTGGACGCCCTGGGTCTGGATCTTCCGCATCAGCGCTCCACGAGTTGCGACTTGTAGTGGCTCCGGTCCAGCGTCCCGAAGGGCACGAGCTCGACATCCGTCGCGACGACCAAGACGTTCCGCAGTCTCTCACGGATGGCACCGGCCAGCTCGGCGTCCGTTTCGACCTCGCGGGCGAGCTCCACCACGACAGGGAGCGGAGGCTCCTGCTTGACCCCGGGCGCCCGCGGCTTGACGAGCACGTGACCGCTGACGCGGGGTGCGAACGCTCCCACGACGTCGCGAATCGCCGTCGGGAACACGTTTACTCCGCGGACGATGAGCATGTCGTCGGTTCGGCCGACGCAACGGACGCGTGGGCCCGTGCGGCCGCATGCGCAGGGCGTCATGTGCACCTCCACGTGGTCGCGCGTACGGAACCGGAGAAGGGGAGCGGCGCGCTGGCGGAGGTGCGTCAGGACGAGCTCGCCGCTCGCACCGTCCTCGAGCTGAAGCGGCGCCCCGGTCTCGGGATCGACGAGCTCCGGGTAGACGAAGCCGCGCGCGCCGAGATGCATGCCGTCCTGTTCCTCGCACTCGCCCCAGAGTGAGATGCCGATGTCACCGATCCCCATCGCCTCCGTGACGCGAGCACCCCATCCGTCCTCGAGCTTGGCGCGAAGCGCCGGCTCGCCTCCGCCCGGCTCGCCGGCGACGAGCACGCGCTCGACGCTCGACCCGCGGAGGTCGACGCCGCGCTCGGTCGCGGCCTCGACGAGGTACGCGCCGTATGACGGAGTGAGCACTGCGGCTTCCGGTTCCAGGCGCTCGATAGCGAGGAGTAGCCGCTCGGTGTTTCCGGTGCCGACAGGGATATGGCACAGGCCGATGAGATCGAATGCCGCGAGCGCAGCGCCCGCGACGAACGGCCCGGCGTTGTACGTCGAGACGATGCGCTGCCCTCGGGCGATCCCCGACGCCGCGTAGCTTCGTGCCGATCCGAGCACCCAGGCTTCCAGATCGCCGGCGGTGAGCGGGATGTAGCTCGGCGTCCCGGTCGTGCCGCTCGTCGAGTAGATCCGGACGATCTCGTCGCGCGTGGCGCAGAGGTGCGTGCCGACCGGATTGTCCTCGGTCGTCGTCTCCTTGAGCTCGCGCTTCTCGGTGAGCGGCAGAGCCGCGATCTCCTCGAGCCCTCCCGCGTCCGAGGGTGAGGCGATCCCCGCGGCGCCGAGCTTCTCGCGGTAGAACGCCGAGCGCTCGTAGAGATACGCGAGCTGCTCGCGGTAGGACGCGTCGTCGAGCGCCAGCTGCTCGTCCCACGGACGCGTCTCGACCTCGGGCGCGAGCATCATTCCGTCGGCGGCCGGTACTCGATCGCAGCGTCGGCCGTGCCTGCCATGAGGAAGCCGACGGGGTACTCCTCCTCCTCGGCCAGATGCGCGAGGAGGCTCGCCGTGCGTGCGAGGATCGGAACGGCACGCACCGAGGCCGGCGCGAACCCGAGATCGAGCATGACGGCCGCGATCGCCATGGAGACGTTGAGCGTGAGGGGCTTTCCCCAAGCGTGCGCCACGGCTTCTCGGAGCGCTCGCGCGATCGCGATGTGCGGCCCGCTCACGCCGCGCTCGTCGGCGAGCTCGAAGATGCGCTCTGCGCGCGGGTCCTGCGGCCTGTGCACGGGATGGCCGAACCCGGGCACCTTCTCGCCCGCCGCTCGCATCTCGGCGGCAGTAGCAGCTGCGGCCTCGGAAGGCGAGCGGCCCCCGTCGACCTGCTCCTGGAGACGCTCGAGAAGCTCCGCGCAGGCGGCCGAGGTGCCCAGCACGACGGTTCCCGCGCCGAGGATTCCCGCCGCCACCGCACCCTGCAACGAGTCGGGGGCGGCGGCGAGCGTCATCCGCGCGGCAACGTTGGTCGGCATCATCCCGTGCTCTGCGAGCGCGACGAGGACGAGGTCGAGGAAATAGCGCTGCTCGGCCGTCGGCTCATCTCCGGTCAGCAAGAAGTGCGCGTACTCCGTGAACGTGACGCGCCCCATGAGGTCGCCAGTGAGGTCGCGACCGCGCACCTCGACCCGGTCGGGGTATGCCTGGCTCATCCGCGTCACCGGCTCCCCGCCCTTGCCGATCGTGCCCCCGCCCACCGCGTCACTCTATGACGATCGGGCGTCCGGTTGGGCCATGAGACTCGGGGTCGCGATCCTCTACGACGGGTCGTCGAGTCCGTCAGAGAGCTCTACGCCTGCGGTCGGTAGGCGAGGTAGACGACGCCGTTCTCGTACGTCGCTGTGGCTTCGAGCGAGAAGTTGACGGGCGCCGTGCCGTCGGGAAAGAGCCGCGCACCGGACCCCAGCGCCAGCGGATAGACGAACAGATGGAGACCGTCGACGAGTCCGTCGGCGAGCATCGCCCGAACAAGCATGCCGCTGCCGCTGACGTAGAGGTCGCCGTCGAGCTCGTCCTTCAGCCGACGGATCGCGGCCGACGTCGTACGGCCCGATGATCTCCGAGTTCCGCCATGTCGCGCTCGCTAGCGTCGAGGAGACGACGTACTTGGTCGTGTCATTGAAGAACGGTGCCCCGGGATCGTCGTCGACGGTGCGCGTCGACCACGCCGGCTCGAACATCTCGTACGTCGTCCGCCCGAGCAGGATCCCTCGAGAGCGGCTCGTGACCGCACCGATCGCCTCTCCCATCTGCGGATCGAAGCCGTAGGCGAACGTCCACGTCGGCTCCTCGAACACACCGTCGAGGCTCATGAACTCGTGCACATGTATCTCTCCCACGTCACACCTCCTGTCGCTGACGCCTCATAGACCTCGCCTCGCGCGCGAAGTCATCGACGCTACTCGCGGTTGACCCGCTCCAGCGAGAACGCGGGAACGCAGACCGCGATGTACTCGGCGCCCTCGTCGGGCGTCGAGTAGCGGACGCGCTCGCCGGCGTGCGTCACGATCGCCTCGCCTGCTCGCACGTCGACGACTCCGCCGTCGTGCTCGACGCGCACGCATCCGCGAAGCACGATGGTGTGCTCGTCGAAGGCCGGCGTCTGCGCCGGCTCCTCCCAGCCGGGAGGCGCCACCATGCGCGCGATGCTCACACCGTCGGTCTGCGTGCTCACCCGGCCGACGAACTCGTCGATCTGCTTCGGTGGATCGCCCGGCACGGCAACGTGCGTCGGGCCGGTGATGTGCCGGGGCATGGCTCGATTCTAGGGCGCGAGCGCCTGCCCCTTTTCGGCGATGGCGCCCGGCGGAGATCCGCCTACGTTCCGACGGTGCCGGGAATCGTGCGGATCGCGAGCTTCGTCCTGCTGGTCCTCGTCGCGCTTCCTGCCGCGTTCGCAGAAGGACGGCCAGTGCCCGGCGCGCCGGCCTGCCCGATGACGCCGGCCGACTCGTTCTGGCACGCGGACGTGTCCGCGCTGCCGGTTCACGCGCAGTCGGCGACCTGGATCTCGAGCATCGGCCCGACGGCGGGACTGAAGGCCGACTTCGGCGCGGGGCAGTGGAACGGTGGGCCGATCGGCATCCCGTACACGACGGTTCCCGGCACGCAGCCGAGGGTTCCCGTGTCGTTCACGTACGACGACGAGAGCGACCCCGGCCCGTATCCCATCCCGCCGAACGCCCCGATCGAAGGAGGATCGAGCTCGTCCGGCGATCGGCACGTGCTCGTCGTCGATCGTGACGCGTGCCGCCTGTGGGAGCTGTACAGCGCGTACCCGCAGTCGGGCGGTTCGTCGTGGACGGCCGGATCGGGCGCAACCTGGGACCTGAACGCGAACACGATGCGTCCGCTCGGATGGACCTCGGGCGACGCAGCGGGTCTGCCGATCCTGCCCGGGCTCGTGCGCCGCGACGAGGTCGCAGCCGGCGAGATCGACCACGTCATCCGCTTCACTGCGCCGCGAACCGCCAACGCCTACGTGTGGCCCGCCAGCCACAAGGCGGCGAGCGGAGGATCCTCGGACCCACCGATGGGAGCGTGGTTCCGGCTCAAGGCGAGCTACGACGTCAGCCGCTTCTCGGCCGCGAATCAGGTAATCCTTCGCGCACTCAAGAAGCACGGGATGGTGCTCGCGGACAACGGATCGCCGTTCTTCATGAGCGGCGCCCCCGACCCGGGCTGGAACGACTCGGATCTCAATGCGTTGAGAACCGTCCCGGGGTCGGCGTTCGAGGCGGTCGACGTCTCGAGCTTGAAGGTGTCGAACACGTCGTATGCCGTTGCCGGCGGGACCTCCGCCTCCGCCGCCTCCGCCTCCTCCGCCTCCGCCCCACCGACCGAGCTCGTGGCGAACCCGGGGTTCGAGACGAGCCTCGCCGGGTGGGGTAGCGGGAACGGTCGTACTCTTCTGACGAGAACGTGTGTCGCGGCGCACAGCGGAGCCTGCTCGGCCGAGCTCGGTCGCACGAAGTCGGGCGGAGACGCCGTGCTCGACGACTCACCCGACACGGTGGCGTCCACGATCGCCGGCGCGACCTACGCTGGCTCGGCCTGGGTTCGCGCGCCCGCGGGGCGGACCGTGAGACTGCGGTTGCGGGAGCTGAACGGCAGCACCTTGGTCCGCTCGACCGTCGCAACGCTCACAGCTGACGGCACGTGGCGACAGCTTCTCGTGACGAGCGCGCCGACCTCGGGCGGAACGAGGCTCAGCGTCGACGTGCTCGTGTCGCTCCCCAAGGGCTCCAAGGCCCAGGTGGACGACGTGTCGCTGCGCGGGCTGAGTTACGGGAAGCCGCTGTCCTCGGGCTCGAGATCGAGGCGGCCGCCGTCGCGGCAGTCCGAGGTGACCCGGTACTCGATGCTCTCCGCTCCACGCAGCGCGTTCTCGGTGAGCTGCTGCCGCATCAGCTGCTCGGCCCTGTCCTCGTCGAGGCCAAGGCGTCCACCGAGCGCGACGCCGCTCTGCAATGCGTAGCACTCGGTCGTCGCCTCATCGCCGATACCGCGGAGGTGCCAAGCCTCGTGCGCGAGCACGGCGATCGCACGGCCTGTGCGGCTCCCGGTCACCTCGCCGTCGAACGCGAGGCGATAGAGGTCGTGGCAGATCTCGGGAGTCAGGATCGCCAGGTCGCCGCCAAGCGTCGCGACGCCGTCGGCGTGCTGCACGGCCCCGACGTAGTCACGTGCTTCGTCGCAGCGAATCGAGACCGGCTTCTCGGCGATGACGGATGCCTCATCCGAGAAGCGCTCGACGGCTTCTGCTCGTCGCTCCCCCGACACGGAGCTCCAGCCCGTCGAGCCGTCGAGAATCCAGACCGCGACAACGAGCGCAGCGATCACAGCAAGGCCGACCGCAAAGCGGCCCAGCGGCGACGGGCCGGCGCGGCTCCACCCACTCGTCCTCGAGCTCCTCCTCGTCGGGTGGGAAGCCGTACCGGTCGCGATCGATCTGTTGCGGACTTCGATCGGGAGTACGGACGGCAGGACTTCGGAGCGCGCCGACCAGGAACTGGATCTCGAGCCCGAGCGCGATGAGGAACACGACGAGGATCGGAACCGCGTCGCGCAGCTCGGACGGCCCGAGGATCCACGCGAGCACGAAGACGACGAGCGCGACGCGCAGCCAGATCCACGGATTCCCGCCACCCTCCACGCCGCGACCGTAGCGACGAGAAGGTCGGTCAGGCGGCCGTCTCGTCGAGCAGCTGCAAGAGGTCGTGCGCCGCGAGCTCGATCTTCTTGTGGCGCCATTCCGCAGCGCGGTACTGCGCCGCGATCAGGCCCGAGCGGTGGACTCGACGGAAGTCTCCGTACACGAAGGCGTACTTGGCCTTCGTCTCATCGGTGGCACCGTCGGTCAGGCCGAGGTGCCACTCCGCGTACTCGTCCCACGTGTGCGACTCGAGGAAGCGGTTCTCCGCTGCCGCGCTCGGCTGGCGCTCGCCCCAGTCGCTCTCGAGCACGTACTGCCGTGCGCGGATGAGCTCACGGGCGCGTGCGACCGCGCGGGAGTTGACCGAATATGCCGCCATCGTGGAGTAATTCACCACTGTCGGACTGGTCGAAACCCCGCCCCGCACGTTGCCCTTCGCGTCGAGCGGAGACCACTCGGACATCCAGCCGCTTCGGAGAACCGAAGACGGCGTGGACGAAAGAGAAGACGAGTCGACGAAAGGAGCGACATGTCCAAGTTCGTTCGAATCGCGAGCCTGCTCGCCATCGCGCTCGCCACGGTTGCGCTCGTGGCCTGCGGAGGTGACGACGACGACGAGGCGGCCGGCGACGAGGTCACCGTCGAGCTCGCGGAGTTCGAGGGTTCGGGCCAGACGGGAACGGCGACACTCACGGCCGACGGTGAGACGACTCAGGTCGTCATCTCGGTCGACAGCCCGGTGTCGGACTCGCAGCCCGCGCACATTCACGAAGGCACGTGCGACAACCTCACGCCCGAGCCGGCGTACGGCCTGCCGAACGTGGCTGCAGGAAGCTCGGACAGCACGGTCGACGTCAGCCTCGACACGCTGACGGACGGCGAGTACGCGATCAACCTCCACATGTCGGACGAGGACCTCGCGACGTACACGTCCTGCGGGGACATCGACTGATCACGGAAACGGGGTCGGACCCCTCCCGCGGGGTCCGACCCGACATCCGCTCGACCCGGCTCTACTCGAGCACGAACGAGACGCGCAGCGTGACGCGGTACGCGGTGATCTCACCGTTCTCGACGTCGACCTTCTCCTCGGAGACCCAGGCACCCTTGATGCCGCGAAGCGACTCTCCGGCCTTGTCGATGCCGTTCTTGACGGCATCCTCGAAGCTCGTGGGCGAGCTGGACGAGATCTCGACGACCTTGGCGACCGACATGTCTCCCTCCTTGCGGTAGCGGGACGTGGACGCCGAGTCTAGTCTCGTCCCGACGTGAGCACCGAGGTCGGGCCGGAGGCGAACTGGGGACGCCGTGCCATGTGGGCCGGGGCCGGCCTCGTCCTCTTCGCGCTCGCCGTTCTCGTCACGTCGGCCACCGTTCCGCGCTGGTGGGCACACCGGGTCGGCGACCAGGTGGACGGGAGCATCACGCAGGGGACGATGCTCGGGATCGTCTACGGCTTCGTCTTCACATTCCTGCCGATCGTGGCCATCGTGCTGATCCTGCGCTGGCGCCGCACCTGGAAGACGATCGCCGCCGCGCTCGCGATCGGGATCGTCGTCGCGCTCCCCAACCTCATGACGCTCAGCATCGTGATCGGGCGTGGAAACGCAGCGCACGCGGGAGACCGGATCCTCGACGTCGAGGCTCCCGCATTTCGTGGCGGCACGCTTGCCGGTGCGATCGTCGCCGGTCTCCTCGTGGTCTTCATTGCCTACCTGCTGGTCTCGCGTGATCGCGCCGAGAGGAACGCCAGGCGAGCCGAGAGCTAGACGCGACCCTTGAAGGTGTCGCAGCTCTGCGGGCCGGAGCCCTCGATGCCGCGGACGAACCAGCTCTGACGCTGCTCCGCGGAGCCGTGCGTCCAGGACTCGGGGATCGACCCGGCCCTGCGTGCGCTCCTGGATGCGGTCGTCTCCGACCGACGCCGCTGCGTCGAGCGCGTCGGCGACGTCCTGTCGCGTCAGGTCTTCGACGAATCCCGTCTCGAGTGCGTTGCCCACCCAGAGCCCGGCGTAGCAGTCGGCCTGGAGCTCGACTCGCACCTGGCCTCCCTGCGGGCCGGTGTCGCGGTCGGCGCTGCGGAGGACTCCGGTCAGGTTCTGCACATGGTGGCCGTACTCGTGAGCCAGGATGTACGCCTCGGCGAGCGGTCCGCCGCGCGCGCCGAGCTGGGACTGGAGCTGGTCGAAGAAGCCGAGGTCGATGTAGACGAAGCGGTCGTTCGGGCAGTAGAAGGGACCGACCGCGGACGACGCGCCGCCGCATCCGGTCTGGATCGAGCCGTCGAAGAGTCGCGTCGCCGTCGGCTCGTAGCCGCGAAACGCCTTCGTCCAGTACGCCTGGATGCTGTTGATGCTGGCGAGAATCCGGCAGTCCTCGCGCTCGTTCGCGTCCGCTCCCGTCTGGCACTCGTCGGCGAGATCTCCGGGCGGCGCGCCCGTCCCGACGGTCTGGCCCGCGAGCGAGCCGAGATCGCCGAGGCCCGCCTCCGCCGCCGAGGAACATGAAGGCGAGGACGACGAGCGAGCACGATGATCCCGCCGCCCCCGCCGAGCTTCATCGGGATTCCGCCCGGCAACCCACCGCCACGACCGCGGTGGTCCTCGACCTGCGAGGAGTCGAGCTTGGCGTCCTTGCGAAAGCGCATCGCTGGAGAACGTACCCCGGATGGCGATCGGCTGGAACCTGCTTGCGCAGGTTCCAGCCGATCAGGTGAGTCAGGCGCGTCGGCTCGAGCAGCCGGCTCGAGCGCCGGTGCCTCCTGGTGCGCGAGGTCACGCCCGCGAACGAGGAAGAGCGAGACGAGAACGCCGACGAACGAGATCGCGGCGCCCGCCCAGAACGCCGCCTGGAACCCGTTCGTCAGCGCCTCCGGCTGCGCAACACCGGCAGCGACGTCGTCGGTCGTGGTCGAGACCGCGATCGTCGAGAGGATCGCGATGCCGACCGCGCCGCCGATCTGCTGCGACGTGTTGATGAGCCCGGACGCGAGGCCGGCCTCCTCCGGCTTCGTCCCGGCGACCGCCGCGATCGTGATCGGCACGAACGCGAACGGCATGCCGAGCCCGATGATGAGGAAGCCCGGGAACAGGTCGGTCCAGTACGAGCCGTCGACCGAGACCTGCGTGAAGTAGAGCGAGCCCGACCGTCATCAGCGCCATCCCGAAGACGAGCGCAGGCTTGACGCCGACCCGCGTGACAGCGGCCGCAGCGACGTTCGCCCAGATGATCGCCGTGCCGGCGACCGCGAGGTAGCCGACGCCCGTCTCGAGCGGGCTCAGGCGAGCACCTGCTGCATGTACAGCGTGAGGATCAGGAACATCGCGAAGAGCGCCGTCCCGAGGATGAAGCCGACGATGTTCGCGGCCGTCAGCGTCTGGAGCCGGAAGATCGAGAACGGAACGAGCGGATCCTTGACGCGCCGCTCCCAGCCGATGAACGCGAGCAGCAGCAGCCGCGGCGGCGACGAAATGCTCCGATGGTCTTGCCCGAGCTCCAACCCCACCCGTACCCCTGCGTGATGCCGAGGACGAGGAGCGAGAGACCCGACGTGACGAGAACTGCACCCGGAACGTCGAAGCTCTGGCCGTGCTTGTCGAGGCTCTCCGACAGCAGGATCGGCGCGAGGATCAGCGCCGCCACTCCGACCGGGACGTTCACGAAGAAGATCCACTCCCAGGAGAGGAAGTCGACGAGGATGCCGCCGAAGAGAACGCCCGCCGCGGCGCCCACACCGCCGACGGCGCCCCAGGCGCCCAGCGCGATGTTGCGCTCGCGACCTTCCGCGAACATCGCGACGAGAATCGAGAGCGCGGCCGGCGTGAGCGTCGCCGCGCCGAGACCCTGTAGCGCGCGGAAGGCGATCAGCGACGTCTCACTCCAGGCGAGGCCGCAGAGGAGCGAGCCGAGCGTGAAGATCAGGGTTCCGGCCATGAAGATGCGCCGGCGGCCGAGGAGGTCGGCGGAGCGACCGCCCAGCAGGAGAAACCCTCCGAAGACGAGCGCGTAGGCGCTGATCACCCACTGCAGGTTCTCCTGGGAGAACCCGAGATCGAGCTGAATCGACGGCAGCGCGACGTTGACGATCGCGATGTCGAGGATGGTCATGAACTGCACCGCGAGGATGAGCGCGAGTGCGAACCATTTCTTGTTGTCCGAGCTGACCATGAAACCCCCAGTTTCCAGCCTTCTGGCATTCGCGTGCTGAGTGAGCGGGGGATGCTACACGGAATCTACTTGCGAATTCGCAAGTACGTACTTTCAATTCTCAGAGCCGAGCCGTTACACTCGGCGCGTGGCCCGTGCTACGACCAGTACTGCCCGATGGCGCACGCCCTCGACCTCGTGGGCGAGCGCTGGTCGCTGCTCATCGTCCGCGAGCTGCTCGAGGACGATCAGCTCCGCTACTCGGATCTCCATGCGCGGCTCGACGGCTGCGGCACGAACATCCTCGCCGCGCGCCTGAAGACGCTCGAGCAGGGCGGAGTCGTTCGTCGCCGGCAGCTCGATCCGCCCGCGGCGTCCTGGGTCTACGAGCTCACCGAGTACGGAAAGGGTCTGCGGGAGGTGCTCCACGTCCTCGCGCACTGGGGCGCGCGATCGCTCGGCCCACCCTGCCGCGACGGGCGACCTCGAGCCGGGCTGGCTGCCGGGCGCACTTCGCATCGCACTACCCCTCGAGCACACGAAGGGCCGAATCGAGTTCCGGATCGACGGCGAGGTTGCCGCGGTCGTCGATCATCAGATCCTGAACGGCACCGATCGACGACCCCGAGGCCGTGATCGTCGCGGACGGGTCGGGCTTCTATCACCTCATGGTCGAGCGCGATCTCGGCGCGGTCTCCGTCGAGGGAGACGTCGAGGCCGTGCGTGCGATGCTCGCCGCTCTCCCACCCGCACCCACTGCCGCGGCGCCCGCCGCCGCGGCCGGCTAGCGCGCGCCGAAGTCGTCGAGCCTGCCGCTCCTTCCGCGTATCCCGACACCGACGCGCCCGGCGGCAGCGTAGGTCGAGTCGGCGACGCCACCGAGCAGCGACCACGTGGTGCCGCGCTTGTGCCAGGCTTCGAGCGTCGCGCCCTTGGCGCGGAGAAGAATCGTGTCACCGACGGCGAGCTCACGCGAGATCGTCAGGCGGGTGACGACGGCTCGCGCCATCCAGTCGGTCGAGCAGCACCTGGTCGGTTCCCGCGAGCTGGTTCGTGCGAAGCATGTAGCCGGTCTGCGCGGACGACCCGACTCCCTGCAACCTCGCGTAGAGACGGAACTGGTTGTTCGTGCCCGGGAGCGCAGTGACGCGCGCCCACACCTCGGTGTCCGGGCCGAATGACGCGTTGTTGCGCCACGCCGTGCATGTCGAAGTCCGTCGTGCACTCGATGGCGTTCGACCGCACGCGAAGCCCGGTCTCGATCGAGCCGATGATCCCGTTCGACCAACGCCCGGAGTCGCTCAGCGGGTTCTCGTTGCGAGCGATTGAAGCTGTCGAGTGTCGGCAGCGGCTCGACGGGCGTGACGATGCCGCTCTGCGTCGTCGCGCTCGCCGTGTTCGAGTAGTCGCCGACGTTGGGGACGGCGTCCTGGGCGCGCACGCGGTACGAGTACGAGGTCGTGGCACTGAGGCCCGTGTTCGGATAGCTCGTCGAGGAGGTCGTCGCGATCTCGGCGAAGTTCGAGCAGCCCGCTCCCTGGCAGCGCTCGATGCGGTAGAGCGCCACCGCGACGTTGTCGGTCGCAGCACCCCAGGTGAGATCGATCTGGTTCGGGCTCGTGGCGCTCGCGCTGAGTGTTCCCGGAACGCTCGGCGGCTCGGTGTCGGGTGGGGTCAGCGTCGTCGCGCTCGCCGTGTTCGAGTAGTCGCCGACGTTGGGGACGGCGTCCTGGGCGCGCACGCGGTACGAGTACGAGGTCGTGGCACTGAGACCCGTGTTCGAATAGCTCGTCGAGGTGGTCGTCGCGATCTCGGCGAAGTTCGAGCAGCCCGCTCCCTGGCAGCGCTCGATGCGGTAGAGCGTCACCGCGACGTTGTCGGTCGCCGCTCCCCAGGTGAGATCGACCTGGTTCGGGCTCGTGGCGGTCGCGCTGAGAGTGCCCGGAGCGCTCGGCGGCTCGGTGTCGGGTGGAGTCAGGCGTCGTCGCGCTCGCCGTGTTCGAGTAGTCGCCGAGCAGGGGGACGGCGTCCTCGGCGCGCACGCGATAGGAGTAGGCGGTCGAGGGCGAGAGGCCCGTATCCATATGGCTCGTGGAGGTGGCCATCGCAATCTCGGCGAAGTCCGAGCCCGAGCAGCTCGAGCCCTGACAGCGCTCGATGCGGTAGAGCGTCACGGCGACGTTGTCGGTGGCCGCCCCCCAACTCAGCTCGATCTGGCTGGAGCTGAATGCGGTCGCGCTGAGAGTTCCCGGCGCGCTCGGCGGCTCGGTGTCGGGTGGCGGCGCACCCATCGTCCGCGCCCCGAAGTCGTCCAGCCGCCCGGTCGTGCCGCGAAGCCCGACGCCGACACGAGCCGGCGCCGGAGTAGGTGGCGTCGGAGGTCACCCCCAGCCGCGACCAGGCCGAACCGTCGTGCCGCCAGCCTCGATTGCCGAGCCCTTCGCGCGCAGCAGGAGGACGTCGCCGACGGCGAGTTCCTGGTTGATCGTCAGACGTGTGACGATCACGCCGTTGTCGATGCGCTCGAGCAGGACCTGGTCGGTTCCCGCTGCTGGTCGTGCGCAGCATGTAGCCGTCGAGGCCGAGCGCCCGGCCTGCTGGAGGCGGACGTAGCAGCCGCAGCGGTTGCCGGTTCCCGGCAGGGTCGCAGAGACGAGCCCAGACTCGGCGTCGGGGCCGTACTGGGCAGTCGTTGCGCCAGGCCGTGCAGGTCGTCGTCGTCGAGCAGGCGACTGTGTTCGACGGACGTGTACAGGCCCGTCTCCGCCGAGCCGATGATCCCGTTCGACCAGCGCTCCGGCGTCCGAGAGCGGGTTCTCGTTGGCCCGGTCGAAGCCGTCGACGGTCGGGAGCGGCTCGACCGGGGCGACGAGGTCGGTCGGCGTCGTCGAGGCCTCGTTCGAGAGCGCGCCTTCGCCGTTGGCGTTCTCGGCGGACACCTTGTAGTAGTAGGTCGTGCCGTTCGCGCGCGCTCGTGTCGAGGAAGGTCGTCTGACGTGCCGCGCGTTGGCGAGGAGGCGTCAGCGAGTCCGGAGCTCGTGCCGCGGTAGACCTTGTAGTTCGTGATCGGCGAGCCTCCGTCGAAGGCCGGTGCGTCCAGGAGAGGCTCACGCTCGCCTCTCCGGCGAGGGCGGAGAGGGCGGTCGGTGCGCTCGGTGGGTTCTGGGCTAAGACTCCGCGCCCCGAAGTCGTCCAGCCGCCCGGTCGTGCCGCGAAGCCCGACGCCGGCACGAGCCGGCGCCGGAGTAGGTGGCGTCCTGGAGTCACTCCCAGCCGCGACCAGGCCGAGCCGTCGTGGCGCCAGGCCTCGATCGCCGAGCCCTTCGCGCGCAGCAGGAGGATGTCGCCGACGGCGAGCTCCTGGTTGATCGTGAGACGTGTGACGATCGCGCCCGTTGTCGATGCGCTCGAAGAGGACCTGGTCGGTTCCCGCTGCTGGTTCGTGCGCAGCATGTAGCCGTCGTAGGCCGAGCTGCCCGGCCTGCTGGAGGCGCACGTAGCAGCCGCAACGCGTTGCCGGTTCCCGGCAGGGTCGCGAGACGCGCCCACGACTCGGCGTCGGGGCCGTACTGGGCGTCGTTGCGCCAGGCCGTGCAGGTCGTCGTCTTCGAGCAGGCAACTGTGTTCGGCGTGACGTGTCAGTCCCGTCTCCGTCGAGCCGATGACCCGTTCGTCCAGCGCTCCGGCGTCCGAGAGCGGGTTCTCGTTGGCGCGGTCGAAGCCGTCGACGATCGGGAGCGGCTCGACTGGGGCGACGAGGTCGGTCGGAGTCGTAGAGGCCTCGTTCGAGAGCGCGCCTTCGCCGTTGGCGTTCTCGGCGGACACCTTGTAGTAGTAGGTCGTCCCGTTCGCCGCGCTCGTGTCGAGGATAGCTCGTCGACGTGCCCGCGTCGGCGAGGAGGCGTCAGCGAGTCCGGAGCTCGTGCCGCGGTGGACACTTGTAGTTCGTGATCGGCGAGCCTCCGTCGAAGGTCGGTGCGTTCCAGGAGAGGCTGACGCTGGCCGCTCCCGGCGAGGGCGGAGAGGGCGGTTGGTGCGCTCGGCGGCCCGTCGCCGGGTGGCGGGCCCTCGATCGTGACGCCGAACCGCTGAAGGACGAGATCGATCGGCGATCCCGATCGTCAAGCCCATCGCCGCCGGCGAAGAGGAGCGCGACCGGCTCGTTCGCACCCTGCGTGACGATGAGCGAGCCCGAGTCGCCGGGCGCGCTGAATGGGCCCGGCGAGACGGAGATCTGCCCGGCGAAACGCGCCTCCTGCAGGCAGAAGTCTCCGAACGCGGAACGTAGCAGACGTCGACCGAGATGTTCGTGCCGGCCACGTTGCCGAGCTGGAGTCCGGTCGTCCGGCCGTACTTCTGCACCGCCTGACCGACGAACGCGGACGTCGTGATCGGGCTCGGCGTGCCGTAGCCGTCGGCCGGCGTCGCCGTACCGACGTTCGCCGTGGAAGTGAGGGCAATCGCCGCGTCCATCGTGTTCGTGCCCGCCGTCGAAGTCGATCGTCTGGTACGCGCGAGCGTTCCGATGCGATCACCCGGATCGCTCCCGCCGTCGACGTCGCCCGGCGAGATGATCGGGTCGCCGATGTTCGCGCGTGTTGACCCCGGCGAAGACGTGGTTGTTCGAGAGCGCGTACGTATTCGTGCCGTCGGTGACGCGGACGCCGAGCGTGCCCGTCGCGACGCCGCTGAGACCCGACGAGACGCCGATCGGAACGGGTCGCGGGAACCGGTGCGTCGGGTAGATGGTCGCGCGGCTCGAGCACGCCGGTCGTGACGGCTCGACCGCGACGCCTTCGAGCTCGTCGGGAAGATCGTCGACGTCGTCGCTTCTCCTTGTAGATGCGGATGACGGGCTTGCCGGCAGGGTTCAGCCGACGCCGACACCGGCGACACCGGGCTTGTCGAGCAGGCGCTCCGCGTGCTTCTGCTTCGCCGCAATCGCCTTGTCGAGACCGGGAGGCGAACCGCCGGGCGGGCCCTGACCCGCCGACGACGACGACGAATGCCGCGCCGAGCAGCGCGGCCAG
Source organism: uncultured Gaiellaceae bacterium (assembly GCA_963822885.1). Taxonomy (GTDB): domain Bacteria; phylum Actinomycetota; class Thermoleophilia; order Gaiellales; family Gaiellaceae; genus GMQP-bins7. The sequence continues at coordinate 191,422 of CAWGJJ010000022.1, forward strand.
CCCCAGAACACGATCTGAGCCCTTCTGAACACCCGCCCTCGCTTTCGCGAGACCTTCCCCTCGGCGCGCACACCCTAGTACCGGCGGGACACGAACTACAAGGGTGACCGGCAATCCCTCAAACGAGCCCGCCCGGGTAGCTCCACGGCCCCGGCTCGAACTTGATGCCGCGCTTGCGGCAGAACTCGCGCACCGAGTCGAGGACGACGCCTCCGCTGCCGTGCACGCGGCGGCCGAGGAGGTCGAGGACGGCGACGCCCTCGGGGACGTCGCCGCGAACGTCGAGCGCGAGCACGACCGCCGGCGCATCGACGCCGCCGCGGTAGCTCTCGACGAACGCGACGCGCGTGCCCTCGATCTCGAAGCCGTCGTCCTCGATCGCCGAGACTCGTGGCCACGGAGGGCGAGCAGCTCGTGGAGGTCGTCGACGAAGCGGCGTGCGAGGTCGACTCGGCGTGCGTCGGAGAGCTTGTGGCTCGAGCTGCCGGTCGCCTTCGCTGGGACGCCGATCGCGAACGACGCCTGCTGGGATCTCGCCGACGACGTACGAGTTCGACGCGACGATCGCCTCGGCTCCGATCCGCGCGCCCGCGTAGAGCACCGCTCCGAGCCCGACCTGCGCGCGATCCTCGAGCACGACCGGCGCGAAGCGGTTCTCGAACCCCTCGAGCGACCGAGTGGCCGATGTTGTGCGTGACGATCAGCGAGCGCATCGTCAGGAAGACCTCGCGGCCGATCAGCACCGGCCGGCAGACGTTCACGAAGGCCTCGTCGCCGACGAACGCGAGATCGCCGATCGCGAGCGTCGCCCACGGGTCGCGATGCCCGCCGCCGCCGATCCGAACGGAGCGGCCGCCCCAGATCCCCGCGCCGAGGTAGGCACGGCGGCAGCGCAGCTCGAGATCGGCGCCGAACTGCGAGAGCTCGCCGATCGCGACGACCTCCTCGCACACGACGGTCGCGCGCGGGCCGAGCCGGACGCCGTCCTCGATGACGACACGTGGCGCCACGACGAGCGATCCCTCGCCGAGATCGACGCCGTCTCCGATCTGCGCGCCCGCATCACGGAGCGCGACGACCTTCTCGTCGGCCGGCGAGCGCGCGGAACGCGTCGTGATCGAGCGACTCGAGAAACGCCGGATCGACCGCGCCGACGGTCTCGTCGAGCTCGAACGTCGCCGGCAGCGAGACGCCGCTGGTCGAGACGCCCGCGAGCGCCGGCCCAGCCGCGGGCGCGGCTGCGGCCTTCTGCGCGACGATCAGCTCCTCGACGTCCTTCTCCGTGATGAACCCGCGCTTCTCGACCGTGGAGAGGTCGATCCCGTGGAGCTCGGCGAGCTCGGCCGCCTTCCGCGTCGCCTTCCGGTCACCTGCGGCGCCTTCGGCGCGGGCTTCTCCTCGGCCTTCGCGTCGATCGTCGCCAGCTCGTCGGCCGACTCCGCGACGTACGCGATCGTCTTGCCGAGCTCGACCTCGACGTCCTCGCCGTAGAGCTGCACGATCGTGCCCGCTCCGGGCGCCTCGACCTCGACCGTCGCCTTCGTCGTCTCGACGACGCAGACGGGCTGCCCGGCGGTCACCTCCGCGCGATCCTCGACGAGCCACTCCGCGAGGAGCGCGTACTCGGTGTTCGCGTCCTCGCGCGTGAGAACGATCTCGAGCATGCGCGCGCTAGCTTCGCACGCCGTCGAGCGAGGTGATCGCCTCGCACGACGTCGTCGACGCTCGGGAGCATGTCGTCCTCGAGCGGGCGCGCCGACGGGATGATCCCGTCGCGCGCCGCGACGCGCTGCACCGGTGCGCGCAGGTCGCTCCACGCCGCCTCCTGCACGCGCGCGGCGATCTCGGCGCCGAAGCCGCCGGTGAGCGTCCCCTCCTCCGCGGTGACGAGCGCGCCGGTGCGCGCGACCGACTCGAGCACGGCGTCGAGCTCCATCGGGACGAGCTGTGAGAGCGCGACGACCTCGCAGAAGATCTCGTGCTCGAGGACGAGCTCCGTCACCGCCTCGAGCACGACGGGAAGCATCCCGCCGTACGTGACGACCGTCGCCGAGCCCTCGGTGAAGTCGGTCGCGGAGAAGGTCAGCGCCGGATACGGATCGCCGCTCTCGCGCACGGCGAGCTCGCCGATGTGGCCGTCCTCGGGCCGGCGGATCGTCCGTCCGTAGAGCAGCTTGTTCTCGATGAAGAACACCGGCCGCTCGTCGTCCACGGCGGCGGTGAGCAGCGCGCCGACGTCGTGGCACTCGCTCGCGGCGACGACGACAGATGTTCGGGATCCCGAGGAGGAGCTTCTCGAGCGACTGCGAGTGCGTCGGCCCGTACCCACGGCGCGCGCCCATCGGCGCTCGCACGACGAGCGGCACCGTCACCTGGTCGTCGTACATCTCCCGGAACTTCGAGATCCCGTTCACGATCTGGTCGAGGCCGAGCGCGATGAAGTCGCCGAACATGATCTCGAGGATCGGGCGCTGTCCGCGCAGCGCCATCCCTGCAGCGACGCCGAAGAGCGACGCCTCGCTGATCGGTGTCGTGAGCACGCGGTCGGGATACGCGTCGCTCAGGCCGGCCGTCACCTTGAACGCGCCGCCGTACGGATCGAGCACGTCCTCGCCGAAGAGGACGACGTCGTCGCGCTCGGCGAAGATCGCGTGCAGCGTCTCGTTGAGGACCTGGACGCCGCGCTTCTGGGCGATGGTGCTCACGCCGCGACTCCCGGAGTCGCGGCCGGTGCGGCGTCGGCAGCCTCGACGGTCTCGGCCAGGCGCTCTTCGCAACGCGCCTCGATCGCCTTGCGCTCGTCGTCGTCCAGCCGCGCGCCGACCACCAGCAGCGGATCGCGCGTGCGCCGCTCCTCGATCTCGGCCGGGTCGCGCTGGTCGTCCGACTTCGAGTGCGGGCTGAAGCGATACGTGTTGAGCACGAGGAAGAACGGCGCGCCGGTCTCGCGAATCCGGCCGATCGCGCGGCCCGCCGCCTCGTGGATCAGCTCGACGTCGGTCGTGTCGAGCTCGTCGACCTCGACGCCGAACGCCGCACCCCGCGCCGCGATCGACCCGGCGAGCTCGAGCTCGACCGGCGTCGACTGCGCGTAGTGGTTGTTCTCGACGACGAAGAGCACCGGGAGCTGCCAGAGCGACGCGATGTTGAGCGACTCGTACGTGACGCCCTCGCCGAGCGTGCCGTCGCCGAGGAAGACGGTCGAGACCGCGCCCGTCCCCTTCCGCTTCTCCGCGAGCGCGATCCCGGTCGCGACCGGGACGATGCTTCCCAGCACGCCGTTCGAGTAGAAGTTGCCCTTGCACAGGTGCTGGCTGCCGCCCTTGCCCCCGCACACGCCCGGCGCCTTCCCCATCACCTCGCAGAGCAGCCCGAACGCGTCGTCGGTGAACGCGAGGTAGTGCCCGTGGCAGCGGTGGTTCGAGAAGATCGTGTCGACGTCAGGGTCGAGGTGGTCGATGAGGCCGACCGCGTTCGCCTCCTGCCCGATGTACGTGTGCGTCGTCCCGACGAGCTTCCCGAGCGAGAAGAGATCGAGGAGGGTCTCCTCGAAGCGGCGGATGAAGAACATCCGCTCGTAGAAGGTCGCGAGCGCGGTCATCTAGAGGTAGCCGAGGTCGGAGAGCCGCTTCGCGACGGTCGCCTCTTCCTCCTCCGTCAGCTCGTGGCGCTCGGCGCTCTCGAGCTCGCGGAAGACGAGCTCGCGGAGCTCGGGAGGAGCGTCGGTGCGGGGAGCGAGCTCGCGCGGGTCGACGTCGAGCCGGTATGCCTCCTCGGCGCCGCTGTCGACGTCGAGGATCAGCTTCCACGGCGGCATCCGGACCGCGAGCTTCGTGAGCGCGCCCATGTCGGTGCCGGCGATCATCGCCGGTCGGTCGCCGTCGACGTGAAGAAGCGATTCGCCGTCGGTCTCGCGCGCCGGCAGGCCCGTGAGCTCGAGAAGCGTGGGCATGAGATCGACGGAACGCACCTGCGAGTCGACGACGCCGGGCTCGAGCCCGGGTGCGGAGACGATCAGCGGCACCTCGACGATCTCGTCGTGGAGCGTCGCGCCGTGCATGTGGTAGACGCCCTTCACGTCGTCCTTGGCCTGGAAGCGCTCGCCCCACGACTCGCCGTGGTCGGAGAGGAACGCGAAGACCGTGTTCTCGCGCAAGCCGAGGGTGTCGAGCTCCTCGAGGAACGACGCGACGAGCACCTCGGACTGGCGCTCGACCGCGGTCCGGTAGCCCTCGCGCATCGACTCGAGAGCCGAGGCCGAGTCGGACTGGATGCCGGCGATCACCTCCGCCTTGGCGGCGAGCCAGTTCTTGCGGTCGGCGTGGACGATGTCGTAGGGCATGTGCGTCGCCCAGTTGTGCACGTAGAGAAAGAAAGGTGTATCCCGATTGGCGCGGATCCACTCGAACGCGCCGTCGAGCGACTCCGACGTGCCGCGGACGTTCGCCTCCGGGAGGTCCTTGAAGAGGTAGTTCGTGTCGAAGACGAAGCTCGCGACCTCGTAGCCGTGCGCCGAGAACGCGCGGAACCAGGTCTCGTGCGCAGGATCGAGCGGCGCGTCCCAGTGCAGGTAGCCGTGGTGGTGCGCGTACATCCCCGTGACGATCGACGTGGTCGAAGGCGCCGTCCACGGCGCCGCCGAGATCGCGTGCGAGTAGCGAACACCGCTCGCCGCGAGCTCGTCGATCGTCTTCGTGTTCGACGTACCGGGCGCCGTAGCAGCCGAGGTGATCCGTGCGCAGCGCATCGGAGACGTAGACGACGACGTTCACAGCGCGGCGGATTGTAGTGACGGCCTACGGTGCCGCCGTGCGCAGGCGGGCTCCTCTCTACGCGCTCTACGCCGCGGAGACGATCTCGCTCGCCGGGAATGCGGTCGCTCAACTCGCGATCCCGTGGTACGTCCTCACGACGACGGGAAGCCCGGCGCTCACCGGCCTCGCCGTGTTCTTCAACTTCCTCCCGATCGTGCTGGCGGCGTTCTTCGGCGGCGTGGTCGTCGACCGGCTCGGGCTTCCGGGCGACGAGCATCGTCGCCGATCTGGCGAGCGCCGGCGCCGTCGCGGCGATCCCGCTTCTCGATGCGACGGTCGGGATCGAGCTCTGGCAGCTGTTCGGACTCGTGTTCCTCGGCGCGCTTCTGGATGCGCCGGGCGCGACTGCGCGTGCGGCACTTCTCCCCGACGTCGTCGAGCTCGCCGGCGCACGGATGGAGCGCGCGAGCGGGATCCGTGTCGGCGATCCAGCAGAGCGCGCTCCTCATCGGCGCGCCGATCGGCGGCGTGCTGGTCGCGGCGTTCGGCGCGACGACGGCGCTGTGGCTCGACGCTGCGAGCTTCATCGTCTCCGCCGCGCTCGTCGGTCTGCTCGTACCGCGACCGGCCGCGTCGCCGGAGGTCGAGGAGAGGGGCAGATTCTTCGCCGAGCTCGCCGAGGGCATGCGGTTCATCTGGAGACAGCGAGTCCTGCGAGCGGTCGTCGCTCATGGTGCTCCTCACCAACCTCCTCGAGGCGCCGTTCCCGGTCGTGATGGCCGTCTTCGCACGAGGAGGAGTACGGCAGCGCGTCCGACCTCGGGCTCATGTTCGGCGTCTTCGGAGGCGGCGCGCTCGCCGGCGCGCTCGTGTACAGCGCGATCGGGCATCGACTGCCGCGGCGGCGGACGTTTCGTCGGTGCTTCACAGTGGTTCCGCTCGTCTACCTGGCGCTCGCGACCACGCCGTCGCTACCCGCTCGCGCTCGTCGCGCTCGCTTCGCCGGGCTCGTGGCCGGCCCGATCAACCCGCTGCTCTTCACGGTCACGACCGAGATCGTGCCCGAGCCAGCTGCGCGGACGCGTCTTCGGCGCGGTTCGCGGCGGCGCCTGGGCGGCGATTCCGCTCGGGACCTGCTCGGAGGAGTCCTCGTCGGTGCGATCGGCGTCGCTGCGACGTTCCTCGCCATCGGCGTGCTCCTCGCGGTCGTCGTCGCCTACGGCTTCTTCAATCCCGCGTTCCGCGAGATGGACGGATGAACACCGTGATCCTCGTCGAGGGGGTGAGCGACCAGCGGGCGCTCGAGACGCTCGCGACGCGCTACGGCCGCGATCTCGAGGCCGAGGGCGTGTCGATCGTCCCGATCGGGGGCGCACACGCGGTCGGCCCCCACCTCGAGCGCTACGGCCGTAGCGGCTTCGACGTGAAGCTGGCCGGCCTCTGCGACGTGGGCGAGGAGAGCGCCTTCGAGCGGGCACTCGAGCGTGCGGACATGGGAACGGACCTCACCCGCGACGACATGGAGAGGCTCGGCTTCTTCGTCTGCGTGACCGACCTCGAGGACGAGCTCGTACGGGCGCTCGGCTCCGCGACGGTGCTTCGAGAGTCATCGAGGCGCAGGGCGAGCTCGGGCCGTTCCGCACGTTCCAGAAGCAGCTCGCGAAGCGTGACCTGCGGCCTGCGACGAGCAGCTCTGGCGCTTCATGTGGAACCGGAAGATCCGCTACGCGCCGCTCCTCGTCGGACGCGCTCGACCTCGACCGCGTGCCGCGTCCGCTCGACGGCGTCCTAGGCGCACGTCTGACGGCTCAGAGGCGGATCGACGGAAAGCAGGTACTCCTGCGGGAGCTCGAAGCCGCCGTCGTCGGCCGCGTTGCGGCGCTCCCAGATCGCGAGGATCTCGCGCGCGAAGCTCCTCGAACCGTGCGCCGAGCATCTGCTTCGCAGTGACCAGCGGCCCGAAGCGATCGACGAAGAAGTCGGCGAAGCCCTCGACCGAGTCCGCACTCGATGCGTCGTCGCTGGCGCTCGAACTCGAAGTCCGTGGCCGCCGAGCCGAACATCTCGCGCACGTGCTCCTCCGTTCCCCAGAGGATCGGCGGCGAGGCGAAGTCCGGCGGCGGCGGCATGTACGAGCCGGCTGGCGCGAAGACCTCGCCGGACGACGCCCTCGGGCGTCCAGCAGCAGATCGCCGATCGACGCCGCCCTGCGCGGCACACGCGCGCCATCTCGTCGGCCGTCCGCGGTGCCGCGGAGCGAACATGTGCCCGAACGTCGAGAACACGCGGTCGAACGAGTCGTCGTCGAACGGAAGCTCCTCGGCGTTCGCCTTCGACCCAGTCGATCTCGACCCTCGGCCGCCGCCTTCCTCCGCCCGCCTTCGAGCAGCTCGGGAACGAGGTCGAGCCCGGTTACCTCGGCGCCGGCGCGTGCCGCCGGGAAGCGCCGCGTTGCCGGTGCCGCACGCGACGTCGAGCACGTCGCATGCCGGCGTCGACGCTGGCGCGCGCGACGACGCGCTCGCCGACGTCCGCGATGTGCTCGCGACAGCGTGCGCGTAGTCGCCGCCGCCCACATCGCGCGCTGGCGCTCGATGAACTCGTCCATCTCGCCTCCTCTCGTGCCGTCGTAGCCACGTAGCTATAAACTATGGAACACAGTTATGTCAAGCGTCGAGCTCACCCTGTTCTCGTACGAGGTGCTCGGCCTCATCGGGCGCGACGGCGCCGGCCCGCACGACCTGCGGCGGATGGTGCGAGCGCGGCCGCATTCTTCGACTGGGCCGGCGAGAGCCGCTACTACGTCGAGCCGAAGCGACTCGCAGCGCTCGGCTACCTGGACAGCGCGACGCGAACCCGGCAAGACGCGCGAGCGGACGGTCTACACACTCACCGAGAAGGGCCTCGACGCACTCCGCGCCTGGGCCGCGACGCCCGACGCGGTTCACACCCGGTGAAGAGCGAGGTGCTACGTGCGCCTCCTGATCGCCGACCTGGTCGGCGAAGCCGGTGACGCGCGACGAGCCTTCGCGCGCTCCGGGACGACATCGACGACCTGAGAGCGACGGCTCGACGAGGCCGAGGAGGCGTCCGCTCGACTGCCACACCGGCAGAAGTACCTGCTGCTGAGCATCAGCATTCGTCCGTCGAGTCTGCTCGACCTCGCACGAGGAGCTGCTCGACGAGCGTCGAGCGTGAGTTCGACGGGCTCAGCGCGGCGGCGGGCTGAGCGACGAGGCTCGTCGCCTCGCATGCCCTGCCGGCTCCTCGATCTCCGAGGATCTCGAGGACGGTCGGCGCGATGTCGAGCAGGTGCGCGTCGCGTGCGCCCGGTCGCGCTCGATCCCCGGGCCGGCGACGACGTACAGCCCGTCCTGCGCGTGGTTCGCGTCGTCCGGGCCCGGTGTCGTTCTCGAGCGTCTGGATGCCCTCGTCGCCGCCGATCGTCCCGACCGAGCGCCAGAGGAGGTCGCCGAAGACGACGATGAGGTCGGGCGCGACGCCCTGCGGCTCGCCGTACAGCTCCTCCGGCTTGTAGACGGCCGTCGGGATCGGGTTGCCCGCGTCGTCCGGAATCGCCGCGATCCGTCGCGCGAGGTCGTCGCGCACGGCCTCGTACTCCTCGGGCGCGATCGTCCCCTCGGGCTCGCGCCCGGCGACGTTGAGGAAGACGCGCGCGTAGTAGCCGCCCTCCCCCCACGCCGTCGTCCGCGACCAGTCGACGCCGACGTCGCGCAGCGACGACACGCCGTTCGGCTCGGCGAGCGTCGCGAGCAGCCCTTCCTGCCGCAGCCACTCGTTGATGCGGATCCCGCCGTCGAGCCGCTTCGCGCCGTGGTCGGAGAGGACGAAGACGACGGTGTCGTCGTCGGCGTGCTCGAGGAGCTTCCCGATGAGCCCGTCGACGTGGCGGTGGTAGTCGAGGATCGCGTTCTCGTACGGGTTCCCCGGCTCGTGCTTGCGGTGCTCGGGATCCATGTACTTCCAGAAGCCGTGGTGCATGCGGTCGGGTCCCATCTCGACCATCGCGAAGAGCGACCACGGCTTCGTCTCGAGGAGGTGCTCGGCGAGCGCGAAGCGCCGGTCGGTCATCTCGTACACCTGGCGCAGGAGGTACTCCTTGTCGTCCGTGCGGAAGTCCTTCGTGTCGAAGAGGTACTCGCCGACGACGTCCGCGATCTCGTCCTTGAGCGCCGCCGGATACGTGTACTTCGAGTCGAGCGACGGCGTGAGGAAGCACCCGACCATGACGCCGTTCAGCGGCTTCGGCGGGTAGCAGCCCGGCACCGACAGGACGATCGACGAGCCGCCCGCACGCGTCACGAGATCCCAGAGCCGCGGCTCCTTGATCGCCGTCGACATCGCGATGAAGCCGCCGTCGTACGTGTGGTCGGAGCGGTTCCGGAACCCGTAGACACCGAGGTCGCCGGGCGTCTTCGAGGACATCATGCAGGACCAGGCGGGAACGGTGATCGGCGGGATGACCGACGTGAGCCGACCGTACGAGCCGCGCTCCATGAGCCCCGAGATCGTCGGCAGCTCGTCGCGCCAGCGCTCGAGGACGAGCGACGGCTCGGCGCAGTCGAGCCCGATGAGCATGACCTTCCGCGGCACGCGCGGAGCGTAGCCGCCGTCGAAGCCTCGGCTCATGCGATTGACCGCGTCGCCGACCGGGTAGCTAGGCGTGACCTATCTGGCGTCAGAGCGACCCGAATCGGGAGAGGGGGAGACACATGAGCAAGAGGTCATTGCTCGCATTGCTGGCGATCGCGACCGTTGCGGCCGCCGTCGCGCACGGGTGCTGGGTGCGAGTGCGGCATTCGCCGGTGAGGTGACCGGGAACTGCAATCACGCGAAGCCGGGGTCTAGGCTGCCGAGAACTGCGGAAACTCCGATCGGAGCCGCGGACTCCGTCCACACGCGAACTCGATCTGCTCGTTCTCGCGGGCAGAACGACTTCGATCCGCCGGCCGAGGTCGGACGGACCGCGGAGCACGTCGCAGAGCTGGGGACAGATCCCCGGAAGTGGCTTCCGGCGAACACCCGGCGACGCGTGCAACGGAACGCCAACGGTCTGAAGCAGATTAGCCTCGACGTACGTCGCTGTCGGTTGGCCCCGAAGCGCGATTGCGTCGGGGCCAACCGTGTCGACGAGGCGGCTCATCTCATCGCCGCAAACGAGCCAGGTTCAGCCCAGCGGTATCGGCTCGAGACAGAGCGGACGCACGCGACGCGTCAGAGCACCAGCGACTCCGCTCGCCGACGGGACGCGTTGACCTCGAGCGGCAGACGAGCGAGCTGCGGAGCACCAGCCCTCTGGTGCCCGCACATACCGCCGGCGGTGGCCCCCGGCGTGGCGCATGGCGAACCCGCTCCGGGTGCCGGACAAGCCACAATCCCGAGCGTGAGCGCGGCGCCCGAACCGACGCCGAGACCGTCGTCATGAAGTTCGGCGGCTCGTCCGTCGCCGATCCCGACAAGATCAAGCACGTCGCGCAGCGGCTCGTCGAGGCTCGCGCACGCGGCGTCCGCGTCGTCGCGACCGTCTCGGCGATGGGCGACGCGACGGACGGGCTCCTCGCGCTCGCGCAGCAGGTCTCGACGCAGCCGCACCCGCGCGAGCTCGACATGCTCCTCTCGACGGGAGAGCGGATCTCGTGCGCGCTCGTCGCGATGGCGGTGCACGACCTCGGCTACGAGGCCGTCTCGTTCACGGGCTCGCAGGCCGGGATCATCACCGACCCCGTCCACACGAAGGCGAAGATCCGCGAGATCACGCCCGTGCGCGTGCTCGAGGCGCTCGACCGCGGCCGCATCGTCCTCGTCGCCGGCTACCAGGGCTTCTCGCGCGACACGATGGACGTGACGACGCTCGGGCGCGGGGGCACGGACGCGACCGCCGTCGCGCTCGCCGCCGCGCTCGGCGCGTCGTGCGAGATCTACTCCGACGTCGAGGGCGTCTTCACCGCCGACCCGCGGATCGTCCCGGACGCGCGCAAGCTCGACCGCATCTCGTACGAGGAGATGCTCGAGATGTCCGCGTCCGGAGCGAAGGTGCTCATGCTGCGCGCCGTCGAGATCGCGCGCAACCAGGACGTTCCGATCCATGCCCGGTCGACGTTCTCGAACGAGCCGGGTACCTGGATCCAGGGTGCCGAGGGACTCGAGCAGGCGATCGTGTCGGCCGTGACGCACTCGGAGGACGAGGTGTTGTTCGACCTGCGCGGCGTCCCCGACCAGCCCGGCTCGGCGGCCGCGATCTTCGAGGCCGTCGCCGCCGAGCACGTGAACGTCGACACGATCCTCCAGAACGTCGGCCACGAGTCTGCCGAGCTCTCCTTCTCCGTTCCGCAGGACGACGTGCAGGCAACGCGACGAGCGCTCGAGCGCGCGCAGGAGTCGATCGGGCCGATCGAGATCGAGGAGGTCTCCGATCTCGGCAAGGTCGCGCTCATCGGCGCAGGCATGCGCTCGCATCCCGGCGTCGCGGCGCGGATGTTCCGAACGCTCGCGAACGAGCAGATCAACCTCCGCCTCATCACGACGTCGCCGATCAAGGTGTCCTGCCTCATCCCGCGCTCGGACATCGAGAAGGCGGTTCGCGCGCTGCACGCTGCGTTCTCGCTCGACGCGCAGTAGGCTCCCTCGCGCGATGAGCACCGACGCCGCCGCCTCCGAGGCACCGAGCAGACAGGGCCGCGGACGAGCTACCGCCGTGTGGGTCGTGCTCGTGGTCGCCGGGCTCTTCCTGCTCCTCTCCTCGTTCGCGGTCTGGATCAACCGCGTCGCGCTCAACACGAGCGTCTTCACGGACACGTCGAGCTCGCTTCTCGACAACGACCAGATCAGAAGCGCGGTGGCGAACCGGGCCGTGGACGAGCTCTTCGCGAACGTCGACGTCCAGGCCGAGGTCGAGGAGCAGCTGCCGGAGGACTACAAGGGCCTCTCGGGGGCCGCGACCGCAGGTCTGCGCCAGGCGTCGTACCAGATCGTCGACCGCGCGCTCGAGCAGCCGGTGTTCCAGGATCTCTTCCGCGTCGCGCTCGAGGAGTCGCACACGACGCTGGTCCAGGTGCTCGAAGGCGGCGGCGATCGCGTCTCGACCGACGAAGGCGAGGTGATCCTCGACCTGCGAGCGATCATCATCGAGGCCGCGGATCGGATCGGGATCGGCAACCAGGTCGTCGACCGGATCCCCGACGACGCCGGCCAGATCGTCGTCCTGCGCTCCGACGAGCTCGACACGGCACAGAACGTGTTCCAGCTCCTGAAGACCCTCGCGTGGGTGCTCCCGCTCCTCACGCTCGCCGCGTTCGGCCTCGCCGTCTGGCTCGCACGCGATCGCCGACGCGCCGTCCGCGGAATCGGCGTCGTGTTCATCGTCGTCGGATTCGTCGGGATCGCGGCCGCGCGGCTGACGAAGAACTACGTCGTCGACGCGCTCGTCGCCCGACGCGACGATCGCGAGGCTGCCGGAGACGCGTGGGACATCCTCACGGAGCTCATGCGCGGGTCGTTCCGGCTGATGATCGTCGTCGGGCTCCTGTTCCTCCTCGCGGCGTGGCTCGCCGGCCCGGGCCGGCGCGCGCTGACCGCCCGCGGCTGGCTCGCACCGGGACTGCAGAATCGCGTGTGGGCGTACGTCGTGCTCGCGGTCGTCGGGCTCGCGATGCTGCTCACCGCCACGGTGCTCGACTTCACGCGGTTGCTCGTCGTCACGGGCATCGTCGCGCTCGGCGCGACCTGGATCGAGCTGACGCGCCGCCAGACGCTGCTCGAGTTTCCCGACGCGCAGGGCACGGCGTTCTTCGCGGACACGTGGGACCGCGTGTCGGGCTGGTGGGACGAGCAGCGCGCCGCAGCGGCGAAGCCGGCCGCGCCCGTGCGCCGCACCGCCGGCGACCGACGTCGCGACGCGGCTGACCGCGCTCGCCGAGCTGCACACGAAGGGCGAGCTGACCGACGAGGAGTACGCGTCGGCCAAGGCTCGCGTGCTCGCCGGCGACTGAGCTCGAGGCAGGCTCCTCGCGCTCGCGCGCCGAACTCGGCGCCGTGGACTCGGACGTCGTGCGCGCACTCGTCACGGCCGCGGTGTGGCTCGTCGTCGTGGTCGTGCTCCGCATGCTTCTCTCGACGGCGTACGACCGCTACGAGCGGCGACTCGCCGAGACCGATCCGACCGTCGCAGCACGGCGCCGGACGACGTTCGGCTTCCTCCTGCGCGTCGTCGTCGCGATCGTCGTCGTCATCGGCACCTGGAGCGTGCTGTCGATCTTCCCGGCCACCCAGCAGGTCGCGAGCGCCTTCCTCGGTTCGGCCGCGGTGCTCGCCGTCATCGCCGGCCTCGCGCTCACGACGCCGCTCGGAAACCTCGGCTCGGGCGTCCTCCTCGCCTTCACGCAGCCGGTCCGACTCGGCGACCGGATCACGGTGCAGGACCACACCGGGATCGTCGACGAGATCTCGCTGAGCTACACGGCGCTCGCGACGGACGAGGGTCGCCGGATCTTCGTCCCGAACACGACCATGGTCTCGACGATCCTCGTGAACCGCTCGGTCGACGACCCGCGCCGACTCGTCACCGTCGACCTGCCCGTGCGGCTCGGAGCGTCACTCGGCGAGGCGCGGCGAATCACCAGGAGGCGGCCTCGACGGTGCCACAGGGAGACGAGCTCGCGATCTACGTCCAGGTCGGCGACGTCACCGAGCGAACGGCGTGGCTCCACGTGGTCGCGTACGCACCGTTCGGCGCCGACGTCTCGCACGTCGCGAGCGAGATCCGCGAGCAGACGGTCGCCGCGCTCGCCTCGGCGGACCTCTTCCCGCCTCCTAGAGCTCCAGGCTCTCGCCCGGGCGGAGCACCTGGACGTCGACGTCGGGCGCCGTCCGCTTCACCGCCTCGAGGAACTCGAGCGGCGGCAGGTCGACGAAGCCCGGCCTTCCGGTCAGGCCGAGGTGGATCGGGAAGTACGTGCCCCAGTGGATCGGGATGACGAGGCTCGGCTCGATCCGCGCGACGGCCTCTGCCGCGCGCGTCGGATCGAGGTGGCCGCCGCCGCCGAGACTCGGCCCCCAGCCCCAGATGGGGATGAGGCCGACGTCCACCGGCCCGAGCTCGCGCATCTCGTCGAAGAGGTCGGTGTCGCCCGCGAAGTAGATCGACTTCGAGCCGGACACGACGTAGCCGACCGGCTCCGCCGACACGCCGATCGGGCTCCTGCTCCCGTCGTGCTCCGCGCGAACCGCACGGATCTGCAGCTCGCCGATTGCCAGGGTCTCGCCGACCTCGACCTCGATCACCGACTCGAACCGGCGCTTGCGAAGCAGGCCGCCGAGGCCGCGAGGCACGACGACCGGGATCTTCTTGCCGAGCTTCTCGAGCGACGGCAGGTCGAGGTGGTCGTAGTGCGCGTGCGAGACGAGCACGGCGTCGACTCCTCGACGCGTCCGCGCCGAGACGGGCGTCGAGCGCCGCAGGTGCGCGACGCGGTTGCGCAGCAGCGGATCCGTCAGCAGCCGGACGCCGTCGAGATCGACGAAGACGGTCGCGTGGCCGACGTATTCGATTCGCGCCAAGCGCGAAGCGTTACACGTATCCGCGCAAGACCGAAGTCCGCTAGCGCGGACTTCCGGTCGCGCGAACATCCCTGAAGGCGTCCGCTTCGCGGCCGCACGGTCACACGCAGTCCCGCAGGCCCTGCGCCTCCGGGAGCGACTCGAGCTTCTTCAGCGTGTTGTTCTCGATCTGACGGATGCGCTCGCGGGTGACGCCGAAGGCCTGGCCGACCTCCTCGAGCGTGCAGGGCTGCGAGCCGTCGAGCCCGTAGCGGAGCTCGATCACGCGACGCTCGCGATCGGGGAGCGCAGCGAGAGCGAGCTCGACGTCCTCGCGCCGCAGCGAGAGCGAGGCGGTGTCGAACGGCGACTCGGCCTGCTCGTCCGGCACGAAGTCTCCGAGCGAGGAGTCCTCCTCCTCGCCGATCGGCTTCTCGAGCGAGATCGGGAGCTGCGACATGCGCAGGATCTCGCGCACCTCCTCGGGGTCGATCTCGAGCTCCTCGGCGATCTCCTCCGGCAGCGGCTCGCGCCCGAGCCGCTGCACGAGCTGGCGCTCCATGTGCACGACCTTGTTGAGCTTCTCGACCATGTGCACCGGAATCCGGATCGTGCGCGCCTTGTCCGCGATCGCGCGTGTCACCGCCTGGCGGATCCACCACGTCGCGTAGGTCGAGAACTTGAAGCCGCGGCGGTAGTCGAACTTCTCGACCGCGCGAATGAGGCCGAGCGAGCCCTCCTGGATCAGATCGAGGAACGAGAGGCCGCGCCCGAGATAGCCCTTCGCGATCGAGACGACGAGCCGGAGGTTCGCCTCGATCATGTGCTGCTTCGCGTTCATGTCGCCACGCTCGATGAGCTTCGCGAGCGACACCTCCTGGTCGGCTGTCAGCAGCGGCACCTTGCCGATCTCGCGCAGGTAGAGACGCAGCGAGTCGAGCGACGGCTCGACCGAGAGATCGAGCTTGGGCTCGACGACCTTCTCCTCCTCGGCCGGGACGCGCTCGGCGCCGGGAAGATCCTTGTGCTCGACGCCTTCGTGGAGCTCGATCGCGTGGTCGATCAGGTAGGCGTAGAAGTCCTCGATCTGCTCCTTCGTGAGCTCGACGTCGTCGAGTCCGGTGACGATCTCGTCGTACGTGAGGAAGCCCTTCTCGAGCCCCTGCTCGACCAGGCGTTGCAGCTCCTCGACCTCGGGGAGAGCGATATCGACAGACAGCATGGGCTGGGCTTTCTCCTCTCGCGCTCGAACGGGATACTGACCTTCCGACAAGCATGAGCCGGCCCGCCTGCCGCCCCGGCTCCACCACCAAGCGCGCGGATACTAGTCCGGAAAGGACAGTTGTGGAAGAGGACCACTTTGTTAACGCGTGGTCGCGTTCCGGAGAACACGAAGCTCGCCGACGACCTCGCCGCGCGAGTTCTCGACCGGAACGTTCGCGAGGTCGCCGGCGTCGAAGCCGAGCTGCTCGAGGAGGGCGGCCAGCGCGCTGCGGATGGGTCGCTGCGCCCCGTCCTCGACCTTGAGCGCGATGCCGAGACCCGTCTCGCGCCGCGCAGAGGAGCCCTTCGGCCCCTCCCTTCGCCACCCAGCCGTCGCCGAGCCGCATCAGCTCGGTGTCCGCCGCGCCGTCTCCACGGATGAGCTCTGGATGCGCGCGCATCGCGTCGGCCGCACGCAGGCCGCCGTCGAGCGACTCGAGCCGGGAGAAGGCGTGCGCCATCCGCTCGAGCGTCAGCGCGTACGTCACGACGCCGCAGCCGTCGACCGCGGTCGGCATCGACTCGGGCTCGACCTCGGCCGCCGCCGCGATCTCCGTGAGCATCGCCTGCTGGAGCGGGTGCGACGGCAGCCTGTAGCCCTCCGTCGGCCAGTCGTTGACGCGACAGAGGAGCAGCATCGCCGCGTGCTTCCCGGAGCAGTTGTGCTCGAGGCGCGTGGGCTCCGGGCCGCACTCGAGGTCGTCCTCGGTCGCGTCGGCCTTCGTGAGGAGGCGCTGCACCGGCTCGAGCTGATCCGGCCGATGGAGATGCGAGGCGCAGGCGATCGCGATCTCGGCGTCGTCGAGGTCGGGCCGGGCGCGCACGATCGGGAGCGCCTGGATCGGCTTCGCCGAGCTGCGGAACGTCGTGACGAGCTCGGGATCGCCGCACGAGGCGACGATCGCGCCGTCGGACACCGCGACGGCGTGGACGCGATGCCGCGCCTCGACGAGATCGCCGCGCCTGGCTTCGACCACGATCGGCTCCACGACCTCAGCCTACGGACCCGAGGTTTGCTCCATCGACGGTCGAGGTAGGTAGGGTCGAACGGCTGTCGGAAACGGCAACGACTCGTTGCCGACATCGAAAGAGGGGAGATTCATGTCCGCCCAAAAGGCTGGACCCAAGCCGATTGCGACGTTCGCACTGCTCGTCGCACTCGTAACGGCGCTCATCGCCAGTGCGGTGCCCGCAGCTGCGGGTGCGGCGCCACCAGGCTGCAAGAACCGAACCAACACGACGTACCAGACAGCTGCTCGAGTGCGTGACGCTCGAGGGCGTGCGCGCGCATCAGGCGGCGTTCCAGGCGATCGCCGACGCGAACGACGACGAGTCTATCCGGGAACCGCGCGCCGGCACCGAGGGCTACGCCGACAGCGTCGACTACGTCGCCGGGCTGCTCGAGGACGCGGGCTACGACGTGACGCTCGACGAGTTCCACGTTCACGTTCGACGTCCGAGCCGATCGCTCCAGCAGCTCACGCCGGTCAGCGCGACGTACGCGACCGGCGCGTTCACGGGCAGCGCGGCCGGGCGACGTCACCGCAGCCGTCGATCGCCGTCGACATCAACCTCACGCCGCCGCGCGACCGAGCGACGAGCGGCTGCGAGGCCGGTCCGACTTCGCCGGACAACGACTTCGCGGCCCCGGCGGACATCGCGCTCATCCAGCGCGGGACGCTGCACGTTCGCCGAGCAAGGCGTCGAACGCCCAGGCCGCCGGTGCCGCGGCGGTGATCATCTTCAACCAGGGCAACACGCCCGACCGCGAGGGCCTGATCGTCGGCACGCTGCCGCGCCGTTCGCAGCCGTCGACGATCCCGGTCGTCGGCGCGAGCTTCGCCGACGGCGCGGCACTCGCGCAGCCCGGCTCGACGGCGCGCGTCAACGTCGTCCAGCCGAGACCCGCACGGACGTCAACGTCATCGCCGAGCTCCCGGGCGGGAACGACGAACAACGTCGTCATGGCCGGCGCGCACCTCGACTCCGTGACCGCAGGGCCCGGGGATCAACGACAACGGCTCCGGCTCGGCCGCGCTCCTCGAGACGGCGCTGATGATGGCCAAGGTCAAGCCGCGAGAACACGCTGCGCTTCGCCTGGTGGGGTGCCGAGGAGGCGGGCCTCGTCGGCTCGACGGCGTACGTCGCCGAGCTCTCGCAGGCGGAGCGCGACCGGATCGCCCTGTACCTGAACTACGACATGGTCGGCTCGCCGAACTACGTGTTCTTCGTGTACGACGGCGACAACTCCGACGGCGTCGGCGCGCCTGCCGGGGCCGACGGGGTCGGCGGCGATCGAGGACGTGTACGAGGCGTACTACACGACGCGCGGGATCCCGTACAAGGGCACCGACTTCTCCGGTCGCTCGGACTACGGGCCGTTCATCGCGCAGGTCGACATTCCGGCGGGCGGACTCTTCACGGGCGCCGAGGGGATCAAGACGGCCGAGGAGGCAGCGATCTGGGGCGGCATCGCGGGTGCGCAGTACGACCCGTGCTACCACCTCGCCTGCGACACGTTCGCCGGAACGGGCAACGGCGCGGGTAGCACCGCACCAGGAAGAGGGCTCATCGCGCTCGAGGTCAACAGCGACCTGATCGCGTACGCGCAGCTGACGTTCGCGTTCTCGACGCGAGACCGTCAACGGCGTGCCCGGCAAGCACGGTTCCGGGCTCGAGCGCTTCGCAGCCGTAGGCAAGTCACGTCACGAGAGGCAGGCCGCCACTCGGGCCTGCCTCTGTTGCACTCTCTTGCCAATGGTCGGGAATTCCCGTATGTTCCGCGATCATCGACCGTTCACCCTGACTACGAGCTCGACGACGTCCTCGTCGTCCAGGACCCGAAGCAGCTCCGCGCGCTTGGTGACTTCACGCGCGGCAGGATCGTCGGGCTTCTCGGCCAGCGTGCGGCGAGCACGACGGAGCTCGCGGCCGCTCTGGACATGCCGAAGGGAACGGTCGGCCACCACCTGAAGGTTCTCGAGAAGGCCGGCCTCGTCCGCGTGGTTCGCACGCGACAGGTGCGCGCCCTGACGGAGAAGTACTACGGCCGCGTCGCCCGCCTCTTCGAGCTCAAGGGCGTCGACGACGCGCGGAGGATCTCCGCGCCGGCGCGCATCTCGGCGATGATGCTGCGCCAGGTGGCGGAGGAGGCAGCTGCCTCGGGCATCGACGAGAAGGGCAGAACCGGAGTCGGCCGCGCACGGCTGACGAAGAAGGACGCCGCCCGCTTCGAGCGCCGGCTCGCCCGACTCGCAGGACGACTTTCGCGATGCCGCGGACCCGGACGGAGAGCTGCACGTGCTCTCGGTCGCGCTCTTCCGCTCGGCGATCACGCTGCCGCCGTCGACGCCGATGCGTAGCCTCTGGCCGACCGGCGGGCTCTGGCGCCACGGCGACTTCCTGAAGCTGTGGTCGGCCGAGACGATCAGCCAGTTCGGCTCGCAGATCGACGACCTCGCCTTCGCGCTCGTCGCGATCCTCGTGCTCGACGCGAGCGCGTTCGAGGTCGCCGTGCTCGGCACCGTCCTGTTCCTGCCGTTCATCCTCTTCACGCTGCCCGCAGGCGTCTGGGTCGACCGCCTGCCGCGGCGTCCGATCCTGATCGTCGGCGACTTCGGGCGCGCGCGCTCTCTACGCGACGGTCCCGATCGCCTACGTCGCGGACGTCGCTCACGCTCTGGCAGCTCTACGTCGTCGGCTTCCTCGTCGGCGTCTTCCAGGTCTTCTTCGACGTCGCCTACCAGTCGTACCTCCCGTCGCTCGTCGATCGCGACCAGATCATCGAGGGGAACTCGAAGTTCGAGATCAGCCGGTCGGCCGCCCAGATCTCGGGCCCGGGGCTCGGCGGCATCCTCGTCGAGATCCTGACCGCGCCGTACGCCGTCCTCGTCGACGCGCTCAGCTTCGTCGCGTCCGGGCTCTTCATCCTTCGGATCCGCAAGCCGAGGAGCCACGGCCCGAGCGTCGCGACGAACGTCGACGGGACGAAGCCGAGCTTCTGGCACGGAGCTCAAGGAGGGCCTCCGCTTCGTGCTCGGCAACCCGAACCTGCGCGCACAGGCCGGGTGCACGGCGACCTCGAACTTCTTCTTCGAGCCTCGGCTTCTCGATCTTCCTCGTGTTCGCGGTGCGCGAGCTCGGGCTCTCGCCCGGCCTGATCGGGGTCGTCTTCTCGGTCGGCGCGGCCGGCTCGCTCGTCGCGGCGTTCACGGCGACGCGCCTCTCGCGGCGCTTCGGGATCGGCCCGACGTCGATCGTCGTGACGCGTCCTGTCGGCGCCGACGCTCCTGGCTCGTCGCGTTCGCACCGGAGGGCAACGCCGCGATCCCGTTCCTCATCGCCGCGCAGCTCGTGTTCGGCTACACGCGTCGTCGTCTACAACATCGTCCAGGTCAGCTACCGGCAGGCGATCTGCCCGCCGCGGCTCCAGGGTCGCATGAACTCGGTCATGCGCTTCATCGTCTGGGGGACGATCCCGCTCGGGACGCTCGCCGGCGGCGCGCTCGGCGACCTGGATCGGGCTCCGCGAGACGATCGTCGATCGGCGCGATCGGCGGCGGCCTCGCAGTTCCTCTGGATCCTCTTCTCGCCGCAGCGACACCTCCGCGAGATGCCCGAGCCGATCGACGACGCGCGGTCGCCGAGCCCGTGCCCGCCTAGGCGCTACCGTCAGCTGCATGCCCGAGCTGCCCGAGGTGGAGGCCTGGGTGCGCGAGCTCGACCCGCTCGTCTCGCGCGCGCCGATCGAGAAGGCCGGGCCTGCGCACATCGCGACGCTGAAGACGTTCGCCCCGCCGCTCTCCGCGCTCGACGGACGACGCTTCGCGGGCTCGCGCAGGCGCGGGAAGAACCTCCTCTTCCCGCTCGAAGGCGACGATCTCGTCCTCCGCGTGCACCTGATGAGCGCGGGCCGGCTCCGCTACCTCGCGCCCGGCGCGAAGGGGCCGAAGACGCCGATGTTCCGGACTGCGCTTCGCGGACGGCGGCGAGCTCGTCCTCACCGAGGCCGGGAAGAAGAAGCGCGCCGGCGTCTGGCTCGTCGACGCCCGCGCAGCTCGACGACGATCTCGGCCACCTCGGGCCGGACGCGCTCGACCTCGACGCGGCCGGGCTCGCCGAGATCCTGCGGCGCGAGCGCCGGCAGCTCCATCCCCTCCTCCGCGACCAGCGCGCGCTCGCCGGCATCGGGCGCGCGCACGCGAACGAGATCCTCCTGCGCGCGCGGCTCTCGCCGTTCAAGGCGTCGACGGAGCTCTCCGACCGAGGAGATCGAGCGGCTCGCGACGGCGATGCACGACGACCTGACGCGCGCGCTCGAGCTCCGCGAGCAGCGGGAAGGGCGACTCCGACGTCTACGTCATCCACAACCGGCTCGGCGAGCCGTGCCCGCAGTGCGGCACGCCGATCGCGCGCGTCGACTTCGAGGAGCACACGATCTACTACTGCCCGAGCTGCCAGACCGGCGGCCGGCTGCTCAAGGACCGCCGGCTCTCGCGCCTGCTGCGCTGAGCGACAGCTGGTGCTACGGTCAGCCGCGGATGAGCGACGTCAAGCTCGCGGACGATCTCCAGGCCTCGTCGCCCGAGATCGCGCTCGCGCTCTCGCGCGCAGGCGTCTCGGGCGTCCAGAAGGCGGTGCGCATCCGCCGCGGCAACGCCTCGACGGTGATGGCGGCGGTGATCGACTGCACGGTCGACCTCGCGGCCGACCAGAAGGGCGTCCACATGTCGCGCTTCCCCGAGCTCTTCGAGGAGGCGATCGAGCTCGTCGTCGAGCGCGAGGCGCTCCTCGTCGAGGTGCTCGCCGAGCACATCGCGAGCCGCGTCGTCGAGCGCCAGGGCGCGCTCCGCGCCGAGGTGTGGATCCGCGCGCAGTGGCCGATCCACCGGCGCACGCCGGTGACGAACCTCGCGACGCAGGAGATGGTGACGCTCTGCGGCATCGCCGCGGCGTCGGAGACCGGAACGCGCCGCGCCGTCGGAGTCGAGGCGACCGGGATCAACGCGTGCCCGTGCGCGCAGGGCCTCGTGCGCAACCGTGCGTCGGAGCGGCTTCTCGAGGCCGGCTTCGAGGCCGACGACATCGAGAAGATCCTCGAGCTCGTCCCGATCGCGACCCACAACCAGCGCGGTCGGCAGACGCTCTTCGTCGGGACGGAGCAGGATCTCGACGCCGAGGTGCTGGTCGACATCGCCGAGCGCTCGATGAGCGCGCCGATCTACGACCTGCTCAAGCGGCCCGGACGAGCTCTTCGTCGTCGAGCACGCCCACCTCCAGCCGCGCTTCGTGGAGGACTCCGTGCGCCACGCGCTGCGCGACGCGCTCGACACGCTCCCGCAGCTCGACGACGACGACTTCCTGCTGTCGAAGCAGGTCAACTTCGAGACGATCCACGTGCACGACGTCGTCGCCGAGCGCTACGGGACGGTCGGCGAGCTGCGCAGCGAGCTCGCCACGGGCGAGCCCAGCCCGCACCAGACGACGCTCGCCGCCTGGCTCAGCCGCTAGCACGCCGCCGCTCGAAGCGGTGCTCGCTGCCGCCGACGAGGCGACGGATGTTCTGGCGGTGCAGCACGATGACCGCTGCCGCTCCCGCGATCCCGAACGCGATGATCGGCCACGGGTAGTCGAGGACGACGACGAGGATCGCGAGCGCGAGCGCGGTGACGATCGAGGCGAGCGACGCGTAGCGGGTCGCGACGAACACGACGAGCCAGACCGCGATGCAGATGAACGCGGCGAGCGGCGCGAGCGCAAGGGTCGCTCCGCCCGCGGTCGCCACCATCTTCCCGCCCTTCTCGAAGCGCGAGAAAGACGGTCGGGCGTGGCCGACCATCGCCGCCGCCGCGGCGAGCACGCCGATCAGCGCACCGCCGGCCCAGAGCCCGAGCGCGGCGGCGGCGAAGCCCTTCGCGAGATCGAGCAGCGCAACCGGGATGCCGAGCGACCGGCCGTAGACGCGGAAGACGTTCGACGCGCCGACGTTCCCGCTCCCCTTCGTCCGGATGTCCTCGCCGCGGACGAGCTTCGGCACCCAGTAGCCGAACGGCATCGAGCCGAGCACGTACCCGCCGAGGATGGCGAGCGCCTCCTTCACGGCCTACTCGGTCGGAATCGAGTAGCTCGTCGACCCAGCCGTTGACGACGCCCCAGTCGAGGTTCCGGAGAAATGCCTCGATGTAGGCGGCGCGATCGGTCTGGTAGTCGAGGAAGTACGCGTGCTCGTACACGTCGAGCGCGACGAGCGGCGTCGCGTTCCACACCGGGAACGTGTTCTGCGCGTCGCCGACGTAGTTGAAGAGCCTGCCCTCGTCCCAGTCGAACGCCGTCCAGGCCCAGCCTCGGCCCGCCATCCCGGTCGCGCGCAGGTCGGCGCGCCACGCGTCCGCCGAGCCGAAGTCCCGTCTCGATCAGCGCTGCGATCGCGCCGTCCGGGTCGCCGCCTGCGCCTCCGAGGTGCTCGAAGTAGATCTCGTGGTTCTTGATGCCCCCGACGGCGAAGGTCAGATCGATCTTCAGCGCGCGGACCTCGGAGTAGATCTGGTTCGCCGCCCCGAGATCGACCGACGCGAGCGCACCGAGAATCTCGTTCCGCTTCCCGACGTAGCCCTGGTAGAGGCGGTAGTGAGCCTCGACCGTCGCGCGCGAGATGCCGTCCAGCTCGAGGAGCGCCGGCTTCAGCTCACGCGGCCTGATCTCGACGAAGTTGGACATCGGTTTCCTCCAGAGGCGGGGCGGGAACGGCGCGGAGCATATCCTTGCCCGGACGAAACTCGTATCGAGAGGAGAAGGCAGGCATGGCATTCAGCGTTCCCGATCTGAGCTACGCGTTCGATGCGCTCGAGCCGCACATCGACGCACGCACGATGGAGATCCATCACGACAAGCACCACGCGGCCTACGTGACCAACCTCAACGCGGCGCTCGAGGGCACGGACTGGGCCGACAAGCCGATCGACGAGGTGCTCCGGAACCTCGACTCGATCCCCGAGGACAAGCGCGCGGCCGTCCGCAACAACGGCGGCGGGCATGCGAATCACACGCTGTTCTGGGAGATCATGGGGCCGGGCGGCGGGGGCGATCCGTCCGGTGCGCTGGGCGACGCGATCACCGAGAAGTTCGGCAGCGTCGCGGACCTGAAGGCGGCGGTGAACGACGCCGGCGTGAAGCGGTTCGGCTCCGGCTGGACCTGGCTCGTCGCGGACGGGAGCGGCCTCTCGGTGAAGTCCACGCCGAACCAGGACACGCCCGTGATGGAGGGCGAGACGCCGATCCTCGGCATCGACGTGTGGGAGCACGCCTACTACCTGAACTACCAGAACCGCCGCCCCGACTACCTCGAGGCATGGTGGAACGTCGTCGACTGGAACGCCGTCGGGGCGAAGTTCGACTCCGCACGGGAATAGCCCCGGAGGCAATCCGCCGCGTTCGCGAGCGCGTAGCAATCCACACATGGCTACGTCGCTCGCGATCCGGGTCGGTTCACACCACGCGGGACCGGGAATCATGCACCTCGTGGAGTTCTCCCAGCCCACCGACGGTCAGCTGATCGCGCGCATCGCCGGCGGTGACCGCGGTGCGTTCGAGGAGCTGCACGGGCGGTATGCGCGTGCCGTCCTGGGACTGGCGCTGCGGCGACTCGGCGACCGTGGGCGCGCGGAGGACGCGACGCAGGATGCGTTCATCGCGATCTGGCGCTCTGCGCGGACCTACGACCCGTCGCGCGGCCGCGGGGCGCCGTGGCTCTACGCCGTCGCGCGCAACGCGATCACGGACGGCCTGAGGCGAACGCCCGAGCCGGTGGCCGAGCTCGAGGACGGTCCCGGCCGCGATCCGGACCCGTCCGACGAGGCCGAAGCGTCGTGGACGGCGTGGCGGGTGCACCGTGCGCTCGAGGTGCTTCCCGACCACGAGCGGCCCGTCATCGAGCTCGCGTACTGGAGCGGGCTCTCGCAGAGCGAGATCGCCGATCGGCTCGAGATCCCGCTCGGCACGGTCAAGACGCGGACGCGCAGCGCTCTCGCACGTCTCGCCGACGCTCTGGACGAGGAGCTGCGATGAGGCCCGACTTCGACGAGCTCGTCGGCACCGATCTCTCCCCGGGCGAGCGCGAGCGCCTCGAGCGCGTCCACGAGCTGCTCGTTGCGGCGGGGCCACCGCCGCCCGAGGTGGTTCGCGGTCGCGCCGGTGGAGCTGCAACCTCACCGACGACGTGGGGCGCTCCTCGCGCTCGCCGCGGCGCTCGCCGTCGCCGCGTTCGCGCTCGGTGCCGCGCTCGTCGACGGGTCGAGCGGACGCGAACGTCGACTTCACCGAGACGATGACCGGAACGCCGAGCGCGGCGAACGCGACGGCGTCTCTCGCGGTGTTCGACATCGACGCGGCGGGGAACTGGCCGATGGAGCTGACCGTCGCGGCGCTCCCGCCGGCGCAGAGCGGCCGCCCGTTCGAGCTCTGGCTGACGCGCGACGGCGAGCTCGCCGCGCTGTGCGGCGGCTTCCTGACCGACGCCGACGGCTCCGCGGTCGTCCCGATGAACGCGCCCGTACCGCTTCGACGAGTTCGACGGCTGGGTCGTCGTCGAGGAAGGCTCGGAGACGCCGCTCCTCACGACGTGAGGCCGCCCGAGATTCGAACATCGACGCTGGTGCGGGCGGACGCGAGGAGTCGAGCTGCGGGCCACGACCTCGAAGCCGAAGCGCCTCGCGAGCGCAGCGGCGGCCTCGGGGTCGTACTCCTGTACCGGCGGCTCTGCGGACTGCGAGACGCGCACGCCGCCCTCCTCGAACATGCGCTCGAACCCGCCCGGAAGGACGGCGACGAGAGCGCGGGCCGATTCGGACTCGACCTTGAACGGCATGCGGCTGGCCTGTGCCGGCAACCACACCCACGTGCCGGGACCGGCGACGAAGTCGTCGTCGCCGCAACGGAAGCGGATCTCGCCTTCGAGCACGTACATGCCCTCGTCGTCCCGCGAGCGGACGTGGAGCGGCGGGCCGAAGCCGCGGTAGAAGCGGCCTTCTACGAGGCCGAGGTGCATCGCCGGTGTTGGCGGCCCGAGCCGTGATCGTCATCAGGCTTCCCTGCCACCAGTACTGCGCGTCGCTCGCCGTGCTGTCCGCTCGACCGTGCTCGCCATGGAGCGTCCTCTCGTTCGGGCGTTTGCGACACGGCGACGCAGAACGGGTCGATCTGAATGCCCATCTCGTAGCCGTCGAAAGCCGCGAACGCCGCAGAAGTCGAGAACCCGCTCCGCGCTCGGCCGATGCGGCGCGACTGGGCTCGTTGCCGACGGCGTGACGCCGACCGTCGAGAGGCTGCCGCCGCCGCGTCGATGTTCGCGAACGACTGCATATCGGTGATTGCGCCGAATCCGCGCACGCTTCGTCCTCGCGGCGCAGCCCGGAAGATCCAGCCGGCCCGCTGGGCGAGGATCGCGGCCGAGCGATCCCGCAGAGCGGTCCTCACCACTGCTGAGCAGCTCGACGCCTGGTGCACGACCGGAGCCGAGCTCGACCCGCGGCCGGGCAGCGAGATGGTGCGGCGCTGGGTCGCCTGGGGACCCGATCGATTCACGGAGAGGATCGCGGTCCCGTGCTCGACGCGCGGCGGCCGGATCGCTACGTCTTCCTGCGGCAGGAGAAGGTCGGGGACGATCGTCCCGTTCCCGCGACGGCGAGATCGTACGGGAGCTCGAATCGCGGCTGAGACACGGCGGACGCGCTCGCACACGTGACCGCGAGCAGCCGAGCACTAGGAGGATCGCTCATCCGACGTGGTACACCGCAGGTCGCGGCGCGGTTCCGGGCCGCAGTCATCGCCGGGTTCGGCGCTATCGTCGGAGCGTGGCTCAGTACGAGGACTTCGTCCGCCACGTGCTCGCGCAGGGCACGCCCGAGCGACCGCACGGGAACCGGCACCGTGAGCACCTTCGGATCTTCGACTCGACATGTCCGACCGCCCGATCCGCACCCAGTACGAGGACTTCGTGCGCCACGTCCTCACTACCGGCGTGCCGAAGCGCGACCGCACCGGAACCGGCACGGTGAGCACGTTCGGCTACCAGATGCGGTTCGACCTGTCCGAGGGCTTCCCGCTCGTGACGACGAAGAAGGTGCACTTCCCGTCCGTCGCGCTACGAGCTCCTCTGGTTCCTGCGCGGCGACTCGAACGTCCGCTGGCTGCAGGAGCACGGGGTCACGATCTGGGACGAGTGGGCCGACGCGGACGGCGAGCTCGGGCCGGTCTACGGCGTGCAGTGGCGGAGCTGGCCGACCCCGGACGGCGGGCCACGTCGACCAGATCGCGGAGGTCGTGCGACTGCTCCGGGAGGATCCGGACTCGCGGCGGATCATCGTGAGCGCCTGGAACGTCGCGGAGATTCCGCGGATGGCGCTCGCGCCCTGCCACGCGTTCTTCCAGTTCCACGTGTCGGGCGGCGAGCGCCTCAGCTGCCAGATCTACCAGCGCAGCGCCGACGTCTTCCTCGGCGTCCCGTTCAACATCGCGAGCTACGCGCTGCTGACGCACATGCTCGCGCAGCAGAGCGACCTCGAGCCCGGCGACCTCGTCTGGACGGGCGGCGACTGCCACATCTACGACAACCACCGCGAGCAGGTCGAGACGCTGCTCGCGCGCGACCCGTTCCCGTACCCGTCGCTCCGCCTCCACCGCCGGCCGGCCTCGATCTTCGACTACGCGTTCGAGGACTTCGAGGTCGTCGGCTACGAGCACCATCCGGCGATCCGCGCGCCGGTCGCCGTGTGAAGGTCGCGCTCGTCGCCGCGGTCGCGCGCGGCGGCGTGATCGGTCGGGACGGCGGGCTTCCGTGGCGCCTGCCGGAGGACCTGGCGCACTTTCGCGAGGTGACGATGGGCCATCCGGTCGTGATGGGTCGCCGCACCTGGGAGTCGCTGCCCGAGCGCTTCCGACCGTTGCCCGGTCGCCGGAACGTCGTCGTCACACGAAGCTCCGACTGGAACGCGGAGGGCGCCGAGCGAGCTGGCTCACTCGACGAGGCGCTCGAGCTCCTCGTCCGGCGAGGAGCGGGTCTCGGTCATCGGCGGCGGTGAGCTCTTCGCAGCGGCGCTGCCGCTCGCCGACGAGATCGTGCTCACCGAGATCGACGCCGACTTCGACGGTGACACGTTCTTTCCGGATTGGGATCGCGGCGTCGTTCGTCGAGGTCGCACGCGACGAGCACGTCGCGGCCGACGGAACGCCGTTCGCGTTCGTCACGTACCACAGCCTCGCGTCGGCCCAGCTCGCCGCGCTCGCCCGCGTCGACGCCCTCCTCGAGCGGGCCGGGATCGCGTACTGGCTGTTCGGCGGCTGGGCGGTCGACTTCTACGCCGGCTCCATCACGCGACCGCACAGCGACGTGGACATCGCGGTCTGGCTCGACGTGCTGCCGCAGATCTCCGCGCTTCTCGAAGAAGACGGCTGGCGACACG
Organism: uncultured Gaiellaceae bacterium; assembly: GCA_963822885.1. Taxonomy (GTDB): domain Bacteria; phylum Actinomycetota; class Thermoleophilia; order Gaiellales; family Gaiellaceae; genus GMQP-bins7. Next base: position 219,449 of record CAWGJJ010000022.1, read on the forward strand.
CCCCCGAACCGGACGAGAACGGCGGCACGGGGTACGAACGCGAGGGCGTGCGGCTCGAGCTCACGTACCTCGTGCGCGACGAGGACGGCCGCGTCGTCACGCCGCTCCGCGACTTCGAGGCACCGTGGCCCGAGGGCGCATTCGCCGCCGATACACGCGAGCTGCGCGGGGTGCACGCTCGCGTCGTCAGCAAGGCTGCGCTCACGAGCGGCAAGTCGTCTCCGCGCGACGATCCGGAAGACGCGGCGAAGGACAGCGCGGACTTCGACGTGCTGTCCGGCCTCTGAGACGGTCGGTAGCATCTCGGGCCGTGAGCACGGATCTCCACGCGACCCGCGAGAGCCTCGACGAACGGCTTCCCGACGCTTCGCGCGCTCGGCACCGAGCACGGGACGCTGGAGCTGATCGTCGTCCGTCCGAGCGAGGGCGAGCGCGAGACGCCCGAGACGGCCGAGCTGACGGTCGAGGAGGGCCTCGTCGGCGACCGCTGGACGGCCACGCGTCGACGCGGACGGGCGCTCGCACCGCGACAACCAGCTCACGATCGCGTCGACGCGACATGCTCGGGCTCATCGCCGACCCGGAGCGCTGGCCGCTCGCGGGCGACAACCTGCTCGTCGACATGGGCCTCGACAAGGAGAGCCTGCCGCCCGGGAGCCGGCTCGCGATCGGCGACACGGTCGTCGTGCAGATCTCGGAGGAGCCTCACACCGGGTGCGCGAAGTTCTCCGCGCGCTTCGGGAGCGACGCGCTCAAGTTCATCAACTCGCCCGAGGGCCGCGAGCTGCGGCTCCGGGGCGTGAACGCGCACGTGATCGTCCCCGGGCACGATCTCGACCGGCGACACCGTGCGCCGCATCTGGCTCTAGCCGCGTCAGCCCGCGAGCTCGAGCACGGCTTCGCGAAAGACCTCGGTGTGCCGGTCGACGTCGGCCTCGGTCGTCGCGGGCGACATGAGCGCCATGTTGTGGAACGGCGTCAGCAGGATCCCGCGGTTCAGCGCGAAGAGGTGCATGTAGCGCTCGAGGGCGGCATCCGACGCCGCGTGGGCCTCCGCGCCGTTGCGTGGGCGATCCGGCCCGAACAGATACTCCGCACGACAGCCGAGGCGCGTCACGTGCCACGGCAGGCCCGACTCGGCGATGCCTGCCTCCACGCCCTCCGTCCACCGCTCGGCGAGCGGGATCATCCGCGCGAACGCCTCCTCCGTGAGCACCTCGCCGAGCGTCGCGCGCATCGCGGCGAGCGAGAGCGCGTTCGCCGGCGAGCGTCCCGCCCACGCCGCCGACGTCGACGTCCTCGAGCTCGATCCGCCCCGCGAGCCGCGCGGCGACCTCCTCCGAGAACCCGTACGCCGCCGCAGGGATGCCGCCGGCGATCGGCTTGCCGATCGTCACCACGTCCGGCTCGAGCCCGTGCACCTGCGTGTACCCGCCCGGGCCGCAGCAGATCGTGTGCGTCTCGTCGATCGCGAGCAGCGTGCCGTGCCGTCGCGTCAGCTCGCGCAGCGCGTCGTGGAAGCCCGGCTCCGGATGGACGATCCCGATGTTCGTCAGCGCAGGCTCGGCCAGCACGAGCGCGACGTCACCGTGAGCGAGCTCGCGCTCGAGCGCGTCGACGTCGTTGAACTCGACGACGCGCGTCGTCACCGCCGGATCGACGGGTGGCCCGAGGTTGCCGCTGCGCGCCCGGACGACACCGTCCGCGCCGAGGGTGGCGAACGTCTCGTCGACGGTGCCGTGGTAGCACCAGTTGAAGACCAGGATGGTTGACCGTTCAGTCAAGTGACGTGCGAGCCGGATCGTGAAGCGGTTCGCGTCGGTCGCCGTGAGCGCGAACTGCCAGGAGGAGACGCCGAATCGGCGAGTCAGCTCGGCGGAGACCCACAAGCGCGTCTTCGCTCGGAAGCATCAGCGTGATCCCCTTGGCTGACTGGTCAGTCACCGCTTTCAGCGTCGCGTCAGGCGCGTGCCCGGTCATCGCACCCGTGTCGCCCAGGCAGAAGTCGACGTACTCGATCCCGTCGACGTCGACGAAGCGCGCGCCCTTCGCCTCACGCACGAACACGGGAAAGCCACCGGGCCACTTGCGCATCCAGTGCATCGGCACGCCCTCGAAGAGCGATGCGCGCGCGCGCGCTCCGCGAGCTCGCGCGAGCGCGGATGGGTCTCGACGAACCGCGCCTCCTCGCGCGCGTGGAGCTCGGCGAGGCCGTTCACGCGTCGTCCAGCGCCGCCCGCCCACGTGCGGTGACGACGACGCTCGCGTGCGACCCGTTCCGGACGATCTCGATCAGCTGCTCATCGAGCGCGTCCTCCCACACCGAGTGCTGAGGGCAGTTCGTCCGCCAGACCTCGATCGCATCGGGATAGGTGCGCGGCTCGGCCGCGACCCACGAGAGGAGCTCGAGCGTCTCCGGCCTTCATCCGCGCCGGATGGCGAGCACGCGGGCCTTCCACGAGCCGCTCGGCGCCTCGACGTCGACGACGTCGCCCACCGCCGCGCCCATGAGCGCAGAGCCGAGCGGCGAGTCGGGCGAGACGCCACCGACCGCCGAGATCACGACCTCCATCGCGTCGTCGTCCTCGTCGGCGATGTCCACGATCGAGCCCGACACCGACGTGCTCGTCCGTGTCGTGCTCGACGGTGACCGCGTGGGTGAGACGCTCGCGCAGCGTGCGGATCCGCGCCTCGAGCAGACCCTGCTCGTTCTTCGCGTCGTGGTACGCGAAGTTCTCCGACAGGTCGCCGAACTCGCGCGCGGTCTTGATCGCCTGGACGCCGCCTTGCGCCGCGGCCCCTCGAGCTCGGCGAGCTCGGCCTCGAGGGCGGCCCGCTGCTCGGCGGTCAGGTGCTCTGTTCTCGGTTCGCTCACGGAACGCAACGCTAGTCACTGGATTAGGCTCGCGCACGACAACGCCGGGAGAGCAAAGGAGGAGTCAGGTGGCGACGGACCTGGAACGCTTCGTCGGAGCGGACGGACGCGCGGATCTCGTGAAGGACGTCCGCCGGCGCATCGACGCCGAGGGGATCACGTACATCTACTACCAGTTCCCCTCCGTCACCGGCCGCATCATGGGCAAGGGCGTTCCGGCGCAGCACTGGGAGACGATCGCGGAGAAGGGCTTCCAGCTCGTCTACGGCGCGACCGCGAACCTCTTCACCGACCGCCACGGCAACTACATCGGGTACGGCCCCGAGGCCGCCGAGCTCGTCGGCGTCCCGGAGCCCGAGACGTTCCAGCCGCTCCCGTGGGATCCGAAGGTCGCCCGCGTCTGGTGCACCTGCTTCCGCAACCGCGAGGAGCGCGAGAACCCGGCGGCGTTCCTCTCCTCCGACTGCCGCGGGAACCTCAAGCGCCACCAGGCCGAGTTCGAGGAGGCGACCGGCCTCCACCTCCGCGCCGGCACCGAGCCCGAGATGATGTGGCTCGAGCTGAACGAGGACGGCACGCCCGCCGTCACGGGCAAGACGAAGCCCTACTGCTACCACATCGACCAGTTCTCCGAGCTCCAGCCGATCATCCATCGCGTCGTCGAGTACGGCCAGGCGATGGGGCTCGACATGATCCAGGGAGACCACGAGGACGCGCCCGGCCAGATCGAGCTGAACTTCGGCTTCGACCGCGCCGAGAAGACCGCCGACAACCTCTCGACCTTCCGCCAGATCTGCAAGGCCGTCGGCCGCGAGCTCGGCGCCTTCCCGTGCTTCATGCCGAAGCCGTTCATGGGCGTCTCGGCGAACGGCTGCCACCACAACATCTCGCTCTGGCGAGGCGACGAGAACGCCTTCATGCCGGAGACGGACGACCAGCAGAAGCCGAGCCAGATCGGCCTCTACGCGATCGGCGGCATCCTCGAGCACCTCGGCGCGCTCACCGCGGTCACGGCGTCGACGGTCAACTCGTACCGCCGGCTCTGGGACACCGGCTTCTGGGCGCCCGTCTTCGCCGACTGGGGCTTCCAGAACCGGACGACCGCGCTGCGCGTCTCCGCGCCCGGCCGCTTCGAGTACCGCTCGGTCGACTCCGCCGTGAACCCGTACCTCTCGATGACCGCGCTCATCGCCGCGATGCAGGACGGCATCGAGCGCAAGCTCGATCCGGGCGAGCCCGAGGAGCGCAACATCTACGAGGCGATGGAGGCCGGCAAGGAGGTCAATCGCATCCCGATGACCTTCGGCGACGCGCTCGACGCGCTCGAGGCGGACGAGGTCGTCAAGAAGGCGCTCCCCGGCGAGATGTACACCGTCTTCATGCACTACAAGCGGGACGAGTGGGAGAGGTACTGTGCGACCGTCACGGATTGGGACGTGACGGAGTACCTGGACGTTCTGCCGTAGCGGAGGGCGAAGGCGCATGTGCGGGATCGCGGGGATCATCTACCGGGACGGCTCGGAGCACGCCATCGGCGACGAGATGACGCGCATGCTCCAGGCGATGAAGCACCGCGGCCCGGACTCCACGGGCTACGCGCTCTACGGGACGCCGGAGAACGGGAACCTCGTCATGCGCTACAAGCTCGCGGACGCGAACACGCCGCGGGACTTCGACTTCTCGGAGCGCCTGCGCCGCCACCGCGTCGAGGTGGAGGCGCGGCTCGCGTCGCTCGGCGCACGCATCACCGAGGTCGAGGAGGAGACGCCGTACGCGTTCCGGGTCGCGTTCGACTACGACGGCGACCTGAAGCTCCTCGCCGACTTCGTCGAGGACATCCCGGAGGCCGAGGTGCTCTCGCTCGGCCACTCGCTCGAGATCGTGAAGGACCTCGGTGACGCCGAGAGCGTCCACGAGACGTACGGGCTCGCCGACTTCACGGGCACGCACGCGATCGGGCACGTGCGCATGGCGACCGAGTCCGAGGTGGACATCGCCGGCGCGCACCCGTACTGGGCCTATCCGTACTCCGACGTCGCGGTCGTCCACAACGGCCAGCTGACGAACTACTTCATGTGGCGCCGCCGCCTCGAGCGCGCCGGGCGCCGCTTCATGTCCGAGTGCGACTCCGAGATCATCGCCGTCTACCTCGCCGAGGAGATGTCGAAGGGCTCGACCTTCGAGGAGGCGATGCACCAGTCGCTCGACGAGCTCGACGGCGTCTTCACGTACATCGCGGTGACGAAGGACGAGCTCGGCGTCGCGAAGGACGAGCTCGCCGCGAAGCCGCTCGTGCTCTACGAATCCGACGATCTCGTCGCGCTCGCCTCCGAGGAGATCGCGATCCAGCAGATCGTCGACCACGAGATCGACACGTACGACCCCTACGAGCGCGAGGTGCTGGTATGGCAGCGGTAGGCGAGCGGCAGATCTCCTACGACGCGCGCGGGCTCGCCGAGCCGATCGCCGAGGCGCCGCGCAACGCCGTCGTCGAGAACGGCGTCGCGACCTTCGACGCGCGCGAGCTGACGACGCGGACGATCAACCTCGAGCTTCGCCGCCTGCTCTACGAGGAGGGCATCGACGAGGTCGTGATCCAGAACCCGCAGGGCCGCCACTCGCTCGGCGTCGGGATCCTGCGCCGCTGCCGGATCCGCTTCGAGGGCTCGCTCGGCTACTTCGCCTGCGGGCTCATCGACGGGCCGGAGATCCACATCACGGGCCGCGTCGGCTGGTCGTCGTGCGAGAACATGATGTCCGGCGTCGTCGTCGTCGACGGGAACGGCGGCTCGCTGACGGGCGCCGCGATGCGCGGCGGCGACCTCGTCGTGAAGGGCCGCGTCGGCGCGCGCACCGGGATCGACCAGAAGGGCGGGACGATCATCATCGGCGGCTCCGTCGGCTCGATGACCGGCTTCATGATGCAGCGCGGCCGGCAGATCATCTGCGGCGACGCGGGGCCCGGGCCTCGGCGACTCGATGTACGACGGGACGATCTACGTCGGCGGCAAGGTGAAGTCGCTCGGCATCGACTGCGTCCCCGGCGAGTGGACGGACGCGGACACCGAGCTCATCGAGCGCAAGTTCCGGATCTACGGGCTCGGCTCGCCGCCCGAGTTCCAGAAGTTCGTCTGCGGCAAGGTCCTCTACAACTACGACTCGCTCGAGCCCTCCGAGAAGAAGCTGGTGATTTGATGGCCGACCAGAACGGCGCCATCCCAGAAGGACGTCCTCGGGCGCAGCCGCATCTTCACGCCCGAGGTCGTCAACGACATCCACATCAAGGCCGAGCTCGGCCGCTACCGGATGCGCGGCTTCTCGATCTTCAAGCCGATCCCGCACTGGGACGAGCTCGTCTTCCTCCCCGGCACGCTGACGCGCTTCGTCATCGAGGGCTACCGCGAGAAGTGCGACACGACGACGGTGCTCGGCGCGCGCTTCGCGAAGAACCCGCTCAAGCTCGACATCCCGATCTACATCACGGGCATGTCGTTCGGCGCGCTCTCGCTCGAGGCGAAGATGGCGCTCGCGAAGGGCGCGTCCATGGCCGGCACGGCGACGTGCTCGGGCGAGGGCGGGATGATCCCGCCGGAGCGCGACTACTCGACGAAGTGGTACTACCAGTGCATCCAGTCGCGGTACGGGTTCAACCCGCACCACCTGATGCTCGCCGACGCGTGCGAGTTCTTCATCGGGCAGGGCTGCAAGGTCGGCCTCGGCGGGCACCTCATGGGCCAGAAGGTCACCGAGCAGGTCGCCGAGATGCGCTCGCTCCCGGCCGGGATCGACCAGCGCTCCCCGGCGCGGCACCCCGACTGGCTCGGCCCGGACGACCTCTCGCTGAAGGTGCAGGAGATCCGCGAGGCGACCGACTACCGCATCCCGATCCAGCTGAAGCTCGGCGCCTCGCGCGTGTACGACGACGTGCGCATGGCGGCGAAGTGCGGCCCGGACATCATCTACCTCGACGGCGCCGAGGGCGGCACGGGCGCGGGCCCGCACATCGCGACCGAGGAGACCGGGCATCCCGCTGATGGCGGCGATCCCCGAGGCGCGCCGCGCGCTCGAGGACGTCGGCCTCGCGGACGAGATCGACCTCGTCGTCGCGGGCGGCATCCGCAACGGCGCCGACGTCGCGAAGGCATCGCGCTCGGCGCGAAGGCCGTCGCGATCGGCCACTCGGCGCTCATGGCGCTCAACTGCAACAAGGAGATCCCCGGCGTCACGGACTACGAGGGCACGGTCGGCGTTCCGGCCGGCCAGTGCTACCACTGCCACACGGGCCGCTGCCCGGTCGGCGTCGCGACGCAGGATCCGGAGCTGCGCAAGCGGCTCGTCGTCGAGGACGCCTCGGAGCGCGTCTACAACTTCCTGACCGCGATGACCATGGAGCTGCAGATGCTCGCGCGCGCGTGCGGCAAGACGAACGTGCACTCGCTCGAGCCCGAGGATCTCGCGGCGCTCACGGTCGAGGCCTCGGCGATGGCGAAGGTGCCGCTCGCGGGCACGACCTACACGGTCGGGCAGACCGAGCGCGAGATCCTCGCCGAGGTGCAGCGCCTGCTCGCGATCAAGGCCGAGGACGAGCTCATCGCGAACCCGACCGCGCAGGTCACCGACCTGCACTCGGTGGACTCATGAGCTCGCACGACCTCGCCTACACCGAGCCGGAGAAGATCAAGTCGATCGACGCCGAGTTCCTCGCGGGCCACCGCTTCCCGTACCAGGAGGACATCTCGCTTCTCGACGACGTCGACCTCATGGCGGCGACCCCCGGCGAGGACCTGAACTGGCTCGAGGACATCGCGCTCCTCGAGGAGGACGGCATGCCGGCGGTCTTCGACCGCTACAGCAATGCCTTCCTCAAGATCTACTTCCCGATCCCCGAGGGCCGCGAGGACGAGATCGCGCGCAAGGTGCTCGTGAAGCACCTGACGAGCGGCAACTCGTACGGGATCCAGCTCAAGGCCGAGCACACGAAGTTCCCCCAGCCCGAGCTCGGCCCGTGGGTCGACGGGCTCGAAGACGGTCGGCACCGACTACACGCCGCCCGTCCTCGAGGGCTGGGAGAAGCCCGCCGGGCACTGAGGAGCGGCGTCCGCGCGAGCCTACGGCACGCGGACGAAGCCGCTCACGCGCGTCGAGTCGCCGTCACCGGAGGTCTGGAAGATCAGCGAGTCGACGGCCGCGACGCCGTCGCGTACGTCCGTGGGAATGGCCTCGCCCACGAGACTCTCGATCAGCGGCAGCATCCCGTCGACGTCGACGTAGACGAAGCCCTTCGTGCGACCCTCGAGCCCGACATCTTCTGCAGCTCGGAGATAGCCCTCCGAGTCGACGAGCTTCGGGCCAGTGCCCGCGAGCAGCGCAAGCGCGTCCTCACCGCTCGACACGACGATCGTGTCGGCGTCCGGGCGGGCGTAGCGGATCGTCACGTCGTCGACGACGAGCTTCGGAGACCTCGACTCCGTTCTCGGTGCTCGTCGTCACGGTCGCTTGCAGTTCGTCTGCGAGCTTGCGGGCGAGGCGGTCGACCGTCGTCCACGTCTTGTCCGGATCGGGCGGCGCGAGCGCAAGCGTGACCTCGGGAAGGGTCTCACCCGGACGGACGTAGAGCACGCCCTCGCCGGAGAGCGCGTCGACGATGCCGTCGAGCGAGACGCCGGTCGCGTCTTCGATCATCTGCGAGAGGCCGTCGACGTCGACCTGGCCCTGCAGTCGGTCGAGCGCACCCTGCGTGCCGCCGAACGAGATCGCGGCGACTGCATCCGCGGGCACGCGGCGGAAGAGCGTCGGCTCGTAGTGGGTGTCTGATCCATCGGGCGTGCGCGCCCCCATCGCGACGAGCAGTCCGTCGTCTTCGGCGGAGAGCGCCGCAGACAGCCAGTCGATCCCGAGGTCGA
>CAWGJJ010000023.1:0-50012 GCA_963822885.1 uncultured Gaiellaceae bacterium
GCCGCCGCGTCAGCTATACCTCGACTGTGGCTATGAGCAAGCCCGTCGAGCACCTCGAACGGGTCGTCATCCGGTTCGCGGGCGACTCCGGCGACGGGATGCAGCTCACGGGTGATCGCTTCACCAGCGAGACCGCCGTCTTCGGGAACGACCTCGCGACGCTTCCCGACTTCCCGGCCGAGATCCGAGCGCCGGCCGGCTCCTTGCCCGGCGTGTCGGGGTTCCAGGTCCACTTCGCCGACCACGACATCCTCACGCCCGGCGACCAGCCGAGCGTCCTCGTCGCGATGAACCCGGCGGCCCTCAAGGTCAACATCGGCGATCTCGCCAAGGGCGGAACGCTCATCGCGAACACCGACGCCTTCAACGAGCGCAATCTCCAGAAGGCCGGGTACGAGTCGAATCCGCTCGAAGACGGCACGCTCGCCGACTTCCACGTGCACCCGGTTGGGCTCTCGTCGATGACGGTCGAGGCGCTCAAGGGAATCGAGGGCGTCACGTCGCGCGAAGCCGAGCGCTCGAAGAACTTCTTCGCGCTCGGTCTCATGTCCTGGCTCTACCACCGGCCTGTCGAGGGGACGCTCGGATTCATCGAGCAGAAGTTCGCGAAGCGTCCCGAAATCGTCGAGGCGAACACGAAGGCGTTCAAAGCCGGCTGGAACTACGGCGAGACGTCAGAGGACTTCGCGAGCTCATACGAGATCGCACCGGCGAAGGTCGAGCCGGGGACGTATCGCCAGGTCTCGGGAAACACGGCGCTCACGTACGGGCTCGTCGCCGCGTCGAAGCTCTCCGGTTTGCCGCTCTTCCTCGGCGCGTATCCGATCACGCCCGCGTCGGATGTCCTCGAGCAGCTTGCGCAACTCAAGCACTTCGGCGTGCGCACGTTCCAGGCCGAGGACGAGATCGCCGCCTCGGGGGCTGCGCTCGGTGCCGCGTTCGGCGGTGCGCTCGGGGTAACGACCTCTGCCGGCCCGGGGATCGTGCTGAAGTCGGAGACGGTGGGCCTCGCGGTTACATTGGAGCTGCCGCTCCTCATCATCGACGTCCAGCGCGCCGGGCCGTCGACGGGGATGCCGACGAAGCCCGAGCAGGCGGACCTCCTCATGGTGCTCTTCGGCCGAAACTCGGAATCGCCGGTGCCCGTGGTCGCCGCCTCGACTCCTTCAGGTTGCTTCGATGCCGCGATCGAGGCGGCGCGGATCGCGGTGAAGTACCGCACGCCGGTCTTCCTGCTCTCGGACGCATACCTCGCGAACGGCTCCGAGCCGTGGCTCATCCCTGACGTTGCGACGCTTCCCGACATCTCGACAACGTTCGCGACCGAGCCGAACGACGAGGCGGGCTTCCTCCCGTACCGGCGTGACCCGGCGACGCTTGCGCGTCCGTGGGCCATTCCCGGGACACCCGGGCTCGAGCATCGGATCGGCGGACTCGAGAAGGAGGACGAGACGGGCAACGTCTCGTACGACCCGGAAAACCACGATCGAATGGTGCGACTGCGCGCGGCCAAGGTCGCCGGGATCGCGGCCGACATCCCCGCGCTCGAGGTCGACGATCCCGACGGCGCCGACACGCTCGTCCTCGGCTGGGGCTCCACGTACGGAGCGATCGGCGCGGCCACGCGGCGCGTGCGCGCGTCCGGACGAAAGGTCGCGACGACGCACCTCCACCACCTCAACCCGTTCCCCCGCAATACGGGTGAGGTCGTGCGCGCCTACGACAAGGTGCTCATCCCGGAGATGAACCTCGGCCAGCTGCGGATGCTGATTCGCGCCCAGTTCCTCGTCGATGCGGCGGGGTACAACAAGGTGCGCGGACGCCCGTTCCACGCCGAGGAGCTCGCGGACGCGATCACGGCGCTGGTGGATCAATGAGCGACGGCAACGGACATCTCGTGCAGCTCACCGGGAAGGACTTCAAGTCCGACCAGGAGGTTCGCTGGTGCCCGGGCTGCGGGGACTACGCGATCCTCAACGTCATCCAGGGCTTCATGCCCGAGCTCGGCCTCTCGCGCGAGCGCATCGTCTTCGTCTCGGGAATCGGCTGCGCGGCGCGCTTCCCGTACTACATGCAGACGTACGGGATGCACTCGATCCACGGCCGCGCGCCGGCGATCGCGACGGGTCTCGCGGTGACGCGACAGGATCTCTCCGTGTGGGTCGTGACGGGCGACGGCGACGCGTTGTCCATCGGCGGCAATCACCTCATCCACGCATTGCGCCGGAACGTCAACCTCAAGATCCTGCTCTTCAACAACGAGATCTACGGACTCACCAAGGGCCAGTACTCACCGACCTCGCGGGTCGGGAAGGTGACCAAGTCGACGCCGATGGGCTCGCTCGACTATCCGTTCAACCCGCTCTCGGTCGCGATCGGAGCGGAGGCGTCCTTCGTCGCGCGCGCGATCGACACCGACAAGAAGGGGCTGACCGAGGTGCTCGGCGCCGCCGCCCGGCATCGCGGCTCGGCGTTCGTCGAGATCCTGCAGAACTGCAACATCTACAACGACGGTGCCTTCGACTTCGTCCGCGAAGAGAAGGGGAACCGCGTCTACCTCGAGGACGGAGCTCGGATCCGCTTCGGAGCGGAGGGCGAGAAAGGCGTCCAGCAGTACCCGGACGGCTCGCTTCGGGTCGTCGACGTCGCCGAGGCGGGCGAGAACTCGCTGCTCGTCCACGACGCGAGCCACGCGCAGGCGAGTCTCGCGTTCGCACTCTCGCGGATCACGTTCGAGACCCACGGCGCCGTGCCGCTCGGCGTCTTCCGCTCGGTCGACCGCCCGGTCTACGACGATCTCATGAGCGACCAGCTCGACGAGGCGCGCGAGCAGCGGGGTGCGGGCGAGCTCGAGGCGCTGCTCCACTCCGGCGACACCTGGACGGTCGCCTGAGGTTGTCGGGCGAGATATATCTCGCCCTACGAGGTCGCGGCCAGGAAGCGGACGATCCGCTCGGCGATCTCCTCGCCCTTCTCCTCCTGCAGAAAGTGACCCGCGCCGGCGATCGTCTCGGCCGGGCCGGCGCCGGGTATGCGTGACGCCATGCGCTCCGGAACAGTGGGCGACAAGATCGGATCGGAGTCGGAGAAGAGGACGAGCGTCGGCTTTTCGAAGCCTTCGAGCGCGTCGCGGACGTTCGCCCAGGTCTTGGCTGACGGGTGGTCGACATCGACGTCGGCCGGCACGAGCTCCGCGAATGCGAGGATGCCCGCTTTCGACTCCGGCATCGGAAAGGGCGCGTTGTATGCGCGCACGACCTCGTCCTCGAGCCCGCCCGCGCACGAGATCTCGATGAGCCGACCGGGCTCGAGCTCGGTGCCGAGGCGACGGACGAACGTGCGGTAGCGAAACCACTCCGACGACAGCGCGTCCGCGTCGATCCCGGTGTTCAGGATGACGAGCCGGGCCACACGATCCGGCCGTTCGACCGCGAGGCGCAGCCCGATGGGACCACCCCAGTCGTGGACGACGAGGGTCGTGTCGACAAGGTCGAGCTCGTCGACGAGACGCTCGATCGATCCGAAGTGGAAGTCGTACGAGTAGTCCTCGATCTGCGTCGGCTTGTCGGAGCGGCCGAAGCCGAAGTAGTCGGGCGCCACGACACGCGCGACCGACGCGAGAGGCGGGATGAGCTTCCGGTACAGAAACCCCCAGGTCGGTTGGCCGTGCAGCATCAGCACCGGCGCACCCTCGCCCTCGTCCACGTAGTGCATGCGCATGCCGTCCTGCTCGATGTAGTGCGGCTCGAACGCGTAGCCAGGGAGCCCGTCGAACCGCTCGTCGGGCGTGCGATAGACCTCCACCGAGGTCAGCCTACGACTGGAGCGCCGTCGCGCGCGAGCCGCTCGACGAGATCCGCTGCCTTCACGGTTCCCGGAGCGGCCTGCACCCGCGACGCGATCGCGGCCATGCGGCCACGGAGTGCCTCGTCGCCGAGCAGCCGATCGATCGCTCCCAGCAGCTCGCCGTCCTCGAAGTCGTACGTCGAGAGGCGGATCCCGTACCCGGTCTCGGCGACGCGCTGCGCGTTGTCGTACTGGTCCCAGAAGAGCGGAAGCGCGACCATCGGCCGCCCGAAGTGGAAGCACTCGGTCGTCGTGTTGTTTCCCGCGTGCGTGATGACGACGTCGGCGAGCGGCAGGAGCGCCGGCTGCGGGATGAACTCGTCGCCCCACATGTTCTCGGCGAGCTCGAACTCGGACGCCTGCGGGCCCTTCGACACGACGAATCGATGCGGAGCGCGCGACAGCACGTCGACGAGCCGCTTCATGAGGTCGACGTCTGCCGAGCCGAGGCTGCCGAGGGAGAGGTAGACGAGGCCGCCGTCGCCGTGCGCCATGCGGTCGGGCAGCTCGAGCTTCGGCAGCCGACCGCCGCACGCACGTGTCGAGCCGGTGCCACGTCGGGGCGAGCGGTGTGCCGCGCGCGTAGTCGACCTCCGCGGGGTAGAGGTAGAGGTTGAGCCAGTCGGACTCGTGGATGAACTCGGCGTCTCGCAGTCGGCCGGCGCCTCGCTCGTCGCAGAACGCCGAGAACTCGCCGTGCAGATCGGCGATCGAGCGCGCGTACTCCGCGCGGAACTCGTCCCAGCCGGTGCGGTCACCGGCCGGATAGCCGGAGAAGACCGGCGGGATGTCAGGGTCCTTCACCTCGAGCGGGTTGCACGAGACGATGCGCGCCCAGGGCCGTCCGGAGTGGTGGATCGCCGGGAAGCACACGACGTTGTCCTCCACGATGACGTCGGGCTGCGACCTCGTCGAAGATCTCGCGGAGCCGATCGTCGACGTAGCGCGCGCCGTCGCACAGCGCTCGCCAGGTCGGCTCGATGAACTCCGGGAGCTGCTCGATCGTCGGCTTGCGGAAGACCGGCGCGGTGTCGCGGATGAAGTCCTTCCAGAACTGGCCGGGCTCCTCCTCGACCTCCGGCGCCGGCCCGAGGCGCATGAGGCGCTCCTCGAATCCCTGCGCCTCGAGCGAGCCGGCGAAGGACTCCTCGATCACGAAGACGACGCGATGCCCGCGCTCGACGAGCACCTGGCCGATCCCGACGCAGTTGTTCGTCGGCCCGTAGGCCCCCTCCGGAAAGAAGACGACGGTGCTCACGGTCGCGAACCATCTCACGCCCGGTTGCTTCGCGTCAAAGCGAGGAGTAGTGTCGCTTCAGTTTTCTTCGATGACCTCGCAGATCGCTGAAGCCGAGCGCGTGGACGTCGGCGAGCGGCTCCGGACAATCCGGCGCCTGCGCCGCGCGACGTTGAAGACCGTCGCGGACCGTGCCGACCTCTCGGAGAGCTTCCTGAGCCAGGTCGAGCGGGGACGCGCGAATGCCAGCGTCGGCTCGCTGAAGAAGATCGCTGCGGCGCTCGGCGTCAACGTCGCCGACCTGTTCGAGCCGAACGGGTCGACGGGGAAGCCACGCGTGCTGCGGCGCGAAGCCCGCCCGAACCTCGCGTTCGGCTCGCTGGGCCGGAAGTTCATGCTCACGCCCCGTCCGCTCGAGCACCTGCAGGTCATGGTCGGTGAGCTCGACGCCGGTGGCTCCACGGGCGACGACGCGTACACGCACGGCGACTCCGAGGAGCTTCTCGTCGTCCTCGAAGGAGTGGTCTCGCTGCAGCTCGGCTCCGAGATCTTCGAGCTCTCCACCGGGGACTCGATCGACTACCGCTCGTCGACACCGCACCGGCTGGTCAACATCGGCGGCGATCCCGCGGAGGTGATGTGGATCATCAGTCCACCCAGCTACTGACGCCTCCGGCGGCGTCGACCGGCCCGCCCGACGTGGAGCTTCGCCGCGTCACGAAGCGCTACGGCTCGGTGGCCGCGGTCGACGCGATCGACCTCGAGGTGCATCCGGGAGAGTTCCTCTCGCTCCTCGGCCCGTCCGGCTGCGGCAAGACGACCACGTTGCGACTCATCGCCGGCTTCGAGCGGCCTGACGAGGGCGAGGTGCGCATCGGCGGAAGCGACGTCTCGCGTGTGCCGCCGTATCGTCGCGACGTCAACACCGTGTTCCAGTCGTACGCGCTCTTCCCGCACCTGAGCGTGCTCGACAACGTCGCCTACGGGCTCAAGCAGCGCAGGCTCGGGCGCGCGGAGCGCAGAGCACGCGCCACCGAGATGCTCGCGCTCGTACGGCTCGAGGGGCTCGAGGGGCGCAAGCCGCGCCAGCTCTCGGGCGGCCAGCAGCAGCGCGTCGCGCTCGCACGTGCGCTCGTCATGAGCCCGCGTGTTCTCCTGCTCGACGAGCCGCTGGGTGCGCTCGACCTCAAGGTGCGCAAGGAGCTGCAGATCGAGCTGAAGCGGATCCAGGAGGAGATCGGCATCACGTTCGTCTACGTGACGCACGACCAGGAAGAGGCGCTCGCGATGTCGGATCGCGTCGTCGTGATGAATGCCGGGCGCATCGAGCAGATCGGCGTCCCCCGCGAGATCTACGACACGCCCGCGACGGAGTGGATCGCGAGCTTCATCGGAGACACGAACTTCATTCGCTCGAACGGCCACGAGATCGGGGTGCGGCCCGAGCGTCTGCGGGTGGTGGAAGGCGGTACGGGGCTGCCCGGCACCGTGGTCACGACGATGGTGATCGGCCCGGCGGTGCAGTGCATCGTGCGGCTCGACGACGGTCAGGAGGTGTTGGCGCGGCAGCAGCGGTCTGGACTCAGAGGGGGCATCGAGGCGCTCGTGGAAGGCGCGCGAGTAGCGGTCTCATGGACCGACGACGAGGCCCTCGACTTCGACGAAGGAGGGAACGAATGAGCGACGAGCTCACTGTTTGGGAGCAACCCACCAGCCGACGAGGCTTCGTTGCCGGCGCCACTGCGGCGGCGCTCGCGGCGGCTGGTCTCGGTCGCTTCGGCGCAGCCGACGCGCTCGCGGCGGCCGAGGCCGAGGGGACGCTCTTCTACTACAACTGGGCGCAGTACGTGAACCCCAAGACCTACGCGGCCTTCACGAAGGCCACCGGCGTCAAGGTCAAGAAGGGCGTTCTACGACTCGAACGAGACGCTCGCGGCGAAGCTGCGCGGCGGTGCCCGCGGCTACGACCTCGTGTGTCCGACGGGCTACATGACGAAGGAGCTCATCGCCGAGAAGCGGCTCCTTCCGCTCGACTGGTCGCAGCTGAAGAACGTCACGAAGAACGCCGACAAGAAGTTCCTCCGGACGTCCGACGACCCGAAGGGCACGTACTCGGTCGTGAAGGACTGGGGCACGACGGGCTTCATGTACCGCACGGACAAGATCAAGGAGCGGCCGACGACGTGGAAAGAGTTCGTCGCGCTGACCAAGAAGTACGGCAAGACGACGATGGTCGACTCGTCACCGGAGGTGGTCGGCTCGATCGCGACGATGCTCGGGTATTCCTACAACACGGAGAACCAGAAGGAGCTCGACGCGGTCAAGAAGGTGCTGCTCGACCTCAAGCCTCACATCGTCGCGCTCCACTCCTCGAACTACGACACGCTCATCGCGAAGGGCCAGGCCTGGATGGGCCTCGGCTGGAACGGAGACGGCCTCGCGCTCTCGGGCAAGGTCCCGGCGCAGTACGTCGTCGCCAAAGAGGGCGGCGAGATCTGGATCGACTACTACAACATCCCCGTCGGGGCGGCGAACTCCGATGCCGCGCATGCGTGGATCAACTTCGTCTACCAGCCGAGGATCGCCGGCCTGGAGACGGCGTACAGCTACTACGGATCACCGCTCAAGCGGTCGCTGCTCAAGGGCACCCCGGCCGGGAAGCTCCTGACCGACAAGGTCGTCTTCCCGCCGGCGGCGACGGTGAAGAAGCTCGAGACGAACCAGGTCAGCGCGAACGGGAAGCGACTCCGCGAGCGCATCTGGACGGAGTTCAAGGCCTCGTAGGTGGAGGCTGGGAGTAGATACGACCGCGGCCGCTATGCGGCCGCGCTTTAGGGATTCTCGCGCGACGGGAATCCGCGACTCAGCGGATTCCCGTCTTGCGCACAAGACTGGCGGGCCAAGGTACCCAGGCTGGCTGGTGCTCCCGGCCGTCACGTGGTACGTCCTCTTCTTTCTCGTCCCGCTCGGGTTCATCGTCGCGACGAGCTTCGGTACGGTCGTCGGCTTCTCCGACATCTCCTACACGTGGTCGCTCGACAATTACCGCTACCTGTGGGACGACGTCGTCGGCGAGCTCCACATCTACCGCGACATCTTCTTCGCGACCTTCAAGCTCTCCATCATCGGGACGCTGTCGACCCTCGTCATCGGCTTCCCGCTCGCCTACTACATCGCCCGCTACGCGAAGCACAAGACGCTCCTCTTGCTGCTCGTCATCGTCCCGTTCTGGACGAGCTTCCTCATCCGCGCGTACGCGTGGCTGATCGTCCTCGACCCGCAGTTCCCGCTCTTCCGTGCGCTCGGGCTCTCGAGCTTCGTCGAGCGCCAGGGGATTCTCTTCTCGGAGAAGGCGATCTACATCGGTGTCGCCTACAACTATCTCCCGCTCATGGTGCTGCCGCTGTACGCGGCGCTCGAGCGTATGGACTGGTCGCTCGTCGACGCGGCGCAGGATCTCGGTGACTCTCCGTTCCGGGCGTTCCGGCGAATCACGCTACCGCTCGCGCTTCCCGGCATCCTCGCGGGGTCGTTGCTCGTCTTCATCCCGCTGACGGGCGAGTACATCATCCCGGTCATCCTGGGCGGCAACAAGACCTTCTACGCCGGGAGCCTCATCGCCCAGCAGTTCCTCGAGTCCGGGGACTGGCCGCTCGGGTCGGCGATCGCGATGGTGGTCATCGGTGCGCTCACGATCGCGTTGCTGATCTACGCGCGGGCACTCGGCAAGCAGGAGCAGTTCGGGTGACGGGTCGTCGCGTCCTCGGTGGCTACGCGCTGCTCGTGTACGTCTTCCTCTACGCGCCGATTCTCGTCGTCGTCGGATTCGCGTTCAACGGGGGCCGCGACGTCCTCTTCTGGGAGGGGTTCTCGACGAAGTGGTTCGAGGTCGCGCTCAGCACGCCGGAGATCACCGAGGCGCTGCGACGCAGTGTGCTGATCGCGCTCGGAAACGCGGTTGTTGCCTGCGTGCTCGGGACGATGCTCGCGCTCGCGCTGCCGCGCATGCGTGCGTCGCTGCGCACGCCGATCGACGCGCTCGCATACATGACGCTCGTGACGCCGGAGATCGTCTTCGCGATCGCCGCGCTCGTCTTCTTCGTGCAGGCGGGGGACAGACTCGGCCTCGACAACCCGCTCGGCTGGCAGACGATTCTCATCGCCCACGTCGTCTTCAACGCCTCCGTCGTCGCACTCGTCGTGCGTGCTCGCTTCGTCTCGATGGGGCAGAGCCTCGAGGAGGCCTCGTTCGATCTCGGCGCCGGGCCGCTCAGCACGTTCCGCCAGGTGACGCTGCCGCGCCTGGCTCCGGCGATCCTCGCCGGGGGACTGCTGGCCTTCACGTTCTCGTTCGACGACTTCATCACGTCGTTCTTCGTGACCGGGCCGGCTTCCGAGACGCTGCCGATCTACATCTGGGGGCAGCTGCGCTTCGGCGTCACTCCAGCGATCAACGCCACGGCGGCGATGATGCTCGCGCTTACGCTCGTCGGTGTCGTCGTCGCGTACCTCGTCCTGCGCCGCTCGGAGCAGGGCCGCGAGCGGGGAGGACTACCCGGCGTTTGAGAACGCGGGCTCCGCGCGTGGTCGCCAGGCGTTCGCGACGACGATCGCCGCGAGCGACACGGAACCGGCGACTACGAACGCGAGCGACGTGCCTCCGACCTCGGCGAGCCAACCCGCGAAGAGGCCTCCCACCGGCGCGAGGCCGAGGAAGGCGAAGAGGTAGATCCCGATCAGCCGTCCGCGGAGGTGATCGGGTGCGGCGAGCTGGATCAGGGCGTTCGCGTTTGCTGTGAAGAGCGTGAACGAGACCCCGATGCCGACGAGAATCAGCCCGGCGAGGTACGCGTTCTGCACCGGTGCGAGGAGGAGGACGAGCACGCCGAAGGACGCGGCGCCCACGGCGAACAGTCGCCAGCTCGCCCCTCGGAACGTCGCAGCCGCGAGCGCGCCGGCGAGAGCGCCCAGCCCGAACGCTGCGGAGAGCAATCCGAAGCCCTCGGGGCCGACGTGCAGCGTGTCGGCGGCGAGGAGCGGAACGAGCACGTGGAAGTTGAAACCCACCGTCGAGACGAGCGTGACCACGAGCAGGATGAGCCGCAGCTGCCGGTCGTCCCACGCATACGCAAATGCGCGGCGCAGGCCGTCGACGATGCGCGCCGACGGGTCGCGCTCGACGGGGCGCAACTCCTCCTCGCGGACAATCGCGAGCGCGGCCAGAACGGCGAGAAAGCTGACGGCATTGACGACGAAGCACAGGCCGGTTCCGACGGCTGCGATGACGACGCCGGCGATGGCGGGGCCGATGATTCGCGAGCCGTTGAAGAGGCCCGAGTTGAGCGCCACCGCGTTCGGCAGCTCTCGCGGGCCGACCATCTGGAAGGTAAGCGACTGACGGCCGGGCGCGTCGAACGCGAGCGCGATGCCTCCGAGTGCCGCGAGCACGTAGACGATCGGAAGCGTCGCGGTGCCGGTCAGCGTCACGATCGCGAGCGCGATCGAGACGCCCATCGCGCCGCCCTGCGTCGCCATCACGAGCTTCCGCGACTCGAAGCGGTCTGCAACGACCCCGGCCACGAGACCAAAAACGGTGAAGGGGATGAAGCGCCAGAACGCGAGCGCACCGATCGCGATCGCCGAGCCCGAGAGCTCGATGACGAGCCATGCGAGCGCGACGTTCTGCATCCAGGTGCCGGCGAGCGAGACGAGCTGGCCCGTGAAGAAGATGCGGTAGTTGCGATGCCGGCGCAGGCTCCGGAAGGTGCGCGCGCGAAGCGCGAAGGCCAGGGTCGTCACGAGTCCAGCTTCACGAGCTGCATGAGCGCCGGAACCGCGTGCTCGACGGCCGCGAGCGACTCGGGCTCGAGTGTGCGCAGGCGGTCTGCCAGCCATGTCGTGCGGCGCGCGCGCACGCGGCGCATCAGCCTCTCGCCGTCCTCCGTGAGACGAAGTCCTACGCGGCGCCGGTCGTCACGGGAGCGCACGCGCTCGAGGAGCCCAGCTCGCTCGAGCCGGTCGACGTGGCCGGACATCGCCGGCGGCGAGATGCCCTCCTCGGCCGCAAGCTCGGCGAGTGAAAGACCAGGGCTGCGCTTCACGAGCCACATGAGCGTGGCCTGTCGCGCGGTGATGCCGAGTTGCTCCGTCTCCTTGCGCAGCTCGCGCGCAACGCGGAGAAGCACGGGTCGGAGCTCTGCTGCAACTGCTTCCGGTGTAAGCGTAACGTCACTAACCATTAACGTGGCGAACTATAGCAGCGACCCAGGCCGTCACTCTCCATCACCCGAACTGGCACCGAACCCAGCTCGGCTGTACCGCGGCTTGCATCTAGCTGGAAGGGGAAGCTAGCGGTCGCAGTAGTGTCCGCCCATGCGCGACTCCGAAGCGACGGCATACGTGCGCACGCTCGTGTTCGCGGCGCTGCTCGGCGTGCCCGTCGCGTTCGCCGCAGTCCTCTATCAGACGGCGATCCATGACCTCATCCACATCGTGTGGGACGTCATCCCAGAGGAGCTCGGCTGGAGCGAGCCTTCCTGGTGGTACGTCATCCTCGTGCCCGGACTCGCAGGGCTCCTGGTTGCCGCCGCGGTTCGGCTGCCGGGGCACGGTGGACACTCTCCCCTGGAAGGTCTCGGTGCGGATCCAATCCCGCCGATCGCACTGGCGAGCATCCTTCCCGCTGCGCTCGCCACGCTCGGGCTCGGGCTCGTCCTCGGGCCCGAAGCTCCGCTGATCGCGCTCGGGCTCGGTCTCGGTGCCATCTCGGTCAAGCTCATTCGGCTGGAGGGAACACAGGCGCAACTCCTCGTCCTCGCGGGTGCCTTCGCCGCGGTGGCAGCCCTCTTCGGGGGGCCGCTGATCGCAGCATTTCTCCTGTTCGAGGTGACGGCAGCGAGCGGGAAGATCCCCGCGCAGCAGATCGGGCGCGCGCTGCTTCCGGGGTTCGTCGCCGCGGGAACGGGCGCGATCGTGTTCACCGGTGTTGCCGGCTGGAGCGGATTGCACCAGACGAATCTCTCGCTGCCGACGCTGCCGCCGTACGAGAGCGTGCGCATCACCGACCTGGCCTGGGGCCTGGTCATGGCTGTCGTCGTCGCCACGCTCGTGGTAGCCCTTCGCCACCTTGCGCATCGCATCGCGGCACAGACGCGCGTCGGGCCAGTCGGACTGCTCGTCGTCTCCGGACTCCTCGTCGGCGGACTCGCGGTCGCCTTTCGTGCGACCGCCGACCGGCCCGTCGACCTCGTCCTCTTCTCGGGTCAGGCGGAGTTACCCGATGTGATCGCCGAGGGGTCGGCGACCGTTCTGATCCTCCTGATCGTGGCCAAAGGTCTCGCGTACGCGTTGTCGCTGGGCGCCGGCTTTCGTGGCGGGCCGGTGTTCCCTGCAATCGCGCTCGGCGTCGCGGCTGCAATGGTCGCCGCACACCTGCTTCCCGGCCTGGAGACGACGCCGGCGGTCGCAGCCGGGATCGCTGCCGGCACGACGGCCGTCCTCAGGGTTCCCTTCACTGCGGTCTTGCTCGTGTCGCTCCTGATGGGCGCGTCCGCCGTCGATGTCGCTCCCATCGCAGTCCTTGCTGCCGCCGTGAGCTGGCTCGTCGCGACGGCGCTCCCGAATCCCGAGGGCCGGGTGCCAAAGAGGCTCGCCGAGCCCGCTCCCGCTGCACCTGCGTGACGAGCGGCTGAGCGACCGCTGAGCGCTACTTCGGCTCGGCTTCGAGCTTGTAGCCGACGCCGTAGCGCGTGTGGATGAAGGTGTGTCGCGGCGCGCGCCGGTCGACCTTCTCGCGAAGCTTGCGGACGAACACGTCGACCGTTCGATCGCGATGGGTCGCGCGGCGTCCCCAGACCCGCTGGAGAAGCTCGTCGCGGGTCAGGACGCGCCCTTTCTCGCGCGCGAGGGTGTAGAGCAGGCGGAACTCGGTGGGTGTGAGCTCCGCGCTCGTGCCGTCGACGTACGCCTGCACGTTGTCCGGGTCGAGCCGGAGCTCCTCGATCTCGATCTGGTCGCCGCGCCGCGGCTCGGCGTCGCTCACGCCGCGGCGAGCGGCCGCACGAACGCGAGCTGCGAGCTCCTTCATCGAGAACGGCTTGACGAGGTAGTCGTCGGCGCCGATCTCGAGCGCGTGAACGCGGTCGTGCTCCGTGCCTCGCGCAGATACGACGATGATCGGCGTGCCGATTCCTTCGTCCCGAGCCTGCTCGATCACGCGCCAGCCGTCGATTCCGGGCAGCATGAGGTCGAGGACGCACACGTCGGGCCGCTCGTAGCGCAGGCGCGCGAGCCCGGTCTCGCCGTTTGCGACGCCGACCGCGTCGAACCCGGCCGTCTCGAGGTGGCGCGCCATCCCGCGCGCGATGACGTCGTCGTCTTCGATGATCAGGACCTTCGCCATCCGGCAACACCATAGTGTCCGGCTCCGGGCGCTCCAGGGGCCGTCAGCTGGTGAACGTCTCGTAACCGAGCGGTGAACGAGGCTCCGGCCGAATGTCAAGCAGACTTGACATAAGGAGAGTGTCAAGCTAGCTTTACATCGCAATGCGCAACAAGGTCAAGGAGCGACGGCTCGAGCTCGGTCTCTCACAGGCCGAGCTGGCGGCGTCGATGGGCGTCTCCCGGCAGACGATCAACTCGATCGAGACGGAGAAGTACACGCCGTCCCTGCCGCTCGCACTCGCGCTTGGCCGCTTCTTCAATATGCCGATCGAGGAGATGTTCGATGCAGATGAGTAGATCGAAGTGGTTCCAGCCGCTGCTCGCCGTGGGCCTCGGAGTGCTCTTCCTCGCGGCGATGTGGATCGGGGGCGACGCCCGCACTGGTGTCTTTTCACTCGCGGTCATGGTCGGATTCGGAGCGCTGATCCTGCTCGGCGGCCGCAGCGAGACGGTTCGCGGGCTGCGTGGAGACGGTCGCGACGAACGGTTCAAGCAGATCGACCTCGCGGCGACGGCGATCGCAGGGATGGTGCTCATCACCGTGGTCATCGGCGCGTTCCTCGTCGAGGTCGCCCGGGGGCAGGACGGGAGCCCGTACGCCGCGCTGGGTGCGGTAGCGGGACTCGCGTACCTCGGGGCGATCGCAGTCTTGCGGGTACGTGGCTGAGCTGAGGTCCAGGTGTCAGACGCGGTGTCTGACACCTGGACTGCCCGGAACGGACTACCCGTCGGCCTCGGTATCCGCGTCGGCGTTTTCTCCCTCGTCCTGATCCGCGTTCGGACCATCGACGACGAAGACCGTCTCGCAGCCGACGAGCTGCGTGCGCGGGCGCTCCGACCGCAGCACCCAGGCCTTGTCGTTCCCGGGCCCGCAGTTGAGGAGGTCGGGGTCGCCGTCGGAGGCGAGCGCGTGGAGCTCGTCGTTTCCGCTGCCGCCGAGCACGCGGTCGGATCCCCAGCCGCCGTAGAGCGAGTCGTTGCCGTCCCCGCCTCGGACGACGTCGGAACCCTTGTTGCCCGCCCCCCGGTCGTTGCCGTCTCCACCCAGGACCTGATCGGAGTCCGAGCCACCGTAGAGGCGGTCATTCCCGTCACCGCCTGCGACGAGATCGTCACCGCGACCGCCGTACGCGAGATCGCCGCCGTCGGCAGCGCGAACGCCGTCGTTCCCGGCTCCGGCTCGGACGTCGTCGCCACCGCCGCGTGCGTACACGAGGTCGTTCCCGGCGAGCGCCGAGATCCGGTCGGCCTGCTCGGTGCCGCGCAGAACGTCGTCGCCCGGCGTGCCGGTGATCACGGCAGCTGCGGCGACCGTCGCGGTGAGCAGCGCTCCGGCCGCTACGAGCGGCACGAATGCCCTGCGTTTCATGCGTCTCTCCTTTCGTGAGGACGCTTGCATTCACCGACATGTGAGTTCGGGCGACGTGAGCGCGCCGCAAGCGGATCGCAAACGTTCTGTTAGAACGCTGTGACGTGACGGACGCCGACGCGACCCGGGGGAGAGTGCTCGTCGAGGAGAGCCGAGAGGCGATCGTCGTCCTCGACGACACGGATCGCGTGCTGCATGCGAGCCGCCGCGCGCGCCAGGCGATCGACGGCCTGCGCGAGGGCGAGCGCCTCCCGGGAGATCTCCTCACCGGTGAACGTGGCGTGATTCCCCTCGTCGTGCCGTACGAGGTCGGCGGCCGGCGCGAGCGTCTCGTGTACCTGTCGCGCGAGGGCGACCTCGCCGCCTACGAGGAGCTTCGCGCCGGCTTCACGGCCGCCGTGTCGCACGAGCTGCGAACGCCGCTCGCGCGCCTGCTCACCCTCCTCGAGACGACGACGCTGCCGGGAGAGGACGTCCCCGCGCTGGTCGACCAGGCGCGGGCCGAGATCGACCAGATCACGGAGCTCATCGACGAGGTGCTCTTTCTCAGCGAGCTCGAGTCCGGGGCGCGCGTGGTCGCACTCGGCGCGACGCCTGTTCAGCCCGTGCTCGAGGAGGCCATGGACGAGCTCGCCGAGCGGGCCTCGCGAAGTGGTGTCGAGCTCCACCTCGAGTGCGACGACGATGTCGTGCTCGCGATCCGCCCGCGGATGCTCCGGGTGATCGCGCGCAACCTCGCAGAGAATGCGATTCGCTACGCAGGGCCGGGAGCGACCTTCACGCTGAGCGTGGAGCGTGCCGACGAGACAGTGGTGCTCAGCGGGCGCGACGACGGGATCGGCATCGACGAGTCCGAGTTGCCGCGCCTCTTCGAGCGCTTCTACCGGGCCGATCGGGCGCGTGCCTCGCGGGGAACCGGGCTCGGCCTCGCGATCGTGAAGCACATCGTCACTCAGGCTGGTGGCACCGTGGAGGCGCGCGGCTCGCGTGGCCGCGGCGTAGAGGTGCGCTGCGAGCTTCCGGCGCCCTAGCTCCGTTCACCGGATCGTCACCACACGTTCACCACTGCGAGTCCCGGCGCCAACCGGCCTCCGAGGACACTGGCGGCATGACTATGCGCGCACTTCTCACACTGCTCGGATGCACTGCCGTGCTCTCGCTCGTTGCGGTCGGCTGCGGCGGCGGTGACGACGACTCGTCGTCGAACGGTGGAGGGCTGATCACGGCTGACGGCTCGAGCACCGTCGGGCCGTTCACTACCAGAGCCGCAGAGGACTGGAAGGCGGCGGGTGGCGGAGACGTCACCGTCGGCATCTCCGGCACGGGAGGTGGCTTCGAGCGGTTCTGCGCCGGCGAGACCGACATCTCGAACGCGTCGCGGCAGATCGACGAGGAGGAGGTCGCTCTCTGCGAGGAGGGCGGCGTCGAGTACGTCGAGCTTCAGGTCGCGACCGACGCGCTCACGAACATCGTGAACATCGAGAACGACTGGGCCACGTGCCTGACGGTCGAGCAGCTCGCGGCCATCTGGGGCCCGGACTCGAAGGTATCGAGCTGGAAAGAGGTCGACCCGTCGTATCCCGACACGCCGCTCAAGCTCTACGGCCCGGGCACCGACTCGGGGACGTTCGACTACTTCACGGACGTCATCAACGGCGATGAGGGGGCGAGCCGGACAGACTTCTCGGCGAGCGAGGACGACAACGTCATCGTCCAGGGCGTGAAGGGGACGGAGGGAGGCCTCGGCTACCTCGGCTTCTCGTACTTCGAGGAGAACCAGGACACGCTGAAGGCGCTCGAGGTCGACGGTGGCAGCGGTTGTGTCGCGCCGAGCGTCGCTGCGGCCCAGGACGGTTCGTACGCACCGCTCTCTCGCCCCCTGTTCATGTATGTCAAGCTCAGCTCGCTCACCGACAATGCGTCCGTCTCCGAGTTCGTGACCTTCACGCTCGACAACGCGGACACGATCGCCACGGAGGCGCAGAACGTGCCTCTGAGCCAGGAGCAGATCGACGCGCAGAAGCAGAAGCTCGAGGACGCAACCGCGTAGATGACGACGGCCGACGTCACCGCCGCTCGGCCGGCGGCGACTGCTCTCCCCCGCAAGAAGATCCGCTGGGGAGAGCAGGTCGTCCACCTCGTGCTGTTCATCGCGGCCGCGATCTCGGTGCTGACCACGGTCGGCATCGTCGTGTCGCTGGTGTTCCCGGCGCTCGACTTCTTCCGGGAGGTGAGCCCCGTCGACTTCTTCACCGGAACCACCTGGGCGCCGCTCTTCCTGGATGCGAAGTTCGGCGTGCTCCCGCTCGTCGTCGGAACGCTGATGATCTCGTTCTGGTCGGCGCTCGTCGCGTTCCCGCTGGGGGTCGGTGTCGCGATCTACCTCAGCGAGTATGCGAAACCGCGTGCGACTTCCTTCCTGAAGCCGATCCTCGAGATCCTCGCCGCGATTCCGACCGTCGTCCTCGGCTACTTCGCACTGACGTTCGTCACGCCGTTCCTGCGCGACCAGCTGAACGTGCAGGTGGAGATCTTCAACGCGCTCGCGGCGAGCCTCGTGCTCGGGATCATGTTGATCCCCACCGTCGCGACGCTGTCCGAGGACGCGATGGCCGCGGTTCCGCGCGATCTGCGTGACGGGGGCTACGCGCTCGGTGCGGACAAGCTGCAGGTGTCGACGAAGATCGTCGTGCCCGCCGCCGTGTCGGGGATCATCGCGGCCTTCGTGCTCGGTTTCTCGCGGGCGGTCGGGGAGACGATGATCGTCCTCATCGCTGCAGGGCAGCTTGCGCAGATCACCTTCGATCCCCGCGAGACCATCGAGACGATCACCGCGTTCATCGGCGCGACCGGCAACGGGGACGTGCCGACGGGCTCGATCGAGTACAAGACGATCTTCGCGGTCGGGCTCACGCTGTTCGTTATGACGCTCGTCATGAACCTCATCTCGATCCGGCTCGTGCGCAAGTACCGCGAGGTCTACGAATGAGCACCGCTCACCTGCGGTTCGCGGTCACGGGGGAAACCATGTTTCCCCCGTGTGCCCCCTTCTTCTTGAGATCGTGGGGAACCTCCCGGTTCCCCACACCCCTCCCCGCCCATCGGCCGGAGAACGGCCAATGAGCTCCGCGGCGCTGCCGGCGTCGATCGAGAGGGGACGCCCGCGCCGTCTGTGGCGAAACCGGCTCTTCAAGGTCGCGATGCTGTTCTGCATGTTCGTCGCCTTCGGCACCCTCGTCGTACTGCTCGTCGACACGATCGTCACCGGCTGGCCGGCGTTGTCCAGCCAGCTCCTCACGGGACTTCCGTCGACGGTTCCGGACGAGGCCGGGGCGCGTCCTGCGATCCTGGCGACGCTGTACCTCGGAGCCCTCGTGCTGCTCTTCTCGGTGCCCGTCGGGGTGCTCACGGCGATCTACCTCGAGGAGTACGCCGACCGTGAGCGCTGGTGGAACCGCTTGATCGAGGTGAACATCCAGAACCTCGCCGCGGTTCCGGCGATCGTCTACGGGATCCTGGGGCTCGCGTTCATCGTGCGCGGCATCGGCGTTGGCCGGGTTGTTCTCGCGGGAGGTCTCATCCTCACGCTCGTCGTTCTGCCGACCGTCGTCGTCGCGTCCCGTGAGGCGATTCGCTCCGTCCCGGACACGATCCGGCAGGGTGCGTTCGCGCTCGGCGCGACGAAGTGGCAGGTGGTGTGGCGCCAGGTGCTGCCGGCGTCGATTCCAGGAATCGCCACCGGCTCGATCCTCGCGCTGTCCCGGGCGGTCGGGGAAACGGCACCTCTGATCATGGTCGGCGCGATCACGTACGTCGCCTTCAACCCGTCGTTGTTCGGCGCTTACACGGCGCTTCCGGTGCAGATCTACAACTGGACGAAGCAGCCCGACGCCGACTTCCAGACGCTCGCGGCTGCCGGCGCAATCGTGCTTCTCGTCATCGTTCTCAGCATGAACGCGGTGGCGATTTTCCTACGTAACCGCTACCGCAAGCAATGGTGAGTGAGGATATGACGCAGATGGAAGCTCCACGGATCGACAGCGGCAAGATTGCGGAGGTCTCCCATGGCCTCGAACGCTCCGAGGTCGAGCGGCGCGAGAAGGTCTTCTCGGTCACCGACCTCGCGGTCGCGTACGGCGGGAACGTGGCACTTGCGGATGTAAATCTCGACGTCCACAAGAACACGGTCACCGCGTTCATCGGCCCGTCGGGGTGCGGGAAGAGCACGTTCATCCGCTGCTTCAACCGCATGAACGATCTCATCCCGGGCGCCAAGGTCTCCGGGACGGTGCTCTACCACGGCCAGGATCTGTACTCCCGCGACGTGGACTCGGTCGAGATCCGCCGGCGCATCGGGATGGTCTTCCAGAAGCCGAATCCGTTCCCGAAGTCGATCTACGACAACATCGCGTTCGGGCCGCGCGTGCTCGCGATGAAGGGCTCGCTGGACGAGCGTGTCGAACGGGCGTTGCAGCGGGCGGCGTTGTGGGACGAGGTGAAGGATCGGCTGAAGGACGGCGCTCTCGGCCTTTCGGGAGGCCAGCAGCAGCGCCTGTGCATCGCGCGCGCGCTCGCGGTCGAGCCCGACGTGATCCTCATGGACGAGCCTGCCTCGGCGCTCGACCCGATCTCGACGACGCGCATCGAGGATCTCATGCACGAGCTCAAGCGCGACTACACGATCATCATCGTCACGCACAACATGCAGCAGGCAGCCCGCGTCGCGGACATGACCGCGTTCTTCAGCGTGCTCGTCGACGAGGAAGGCGGGCGCAGACGCGGCATCCTCGTCGAGTACGACTCGACGACGAAGATCTTCACCACGCCCTCCGACAAGCGCACGGAGGACTACGTCACCGGGAGGTTCGGATGAGAGTCGAGTTCCAGGGCGAGCTCGACGCCCTCGAGGCAGGATTTCAGGAGACCGGCGAGATCGTCCTGCGCTCGATCCGCGGCGTCGTAGACGCACTCCGCACGCAGGACGTCGAGCTATGCGACGAGGTCATCGCCTTCGACGACGAGATCGACGATCGCTACCACGGGCTCGAGAAGCAGATCGAGCTCGTGCTCGCACGCCAGACGCCGGTCGCGACCGACCTACGGCTCGTGCTCGCGCTCCTGCACTCCGGCCTGCACGTCGAGCGCATGGGCGACCAGTGCGTCACGATCGCGAAGCTCACGAAGCTCTCGAGCCATCTCGACACGAGGCAGACCGTCATCGAGAGCCTCGTCGACATGGGCGAGCGCTGCGAGGAGATGGTGAAGGTGTCGCTCGACGCGTTCGCCGCACGCGATTTGACGACGGCCCGTGGCTTGCATGGACTCGACGATCTCGTCGACCGCGCGAACCGCCAGGTGTTCGGCGAGGTGCTCGGGTACGTGAACGACCCGGAAGCGCTCGAGTGGGGTATGCGACAGATCACCGTCGCGCGCTGCTTCGAGCGCATCGGCGACAACGCGGTCGACATCGGCGAGCAGACGGCCTTCCTCGTGACCGGCGAGTTCGCCGAGTTCACGGACGCGTCTCATTAGCGTTCACCACTCCGCTACCTGACGTTCACTCGTCCTCGCCCCACGCCCGGGCCCGCCCTCGCGACCATCGCAGCGGCCAGGCACATGGCAAACGGCAATTCGAGACGAGGAGTTGGGATAGCGATGAGATTCAAACTGGGACGCCGCGGAGTAGCGGTGGCTGCAGGGGCCGTCGTCGCGACCGTTATCGCATCGACAGCGATCGCAGGTTCGACCGCGGGCCCCACGTACAACCTCAAGAAGCTCAAGGGCTCGGTCACGGCCGACGGGTCGTCCACGGTCGGCCCGTACACGACGGCGGCAGCAGAGTTGTTCCGGCGTGCCGGAGCGACGGGCGTGCAGGTCACGGTCGGCATCTCGGGCACCGGCGGAGGCTTCTCGCGCTTCTGCAAGGGCGAGATCGACCTCTCCGACGCATCTCGGCCGATGCGGGTGTCGGAGGCCAAGCTGTGCAAGGACAACAACATCGGGTCGTGGCGCGCCTTCACGGTGGCCAACGACGCGCTGACCGTCGTCGTGAATCAGCAGAACACGTGGGCTCGCTGTCTGACGGTGGCGGAGCTCAAGAAGATCTGGGAGCCCGGCTCCAAGGTCAACAACTGGAAGGACGTTCGCGCAGGCTTCCCCGACGTGCCGCTGAAGCTCTTCGGCCCGGGGACGGACTCGGGGACGTTCGACTACTTCACCGAGGCGATCAACGGGCGTGCTCGCGCGAGCCGCACCGACTTCCAGGCGTCCGAGGACGACAACCAGTTGGTGACGGGCGTCTCCGGCGAGCGCGGTGGGCTGGCCTACTTCGGCTTCTCGTACTACACGGAGAACCAGAGCCGGCTGAACGCCATCCAGATCAGCAATCCGAAGACGAACAACTGCGTCGCGCCGTCGAAGGCGACCGTCTTCAACAACAGCTACCGCCCGCTCGCGCGTCCGCTCTTCATCTACGCGAAGGGCTCCTCGTTCAAGCGTGTGGAAGTCCAGGCGTTCCTCGACTACATCTTCGACAACGAGGTCGCGATCGCGAACCGGTCAGACTTCATCTCGCTGACGCCGAAGCAGCTGAAGCGGGCAAAGACGAACTTCACTCTCGCGGTGAAGGCGGCCAACCGAAACTAGCTTCTCCTCCGACCGACACCTGTCCCCACGAAGCGGCCCCCGGGCCGCTTCGTGGTTCGGGTGGACGACCACATCGATGCTTGTCGATACCATGGCCGTCCGATGAAGGAGCTTCCGCTGGTCGAGTGCTGCACGCCGATCTCGGGGCCGGCGCTCTCGCCGAACGAGGCGGCCGAGCTCGAGCGTCTGTTCAAAGCATTGGCCGACCGACACCGGCTCCAGATCCTCAACTGCCTGCTCCAGTCCGGCAGCGAGCCGGTGTGCGTCTGCGAATTCCAGCCGCTGCTCGGCGATCAAGCAGCCGACGGTGAGCCACCACCTCAAGCAGCTCGTGGACGCCGGGCTCCTCGAGCGCGAGAAGCGCGGGACGTATGCGTACTACCGGCTGAAGCCCGGGACGCTCACGCGGATTGGCACCCTTCTGGCCGACCCGGCCGTCGCTGTCCTCGCATGACCTCTTGACCAGAGCGCCTCGAATGCACAGAATCCCTGCAAGGGCCGGGGAGAGGTCCGCAACGAGAGGGTAAATGTGCTGCTCCTGAGACACGCGAGCGCAGGCGATCGGTTGTCCTCACCTGGTGTCGACCGGTTCCGCCGGCTGGACGAAGCCGGACGCCTCTTGTCGCGTCAGCTCGTCTGGGCGTTCGCGGATCGGGAGATCGCGCGAATCGTCTCGAGCCCACTCGCGCGCTGCCTCGAGTCGGTCGTTCCGGTCGCCGAGAGCCGGCACCTCGTCGTCGAGAGCCGGTGGGAGCTCGAGCCCGACGTCCCGCTCGACGATCTCCTCACGCTTCTCGCCGACCTGCCCGACGCGTCGTTGGTATGCACGCATCGGGAGGTCTTCGAGAAACTTCTGGGCTGGGACGTGACCTGTGAGAAGGGTGGGGCCTGGGTCCTCGAGCGAAGCGGCTCCGAGCTCGTGCCTGCGCTGTATCTCGCACCGCCTGCTGTTGTCGGCGCGGCCGAGAGATACACCGCTCGCACCGCGTAGACGCCCTCGCAGCCCCGCTCCCAGGAAGGCACAACACCGTTACACCCGCTGCCGCGCTGGTCCCTACGCTCGGTCCCGATGCCGACGACCGAGGAGGAGCCATGCTGACGGGATACAACGCCGAGTACACGCGCGAGCTACGGGAGCTCGAGCACTCACGTCCGAGGTATGACCGTGCGGAATCTCGCGGCCGCTCGCGCGCCCGCTCGCTGCTTCGAAGCATCGCGCTCGCACCGGCACAGGCGACACCGGGTAGCCGAGGCGGGGTAGCAGAGGTGGTCATTCGTCCGGCCGCCGGAACCGATACCCGGTCGCTCGTGCGGCTCGCCGAGGCGAGTGAGAGGAGGCTGCCGTCGGGTCTTGTGCTCGTTGCCGAGGTCGAGGAGCGAATCGTGGCCGCAGTCCCGATGGAAGATCGGTACGTCCTTTCGGATCTCCTGCGACCGACGAGTGACGTTGTCCAGCTTCTCGAGCTTCGCTCGGAGCAGCTCAGGGCCGGACGCATTCGGAAGGTCGCCTGAGCCTGCTGTTCAGATGTCGTCTGCGGGGACGAGCTCGCCCACGAGTACGCGAATGCGTGCATCGAGTTCGTCCCTGATCCGCCGGACGGCGTCGAGGTCCTGACCCGCGGGATCCTCGAGGACCCAGTCCTCGTAGCGCTTGCCCGGGTAGATCGGGCACGCGTCGCCGCAGCCCATCGTGATGACGATGTCGGCGGCCCGCGCGGCTTCGTCGGTGAGGGCCTTGGGGAACTCCTCGCTCATGTCGACTCCGATCTCGGCCATCGCCTCGATCACGGCTGGATTGATCGCGTCGGCGGGGTCGCTGCCCGCGGAGCGCACGTGAATCCGCCCGCCCGACCGTAGTCGCACGAGGCCCGCCGCCATCTGGCTGCGTCCTGCGTTGTGGACGCACACGAACAGGACTTCGGGCTGTTCTCTGGTCACGATTCCTTCCGCTCGGGCCAGCGCCAGCCGGCGTGTTTCGCCGCCGGCGTCGCGCGAGACGCCGAGCGGTTCGACCAGCTCGCCGGCGTTCGCAGCCTGTCGTCCCGGGGCGGTCACGATCGTCTCGAGCAGCGAGCGGAGTTCGAGCCGACATCGATGATCGCCACCCGCCCGGGCGCGATCTCTCGGCCGCGTCGGCCGTGCTACCCGGCACGCCGGTCGCGGGCGCCGCGGCGCGCGCGCTTCAGCGAGCGTTGCATCAAGGTCTCGTGATGGGCGTGCGACTTCTCCGGCTTCGCCGGGATGGCTCGCTTCCCACTCGCCGAAGGCGAGGAATCCACGCGTTCGTGTCGTCGGCGAGCGCGCTGTCGAGGATCGCGTGGATCTCCTGCCGGACGCGTGCGTTCTCGACCGGCATCAGCATCTCGATGCGATGGTCGAGGTTGCGCTGCATGAGGTCGGGGCTTCCGATGTATGTGGCGACGCGGTCGTCGGCCTCGAAGGAGTAGACACGGCTGTGCTCGAGGAAGCGTCCGACGATCGGAGCGGACATGGATGTTCTCCGAGAGTCCTTCGACTCCGGGCCGAAGCGCGCAGGTCGAGCGCGCGATGATGTCGACCTTGGCGCCTGCGCGAGACGCCTCGTACAGGTCGTCGACGATCTTCGGGTCGACGAGATGATTGAGCTTGAGCCGGATGCGAGCGTGCTTGCCGGCTGTTGCCGCGGCCGCCACTCCGCGGATCTCTTCTACCAGACCGCTGCGCAGTGTGAACGGGGCAACGAGCAGCTTCCGGAACTTCTGCGGACGGCCGAACCCGGTGATGTAGTTGAAGAGGTCGGCGACGTCGGCGGTGATCTCCTCGTCGGCGGTGAAGATCCCGACGTCTTCGTAGAGGCGAGCGGTGGCGGCGTGGTAGTTGCCGGTGCCGATGTGCGCATAGCGGCGGAGTGCGTCGCCCTCGCGGCGGACGATGAGTGTCATCTTCGCGTGGATCTTGAGGTCGGGGAACCCGTAGGCGACGTGGACGCCCGCCTGTTCGAGCTCTCTCGACCACTCGATGTTGCGCAGCTCGTCGAAGCGCGCCTTCAGCTCGACGAGACAGACCGACTGCTTGCCCTCCTCGGCACACTGGATCAGCGATCCGACGAGCACGCTGTCGTCGCTCGTGCGATAGACGGCTGTCTTCATCGCGATGACGTTCGGGTCTCGCACGGCAGCCTGCGCGAACACCTCGAAGCTCGCACGGTACGAGCCGTACGGCTGGTGCACGAGGACGTCGCCGCGCCGGATCTCGTCGAAGATCTGCGGGAGGTCCGGTCTGCGCGCTCGCGAGCCGCGCCGGAATGGCGGGGATCCAGGGCTCATGCTTCAGCTCGGGGCGGTCGAGGTCAGCGAGCTCGAGCAGCTCGGAGAGGTCGAGCGGGCTCTCGACGCGGTAGATCTGCGTCTCGTCCGCCTCGAGGCCGCTCTGGAGCCGGGCGACCATCTCGGACGATGCCGAGGAGCTCACCTCGACCCGCACGACGTCGCCGAAGCGACGGCGACGGAGCTGACTCTCGACCGCCTCGAGGAGGTCCGCTGCGTCGTCGGAGACCTCGAAGTCGGCGTCGCGCGTCACCCGGAACACCGCACGCTCGACGATCTCCACGCCGGGGAAGAGCGCGGGCAGGAAGTGGGCGATGATCTGCTCGAGCGGAACGTACAGACCGCGACCGCCGAGTGCGAAGAAGCGCGGCAGGCCCTCGGGGATCTTCACGCGCGCGAAGCGCTCGTCGCCCGTCTCCGGGTCCTCGGCGAAGATCGCGAGCGAGAGCGAGAGGCCCGAGATGTACGGGAAACGGCTGCCCGGGTCCGACCGCGAGCGGTGTGAGCACCGGGTAGATCTCGCGCTAGAAAGCGACGCTCGAGCTTCTCGAGCTCCTTCGAGCTCGAGGTCTTCGATGCCGCCGACGGTGATTCCCTCGGCGGCGAGTGCGGGACGAAGCTCGCGCTTCCAGAGCCGCGACTGGAGCGTCGACAGCTCGAGGACGCGCTCCCGGATGCGTGCGAGCGCCTGCTGGGGCGTGAGCCCGTCCGCCGAGCGAACCAGTGATCCCCGCCTCGGCCTGTCCGAGCAGGCCGGCGACCCGCACCTGGAAGAACTCGTCGAGGTTCGAGGAGAAGATCCCGCAGAACTTCACGCGCTCGAGCAACGGCAGCGTCTCGTCCGTCGCGAGCTCGAGAACTCGCGCGTGGAACTCGAGGTGAGAGAGCTCGCGGTTGAGCAGTGTCTCGACGGGCTCGGTGCGGACTTTCGTCGCCATCGCGACATTGTGTATCGGCAGCACGCGTAATGTGGGCAATTACTGATCGGCTAGCGCGATCGCTGACAGCGGCTCTACGCGTGCGCGGGCACGAGCCGGCGCGTCTCGTACCGGCGGCCGATGAAGGCGGCGAGCGGCGATCGCGCCGGCGAGCAGGAAGACGATCAGGTTTCCGGCGGGAAGCTTGGTCACCGACTCCATGAGGGCGCCGACCAGGCCTGCGGCGGGGAGCGTGAACACCCACGCGACGGCGATGTTTCCGGCGACTCCCCAGCGCACCGCGGAGAATCGTCGGCTCGCACCGGCGCCCATCACGGAGCCGGTGATCGTCTGCGTCGTCGAGACGGGGAAGCCGTAGTGCGCCGTCGTCCACAGGATCGCGGCACAGGACGTCTGCGCGGCGAAGCCCTGCGGCGGATCGATCTTCGCGATCCGCGTGCCCATCGTCTTGATGATCCGCCAGCCGCCCGCGTACGTCCCGAGCGCCATCGCGAGCGCGGACGAGACGATGACCCAGGTCGGTGGACGGCTGAAGTCCTCGCTCAGGTGGCCGGTGACGATGAGCGCGAGCGCGATGATGCCCATCGTCTTCTGCGCGTCGTTCGTCCCGTGCGTGAACGCGACGAAGCTGCCGGAGACGATCTGCGCGCGCCGGAACACGCGGTTGCACGCGGCTCGGCGACCGCCGCCGGATCACCCAGATGATCGACGAGCATCATCGTGAGAGCGAGAACGAAGCCGATCGCCGGCGAGAGCACGCCGGGTATGACGACCTTGTCCCAGATGCCGTTCCAGTTGATCACGTCGAGTCCCGATGCCGCGATCGCGGAGCCCGCGACGCCTCCGATGAGGGCGTGGCTCGAGCTCGACGGCAGTCCGAGGAACCAGGTGATCAGGTTCCACGTGATCGCGCCCACGAGCCCGGCGAGGATGACGCTCAGCGTGATCGCGTCGGGATTGACGATCCCCTTCGCGATCGTCGCCGCCACCGCGAACGACGCGAACGCGCCGGCGAAGTTGAGGATCGCCGCGAGGATCACGGCCGTGCGTGGTGTCAGCGCGCGCGTCGAGACGCTCGTGGCGATCGCGTTCGCCGTGTCGTGGAAGCCGTTCGTGAAGTCGAAGAAGAGCGCGACGATGACGACCGCGACGAGGGTGAGGTCCTCCACGCCTCCGCGACCTCAGCTCTTGACGAGGATGTTCGCGATGACGTTCGCCGCGGTCTCGCAGGCGTCGAGCGCCTTCTCGAGGCCCTCGTAGATGTCCTTCCAGCGGATGACGATGAGCGGGTCGATCGCCTCGTCGCGGAAGAGGCCACCGAGCGCGTCGCGCAGGACGCGGTCGCCCTCGTCCTCGAACGCCTTGACCTGCACGAGCGCCTCCTGGACGCCGCGCATTCCTTTCAGGTTGTCGCAGGCGATCGCGAGCTGCTCGCAGGCCTTGACGATGATCCCGCACTGCTCGACCGCGTGGCGCGTCGGCATCTCGACGCCGTAGAGGCCGAGGAGCGCCGAGGCCTCCTCGAGGTAGTCGACGATGTCGTCGACCTCCGTCGCGAGTTGGTAGATGTCCTCCCGGTCGAACGGCGTGACGTACTGCGTGTTCAGGAGCATGATGAGCTCGCGCGTGATCGCGTCGCCCTCGGTCTCCTCGGCCTTCACCTGCTCCTGCGTGATGCCGGAGTTCGGGTGCTCGCGGAATCGCCTCTCGACGAGTCGCGAGACCTGGAGTGCGTTCTCGCCGGCCTTGCCGAAGAGCGTGAAGAACTCGGAGGTCCGCGGAGTCAGGCTGAACCGCATGCGCGCGGGACGTTAACCAATTGGAGATATTTCGGAGCGAGCGAGCGCTACGCGAGCGCGTCGACGACGAGCGCCTGGAAGTGCGCGATCAGCTGCTCGGACTCCGGAAGGAGCCTGCCGTCCTCGATGAGCCCGGCGCCCATGCCTGCCTGCACCCGCTCGATGAGGACGCGATCCTCGGCGCCGACCTGGGCGTCGAACGCGAGCGACTCCTCGATCCACGCGTCGTCGGCGTCCTCGGCCACGAAGTAGTCGAGGAACCGGTACGTGCGGGCCACGTCGCGCGGGAAGATCGGGCCGATGGCGAAGTTCGGCCGCCCCGGCATGACGTTGATCACGGTGCCGGGAAAGAGGAGGTGGAACTGGCCGCGCTCGACCTCGCCGGTCGGGTCGTAGGCGCCGCGCGGCTCACGCCTGGGCGGGCCGTGCTGGGTCATGCGTGCCGCGTTCGTCTCGAGCAGGTACGCGTCCGGGTTCACGTCCATGACCGCGGAGAAGCCCGGGTGCGCGGTCGGGCAGTGGTAGCACTCGAGGAAGTTCTCGGCGGAGATCTTCCAGTTGCAGTCGAGCTCGGACTCCGACCGCTGGAGGAAGCGCAGCGCGTCGAGGTCGATTCCCGCCTCGGCGATGCGCTCGGGGATGCCGTCGAGATGCTCCTCGAGCGGCTCCGCGTCCGCGTCGGGGTTGACGAAGAGGAGCCGGCC
This sequence comes from uncultured Gaiellaceae bacterium, assembly GCA_963822885.1. Classification (GTDB taxonomy): domain Bacteria; phylum Actinomycetota; class Thermoleophilia; order Gaiellales; family Gaiellaceae; genus GMQP-bins7. The sequence goes on from CAWGJJ010000023.1 coordinate 28,286, forward strand.
CCAGGTCTCGAGGCGCAGAGGCACGAGCCCCAGCTCCTCCTTGTGGATCCCGCCCTCCTTGTTTCCCCGTGGAGCGGTGATGAGCCGACCGTCGAGGCCATACGTCCAAGCGTGGTACGGGCACTGGAGCGTCTCGCGTCTCCCCGACCCCTCGCACACGATTGAGCCGCGATGACGGCAGACGTTCAGGAACGCACGAAGCGTGTCCTCCTTGTCGCGAACGAGCACGACCGGAACGTCTCCGACGGCGCTCGCGGCGAACGATCCAGGCTCGGGAAGGTCGCCCTCGTGCCCGACGTACTGCCACGAGCGGCGGAAGATGCGCTCGCGCTCGAGCTGGAGTACGGCCGGGTCCGTGTACCAGCTCCACGGCAGCGTCTTGAGCTCGACGGCGCTCACGGCCGAGAGGCTACCGCCGTCTCAGGCGGCGGCGCGCGCGAGCTCGTCGTCGAGCCGTGTCAGGTACACGGGTCGCGGCGAGCGCAGATACTCGACGACTGCGGACTCCTCGTGCCGGCTCGGCAGGAGCGTCTTCCAGCCGTGCAAGTGAGTGTCGTGGTGGAAGTCGCCGCACGCCACTGCGGGAAGGCCCGCGTTCGCGACCCAGCCGAACAGCTGCGTGCGGTTGAACAGCTCGAATCGGTGCGCGAGCGCGCGGAGCCCGGCGTCGCGCGAGAAGCGCTTGGTGAGGCGACCTCGCACGAGCTCGGGCTCGTCGGCGTTCGGGTGCGCCGCGACGATCGCGGCGCCGGCCTCTGCGGCCGTTCTCATGGCCTCGGCGATACCGTCGTCGACCGAGACGAACTCGCGGAGCCCGAGCGCCAGCGCATGGGCGGCCATCACGGGCTCGTCGTCGTTGAAGGTGAGCTCGAGGCCGGGGATGACCAGCATCCCGTACGTTCGCCAGGCGCGCGCGGCTTCGCGCTCGACCTCGGCGACGTAGAGGGGAAACGACTGCTCGTCGATGGAGCTGAACCGGAACCCTTCCTCGAGCAGCCACGGGTCGTCCGAGCGGACGACGTGATCCGTGATGCACAGCACGTCGAACCCGCTGCGGCCGTGGAGGTCGACGAGTTCGGCGACGGTGAGCTCGCCGTCGCTCCAGCGGGTGTGGGCGTGGAGCTCGCAGAGAAGAGGACCGAGACTTCGCCGCATCGCTGTCATGGTTGCGCCTCGATCGCGGATCCTGGGACGAAAAGTGGTTTATTTCCAGGGAATAAGCAGAAATCGGATGAGCGCGGGTAGCATCGCGTCCCGAATGAGCGACGCTCTCGCGATCCTCGACGAGGCCGAGGCGCGCCTGGCTCCACTCTCGGTCGCGACGAATCTCGCGTGGTGGGAGTCGCAGGTCGCTGCGACGGAGGAGAATGCCGAGCGACGAACGCGGGCCGAGCTCGAGTGGTCGCGTGCACTGGCCGACCGCGAGCTGTTCGCCGCGGTTACCGCAGCGCGCGACTCCGGCGCCGAACGGCGAGGCCGGCCGCCGACTGGAGCTTCTTCGCGACCTGATGGCCAAGCATCAGCTGCCGGAGGATCTTCGCGCGCGGATCGTCGAGCTCGAATCCTCGGTCGACCTGCGCTTCTCACGCCACCGCGGGGTCGTCGGCGGTGTCGAGCTGGGGGACACCGAGATCAAGCGCATCCTTCGCCACAGCGACGATCCTGCCGAGCGTCGCGAGGCCTGGGAGGCGTCGAAGACGGTGGGCGCGGAGGTCGCCGACGACATCCGCGAGCTCGCGCGCCTTCGGAACGAGGCGGCGCGAACACTCGGACATCGCGACTGGTTCGCCCTCTCGCTGTCGGTCGACGAGCTCGACGAGCAGAAGCTGATCGAGACGCTGGCCGACGCCGACCGCGTCACGTCGGACGCCGTTCACGCGCTGGAAGGGCGCAGTGGACGAGAAGCTCGCGGCCAGATTCGGCTGTGCGGTGTCGGAGTTGCGGCCATGGCATCACGCCGATCCGTTCTTCCAGGAGACGCCGCCCGAGGGAGCCGTGGACCTCGACCCGCTGTTCGAGGGTCACGACATCGTCGCGCTCTCGCGGCGAACCTTCGACGGGCTCGGCTTCGACGTGGACGAGATCCTCGCGGGCAGCGACCTGTACCCGCGCGACGGCAAGAACCAGCATGCGTTCTGCATCGACGTCGACCGGCTCGGCGACGTGAGAGTCCTGGCGAACACCGTTCAGACGCACGACTCGGCTGAGACGATGCTCCACGAGCTCGGCCACGCCGTCTACGACCTCGGCTTCCGTGACGACCTCTCCTGGCTGCTGCGCTCGACGCATCTCGTGGCGACCGAGGCGTCGGCTCTCCTGTGCGGCTCGCTCGCGGGCCGGCGCGAGTGGCTGGAGCTGGTACTCGGCGTCGATCAAGCCGAGGTCGCCGAGCTCGGGGGGAGGCTCGAGGCGGCGCGCGCAGCCGAGCTTCTCGTCTTCACGCGCTGGGTGCTGGTGATGAATGCGTTCGAGCGCGCGCTGTATGCCGATCCCGAGGCCGATCTCGACGCGATCTGGTGGGAGCTCGTGTCGCGCTACCAGGGGGTCACTCCGCCCGACGGACGCAATGCGCCGGACTGGGCCGCGAAGATTCACATCGCGGTCTCGCCGGTCTACTACCACACCTATCTCTACGGAGCCATCGTCGGGCTCCAGCTGACGGCTGCGCTCGAATCGGCGGCGGGCGGGATCGTCGATCGCCCCGAGGCGGGCGCGATGCTGCGCGAGAAGCTGTTCGCTCCGGGCCAGTCGGTCCGCTGGGATCGGCTGGTCGAGCAGGCCTCCGGTTCGCCGCTCTCCGTCGCGTCGCTCGAGCGCGCGGTCGCGAAGGCGTGACGTGAGCGACGTCGCTCCGCTCGTCACCGAGGCCACGGAGGGCGAGGAGGAGCGGAAGACGAGCTACATCGAGCTCTTCTTCGACCTCGTGTTCGTGTTTGCGTTCACGCAGGTGACCGCGCTCATCCTCGAGGACACGAGCGCCGAGGGGTTCGTGCGCGCGGCGCTCGTGCTCGCGATGGTGTGGTGGGCGTGGTCGGCGTACGCGTGGATGACGAACGCCATCGACATCGAGAACGTCGTTACGCGCCTGATCATCTTCGCCGCGATGGCGGCCGGGTTCTTCATGGCGCTCGCCGTGCCCGATGCGTTCCAGGACGAGGCCGCGTGGTTCGCCGTCGCGTACTTCGTCGTGCGCATCCTCAACACGGCGCTGTTCTCCTGGGGAGCACGGAGCGACCCGGTGCTCTTGCGCGCAACTCTTCGGCTCGCCCCCTGGTTCCTCGTCGCCGCCCTCGTCGCCCTTGCCGGTGGCTTTGCCGATCCCGACTACCGCGCGTGGATCTGGCTCGCCTCGCTCGTCATCGACGTCGTCGGGACGCTCACGGTCGCGCGCGTCGAGTGGCGCGTCTCGCCGTCGCACTTCGCCGAGCGGTTCGCGCTCATCGTGATCATCGCGCTCGGGGAGTCGATCGTGGCGATCGGGATCGGGACATCGGAGCTCGAGCGCGACACGACGTACGCGCTCTCGGTCGTCGTCGCATTCGCCGGTGTCGCTGCGCTGTGGTGGGCGTACTTCGACTTCACTGCGGTGGCTGCCGAACGCGCGCTCCGCCGAGCCTCGCGTCGCGGCGCGCGGGCCTCTCGCGCGCGACGTCTTCACCTACTTCCACTACCCGGTCGTGCTCGGGATCATCTTCTACGCGGTCGCGGCGAAGAAGACGCTCGAGCACCCGCTCGACCCGCTGTCCGAGGCGGGGCGTTGGGCTCTCGGGCTGGGAGTCGCGATCTATCTCTCGTCGTTCGCACTCATGCGCTTCCGGGTCATTCGGAGGATCGCGTGGGAACGACTGGCGGCAGCCGCGGTCGCGGTCGTGGTTGCCGTCGCGCTGGACGGGACCGACGCGATCCTCACGTTGGGTGTCGTCATCGCGGTGCTCGTCGCGTCGGTCGCGGTGGAGACGTTTCGGCTCCGGGAGCTGCGATCCGAGATCCGAGCGGGATAGCGCGGTCTCGCGCTCGCCGGGCAAGGTCATACTCCAGGGCCAGTGACGACACAGGCGAACAAGGCGTCCGCGTTTCGCGCTCTCCACGAAGGCGAGCCGTTCGTCATCCCCAACCCGTGGGATGCCGGTTCCGCCCGCGTGCTCGCAGCGCTGGGATTCGAAGCGCTCGCGACCACGAGCTCGGGGTTCGCGTACACGCTCGGTCGTCTGGACGGAGAGGCGACCCTCGACGAGGTCGTCGCACACGTCGCGGAGCTGACCCGAGCGACGGAGCTGCCCGTGTCGGTCGACCTCGAGAACGGCTACGGCGAGTCTCCCGAGAGCGCGGCAAATGCGATCGAGCGGGTTGCCGAGGCGGGAGCGGTCGGCGGCTCGATCGAGGACTACGACCCCGCGACCGGTCTGTACGAGCTGACCGAGGCGGTCGAACGGATCACTGCAGCCGCCGAGGCTGCACGCGGACTCGACTTTCCCTTCGTCCTCACCGCGCGAGCGGAGAACCACATCCGCGGCAATCCCGACCTCGACGACACGATCGCGCGTCTGCAGGCGTACGAGGCTGCAGGCGCCGACTGCCTCTACGCACCGGGCGTGCATTCTGTGGATGAGATCCGTGCGGTCTGCGACTCGGTCTCACGACCGGTGAACGTGCTCGCACTCGGAGGACTGTCGTTCGCTGAGATCGCCGACGCCGGAGCGCAGCGCGTGAGCGTCGGAGGCGGGCTCACCTGGGTGGCGGTGTCGGCGTTCGCGGAGGCGGCGCAGGCAATGCGGGATGGCGATCTTCTCATCGCTCGATGTCCGCATCCCGCTACGCGAGTGGTTCTCTCAGGGGTAGCGCCGCGGCGCAGGACCGTCCGGTACGAGACGTCCGAGGACGTCTCGTCGCTCCGCGATCGCCCGATACAGAGCGTCGGGAACGCGTCCGCGCATCACCCCGTACCCGACGAGCGATCCGTCTCGTCGCGCCAGGCGCCAGCTCGCGAGGCGCTCGTCCTCGGGTAGCCGTTCGAGAAGTGGGTCGGCGGCCGGATCCTGGAGCGGAAGAAGCGCCAGGCGCTCGCGCCAGTCGAGCCGGGCGGCGACACGCGCCGCGAAGCGACAGAAGCGTCAGGTCGCGTCGTACAGGAGAACCGGTCGGCGAAGCTCCGGGCTCATCGGCGTTCACCGACATAGCGGAACCCGGTCGCGTCGATCTGACCGTCGTCGATCAGTGCACTGCTCCAACGGCTGGAGCGTGTCGTCGAGCCGCCGACTGTAGAGAAACGGGCGCCACTCGAACATGCGCTCTGCGAAGCGAGGCTCGAGCTCCGAGCGAATCGTCGAGGAGCTATGGAGGTCGGCGAGGCTGGCCGTCGTTTGGCGCTCCCAGTCGCCGAAGACGTCCGGGACGTCGGCGTCGGTGCGTCCGACCTGGGCAAGGGCACGGCGTTGCTCGTAGTACCAGTGCGCCGTGCGTCCGGCGAGCCGCTCCGGCGCCCACTCGTCGAGGATGAGCGGGCCTGCAGGAGGCAGGAACGACGCAATCCTGTCGAGGGCTCCACCAAGGTCGTGGATGTGGTGGAGCGACAGGCTCGCGACCACGGCGTCGAATCCACGATCGTCGGAGAAGTCGTCGATGCGAACCTGCTGGAAGATCGGGCCGCTCGGGGCGTTGGGGTCGATCGCCGTGACGTCGTACCCGCGTTCCGCGAGGGCGAGCGCGAGGTCTCCTTTGCCACAGCCGACCTCGAGCACGCGGGCCGGAGGCTCCGGAATGTGAGAGGCGACGACCTCGAGGAACAGGCGGGTACGGAGATTCATCGTTCGCTCGCAACCTCGTCGAGTCCCTCGAGGGTTGCACGGACGAGAGCGCCCACGGTCTCGAGGACGTAGCCGCCCTCCTGCACGAGCACGGTCGGGAGTTCGAGCTCGCCCAGGCGGCGCCCAGCCTCGCGATACGCCGCCTCGGTGACCGCGAGCGGCGAGTTCGGATCATCCGCGGCAGCGTCGACGCCGAGCGCCACGACGAGCACCTCGCTGCGATGCTCGCGCGCGGCCGCGACGAGCCTGTCAACTCCCGCGAGCCAGGCGTCGTCACCCGCTCCGGGCGCGAGCGTGACGTTGAGATTCGTCGGCGTGCTCTCGTCCGCGAAGCCGAGGAAGTGCGGAAACCAGCCCCCCGCGGGATCGACGTGCACCGACGCGGTGAGGACGTCGTCGCGTCCGGCGAAGATCGTCTGCGCGCCGTTGCCGTGGTGAGCGTCCACGTCGAGCAGCGCGACGCGTGCAACACCTCGATCGCAGAGGTACTGCGCGGCGAGCGCCGCGTTGTTCAGGTAACAGGAGCCACCGAACGCCGACCGCGTGACGTGATGGCCGGGTGGCCGGCAGCACGCGTAGGCGGCATGGGCGCCGGCGAGGACGAGGTCGGCTGCGGTCAGCGCGGCGTCGACGGCCCCGCGGGCCGCTTCCCAGGTGCCCTGCGCGACGACCGTCATGGTGTCGAAGCACCACGCGCCCGTTCGTGCCGAGAGGGCGGCCGGGACGCGGGGCGCGGCTCCGCCGAGGAAGCCCGGCGTGGGGAAGATGTAGCCGACCACGTCCGGCTGTCCGGGGTCGTCGGTGAGGCCTTCTTCGTTCCAGTCCACCCAGGCGCCTCGCAGGAAGTCGATGAGCCCGGCGTCGTGCACGGCGAGCAGGGCCGCGTCGTCGTGTGGCTCGGCGTCGACGACGCGTGCGCCTGCGCTCTCGAGCGCCGCTCTGATGCGGTCGGCGCGCGCGGGCAGCTCGTCGGCGTCGATCGGCACTCCGACCCAGACGGCCGTCTCCGGCGCGTGGAGCCTGTGCGCCTCGCTCCACGTGACCGGGATCGAGAGGGCCATGCGCTAGCCCGCGACGCGGTACTCGGCGGCGACTCCCGGCTCGAGGTACGCGGCCGACGGGCTGCCGGCGGGTGTGAACAGGCCGATGATCGTCATCGCGTCGTCGCCGAGGTTCTCGACGATGTGCACCTGCCGTGGCCGCAGGCGAAACGCCGAGCCTGCGCCGAGCTCCTCGGTCGACTCTCCGAGGTGGAGGCGACCGGGCCCCTCGGGAACGAAGACGATCTCGTCGTACAGGTGGTAGTGCCACGGAGCCTTGCCCGGCGGGACGTAGCCGGCGAAGAGCGTCGCCCGCGTCGACCCGTTGTGCGGGCCGAACAGGATCTGGAAGGAGCGTGCCCCCGTCGCCCGCTGCTCCTCGGCGTCGTCGAGGGACACCACGGTCTCGCGAGCCCCCATCGGGGCATGCAGGTCCGTGGCGGCGCTCGGCCGTCAGCAGCACGGCCTCGAGCGCGCCGGTCGCCTGGAGCGCGGCCTCCTCGCCCGCGAGCACGAGCGCTGCGCTTCCTGTCAGAGAGCGGCGAGGCGTCGTCGCCGACGATCAGCACGCCCGAGCCGGTGGACACGAACAGCATGGAGTCGCGCTCGTCGTCGGCGATCGTCGCCATCAGGCCGGGCGCGAGGGACAACGTGCGCAGCGCGAGCGCGGAGTCACCCACCCCCGGTACGTCCATCAGAGAATCGGGATCCGGTCCACGTAGCACCATCTCCAGTCCTCGTATGGCTCCGCCGAGCGGATCAGCGGATGTCCCGTCTCCTCGAAGTGCCCGGTCGCGTGGCGATTCGGCGAGTTGTCGCAGCAGCCGACCTTCCCGCACTGCAAGCACATGCGCAGATGCATCCACTCGCCGCCGATCTTCACGCACTCCTCGCACACGAGGGGAGCCTCCGGCAGCTCGGTGACGGCAATCGTGTCGAGATGCGAGCACGCAGTGCTCACGCGATCACGAGCCCTTCGAGCTCTGGGTCGGCCGGCGGCAGCTGTGGATCCAGCCGCTCGAGCACGCCGACGACGATCGTCGCCACTGCAGTGCTCTTCACCCAGTTCCGGTCCGCAGGCACCACGTACCAGGGTGCCCAATCCGTGGAGGTCTCGGAGATGACCTCCTCCCACGCGGCGACGTAGTCGTCGAACCGCTCGCGAACGTCGAGGTCGCCCATGCGGAACTTCCAGCGCTTGGCGGGATCGTCGATGCGCTCCTGGAAGCGCAGCCGCTGCTCTTCCCGCGACACGTTGAGGAACACCTTGACGATTGCCGTCCCCTCGTCGGTCAGCATCTCCTCCCAGGCTCGGAGGTGGGCCGGGCGCCGGCGCCAGACCTCCTCCGGAGCCAGTGCGTGCATCCGCACGGCGACGACGTCCTCGTAGTGCGAGCGGTTGAACACACCGATCGTGCCTCGCGGCGGAAGCTCCGCGTGGATGCGCCACAAATAGTCGTGCGCGAGCTCGGTCTCCGTGGGCACTCCGAACGACGCGGTGCGGATGCCGAGCGGATTGACACCGGTGAAGACCGCGCGGATGACGCCGTCCTTGCCGGATGCGTCGAGCCCCTGGAGCACCACGAGGACGCTCCGCGTGCCCTCGGCGTAGAGCCGTTCCTGAAGCTCCGAGAGTCGCTCCCTCAGGACACCGAGCTGTCGCTTGGCGGTCTCCTTGCTCTCGAGCCCGAGGTCGTCCCGCGCGTCGCGCACGGCGATCTGCGGCGACGATCCGGGCACAACGCGCAGCGCGTCGATCACGCGGCGACTCTACTCGTCGCTTCTCGACCCGAGCGCGGTGAGCGGGACGAGCCCTTCGAGGAGCGCGCGGCCGACGATCGCGCCCTCGCACCCGACGGCGGCGACGGCCGCGAGGTCCTCGGACGAGCGGATGCCGCCGGCAGCGAGGACAGGCAAGCCGGAGACGGTGCACACGTTCTCCAGCAGCTCGAGCGATGGGCCCTCGAGCGTGCCGTCGCGCTCGATTGCGGTGCACAGGAGGCGGCTCACACCGGCCTGGACGGCGCGCTCGACCGCATCCGTGACGGACAGCGAGGTCCCCTGCGTCCACCCGGCGACCGCAACGACACCGTCGCGAACGTCGACGGCGACGACGAGTCGCTCGCCCAGCTCCGCGACGAGCTCGTCGAGAAGCTCGTCGCCGAGGAAGGCAGCCGTTCCGACCACGACGCGGTTCGCGCCCGCTTCGACGAGCGCCGTGCCATCGGCGATCGAGCGGACGCCGCCTGCCGCCTGGACACGGGCCGGCGCCGCTGCGGCCACGGCGCGGGCGACGAGCTCCGGGTTCACTCCTCCTCCGCGCGCCGCATCCAGATCGACGACATGGACGATCTCCGCTCCGGCCACGGTGACGCGCTCGATCAGAGCGAACGGATCCGCCTCGCGCAGCGTGACGTTCTCGTAGTCACCGCGAAGCAGACGGACCGCTTCCGTCCCGAGGACGTCGACGGCCGGGATGACCTGAAACTCACTTGCTGCTGCCATCGTGTTAGCATGCTAACATGCTGCAATCAATGGCCGACGACCCTCCGCATCCATGGCAAACGACCGAGACCGACGACCTCTTCGAGGCGATTCTCAGCCTTCGGACGCTGGACGAGGCGCAGCGGTTCTTCCGGGATCTGTGCACGCTGCAGGAGATCGAGGCGCTGACGCACCGCTGGCAGGCGGCACGGTTGCTGGATCAGGGTCTTCCGTATCTCGAGGTGGCGGCGCAGACGGGCGCCTCGACGACGACGGTGACGCGGGTCGCGCAGTGGCTCCGGCGTGGGGCGGACGGGTACCGGCTGGTGCTCGATCGGCGGGCCCGCAAGACGCCGCGTCGCGCCGGCTGACGATCGCCATCCCTTCGAAGGGACGTCTCCGCGAGCCTGCCGTCGCGCTTCTCGATGCCGCCGGGCTCGGCCCCGAGCAACCCGGCGAGCGCGCGCTGGCGTTTCCCTGCCGCAACGCGCCGGTGGACGTCATGCTCGTCCGCGCCGCCGACATCCCCGAATACGTGCAGGACGAGGTCGTCGACTGCGGCGTGACCGGTGCGGATCTCGTCGAGGAGAGCGGCGTGAGCGTCGACGTGCTCCTGGGGCTCGGCTTCGGCGCGTGCACGCTCGAGGCGGCGGTTCCCGCAGAGTCCTCGGCGACGACGCTGGACGATCTCGCCGGCGCTCGCGTCGCGACCGTCTACCCGAACCTCACCGAGCGCCTCCTCGGCGAGCGCGGGCTCGAGGTCGAGCTCGTGCGCGTCACGGGCTCCGTCGAGGTCGCACCGCGCCTCGGGCTCGCCGACGCGATCGTCGATCTCGTCTCGAGCGGGAGCACGCTGCGCACGAACGGGCTCCGCTCGCTCGGCGCGCTGCTCTCCTCGGAAGCGGTTCTCATCGCGCGGCGAGGCAGCGACGAGCGCGCGCGCGAGATCGCGACCGTCCTGCGCAGCGTCGTCGAGGCGCGCGACACGCGGTACCTCATGCTCAACGCGCCCGAGAGTGCGCTGGACGAGATCTGCCGGATCGTGCCCGGCTCGCGCTCGCCGAGCATCGTCCCGCTCGCCGAGGAGGGCATGGTCGCGCTGCAGGCACTCGTCCCCGCCGCGGATGTATGGCGCCTCCTTCCGCAGCTCGAGGCTGCGGGCGGCTCGTCGATCCTGCTCGTTCCCGTCGAGCGGATGCTTCGGTGAGCAGCGTCGCGGAGATCGTCGACGACGTTCGCCTACGCGGCGACGAGGCGCTCCGCGAGTGGTCGCTGCGGCTCGACGGCGTCGAGCCCCGGCGGGCAGAGCCCACCGAGGAGGTTCCAGTCGAGGCGCTGCTCGAGCTCGCCGACGCCGTCGAGCGCTGGCACGAGCTCCAGCGCCCGCGCGACATCCGGCTCGAGGTGCGTCCGGGAGTCGAGCTCGAGCGACGCTGGATCCCGCTCCGCTCGGTCGGCATCTACGTGCCGCGCGGGCTCATCTCGACGCTCGTCATGTGCGCGGTACCGGCGCGGACAGCGGGCGTCGAGCGGATCGTGATCGTCACGCCGCCCGAGGGCTCCGGCCGGGTCGCGGCGGCGGCGCGAGCTCTCGGCTTCGACGAGGTTTGGGCGATCGGCGGCCCGCCGGCGATCGCCGCGCTTGCCTACGGAACCTCGTCGATCCCGCGCGTCGACAAGATCTGCGGGCCGGGTGGCGCGTACGTGAACGAGGCGAAGCTCCTCGTCGCGCGGGACGTCGCCATCGACCTTCCTGCCGGACCGTCCGAGGTCGTCGTGCTCGCCGGTGCAGATGCCGAGACGCGCGTCGTCGAGCTCGAGCTGGCGGCGCAGGCCGAGCACGGGCCCGGACTCGGTGTGCCGGGTCGTCGACGTGAACGGGGATCTCGACAAGGCGCTCGAGCTCGTCGAGGAGCTCGCGCCGGAGCATCTCGTCCTTCTCGGCGCCGAGGCCGAAGCAGCGGCTCCGCGGATCCGGAACGCGGGCGCGGTCTTCGTCGGCCCGTGGTCGGCCGTGGCCGCGGGCGACTACGCGACCGGAGGGAATCACGTGCTGCCGACGGGCGGCTGGGGGCGCGCCGTGGGCGGGATCGGGCTCGAGACGTTCATGAAGCCGATCACGACGCAACGCGTGACGGCCGACGGGCTCGCCGCGCTGCGGCCCACCGTCGAGGCACTGGCGGGAGCCGAGGGCATGCTCGCGCACGCGGAGGCGGTTCGCCGGTGAGAGCGCTGCCCTCGGAGTTCGCGTCGTACACGCTGGGCGCCGTCGACGGCCGCGATCGCCGCCGAGGTCGGCCTCGATCCCGTGGAGATCGTGCGCTTCGACGGGAACGTTCCGGCGGCGCCGTCCCCGACTGCGCGCCCGGGCGCGATCGCCGCCGCCCTCGCCGGAACGAACGAGTACGCGCACGGCGGCTTTCCGGAGCTGGTCGACGGCATCGCGCGCTACGCGGGCGTCGAGCCGGAGAACGTCGTCCTCGGTGCGGGCGCCGACGACCTCATCCTGCTGTGCGCGCGGACGTTCGCCGGCCCGGGCGACACGGTCGCCATCGCGGAGGCACCGACGTACCCGCTCTTCCGGATCGCGGCGCTCCTCGCCGGTGCGGAGGTCGGCAGCGACGCGCCCGCCGTGACGTTCTGCTGCCGTCCGAACAACCCGACCGGTGCGATCGGCGCGCTACCCGACGCGCGGCCGCTCGTCGTCGACGAGGCGTACTTCGAGTACGCGGGCGAGACGGCCGCGGATCTCATCGGGGACGGCGTGGTCGTCCTGCGCACCTTCTCGAAGGCGTTCGGCCTCGCGGGAGCGCGCGTCGGGTACGCGCTCGCGGAGGCGGAGACGGCAGCCGAGCTCAACCGGCGCCAGGCGCCGCAGCCGATCTCGGGAATCTCGGCTGCCCTGGCACTCGCGGCGCTCGGCGACTGCGCCGGATGTGAGCGCTGAGGTCGAGGAGCGCGAGCGCTGTGCGCTGGTGCTCGCCGAGCTCGGGCTCGAGCCGCTGCCGTCGCGCACGAACTTCCTCTTCGTCCCGGTCGACGAGCCGGCGGAGCTCGGCGCGGCGCTGCTGCGCGAGGGCCTCGTCGTGCGCGTGTTCCCGGACGGGATCCGCTGGTCGATCCGCGACCGCGAGGACGACGACCTGCTGCTCGACGCGCTCGCGCGCGCACTCGACCGGCCGTCGGCGGTCGCGCCCGCTCCCGGGCGCCGGGTGCGCCACGTCCGCGCGACGGCCGAGACGCGCTTCCGCGTCCGACTCGCCCTCGACGGATCGGGTCTCGTACGCGTGCAGACCGGCGCGGGCATCTACGACCACCTCCTCGAGCAGCTCGCGTTCCACGCCGGCTTCGACCTCGCGCTCGACGGCGTCGGCGACCTCGAGACCGGGCCGCACCACACCGCCGAGGACGCGGCGCTCGCGCTCGGAGAGGCGCTCGACCGCGCGCTCGGCGATCGTCGCGGGATCGCGCGCTACGGCGACGCTGTCGTGCCGATGGACGACGCGCTCGCTCGCGGCGCCGTCGATCTCGGCGGGCGCTCGGCGTCCGAGATCCGGCTCGAGCTCGACCCGGGGCTCGCGGAGCACGTGCTGCGCAGCCTGTCCCAGGCCGGACGGCTCGCGATCAACGTCGAGGCGACGGGCCGCGACGAGCACCACGTCGCCGAGGCGGCGTTCAAGGCGGTCGGCCGCTCTCTGCGCGCGGCCGTCCGGCTCGAGAGCGACGTGCTCCCGTCGACGAAGGGCCGCGTGTGAACGTCGCCGTCTGCGACTACGGCGCCGGCAACGTGCGCTCGGTCGTCGCTGCGTTCCGGCGTCTCGGCGCCGACGTGAGCGTGACGAGCAGCCCCGCCGACATCGAGGCCGCCGATCTCGCCGTCCTGCCAGGCGTGGGGTCGGCAGCGAGCGCGATGGACGGGCTGCGTGAGCGCGGGCTCGACGAGGCGCTGCGGCGCCGGGTCGCCGGCGGCGGCTCCACGCTCGGCATCTGCCTCGGCCTGCAGCTCGCGCTCGAGGAGTCCGAGGAGGACGGCGGCGTCGCCGGGCTCGGGCTCCTTCCCGGCCGCGCGGTCCGGCTCCGCGAGGGCCGCGTCCCGCGCATCGGCTGGGCGGCGGTGGAGCCCGACGGCGAGGCGTACTACTTCGCGCACTCGTACGCGGCCGAGACGCCCGCGGCGACCGCGCGCTCGGAAGGGGTCGTCGCGATCGCCGAGGCCGGGAGCTTCCTCGGCGTGCAGTTCCATCCCGAGAAGAGCGGCGCGGCCGGCGCGCGCCTCCTGGAGCAATGCCTCTCCCGCGCCTGATCCCGTGCCTCGACGTCGCGGGCGGCCGCGTCGTCAAGGGCGTTCGCTTCGAGGGCCTGACCGAGGTCGGCGACCCGGTCGAGCTCGGCGCGCTCTACTCCGACTCGGGCGCGGACGAGCTCGTCTACCTCGACGTCAAGGCGACGCTCGACGGGCGTGACGCGCTCGTCGAGCTCGTCGCGCGGATCGCCGATCGTCTCGCGATCCCGTTCACCGTCGGAGGCGGCGTGCGCTCGGTCGCCGACGCGTCGGCCCTGCTCGAGGCGGGCGCGGACAAGATCGCGGTGAACAGCGCGGCGCTCGAGCGACCCGAGCTGCTGAGCGAGCTCGCCGGCACGGCTCGGCTCGCAGGCCGTCGTCGTCGCGATCGACGCCACGGCGGGAGCGGTTCGGACGCGCGCCGCGACGCGAGGACGCGGGACGCTCTGCGGTCGCCTGGGCACGCGAGGCCGTCGATCGCGGCGCGGGGGAGATCCTGCTCACGTCGATCGACGCCGACGGCACGCAGGAACGGCTACGACCTCGCGCTCACCGCGTCCGTCAGCGAGGCCGTGACGGTTCCCGTGATCGCGTCGGGCGGCGCGGGAAGCGCCGAGCACGTCGCCGAGGCGCTCGGTGTCGCGCAGGCGGCGCTGCTCGCGTCGATCCTCCACGAGAACCCGGCGCGTCTGGTCACGCTTCGCGACGAGCTGCGGGATCTCGGAGTCCCGCTGCGCGATGCCGCCTGAGCTTCGAGCAGCGATCGTCCAGGACGCGGAGACGAACCGCGTCCTCATGCTCGCGTGGATGGACGACGAGGCGCTCCGGCTCACGCGCGAGACGGGCGAGGCGCACTTCTTCAGCCGCTCGCGGCAGCAGCTCTGGCGCAAGGGCGAGACGTCGGGCAACACGCTCGCGGTGGAGGAGCTCCGCGACGACTGCGACGGCGACGCGATCCTCCTGCGCGTGCGACCCGCCGGGCCGACGTGCCACACCGGCGCGGTGTCGTGCTTCGCGCCGTGGCTCTGGCGCCGCGTCGCCGAGCGCGCGCAAGGAGCGACCCGACGGCTCGTACGTCGCCGGCGCTCGTCGCCGCCGGCCCGGCCGCAGCCGCGCGCAAGGTCGGCGAGGAGGGCGTCGAGGTCGCGCTGGCCGGCGCCTCCGAGAGCGACGAGCGGCTCGTCGAGGAGGTCGCCGATCTCTGGTTCCACTCCTACGTCCTGCTCGCTGCGCGTGGCCTCGACCCGAGCCTCGTCGAGGACGAGCTCGTCGCGGCGAGCTACACCGTGATCGACGATCTTGCCGCGCGGGTGGCCCTCGCCCATGTGTTGGAGCGCGTCGGCGATCCTCTCGAGCGGATACGTGCTGTCGATCACCGATGTCAGCTTCCCGGTCTCGATGAGGTCTCGCAGCGTCTCCATGTCCGCCTTGTTGAACTGCGCCAGGAAGAACGTCGCCCGCTGGCTTCCGCGGAGCGCTCTGAGCCGTGACCCGACGACGTGGCCGATCGGCCCGAGGAGTCGGTTCGCCCTCGGCCCTCCGACGACCACGACGGTCGCATCGGGCTCGAGAATCCTGCGGAGCTCGGAGAACGAGCGCGTCCCGGCGATGTCGAGCACGAGGTCGTAGCGCTCGCTGCGCTGCGTGACGTCCTCGGCCCGGTAGTCGACGACGAGATCGGCGCCGAGCGAGCGCGCGATCTCGACGTTCGGCGTGCTGCACACCGCCGTCACCTCGGCGCCGAGCGCCTTCGCGATCTGCACGGCGTACGTGCCGACGCCGCCCGAGGCGCCGTTGATCAGCACCCTCTGCCCGGGCTACGAGACCGCCCTTGTCGCGAAGCGCCTGCAGCGCGGTGATCGCCGCGGTTCCGACCGCACCGGCGTGCTCGAACGTCACGTTCTCCGGGCTTCTTCACGATGGCACGCTCGGCTCTGACGCAGACGTACTCGGCCCACGCACCGCTCCGACCGCCGAAGACCTCGTCGCCGGGGCGGAAGTCCGTCACGTCCTTGCCCACCGACTCCACGATCCCGGCGAAGTCGACGCCGAGGCGGATGTCCTTCGGCCCGCGCAGCCCCGTCGTCGGGCGGGCGATCCACGGCCTGCCCGTGACGCCGTACCACTCGGCGATGTTCACCGAGCTCGCCCGCACGCGGACGAGCACCTCGTCGTCGGCCGGCTCGGGCTTGTCGAGCTCGCGGATCTCGACGACGGCGTCGGGCGAGCCGTAGCGCTCGTGAACAGCCGCCTTCATCGGGCCGCGCCGTTCAGGGTGAGGACGACGTTGCCGGTCTTCTGCCAGCTCTCGACGTACCGGGTCGCCTCGACGACGTCCTCGAGCGGGTAGGTGCGGTCGATGATCGGTCGGTAGCGGCCGGACTCGAACAGCTCCTTCACGAGGAGGACGCTCTCGCGGTCGTGGCCGGAGAAGTCGAACACGACCCTCCTCGAGCTCCACCGCGTGAGGAGCGCGAGCGGGAGGTTGTAGAGGCGGTCGGTCGCCACGTAGATGCCGCCGGGCACGAGCGACCGGCGGCAGCGCAGGAACGAGTGCTTTCCGACCGCATCGAGGACGACGTCGTACGTCTGCCCGTTCCTCGTGAAGTCCTCCTGCTCGTAGTCGACCACCTCGTCGGCGCCGAGCGAGCGGACGAGCTCGACGTTGCGGCCGTTGCAGACGGCCGTCACGTGGGCGCCGAGGTTCGATGCAAGCTGCACGGCCGCGGTACCGAGCGAGCCGGAAGCGCCGTAGATCACCAGTCGCGTGTCCTTGTCCACGCGTCCGGCGCGGAGCGCGTTGCGAGCCTGGTACATGCCGTCGCAGGTTCCCGCGGCCTGCTCGAAGGTCATCCGGTCGGGCATGCGCGCGACGAGCCGCGATTCGCGGACGCAGACGTACTCGGCGTGCGCGCCGCTCCGCAGCCCGAACACGCGGTCGCCGACCGCGAACTGCGTCACCGACGGGCCGATCTCCTCGACCACTCCGGCGAACTCGATTCCGAGGATCCTCCGCTTGGGTCGCCGCAGTCCGAGCATGAAGCGCCAGAAGAACGGTCGCGCGCGGCGCATGTGGCAGTCCGTCTGGGTGACGGTGGTCGCGTGGACGCGCACGAGCACCTCGTCGTCTGCCGGCACCGGGCCGCTCGACCTCGTCGACGCGCAGCACCTCGGGCGGCCCGTACCTGTCGTGAACGATCGCTCTCATCTCACGGCGTCGCGTGACGTCGGACGGCCAGGAGGTGGCCGAGCGTCGCGGCAGCGGTGCCGCGGCGGATACGTCGAGAGCGCCGGTCGCGGAGCTGCGCCGCGAGTCGCTCGTGCCGGGCCTCGACCATGCGCTGGTGGAGACGCTCGTCGGTCAGCTGTCGAAGGGTGTGGTCGTTCATCGGGCGACTCCGTTCAGTGTCAGCACGACGTTCCCGGTCTTCTGCCCGGTCTCGACGTACCTGGTTGCCTCGACGACGTCCTCGAGCGGGTAGGTGCGGTCGATGACGGGGCGGTACCTCCCCGCCTCGATGAGCCCCTTCACGTAGAGGACGTCCTCCTTCGTGTACTTCGGGATCGGGAGCGTGACCTTCTTGTCGCCGATCCACCTCGTCGCGAGGGCGAGCGGGGGCACGTGCCACATGAAGCCGAGGTCGGTCTCGAGGAAGATGCCGCCGTCCTTGATCGAGCCGCGACTCCGCCTGAACGAGTGCTTCCCGACCGCGTCGAAGACGACGTCGTAGGTCTCGCCGTTCCTCGTGAAGTCCTCCTTCGTGTAGTCGACGACCTCGTCGGCGCCGAGCGACCGCACGAGCTCCATCCGCGCCGTGTCGCAGACCGCGGTGACATGTGCGCCGAAGGACTTCGCGAGCTGAACGGCTGCGGTGCCGATGGAGCCCGAGGCGCCGTAGATCAGGATCCGCGAGCCTTCGCGGAGGTTGCCGTGCTGGAGGCACGCGAGCGCGATGCAGGCGCCGTCGCTGACGGACGCAGCCTCCTCGAACGTGAGGTTCGCAGGCTTGTGCGCCAGCGCGCCACCCGCGCGGACGCAGACGTACTCGGCGTTCGCTCCGGTGCCCTTGAGGCCGAAGACCTCGTCGCCGACGGCGAACTCGTCGACGCCGTCGCCGACCGCGACGACCTCTCCGGCGAGCTCCATCCCGGGCGTGCGGTACTTCGGCCGGAGGAGACCGGTGAAGAAGCGCGTGAAGAACGGCTCGGCTCCGCGAAAGCCGCAGTCCGACCGGTTGACGGTCGTCGCGTGGACCTTGACGAGGACCTCGTCCTCCTTCGGGGTGGGCCGCTCGACCTCCTCGATGCGCAAGACCTCGGGTGGCCCGTAGCGATCGAACACAACTGCTCTCATGTCGTTCCCTTTCGTTTCTCTGCTTGTTGCGGGTACCGGATCGGCCCGCCCTGTTTCCACATGCGTCCGGCGCGGTAGAGCTCCGCCGGCTTGCCGCCGGTCGCGCCGGGCCTGGGCCCTGCGCCCGGTCGGGATCACCCAGCCGTCCTCCGCGAGGAGGCTCCGCCGGAAGTTCGCGCCGTCGAGGTGGACGCCCCAGACGGCCTCGTACACGGCTCTCAGCTCGGCGAGCGTGAACGTCGTTCCGAGGAATGCCGTCGCGATTCCTCTGAGCTCGAGGTCGACGCGGACGCGGTCGGCCGCGTCGCGGACGATCCGCGCGTGGTCGAACGCCAGCTCGAGCGTCCCGTCCAGCGCCGTCCGAGACCGGAACGAGCGCGGCAGCGGCTGCGTCGGTGCCCGCCACGATCGAACCGACGTCGCGAAGCACCGCGAGGTACGCGATCGTCACGACGTTCATCCGCGGGTCGCGCTCGGGATCGCCGTAGGCGCCGAACTGCGTGAGCAAGCTCGCGGCATCGACGCCCGTCTCCTCGGCGAGCTCTCGCCTTGCCGCCTCGTCGAGCGTCTCGGTCGGCCGCTTGAAGCCGCCCGGGATCGCCCACATCCCCTCGAACGGCGCGATCCCGCGACGCACGAGCAGGACGCAGAGGCGCCCTTCGGACATCGTCAGGATCACGACGTCGACGGTGACGGCGAAGGCCGGAAACTCGGACGGGTCGTAGTCTTGCGGCACTCCTGGGTTCGGTGTTCTGGTCGACATGACCATTACCGTAGCAGACAGTTAGAGTCTTGTCGACTTAACTGTCGAGGTCTCATCTCCCACTCATGACGGTCGTCCTAGCGTCGAGTTCGAACAGTCCCTCGACCATGGAGGTTCAGATGAGACTCTCCGTCCCCGTATCTCTGACGCTCGTGCCGGCGGTGCTCCTGTCCGCCGCGGCCGTGTCCGCGAGCGGCGGCGAGCAGTCGGCTCGCGCGGTCCCGCTCAAGGACGCGAAGCTCAACATCGAGCACAACGCGACCGACGAGGACACCGGATTCCAGGGCTTCGTCGACAGCGAAGGCTGGCGGCGGCTCGACGTGCGCGGGCCTGACGGCCAGGTGCTGGCGTTCGAGGCCCGCGGCACGCTCGCGAAGCTCGGGCTGACCGAGCTGTTCTTCGAGTCCGTCGAGCCCGAGAACAAGAAGGTGCCGATCGACGAGATGCTCGCGAAGCTGCCCGAGGGCCGCTACACGATCGCCGGGCCGACGCAGGAGAACGGCAAGAGCGTGGGCCGCACGGCAGGCAAGGCATGGCTCACGCACGACATCCCGGCAGGCCCGAAGCTCGTCTCACCCGCGGAGGGTGCAACCGTGCCGGTGCGCGGCGTCGTCGCGCGCTGGAAGCCGGTTTCGAAGACGATCACGGGCGACCCGGTCACGATCATCGCGTACCAGCTCATCATCGAGACGGACCGCGAGCCGCACCCGCACATGATCGGCAAGCTCGGACTGAGCATCTACGTGCCGCGCTCGGTGACGAGCATGGCCGTGCCGAACGGGTTCCTCCAACCGCGCACCGCGTACAAGTGGGAAGTGCTCGCGATCGAGCGCAGCGGTAACCAGACGCTCTCGTCGGGCGAGTTCCGAACCCGCTGATCGCCGACCAAGCTGAAGCGCGGGTCAGCCCTCGCGCTTCAGCTTGCGCCAGCCGCCGGCCCTGTTGTTCGCGACGATCTGCTGGAGCATCGCGGTCAGAGCCGAGGCGTTGATCGTCTCGCCCTCGCGAATCGCCACGGTTCGGGCAGTCGAGTTGTCGTGGCCTCCGGTGATGATCCCCTCGGGATCCGGGACGATGGCTCCGTCGTAGAGAAAGACGTTCACGTGCTTCTTCGCCGCGAGTAGCGCGCAGACGTTCCCCTGCAGCACGAAGTAGGGGCGGTCCGTGAACTTGACGGTCTCGACGATCTCCTCGTCGACGCCATGGACAAGGTCGCGGACCTCGCGGCAGATCGCCTGCTGCCAGTCGGGAAGGGCGTCGATGTATGTGTCGACGCGCGGATCGGCGGTGTACCTCATGGCGACTCCTCCTTCGTCGTGTATCGATCCGACGGCTCGGACACGCAGAACTCATCGCCCAGCCCTGGGCGTACCCTTGGGTGAGTTATCGAGAGATGGAGGAGGACGTCATCGTGAGTGAACAGCGAGCAAGCGAGCGCATCACCGAGGAGGTCACGTCCTGGCCGGGTGTGGCGGCAGGGCCGGGCAGCCGGGGTGAGTTCGCCTTCAAGGTCGGCGGTCGCGAGATCGGCCACCTGCACGGCGACCGCGTGGCCCACTTCGGTTTCCCCAAGGACGTCTGGGGCGAGCTCTTCGAGGCGGGGCAGATCGACTACCACCCGGTCTTTCCCGGGAAGCCGGGCTTCGGAGCCCGGCAGATCGCGAGCGACGGTGATGTCGACGACGTGATCGCGCTGATGCGTCTCAACTACGACCGGGTGCTCGCACGCCACGGCCTCCCGGCTGAGGCGGCCGTCTGAGCGCTGTCCGCGAGGGCGGATGCTCGTGCGGCGCGGTTCGGTATCGCCTCGCGTCAGATCCGCTGTTCGTCCATTGCTGCCACTGCCTCAACTGCCAACGGCAGACCGGAAGCGCCTTCGTTATCAACCTGCTGATCGAGACCGATCGCGTGGAGCTGCTCGCGGCAGATCCGGAGCCTGTCGACGTGCCCCGTGGCGCCAAGACGACCCAGCGCATCTTTCGCTGCCCGACCTGCCGGGTTGCGGTCTTCAGTCGCTATACGGGAGCGAGCACGCGATTCGTCCGCGGCGGAACGCTCGACGACCCTTCGAGCGTCGAGCCCGACGTCCACATCTACACGCGGTCGAAGCTGCCCTGGGTCACGCTTCCGGACTCCGTGCCTGCCTTCTCGACGTACTACGACCCAAGGAAGCTCTGGCCGCCCGCGAGCCTCGAGCGGGTTGCGGCGCTCAGGAGACCAATCGCGGGTACCTGAGCGGACCACGGCCCCGACCGCGGCGAAGGCTCCGTCCGAGAAGGAGGCTGCGATGACGACGTTCGTCCTGGTCCACGGCGGGTTCGGCAGCCCCGCCGAGCTGGCACCGGTGATCCCCGAGCTCGAGGCGCTCGGCCACCACGCGATCGCCGTCGACCTGCCCTGCACGGACCCTGAGGCCACGCTCGAGGACTACGGCCGCACGGTGGTCGACGCGATGGTCGGACTCCAGCGCGCCGGTCGTGGTCGTCGGCCACTCGGCGGGCGGCGCGACGATCTCGCTCGTGCCCGACCTGACTCGCGTCGACCGCCTCGTCTACGTGACCGCGTTCGTCCCCGAGCCGGGGCGCTCGATCGTGGACATCGCCGGTGCCGACGTCCGCGAGATGATCCTGTCGGTCTCGCACGACGACGGCAACGGCTGCCGGTCGTTCGACCTGGAGCTGCTGGCGTCGATCGTGCCGCCGGAGGAGCGAGAGGCGTATCTCGCCTTCCTCAGAGCCACGCAGCGCCCCCAGGGCTGGGCGGCGATGGAGCAACCTTGGCCCGGCCGGTCGCTTCCCGACGTGCCCTGCACGTACGTCCTGTGCACGGAGGACAACGTCCTGCCGCCCGCGAGACAGCGCGAGATGGCGGCGCGCCTGGGGGTGGAGCCCATCGAGATCGCCTCGGACCATGCGGTCTTCGCCCTCCGGCCGCGCGAACTCGCGCCGCTGCTGGTTGGGTAGGCCCGATCAGGCGTCTGAAGCTGCGGCGGAGAGCGAG
>CAWGJJ010000024.1:0-12401 GCA_963822885.1 uncultured Gaiellaceae bacterium
GCTGCCGCCTCCTGGTCGCTCTCGAGCGACGAGCTCGGCGCCCTCGCGAACCTCTGAGGCTCTCATCGCTGTCTCATCGCGACCCCGTACAACGGGAGCGAGCGACGAGAGGAGCTGCGATGAGAGCGATTCGTGCACGCGTGGGATGGGTGGTTGTCCTGAGCGCCGTGACGTTGGGAGCTGGAGCGCCCGAGGGTCAGGGCGGAACCGCCGCGGCGAGCTGCGAGCTGCCTCAGGGAAGAGAGCGCGTCCGCCTCGACCCGGCCCGGTTCACGACGGCGATCGACAACCCGTGGTGGCCCATGCGACCAGGGAGCCGCTGGGTCTATCGGGAGACCGCGCCGGATGGGAGGGTGCAACGGGTTGTCGTGA
This sequence comes from uncultured Gaiellaceae bacterium, assembly GCA_963822885.1. GTDB lineage: Bacteria > Actinomycetota > Thermoleophilia > Gaiellales > Gaiellaceae > GMQP-bins7. The sequence continues at coordinate 373 of CAWGJJ010000024.1, forward strand.
CGGTCCTCGCGAGGACGAAGCTGATCGCGAACGGCGTCACCGCACGCGTGGTGCGTGACGTCGTCACCGAGGACGGGAAGCCCGTCGAGATCACCGACGACTGGTACGCGCAGGACGACTGCGGGAACGTCTGGTACCTCGGCGAGGCGACCACGGAGTACGAGAACGGGAAGCCGGTGTCCACGGCGGGCTCGTTCGAGGCCGGCGTCGACGGGGCGCAGGCGGGCGTGATCATGCCGGCCCGGCCGAAGCCGGGAATGCGCTACCGGCAGGAGCACTACGCGGGCGAGGCCGAGGACCGGGCGGAGATCGTGAGCCTGGGCGAGCAGGTGGAGGTTCCGGCCGGGCACTTCCGGCCCGGGCGGGTGCTCATGACACGCGACCTGAATCCGCTCGATCCGAAGGTGCTCGAGTACAAGTTCTACGCGCGTGGCATCGGACCGGTGCTCGCCGTCGGGGTGTCCGGCGGCAACGATCGGGAAGAGCTCGTGCGCTACGCGAAAGGGAGGTAGGGATGAAGTCCAAGCGGACGCTTCTGGTGGTGGCGGCAGCGGCAATTCTTGTGGTGGCCGCGGGTGCAGGCATCGCGCAGGCGGTATCCGGATCGGAGGAGCCCGTCACCGGGCCGACGGCCGACCGGGCGGCGGAAGCAGCACTCGAGGAGGCGGGCGGCGGATCCGTGCTCGAGATCGAGCGGCAGGACGACGACGGCTCCGGGATCTACGAGGTCGAGGTACGCCGTGAAGACGGGTCCGAGGTCGAGATCCACCTCGACGCGCAGTTCCGGCCCGTCGGGACGGTGGCCGACGACGATGCCGGCGAGCAGAAGGATTCGGCCGAAGGCGACGACGACTGAGTCTCCAGGCGGGAGGCCCGGCACGCCTGGCCTCCCGCTTCTCATCTCGCTCTCATCTCGGGCGCGACAATGTGCGCATGCGCATCCTCGTCGTCGAGGACGAGCTCAAGATGGCGGGTCTCCTGCGTCGCGGGCTCGTCGAGGAGGGGTACGCGGTCGACATCGCCCGGACAGGCGACGACGCGATCTGGATGGCGAGCGCCGTGGACTACGACGCGATCGTCCTCGATCTCATGCTCCCGGGCGTCGACGGCATCGAGGTCTGCCGGCGCGTGCGAGAGAACGGCGTCTGGTCGCCCGTGCTCATGCTGACGGCACGCGATGCCGTGGGAGACCGTATTTCCGGCCTCGACGCGGGTGCGGACGACTACCTGCCCAAGCCGTTCTCCTTCGCGGAGCTTCTCGCCCGTCTGCGAGCCCTCGCCCGTCGCGGCAACGGTGAGCGCCCGGTCGTACTCGAGGTGGGCGACCTCCGGCTCGACCCGGCGACGCATCAGGTCTGGCGCGGGCAGACCGAGGTGAAGCTCTCGGCCAAGGAGTTCTCGCTGCTCGAGGTGTTCATGCGGCGCCCGGGAGAGGTTCTCTCGCGGCTTCAGCTCGTCGAGCACGCGTGGGACTACGCGTACGAGAACCGCTCCAACGTCGTGGACGTCTACATCAGGTACCTGCGTGACAAGGTCGATCGGCCGTTCGAGCGCAGCTCGATCGAGACCGTGCGCGGGGTCGGGTACCGGCTTCGGCGCGAGGGCGGCGCATGAGCCGGTTTCCGATTCGGATTCGTCTGACTCTCGCGTTCGCTCTCGTCATGGCGGTCGTGTTCGCGGCGCTCGGCGCGATCCTCTACGTCCGGCTCGGAGACACGCTCGACGAGCGCATCGCCGACACGCTGGAGGAGCGCACCGCCGTGCTGGCCGCGACGCTCGACGCCAGCGCGCCGGCCGCGGCCGGAGACGAAGGCGTCGCGCAGGTGCTCGCGAGCGACGGCTCGGTCGTGAGCGCGAGTGGATCCCGCGCCAGGACTCACTGCTGACGGCCGCCCAGCTCGAGCAAGCGAGCCTGGGCACGCTTGTGTTCGACACCGACGAGCTCAGGGTGCGAGCTGTCCCTGCGGGCGATCGCGTGCTCGTCGTCGGCGAGTCGCTCGAGGATCGCGACGAGGCGCTCGACGGGCTTCTCGCTCAGCTCGTCGTCATCCTCCCGCTCGCACTCCTCGTCTCGTCGGTGGTCGGGTACGTCGTCGCGGGAGCGGCGCTTCGTCCGGTCGAAGTGATGCGTCGACGTGCCGCGGAGATCTCTGCGGACACGCCCGAGCGACGGCTTCCGCTTCCGCGCGCGCACGACGAGATCTCGCGTCTCGGGGAGACGCTGAACGCGATGCTCGGCCGCCTCGACGAAGGGCTTGCGCGCGAGCGTCGCTTCGTCGCCGATGCGAGCCACGAGCTGCGAACGCCGCTCGCGACCCTGCAAACCGAGCTCGAGCTCGCGACCCGGCGGCCCCGCTCGCAGGCCGAGCTCGAGGGTGCGCTGCGGTCGGCGGGCGAGGAGGTCGAGCGCCTGGTCTCGCTGGCCGAGGACCTGCTCGTTCTCGCACGTTTGGACGACGGCGACCTCGCACCTCGAGCGGAACGAATCGGGGCACGTGAGCTGCTCGAGAACGTTGCGCGACGGCAGAGGGCGACCGCTGCACAGCGCGCCGTCGAGGTTGACGCGCCCGACGATCTCGTTGTTGTCGGCGACCGCCGGCGCCTCGAGCTGGCACTCGCAAACCTCGTCGACAATGCCCTGCGCCATGGGGCCGGAACGGTGCGAATGGACGCGCGCGCGGCCGACGGCGTCGTCGTGCTCAAGGTCTCCGACGGCGGCACGGGGTTCGCGCCCGACTTCCTGCCTCACGCCTTCGAGCGTTTCAGTCGTCCGGATGCAGCGCGCAGCGGAGGAGGGGCGGGGCTCGGAATGGCGATCGCGGACGCGATCGCTCAAGCTCACGGAGGCACTGCGCGCGCGGCCAACGCCGCGGGTGGCGGAGCCGCCGTGTGGCTCGAGCTCCCGAGCGGGTTGAATGCCGACGATGCTGCTCCACCTGATCGCGACGACGTCGGCTGACGTCGCGGCGACCTCGTCGAGACTCGCGAAGGTCGAGCGCATCGTCGAGTGCCTCCGAGCCGCGGCGCCCGAGGAGGTGGCGGTCGCCGTCGCCTACCTGTCGGGCGAGCTACCGCAGGGAACCGTGGGCATTGGGTGGGCGGCGCTGCGCGATGTGCCCACACCCGCCGACGAGCCGACGCTCGAAGTGCTCGAGGTGGACACGGCCGTGTCGCGCTTGCAGTCCATCGCCGGAAAGGGCTCGCAGACAGCGCGCAGCGAGGGGCTCACGGCGCTCTACGCGCGCGCCACGGAGCCCGAGCAGCGGCTGCTCACTGGCCTGTTCCTGGGCGAGCTGCGGCAGGGAGCGCTCGAGGGCGTGATGACGGACGCAGTCGCGAAGGCTGCCCGCGTGCCGCTGGCAGACGTACGCCGCGCTGCCATGCTCGCCGGCGATCTTCCTTCCGTCGCGGCGATCGCGATGCGTGAAGGGAGCGACGGGCTGGCGCGGTTCCGTCTGACGCCACTGCGCCCGCTCGGCCCGATGCTCGCGCAGACGGCCGGCGACATCCCGGCGGGTCTCGAGCGGCTCGCGTCCACCTACGTCGAGTGGAAGCTCGACGGAGCGCGGATCCAGGCTCACCGCGCCGGAAACGACGTCGCGATCTTCACGCGCAACCTCGCGGACATCACGGATCGCGTGCCCGAGATCGTCTCCGCCGTCCGTGACCTTGACGTCTCGGCGATCGTGCTCGACGGCGAGGTGATCGCGCTTCGCCCCGACGGCCGCCCGCATCCGTTCCAGGTGACGATGAGTCGCTTCGGCACGAAGGCAGTCGAGGCGGATTCGCGGCCGCTCACCCCGTTCTTCTTCGACTGTCTGCACGCCGACGGGGACGACCTCATCGATCTGCCGGCCCGCGAGCGGCTCGCCGCGCTCGACGCACGTGTCCCCGCGGAGCACGTCGTCCGTCGCCTCGAGACGAGCGATGTCGAGGATGCACAGGCGTTTCTCGACGACGCGCTCGCGCGAGGTCACGAAGGGGTCATGGTCAAGTCGCTCGACGCGCCCTACGAGGCGGGTCGCCGCGGAGCCGGCTGGTTGAAGGTGAAGCCGGCGCACACGCTCGACCTCGTCGTGCTCGCTGCCGAGTGGGGGCACGGTCGGCGGACGGGCAAGCTCTCGAACCTTCACCTCGGCGCGCGCGATCCGGCGGGCGGCTACGTGATGCTCGGCAAGACGTTCAAGGGCATGACCGACGCGATGCTCGCCTGGCAGACGGAGCACTTGCTTGCTCTCGAAGTCCGTCGTGACGGCCACGTCGTCCACGTCCGGCCGGAGCTCGTCGTCGAGATCGCGTTCGACGGCGTGCAGACGAGCTCGCGCTATCCGGGCGGGATGGCGTTGCGGTTCGCGAGGGTCAAGGGCTACCGACCCGACAAGTCACCTGACGAGGCGGACACGATCGAGACGGTGCGCGCCTTCCATGCGCGGGCGGAGTAGTCTCGTCGCGTCATCGACGTCGAAGGAGGTTGGACATGACGCACTACGGAACCCTTCGCTCGTGGGCGTTCATCGCCACGCTCGTTGGAGTCTTCGGGATGATCGCCGCGGGAATCGGAGCGATCGTCTGGGCATTCGAGGTCGAGGGTTTCTGGCAGACGCTCGGCGTGCTGCTCATCGGCCTGCCGGTCTCGGTCTTCATCGCGACGATCCCGATTGCACTCGGCCAGGCGATGCGCGCAATCGCCGATGTCGGCGACACGGTGGCTGCCCGCTGACGTGATGCCCGAGTCCGAGGTGAAGAGCTTTAGAGCGCCGGACGAGGTCGTCCGGCTCCCGAAGTTCACGGCGGACATCGTCGTTGTGGGCGAGCTCACCATGAGTCGCCTGGTCGCCGAGCCCGGCTGGCGCTGGTCCGAGCACATGCGACCGAGTGTGGGCGGGGAGTGGTGTCAGGTCCATCACGTGGGATTCGTGATCTCGGGTCGCCTCGGCACCCTCTACCCGGACGGTACGGAGGTCGTGTACGAGCCCGGCGACATCGTGGACATCCCACCCGGTCACGACGGCTACACGGTGGGGGACGAACCGTGCGTTCAGATCATGTGGGCGGGCAACCGACCCTTCTTCGCCAGCTTCCTGATCGGCAGTCGGACCCGCGTCCTCGCCACGCTGCTCTTCACCGATCTCGTCGCCTCGACGGCGAAGGCCGCAGAGCTCGGGGATGCCCGGTGGAGGGCGCTCCTCTCCGAACACTTCCTCGCCGCGAGGGCAGAGCTCGAGCGCTACGGCGGGCGCGAGGTGAAGACGACGGGTGACGGATTGCTGGCGACCTTCGACAGCCCTGGGCAGGCGCTGCGTTGCGCGGCGGCGATAAGGGACGCGACCAACCGGGACGGCTTGCAGATCCGGGCCGGCGTTCACGTCGGAGAGGTGGAGGTCGTGGGCGAGGATGTCCGCGGGGTCACCGTCCACGAGGCGGCGAGGATCATGGCGGCAGCTGCTCCCGACGAGATCCTCGTCTCCGACCTGACGCGAGCGCTGACGGCGACCGCAGGGCTCGCCTTCGAGGATCGCGGCGAGCACACGTTCAAGGGGCTCGACGGCGAGTGGCGTCTCGCCGCTTACGTCGCGGACTAATGGCCGAGCTTCCCCTCATCTTCGCGGTCGACGAGGACGCGGAGGCGCTCGAGCGGATCACGGACGAGCTCCAGCGCTACGCCCGCGACTACCGCGTCGTCTGCGGCCCGTCGACCGAGGCGGCGCTGGGTCAGCTCGAGGCGCTGCACCAGGAGGGCGAAGCCGTTGCGATCGTGCTCGCGGCCCGCGGTACGGGCGAGCTGAGGGGCGAGACCCTGCTCGAGCGGGTTCACGATCTCCACCCGCACGCGAAGCGCGCGCTCCTCATTCCGTGGGGCGGATGGGCCGACGAGGAGACGGCACGTGCGATCAAGAACGCGATGGCGCTCGGCCACATCGACTACTACGCGCTCAAGCCGTGGAGCTCGCCGGACGAGCTCTTCCATCGCCTGATCTCGGAGTTCCTGCAGGAGTGGCGCCGGCAGAACGCTCCCGGCAGGAGGGAGATCACGGTCGTCGCCGACCCGTGGTCGCAGCGGGGCTATGCGCTGCGAAATCTCCTCGCGCGCAACGGCGTGCCGCACGCGTTCCACACGCCCGACTCCGAGGAGGGGCTCGAGCACCTTCGGTCGTGCGCCCAGGAGGGTGTCGACGTGCCCGTCGTCGTCCTTCCCGACGGAACGCCACTCGTGGATCCCCGGCCCGATGAGCTCGCGCAGCACGGGACGGGCATGCGGACGGAGATCGACGATGCCCGCGATCCGTTCGACGTGGTCGTCGTCGGCGCCGGACCGGCGGGTCTCGCGGCCGCCGTGTACGCATCGTCCGAGGGCCTCGACGCTCTCGTCGTGGAGCGCGACTCGATCGGCGGACAGGCCGGTACGAGCACACGAATCCGCAACTACCTGGGCTTCGCACGCGGCCTGAGCGGGGCCGAGCTGGCGCAGCGTGCGTACCAGCAGGCGTGGGTCTTCGGAGCGACGTTTCTCCTCACCCGCGAGGTGCAAGGGCTGGATGCGGCAACCGAAGAGTTCACGGTCACGCTCTCCGGCGGCACGACGATCCGCGCGCGCACGGTGGTCCTCGGCATGGGCGTTTCGTATCGACGGCTGGACGTTCCCGCGCTGCGTCGACTTCGACGGCATCGGCGTCTTCTACGGGTCGTCGCCATCGGAGGCCCGGCAGTTCACGGGCGCGAGCGTCTACGTCGTCGGCGGAGCCAACTCGGCCGGCCAGGCCGCGGTGCATCTGGCCCGCTATGCGAAGAGCGTCACGCTGACGTGTCGCAGCGCGCTCGAGAAGAGCATGTCGCGGTACCTCATCGACGAGATCGAGGGCAAGGCCAACATCCGCATCCTGGAAGGCGCGCAGGTCGTCGACGCGGGTGGAGGCGGCCGGCTCGAGACGCTGACCCTGCGCGGCGCGGACGGCGACGAGACCGTTCCGGCCGACGCGCTCTTCGTCCTCATCGGCGCCGAGCCGCGGACGGAGTGGCTCCCCGAGGAGATCGACCGGGACGAGCGCGGCTTCGTGCTGACTGGCTCGGACTATGCGACGAGCGTTCCGGGCATCTTCGCCATCGGCGACGTCCGCTCGGGCTCGGTGAAGCGCGTCGCCTCAGCCGTCGGCGAGGGTTCGGTCGTCATCCAGCACGTCCACCGCTACCTCGAGTCCGTCGAGGCGCGGTCACACGCAGGCTGAGCTAGGCGCTCAGCTCGTGATGTCGGCGCACTCGGGCGAGTCTTCGAGCGCGGTCTGGAGCTCGCTGTCGACGTCGGCGTCCTCGATCGTCCCGAGTGTCGTGGAGAACGCCGTGCCCATTGCCGACAACGAGGCCGTGACCGCCGTGATCGCGCTCGGGATCCCGGTGAGGCCCGAGATGCCCTCGACGGTCTCCTCGATGCTCGCGGCCTCGGTCTCGAGCGTGGTCGAGAGCGTGTCGAGAGCCGTCCGGATCTCCTCGCCGCCCTCCGTCTCCGGCGCGCCGAGTCCCCGAAGGTCGTCGACGAGGCTCTCGGTCGCGCCTCTGACGTCGTCCGACGCCGACTGAAGCCCGTCCTGCGAGAGGTTCGAGGTGTCGGAGAACTCCGAGGTGACCGTCTGCAGCTCGTCTGTCCAGGTCGTGATGGCGCTGCAGAAGTCGCTCGCCCAGGCGGCCGTCGGATCGGTGTCCGAATCGTCATCGCTGCCGCCGCAGCCGACGGCGACGAGTGCGAGCACCGCGACGGCGGCAGTGAGCAGGATGCGCGTCCTCATCGCGTTGGAAGCTACCTGCTTCGCGTCGCCACGAGCGCCAGAACGGGGACAACCGTCCAAGACGCAGCCTCGCGGAGCCCGTGACGCGGCGTGGCGCGCTCGTCAGTCGCGACGACTCGGAGCACCGTGCCGGAGCCCGCGAGCGCGGCCCGGACGAGCACTGCCGCTCGTCGAGCGTGCCACCGCGACGTCACGAGCACGACTTCGTCGGCGCCGACCCTCCGCGCAGCCCTTGCGACGCCGACCGCGTTACCGAGGGTCGTGCGTGCGCGGCGATCGACGAGCCGCACCCGCGCCGGCGTCGTCCACATTCGTGCCATGAGATCGGCCTCGGGCGCCGAAGCCGAGCCGCGCGCCCAGCCCGAGAAGAGAACGACGTCGTCCGCGCGCGCCTCCGCGGCCGCACATGCGAGCCGGGCCGCGCACACGGGGTGCAGCTTGGCCGTCGTCGCGTCCGAGTACCCGAGAACGGCGACGAGCCGCGTCAACTGCTCCTCCGCAGGCGTCTCCACACGCCGTAGAGCAGGAGCGTGCTCGCGACCGTGACCACGAGCTTCAGTGCCTTGCTGCCCCGCAGCTTCGACTGTCCGCTCGCGCGCTCGCGCATGTGGACCGGCACCTCGACGACGCGCAGACCGGCGTCCCGAAGACGGAGAAGCGACTCGACCTCCGGGCGCTCCGCTCGTGTACGGGATGCCGAGGACGGGCATCGCGCTGCGGTTCGCCGCGTACATCCCGCTCGTCGCGTCGAGGAACGGGCGGCCGAGAGCGGGGTGCATCGCGCGACGGAGGACGGACGTTCCGACCCGCCTGCTCGCGGACGGCTCGTAGCGGTAGGCCTCGTAGCCCTCTCCCGTCGCGAAACGCGAGCCGACGGCGACGTCGGCTGCGTCCGAGCGCACGAGCGCGATGAGGCGCGCGAGCTCGTCCACGGGGTGCTGTCCGTCGGCATCGACGCGCCCGACGTAGTCGTACCCGCGCTCGTGTGCGAAGGCGTAGCCCGCTGCGATCCCTTCCCGCAGCCCACGGTTCTCGCCGAACGAGAGCACCTCGGCGCCGTGGGCGGCGGCGACGGCCGCCGTTCCGTCCGTCGAGCCGTCGTCGACGACGAGGACGGCGCAGTCCGGAAGCTCGGCGTGCAGCTCGTCGAGGACGGCCGGGAGGTTGGCCTCCTCGTTCCAGGCGGGGATAAAAACCAGCGTGTCGGAGTCGGCCATGCGCCGGACGTTAGATGACGTTGTGTTCAGGTCGTGGCAAGGAATGGGCGAAGCGGTCGACGGAGAGCGGCGCGACGTCGACGAACGGTGTGCGGCGGAGGATGAGGTCGCGCACGATCTCGCCGACGGCCGGGCCCTGCAGGAAGCCGTGTCCACTGAAGCCCGTCGCATACAGAAAGCGAGACGCCGCGGGCGACTCTCCGACGAGCGCGTTGTGATCCGGTGTCACCTCGTAGTGTCCCTTCCAGCCTCCTGCGATGCCCATGTCGAGCAGCGCCGGCAGCCGTCGTTCGGCCACCTCCATGACCCGCTCGAGCCAGGCCGGGTCGGCGGGCGCGTCGAGACCGGCAGGTTGCTCGGGATCGGCCATTCCGAACAGCAGCCCGGGCCCTTCGCGATGGAAGTAGAGGCCGGTCGAGAAGTCGACTGTGAGCGGGATGCGCTCGGGGAGCCCGGGCGTCGGGCCGGTGAATCCGACCTCGCGGAGATACGGGACGACGGGGAGCTGGACGCCGGCGCTGCGTGCGACCTCGGGCGACCACACGCCCGCGGCGCAGACGACAACTCCGGTCTCGATCGTGCCTCGCGACGTCTCCACCCTCCGGATCTCGTTGTCGTCGAGTAGGACGCTCGTGAGCGCGCAGCCGGTGAGAACTGACGCGCCGTGTGCGCGAGCGCCTGCGGCATATCCCTGCACGACCGCCTCCGGGCTGGCGTGGCCGTCGAGCGCGCAGTATGCGGCCGCCAGAACCCCGTCGAGCCCGGCGAGCGGGCATAGCTCGCGCACCTCGGCGAGATCGACGAATCGGCTCGGGACTCCGAGCTCGTTCTGCAGTGCGACGCTCGACTCGAAGGCAGCAACGTCCTCCTCGCGGTCGAGAAGGAAGAGGTAGCCGACCTGGTGCAGGTCGATCTCGGCGCCGGGTCGCTCGCCGAAGCGGGTGAACGCCTCGATGCTGCGAAGGCCGATTGCGATGTTGAGCGGATCGGAGAACTGCGCCCGGAAGCCGCCTGCCGCGCGGCTCGTCGATCCGCTCGCGAGTTGATCCCGCTCGACGAGGCAGACGTCCACCTTTGCTTCGGCAAGGTGGAACGCGACGCTCGTCCCGATCACCCCGCCCCCGACCACGACGACGTCGGCAGACGTCGGGGGCGCGCTCATCGTCGGGCCAGGCTCGACGATGAGCGGGAAGGGGTGTGGGGAACCGGGAGGTTCCCCACGCTCTCGAGAAGAAGGGGGCACGCGGGGGAAACATGGTTTCCCCCGCGAACGCGAGCCGGAGGCGAGCGTTTCATCTCCGCACGAGGTTCTTCAGGAAGAACCCGAGATTCGCAGGCCGCTCGGCGAGGCGACGCATGAGGTACGGGTACCAATCGGGGCCGAACGGCGTCGCGACGAGAACCTTGTAGCCCTCGGCAGCGATCGAGCGCTGGAGCCCGGGCCGCACGCCGTAGAGCATCTGGAACTCGAAGCGCTCGCGCGAGATGTTCTCGCGCACTGCGAAGGACTGCACCTGCCGGATGATCGACTCGTCGTGCGTCGCCACGGCGATGTACGCACCCCCCTCGAGGCCGCGTTGCACGAGCTCGAGATACGCGCGGTCGACGTCGCGCTTCTCCGGGTAGGCGATCGAGTCGGGTTCGAGGTACGCGCCCTTCACGATGCGGAGGTTCGGAGCGTGCGGCAGGAGCCGCTCGAGGTCGCCGGGTGTGCGGTACAGGTACGACTGCAGCACGGTGCCGACGCTGTCGTGGCCGGCGTGGCGTAGGCGCTCGTAGATGCGGAGCGTCACCTCGACGTACTCGGACTGCTCCATGTCGATGCGGAGGAACGTGCCGAGCTCGCCGGCCCGAGAGGCGAGCCGTTCGACGTTCGCGTATGCGACCTCGTCGTCGAAGGCGAGGCCGAGGTGGGTGAGCTTGAGCGCCACATTCGCCTTCAGCTGCTCCGCGACGAGCCGTTCGAGGATCTGCTCGTACTCGTCGGTGACTGCCGATGCGCCAGCGGCGTCGGGGATCGCCTCTCCGAGGAGCGTCGTGTTGGCATGGAGCCCTGCGTCGTTCAGCTTGCGGAGAACGGCGACGCACTCGTCGAGCGTCTCGCCGGCGACGAATCGCGCTGCACCGACGCGCCTGCCGTGGCGTTGCACGAGCCGCTGGAGCCGGGCGCTCTCCGCGGCATGGAGGATGGCTGCGCGCGGCAGAGTTGAAAGGGCTGCTCCGACACCGGCCAAGCCGGCGCGAGCCTACCCAGACGGATCGATGTTGTGATTCAAGTGGAAGACGTTCTGCGGGTCGTACCGTCGCTTCACCTCGACGAGGCGGTCGTAGTTCGGGCCGTACGCCGCGCGTACAGCGTCCGCTGCGTCGTCATCGTCGAGGTAGCTCAGCCAGCGCCGGTCGGCGAGGTACGGCCGCACCGATTCGTATGTCGATCGTGCCCAGGCCACGTTCTCGTCCGTGGCTGCCGGATCCGTCCAGACGCCCGCGACGAGGAGATTGAATCCCGCCTCGCGGTGCGGCACCGCCGCAGCGGCGGCCGGAACACGTGTCACCGCTCCGTGGAAATGCTCGAGCAAGATCGCCGACATCGGCGACGGAACGTTGGCGTACGCCTCGATCGCGGCATCGATGTAGCCGTCGTCGAGGTCGCGGAGGAAGCTCGACTTCCAGTAGTTGAGCGCTCCTGCGGGAAAGGCGTCGTCGAGCAGTGTGTTCATCACCGGATACGGCATCGGACCGACCTGCGTCATGGCCGGCGGCCCGAACTCGAGCAGTGGAGCGAGGTCCGTTGCGGCCTGCTCGGGAGGCCCTGCGTGACAGACGACCATCGCGGCGAGCTTCGTACCCGAGCCGTCAGGCGCGTGGACGAGCCCGGCGAACACGGTCAGCTCATCGGGAACGGTGCGTGTGAACTCCCGGTAGAAGCGCAGCATCTCGCCGGCTGCGGCGAACGGGTGAGCGAGCAGGCCGCCGGTCACCATCGCAACCTCGTGGAGCTGGTACTCGAACGTCGTGGCGACACCGAAGTTCC
>CAWGJJ010000025.1:0-18661 GCA_963822885.1 uncultured Gaiellaceae bacterium
TAGCCACTCTCCTTCGCAAGCACCTGGAATGCACCCTCCCGACTCGCAGCCTTCCCGGAGTCGGTGAGCGCGAGCGCTGCCGCGAGAACTCCCACGAGCCCGTACGAGAGTCCCTTGGCGACGAGGCCGTAGCGCGCAAGCCCCTCGACCCACGAGCTGTCGGCGGCCTCGCGTGACGCCTGCTTCGCGCTCTGCACCGGATGGTCGACACTCATCCGTGCCAAGTACCCCGTAACGGGGCGAACGCAACGCCGATCGTCGGAAACTTTCGGGTCAGGCCTTGCGGGAGCGGCCGAAAACGAGTCCGCCGACCGTGAACCCGAGCCCGAACGTCCCGAGTGCGAATGCGCCGACGGCGATCGTCTTGCGCCAGAGCGAGAGGCGCCGCCAGCGACTGATCGCCTCTTCTTCCTCGTTCGAGAGAGGCTCCCCACGCCGCTGCTTCGCGGCCGCGCCACCGGCCCGAAGCCCGAGATAGATGTCGTCGAACAGCTCCGGCGACTCTTCGGCCACGTTTCGAGTGTATAGCCTGCCTCGGCCGTGACTGCCCGATTTCTCCACCTCTCCGACCTGCATATGGGCGGCCACTCGGAAGCGTGGGAGCCACTCGAAGCGCTTCGTGCGCTCATCGCCGATCTCGAGCCCGAGCTCCTCGTGGCCACCGGTGATCTCGCGCACCGAGGGCGACGCGTCGAGCTCGAGGTCGCCGCGAAGCTTCTGCGCGGGCTCGCGCTGCCTCTCCTGGTCGTTCCGGGCAATCACGACATTCCGTATACCCTCCCCGCGCGTTTCACACGCACATTCGACGAGTGGGAGCGCGTCTTCGGCCCCACGGAGCCGGTACACGTCTCCGAGCACATCGTCGTCGTCGGGCTCAATTCGGTACGCGCGTGGCGTCAGCAGGGAGGTGCGGTCGACGACGACCGCCTCGCGCTCGGCACGCAGCGGCTCCAGGAGGGATCGCCCGACGCGTTGCGCGTCGTCGCGCTGCACCACCATCTGGCTGCGCCGCCCTGGCGCGTCGCACGCAAGCTGCCGCTCAGCCGGCGCGACGAGGTCCTGCGTGCTCTCGTGGCGGCCGGTGCCGAGCTCGTGATCGGCGGACACGTCCATCAGGCCGGAGTCGCGGAGCGACGCGAGTTCAAGGTTCTCGAAGAGGGACCGCGGCGCTCGCTCGTCCTCGCGACCTCCGCTGCACTCGGCCGTCCGCGACCGGAGCGGAAGGAAGAGGCTCGCGGCCTCAACGTCTACGACGCGGACGCCGCCACCATCACCGTTCGAACGTTCTCCTGGGACGGGACGGGATTCCTGCAGGTCGGCGAGCGCCAGTTCTCGCGACGGTAGAGTCAGCCGCCGTGGAGCAGGCCCTCACCGAGCTCAAGGAACGCCTCGGCAAGCTCACGGACCTCCGCCGCACCGAGGCGGTCCTCGTGTGGGACATGCAGGTCTTCATGCCGCCCGGCGGCGCCCCGACACGAGCGGCGCAGCTCGGAACGCTCGAGGAGATCATCCACGCGCACGTCGTCGACGAGCGCTTCGGCGAGCTGTTCGAGGAGCTCGAGCCGTACGCCGCCTCGCTTCCCCACGACTCCGACGACGCCGCGCTCGTGCGGGTCGCACAGCGTGACTGGAACCGCGCGCGCCGGGTGCCGGCCGCGCTTGCAGTGGAGTTCGCGACAGCGGCCGCCGAGTCGTACGAGGTGTGGGTGAAAGCGCGCGAGGAGTCCGACTTCGCAGCGTTTCGCCCGTCGCTCGAGCGCATCGTCGACCTCCGGCGCCAGTACATCGAGTGCTTCGCGCCGTACGACGACGCGTACGACGTGCTCCTCGAGGACTACGAGCCAGGGATGCGCACCTCGGAGATCCGCGAGGCCTTCTCCGTACTCGCTCCGGCGCTCCGTGCGCTCGTCGCCGAGCACGCGACCGAGGAGGACGACCCGTTCATGCGTGGGCCGTTTCCGATCGCGGCGCAGGAGGCGCTCTCACGCGAGCTCGTCGAGGCGTTCGGCGCGACCTGGGACCAGTTCCGCCTCGACAAGACGGTGCACCCGTTCGAGGTGACCTTCGGGCTCGGCGACATCCGCCTGACGAGCCGCTACGCCGAGGACGACCTCCTCTCGCTGTTCACCGCGATGCACGAGACCGGGCACGGCATCTACGAGTGGGGCGTCAGCCCGACTCTGGAGCGAACGCCGTTGTGCGCAGGTGTCTCGGCGACGCTGCACGAGTCGCAGAGTCGGCTCTGGGAGAACGTCGTCGGTCGGTCGCTCCCGTTCTGGCGCTGGTTCTACCCGCGGCTCCAGGAGACGTTCCCGGGCCCGCTCGGCGACGTCTCGCTCGACGACTTCCACCGAGCCGTCAATCGCGTGCGCCGCTCGTTCATCCGGGTCGACGCGGACGAGACGAGCTACGGCCTCCACGTCATCCTCCGCTTCGAGCTCGAGCAGGAGCTCATCTCGGGCCGGCTCTCCGTCGCCGATCTCCCGGACGCGTGGAACACGCGGTTCGAGGAGCTCATGGGCATCCCGGTGCCGAACGACGCGCAGGGCGTTCTTCAGGATGCGCACTGGTCGGGCGGAGGCTTCGGATACTTCCCGACGTACCTCCTCGGCACGGTTCTCTCGGTTCAGATCTGGGACAAGGTGCGCGACGCGATTCCCGACGTCGAGGCGCAGATCGAGCGCGGCGAGTTCGGCCCGCTGCACGCCTGGCTCCGCGAGAACATCTACGCGCTCGGCAGCAAGTTCACGCCGGCGGAGACGGTCGAGCGCGTCGTCGGCGGCCCGATCGACCCGCAGCCCTACCTCGCGTATCTCCGCGACAAGCTCGGCGCGGCCGGAAGCTAGACGCTCGCTCGCGAGCAGGTTCGCCAGCGCCGCACCCCGCCGCTCGCGCCACTCAAGGTGCGCTCCGCGGATCGCGCGCTCTACGCGGCGGCGACGCCGAACCGCTTCTCGGCGCGAGCGCGGGCCCGCGCCGCCTCGACCTCGCGGTCGCGCGGCGACGCGGCCGTCACGAGATCGGCGAGCAGGTGCTGCGTCACGTGGGCGATCTCGTCGACCGCGCGCTCGAAGACGGCTTCGTTCGCCTTCGACGGCTTCGTCGAGCCGCTCACCTTGCGCACGTACTGCAGCGCTGCCGCGCGGACTTCATCGTCGGTCGCGGGCGGCTCGAAGTTGTGGAGCGTCTTGATGTTCCGGCACATGGTGTCCTCCCTTGACTACGTCGTCTGTGCGAACGCCATCAGCTCGCGGCGCAGCTCCTTGATCTCGTCACGGAGCTTCGCCGCGTACTCGAAGCGGAGCTCCTCGGCGGCGAGGTACATCTCCTCCTCGAGCGTGATGACGAGCTTCTCGAGCTCCTCGCCGCGACATCCCCTCGACCTCGGCCTTCCCGCGTCGGCGCCGCGACGAGGGAACGTGCGGCGACTCGAGCGACAGGAGCTCGGAGATGTCGGAGACGCCCTTCACGATCGACTCGGGCGTGATCCCGTGCTCCTCGTTGTAGGCGACCTGGATCGCGCGGCGCCGTGACGTCTCCTCCATCGCGCCGATGATCGCCTCGGTGCGCTTGTCCGCGTACAGGATGACCTTTCCGGCCGTGTTGCGGGCGGCGCGGCCGGTCGTCTGGATGAGCGCCGTCTTGCCGCGCAGGAAGCCCTCCTTGTCGGCGTCGAGCACGGCGACGAGCGACACCTCGGGGAGGTCGAGGCCCTCGCGCAGGAGGTTCACGCCGACGAGGACGTCGTAGTCGCCGAGGCGCAGCTCGCGGATGATCGCGATGCGGTCGAGCGTGTCGATCTCGGAGTGGAGGTAGCGCGCGCGGACGCCGGCCTCGAGCAGGTAGTCGGTCAGGTCCTCGGACATCTTCTTCGTCAGCGTCGTGACGAGGACGCGCTCGCCCGCCTCCTCGCGGTGGCGGATCTCGTTGAGGAGGTCGTCGATCTGGTTCTTCGTCGGACGCAGCTCCATCTCCGGGTCGACGACGCCGGTCGGGCGGATGAGCTGCTCGGCGACGACCTTCGAGCGCGAGAGCTCGAACGCGCTCGGGGTCGCGGACACGAAGACGAGCTGGTTCGACCTTCCCGAGGAACTCGTCGAAGCGAAGCGGGCGGTTGTCGAGCGCCGACGGCAGCCGGAAGCCGAAGTCGATGAGCGTCTGCTTGCGCGAGCGGTCGCCCTCGTACATGCCGCCGAGCTGCGGCACCGTCTGGTGCGACTCGTCGACGAAGCACACGAAGTCGTCGGGGAAGTAGTCGATGAGCGTGAACGGATGCGAGCCCGACCGGGCGCCCCTCGAGCGCGCGCGAGTAGTTCTCGATCCCGTTGCAGAAGCCGAGCTCCTTCATCATCTCGAGGTCGTACTCGGTGCGCTGCCGGATGCGGTGCGCCTCGAGCATCCGCCCCTCGTGCTCGAACTTCGCGACCTGCTGCTCGAGCTCCGCGCGCAGGTCGTCGACCGCGCGCTCGATCGTCGGCTTCGAGGTGACGTACTCGGTCGCCGGCCAGATGACGAGGTTGTCGAGGTGCGAGTAGACCTCGCCCGTGAGCGGGTCGAAGTGCGTGATCTGCTCGACCTCGTCGCCGAAGAACGAGACGCGATACGCGGTCTCGACGTTCGCCGGCTGGATCTCGACGATGTCGCCCTTCACCCGGAAGCGCCCGCGCCCGAGGACGGTGTCGTTGCGCACGTACTGGCTCTCGATCAGCTTGCGCAGCACCTCGTCGCGGTCGTGCGTCTCCCCCACCTCGAGCATCAGCACGCGCTCGCGCCACTCCTCCGGCGAGCCGAGGCCGTAGATGCACGAGACGGAGGCGACGACGACGACGTCGCGGCGAGTGAGGAGCGACGACGTCGCCGACAGCCGCAAGCCGCGCGATGTCGTCGTTCCGCGACGAGTCCTTCTCGATGTAGAGGTCGGCCTGCGGGATGTACGCCTCGGGCTGGAAGTAGTCGTAGTACGAGACGAAGTACTCGACGGCGTTCTCGGGGAAGAACTCGCGGAACTCGTTGCAGAGCTGCGCGGCGAGCGTCTTGTTGTGCGCGATGACGAGCGCCGGGCGCTGCAGCTTCTCGATCGTCCACGCCATCGTCGCCGTCTTGCCCGTGCCGGTTGCGCCGAGGATCGTCTGGAAGCGGTTCCCGGCGGAGACCGACTCGGCGATCTCCCCGATCGCGCGCGGCTGGTCGCCGAGAGGCGCGTACATGTCGGACGCCTTGAACGGGCGCATGCGTTCAGCGTAGCCGCCGGGCCTTCGGTGCTTCGCGGTCAGATGAAGCGCCTGCGTGTTTCTCACGAGCTGCGCAGCGCGTTCGCGATCCACGCCCGAGGCTCGGCGCATGCGCGGTCGAGCTCGTCGCGCGACCTGCGGCTGATCGGCTATCCGCCCAGATAGCGCTCGCGCTCGGCCTCGGTCAGCTCGCGACGCGTCCCTGCAAGACGGCGGTCGGCGAGCTCGACGAGCTCGTCGACGTCTCCACAGAGGTCGCATCGATAGGTGCGGACAGTTCCATCGGCACCGCCGGTCACGATGATCCGCCCGGACGGGTCGAACGCCACGGCGGTCACGGTTCCCTCGTGACCGTGGAGTCGAAGGATCGACTCGCCGTCGGTGGCGTCCCAGAGGCTGGCGCGATTCGCGGCGGTGACGAGCCACTGGCCGTCCGGGCTGAAGGCGGCGTCTCTCACCGCGGTGTTGTGCTGGAGAGCGCGAACGAGCTCGTTGGCCGGGAGGCTCCAGATGCGGGCGACGTGGTCGAGGCTCGTCGTCGCGAGGAGGGTGCCCGATCGGCGAGAACGCCACGGACGTGACTCGGTCGCGGTGCCCCGTCAGCGTCTCGGCCTCACCGTCCTGCCGGACGATCACGACCCGCCCGCGCATCGTCGCGCTGCTGCCGTCGGGGCCGGTCACGCGGCGAGGCTTCCGCCTCGGGGCGCTCTCCGTGCTCACCTCGTCACCGGTCGCGGGGTCGAGGACGAGCTTCCGACCGTCACTCGTCCAGACGGTCACGCGATCGTCCACCGCCAGAGCCGTCACCGGCGCGCCGACTCGAGCGAGCTCCGCCAGCTCCGGCTGGAACACGCCGTCCCAGATCCTGATCGACCCGTCCTGGCTCGCGGTCACGATCGGGCTGCCCGCCCCTCCGCTGAACGCGGCCGACTCGACCCAGCCGCGATGTCCCGAGAGCACGAACAGCTCGTCGCCGGTCTCCGCGTGGGACACGCGCGCGGTGTTGTCCTTCCCGGTGGTGACGACGTGCTCGCCGTCGGCGCTGAACGACACGTTCGTGAGAGCGTTCGTGTGGCCGGTGAGCGCAGAGGCCAGTCCCCAGTCGGTCGTGCGCCACACGCGGCCGGTCCCGTCGGTGCTCGCGCTCGCGACGAACTTCCCGTCGGGGCTGAACGCGACCGCTACCGCGTTGCCGGCGTGCTCCGTCAGACGTGCACCCTCCGCCCGCTCTGGCCCGACCACACGCGCACCGTGTCGTCGACGCCTCCTGTCAGGACGCGTCGGTTGTCGGGCGAGATCGCGGCGGACTGCGCGCCGGGGTGTGGGTACGTCTGGAGGGTCCTCCCGGTCGAGACCTCGACGAGGCGCACGCCACCGGGCTGGACGACCGCCACCACCGTCGCATCGGGCGAGATCGCGGCCGCCGCCGCGTCGCGCACACCGGCGAGAGTGGAGACGGCGCCGCCCGCCGTGACCACGCGCACGAGACCGTCGCTGCCCGTGATCGCGGAGGTCCCGTCGTCGGCGAACGACGCCCCGCGCGCCCGAGCGCCCGTCGAGAACGTGTCGACGACCGCCCGGTCGACCGGCGTCACGATCATCACCTCACCTTCCTCCGTGACCGCGACGACCTCGTGTCCGCGCACGGTGGCAGCGAGCACCGGCGCGCCGAGCTCCACGACGCCTCGCACGCGTGACTGGAGCAGCGCGTGCCGCAGCGCCTGCTCGGACGACTCGCTCGGGACGACGCGAGCCGCCTCGCGTGCGAGGACGAGGCTGAGCTCGGGGTCGCGATCGAGCTCGGCGTCGGCGCTCGCGACGAGCTCGTTCGCCTTCGCCTCCCGCGCCTGCTCGCGCGCCTCCGTCCGCTGCGAGAGCGCATAGACCGTCACGGCACCCATCACCGCGAGCAGGACGGCGCCGACGACGATGATCGCGAGCAGTTGCCGATGTCGTCGGTCGGATGCCTCCTGCTGCCGTTCGAGCTCCCGCTCGGCCTCGTGACTCGCGCGCCAGGCGACGCACGGGCTCCGCGAGGACGTCGTGGAAGATCTCGTAGCGGACGGCGCCGCCCTCGTCGAGCGACCGGAGGATCCTTCGATCGGCGAGGATCGCGAGTACCGGCCGAAGCTCGTCGAGCGGGACGCGCCCGAAGTCGGCGAGATCCGACAGCTCGTGGGCGATCTTCGTGCCCGACGGCGTGACGAGATGGTCGAAGAGCCGTGCGGCGATGTCCTTCTGCTCGTGCGACAGGGCGTCCATCGCGCTCTCGAAGTGCTCCTCGACGATGCTCTGCGCGCCGCCCAGGCTCTCGAACGTGGACAGACGCAAGGATGCTCGAGCCCGCTCGCCGCTCCTCTTCCCACAGACGCTGCATCACGAGCTGGAGATACGGCGCCTCGATGCGCGCGGTGTCCTCGACGCCTTCGATCGCGCCGCGTCCCGCCGAGCGCGGGCTCGATCCGACCGGCGCCGACCTCGTCGAGCACGCGCTCGACGAGCTCCGGCTCGATCTCGACGTCGCATCGCCGGTCAGCTCGCGCGTAGCGATCGACCGGCCCGACGATCGCCGCGCCCGGCGGCCCGACGGTCGAGCCGGTCGAGTCGGAGCGTGTTCGCGAAGAGCCCGGCATCGCGCCCGGTGAAGCGATCGAGCTTCGCCAGCGAGTCCTCGCGCAGCGAGACGAGCACGTTGACACGCGACGGCGAGGCGAGGATCGCACGGAAGAGCCTCCGCGAACGAACCCGGACCACCGTCGTCGGCGTGGTAGAGGAAGTACTCCTCCGCCTGGTCGAGGACGAGGTAGACGTCGCGCTCCGACTGCGCGTCTCGAGCGCCGCGACGGCGGAGCCGTCCGAGGTGTCACCCGTGGCTTCCGCGACCGCCTCTGCCACGCCGACGCTCGGATCGTCGCTCCAGCTCGAGAAGACGACGACCAGCGGCTCGCTCGGGCAGAGCGCGGAGCGAGCGCGCCACGGCAGCGCGCGAGCAGCGACGACTTGCCGACGCCACTCGGCCCGTAGAGGACGGTCAGCCGCGATGCGATGAGGTTCGCGACGACGATCTCGGTCTCGCGCTCGCGCCCGAAGAAGAGGAGCGCGTCGAGCTCGGAATCCTCGAAGGCGGTGAGCCCCTTGTACGGCGACTCGGGTATCGGGCTCTCGTTCACGCGGCTTCGAGCCGTCGCTCGAGGAGCTCGACGTACGACAGCGGATCGACGTCGAGCGCAGCGACGTCGAACCGGCGCCAGAACGCCTGCGCGAGCGGGCTCGGCGCGCGCTGCACCGCCCACGAGCGGTACGCGACCGGTCGCTCGCCCCAGATGCGGTTCAGGATCAAGCGCAGGTTCCAGTCGGCCATCTCGTAGCCGAGGAACAGGAAGTGGCTCCGGCGAAGCCTGCGCCGCGAGCGCGACCGGGACGACCGCGGTCAGCTCGGAGCGACCGAGATAGTCGATGTAGTCGTCCTCGGTGATGACGAAGCTCTCCCACTCGCGCTCGGGCAGCGGATCGACGGCGCCATGGAGCTTCAACAGGATGGTGCGCCGGTCGAGATCGAGCTCCGTCGCGTACGTGTTCGGAACGTCGATCGGGCGCGGTGGCTCTCCCGGCGGTCGATGCCAGAAGCGCCCGCGGTGGGTTCCGGTTGCGACGTAGGCGACGATGTCGAGCTCCTCGCCGGCCTCCTCGAAAGCGCGTTCGAGCGCAAGGTCGTAGTTCGTCGTCACGATGAGCTGGTGCGGCGCGCCGTGCTCGCGCAGGAGCGCGGGAAGCCGCGCGAGGAAACGCTGGAGCGGCCCCGGCTCGACGGCCGCCTCGAATCGGGAGTGCAGCTCGTCGTAGAGCGGGCCGGATCCCTGCATCGTCGCGACGTACTGGGACACGCGCGCGAGGTCGACCGGGCGATCGTCGGGAACCGCGAATGCCCGGGCGAGATGCTCTGCGAGATCGCCCGCTCCGTCGAGTCCGATCACGGGCACGACCCGACCGGAGAGCAGGGCCTTGACGATCTCCCCCTCCTCGTCCGTGGGCGCGGGTCCGCCGGACACGGTGAGCCCCGTCTCGTGGCGAAGAATCTCGGCCTGGAGCTGCTTGAGCTCCGGACCCGGTTCGATTCCGAGCTCGTCGACGAAGCGGGCTCGTGCGTCCTGGTACACCTCGAGGGCCTCGGCCTGCCGGCCGGCGCGATAGAGCGCGAGCATGAGCTGACGGCGAAACGTCTCGCGCAGCGGATGCTCACCGGCGAGTCCCTCGAGCTCGCCGATCACGTCGCCGTGCAGCCCGAGCTCGAGCTCGGCGTCGATGCGCTCGCCGATCACGACGAGTCGAAGCTCCTCGAGCCGTCGAATCTCCGCCTGCGCGAAGTCGTCGAATGCGAACTCCGCGAGCGCCGGCCCGCGCCACAGCGCGAGCGCGGATTGCAGAAGCGCGCGCCGCTCCTCCGCGGGAAGCCGCCGCGAGTCGGTGAGCGCGTGCTCGAAACGACGTGCATCGATCTGATCAGGAGCGACGTTGAGCACGTAGCCCGGCGCGCGTGTGTCGAGAACGTCGCTCCCCAGCGCCCGGCGCAGGCGTCCGACGGCGTTCTGGAGCGACGCGGTCGCCGTCTTCGGCGCCTCCTCGCCCCAGAGCGAGTCGATGAGCCGGTCGGTCGGGACGACCCTGCCGGCCTCGAGCACGAGGATGGCGAGGAGCGCGCGCTGCTTGGGGCCTCCGAGCGCGACGTGCCCGGTCTCGTCTGAGACCTCGAAGGAGCCCAGTATCCGGAACTCGAGCGTCACGGGCGACCTTAGAACGCCGCGCAGGTCTGTGTCCAGCATCCGGGCCACAGATCACTCGAATGCGCTCAAGACCCGCTCAAGAAGTGGTTAGCGCGCTGTTGGCCGCCCGTTGCCGGCCGGTTGGAGACGCCTCCGACCGTGCCGGGCATGACTCCTTCATTCGCACGCCTCGTCCGGCGGCTCGGACTCGCAGCCGCCCTTGCGCTCGCCGTAGCGGGTGCCTCCACGGCCGACTCCACTCGCGGGCTGGAATCCGCCGCGGCCGCAGTCACCCCGACGACGCCTGTTCCGATCCTGATGTACCACGTGATCGCCGATCCTCCGCCCGGAGCCCCGTACCCGGAGCTCTTCGTCAGCGAGGCTGACTTCGCAGCACAGATGCGGTGGCTCGCGCGCCACGGATATCAGGCGGTTACGCAGCGCGATCTGTGGAACCACTGGCACCGCGGTGCAGCTCTCCCGCCGAGGCCGATCGTGCTCTCGTTCGACGACGGCTATCGCAGTGTTGCCGACGCGGCGTTTCCGCACCTGCAACCGCGCTCGTGGCCCGGGGTCCTGAACCTGACGGTCAAGAATCTCCGCGTCTCGGGCGGGCTGAGCGAGTCGAGAGTGCGGAGGCTGATCTCGGCCGGGTGGGAGCTCGCGTCCCACACGCTCACGCATCCTGACCTCACGACTCTCAGTGCGCGTGCACTCGCGCGTGAAGTGAGCAGCTCGAGGATCGAGCTCCGATCGCGCTTCGGCGTCCCCGTCGACTTCTTCTGCTACCCCGCGGGACGGTACGACTCGAGCGTCATCCGGGCGGTTCGTCGCGCTGGGTATCTCGGCGCGACGACGACGGTGGAGGGCCTCGCACGGCCCGGCAAGCCGTACGAGCTTCGGCGCGTCCGCGTGAACGGAAGTGACGGCGTCGACGAGCTCGCCGCCAAGCTGCGTACGAGTTGAGCAGGCCTTGAGCGACGTGGTGAACGCTGCGGCCATGTTCGAGCAGAACACCACGCCGAAGCTCATCGAAGAGATCGATCGCTATCTCGCCGCGATCGATCTCTTTCGCGCCGAAGGCTGCGAGCCGGCGTGGCAGCCTGAGCTCGAGCACCGCACTCCCTCGGCATCGTCCACGCCGGCGCCCGATCGCTTGCCTTCGGACATCCCGCTCCACTGAAGGTGACGTTCTAGGCGATCGCGACGATCGTCGGCGCACGAGACGCGTTGCCCACGGACAACGAGGCCGTCTTCGCCCAGACCACGTCGACAGGGCTCGACGTAGACCACTCCGGCGGTTAGCCAGCTGTTAGCCGCTCGTGGTCGGGCGGTTAGGGCTCGGATCGAGCGTGACCGGCGCACACACGAATCCCGAGAGGAGGGAATCATGCGCCAGGTCACTTCACTGCACCGCACGCTCGTCGTGCTCGCCGTCGGTCTGCTCGCGCTCGCAGCTCCGCTGATCGCACATGCGGACGGCGGTCCAACCGCTGGGTAGTGCCCGACAACCAGGACATTGGAACGAGGCTCGCAGCGCGGGCCTCGTTCTCTATGCGGGCACCCCGATCTTCAACAACTCGCGAGCGTGGGACGCTCCTACGACGTTCCCCTTCTGCTCGAAGAGTTGGATCGCTTCTTCGATCACGCGGTCCGCTTCGCCGTAAAGCTCGGCGGCGCGTAGAACCTCGGCGAGGGCGAGTCTCGTTGCCGCGATCTGGTTCAGGCCATCGGTGCTGTCAGCGAGACGCAGGACTTTTTCCGCAAGCTCGCGACCCTCTAGTACGCCTCCCCTTCGCGCCTTGAGCTTGGCCTCAACGGGTCCGAGAACCAGCTGAGCGCTCTGATCGTCGCTCGCCGCATTCGTTCTCGACACGCCGACCCACTGCTCGGCCTCGTCGAGGTGCCCTTGCCTGTACATGGTCTCAGCGAGCTTGGCTGCCCTCACCGCCAGATGAGCGCGATCTTGCGTGCGATCGAGGTAGTCGCACTGCTCGCGAAGCGTTACCTCAGCTGCATGAAGATCGCCAGCCAGTAGCTCGACGTCCGCTCGCACGGTTCCACATATGACGACGACCATCGCGGACGCGCCGACTTCCACAAGTGTCTGCTCAGCCTGGTCGAGGATCACCCGCGCCTTGGAGAACTCCCCCGCCTGCGCCCGTAGCCCACCGATGAACGGAGCGATCGCTGCGCGCCCGAAGTGGCCGATCGTCTCGTCGGCGAGCAACTCCGCGCCCCTCTCGATTCCGTGCGCCACTGGCGTTGGCCCCCAGTACATCGCGGCTGCAATCTGCTGTAGGCATGAGTAGGACGGGAACGACGTGGCGCGGTAGTACTCGGCGGCCCGCTCCTCTGCCTCCTCCCACGCGGCGTGGTTCCCATGGATCCCTCCCTTGACGTACCCGATCAACAACCAGGCTCGTGCGAGTGACCGCGAGTCGTCGAGTGCCTCGAGCGTCGGCACCGCGCGTTCGGCGAGTTCGAGCAGTTCACGCGCGGCACCCTCGGGTTCCGAGAGAAGTCGCATGTACGCCCGCTCGATACCGGCGCGAAGCTCGATCCGACGGTGCCCGGCCTGCGACGCACTAGCGACCGCTTCGGAAAGCGTTTCGAGCCCTGCGTCGGTACCAGTCGCGGAGTGCTGGGCGATGCCGAGCTCGCACATGAGCTCGTGGCGCAATTCGTCACCGGCGGGAAGTAAGGCCACTGCCCGACCGAGCAGGCTTACGGTCGCGGGCATGTCGCCGCGCTTCAAGGCACGGAAGCCGGCGTCGCCGAGCCGACGCCCAGCATCCTCGGCGAGCTGTTCCGTCCGCCGGTCCGACTCGCCGAGCTCCGTCCGCAAGCGGTACGCCTGCTCGAGGTGGTAGCCGACGAACTCGTCGAGGTCGGGAAGATCGGCCGACTCTGCGTCGAGCCGGTCGGCGTAGCGCTCGTGGAGCTCGGCTCGCAGGCGCTTCGGCGCCGACCGATAGACCGCTTCCTGCACGAGCACGTGCCGGAAGCCGAACAGGCCATTCGCCGCGCGGACGTACGAAACCGCGCTCAGCGAGCGTCCGCAGGTGCGTGTCCGCGGTCGGCGCAGCGTCCGGATCGAGCAGCGCGACGACGTCCTCCGAAGTGAACTCCTTCCCGACTACCGCGCCGCGCTCGAGCATGGCCCGCTCGCCAGGACCGAGACGGTCGAGTCGTGCGGCGAGCAGCGCCTGGATCGTCTCCGGCAGCGCGCGCTCGGCGAGGCCGCCTTCCAGCGCGAGCGCGAGGAGCTGCTCGAGGAAGAGCGGGTTGCCCTCCGCGGTCTCGACGATGCGGGCGCGCTGATCCGACTCGAGGTCGCCCCGCCGAGACCCTCGAGCAGCGCGTCCGTCTCGTCCGCGGACAGCGCGTCGAGCAGGATCCGTGTCGACGTTCGCGCGTCCCTCGAGGAACGCCGGCCGCTCCTCGAGCGAGCTCCTCGCGCGCGAGGCAGACGACCGAGATCGGCGCCCGTCCCCTTGTCCGCGAGGTGCTCGACGAGCTCGAGGAACGTCGGCTCCGCCCAGTGCACGTCGTCGAAGACGAGGACGAGCGGCCGCTCGCGCGCGCTCGCCTCGCAGAACTGGCGGAAGAGCCAGGCGAGCTCGGGCGCGGGCGGCGGCGTCTCGGCGTCGAGCGCGGCGAGAACGGCGTCGCGCTCCTCGCTCTCTCCCGCGCGGTCGAGAACCTCGCGCAGCGGCCAGTACGTGATGCCGTCGCCGTACGAGAGGCAGCGGCCCCAGAGCGTCGTGACGCCCTTCGCGCGCCGGGTCAGCTCGGCGGCGAGACGCGACTTGCCGACGCCCGGGCGAGCCGACGACGACCGCGACACGGACAGCCGACGTCGTCGACGGCGCGCTTGAGCGTCCTGCCGCAGCGCCGCGAGCTCGCGCTTGCGGCCGACGAGCGGCGCGTCCTGCCGCTGCTCGAAGGCCGGCGCGATCGGGCTCAGCTCGAGTAGCCGATACGCGAGCACCGGCTCGCGCTTGCCCTTGATCGCGAGCTCGCCGAGCGGCTCGAGCACGCGCGACGTGGTCGATCAGCCGCCCGGCGAGCTCGCCGACGACGATCTCGTCCGCGGCGGCGGCTGCTTCGAGCTTCGCGGCGATCCCGACCGCCTCGCCCGTGACGAGGCGCTGCCGCGCGTCGGTCGGGGTCGCGACGACCTCGCCGGACTCGATCCCGATGCGGATCTCGAGCCCCACCCCGTGCTGCTGCTGCGAGCTGCTCGTTGAGCGCCGCGATCCCGACGCGGATGTCGAGCGCAGCGCGAGCCGCGCGCAGCGCGTCGTCCTCGTGCGAGACCGGGATGCCGAACGCGGCCATGACCGCGTCGCCGGCGTACTTCTCGACCGTGCCGCCGTGGCGCGCGATCGCCGCCGAGACCGTCTCGAAGTAGCTCCGCAGGACGCGTGCCGAGCGCCTCCGGGTCGAGCGCCTCCGCGAGCGCCATCGACTCGACGACGTCGACGAAGAGGATCGTGACGAGCCGGCGGAACTGCATCGCCGGACGCGCGAGCGGAGCCTCCTCGAGGAGCAGCGACTCGTCCTGGCGCAGGATCGCGGCCTCGAGCTCGCGCAGCTCGGGGCCGGGGTCGATGCCGAGCTCCTCGACGAGCGTCTCGCGTGCGGTCCGGTAGGCGGCGAGCGCGTCGGCCTGCCGGCCCGAGCGGTAGAGCGCGAGCATGAGCTGCGCGCGCGGGCGCTCGCGCAGCGGCTGGGCGGCGACGAGCGCCTCGAGCTCGGAGACGAGCTCGGCGTGGCGGCCGAGCGCGAGGTCGGCCTCGATCCGCTCCTCGAGCGTGACCGTGCGGAGCTCCTCGAGCCGCGCGATCTCGGTCTGGGCGAACGGCTCGTAGAGGAAGTCGGCGAGCGCCGGGCCGCGCCAGAGCGCGAGCGCCTCGCGCAGCGCGCCCTCGGCCGAGACGGGATCTCCGCCTTCGAGCGCCGCCCGTCCGTCCTGCGTGAGCCGGGCGAAGCGGTGGAGGTCGACGCGCTCCGGGGCGAGCTCGAGCTCGTAGCCCGGCGCGCGCGTCGCGATGACCGGCCCGAGCGCCTTGCGGAGCTGCGAGACGTAGACCTGGACGGCGTGCGCCGCGGTCTCGGGCGGCTCGCCCGGCCAGAGCGCCTCGACGAGCCGGTCGACGGAGACGACGCGGCCGGGCTCGAGCGCGAGCACGGCGAGCAGCGTGCGCGGCTTCGGCCCCCCGAGGGCGACGGGCACGCCGTCCCGCTCCGCCTCGATCGGGCCGAGGAGCCGTACGTCGAGCTCTGGGGTGCCTGCCCCGCTCGCTCCGTCCATTCGTCGCCCCTCGATCTGGTGTGCAGTCGCACCTTCTCACGACAGCGGTCGAATTTCCATCCCCACCTTGAGCCGTTCTTGAGAGGCCGCGCGCACGCTGCAGCCATGCGAAAACCCAGACCAAGGAGGTCTCCATGGCTGCCCTCGTCGTCACCGTCTCGCCCGCGAACGGACTGGGAGAGAAGAAGGGGCGAATCGGGATCTTCCCGGGCGGAGCGACGACCACGATGTACCCGCGAACACGCCGTTCTGGGTGGGGTACGGATTCGCAGCAGACGCGGTTGGGGGAGCCGATCTCGAGGACGTCACCACGCGGTTCGAGCTCGACGTGGACGGCAGAGCCCGTCTCGATGCTCACCGACGTGCACACGGACTCCGGTCTTCCCGTGCGGAAGACGAACATCGCGGAGTTTCCCGACGGGCTTCCCGTCGGCTGGCACGACTTCACCGGGCGCTGGTACGACGGCGGGCGCCTGATCCTCTCGAGCCGCGCGGCGATCCAGTTCGTCGAACGCTGACGCACGCCGCGAAATCCTTGAGAGTTCGTTGAGAGCCCTTCGACACGGTGCCCGTGTCAATCACACGAGGAGGCACCGATGTTCGGACTTCGAAGGACTCTCTCGGGCGGCACGTTCGTCGGTGTCGCCCTGCTCGGACTGCTGATCGTGGCGTCCGCACCCGCGGCGTCGGGGCCCGGCTCAACGTCGCGGTCGTTTCTGACCGGGATCCATGCTCGGGGCCAGCCCGTGCCCGACGCACGAGTGGCTGCAGGGGGGCGCGTTCTCGCGCGACACGCGGTCGCCGCTTCGTTCGTCCGGCTCACTCGGCCGGGATGTGCGCGTCGTCGTCGAGGCGGCCGACCCGGCACTCGCACGCGCGGCCATCCGTCGAGTCGGGGGCAGCGTCGAACGAACGGCCGGCGGACTCGTGCAGGCCGTCGTCTCGCCGCGCGCCGTCTCCGCCCTCGAGGCCGAGACGGGGATCGACCGAGTGCGCTCGCCGTACGCTCGAGTCGACCATGCCGTGTCGGGCGAGGCGGTCGCGGCGACGCTCGCGGCCGCATGGCACGCGAAGGGCTTTACCGGCAAGGGCGTGAAGGTCGCCGTCATCGACGGGGGCTTCTACGGTCTCGCCGAGCGCCAGGCCACCGGCGATCTGCCGGCGAACGTCGTGACGCAGGACCTCTGCGCGTGGCGGGCTCACGACTGCCGAGGATCACGGTACGGCGGTCGCGGAGATCGTCCACGAGATGGCGCCCGACGCGCAGCTCTACCTCGTCTGCATCGAGACGGACGTCGACTTCGCGGCTGCCGTCGCGTACGCGAAGAGCCAGGGCGTCCACGTGATCAACCACTCGGCCGGCTGGGAGGGTCCGTTTCGCAACGACGGGAGCGGACCGTTCGGTGCGATCGTGGCCGACGCACGCGCAAGTGGAATCCTCTGGGTCAACTCGGCCGGGAACGAGGGCGAGACGCACTGGATGGGCACGTACGACCCGCGCGGCAACGCCCACATGTGGAACGCGAACGGCGACGTCGGAAACACGTTCATCTGGCCCGACGACTCGGAGATCTGCGGGTTCCTGAAGTGGGACGAGTGGCCCGCGGGCGTCTCCGACTTCGACCTCGGGCTCTTTCTTTCGGGCGCGAACGTCCTGCTCGCAAGCTCCGAGGAAGAGCAGGGAGAAGGCGGCGGCGAGCCGCCCTACGAAGAGGTCTGCGTCGGTCAATCGAGCGGCCAGGATCTCACGGTCTTCTGGGCCATTCGCGGGTACAGCGTGCGCTCGTCGCCGCGAATCGACCTCGTGAGCTGGAGCCCGCCGCTCGAGTACAGCGTGCCCGCGGGAAGCATCGGCGCGCCGGCCTCGTCGCCCGCCGCATTTGCGGTCGGCGCGCTGTGCTGGGAGTCAAGGCAGCTCGAGCCCTATAGCTCGCAGGGCCCGACGGTCGACGGCCGCGTGAAGCCCGACATCGTCGGCCACGACAGCGTCTCGAGTGCGACCTACGGAGCGTTCGAAGGCTGTCCTTCCGGATTCGCGGGAACGTCCGCCTCGTCTCCGGAAGTCGCGGGGGCAGCTGCCCTGGTCAAGCAGGCGTATCCGAAGTACGGCCCCGACCAGATCCGAGATCTGCTCATGCGCAGCGCCCGCGATCTCGGAACTCCCGGCCGCGACAACGTGTACGGGGCCGGCGAGCTCCTGCTCCCGAAGCCGCCCGACGTCGTCGCACCGAGCGCGAAGGCGCTCGTCAGCTCGGGTCGACGCGGAAAGACGCTCAAGCTGCTCGCCTCCGTCTCGGACGACTCGGGCGAGGTGAGCGTCGTCGAGCAGGTCAAGCTCGGCCGCAAGACGGTGGCGACGATCACGCGCGCCGGCTTCGTCTCCGCAAAGGGCTCGAAGACGATCGTCACCCTCTGGAAGGTGCCGGCGCAGGCCGCGGGCGTGTATCGGCACTGCGTCCAGGTGACGGATCGCGCTGGCAACTCGAGCCAGATCAGCTGCGCGAAGCTCGTCATCAGGTAGCCGATCGGGGGAAGCGGGTGGCGGTTACGCGCCGCCACCCGCACGCCGGGCTTGAGCGGTTCTTGAGCGACAGATCGCACCGTTCCGACACCACAACGCGCCGCCCGGAAAGCCGGCGCACGAAAGGGAGGTTCGATGAACGCACGTCTCAAGCGACCGACTCCGGCCTTCGTCGTGGCGGTGGTCGCACTGTTCTTCGCCCTCGGCGGAACTGCGGGAGCAATCGCAACGCAGGCCGTCCCGCTGGCGAAGCGCGCCCTCGTCGCCGACAACGCGAAGAAGGTCGGCGGTCAGACAGCAGCGCAGCTGTCGGCCCAGGCCGTCAAGGCAGCCGCAGGCGGCGGCGGCCGCTCCAGGCCCGGCGAGCACAGCGGCCGGCCTCATGACGATCAAGAGCGTGCCGGCAAACCTCGCCGCGGATGCCGAAGGTGAGTTCACCGTGACCTGTGACGCCGGCCAGAAGGTAGCCGGCGGCGGATTCTCGACCACAGGCGCCGTGTTCGCGTTCGACTCGTACCCGGCAAGCGACGCATCCTGGCGTCTCTATCTCGCCAACATCAGCGCGTCCGCTGGGGCGAGCCTCACGCTCTACGCGACCTGCCTGCAAGCTAGGGGAGCGGAGTTCGACCGCCGGCGCGATATCCGCCCCTCGCGCCGGCGGTCGCTCTACGTGACGGCGAGCTCGGTCACGGGCTCGCCGTTGCTGTGCCGCCACGTGATCGCGGCGAAGACGATCGCCATCCACGTGATGCCGAAAGACGACGGCGGTGAAGAGCGGCACGACGCCCCAGGGCCTCGAGAACGTGGCCGGCGACGAGGAAGCCGAGCG
>CAWGJJ010000026.1:0-161805 GCA_963822885.1 uncultured Gaiellaceae bacterium
GAGGAAGCCATGTCCAATACATTGACCAGCAAAGTCTCGGGCAGGATGTCGTCGCGCGGATGGGCTATCGCCCTCGGCATCGGCGCCGTCGCCCTCGCTGCGATCCTGCTCGTGGTGTACCTGGATCGCTATCGCGCACGCGTCGGCGGCGAGAACGCCCCGACGCCGGTACTCGAGGCGAAGCAGGCTCATCCCGGCCGGAACGCCGGGTACGCTCGTCGCCAGCCAGTCCATGTACACGTCGACGACGCTCCCGCAGAAGGAAGTCGTGGTCGGGGCCATCGCCGACCCCGCGTACCTCAGCGGTCGCGCTGCCGCCACCGACATCTTCCCCGGGCAGCAGCTCACCGCGACTCGTTCGCGGCGAGCGACACCGCCTCCGTGGACTCGCAGATCACGGGCACCGAGCGCGCGATCTCGATTTCGATCGACAGCGTTCACGGGTCGCTCTCGCAGGTCATGGCCGGTGACTCGGTCGACATCTACGTCAGCGTCGTTGGCGTCGTCAAGCTCTTCCGCCCGAATGTCAAGGTCCTCACTATGCCGTCGCAGCCGGGCCCGGCCGGCGGGTGGCAACCTGGTGCTGCAGATGCAGACGGCCGAGGCAACGCAGTTCGCGTACGCCGCCGACAACGCGCAGTTCTACTTCGTTCTCCGACCCGTCGTCGGCGCGAAGCCCACGAAGCCGTCGCAGGCCAACGCGTCGACGGTGCTGAGGTAGACAAGGACCTCTGATGCCGAGCCGCCCGGTACAAGCACTTCTCGCCGTCGAGCCCGGTGTCGACGCCGAGGACGTAAAGGACTCGCTGCCCGGCGGCGAGGACTTCAACGTCGTCGCCGTCGTCACCGGCGCCGAAGAGGCGATGAGCTGGCTGCGCGGCGGCGTCGCCGATCTGCTCCTCGTCGCCTGCGCCGGCTATTCGGACCGCGCCCTGCTGCTCCTGGACGGGGTGGCCCGCCAGAATCCCGACCTCAACGTCATGGTTCTGGGCCATGGGTCGCCCAACGGCTTCCTCAGGCGCGCGTTCGAGGCCGGCGCAGACGACATCGTGATGCTCCCGGCGACGCCGGAGCAGATCCGCTTCGAGATCCACAAGCTCATGGCCCGCAAGCAGGGTGCGGACACGCCACTGCAGAACGAGAACTCGCGGCTCGTCTGCGTCCTCGGCCCGAAGGGCGGCACCGGTAAGACGCTGACGTCGACGAACCTGTCCGTGAGCCTCGCGCAGCGCGGCGAGAAGGTGGCGCTCATCGACCTCGACCTCCAGTTCGGCGACGTGGCGCTCTGCCTCGGACTGCCGCCTGAGAAGACGGTGTACGACCTCGCCCAGTCTCCGGGTGCGCTCGACTGGGACAAGCTCAGCGCCTTCATGGCGCACCACTCGTCGGGCGTGCACACGCTCATCGCGCCGCGCCGGCCGGATCAGGCGAGCGCGGTCGGAGCCGAGCTTCTGCGCGAGATCTACGCGATTCTGCGCCAGAACTACGACTGGGTCGTCGTGGACACCCCCCCGGGCTTCACGGCCGAGGTCATCACGTCGATCGACCACTCGACGGACATCGTCATGGTCGGGATGCTCGACTCGCTCTCGCTCAAGAACACGAAGCTCGGCCTCGAGACCCTCGAGCTCATGAAGTACGACCCCGACCACATCTACCTGCTTCTCAACCGCGCGCACAGCCGCGTGGGCATCAGCCAGTCGGACGTGGAAGCGGTGCTGGGACGCACGCCGGACATCTTCATCCCGTCCGACCGCGAGATCCCGCGCACGGTGAATGAAGGGCATCCCGATCGTCGTCGCCCGCCCGCAGTCGGAGCCGGCCGAGGCCTTCGGCCGTCTGACGACGCTGCTCAAGGGCTCCGAGCTCGACGCCGAGCCCGTTCCGGTCATGGCGGGGGCCGGTTCTGCCGATTCCCCCTCTGCACCCTCCTCCCGCCGTCGGCTCTTCGGACGAAAGGGCTAGTCATGGAACTCCACGAGCGAATCTCCAGTCAGCGCGGCCCGATCAGAGAGCAAGAGCCGTTCGCCGAGCTCAAGAACCGCGTTCACATGAGCGTGATCTCCGAGCTCGGTCCGCAGCTGTTCAACATCGCCGTCGATCCGAACGAGCTCCGCGACCGCGTGACCGCGGACGTGCGCCGGCTCCTGAACGACGAGGCCGGTATCGCGCGTGAGGATCGCGAGCGGCTCACGTCGGAGATCCTCGACGACATCCTCGGCTACGGGCCGCTCGAGCGCCTGCTCGCGGACGACTCGATCACCGAGGTCATGTGCAACGGCCCGGACGACGTCTGGATCGAGCGCGGCGGCAAGCTCTACGAGACGACCGTCCGCTTCACGGACGAGTCGCACCTGCGCCGCATCATCAACAAGATCGTGTCGCAGATCGGCCGACGCATCGACGAGTCGTCGCCGATGGTCGACGCGCGTCTCCCTGACGGAAGCCGCGTGAACGCGATCATCGCGCCGCTCTCGCTCTCCGGCCCGCTCCTCACGATCCGGAAGTTCAGCCGCCGGCGCCTGTCGATGGAGGACATGGTCAACATCGGCTCGCTCTCGGAGCAGTCGGTCGAGTTCCTGTCCCGCTGCATCGAGGCCCAGTGCAACATGCTCATCTCGGGCGGCACGGGGTCGGGCAAGACCACGCTCCTGAACGCGCTCTCGGCGTCGATCCCGAACAACGAGCGGATCGTGACCATCGAGGACGCGGCCGAGCTCTCGCTCCATCAGCGCCACGTGCTCCGCCTCGAGGCCCGCCCGCCGAACATCGAAGGCGAGGGTCACATCCCGATTCGCGACCTCGTGCGCAACTCACTTCGTATGCGGCCCGACCGGATCATCGTCGGCGAGTGCCGCGGCGCGGAAGCGCTCGACATGCTCCAGGCGATGAACACGGGACACGACGGCTCGCTCTCGACGGTGCACTCCAACTCGCCTCGCGACGGTCTCCACCGCATCGAGACGATGGTGATGATGGCCGGCTACGACCTGCCGCTGCGGGCGATCCGCCAGCACATCGCGGCCGCGCTCGACCTCCTCGTGCACATCGACCGCATGGAGGACGGGTCGCGACGCGTCGTCGCCATCACCGAAGTGCTGCGCATGGAGTCGGACGTCATCCAGCTCCAGGACATCTTCGAGTTCGAGGTCGAGTCGGTCGCCCCCGACCGCACGATCACCGGCGGCCTGAAGGCCACCGGCCTCCGCCCCGTATTCCTCGAGAAGTTCCGCAAGCGCGGAATCGAGCTACCGCAGGCGATGTTCGGCGAGCGCATCCACTCTCTCGACGAGCGCCGAGGCGCAACGGCGTGAAGCTCGGCCTGCGGATCGCGATTGCGTGCGCGGCTCTGGCCGCGCTCGCACTTCCGGCTCTCGCTCCCGGACAGGGCCGATCTCCCACGCTCACGGAAGCGCAGGACTCCGAGTTCCCGGATCGCGTCTGGCTGTATCGCACGCCAACCGCGACGAAGCTGGAGGGCCTGGACGTCATCCGAGAACGGCGGGCCCGTGTCGGGCCTGTCGGTCGACAGCGGATCGAAGTCGAGCGGCGCGATCCTCCTCATCGACGCGTCGAACAGCATGGCCGGCGAGCCGATCGAGGCCGCGATGGCCGCTGCACGCGCGTTCATGGCGCAGCGCAAGGACGAGCTGCCCGTCGCGGTCATCGCGTACAACCCCGAGATCACGGTGCTCACCGAGTTCACGAGGGACGACGGTGAGCTCTCGGCGGCGATCGCGAAGGCACCGCCGACGGCCGAAGGCACCCGCATCTACGACGCCCTCATCGAGGCCGCACGGCTGGCCGAGGAGGCGGGCTATGCGCGTACGACTGCAGTGCTCCTCTCCGACGGGCATCGGCGTGGCGTGCAGGCGACGCGCGAGGAGACCATCGCGGCGCTCAACGCAGCGAACGTGCGCGTCATCTCGGTCGGCCTGCAGTCGCCCGAGTACGACGCCGAGACGCTGCAGAGCGCGGCCAAGCAGACGGGCGGCACGTACGTCGAGAGCGCGACGCCGGAGCAGCTCGAGCCGATCTTCACGACCATCGGTCAGCAGCTCTCGAACGAGTACGTCGTCAGCTATCGCTCGCGTCCTTCCTCCGAACGTGAAGGCCAACGTGAGCGCGGTCGCCTCCGGCCTCGCCCCGGCAACCGCGAGCTACACGACGCCCGCACTCGACTTCACGCCGCAGGGGACGTTCGACCAGAGCTTCGTCGACAAGACGATCACGTCACCGTGGCTCATGATCTTCGTGGTCGTCGCGATCCTCGCTCTCGTCGGGTTCGCGATCCTCTCGGCGATCGACGTGCGCAACCGCTCGCTGAGGCGTCGCATGGCGGCGTACGTCACGGTCCCGAGCGAGGAAGAGTCGCGCATGCGGCGCGCCGAGGTCGCGACGATCCTTGCGGACACGGCACAGCGGACGGTCGGTGGCCAGCGCTGGTGGCAGCGGTTCGAGTCGGATGTCGAGCTCGGCGGGTTCAAGCTCTCCGCGCTCGCGATCGCCGGCTGGACGATCGTCGGCGCCATCGTGACCTCGCTCGCCGTCGCGATCTACTTCCAGTCGCTCTGGGGCCTCTTCGCCGGTCTCGCCGCACCGTTCGTGACGCGGTTCATCGTGTCAGCGCAGGGTCTCGAAGATGCGCAAGGCGTTCGAGGAGCAGCTCGCCGACAACCTCGACGTGCTCGCAGGCGCCATGCGCACCGGACACTCGACGATGGGCGCCCTCTCGGTGATGGTGGACAGCGCGATCGAGCCCTCGAAGTCCGAGTTCCGCCGCGTGCTCCAGGACGAGCAGCTCGGCGTTCCGCTCGACGATGCGCTGATGGTCATGGCGCGTCGCATGGAGAGCTACGACGCCGAGCAGATCGCTCTCGTGATGCGCCTGCAGCGCGAGGCCGGCGGTAACACGGCCGAGGTGCTCGATCGCGTGGCCGAGGTCATCCGCGGCCGCATGGAGCTCCGGCGCCTCGTCGACGTCCTGACGGCGCAGGCCAAGATCTCGCGCTGGATCCTGACCGGCCTGCCGATCTTCGTGCTGCTCGCTCTCGTCTTCACCGGCGGCGACTATCTCCAGCCGATGTTCGACTCGCTCGTCGGCAAGATCGCGCTCGTCGTCGGAGCGATCATGGTGCTCATCGGGTCGCTCTGGATCAAGCAAATCTCGAAACTGGACGTGTGACATGGGTCTCGAACTGATTGCAATCGCAGGCGTGCTCCTCCTCGGAGCAGGTGTCGCGATCCTCGTCGTGAACCTCGGCAAGGGCAGCGGAGCCTCGGCGACGATCGACCAGATCCAGACGTACGGCTACGTCGCCGAGACGTCCGGCGGCTCGGAGACCGAGTCCGCCGCCCGCCGCCCGCTCGACTCGATCGCCGGAAGGCTCGGCGACTGGGTCGGCACGCCGTTCCGATCGCTTCGGAGAGGCGAAGATCCGCGAGAAGCTCGTATCCGCCGGCATGTACGGGACGACGCCGCGCAAGATCCTCGGCTACCAGGTGCTCGCCGCGGTCGCGTTCTCGCTGCTCGTC
This sequence comes from uncultured Gaiellaceae bacterium, assembly GCA_963822885.1. Classification (GTDB taxonomy): domain Bacteria; phylum Actinomycetota; class Thermoleophilia; order Gaiellales; family Gaiellaceae; genus GMQP-bins7. Next base: position 5,536 of record CAWGJJ010000026.1, read on the forward strand.
CTGTGGCTCGTCCCGGCGATGGGCGGCTCGATCATCTTCGCGATCGTCCTCGCGGTCGCGGCAGGCGTCGGCGGCTGGTTCGCGCCGACGTACTACGTCGAGCTGCAAGCGACGCAAGCGTATGGAGCTGATCGACAAGCAGATGCCCGACATGATCGACCTGCTCGTCGTCACGATCGAGGCCGGTCTCGGCATCCTCGCGTCGATGCGAGTCGCGTCGGAGAGCATGTCCGACCCGCTCGGACAGGAACTCCGCCTCACGCTCCAGGAGCAGCGGATGGGCCTCTCCGTCGGCCAGGCGATCGAGAGCCTCGGTCGCCGCTGCGACGCGACGAACATGAACATCTTCGTTCGCGCGATCACGCAGGGCGAACGGCTCGGCGTCTCCATCGGAACCACGATGCGAAACCTCTCGGTCGAGATGCGCAAGCGACGTCGCGCGATGGCCGAAGAGCGCGCGCAGAAGATGCCGATCAAGATGCTCTTCCCGCTGATCTTCTTCATCTTCCCCGCGCTCTTCATCGTGATTCTCACGCCGATGATCATCAGCATCGTCGACGCGCTCGCCTGATCGCTCGAGAGGGAGGCATCGCCATGGCCACGCTGACGCTCCGCCGGGAGGATGGCCGGATCGTCTGCGAGCGCGTGGTCGTCGCCGATCGGGCTCATCGGCGGATGCGCGGCCTCCTCGGCCGGAAGTACCTGCGCCAGGGCGAGGGCATGGTGCTCCGCCCCGGTTGGAGCATCCACACGGCCTTCATGCGCTTCCCGATCGATGCCGTCTTCCTCGACGCCGACCAGGTCGTCATCAGGATCGAGCACGAGGTCGGCCCCTGGCGGACGGTGTCGTGTCGCGGCGCCCGCGAGGTCGTCGAGATGGCGGCGGGAGAGAGCCGTCGGCGCGGGCTCGAGGTCGGCGACCGCGTCGCGTGGGCGTCGCGTAGCGCCGCCGACGCACGCAACGAGCGCTCGAACGGGACCTTCGACGACGAGCTCGACGAGCCGCGTGCGCGCATCCTCGTCGCGAGCAGCGATCCGCGCTTCCTCCGGCTCGCTCGCTTCCTGCTCGGTGGACGCGATCTCGAGGTCGAGGAGCTGACGACACCCGGAACGCCTGCCGGAGGCGATTCTCGAGCCGTCGATCGACCTCGCTGTGCTCGACGGTGCCGACTCGGTCGCCGACGCGCTGCGCACCGCCAATGCGACGCGAGCACGCCGACCCGAGATCCCGGTGATCATCGCCGCGGACACGGGTGGCAAGAGCCCGTCCGGCATCCGGGTGTTCGACCGTTGGAACGAGACCGAGGAGATGCTGCTGGACGTGGAGCGACGGCTCTCCGAGCGCGCCGCGGGCGCCGCTCCGCCAGTGCGATGACCGGAGGCGAGGGGGCAGGAACATTGCATCCGCGCGGGAACTCACGAAGATGAGGCGATAGCTCGCACATGACCGAGGCAGGCACGAACATCGGCCCCGGAGGGTCAGCCCCTCTCCCCCGCTCGCAGCCGGAACGCCAGGCGTATCGCGGGCCCGAGGCGCGCCTCGAACGCCTTCACGCGTACTTCCTCGAGGGGTGCACCGACGAGATCCGGCCCGTGCTCGAGTCCGTTCTCGCCGACGCGCGGCGCGTGCACGCGGGCTACGCAGACGACGACGTCGGGGACGGCCTCGCATCGGTCTGGTACGCAGCAACCGCGATCGTCGAGCTGGGCGCGGCGCTCGAGCTCGACGAGGCCGACATGCGCGGCGCTGGCGCCGCAGTCGCCGAGGCATGCGCGTTGCCTCTTTCCGCTGCGCGCTACGTGCTGTTTCGCGAAGTCGTCAGGCATCCGCGGCTGCTCGAGCTTCCTCCGCTCATGGCGATCGAGCTCCAGCTCGGACTGCTGCTCGGCCTCGATGTCCTCAGCGACGTGACGCTGTGGGTGCGGACGCCGGGAGGGCTCGAGTGCATCGTCACGCTCGGTGGGGACGGCCGCATCAGTCGCCGCACGCGCGCTGAGGCGAAGGCGACTCTCCGGCAGCGCTCGCGGCTTTCGCTCCTCGGCGGATCACAGCTGCGGTCGGCCACGGTGCTCCGCTTCGGCGAGGCCTACGCGGCGATCGTCGGACGCGTCGGCTCGGCCGAGCAGAGCGTGGCGGACGCGTATCTCCAGGAAACTGCAGCCACACTCAGCCACGTCATCGAGCGCGAGCACCTCCTGGCCTACGCGGCGAGCCGGGAGCAGACGTTGGTCGCGTCCGCCGAGCGACGGCTGATGCGCCTCGGCTTCGACCTCCACGATGGCCCCATCCAGGACGTCCTCGCGCTCGCCGGCGACGTCCAGCTTCTGCAGAAGCAGGTCTACCCGTTCATTCTCGAGGACTATCGCGAGCAGGCCCACGGCCGCTTCGACGACCTCTCGTCGCGGCTCGTCGAGCTCGATCGCCAACTGCGCGAGATCGCACACTCGCTCGAGACGAAGAGCGTCCTGTCGCGGCCGCTCGGCGAGATTCTCCATCGTGAGGTCGACAACTTCTCCGAGCGGACGGGGATCACCGCCGAGCTCGAGATCCGCGGCGATCCCGACTCGCTCTCCTCCGCACAGCGCATCACCGTCTTCCGCGCGATCCAGGAGGCGCTCGCGAACGTGCGCGAGCACGCGAGCGCGACGACGGTATCCGTACGCGTGCGTGCGCGCCGAAGCGCGATCGAGCTCCAGATCGTCGACGACGGGATGGGGTTCGAGGTCGAGCGCGCGCTCGCGAAGGCGGCGCAGCGCGGCCGGCTCGGTCTCGTCGGCATCGGCGAGCGCGTGCGCATGGTCGGAGGCACCTTCGAGCTCGAGAGCCAGCCGGGCGGCCCCACCTCGCTCAAGCTCACGCTCCCGCGCTGGGAGCCCCTCAACCCGGTGCCTGAGCGGACACTTCGCGGCCGGGTCAGGGTCCGCGGGCTCACGGTCACCAGGCCGACACGTCCGACACAGACACGTCCGAAGCGAGACGCCTCGCGGAAACCGCCTCGCCGCGAGCGATCCTGTCTGCCCGATGGCTCGTCGACTTCGAGAGGAGGCTCCGGGCGGCATCTTTCACGCGATCGCGAAGGGCAATGCGGGCGCAGCCATCGTCGCCGACAACCATGACAGAGACCTGCTGACTCGACGACTTGGCGAAGCGATCAAGCGGCACGGCTGGTCGTGCCTCGCGTACTGCCTGCTCGATACGCACTATGCATCTCGTGATCGGAACGCCGACGACCGAACCTCGGTGCCGGGATGAAGTGGCTCCTCGGCCCGTACGCGCAGAACTTCAATCGAGCGACACGAGCGCGACGGGCATCTCTTCCGCGGCCGTTTCTACTCCAAGCGAATCAGACCCGAGGCTCACCTGATCTCTGCGATCACGTACGTCGTGCTCAACCCCGTGCGAGCCGGGATCGTCGAGCGGCCGGAGCACGTGGCGGTGGAGCAGCTACTCGGCGACGATCGGCCGGCGGCCTGCAGCGCCGAGCTATCCTGGATGTCTCGGCCATCCTCGAACGATCGTCGGAGCGAATCCGACGAACGGCGCGAGCGTCGACGTTCGAACTCGCCGTGCGAGACGCTCGAGCTCGCGACCACGCGACGCGATCGGACCTGACCCGGCACCTGACCCCTGGGCTTGTCCCTTCGGGCCGACGCCCAGACGCGACGAAGGAGGCCTCCCGACCTCCTTCGTCTCTTCCCCCTACCGCCGCAACTGGTGCCGCCGCCCCGTTGCGGATCCTGTGTGCGTCAGCTCACGACGTCGCTTGCTTCGAGAGCTTCGAGACGCACTTGCCGAAGGCGTTCGCCTTGTTCTTGTTCGTGCCGTACTTCTGCTTGAACGCCTCGATGCTCTGCGCCGTGGTTCCGCGCTCCGCCTTGCACTTCTTGGCAGCGTTCTCCTCGGCCTTCTGCTCCGCTTCGTCCTCGGCCTCGGCGTCCTTCTTCGCCTTGGCCTTCGCCTTGCCGGAGACGCACTTGCCGAAGGCGTTCGCCTTGTTGGCGTTCGTGCCGTAGCGCTCCTTGAACGCGGCGATGCTCTGGGCAGTCGTGCCACGCTCTGCCTTGCACGCCTTCGCAGCATTCTTCTCCGCGGACTGACCCTGTGCGGACTGGCTCTTGCCGGGCTTCTCGGGCTTGCCCTTGTCCGCCGGCGGGACCGCAAGGGCCGCCGGAACGGAAAGCGTGAGGAGAGCGGCGATAACGATGAGTGTCCTGGTCATGTCAGCTCCGGGTTCGGGAAACGCGCCATTGCCAGGAAGACGTCTCGAGAACCGAGAACTTGCGCTGGAGAGTGTTAAGAATTCGTGAGGTGGGTTGCGGGGCCCGCGCTGCGGGACGACGGTTCACTCATGGCCGTCACCGAGTCCGGCCATCTCGCATCGCGCGAGATCGACGACCTCTACCGCGCGCACGTCGCCGAGGTCTACCGCTACGCGTACGCGGTACTCGGCAACCATGCCGACGCCGAGGACGTCACACAGACGACCTTCCTGAACGCCTACCGCGCGCTGGAGCAAGGAGTCCGGCCGCGCAAACCGACGAACTGGCTGCTCACGATCGCGAGCAATGCGATCAAGCAGCGCTTCCGGCAGGAGCAGTCGAGACCCCGTCAGGTCGAGCTCGACGAGCGCATCGTCCAGGCCGGAACGGACGATGAGGACGACGAAGGACCGAGCGTCGGCGAGCTCCTCACCGCACTGTCGAAGATTCCGCCGCAGCAGCGGCAGGCCATCGTGCTGCGCGAGTTCGAGGGACGGTCGTACAACGAGATCGCCGAGATACTCGCCATCTCCACCTCCGCGCTGGAGACGCTGCTCTTCCGTGCGCGACGCTCGCTCGCGGAGGAGCTGCAACACCAGCTCACGTGCACGGAGGCGCAGCTCGCAGTGTCCCAGTCCGTCGACGGTCGCCTGGGTCGAAAGGAGCGCCGCCGCCTGCGCGACCACCTGGGCGAGTGCCCGGACTGTGCGCGGTTCGCGAGGCTGCAGCAGCGCCATCGCTCCGCACTTCGGGGCTTGGCCCTCGTGCCGATCCCGCTCTCGCTGACGCTCTTCAAGGGGCTCGAAGGGAGTGCGGCGGCGGCCATGGTGCCGATGAGCGCCGGCGCGGGAGCCGTCGCCGTCGGAGCCGGAGTCGGAACAGGAGCGACGGCTTCGGGCGCCGGGGGAGTGCTCGCGGGTGGCCTCGGGCTCAAGGTCGCGGCTGTGGTCGCTGCAGCCGGGGTTGCTGGAGGCGTCGGCGTAGCCGGATCGAGCGAGGTCGACAAGAAACCTGCCAAGGCAACGCGTCCGGCCGCCGAACAGCCCGGGTCGCGACTCGGACAGACGGCACCGCGCGGAGTGACCGTGCCCGGCAACGGCGTCGCTCGCGGAAAGGTCTCGGCTCCCGGGCAGACGAAGACCGCTGACACCAAGCGCAACGGAAGCGCGCAAGGGGAGAAAGCCAAGTCGAAGGCGCGCGGCCAGGAAGTGAGCGCAGCGAAGCGCAAAGTCGCGGCGCAACGCAAAGCGGCCGCTCGACAGAAGGCGTCCGCCGAGCGGAAGGCCGCCGCGGCGGCGCGTTCGTCCGGGCAGAACAGTCCGAGCCCGCCAAAGACCAAAGCTCAGGGATCCCCGCCGAAGAAGGCGGCAGCCACATCGACGGTCGAGCCCGAGTCCGCGCCCACCGCCGGCGAAACCGCGGCGACGGGGAGCGGAAAAGCGAGCGGAAACGCCAGCTCCAACGCGGGCGGCTCGAAGGAACGCTGACCGCGTTTTTCTCCCTCCCCCGTCCGAGGGAGGGCTCTCGCACGGGAACGGCCGATCTCGTTCCCACGCATGCGAATCCTCGTTGCACTTGCGGCCGTGACGACGGCTGTCCTTGTCACGTCACCGGTAGCCACTCCGACCGTGTCGTCAAAGGTCGAACGTCGCGCTGCGCTCGAGACGGCGGTCGTGCACGAGATGAACCGTGTGCGCGTCGCCCGCGGGCTGCGTCCGCTGCGTGCGGCGCCCGCTCTGCGATCCGCCGCACGCGGACACTCGCAGGCAATGCTGACGCATGGCTTCTTCAGCCACGAATCGGCTGACGGCACCGCGTTCAACGAGCGGATCAGGCGCTACTACACCGACCGCGGGTTCACGAGATGGTCGGTGGGAGAGGCCCTGATGACGGGCCAGGGTCGCGCGGTGGATGCACAGGCGATCGTCGCAGCGTGGCTCCGAGTCGCCGACCCACCGCACGATTGTGTTGTCGCTCGACGTGGCGCGACACAGGGATCGGCGTGCTCTACGACCCGACGGCACCGTCAACGTTCGGAGGCACTGAGGCGATCGTCGTCACCGCCGACTTCGGGCTCCGCGAGGGCTGAAGAGCCTGAGGTCGCGCCGGCCTAGGCAGCCAGCGTGTGGATCGGCGTCGCGTTCGGATCGATCTCCGAAGCGAAGCCACGATCCCAGGACACGACAACCCGACCTTGCTCGTCGATCTGGTCGACGAAGCCACGGTCTCCCGCGCACAGGCCCGAGTCGTCACGCGGCGCCTCGACGAGCTCGATCCTCGCCCCGATCGCCACGCCGGCCCGAAGACGAGCCGCAAGAAGTCGTGCGCCCTGGGTGTCCATACGACGCCTATCGGTTTCGCGAGCCAAAGCCTTTAACCTCCGAGGAGACATTCATGCTGAAGGACTCCAACGACCCTCGACGAAGTCGCGTGGTGCCGGCGGATCGCTCCAAACTCGACGGCTTAGGATCGATCCGCCGGCAGTCCACGTGACGGTGGAGCGCGGATGACCAGCACCGATCACAGTCATGACGACGATCGCCCCGGCGGCATCGTGCGGCGCATGCTCTCGTCCGGGCCGAATCCGGAGGAGCGGCTCGAGGAGCTGCTGGCCCAGCGGCGTCGCGAGCTCGACCAGCACGCCGAGCAGCTGCACGCGTCGATCGCAGAGCTCGAGCGCCGCGAAGAGCTTCTCCGCGACTCACGCGCTTCGGTCGAGCGGATGCTGCGGCTCGGAACGTCCGACCTCGAGGCACGCGAGACCGAGCTCACCGGCTACCTCCGCGAGCTGACCACGCGGGAGAAGGCGCTCGCCGAAGAGGAAGAGGATCTCGGACGCCGGCGCCAGGAGCTCGGAGCCGTGGAGCTCAAGCGCGCCGCCGTCGAGCGTCGTGAGCGCGCCGTCGAAGTGCGCGAGCTGGAGGTCGCGGAGCGCGAGGCCGCCGCGCCTGACGTCGCGAATCGGCCGGAGTCGGAGTCCGTCGAGCTCGCATTCGTTCCGGGAGCCAACTACGCCCTCGCCGAGCTGGAAGCGGTCGAGCTGACGACGGGCCTCGAGCTCGATGTCGCCGACGAGACCTTCGTCGTCGCGCGGATCGGCCGGTCACCGCTTCCCGGCGACAGCCGGCGTTGCGCCTATCTCGTCCGCGGCGTGCGCGGCCGAGAGCCCTCGTCCCCCGGCAGCTCGTAGACCGCCGGGCGACGGCGTTCGTCGGGCGTGTCGCCCACGATCTCCAGCCGACGCTCTGCCTGCGTTACGAGAAACTGAGCAACCGCGACGTCCTCGTCGGTGAAGCGCCGCAGGCGCATCTCGTAAAGCTCGACGAGCCCCCAGGCGCTTCCACGCACTTGCAGCGGCAGCATGAGCAAAGCGTTCATGCCGAGGTCTCGGAGGATGAACGCCTCGGACGGGTCGACGTCCCCCTCCGCGAACGAGACCGTCCGCGCCTCACCGCTGCGAAGGACTTCGGCGGTGAGTGGGAAGTCCGTGATCCGGTACGCCGCCTCGTCGCCGAGCGACACCTCGCGAAGCGCGTGGTCGGTGGCGTCGACGACGTATTCGCCGACGACGCGCGATGCGGAGCATGCGGTCGCCCCGACGACGAACACGAGCGTCTTGCACAGCCGGCTGCAGATTCCCTCGACCGAACCCTCGGCCTCGATTGCCTTGGCGGCGACCATCGCGTCTCCCAGGACCGATCCGGAGCCGCCGGAGCGTCCGCGCATTCGACTCTCCGTCGTGCCGCCCGCCTCCGCCCCCGTCGCAGACGTCGGAAGTGCGAGCTCGCGGAACGAGGCCACGCGATCCTTTCCGGCCGACTTGGCGGCGTAGAGCGCCTGGTCGCCCGCCCGCAGAAGCGACGTCGGCGTGGCACCGTCGAAGGGATACGTCGATACGCCGGCGGAGATCCTCAGCGGAAAGCCGGCGTCGGTGAGCCCCTCCGCAAGGAGCGTGCGAATCTGGGTGCCGAGTGCCTCTGCGAGGTCCGAGTCCGCGCCCGGGAGCATCACGACGAACTCGTCGCCGCCGAGCCGGGCCGCCGCAGCGCCGTCCGGGAGCGAGCGGCCGAGAACGTCGGCCACCTCCTGCAGCAGCGTGTCGCCGAACTCGTGCCCTGCTCGGTCGTTGATCTCCTTGAAGTCGTCGCAGTCGATGACAAGCAGGCTCAGCGGCATCCGCCGCTCCTGGGCGACAGCGAGCTCGCGTTCCAGCCGCTCCTCGAGACCGCGGCGGTTGAGGATTCGCGTGAGCGGATCGGTTACTGCGCTCAGACGCTCGCGTTGGAGCGCGAAAGCGGCGTCGAGGGATGCTGCGAGGTGTGCCGCCAGCACTGCTGCTGTGTCCAGCAGAGCCGGATCGACATGCGGCGACTCCCCGCTGATCCCGACCAGCGCACCGAGCTCGCCCGCGTTCGCGCGGAGCGGAAGCCAGACGACCGAGCGCTTGTCCGGGCCGCGCGCCGCTCCGAGCTCGAGCACCTGGCAGACGACACTTGGATCAGTTCCGGCACGAGCGACATCCAGCTCGTCGGTCGAGAGCGGAGGTCGGGTGCCGGTCTCCGACCGCCAGTTCGCGAGCTCGGTCGGCGTGCCCGAGTCGCTCCAGACCACGATCTGTGTCGCTTCGACCGGGAGGACGCGAGGGAGAGAGGCTGCGGCCAGGGCCGCGATGTCGCCCGGATCGCGGAGGCTGCCGAGATGGACAAAGAGCCGCGCCAGCGCCGAGAGGTCGAGCGTTCGTCGTGACCTCAGGGCCTCCGTGGGCGGAGTGAGGGCGCGCGTGAGGGGACGGAGCGCCTCGGCCGCCTCGTCGGGCAGCGTTCGCTCGGACTCGATGTTGAGGATGCCTACGACAGCCCGGCCGGAGAGCAGCGGAATCGCGAGCTCGGAGGTGACGCCCGGCAGCGCGGCGACGTAGTCCGGATCTTCTCGCACGTCGGTCACGAGCTGCGCACCGGCATGCCGTACCGCGCGGCCGATGATCCCACTCTCGACCGTGATCCCATCCGGTACCACCGCATAGCCGCGCTGCGCGACGAGCCAGAGCCGCCCGTGCTCGAGTACGAAGACCGAGGGCATCGCTCCGGCGACGGCTTGGTAGAACGCATCGATCGCAGCCTCGATCGCGGCGGCCGGATCGTCGCCGGCGCCTATCTCCTCCACCGCTCGCTGTGCGGCAGCAGCCAGCAGCCCGGCGTCGATCGGCCGGACGACACGCGCAGCCGCAGAGGCACGCTCCATGCGTGCGTTATCGGCGCTCGCCGCCCGCTGCTAGAGACTCGCCGTGTTGCGTTACGAAGAGCCGATTCCCTTGTACCAGTCGAGAATCGCGTCTCCCCAGAACAGCGCGACAACCCCTCCGAGCGCGAGGAACGGACCGAGCGGGATCGCGGACTTCCGCGCCTCCTTTCCGTGACGCGCAAACAGGACGGCGGCCGGGATGAATGCGACGAAGAAGCCGACGAACATGGCGACGATCACGGAGAGTCCGAGCCCTGCGCCCAGGAAAGCGGAGAGCTTCACGTCACCAAGCCCGAGACCGCGCGGATAGACGAGCACGATCAGGAACAGCACCAGCCCCGCCCCGAGCGCGCTGAGTATCCACTCGACGCTCGGATCGTCGATCGTGCGTAGCGCGAGCACGGCCAGGGCTCCCGGGAGCACTACCTTGTCCGGGATCAGGCGATGCTCGAAGTCCGTACGAGTGATCACGACGAGCACCCAGCAGAAGAGGGTCGCCGCGACAGCCTCGAGGGTGAAGCCGAAGACGAGACCGCACGCCCCGCCAAGCGCAGCTGTCCCGAGGAGGACGAGCGCAAGTCGCGGCGAGCGTGGGACGCTGCGGAGCAACGGGTCGTGGTGCGGTGCGTTCGTGGCGATCCGGTCGGCGAGCGGGCCGACGAGCGCGCCTAGAAGAAGCCCCACGAGGCCCGCAGCGAGGTCCATCCCCCAGGGATTCCGCGACTACACACGGGCTCCTTCCGCGCGCCGGGATGGGTGGGCGTCCCTCCTTGGGGGGAGCAATCACTCGTCCTGGGGATGCTCGCTGCCGATGCGGCAGTACTGTCGGAATCAACTGCGGCGGCCCCGGACTGGGGCAGAACGGCGACGAGTGACGATCAGAACTAGGCGGCGGCAACTGAGGAGCACGTTCGTGTGGGCGCTGTGCCTGGCCGCCCTCGTGCTCTGTGCGAGCCTGTTCACCGCCGTCTTCCGCGAGACACCCGACCACGTCGCGGCCGCTCTCGTTCTGTTTGCCTTCGTCGCCGCCGCCGCCGGCGTCGTTCTCAACTGGCGCCTCGAGAACGCCCACTCGGAAGCGCTCCGCGACCCGCTCACGGGACTCCCGAACCGTGTGCTCCTCGACGATCGCATCGAGCAGGCCTTCCGCCGCTCGCGGCGCTCGGGCGAGCCGTTCACCCTCATCGCGATCGACCTGGACGGCTTCAAGGACGTGAACGACGTGCGCGGGCACCGCGCGGGCGATCTCGTCCTCAAGTCGTTGGCCAGGCGCTTCGAGGCGATCGTCCGCGAGACGGACACCGTCGCTCGCGTGGGCGGCGACGAGTTCGTCATCCTCTCGATGGGCACCGGGAGCGACGATCGTGCCGGAGCGCTCGTCGGTCGGCTGCGCAACGCGTTGCGGCGCCCGTTTCGCGTCGACGGCGCGGCCGTGGAGATCGACGGCAGCATCGGCTGGTCGGTGTTCCCCGACGACGGCTCGACCGCCGAGGAGCTTCTGTCGCGCGCGGACGGCCAGATGTACGCGACGAAGCGCGACACGAGCGACGAGTCGGTCATGATGCGCCGCGGAGTCGACGCCGGCATCGTGCGCGACGTCGAATCCGCGCTCGAAAAGAACGAGCTGGTCGTCGTCTACCAGCCGATCCTCGACCTTGCGAGCGGTACCCCCCGCTCCGCCGAGGCGCTCATCCGTCGCGCGCTGCCGGATGGAATTCTCGTCCCGCCGGCCGATTTCGTGCCTCACGTCGAGCGCACTCCGATCGTCCGCGAGCTCACGTTCCTCGTCGTCGCCGACGCGCTCGATTCAGCGCAGCAGTGGGCGAAGGCCGGGCACAAGCTCGGCGTCGCGATCAACATCCCCTACCGCCTGCTCGACGACGCGCAGTTCGCCGAGGGCCTGTCCGAGATGTTGCGAACGGTCGATCCGACGGAGCCGCAGGTCACTCTCGAGGTCGTTCCCTCCGGTCCCGGTGCCGGGATGCAGGTCGACGAGGAGATCCTCAGCCGGTTCGACGCCCTCGGCGTTCGCCTCTCGCTCGACGATGCAGGTCGCGCAGCGTCGTTCGCGGCGCTGCGCGTGCTCCCGCTCGACGAGCTCAAGATCGACGTCAGCTTCGTCCATGGACTCGGCAAGAATCCGACGGACGCAGCGCTCGTGCGAGGGATAATCGACATCGGTCACGCGCTCGGGCTGCAGGTCGTGGCCGAGGGCGTCGAGACCCGCGAGGCGTGGAACGTCCTCGGCGAGTGGGGCTGCGACTTCGCGCAGGGCTTCTATGTCGCGAGCCCGCGCCGGTCGGACGAGCTCGTCGAGTGGCTCGGCGCGAGCTGGCCCGCGGTCGCCTGATCGAGCCGACTAGCGCGACCCGCCCGGTGCCCAGAGCGGCTCGGCATACTCGCCCGCCGCGTTCGCGCCGCGAGCGAGGATGAAGAGCAGATCCGACAACCGGTTCAGGTACACGAGCGCGAGGGGGTTCAGCGAGTGGGAGCCGGACGCGGCGAGCGTCTCGCGCTCGGCCCGCCGGCACACCGTGCGCGCGACGTGTAGCCGAGCCGCGGCCTCGCTCCCTCCTGGGAGCACGAAGCTCCGGAGCTCCGGAAGCTCCGCGTTGAAGCGATCGCAGTCGGTCTCGAGTGCATCGACCTGCGCCTGCGTCGTGCGCAGCCTCCCGTCGTGCTCGAGCGGAACCGAGAGGTCGGCGCCGAGATCGAACAGCTCGTTCTGGACGCGGACGAGCACCTCGCGGATGTCGTCCGGACAGTCACCGGCGACCACGAGACCGAGGGCGGAGTTGAGCTCGTCGACGGTGCCGTACGCTCCGATCCGGGCGTCCAGCTTCGAAACCCGCGCGCCGTCGCCGAGCGACGTCTCGCCCGCGTCGCCGCCGCGCGTGTAGATCTTCGTCAGCCGAACCGGTTCGTCGCGTTCGCGGGGCATCAGGGATCGGACCCCACGGGTCTGACCCCTACCGGCTCCTCGCGCAGCTGGCGCCCGAGGATCGACCGCGCGATGACGAGCCGCTGGATCTCGCTCGTGCCCTCGTAGATCTCGGTGATCTTCGCGTCGCGGTAGTAGCGCTCGACCGGGAACTCCTTCGTGTAGCCGTAGCCGCCGAGAACCTGGATCGCCTCGGCCGTCTGCCGTCGAGCCATCTCGGACGCGAAGAGCTTCGCCTTGGCGCCTTCGACGGTGTGCGGGCGGCCCTCCTGCTTCAGCCACGCGGCGCGATAGACGAGGAGGCGGGCGGCGTCGATCTCGGTGGCCATGTCGGCGAGCTTCCACTGGATCGCCTGGAAGTCCGCGATCTTGCGCCCGAACTGCTCCCGCTCGAGCGCGTATGCGCGGGCGACGTCGTAGGCAGCCTGTGCGATCCCGAGCGCCTGCGCTGCGATCCCGATGCGCCCGCCGTCGAGCGTCGCCATCGCGATGCGAAACCCACGTCCCTCCTCGTGCAGGAGCCGATCGCGCTCGACGTGGGCATCCTCGATCGCGAGATCCGACGTGGTCGACGAGTTCAGCCCGAGCTTCTCCTCCTCGCGGGTCACGCGCACGTGCGCCGCATCGAGCACGAAGCACGAGACACCGCGCGCTCCTGCGGTCGCGGGATCCGTGCGTGCGAAGAGCAGGAACGTCGCGGCGCGGGACCCGTTGGTGATCCATTGCTTCGATCCGTTGAGCATCCAGCCGTCGCCGTCGGGCGTCGCCGTGGTGCGCAGGGAGCCGGCGTCCGAGCCCGCGCCGGGCTCGGTCAGCGCGAACGCGCCGAGCTGCTCGCCGCGCGCGAGCGGGGGAACGAAACGTGCGCGCTGCTCGTCCGTGCCGAACGCGAGGATCGGAAGCGTCACGGCGCTCGTGTGCACCGCCACGGTCACGCCGACGCCCGCATCCGCACGCGAGAGCTCCTCGAGCACGAGGATGTACGAGAGGAAATCTGCGCCCGAGCCACCGTACTCCTCGGGCACACAGACGCCCATGAGCCCGAGCTCCGCGAGCTTGGGATAGAGCTCGTCCGGGAAGCGATGCGCGCGATCCCACTCGCCGGCGTTGGGGACGATCTCTGCCTCGGCGAGCTCCCGAGTCAGCGTCCGGATCGCCTCCTGATCGGCCGTGAGCTCGAAGTCCATCGCGACGGACTATAGGCCGTAGTCGTAGAAGCCCCGGCCCGCCTTTCGACCGAGACGACCGGCAGCGACGTACTGACGGAGAAGCGGGCACGGAGCGTATTTCGGGTCGCCAAGTCCCTCGTGCAGGACCTCCATGATCGCAACGCACGTGTCCAGTCCGATGAGGTCCGCGAGCGCGAGAGGGCCCAGCGGATGCGCGAAGCCGAGCTTCGCGATCGTGTCGATCGCCTCGGCCTCGGCGACCCCTTCCATGAGCGCGTACGCCGCCTCGTTGACGAACGGCATGAGGATGCGGTTCGAGACGAAGCCGGGGAAGTCGTTCGCCTGGGCCGGTGTCTTGCCGAGATCCTCGGCCAGCGCGACGATCGCCGCGGCGGTCTCGTCGGAGGTCTGGAGCGCGCGGATCACCTCGACGAGCTTCAGCACGGGCACCGGATTGAAGAAGTGCATGCCGATGACCTTCTCCGGACGGCTGGTGGCGGCGGCGAGCGACGTGATCGGGATCGAGGACGTGTTGGACGCAAGGATCGCCTCGGGCGGGAGAACGGCGTCGGCTCGCCGGAAGATCGCCTCCTTCACGGCGACGTCCTCGACCACCGCCTCGACGAGGAGGTCGGCGGCGACGATGTCGTCGACGAGCGTCACGCGCGGGAGGACGTCCTCGGCGGCCGGCGCCGCCCTTCTCCGCGAGCTTCGTGAGGCTCCTCTCCATCGCCGCCAAAGCCCGATCGGCCGCGCCGGGAAGCTCGTCGTGGAGCGATACGCGCCGCCCGGAGGCCGCCACGACCTGCGCGATTCCGCCGCCCATCTGGCCCGCGCCGACAACCAGGACGTGCTCGAACTGCACGGGGCCAGGCTAGATGATCGCCGCCGCGGCCTTCTACTGCCCCGGGGCGCCCGGGAGCTCGGGCCGCGAGCCCTTGCGCAGCCGGCGAAGCGCCCAGAGCAGAACGAGCCCGAGGACGACGATCCCGATGACGACCTTGATCGGTCCGCCGCGCGGCTCGCCACCTTCGACGACCAGCTGACCGGGGTTCACCACGCTGCACGCGGTGGCAAGCCAGACGCCGTCGGGAGCCTGCGTGAGCAGGAGGCCGATCGATTCGTCGCGCGGCACGTCGACGTCGCAGTCCGTTCCCGACGGGGTCCGCACTTCGACCGTCCGTTCGATGTCTCCCTTGACGCGCTGCTCGACCTCGACGGTGAGGAAGAGCTGCCGCAGGCCGTTCAGCTCGCCGGGCCGCTCGGAGACGACGCGGCCCACGACGGCTGCGTCCGCGTCGTCGAGCCGCTCCCTCATCGGAGCGTCGACGCACACGCACGCGGCCGCAGGGCTCGCGAGTGCGAGCGCCGCGAGTGGGATGAGGAGAAGCGCCTTCAGACCTCGATCAGGAGCGCGTCGCCCTGCCCGCCTCCCGAGCAGATCGCGGCCAGCCCGAGCCCGCCACCCGAACGCCGCAGCTCGTGGATCATCGTGGTCACGATCCGACCGCCGGAGGCGCCGATGGGGTGCCCGAGCGCAACCGCGCCGCCGTTGACGTTGACGATCTCCTCGTCGGCGCCGAGCATCCGGGTCGAGTTCTTCGCGACCGAGGAGAACGCCTCGTTGATCTCGACTCGAGACACGTCGTCGATCGTCTTGCCCGCCTTCACGAGCGCCTGCTCGCCGGCGCGAGCGGGGGTGCGTGCGAGGTAGGCGAAGTCGTCGGCGACGTAGCCCTGCGCGAGGATCGTCGCAAGGGGTTCGAGCCCGCGCCGCGCCGCAAACTCCTCCGAGCAGACGACGACGCACGACGCACCGTCGTTGACGCCTGGCGCGTTTCCGGCGGTCGTGGTTCCGTCGGGATCGAAGACCGGCTTCAGCGCTGCGAGCTTCTCGAGCGTCGTGTCGCGCCGCACGCCCTCGTCGGCGGTGACGTCGCCGACGGGGACGATCTCGTCGTCGAAGCGACCGTCGTCCTGGGCCGCCGCCGCTCGCTGGTGCGAGCGGTAGGCCCACTCGTCCTGCTCCTCACGCGAGATGCCGAGCTCGCGCGACACGAGCGACGCCTGCGCGACCATGTGCATCCCGTCGAAGGACGACGTCAGCCCGTCGAAGACCATGTGGTCGACGACCTCTCCGTTCCCCAGCCGGTAGCCAAAACGTGCCTTCGGGAGGAGATACGGCGCGTTCGACATCGACTCCATGCCGCCCGTGACGACGAGCTCGTGGTCGCCCGTGCGGATCATCAGGTCGGCGATCTGGATCGCGCGGATCGACGATGCGCACACCTTGTTGATCGTGTCGGCCGGAATCTCCTTGGGGATTCCTGCGGCCACCGCCGCCTGACGCGCCGGCGCCTGGCCGGCACCCGCCTGCAGCACCTGGCCCATGATCGCGTACTCGACCTCGCCCGGCTCGAGGCCGACGCGATCGAGTGCCGCGCGGATCGCCTGCGCGCCGAGCTCGGTCGCCGGATACGCCGCGAGCCCGCCTCCGAGGCGCCCGAACGGCGTCCGCACGGCCGACACGATGACGGCGTTCCCCACCGGCTCAGCGTACCGACGGGACATGGCCAGGTGTCTGACACCGTGTCTGACACCTGGCCTGTCCGTTCGGGACACTGCTCGACACCTTCCGACTCGCGCCGCAGGATGTTGCCACCGTGGCCGTCACGGTGCAGCAGACGCCGTTCGTCGTGCTCGACGAGGGGGATCGAAGCGTCGGGGTGGGTCCGCACGCCGAAAGTCAGTTCGGGCCGCTCGCCGGATCCCTGATCTGGGATGTCACCGTGGTCTCCGTGAGCTCCGCGACTCTTCGCAGCCGTGCGAGGGACGGGGCCGTGACGCCAGTTCCCAGCGAGAAGACACGCCGAGCTCCTCGGCGAGCTGCTTCTGGGTCAGGCCGACGCTGCGCCTCGCAGTGCGCAGTCGAGCGCCCCCCACACCGCCGCCTTCGTGGGTGCCCAACCTGCGCTGTTGATAGCAGACGCGGCGGCCGGATGCGCCGCGATCCGTTGACACGGAGTCAGCGATCGGCCAGCCGCACGCGTTTCCCACACCGCTCGCAACGCTGGTAGCGCTCCGTGAGAAAGAACGGGCGTCGGCGCCGAGGCAGCCGATGCCCGAAGACACGGCAGCGGAGCTTCACCGAACGCGCGTCACTCGGCGGGGCCGACCTTGACGAGCATCTTCCCGATGTTCTCTCCGCGCAGGAGACCGAGGAAGGCCTTCGGCGCGTTCTCGATGCCGTCGACGATCGTCTCGCGATACTGGAGCTTTCCGTCTCGCACCCACCCGGTCGCCTCGCGTGCGAACTCGCCGAAGCGATCGAAGTGGTCGGTGATGATGAATCCCTGGAGGCGGAGCCGCTTCGTGACCACCATGAACATGTTGCGTGGCCCCGGCGCGGCCTCGGCGTCGTTGTAACGCGAGATCGAGCCGCACGCGACGACGCGTCCGTGCGTCCGCAGAGCACCGATCGCAGCCTCGAGGTGCTCCCCGCCGACGTTGTCGAAGTAGATGTCGATGCCGTCCGGCGCGAGCTCCGCCAGAGCTTTGTGCGGGCGCTGCTCCCGATAGTTGAACGCGGCGTCGAACCCGAGGTCGCGCAGCCATTCGAGCTTCTCCTCGGATCCGGCGCTTCCGATGACACGGCAACCCGCGATCGCGGCCATCTGACCGGCGGCGCTGCCCACGGCGCCCGCCGCGCCCGAGACGAGCACCGTCTCGCCCTCCTTCGGAAGCCCGAGAGCGAACACCCCGTACCAGGCGGTGAAACCAGGCATCCCGAGGACGCCGAGCGCGGTCGAGAGAGGTGCAGCGGAGGGGTCGAGGCGCCGCAAGGCCGCGCCGTCGGAGAGGGCCCATTCGCGCCAGCCGAGTTGATGCAGCACCCACTCGCCCTCCGGATACCGCGCGTTGCGGGATGCGGCGATGCGACCGACCGCGCCGCCCGTCATCGCTTCGCCCAGCGTGAACGGCGCGACGTAGGAGCGGACGTCGTTCATACGCGGGCGCATGTACGGATCGACGGAGAAGTAGGCATTACGAATGAGCACCTGACCCTCGGCGGGACGCGGTATCGACGTCTCCGCGACCTCGAAGAGCTCCTCCTCGGGAAAGCCCTGCGGTCGCGCGACGAGGCGGATCTCGCGTGAGACGTCGGCCATACGGCGATGATACGGCGATGGACTCGCTGCGCGGACAGCTGCTCATCGCAGGCCCCGGGCTCGTCGATCCGAACTTCTGGCGCACCGTCGTGCTCGTCGGCGAGCACTCGGAGGAGGGCGCGCTCGGCGTTGTTCTGAACCGCACGTCCGAGACCCCGGTCGGCGAGGCGCTGCCGGAGCTCGCGGCGCTCGTCGACGGGATGGGCGACGTGCACGTCGGTGGCCCGGTACAACCGTCCGCGATCGTCGTGCTCGCGGACTTCGTTGAGCCTTCGGATGTGGACGCTCTCGTCGTCGAGTCGGTCGGATTCTTGCCTGCAGAGGTCGAGCCCGACGCTCTCGGGCCGCTGCGCCGCGCTCGCGTGTACGTCGGCTATGCCGGCTGGGGGCCGGGCCAGCTCGACGACGAGCTCGACGAGGGATCCTGGATCGTCGAGCCGGCGCTCGCGGACGACGTGTTCACCGACCAACCCGAAGAGCTCTGGAGCGTGGTGCTGCGCCGCAAGGGCGGCCCGTTCGGTGTCCTCGCGGCGATGCCCCCGGATCCGTCGCAGAACTGACGGCCGCACGCAGCGGGACAAGTCCGAAGCCAGTGGAGGTAGGCTCGGCTCCGCGTGGCCGACCCCGGGAAGACCGTCGCGGCGCTTCCGCGCGCAGCAATCCTCCACGCGGCGGAGAGCGCCCGGCTCCAGCGGCTCGTGCAGAGCCACGGCAGGCGCGTCGGTGCGGCACGATTCGTCGCCGGCGAGACGCTCGACGAGTGCGTCGCCGTTCTCCGCAAGCTGAACGACGCAGGGCTCCATGCCAACACGACGCTCCTCGGAGAGGCGATCCCCGACGCCGCTGGCGCATCGGCAGTCACGGACGAGTACGAGCAGATCCTCGAACGGCTCGTCGCGGAGCAGCTGAAGGCGAATGTGGCGCTCAAGCTCACCCACCTCGGCCTCGCCTTCGACGACGAAGTCGCATACGCGAACGTCGAGCGGCTCGTCTCTCGCGCCGGCGAGCTCGGCACCTTCCTCCGCATCGACATGGAGCAGTCCGAGTACGTCGAGCGTGACGCTGCGCATCTACGAGCGCCTACGCGACGCCGGCCACGACAGCGTCGGCACCGTGCTGCAGTCGTACCTCTACCGCACGCCCGGCGACCTCGAGCGGCTCCTGCCGCGCGCGCCGAACCTCCGCATCGTGAAGGGCGCGTACCTCGAACCCGACTCGATCGCCTACCCGGAGAAGCGCGACGTCGACCGCGCGTACCTCGAGCTCGTGCAACGCGGCCTCGAGGGGGGTGCATACATCGCCGTGGCGACCCACGACGAGTCGATCATCCGGCAGGTGCAGTCCTTCGCGGTGCGCGAGGGCATCTCGCCGCGAGCGCTTCGAGTTCCAGATGCTCTACGGCGTGCGGCCCGGGCTCCAGCGCTCGATCGCTGCCGAGGGGTACAAGGTTCTCGTCGCGACGCCGTTCGGCCCCGATTGGTACCCGTACCTCATGCGTCGCCTCGCCGAGCGGCCTGCGAATCTCGGGTTCTTCCTGAAGAACCTCGTGCGGAGATGAAACGCTCGCCTACGGCTCGCGTTCGCGGGGGAAACCATGTTTCCCCCGCGTGCCCCTTCTTCTCGAGAGCGTGGGGAACGTCCCGGTTCCCCACACCCCTCCCCGCTCATCGTCGAGCGTGGCTCGACGATGAGCTCGCTTCCCGCGTCTGCCGACGTCGTCGTCGTCGGCGGCGGGGTGATCGGGACGAGCGTCGCCTTTCACCTCGCCGAAGCAGGGGTGGACGTCTGCCTCCTCGAGCGGGATCAGCTCGCGAGCGGGTCGACGAGCCGCGCTGCGGGAGGCTTCCGAGCGCAGTTCTCCGATCCGCTCAACATCGCGATCGGCCTTCGCAGCATCGAGGCGTTCACCCGCTTCGGCGAGCGACCCGGCGCCGAGATCGACCTGCACCAGGTCGGCTACCTGTTCCTTCTCGACCGCGAGCGAGGACGTTGCTGCCTTCGAGTCGAGCGTCGCACTGCAGAACGAACTCGGAGTCCCGAGCCGATTCGTCGATCTCGCCGAGGTGTGCGAGCTATGCCCGCTCGCCGGGCTCGACGGAGTTCTCGCCGCCGCGTACTGCGCGCTCGACGGCCACGCCAGCCCGGAGGCGGTCGTGCAGGGATATGCCGCGGGCGCTCGCGCGCACGGCGCGTCGGTTCTCACCGGCTGCGCGCTCACGAACGTGCTCCTCGACCACAACGAGATCCGGAGGGTGGAGACGTCTCGAGGCACGATCGAGACCGGAGTTGTCGTCTGCGCCGCGGGCGTGTGGTCGCCGGAGGTCGCCCGCACCGCCGGCGTCCAGCTCCCCGTCGTCCCGTATCTCCGCGAGGTCGGATTCACCGGCCCGACGCCCGGGCTCCCCGAGCGAATCCCGCTCACAGTCGACTTCTCGACCGGCCTCTACTTCCATCGCGAGGGGCCCGGTCTGCTGTTCGGAATGGCCGACCCTGAACAACCTGCCGGTCTCGACGCGCCCGCCGACCCGGCCTGGCTCGAGCGGGTCATGGAGGTGGCCGAACGACGGCTGCCGTCGCTGCTCGACATGGGCATCGCAGGAGGCTGGAAGGGCCACTACGAGGTGACACCGGATCACAACGCGCTCGTCGGAGAGTCGCCCGCGGCATCGCGCTTTCTCTACGCGACCGGCTTCAGCGGGCACGGCTTTCTCCAAGGCCCGGCGGTCGGGGAGATCGTGCGCGACCTGATCCTCGGCGAGACGCCGTTCGTCGACATCACGCCGCTCTCGGTCGACCGCTTCGCACGTTCCGTGCCACGACCTGAACACAACGTCATCTAGTCTCAGTCGCCGTGCCCGACACGCTGGTCTTCATCCCCGCCTGGAACGAGGAGGCAAACCTTCCGGCCGTCCTCGACGAGCTGCACGCCGAGCTTCCGGACTGCGCCGTCCTCGTCGTCGACGACGGCTCGACGGACGGAACGGCGGCCGTCGCCGCCGCCCACGGCGCCGAGGTGCTCTCGTTCGGCGAGAACCGTGGGCTGCGAGAGGGGATCGCAGCGGGCTACGCCTTCGCGCACGAGCACGGGTACGACTACGTCGGGCGCGTCGATGCCGACGGACAGCACCCCGTGGACGAGCTTCGCGCGCCTCCTCGCGCTCGTGCGCTCGGACGCAGCGCGACGTCGCCGTCGGCTCGCGCTTCGCGACGGGAGAGGGCTACGAGGCGTACCGGTACGAGCCGTCCGCGAGCAGGCGCTTCGGAACGTCGGTCCTCCGTCGCGCGATGCACCCCGCGCTCGGCCGCCCGTTCCTCGACGCGACGAGCGGGATGTACGCGGCGAATCGCAGCGCGATGCCCGATCCTCGGCGATCCCGTACACGAGTGGCGCACCGGAGGTCGAGTCGCTGCTCCGCCTTCGCGACGCCGGACTGCGCGTCGTGGAGGTGCCCGTCCACATGCGCGAGCGCGCGAGCGGAGAGTCGAAGCTGCGCGGGCAGCAAGGCCGTCGAAGCTCGTGGTCACGGTCGCGAGCACGCTCCTGCTCTACGGGGTGTGGCGACGCCTGCGGAGGACGCAGTTGACGCGGCTCGTCGCCGTTCTCGGGTACTCGGACGCGACGACGGCCGAACTGCACCCGGTGTGCGCGGCCCGACTCGCTCGTGCGGCGCGCGGAGGCGCGCGCGGACGACGTCGTTCTCTTCTCGGGCTGGGCGCGCGGCTCGGCCTCGGCGCCCGAGGCCGAGCTCATGGCACGAGTGTGGACGACGCCGACGCGGGTGCGGCTCGTCGATCGCCGCGCACGCACGACCCTCGGTAACGCAGTCGGCGTCGCAGGGCGGCGCGGAAGCTCGGCGCCGACGAGGTCGTGCTCGTGACGTCGCGGTGGCACGCTCGCCGAGCGGCGGTGCTCGTCCGTGCCGCGCTCGCCGGATCCGGCACGGCGCTCCGAGTCGTCGCGACCGACGAGCGCGCCACGCCGCGTCACGGGCTCCGCGAGGCTCGCGTCCTGGCCGGTCGTGCCCGTTCAGGCGCTCTCGCGACGCGTCGCGCTAGCGTTCCACGCGATGAGAACGCGCATCCTGCTCACTGCCGCCGTCGCGGCGCTCGCACTCGTCGCCGTCGGCTGCGGCGGCAGCGATGACGATTCGGGACACCGATCCGACGGCCGCCTGGGCCGAGCGACTTCTGCAGCGCCATCACGACCTGGACCAACGAGCTGCAGACGGTCACCTCGAGTCTCCGACACTTCCAACCTCTCGCAGGACGGGCTTCAGTAGGCGTCGGACGACGTCGAGGCGCGACCGAGAGCTTCGTCGACGACCTTCGGGGACTCGGCGCACCGGAGACGGAGGCGGCGAGGAGATCCGGACGGCTCTCGACACGTTCGTCGACGACGCTCGAGACCGAGGTCGCGAGCATCGAGGAGACCGTCGAGGGCATCTCGGGCCTCACCGGGATCTCGAGCGCGATCACGGCGGTCACGGCCTCGTTGTCGGCCATGGGCACGGCGTTCTCCACGACACTCGGGACGATCGAGATCGCCGACGTCGGCAGCGAGCTCCAGACCGCGCTCGAAGACTCGCCGAGTGCGCCGACATCACGAGCTGAGCACGTAGCTCAGTGTGCGTGCGATCGCGCCTCGACGGACTCGAGGTAGCGGTGGACGTGCTGGATGACGACCGACCCCTCGCCGACGGCTGAGGCGACGCGCTTCACCGAGCCGCAGCGGACGTCGCCGATCGCGAAGACGCCGGGAACGCTCGTCGAACATGTGCTCGCCGCCCCGTCTGCACGAAGCCGCGCTCGTCGCGGTCGATCTCCGTCGGGGAGCCAGTCCGTGCGCGGCTCGGCACCGATGAGGACGAAGAGCGCGTCGGCCGGAACGGTCTCGGTCGCCCTGCGCGCTCGCGCAGGGTCAGCGTCTCGAGCCGGCTGCTCTCCACCCGCGTCGACGACCTGGGTCGCCTTCCGGACGTGGATGTTCGCCTGGCCCTCGATCTCGTCGAGGAGGTACTGCGACATGCTCGTCTCGAGCGCGCTGCGACAGACGAGCGTGACGCTCGCCGCGTAGCGGCGCAGGTGCACCGCGGCCTGGCCGGCCGAGTTGGCGCCGCCGACGACGAAGACGCTCCCGCCCGTGAACTGCCGGGCGTCCGACGGCGACGACCCGTAGAAGACGCCGATGCCCTCGAAGCTCGCTCCAGCGCGGGAACGTCCGAGCCGTCGATACGAGACGCCCATCGCGAGGACGACGCTGCGCGCTCGATCTCGTGCCGCCGAGAGTCGTGACGCGTGAACTCTTCGGTCGCCGCGTCCAGCCCTTGCACCTCGCGCATGAGGAGGAACGTCGGTGCCGAAGACCCACGCCTGCTGGTACGCGCGCTGCGCGAGCTCGGCGCCCGCTCAGACCGCGCTGGAAGCCCAGGTAGTTCCGGATTCGCGCGCTCGACCGCGCCTGGCCGCCGATCGAGTCGCGCTCGACGACGAGCGCGTCGAGGCCCTCGGAGGATGCGTAGACGGCGGCCGCGAGCCCCGCCGGCCCGGCGCCGACGATCGACGACGTCGAAGGTCGCCCGGATCGTCGATCTCCGTCCGCATGCCCGTAGCCGTGCTCGCGCGAGCTCCTCGTCGGCGGGATCGACGAGGGCGTGTCCGTCGGGAAGGACGACGACCGGCTCGTCGACACCCTCGCTGGCCGCACGACGCGAAGGAGCTCGCAGCCCCTCGTCGGAGTCGCTCGCGTGGAACGCGTGCGGAACGCCGTTTCGCGCGAGCAGGTTCCGGAGCTCGTAGCCCGCGCTGCGACCACGGGTCGGCGACGACGGTGAGCTCGCGGCGGCCGGGCGCGTTCGCGCGGCGCCACTCCTGGAGGAACTCGGAGACGAGGCGATGGAAGAGCTCGTCCGGCGAGCTCCACGGCTTGAGCACGTAGTAGTCGATGTGACCGAGCGCCATCGCGTCGCCGGATCGCCTCGCGCGGTCTCCTCGTCGGCCCATCCGCCCCACGGGATGAGGAGCGCGCGCTTCGCGTGCGGATGCAGGTCGTGAGACCCGCTCGAGCAGCTCCTCGCCGCTTGCAGCTCGCCGCGTGCCGCGGGCCGCGAGCACGATCGCGACCGGCTTCGCCCTGCGTCGCGCATGCGCTCGAGCTGCGCGAGCGCCGCCTCGGTCGACGGGCCGCAGACGACCCGGTAGTCGGCGCGCGTAGCGCTGGAGCTCGTCGGTGATCCGCTCGAGCGCCTCCGCGTCGTCGTCGACCGCGAGGATGAGGGCGACGCTCGGCTCATCAGGCGCGCGACGAAGGCCGCGAGGCGCCACTCGCCGTCGAGCCCCTTGAGCGTGTGCACGCCGCGATCCTCGAAAGCGAGCCCCGTGCGCCGGCAGCGCGCGCGTCAGGTCGGAGACGAGGATCTCGTCGGCGCCGGCTGCCGCCATGATCCGCGCCGCCTCGTGGACGGCGACGCCGCGAACGTCCGCGCCCACGAGCTCGACCTCGCCGACGTGCACGCCGGCGCGGATCTGCAGGCCGTCCCGGTTCGTCGCGTCACGCTGGATCGCCGCGGCGCAGTGCAGCGCCTGCGCCGGGGCCGTCGAACGTCGCGAGCAGCCCGTCGCCGGTCGTGTTCACCTCGCGCCCGCCGATAGCGCTCGAGCTCGACGCGCGCTCCGTCGAAGTGCTCGGACAGGAGCGCTCCGCCATCGCGCATCGCCGAGCTCGGCGGCCTTCGCCGTCGAGTCGACGAGGTCGGTGAAGAGGAGCGTGACGAGGACTCGGCTGTCGGATGCCGGTCGGGAAGCCCGCGAAGAACGCACGGATGCCCGCCCACTCGATCTGCACGCACGGCTCGTCGCCGACGACGTAGCCGTCGTGCCCCGGAGGGATGTCGAAGACGTCGTCGGGCCCGTAGACGACCATCTCGTGCCGTCCGGGTAGAGCGACGCCGAGCCGACCCGAGATGACGAATCCCAGGTGACGGGCCTGACACCACTCGCCGCCGACGCGTCGGCCGCATGTACTCCGACCAGCGCCAGCCCGGCTCGTTGACGAGGTGACCGACGGTGATGTCGCCGAGATCGACGATGCGCGCCGTCGAGCTGCGGGAACGTCGACGACCTCGTCCGGCGCTCGCCAAGCTCTTGACGTCGAAGCTCGGCCATCGCGTCTAGCGGGCGGCCACCGTGTCGCCGACGTCGGCGATCGCGCGCATCGCCTGCGCGAGCGCGATCGGGAGCGTGGCGATGAAGATCGAGACCGGCAGCCCGATCAGCAGCACGCCCGAGCGTCTGCCAGAAGCCCTCGACCTCGATCGCCCAGACGATCGCTCCGATTCGCCGCGGCGATCATCCCGAAGACTCCAACGAACGTGGCGATGAACGCCCACGATGCGAAGGGTTCCGTACTGCGTCATGTCGAACCTCCTTCGACGTCGATGACGCGACGAGTCTACTCCGCCCGCGCATGGATCGCGCGCACGGTCTCGATCGTGTCCGCCTCGCCCGGCGACTTGTCCGGCCGGTAGCCCTTGACCCGCGCGAACCGCAGCGCCATCCCGCCCGGATAGCGCGAGCTCGTCTGCACGCCGTCGAACGCGATCTCGACGACGAGCTCGGGCCGCACGTGGACGACGTGGCCGTCACGACGGGCTCTCGAGCTCGAGCAGGCGCTCCGTCTGCCAGGCGAGCATCTGCGTCGGTCATGCCCTTGAACGTCTTCCCGAGCATCACGTAGCCGCCGCTGCGGGATCGCGCGCGCCGAGATGGAGGTTCGAGAGCTTGCCCGTCCGGCGACCGTGCCCCCACTCGGCGGCGAGGACGACGAGGTCGAGCGTGTGCGCGAGCTTGACCTTCAGCCAGCCGGCGCCGCGCCGCCCGGCCTCGTACGGCGCGTCGAGCGACTTGACCATGACACCCTCGTGACCGCGCGCGAGCGCGTCGTCGAGGAACGCCTGCGCCTCCGCCGCATCGCTCGTCTCGAGGCGAGGGACGACGTGCACCGCTGGGCAGTCGCGCTCGAGCGCGGCGAGCCGCTCACGGGCCGGCCGGTCGATCAGGTCCTCGCCGTCGAGATGCAGGCAGTCGAAGAAGAACGGAGAGAGCGGCCGCGACGTCCGCCTCGACTGCCTTGCGTGCCGAAGCGACTCATCGTCTCCTGGAACGGATGCGGGCGGCCGTCGGCACGAAGCGCGATCACCTCGCCGTCGAGCACGATCGCCTAGACGTCGAGCTCACGGACAGCCGTCGACGATCTCCGGCACGCGGTCGGTGATGTCCGCGAGGTTGCGCGTGAAGATCGCGACGTCGTCGCCGACCCGGTGCACCTGGATCCGCGCGCCGTCGAGCTTCCACTCGACGTAGCGTGGACGCGAGCCGCTCGAGACCGGCCGCGATGTCGTCTGCCGTCTGCGCGAGCATCGGGCCGATCGGGCGCAGCGGCGTCAGCCGGAACCGCGCCAGCCCGTCGCTCCCTTCGCGCATCGCGATCGCCGCGACGGAAGCGAAGATCGCCGGCGAGCATGACCGCGCGGCGCACGTCTGCCAGCGGCACGCCGGCCGCCTTCGCGACTGCGTCCGTCATCACGCCCTCGAGCGCGCCCTGCCGCAGCTCGCCCAGGAACAGGCCGGTGAGCAGGCGCTGCTCGGGCTCCGTCGCGCGCGCGAAGAGCGCCGCGAGCTCCTCGCGGCGCGCGGTCTGCGAGCCCTTGCCTGCGATCGACTGCATGCGCGACACCGCCGCGTCGACCTCGAGCACCTCGAGCGTCGGCTCGTCCGCGGGCGCGGGCAGCTCGCGCAGCGCCGCCCACCCGACGCCGACGGTTCCCTGCGGCAGCACGCCCGACAGGTAGGCGACCGCGACCGCCACCTCTTCGGGCGCCGCGGCTCGGAGGCACTCGACGATGCGCTCGACCTTCGCGAGTCTCGACGAGGTCGCCGCGACGTCAGCCGACGTCGTCGCGATCAGCTGCAGCAACATCGTGGGAATTCAACCCGCTCGGGAACTCGGGCCGCACGGCGGCGCCGCCACCCGCTGTGTTGGTCCGCGTGCGCTGTGCCTCCGTGGGCACGAGACAGAGCCCCTCAGAGGTTCGCGAGCGCGGCGAGCTCGTCGCTCGAGAGCGACCAGGAGGCGGCAGCGGCCGCGGCGTTCGCCCGCACCTGCTCGGGCTTCGTGGCGCCGGCGATGATCGACCCGACCCCGGGCGTCGAGGCCAGCGCGCAGATCGCGAGCTCGTGCAACGAGTGTCCACGCTCCTCGGCAAACGCGGTGCACGCCTCGACCCGCTCGAAGCGGTCGTCGGCGATCTCGCGACCCGCGAGCCGCGTTCCTTCGGGCGCAGGCTCGCCGCGACGGTATTTCCCGGTCAGGAGCCCGCTCGCCAGCGGGAAGTACGGGATGTAGGCAATGCCGAGCTCGGCGGCACAGCGGGAGAACGTCGTCGTCGTCGCCGCGCTCGAGGAGGCTGTACTCGTTCTGCAAGCACCGTGAAGCGAGCCGTGCCGAGCTCACGCGCGACCCGATCGGCTTCCTCGAGCTGCTCGGCCGAGAAGTTGGAGCAGCCGATCGCGCGCACCTTGCCCGCGCGGACGAGCTCGTCGAGCGCGCCGAGGGTCTCCGCGATCTCGGTCGCCGGATCGGGCTTGTGGAGGTAGTAGAGGTCGACGTACTCCGTTTGCAGGCGCTCGAGCGATCCGTCGATGGCGCCGCGGACGTACTCGGCAGACCCGTCGCCCGTCTCCCGCCCCCAGCCGAACTTGGTCGCGAGGACGACCCGGTCGCGCCGCCCGCTCAGCACCTCGCCGAGAAAGCGCTCGCTGTCGCCGCCGTTCCCGTAGATCTCGGCCGTGTCGAAGAACGTCACGCCCACGTCGAGCGCGGCATCGACGACCCTGCGCGTTCCCTCGAGATCGACGCGCCCGCCGAAGTTGTTGCAGCCGAGACCGATTCGCGATGCACGAAGGCCGCTGTCTCCGAGCTGAACGAGCTCCACGGGCCGAACGCTAGTTACACGTCGAGGTCGAGCCGAGGCGGAAGCACACCCTCGAGCTCGAGCAGGCGCTGCTTGAGCTCGAGCCCACCCCCGTATCCGCCGAGCCCGTCCGCTGCGACGACCCGGTGACACGGCACGACGAGCGGAATCGGGTTTCGGGCCATCATCACGCCGACGTCTCGCGGGTCGTCGACGCCCGCGCGGCGCCCGAGCTCGCCGTAGGTCACCGTGACGCCGTACGGGGCGATCTCGCGAAGCGTCTCGAGGACGTGGCGGTGCGTGGGGTCGACGCCCGTCCAGTCGAGCTCGAGGTCGAACTCCTCGCGCCCACCCGCGACGTACTCCTCGAGCTGGGCGAGCGCTCGCTCCGCGTTGACCGCGGCACTTCCGTCGACGCTCGACCGGTCGCTGCCCGATTCGTTCCCCGGAAGACGCACGCGCCGAAGCCCGGTCGCCGACGCCTCGACGCCCACGGCTCCGATCGGCGTGTCGGCAGTCAGCATGACGTCGGTCATCGGCCCTCGAGTCGAGGGTAGCCGAGCCAGGGGACGACCTCTACGAGGCCGTCCCCGAAGACGTCAGGCGGAGTCGACGAGGTCGTCGTCGGTGGCCTCGACGACGCCCTCGAGCTCTGCCCCGAGCTGTGCGAGCGCCTGCCGCTCGAGCCTGCCGAACCCGCTCGCGCGAGACGCCGAGCTCACGCTCGATCGCCTCGAGGGTCTGCTGCTCACCGTCGAAGCCGAAGCGCAGCTCGAGGATCCGGCGCTCGAGCTCGGGAAGCGTCCCGAGCGCAGTGCGAACCGCCTGCCGGCGCAGCGCCTCGCCCGCCTCCTCGACGGGATCCACCGCATTGCGATCGGCGAACAGGTCGCCGAGCTCTCCGTCACCGTCCGAGTCCGACGGACTGGTTCAGCGAGACCGACGCCTCGACGGCGCCGAGCGCCTCCTCGATGTGCTGGGGCTCGTAGCCGCTGATCTCCGCGAGCTCCTCGACCGTGGCATCGCGCCCGTGCTCGACCTCGAACTGACGTCCGAGCCGCGACAGCTTGGCGCGGCGCTCGTGCACGTGCGCGGGAACGCGAATCGTCCGCGACTGGTTCGAGACCGCTCGCTGACACGCCTGGCGGATCCACCAGGTCGCGTACGTCGAGAACTTGAAGCCCTTCCGCCAGTCGAACTTCTCGGCCGCGCGGTTCAGGCCGATGACGCCCTCCTGGATGAGGTCGCCGAACGGGACACCGTGACCCCGGTAGCGCTTCGCGATCGAGACGACGAGGCGCAGGTTGGAGTTGATCATGCGCTCCTTGGCCGCGACGTCGCCGCGCTCGATCCGCTTCGCGAGCTCGACCTCCTCGGGCGCCGTGAGCAGGTCGTGCTTGCCGATCTCGTTCATGAAGAGCGTGATCGAGTCGGCGGTCGCGACGACGTCGGCCTGCAGGTCGAGCACGAGCTCGTCGTCGGCGGTCTCGTCGCCGGAGGCGACGACCTCGACCCCGCGGGCGTCGAGCTCTGCCCGGACTCCTGCAAGGTCGTCCTCGTCGAGCTCGAGCTCCGTCGCGACGGAGACGAGCGCGCGCTCGTCGACGACGCCCTCTTCCTCGGCGCCTTCGATGAATGTGAGTACTGCATTGTTGTCGGTCATCGTGCTGATCTCATTTCTCCCTTCGCTCTAGGCGGCAACCGCTGCTCGCGCGCGCCGTCGCTCGAAGCGCTCGACACGACCTCCACGCACCACCTCGCGCTCGACACCCGTGTAGGCAGGGTGACAGTTCGAGCAGACGTCGAGCGACGAGCTCGCCCGTGCGACGAGCGCGTCGTGAATGCGTTGCCGCAGCTCGTGCAGCGCACGTTCGTAGTTGTTCGCTCGGGGTGAATGCCCTTCATCTGCGTTCTCCTTCCACAAGACCTTCAGACACGCGTCCGGCGCGGACACCCACAACGGGTGCCGAAACCTCGCTCCCTCGCGCGTCAGGAGGTCAAACGAACCAGCAGCTGCTGCGAATTCCCTCGCCAGCCGCTGTGAGTCGCGAGAAAACCCCGTTTCCGGGGCTTTTCAGTAGCGGGGGCAGGATTTGAACCTGCGACCTCCGGGTTATGAGCCCGGCGAGCTACCAGACTGCTCCACCCCGCGTCGGTTCGCGCGAGTATAGCCACTCGGCGGCTGCTTCGACATTGACACGGGCTGCTCCATACGTCGCCACGTATGTCGCAGCGCCCTCGGGTCGCCAGTGTGGAAGCCCGATCTCGATGACGATCGCGTCGTTCGAATGTGCGGTCAACGCCTCGATGGCCGTACGTTCCCACGCGTGCCGGTGGGCGTCGCGCGCGATCACGACCAGCTGCCGTCCGTCGATAGCGCCGTCGAGATCGACCGTCGTCGCATCGAACCGGCGAACGTCCGTATCCGGCACGACCGACGCGAACCACTCACCCGGGAGCTGCGACAGGCGTCCTGCCGCCATGCCCACCTCGGGCTCGAACTCGACGACGAGTGCCGGACGATCGAGCCGAGCATCGCCGTCGACGCGCAAGGCTCGCCGCGCCGCGGAGCGACCTGTATCGCGGTCGGCGACAGCCCCGCCGATCCGGGCTGCCGACCACTCCGCGACACCCTGAACTCGCGCCGCTGCGCCGGCTAGCCGTTCCTCGGGAAGCCGGCGGTCGCGCACGGCAGCGACAAGCGCGTCGCGCACGCTTGCGACTGCCTCGTCGAAGAGGTCATGGCCAAGACAGAGTGCATCCGCACCCGCTGCGACTGCTCGGACGGCACCCTCCTCCACTCCGACCGTCGCGCTGATCGCCTTCATCTCGAGCGCATCGGTCACGACCAAACCGGAATACCCGAGGTCGCCGCGCAGGAGGTCGTGGAGTATCCGGGAGCTCATGGTCGCGGGCGTCCGGCCCAGTGAACCGCACGACGATGTGCGCGGTCATGATCGCCTGGACGCCGGCGTCGATCGCAGCACGAAACGGCGTGAGGGCTACTTCCTCGATCGAATCGACGACGGGGAGGGTGAGGTGCGAGTCCTCGGATGTGTCGCCATGGCCGGGAAAGTGCTTGGCGCACGCCGCCACGCCGGCGCTCTGGAGCCCGTGCACAAACGCCGCGACGTGCCGCGCCACGAGATCGCCGTCCGATCCGAACGAGCGGATTCCGATCACCGGGTTCTGCGGATTCGTGTTCACGTCCGCGACCGGCGCGAAGTCGAGATTCACACCTGCCGCAGCGAGCTCGGCGCCCAGCGAGGCCGCGACGCGCTCGGTGAGGTCGACGTCGTCGACGACGCCGAGTGCGCCGTTGCCGGGGTACGAGCTTCCGGTCGCCGCTTCGAGGCGAGTCACGTCGCCGCCTTCCTCGTCGATCGCGATCAGGATGTCCGGACGCTCGGAGCGCAGATCGTCGGTCAGCGCGCGCAGCTGCTCGTGGCTTTCGACGTTCCAGGCGTACAGGACGACGCCACCGAGCCCTTCCGCCAGCCGGCGCCGGCAGCCAGTCGGGCACGACCGGGCCCTCGAAGCCCGGGAAGATGCAGCTCGAGGCCAGCCGTTCGAGCTCGCCCATCAGGCTTTGACGGCGCCCGCGGTCAGGCCGAACGCGATCTTGCGCTGCACGAGCAGGAAGAAGATCACGACGGGAATCGCGGTCAGCGTCGATGCCGCCATGAGCCCGCCCCAGTCGATGTTCCGGCTCGTCCCGTAGAAGTAGGAGAGCCAGACCGTGAGCGTCTGGTTGGACTGGTCGGTGAGGATGACGTTCGCGAAGATGTACTCGTTCCAGCTCGTGATGAAGATGAAGACCGAGGTCGCCACGAGCCCGGGGGCGACGAGCGGAAGCAGGATCCGCGTAAACGCGCCGAGCCGGCTCGAGCCGTCGACCATCGCCGCCTCCTCGAGCTCCTTCGGAATGCCGAGGATGAAGCCCGCGAAGCGTCCAGACCGCGAAGGGGAGGAGGATGACCAGGTGCGTCAGCACGAGCCCCATCAGCTCGTTCGTCAGGCCGTAGCGGGCGAGCACGACGTACAGCGGGATGACGAGCCCGGCCTGCGGCAGCATGAGGATCCCGATCACGAGCACGACGAAGAGCTTGTTGCCGGTGAAGCGGTACTTCGCGAGCGCAACCGCCGCGAGGAACGCGACGACCATCGAGAGCACGACGACCGCGCCGACGACGATCAGGCTGTTCTTCACGGTGTCCCAGAAGTACGGTCGCGCGATCGCGTCGCGGAAGTGCTGCAGCGTCGGCTCGGCGCTGAGCCACGTGGGCGTGAAGCTGTTGATCTCGTCGTCGGGCTTGAACGCCGTCGAGACCATCCAGAACACGGGAAACGCGACCACGACGAACACCGCGAGGCCGACGACGTTCCAGGCCAGCCGGCGGATCCGACGCCGCGCGCGCGCGGCCGCACTCGCCGCCGGACGCGGCGCGACGGCACTCACCGGACCGTCCCCCATCTTCACCATCCGCCGCACGTAGAAGACGCTGAGGGTCGCGACGATGAGCAGCATCAGCAGCGAGATCGCCGCTCCGCGCCCGAAGTCGCTCTGCCCGAACGCCTCGATGAACACGTAGACGCCCATGAGGTAGTTGCGTCGGGTCGACCTGCGAGGCGCCGATGAGCAGGTACGGCTGGGTGAAGACGCCGAAGTCCCAGATGATCGAGAGGCTCGTCAGGATCAGGAAGATCGGCTTCAGGATCGGGTAGGTCACGTCGCGGAAGATCCGGAGCGACCCGGCCCCGTCGATCTCCGCGGCCTCGACGAGCTCGCGCGGCACCTGCGCCAGCCCCGCGTAGACCGTGATCGTCACGAACGGGATCGCGCCCCAGACGATCAGCAGCGAGACCATCGCGAGCTTCGAGAACGTCGTCTCGTACCAGTCGTGCTGGCTGAAGTCGCCGACGCCGAGCTCGGTCAGGACGTAGTTCAGGATCCCGTTCTGGAAGTTCGTCATCCAGAACCACACCTGGACCGCCACCACCGCCGGCATCGACCAGGCGAGCACCAGGCCGGCCGTCAAGCAGGATGCGAACCCACGACGACACGCGGGTCAGGAGGAAGGCGATCAGCGTGCCGAGGCCGATCGTCAGCCCGACGGTCGCTGCGGTGAAGATCACGGTGCGCAGCAGCGTGTCCCAGAAGACGTCGTCCCGCAGCACCGACGCGTAGTTGTCGAAGCCGATCCAGACACCCGTTCGCTGGATCAGCTCGGGCAGGCCGTACTGCTGGAACGAGAGGACGACGAGCCGGTAGAGCGGATACCCGAGGATCGCGGTGATGACCGCGATCGCCGGGAGGATCAGGAGGTACGGGACGGACGCACGGCCCCACCGGCGAAGACGGGACGGTCGCCGCCGAGACCGGAGGGACTGGGGTCTCGGCGACGACCGTCATACGTACGTTCTACCGCTGGTTGAGGGTGAACGTGATGTTGTCGCTCGCGACCGCGGCGGCTTCCTTGACGCTCATCTTGTCCGGTCAGGATCCGCGACAGCATCGTCCGGAGGACGTTTCCGTTCTCGACGTTGACCCAGTGCTTCGCGGTCGGCACGAACCAGCTCCTGCGCGCGGCGCGCTCGTTCACGCTGTTGCCGAGGAGGCTCGTCGTGTTCGGGATGTTGCCCTTCGCGCGAAGCGCGCGTCATCGAGGCGTTGTCGGTGAAGGCCGAGATCCAGGAGGCAGCCTGCGCCTTGTCGGCGCCGACCGGGACAGCGAGGTCCGAGCCACCGAGGAAGCCCGGAATCGGCTGGCCCTTGGTGCGGCTCGGCATCACGAACTGCGCGGTGCGGGTCTTGTAGTCACCGACGCAGCAGCTGAACCAGGCAGGGCCCTTGGATCGAGGCGGCGTTGCCCTGGGCGTACACGTCGTACGGATTCGGGCCGGACCTCGTCCGTGGTCTTGCTCGCACGCGAGGCCGCGTCGTAGAACCGCTTGAACGCCGCCAGGCCGGCGACCGCCTTCGGCCGGTCGAGCGTCCCGATCCACTTGCCCTTGTTCGTCACGGCGATCGTGCCGCCGTAGTCGTACACGAAGCTCATCGCGAAGTACCAGTCCGTGCCGGCGAT
Organism: uncultured Gaiellaceae bacterium; assembly: GCA_963822885.1. Classification (GTDB taxonomy): domain Bacteria; phylum Actinomycetota; class Thermoleophilia; order Gaiellales; family Gaiellaceae; genus GMQP-bins7. Next base: position 39,370 of record CAWGJJ010000026.1, read on the forward strand.
GTACACCGGCGAGAACGTCTTCGCCGAGTTCTTCGCGCCGAGCTTCCTGGCGAGGGCGGTGAACTCCGCGACGCTCGTCGGGATCTTCGCGTTGACCGCCCGGAACAGGTCGGTCCGATACGTGATCACCCGCGACCCGGCGTAGTACGGAACGCCGTAGATCTTGCCGCCGTACTGTCCCGACTTCGCGAGACCCGTGAGCCAGGTGCTCTTGTTCGGGAACGAGTTCGCGGTCAGGTCCTGGAACGCGCCTGCCGCCATGTACTTCGTCATCTCGGTGTTCCCCATCTCGATGACGTCGGGTGCGCTGTTCCCGGCGAGGGTGGCGTCGAACTTGGCGAGATGGGTGCCCCAGGTCTGGTACTGGACGTCGACGTCCCAGCCGGGGTTCTGAGCCTTGAACTGGGCGTTCGCGGCTGCGACGACCTCGGGCCACCCGGACTGCGCGTCGACCTGAAGCCAGACGGTGAGCGTGTCGGCGGCCGGACTACCGGAGGCTCCCGATGCCCCGACCGCGACGACTGAAAGCGCCGCTACAAGCGCGGCGGCGGCGAAAACACGTACGTTCATTCGCATCTCCCGCGGCACCTTGGTGCTCGAGCGGACCGTGTGGAGGGATGTGGCAGAACACGGCCGGAGCCCCCAAGTGGTTTGTACCAATCTGCCACGGGCGGGAGGCTCCCACATCTTCGCCCGTCTGTCAAGCCCAATGTGACGCGAACTCCGTGGCGCAATTGCCTGCTCAGATGCAAAACGCCGGATCGGACGCGATCGCGGCCTTTGGTACTAACCACGTCGCATGGAGACGGCCGAGACTCGCCCGTCCCCAGCGACCGTGCGGGCTCGCCTGCGCTCCTGCGGGATCGACAGCGAGGTCACGAGGCGATACCTGTCGCCGCGGTAGATCGACTCGACGAACTCGACGATCTCTCCGGTTTCGGAGTGGGTCACACGCTCGAACCGAAACGCCGGGGAATGGAGTGGAACGCCGAGCGCGCGCGACTCGTCCTCGTCCGTCACGGTCGGCTCGATCGTCTGCTCGCCACCGACGACGACGATGCCGTACCGATCGCGGAGCAGCTCGTAGAACGACTTCTCCTCGAGGTCGTGCGCAGTCAGCCCGGGTGCATGTGACGCGCGGATGTGCACCGTCTCGATCGCCATGCTCTCGCCGTCGGCAAGCCGAAGCCGTACGGCGACGATGACGGGCTCCGACGGCGATACGTGCAGGAGCCGGCCGAGACGGGCTCCGGCGGGCGTCACGCGAAGGTCGAGCGTCTTGCTCGCCGGCTGCAGCCCCCGGCGACGCATGTCGTCGGTGAACGACGTCATCGTGAGCTCCTGGGCGATCTTCGGCTCGCTGACGAACGTGCCCGAACCGTGCCTCCTGACGAGGTAGCCCTCGCGCACGAGGTCGTCGAGAGCTGCGCGCACGGTGAGGCGCGAGACGCCGAAGTCGGAGCTCAGCTGGCGTTCGGACGGAATCGCGTCGCCGACCGCAAGCTGCTCGACGAGGTCGAGGACGAGGTCTCGCGTTGCGGATTGCTTCGTCGTCACGCGGTGCATCGTAACCCAGCTTCGAGACTGGTCAATACCACGGTTCCGCGCCCATCAGCCGGCGAGGGGCCGAACGAGCTCCGGCGGCTCCGCGTGGACGGAGAGGAGCGACGCTCCGGAGTCCGGGTCGAAGAAGTGAAAGCGAGCGGGGTCGACAGCCAGCTTCAGCGAGCCTCCGACACGTGCGTCCGTGCGCGGGTCGAGCCTGGCATTCAGGAGCGAGCCGCGCTCGACGACCAGATCCGCGCTGTCGTCAGCCTCACCCTCGAGCGTCTCGACGGCGATGCGCGTTGCGTCGACCCTGAAGAAGACGTGCGCGTCCGAACCAAGCTCCTCGAGCACGACGACTTCCGCGTCGAGCGTCGGCAGCAGCGACGAGGCGAAGGCCGCATCTTCGAACGCCTCCGGCCGGATGCCGAGGATCACGCGCCGGGCCGAGCCCGCCTCGCGTGGCCGACGGCCCGCGTCGAGTGGGAGACGGAACTGCCCGAACGCGACCTCCGCGCCGTCGAGCGTCGCCTCCACGAGGTTCATCGCCGGCGAGCCGATGAAGCCGGCGACGAAGAGATCGCGCGGGCGCTGATAGAGAACCTGGGGCGTGTCGACCTGCAGGATGTGACCGTCCTTCATCACCGCGACGCGCTGGCCCAGCGTCATCGCCTCGACCTGGTCGTGGGTCACGTAGACCGTCGTGACTCCGAGCCGTTGGTGAAGCTGCGAGAGCGACGCGCGCATCCCGACCCGGAGCTTGGCGTCGAGGTTCGAGAGCGGTTCGTCCATCAGGAACGCCTGCGGCTCACGGACGATCGCTCTTCCCATCGCGACCCGTTGCCGCTGCCCGCCTGACAGCTGCGCGGGCTTGCGTTCAAGGAGCTCGTCGAGACCCAGGAGCTCGGCGATCCGGTCGACGCGCTCGCGGATCTCCGCCTTGGGCATCCGCCGCACCTTGAGGCCGTACCCGAGGTTCTGCCGGACGCTCATGTGCGGGTACAGCGCGTAGCTCTGGAAGACCATCGCAATGTCGCGATGGCGCGGAGCCAGGTCGGTGACGTCGCGACCACCGATGGAGATCTCGCCGCTCGTCACCTCCTCGAGACCGGCTATCGCGCGCAGGAGCGTCGACTTCCCGCAGCCGGACGGCCCGACGAGAGCGATGAACTCGCCGTCGCCGATCGAGAGAGACACGTCGTCGAGTGCGACGACATCTCCCGAGAACACCTTCGTGAGGTTCCGAAGCTCGATCTCCGCCATGGCGCCGGGTATGGATACCACATTTCCACGCAACTGGTATTGACCACCGGAGAAGTCCGACGTAGACTCGCCCGATGATCGAGGACGCGGTCGTCACGGAAGCAGGGAGCGACCCCGCGTCCGGCTACGAGCTGCGCGAGACGTTGGAGCTCGTCGAGCTCATGAATGCAGCCGATGCGACCGTCGCCGGCGCGGTTGCCTCCGTGTCTTCCGAGCTCGCAGCCGCCATCGACGCGATCGCCGACCGGATGCTTGCCGGAGGACGGCTCGTGTACGTGGGGGCCGGCTCGTCAGGCCGTATTGCGGCACTCGACGCGTCGGAGTGCGAGGCCACCTTCTCCACAGCTCCCGGTGCAGTGGTCGCGCTCGTCGCGGGAGGCGAGGCGGCAACGCCGCTCGTGCAGGCGGCAGCCGAGGACGATCGCAACCGTGGCCGCGACGAGGCCCTCGCGCTCCGGCTCGGCGCCGTCGACTCCGTCGTCGGCGTGAGTGCGAGCGGCGCCACGCCGTACGTTCTCGGCGCGCTCGACGCCGCGAAGCACGCAGGCGCCCTCACCGTGTGCGTCGTCTCGGCGGGACGCTCCGAGCTCGGCGCGCTCGTCGACCACGAGGTCGCCGTGATCGTCGGGCCGGAGTTCCTCGCCGGATCGACGCGCCTCAAGGCCGGAACAGCACAGAAGCTCGTCCTCAACACGATCTCGACGGTTTCGATGATCCGGCTCGGAAAGACCTACGGAAACCTCATGGTCGATGTCGTGGGCGCGAACGCGAAGCTCAGGGAACGCGTGCGCCGGATCGTCGCCACGGCGAGTGGCGCGTCGACCTCGCAGGTCGACGACGCGCTGGCCGCTGCAGACGGGGATGCTCGTGTCGCGATCGTCTCGCTCCTCGCCGACGTCGCTGCTGGCGTCGCGCGCGAGCGCCTCGCTGAATCGGGCGGGAGCATCGCGCGGGCAGTGGAGCGCGCACAGTGAGGCTCGGCGTCGAAGCTGCCCTCGTCGACGGCAGCCTCGTGCCGGGCGACGTGGAGATTCTCGGCGGACGCGTCGCGGGCTTCGGGCTCTCGGCGCCGAACGGCAACGGCATCGCGATACCCGGATTCGTCGACCTGCAGGTGAACGGCTTCGCAGGCGTCGACTTCCTCACCGCCGACGCCGACGGCTACCGCCAGGCCGGTGAGGCCCTGCTCGAGACGGGCGTCACCGCATTTCTGCCGACCTTCATCACGTCACCCGAAGAGCAGCTCGTCGCCGCCCTCCGCGAGGTGCCCGGCGAGTCGGACGGGCCGCGCATCCTCGGCGCGCATCTCGAAGGGCCGTTCCTGTCGGCGCTCCGCCTCGGGATCCACCCGGCGGATGCACGCCGCAACCCGGATTCCGAGCTGCTCGAGCGCCTTCTCGCTGCGGGGCCTGTCCGGCTGGTCACGTTGGCACCCGAGCTGCCGGGTGCGAACGCGGTCATCGAGCTGTTGCTTCGCCGCGAGATCGCCGTCTCGTGCGGCCACTCCGATGCCACCGCAGAGCAGGCGAACGCGGCCTTCGATCTCGGGGTGCGGAGTGTCACCCACCTCTTCAACGCCATGCGCCCGTTCCACCACCGCGATCCGGGTGTTGTCGGCGCGGCACTTGCACGCCCTGACGTCGTCGTGCAGTTGATCCTCGACTGGGTGCACGTCGCACCGATCACCGCTGCGATGGTCTGGCAAGCCGCGCAGGGAAGGCTTGCTCTCGTGACGGATGCGGTGTCGGGCGCCGGGCTCGAAGACGGCGCGTACCGGCTCGGAGATCTCGACGTCGAGATCTCGGGCGGAGTCGCGCGCGGGTCTACCGGGGCGCTCGCCGGCAGCACGCTGACGATGATCGACGCGGTGCGCAACCTGCACTCGCTCGGCGTGCCGCTCGAGGACGCGATCGGCGCGGCGACCGAGGTTCCTGCTCGGGTGCTTCGCATGCCGTCTCTCGGGCGGATCGGCATCGGACTTCCGGCCGACGTGGTCGTGCTCGGTGACGATCTCGCAATCGAGCGGGTGCTCGTCGGAGGACGCGCGCGTGTCGTCGGCTGAGCTCGCCGCAACGGCGGACGTCGAGCCGGGCTCGAGGTTCCTCGACGAGATTCGCGAGCAGCCCGAAGCGCTCCTACGTCTGCTCGAAGGCGAGGCCGAGTTCGCGCGCATTGCGGCCGAGATACGGGAACGCGACGCAACGACGATCCGCATGGTTGGTCATGGCTCCTCGGACAACGCCGCGTCGTACGGTGTCTACGCCTTCGGTCTTCTCCCGCGCTGGACGGCGCTTCGGGATTCCATCTCGCTCACCGTCTACTACGAAGCCGAGCTCGACATGTCGGGCTGCACGGTTCTGGCTCTGTCACAGTCCGGACGCACTCCGGACGTCGTCGAGTACGCGCGTCAGGCGAAGGGGCGGGGCGCGTACACGGTCGCCTTCACGAACGATGCTTCCTCTCAGCTCGCATGCGAGGCCGACGCGGTCATCGAGCTTCGAGCCGGCCACGAGCAGGCGGTTGCGGCCACCAAGACGTACTCGAACCAGGTCGCGGCGCTTGGCCTACTCGCCGCGCACTGCGGCGGAGCGGAGGAGTCGTTCGCGGACGGCATACGTGTCGTCGCCGAGACGATGCCACAGCTCATCCGCTCGGTCGAGCTGCGGATCGCGAGTGTCGCGATCCCGTTCGCGTACGCAGGCCGGATGTTCGTGGTCGGACGCGGAGCCGAGTTCGCGACCGCACGGGAGATCGCGTTGAAGCTCCTCGAGACGTGCCGCATCGCAGCCGAGCCGCTGACGGCGACGGACCTCGCCCACGGCCCTGTGGCCGCGCTCGACTCGCTGTTCCCGGTCTGGGCCATCGCCTCCGACGATCCGACGCTCCCGGCCGTCGTCGAGGCGGTGCAGCGTGCACGCGAAGCCGGTGCGACCATCATCGCCAGCGGCAGCGCGGCCGATGCGATCACGGGCGCGGACTACACGCTCCCGAGCCCCAGGGCTGCGTCGCCCCTCCTGGAACCACTCCTGTCGATCGTCCCCGGTCAGCTCTTCGCGTGGGCGCTCGCACGCACGCGAGGCCTCGATCCCGATTCGCCGCGCGGGCTTTCGAAGGTCACGCTCGCGCGCTAGCAGCTAGCGAAGCGACGGTTCGCGCGACTGCGTGGACACCTTGTCCAGAATCGCCTCCAGCAGACGCCCTGACGACAGCACGTGCTCGCGCGCGAGCACGCGAGCTCCCTCCGGGCTCCGCGCGGCAATCGCGTTGCGAATCGCGCGGTGCTGACGGTCGTTCTTGAGGTACAGCTCGTCGAGATCCGCCCCGGTCGCCCACACGGGCTTGACGAGAAACGTGCGTCGCGCCGCCTTCGCCATCCGCTCGATGAGCGGCACGTCCGCCGCGCGGTAGATCACGTCGTGGAAGGAGTGGTTCAGATGCAGCCAGTCGCGGGCGATCTCGAGATCCTGGCGGCCCTCGTGGCTCATCTCGACGAGCGCTCCGGTCGCGCGGCTGAAGCGCCGCTCGGCGCGCTCGAGCTCGGCCAGGTCGTCGTCCGTCATCTTCGATGTCGCGATCTCGGTCGCGAGGCTCTCGAGCTCGGCGCGCACCATGAAGGCCTCACGGATCTCGTCCCGCGAGAGCATCCGGACACGGACACCGCGATTCGGCTCGAAGGTGACCAGCCCGAGCGCGGCAAGGCGGCGCAGCGCCTCGCGCACCGGCGTACGGCTCACCTCGAACTGCTCGGAGAGGTGCTCCTGGCGGAGCGTGCTGCCCGGCGGGATCTCGCCCGACACGATCGCCTCCTCGAGCGCAAGCGCGATGTCGTCGGCCTTCGTCCCGTCCGACATCTAGCTCTCGTCCCGGATCAGCTGCGCGTACGCGGTCCACGTGAGGAAGTCGACGAAGACCTCGTGCAGCGCGACCTTCTCGAAGACCTCGCGTGCTTCGCGATACACCGCCTCGTCCGGCAGCTCCGCCATGACCTCGAGGATGATCCGCTCGACGTCGGATCGCTCGACGCGCCCGTGGTGGATCCACTGCCAGATCTGCGAGCGCGAGATCTCGGCGGTCGCGGCGTCCTCCATCAGGTTGTCGATCGCCGCGGCCCCGACCCCTTGGAGCCAGGCAGCGAGGTAGCGGATGCCGACAGAGACGTTGGCCCGCACGCCCGCCTCGGTGATCTCGCCGGGCGTGGCCGCGACGTCGAGAAGATCAGCGGCCTGCATCGTGACGTCGTCGCGCAGCCGCTCCAGCTGGTTCGGGCGCTCGCCGAGCACCGCGTCGAACTCGGCCAGCGCGACCGGGACGAGGTCCGGGTGCGCCACCCAGGAGCCGTCGAAACCGTCCTCCGACTCGCGACGCTTGTCCTCCTTGACCTTTGCGAGGGCGACCTCGTTGACCTCGGCATCGCGCCGGCTCGGGATGAAGGCGGCCATCCCGCCGATCGCGTGGGCGCCGCGCTTGTGGCACGTGCGCACGAGGAGCTCCGTGTACGCCCGCATGAACGGCACGGTCATCGTCACCTGAATGCGATCCGGGAGGACGAACTCGGGCCGGTCGCGGAACTTCTTGATGACCGAGAAGATGTAGTCCCAGCGGCCGGCGTTGAGCCCGGCCGAGTGCTCGCGAAGCTCGTAGAGGATCTCGTCCATCTCGAAGGCGGCGAGGATCGTCTCGATGAGAACGGTCGCCTTGATCGTGCCGCGCGGGATCCCGATCCGATCCTGGGCGAAGCAGAAGACGTCGTTCCAGAGCCGAGCCTCGAGGTGGCCCTCGAGCTTCGGGAGGTAGAAGTACGGCCCCGATCCTCGCTCGAGCAGCCGCTCGGCGTTGCGGGAGAGGTAGACGCCGAAGTCGAAGAGCCCACCCGAGACGTGCTCTCCGTCGACGACGACATGGCGCTCCTGCAGGTGCCAACCGCGCGGACGCACGAGGAGCACCGCGACGTCGTCGTTCAGGGTGTAGCTCTTCTCGCCCTGCTCCAGTGAGATCGTGCGCTCGATCGCGTCGGTGAGGTTCTGCTGGCCACCGACGACGTTCTCCCACGTCGGCGAGTTCGCGTCCTCGAAGTCGGCCATGTAGATGCGCGCGCCCGAGTTGAAGGCGTTGATGACCATCTTGCGATCGCCGGCGGGGCCGGTGATCTCCACGCGGCGGTCCTCGAGGTCGGCCGGAACAGGCGCAACGCGCCAGTCGCCTTCGCGAATCGAGCGCGTCGACTCGAGGAAGTCGGGCAGCTCCCCTGCCTCGATCCGCTTCTGGCGTGCTGCACGGGCGAGGAGCAGCTCCTCGCGCCGGTCTCGGAACTCGCGCTGGAGCGCGACGACGAGGTCGAGCGCCTCGGGTGTGAGGACGCCCGCCTCGTCGGGCGCGGAAACGGTCGCGTCGGCCGTCGTGCTCACGCTATGCGCGCCGCCTCGAACTGCGCTTCCTCGGTCGAGCCCTTGAGCGCGAGCGTCGACGACTCGCCGCCCGTCACGGCTTCGAGGACGGCATCGAAGTAGCCGGCGCCGACCTCGCGCTGGTGGCGCGTGGCCGTGTAGCCGAACTCCTCGTTCGCGAACTCGGCTTCCTGCAGTTGGACGTACGCGCTCATCCCGTCGGACGCATAGCCCCGCGCGAGGTCGAACATGGAGTTGCAGACCGCGTGGAAGCCGGCGAGGGTCACGAACTGGAACTTGTAACCCATCCCGGCCAGCTCGTGCTGGAACGACGCAATCGTCTTGTCGTCGAGGTGCTTGCGCCAGTTGAACGAGGGCGAGCAGTTGTATGCGAGGAGCTTGCCGGGGAACTTCTCGTGGACGGCATCCGCGAACTGTGCGGCCTCCTCGAGGTCCGGAGTGGACGTCTCGCACCAGAGCACGTCGGCGTACGGGGCGTACGCGAGCGCTCGGGCGATCGGCGCCTCGATGCCGGGAGTGATGCGGAAGAAGCCCTCCGGGGTGCGCTCGCCCGTCGTGAACTCCATGTCGCGCTCGTCGACGTCGCTCGTGAGGAGCGTCGCGGAGAGTGCATCCGTTCGCGCGACGAGAACCGTCGGGACGTCGAGGACGTCGGCCGCAAGCCGTGCAGAGATGAGCGTGCGAACGAACTGGCTCGTCGGGACGAGCACCTTGCCACCCAGGTGGCCGCACTTCTTCTCCGACGAGAGCTGATCCTCGAAGTGGACGCCTGCGGCACCGGCCTCGATGAACGCCTTCATCAACTCGAATGCGTTGAGCGGGCCACCGAAGCCGGCCTCGGCGTCGGCGACGATCGGGGCGAGCCAGTACGTGCCGTTCTTGCCCTCGGCGGAGTCGATCTGGTCGGCACGAAGGAGCGCGCTGTTCAGGCGCTTCACGAGGGCCGGAGCGCTGTTCGCCGGATAGAGGCTCTGGTCGGGATACGTGTGGCCGGAGAGGTTCGCATCGGCGGCGACCTGCCAGCCGGAGAGGTAGATCGCATTCAGGCCCGCCTTGACCATCTGCACGGCCTGCGCGCCGGTGAGCGCGCCGAGCGCAGCGACGTAGTCCTCGGAGTGCAGGAGCTTCCACAGCCGCTCTGCTCCGAGACGCGCCAGCGTGTGCTCGACGTGGAAGCGCCCACGGATCCGCTCGACGTCGTCCTGTGTGTACGGCCGCTCGACTCCGGCCCACCGTGCGTTCATGTCGCTCGCGTCCATCTCGCACCTCCCCAGCTCGATTGTGTGCAATCTCTAGTCGAGATTGGATCCTAAATGGCTCGACGGACGCCGTCAATAGCTGATAAGTCCCCTGTATTGGATCCGATTGACTCCAGGATTGGATACACACAGGCGTTGAGATACGCTCGCGCCGTGGCACGCAAGGCACCAGACCTCGACGAGCTTCGGTGCCGACATCGCCGAGGCGTACGCGACCAAGGGCGACGCGATCGAGCTCGGAATCGCGAAGCTCGGCGACGCGCTCGTGCCCGACGCAGCCGTGCGGCTCCCGCTCGCGACGATGAACCGCCATGGGCTGATCGCCGGAGCGACCGGAACCGGAAAGACGCGAACGCTGCAGGTCATCGCCGAGCAGCTCTCGGCCGCGGGCGTTGCGGTGTTCACCGCAGACGTCAAGGGCGACCTCTCGGGCATGGCCGTCCCTGGCTCGGACGACGGCCCAGCGAAGACGCGCGCGACGGAGCTCGGACTGCCCTACGAACCGACCGGATTTCCGGTCGAGTACCTGTCGCTCGGCGGCATCGGCCCGGGCGTGCCGGTGCGGGCGACCGTCTCCGACTTCGGGCCGCTCCTCCTCGCGAAGGTGCTCGGCTCGAACGCGACGCAGGAGCAGAGCCTCGGTCTCGTCTTTCACTACGCCGACGAGAAGGGCCTCCCGCTCCTCGACCTCTCCGATCTGCGCGCGCTGCTGACATTTCTCGACTCCGAAGGCGGACGCGAAGAGTTGAAGGGAATCGGCGGCCTCTCGCCGCAGACCGTCGGCGTCCTCCTCCGCTCGCTCGTCGCGCTCGAGACCGGCGGTGGAAACGAGTTCTTCGGCGAGCCGCAGCTCGATGTCTCCGATCTCTTGCGAACGGACGCGGACGGGCGAGGCGTGATCTCTTGCCTCGAGCTGCCCGCCGTCCAGGACAAGCCGCGGCTCTGGTCGACCGTCCTCATGTGGCTCGTCGCCGAGCTCTTCGAGCAGCTGCCCGAGGTCGGCGATCGCGACAAGCCGCGTCTCGTGTTCTTCCTCGACGAGGCACATCTTCTGTTCGAGGGCGCGAGCAAGGCGTTCGTCGAGTCGACGGTGCAGACGGTGCGTCTCATCCGCTCGAAGGGCGTTGGCGTCTTCTTCGTGACGCAGACGCCCAAGGACGTGCCTGCTGACGTCCTCGGTCAGCTCGGGAATCGCGTGCAGCACGCGCTGCGCGCGTTCACGCCGGACGATGCGAAGGCGCTGCGCGCCACCGTGCGGACCTTCCCGAAGACCGACGCCTACGACCTCGAGGAGCTGCTCACCCAGCTCGGCATCGGCGAAGCCGCGGTGACGATCCTCAGCGAGTCGGGCGTCCCGACACCGGTCGTCCACACCCGCATGCGCCCGCCGCTCTCGCGCATGGGCGTGGCGGACGACGTCGCCGGCGCCGCCGCCGCCAGTCCGCTGCACGCGAAGTACGGCACGCGGCTCGACAGCCAGAGCGCGCGGGAGCTGCTCGCCGAGCGCCTCGATCCTCCTCCGCCCGGCGAGAAGCAGTCGAAGCCGACCGAGCGCCAGAAGGGCGCCGCGACCGCCGCCGGGAAGGGCGCCGACGCGATCGGCGACTTCCTGCAGTCGTCGAGTGGCCGAGCGCTGACGCGCGAGGTCATGCGTGGCGTCTTCGGGATGCTCAAGCGTGGCTTCTAGACTGCTGGCGTGATCCTCACCGCGTTCCTGATCGGCCTCGCACTTTCCCTCGTGGGCCTCTTCGTCGTCGGCGTCCGGGGCTTCGCCCTCTGGCGGCAGGGGAAGCGGACGGGGAAGTTGTTCTCGAGCGAGCTCGCGCTGTTCGACGAGCGCTCGGCGCGCACGGAGCGCCTCCTTGCCGACGCCGATCGCGCGAACCAGGATCTGCAGGCGGCGACCGAACGCCTCCGTGTCTCCCGGCGCCGAGCTCGCCGTTCTGCGGGGCTCGCTTGCGACGGCGCAGCGCCGGGCGCGCTGGCTCCGTGCGTTCCTCCCGGTTCGATGAGCCGCGTCGCAGCCGTCGACCTCGGCACGAACTCGACCCGCCTCCTCGTCGCGGACGTGGACGGTGACAGGCTCGAGGAGGTCACGCGTCGGCTGACGATCACGCGCCTCGGCGAGGGCGTCGACAAGCGTCGGCGTCTCCTCCCGCTGCCGATTGCGCGGGTTCGCAACTGCCTGACGGAGTACCGGCAGGAGCTCGAGGCGCTCGGAGCCGAGCGGACGCTCTGCATCGCGACGAGCTCGGTGCGCGACGCCGAGAACGGCGAGGCGTTCCTCGGCGAGATCGAGTGGAGCTACGGCTTCACGACGCGGCTGCTCTCCGGCGACGGAAGAGGCGACGATGATGATCCGGGGCGTCACGGCCGGCCGCCCGCCGCTCGACGACGTGCTCGTGGTGGACATCGGCGGCGGCTCGACCGAGCTCGTCGTGGCAGCGAACGGCGAGGTCGCGTCGGCGACGAGCCTCGACATCGGATGCGTGCGCCTTACCGAGCGCTTTCTCGGGTCGGATCCGCCGTCTCGGCCCGAGCTGGCTGCCGCCAGCGGGTACGTGCGCTCGCTCCTCCCTCCGCTCCACGCGGCAGGTGCGATCGGCGTCGCCGGAACGGTGACGACGCTCGCGACGATCGACCTCGGCGACGCCGAGTACGACCCGGAGAGGACGCACGGCCATCGCCTCTCGCTGGCCGCCGTCGACGAGCAGCTCGAGCGCCTCGCCGCCATGACGACGGACGAACGCGTCGCCTTGGGAATCGAGCCAGGCCGCGCGTCGGTCATCGTCGCGGGGGTGATCGTCCTGCGTGAGGTGATGACGGCATACGACCTCTCCGAGATCGAGGTGTCGGAGCGGGACGTCCTGCACGGCGCCGCGTTCGCGGCAGCCGAGCTGCCCGAGCGCGAGGAGGGCGCAGCGCCTCCCGGCGCCTACACCTGCTGCTGAGCCTGACGCGCGCGCGCGCGCGAACCGGCGACGCACCGAGCTCGGCGAAGATCGCCGAGGCCTCGCGCATCGCGGCCGCGTTCCCGCAGCGACCGAGCCCGAGGAGCGCGTAGCCGCGCTCGAGGACGCTTCCGTACTCTCCGAAGCTTTCCGCTGCGTGAAGGTACAGCGCACGCGTCTCGTCGAGCTCACCTCTCGCCTCGGCGAGCGCCGCACGGATGGCAGACCGCGCGCTCCGGTCCCACGCGGACGCGTGCTCCGTGCCTTCCAGAAACGCCTCGGCGAGCTCTGGGCGTCCGGCTGCGACGGCGATGCGCGCCGGCCACGCGAGGCATGACGATCGCCAGCCGATCGGCATGTCACGCGTTGTGCGCTCGAGATCCTCGACGACGGCGACTGCAGCGGTATCGTCCCCGCGCGACGACGCGACGAGGGCAGATGCCGCCAGTCCCGGGACGAGCACCTGGGGAACACTGCTCGCACGCACCCGTGGAAGAAGCGTCTCGACCAGGCCCGCGGCGAGATCGAGGGCCCCACGGTGAACGTGCACCTGCGCGAGCTCGACCTGGGCGAAGACGTCGATCTGGCCGCCTCCGTGCTCTTCCGCCCAGCGGAGGACGTCACCCGCTTCGTCGACGAGCTCGTCCCAGCTGCCGAGGTGGTACAGCGCTCGCAGGCGTTCCGCGCGGCACCACATCTCGCGCAGCCCTGAGACCCCGCGCACCGGAGAACTCGATTCCCTCGTCCCAGACGGCGCGGGCTTCCCGGACGGACTCGAAGAAGAGCACGCTGTCTGCGAGATTGTTCATCGCGATAGCCGTGGCTCGGCCGAGGCCGAGGCGAAGGCCGAGGTCGCGAGCTTGTCGGCAGTCGTCAACGCCACGAGGATCGCCGGCCGTTGCTCGCACCGCGGCCTGTGCTTGCACGAGCGCAAGTACGTCCTCGACGCCGATCTCGGCAGCAAGCTCAAGGCCCTTGGCGACGAACGCCATCGACTCGTCCGGCCGTCCGGCGATCGCAGCCCTGTGTGCAGCGCCGCCGTACGCCTCGACGAGCTCTGGCCCAGGCTCGTTTTCGAGGATGGCGATCCCCTCGTATCCGAGCTCTCGGGCCTCGTCCACCCGACCCTGCGCCCACATGCCCTGCGCCAGGCTCCGCATCGCCACCGCCGCTGCCCGGGGGTCGTGCGCTCGGAGGACCGGGATCGCGGCTTCGAGCGACGCCCTCGACTCGGCGAACTCGCCACGCTGGCTCAAGACGGGCCCGAGCCTGGCAAGCACGTACGCTCGAGACTTCTCATCTCGCTCGGCGAGCTCGAGCGCTCGGCGGAAGTACGCCTCCGCGGCCGCGGTGTCGAGCTGGGCGGCGCGATCGCCTGCGAGCAGGAGGACGCGAAGGAGGTTCTCCTCGACGACCGGTCGTGACTCGCCGGCGGCCGTGGCGAGGCTCGAGGGCCTGGCCGTAGTGGTGCACGAGGATCTCCGCGTGATCCTCGACCCGCTCCCCGGCGGTCTCTTCGACCCAGCGCGCGGCCGCAAGGTGCTTGTCCGCGCGCGGCGAGCGCGGGATCTGCTGGTAGGCGACGTCGCGGACGATCGCATGCCAGAAGGAGAACTCGTCCTCGCCCGCGAGCGACGAGACGCGGATCGGCCGCACGAACTCTCGGCGGACGAGCTCGTTCAGCGCTCGCCGAACCGTCGTCGCGCTCCCGTCTCCCGATTGCGGCCAACGCACCGCTCCAGAACACGCGCCCCACCACCGACGCGTCCTGCAGCAGCTCCTTGAGCTCCGGCGCGAGCGTGTCGAGCCGCGCCGCCAGGAGCGCCTGCACCGTCTCCGGGATCGCAAGCCCCTCGACGGCGCCGCGCTCCTCCAGCATGCGCGCGAACTGCTCGGCGTAGAGCGGGTTTCCGCCGGCGCGCTCGAGGAGGGCCGTCTGCGTCTCCGCCGGGAGCAGCGTTCGTTCGAGGAGCGCGTGGAAGAGCCGGGCCGCCTCCTCGTCCGAGAGCGGAGAGAGCGAGATCGTGGTCGCATTGCGCTTCCCTCCGCCCCAGCTCCGGCTCCGCGTCGAAGAGCTCGGGCCGAGCGGTGCAGAGGAGCAGAGCCGGTACCGGTGGGCTCCAGTCGAGCAGGTGCTCGACGAACTCGAGCAGCGCGGCGTCGGCCCAGTGGAGGTCCTCGATGACGAAGACGCACGGCCGGCGGGCGGCCAGCGCCTCCAGGAATCGCCGCCAGGCGGTGAACGCCTCCTCGCGGGCCACCGCCGTATCCCCGTCCCGACGCCGACGAGCGGGCGCGAGCCGCGAGACGATCCAGCGCGATCGGACTCATCGTCGAAGAGCATCGGACACCGTCTCTCCGAGCTTCGAGCGAGGCGGCGTCCTGGTCGTCCGAGTCGAGGATCCCGGCCTCCGCTTTCACGATCTCGCCGAGCGCCCAGAACGTGATGCCCTCGCCGTACGGCAGACAGCGGCCGTGACGCCACGTGACGAGGTCCGGCCGCTCGTCGAGCGCGGTGCGAAGCTCGGTCACGAGCCGGCTCTTACCGATGCCGGGCTCACCGACGACCGTGACGAGCTGCACCGACGACTCGCGCTCGGCGCGCAGGAAGGTCTCGAGCAGGACTGTACGCTCGTGCTCGCGGCCGACGAACGGAGTGTCGCGGTCGCGGCGCTCGGGCTCACCCGACGCGGCTCCGTGCACGCCGTCGCACGCCAGACCGGGATCGGCTCCGCCTTCCCCTTCGCGGCGACCGGCTCGAGCGGCTCGAACGTCGATCGACGCGCTTCCGTCGAGCGCATCGTCGGCTCGTCCACGATCACGGCGCCGACCGGCGCGGCCGACTGGCAGGCGGGCGGCGGTGTTGACGACGTCGCCCGTGACGATGCCCTCGCCTCGCTCCGGCCGCGCGCCGAGGGCGACGACGGCCTCACCGGTCGTCGACGGCCGCGCGGACGGCGACGTCGAGGCCGTCCGTCGCGCAGCTCCTCGATCGTCTCGAGGATGCGCAGCGCCGCGCGGACCGCTCGCTCGGCGTCGTCCTCGTGGGCGACCGGCGCGCCGAAGACCGCCATCACGGCGTCGCCGATGAACTTCTCGACCGTGCCGCCGAAGCGCTCGATGTCGGCCTTGACGCGCTCGTGGTACGGGCGCAGCGTCGCGCGGACGTCCTCCGGGTCGGCGCGGTCGGAGCGGTCCGTGAAGCCGACGAGGTCGACGAAGAGCACGGAGACGACCTTGCGCTCCTCGCCCGCCGGCGCCTCGCGCGACGAGCGGCTGCCGCACGCAAGGCAGAAACGCGCTCGCTCGGGATTCTCCTCGCCGCAACGCGGGCAGACGATCATGCACGGATCTTCGCAGGGCGGCGAGCGGCGTCTATGCGGCGGGCGGAAGCGGCTCGCCTCCTCGTCCTCGGCGAGCCGCCGCTGAAGGACGCTGCGCGAGAGCACGCCGACGAGGCGATGCTGATCGTCGACGACCGGGACGCGCTCGGCGTCCTCGGTCTCGAGGAAACGGAACGCCTCTTCGAGCGGCACGTCCGGGCCGATCGTGAAGTGCGGCGCCTCGGCGATCGAGCGAAGCTCGGTCGCGGTCGGATCGAGCCCGCAGCGCGATCACCTCGCGCACGAGCGTCTTCCGCGTTACGACGCCGACGAGGCGCTCGTCGTCGGTCACGTAGACGGCGCGCACCTCGGGTCGCTGCAGCAGCTCTCCGGCGGCCTGTGCGAACGCGTTCGCGGGGAGCTGCCCCGGATTCGAGACCATCGCCTCGCGAACGGTGCTCATGGAAAGATCCCGCGCGCCTGCAGCGCGTCCGACACCTCGCGGATCCCGGCGACGAGCGCGGCTGTCCGAAGCTTGACGTCGCGCTCGTCGGCGAGATCCCAGACGCGGTCGAACGCGGTCGAGAGCTTCTCGGCCAGCTTGGCGCGGATCTCGTCGCGCGTCCAGAAGAGCCGTCCGAGGTCCTGCACCCATTCGAAGTAGGAGACGGTCACGCCGCCCGCGTTCGTGAGGATGTCCGGCAGCACCGGGATCTCGCGCTCCCAGAGGATGGCGTCGGCCTCGAGCGAGGTCGGACCGTTCGCGCCTTCGGCGATCATGCGCGCGCGGATGCGCGGCGCGTTGTCGGCCGTCACCTGATCCTCGCGCGCGGCGAGGACGAGGATGTCGCAGTCGAGCTCGAGCAGCTCCTCGTTCGAGAGCCGCGCGCCGGCGTCGCACCCTGCGAGCGAGCCGTGCTCATTCGCGTACGCATGGAGCGCCGCGACGTCGAGCCCGCTCGACGCATGCAGGCCCCCCGAGACGTCGGAGACGGCGATCACCGTCGCCCCGAGCGCCTCCAGCTCCGACGCGGCGATGCCGCCCACGTTGCCGAACCCCTGGACGACGCAGCGCTGGTCGGCGACGGCCCAGCCGAGCCGGTCGCACGCTCGGGCGATCACCATCACGACCCCGGCTCCCGTCGCCTCGTGGCGGAACACGGAGCCCCCGATCGAGATCGGCTTCCCGGTGACGATCTCGGGCACCGCGTAGCCGCTCTGCATCGAGTACGTGTCCATCATCCAGGCCATCGTCTGCTCGTTCGTGGCCATGTCGGGAGCCGGAATGTCCTCCTTCGGGCCGATGATCGGCAGGAGCTCCGACGTGAAGCGACGCGTCATGCGCTCGAGCTCGCCGAGCGACATCGTGCGCGGATCGCAGCGCACGCCTCCCTTCGCCCCTCCGTACGGCAGCCGCAGGAGTGAGCACTTCCAGGTCATCCACATCGCGAGCGCGGCGCACTCGCCGAGCGTCACCTCGGGGTCGTAGCGGATGCCGCCCTTGGTCGGCCCGGTGATGCTCGAGTGCTGCACGCGGTAGCCCGGAAAGACGACGCGTTTCCCGCTGTCCATGCGCACGGGGATCGAGACGATCGTCGAGCGCTCCGGATAGCGCAGGCGCTCGGCGATGTCGTCGGGGATGCCGGCGACCGGGACGGCCTGGTCGAACTGCGCGACCGCCATGCGGTACAGCGGCGTATCCCACTCGAGCTGGGCATGGGCAAGCGCTTCCGGCGGGCTCGCCACGGCCGGCGGAGTCTAGCTTGCCGCCGCGATTACACTCGCCCCGCCGGGGTGGCGGAACGGGTGAGACGCGCCCGCCTTAAAAGCGGGTGTCCCTCAGGGGACGTGCGGGTTCGAGTCCCGCCCCCGGCAAGCGCCTCTGGCGCAGGAGCAGGATCCGCTAGTGCGAATCCGCTCCGCGCACATCCCTGAAGCCGCCGCCGCTAGCGGCGGCGGCTTCAGCGATCTGCGCGGAGCGGCTTCGCGCGAGTCGGATCCCGCTCCTGCGGCTAGGTGGTGCTCGAGGCCAGGATCTTCACCGCTGCGAACCGGTGTGTGCGGGCGCCGCCGTACTCCGTGAAGGCGTCGAAGACCTCGTATCGCCAGGTGCCCGCGCTCGGGAACACGACCTTCGCGCGGTAGACGCCGGAGCGACTTGTCGGCCTCGCCCTGAAGGTCAGCGACTTCTTGCTGACCGCGCTCAGCAAGCGCACCGGCCCGACCCTGCGAATCGTCACCGTCGGCTTCAGGCAGCAGAGAGGCTGGCTGGCCAGGCCGTGCTGGAGCACGGTGATGTCGACGACCCACGGGTCGTCCGCGGTCAGGCCCTTCGGCGACGAGCTGAGCTTTACGGTCGCCCAGCCTCCTGCGAGAGCTGTACTCGCAGACGCAAGCGCCACGAAAGCGGCGACGATGATGACTGACTTCCGCATGAGCAACCTCCTGTTCGGATGCTGCAGATACACCGGCTCGCCGTCGCAGGTTCCCAGGCGGCGTGAAGGCAAGGCCCGTGAGAGCGCGGGCTACGAGCCCGGCTGAAGCTGGCTCGGGTCGAAGCGCTCGGGCCCGCGGAACTGGAACGAGCGGAAGAACGTCGACACCGCGCCCTCGTCGAACTCGGTGCACTTCGCGAGGAACCCGTTGTCGACGTCGCCGTCGACGACCCAGGCACCGAGCGCGAACTCGTCGCCGAGTCGGTCGAGCGGCGCCATGATCGTGCCCGTCTTTTGGTCGTCGTAGAACGCACGAAGCTCGTCGACCGTCGCTTCCGCCACGTCCTCGCCGTAGAGGATGAAGATGCCGCCGTGCTCGAGGTTGTGAACGACGCGCGCGATCTCGAGCTCTTCCTCGTAGATGCCGAAGATCGCGGCGATGCCGTAGTGCGGGCCCGTGGTCGGCGGGTCCGTGTTCCACTTGTCCGACGTCCCGCCAGGCTGTGTGACCGAATGCGCGCCCTCGAGCGCCTTGACCGACTTGAACGTGCAGCCCGCGGCCTCCAGGCTCGTGCGCGCCGCCTCCTCGTTCGCTCCGTCGCCTCCACCGACGACGCCGAGGAGGACTGCGACCACGACGAAGCCGAGCGCGACGCCGGCGATGGCCGCGCCGATTACGAACGCACGGTTCCTCGTGATGGACCGTCGCTCGACGAGGATGCGCGCTGCTTTGGCGCTTTGACGCGGGGTTTGTCGGCCATGCCGCGGGCGACAGTACCAGCGCCTCCTGTTCAGCCCTCGTTGCGAAGCGACCGTAAGAGATGCCGTCCGCCGACCGGATTACCGTGCATCGGCTCAGTGGTCATCGTCGCCCTCGTCATCGGCCTCGTCCTCGGCGCGCTCGGCGTCCTCCTCGCCGTGCGCCCCGCTCTCGTCGAGCGGCGGCGTCGTCTGCAGGACGTCATCGAGCTCGAGCGGTCGCTGGCGGCCGCCGAGGCGGAGCTCCGAGTCGAGCGCGCATCGGTCGACGCTCGCCTCGAAGCGAAGATCAAGGAGCTCTCGACCGAGGCGCTGGATGCGAACAGCTCGCGCTTCCTCGAGCTCGCGGAGACACACCTCACCGGGCATGTGAAGCCGCTCAAGGACTCGCTCGAGCGGATGGATCGGCAGCTCCAATCGGTCGAGCGCGTGCGTCAGGAGTCGTACGGTGCCTTGCGGACGCAGGTCACGACGCTGGCCGAGCGTGCCGGGAGCCTCACGAACGCGCTTCGCACACCGCACGTTCGCGGACGCTGGGGCGAGGCACAGCTCCGCAACGTCGTCGAGTACGCCGGCATGGTCGAGTACTGCGACTACGTGTCGCAGGTGACGACGCCGACGGAGGACGGCACGCTGCGTCCTGACCTCGTCGTCCGCATCCCCGGCGGCAAGCACGTCGTGATCGACGCGAAGGCGCCGCTCGTCGCGTACCTCGACGCGTTCGAGACGTCCGACGAGGCGGAGCGGCAGCTCCGGTTCGCCGATCATGCGCGTCAGGTCCGCGAGCACGTCGGGAAGCTGTCGGCGAAGGGCTACTGGCGTCAGTTCGACCCGTCGCCGGACATCGTCGTCATGTTCCTGCCGGACGAGTCGTATCTGCGCGTGGCCCACGAGCACGACCCGTCGCTCCAGGAGTACGCCTGGAGCTCGAACGTCATCCTCGCCTCGCCGAGCACGCTCATGGTGCTCCTCCGCACGGTTGCCATGACCTGGCAGCAGGAGACGATCGCCCAGAGCGCGCACGAGATCTCCGACCTCGGACGAGAGCTCTACAAGCGGCTGTCCACGATGGGCGCGCACTTCTCGAAGCTCGGACGCACGCTCGACGGCGCCGTCGACGCGTACAACAAGACGGTCGGATCGCTCGAGCGTCAGGTGCTCGTCCAGGCGCGGCGCTTCGAGCAGCACGGCATCGCCGGTATCGAGCCCCCCGAGATCCAGCCGATCGAGCGGCAAACACGCCCGCTCGCGGCGGCCGAATTCGTCGAGCCGGGGCAGCAGACCACGCTCGAGGCCGTCGCGGCCGGCAGTGACGCAGCCTGAGGAGGGAACATCGACCGTTGTCGATGCGTTTACCCGGATGATGCCCCGCGCGGTGGGGCTACCCTCTGTCCCGAGGAGACCTGTTGAGCGACGTTCGTGACGTGATCATCATCGGTGGGGGCCCGGCCGGGTACACGGCGGCCCTCTACACGGCGCGCGCCAACCTCGCCCCACTCGTCATCGAAGGCTTCAACTGGGGCGGGCAGCTCATGATCACGAGCGACGTCGAGAACTACCCCGGCTACGCCGACGGCGTGATGGGACCGACGATGATGGCCGACTTCCGCCGCCAGGCCGAGCGCTTCGGCGCGGAGTTCGTGACCGACGACGTGACGCGCGTGGACTTCTCCGAGCGACCGTTCCGGGTGTACGTCGGCTCCGAAGAGCACCGCGCGGACTCGGTCATCGTCGCGACCGGTGCGAGCGCGCGGCAACTCGGGCTCGAGTCCGAGCAGACGCTCCAGGGCCGCGGCGTCTCGTACTGCGCGACCTGCGACGGCGCGTTCTTCCGCGACAAGGTCGTGGCGGTCGTCGGCGGAGGTGACTCGGCGATGGAGGAGGCGACGTTCCTCACCCGCTTCGCGAGCAAGGTCGTGATCATCCACCGGCGCGACGAGTTCCGCGCGTCGCCGATCATGGTCGATCGCGCACGCGAGAACGAGAAGATCGAGTTCGTGCTGAACGCGGCCGTCGACGAGGTGCTCGGCGAGGGCAACGGCCACGTCACGGGTCTCCGGCTGCGAGACACGGAGACCGGCGATACGCGCGAGATCGAGGCGGACGGCCTGTTCGTCGCGGTCGGTCACGACCCGACGACGGCGCTGTTCCTCGACTGGCTCGACCACGACGACCAGGGCTATCTCGTGACGGAGCCGCGCTCGACACGAACGAACATCCCGGGCGTGTTCGCGGCCGGTGACGTCCAGGATCACACGTATCGCCAGGCGGTCACGGCCGCCGGCTCCGGGACGATGGCGGCCCTCGACGCGCAGCGCTGGCTCGAGGAGCAGCGCCACCAGCCCGAGGTCACCGCCGTTACGGCGTAGCGGCTCCGACCGCACGGCTCACTACGCTCGCGGACTGTGAGCGCACGCTGGCTCGACCTCGTCGACCCGACCCGCGAGGAGCTCCTCGCCACCCTCCCCGTCCAGGTCGACCCGGACGTCGTCGAGGCGCTCGTGTCGCCGTCGCAGGACGGTCGCGAGCCGCGCCCGCTGCTCGAGAGCCACGGCACGTACGTCTTCGGTGTTCTCGTCGCGGCGCGGCCTCTTCCACACGAGGATCGGGTGAGCTACCTGGAGGTCGACCTCGTCGCGACGCCCGCTGTCGTCGTCACGGTGCGGAAGTCGCCGGGCGACGGAGGAGAGCCCTTCGACGTGTCGGCGCTCGCATCCGGCCGCCGACCAGGAGTCAGGCGCGGGCGACCTCGTCCACCGGCTCGTCGACGAGATCGCGGAGTCGCACCTCGAGTCGCTCGACGCCGTCTATGCCGAGATCGAGGAGCTCGAGGACGGCCTCGACACGTGGCAGCCGAAGCGTGTCCGGGAACGGCTGGTGGCTCTCCGACACGAGCTCCTTCACAGCAGACGAACGGTCGCCGCGACCCGCTCCGCCGTGCGCCGTGTGCTCGACGGGCGGATCGAGGTCGGTGACCATGCTCTCTTTCCTCCGGACGTCGAGCGCCTGTTCGCGGACACGTACGAGACGCTCGTCCGCGCGACCGACGAGCTCGACATCGCCCGAGATCTCCTCGCAGGCGTCCGGGATCACCATCAGTCGAGGGTCGTCGAGGGTCAGGGCGAGGTGACGAAGAAGCTCACCGTCATCGCAGCGCTCGTCCTCGTCCCGAGCTTCATCGTGGGCTACTTCGGCCAGAACTTCGAGTCGGAGTTCGACGACTCGCTCTGGTCGATCAGCGTGTCGACCGGTCTCGTGGTCGTCTCGACGCTCGTCCAGCTCGCGATCTTCCGCTGGCGCCGCTGGATCTGAGCGAAGCCGGATGGAGTCGCTCGACGTGAGCTTGGACTCCTGGGAAGCATGGAGCCCGGCGGAAGCGGCGCAGCGCCTCGGCGGGCGTCTCCGCACCCTGGTACGTCGCCGCCGGCTGGGCGCTCGATCTCTTCCTCGGCCGGCAGACGCGCGAGCACGACGACCTCGAGATCGGCGTGCCCGCAGATCGCTTCGCCGAAGTGCGCGAGGCGCTCGCCGACTTGGAGTTCGTCGTCATCGGCGACGGCAAGCCGTGGCCGATGACGAAGGCCACCCTCGTCGACCCACCACCAGACGTGGGTGCGGGAACGTGACGGCGGGCCTTGGCGGGTCGACGTCATGCGCGAGCCATGGGACGGCGACACCTGGATCTTCCGCCGCGATCCGCGGATCCGGCTTTCGACTGCCGGCCTTGTCGCGCGCACACACGACGGAATCCCGTACGCCCAACCCGAGGTCGTCCTTCTCTTCAAGGCGAAGGCCACCCGGCCGAAGGACGACCTCGACTTCGAGACGGTCCTCCCGCACCTGGACGTCGATCGTCGTACCTGGCTACGCGACGCACTGGAGCTCGTCCACCCCGGACACCGGTGGCTCGGCGCGCTCGCGACCTAGCGACGAAGCCGACTCGACGGGCACAGATCCTCGAGCACGCACTCCTCGCAGAGCGGCCGGCGTGCGTCGCAGATACGCCGTCCGTGCCAGATGAGGAGATGCGGGAAGCGCGCCCAGTCAGCTCGCGGCACGACACGCTGGAGGTCGCGCTCGATCTTCACCGGATCCTCCCTGCGTGTCAGGCCGAGCCGCTGCGAGAGCCTGCGGACGTGTGTGTCGACGACGATTCCCTGCGCGTGCCCGAGCTCGGCGGCGACGACGTTCGCGGTCTTGCGCGCAACGCCGGGCAGCTTCACGAGCTCCTCCAGCCGACCGGGAACCTCCCCGTCGAAGTCCTCGATGAGCATCCGCATCGTGCCGCGGATCGACTTCGCCTTCTGACGGAAGAAACCGGTCGCGTAGATATCCCGCTCCAGCTCCTCGACCGGAACGGCCAGGTAGTCCTCGGGCTTCCGGTACTTCTCGAAGAGCGCCGGCGTGACCTTGTTGACGTTCACGTCGGTCGTCTGCGCGGAGAGCATCACCGAGACGAGAAGCTCGAGGTCCGAGCGGAAGCGCAGCGCGATCTCGGCGTCGGAGTGCTCTGCGGCGAGGCGCTCGATGATCGGACCGATGCGCTCGCGGCGCCGCCCGAGGCCCCGTCGCGCCTCTGCGACGTAGCTACGAGGCACGTCGCTTGGACTCGAAGTGGGCGGTGGCCGACTCGGCGGAGATCGCGCCGCGCAGCGACTCGCCGAAGACGTCCGCCGCCGACGGGAACCCGGTGTCGGAGAGCGCCGCGATCGCACCCTCGACGTCGTACGGCGTGCGTCTGAACTCGACGTCCGCGTCGAGGAGCGCCCAGAACGCTCCCGGCTCGCCCTGATAGGGAAGCCCGACGCTGCCGGCGTTCACGAGCCTCGGAGCGTTCGGCACACGGCGGTCGAGCTGGACGTGCGTGTGCCCGCACACGACAACGTCGGCGTCAACCCCCGAGAGCGCCGACGCGACCTCGTCGTCCGGGGTGAGGCCCGTCAGGTTCTCTTCGTCGGAGCGCGGCGTGGCGTGGCAGAAGACGACATGCCCCAGATCGTCGAGGTCGAGCTCCACGGTCGCGGGCCACGCGGAGACGAACGCCACCTCGTCGGTTGTGAGCTGCTCTCGGCACCAGCGCGAGCTCTCGCCGACGGCGCCGACGACCTCGCGCTCGCAGTTGCCGGCGAGGAAGCGCGCGCCGACGGCTCTCAACGCCGTCAGGCACTCGGACTGGAGCGGGCCCCAGAGAACGTCGCCTCCGACGACGATCGCGTCGACGTTCTGCGTCGCGACCTCCGCGAGCACGGCGTCGAGCGCCGGCAGGTTGCCGTGAACGTCGTACAGCGCGGCGACTCGCATCGCTACCCCCTCGTGAGGAGCCGCGGCCCGGCGCAGACGAGGTCGAGCGCAGGGCAGTCGGCGCAGACGAACTCGCTCGGCGTCGGCCGAAAGTCGCCGGTACGGATGCGTGCGATGGCACCGGAGAGCTCGGCTTCGAGCTCGGGGATGTCGCCGCGAGCGAACGACGTGGACACGACGGCGTCCGGCCGTTCGAGGAACTGGTACGCGATCTCGACCTCGGACGACCCGGCCCGCAGGCACACGAGCGCATAGACGAGTCGCTGCAGGCGGTACTCCGCCTCGACGATGTCGTGCGGGTCCCGTCCTTCGAGCGCGTTCGACTTGTAGTCGACGATCAGCGCCCGCTCGCCTTCCTGCCAGAGGACGTCGAGCCGGCCGCGGATGAGGACGCCGTCGTGCTCGAACGTGAACGGCCGCTCCGGACGCGCGCCGCGCAGACTCGCGAGCCGCGCCGCCAAGGGCGACGCGCAGTACGCATCGACGAGACCGGCGACCCGCTCGAGCTCGTCGTCGGTGATCTCCGCGTACCAGCCGCGAACCGTCTCGTCCAGCGATGTCCGCGGCGGAGCGGCGGGGGCGTCGAGCGGTACGAGCTCCAGGAGACGATGGACTGCATCGCCGATTTCGGTCGCGGCGAGCGCGCCGCCGCTCGCCTCTCCGGCGCCGCGCGCACGTGGCGGCAGGCCGAGGACGCGCTCGGCGTAGAAGCGGTACGAGCACCGCTCGTAGAGCGCGAGCGCGCTGTACGACAGGCGGCGCACGTCGTGAGCGGGAGGCGTCGGAATCGCGGCGAGCTCGGGGAGCTCGATGCCGAGGCGCGGTCGGCCCGTCGGCAGCTCGTCGAAGAGCGCGAGCTGGAGCTCGTCGACGTCCTCGATCTTCATCCCGGGCGGCGACCTCGTCGTCCTGTGCGATCGCGTCGTCGGCCCGGTGGCGCGAGACCGTGAGCACGAAGCGCGCGTCGTCGCGCGCCAGCTCGACCGGCGCCTCGTCGAAATCGAGCACCGAGCCGTACGCATCGAGGCGCTCGAGCACCCAGCCGATCGGCGTCGAGCGATCGGCCGTCCGATCGGGGTCGATCGCCCCCGAGACGATGAGACGGTCGATCGCCCGCGTCATCGCGACGTAGTACAGGCGAAGGCGCTCCGCGCGCTCCTGATCGCCGGCCGCCTCCTTGACCGCGTCCCAGCCGAACACACCGCGCCGGTCGCCTCGCGTCGGATGCACCATGCGGAAGCCGAACCTTCCGTCGGAGAGCGCGACGATCTCGTCGGGCCCGCGCGGCCCGCCCACGTCACGCCCGGCGTCGGCGACGATCACCACTTTGAACTCGAGCCCTTTCGCCGCATGGATGGTCAGAAGCCGGACGGCGCCTCCCCCCTCCTCCTCCGCGACGGCCTCGAGCTCCTTCGCTCCGAGCGCGTCCTGGTCGCGTACGAAGCGCACGAAACCCTCGATGTCCGCTCCGCGCACGGCCTCGTAGTCGCGGGCGAGTCGGCCGAGCTTCCGGAGGTTCGCGAACCGGCGCGTCCCGTCCCACCGCGCGAGGACGGCGAGGTCGTAGTCGTGCTCGCTCACGACGCGCTCGCACAGCGCCTCCAGCCCGATCCGCGTCGAGGCACGAACCAGTCGCTCGTAGCGTTGGAGGAACGCGCGCAGGAGCCGCTCGTCACCCGGGTCGAGCTGCTCTGGGAGCGCCCGCTCCAGCGCGGTGAACAGGGGACGGCGCGTGCGCGTTACGCCGAATCAGCACGAGTGAGTCGTTCGAGACACCGACGAAGGGCGAGGCGAGCACGGTTGCGAGCGCGACGTCGTCGTAGCGGTTGTGCAGGAGCCGCAGGTACGCGAGCAGGTCGACGACCTGTTGCTGCCCGAAGTAGCCGCGTCCCGTCGCGCGATACGTGGGAAGACCCTCGCGCCGGAGCGCCTCCTCGTACTGCTCGGCGTCGGTGCCCGCGGCGAACAGCACGACGATCTCGCCCGGCTCGGCCTCGCCCGAGTCGACGAGCTCGCGCACGCGGCCTGCGATCCGCCTGGCCTCACCCGCGCGCCAGTGCTCCTTCGTGCCCGCGAAGCTCGTCTTGTCGGTGACGAGCAGCTCGACCGGATGCCCGAACACGGGATCCGCGAACTCCGCCGATGCCGCCAGGGGCTGGTAGTCGTCGCCGAACGCATCGCCGAAGAGGTGGTTCACGGCCTCGAGCACCTGCGGCCGCGAGCGGTAGTTGCGCGTGAGCGCGAGCAACGTGGACGCCTGCGCGCGACGCTCGCGGAAGACCTCGAGATCGGCGTGGCGGAAGCCGTAGATCGACTGGAACTCGTCGCCGACCGTGAAGACCTCGGTCAGGTCGGAATGCGCCACGAGGTCGATGAGCTCGCACTGCAGCCGGTTCGTGTCCTGGAACTCGTCGACCATGACCATCCGGAAGCGCAGCTGCGTGGCCTCGCGCACCGACGCGTCGTCGCGGAGCAGGTCGCGCGCGGCGAGCTGCAGGTCCTCGAAGTCCACGACGGACTCGCGACGTTTCGTTGCCGCGTACTCGGCTCCGAACCGTTCGAGGAGCTCCTGGAGGAGGTCGCGATCCGCGGCGGCCAGCTCCTCGAGCGCCGCCTGCTCCACGCCTTTGCGCGCCGACTCGAACGAGGCCGCGCGCCCGCCTCGAGACGCGAACGCCGAGAGGTCGACGAGCTTCTCCGGCGGCGAGCTACTCGTGACGACGCGGAGTGCCTCGCTCGCGTTCCGGCACTGGGTCTCGGTCGCGGAGACATCGGCCGCCAACGCCTCGGCCTCGACGCGCAGCGTTGCGACGGCGTTCGCGAGGTCGGCTCGCTCGCCGAGCTCCAGCTCGAGGTCGCGTCCCGCAGAGCGGAGCGTCTCGTAGACGCCCGTGAGCATGCGGCGAAGACCGGCGGCGCGATACGTCGCGAGGAGCCGGAGCCGCTCCGGGTCGCCGCCCGCGCAGAACGCCTCGAGCGCGCGCTCGAATGCCTCGCCGCGCAGCACGGCCGCACCCGCGTCCTCGAGCTCGCGGAAGCGAGGATCGAGGCCGGCCGCGAAGGGATGGGCGCGCAGCAGCCTGGCGCAGAAGCCGTGAATCGTGGAGATCCAGGCGCCGTCGAGCTCGCGTGCGAGATCCGGCCTTCCGCGCTCGCGCAGCGCGGCACGGATGCGCGTTCGAAGCTCCCCGGCCGCCTTGCGCGTGTACGTGATGACGAGGATGGACTCGACGTCGATGCCGCGATCGCAGACGGCACGCACGTAGCGCTCGACGAGAACCGACGTCTTCCCGGTGCCCGCGCCCGCCGAGACGAAGACCGAGCCTTCGGCCTCGACCGCGGCGAGCTGTTCCTCGTTCAGCAGCGACTCCACCTCGACGACCGTCACGCTCGCGGCACCCGGCAGATGGGCCAGAGGTCACACCACGACGGGCAGCCATCCCCTTTCGGGTCGTGCTGGACGTCTCCGGCGCGGATCCGGCGCGCATTGTCGGCGGCCCGGTCGCGCGCCGTCTCGATCTGGCTCCAGAACGCGTCTTCGTCGAGGTAGTCGTCCCTCGCGAAGCCGGGGAGATCCTCGCGCGCGCTCTCCCGGAGCATTCCGCGCGTGAGCCGCCGGCCGGCGAGTGCCCGGTACACGCCACCGAGCGGCTCGACCCCCACGAGGTCCCGCAGCGCGAGGATGTAGAGGGGGATCTGCAGGCGCAGCTCGCGATCGATCTCCCGGGCCGTGTGCGCACCCTTGCCGGACTTGTAGTCCTGGACGATCCCGCGCGCGCTGAACGGATCGATGTCGATCCGGTCGATCTTCCCGGAGAGCCAGAGGTCGTCGGCCAGCGGGAGACCGCGCTGCAGCTCCGGTGCCGCGCGCTCCGAGCCGAAGGCGACCTCGAGCCGGCGCGGGAGGAAGCCGATGTCCGATGCGGCCTCGTCGCGCAGGAATCCCTCGAGATCCGCGCGCAGGGTGTGGCGGAGCTCGGCCGCCTGGAGATCGGTGAGGTCGAGCCGGACGCCGGACTCGAGCGCGGCGTCGAGGCAGCGGTGCACGAGCGCGGTCGCGGCTTCGAGGTTCTCCTCCGTGACGCGCTCCGAGTCGAGCTCGCGCGGGAGCATCGCGTAGAAGCGATGCAGAGTCGTGTGCATGACCTGCCCGCGGAGCATCGGGTCCGGCTCGGCGTCGATCTTCTTCGGGTCGATGACGCGCTCGACGAGCCACGCTGACGAACAGTCGGCGAAGCGCTCGAGCTCCGTTGCGGAGAACATCGTCTTCGCCGCGAACGGCTCGAGAACGGCGGGGGCTCTGAGCTCCGTGTCTCGCTCGAACGCGCCACGAGCCCGGTCGAGCCGACGCGACCAGTCGTTCGCAGCCGCGAGCGCGAACGCACCTTCGACGTCGTCGGCCGCGAGGCGAACGAGCGCCCGCAGGCGCTCGCGCTGGCTCGGCGCCGACTCGAGCGGCCAGGTGAGCGCAGACAGCGGGCGTCGCCGCGTCGCGCGGTGCACCTCGGCCTCGTCGAACAGTGCCCGGACGTCCTCCCAGAACGGGCTCGGCTCACGGGGCGTGCCCTCGTCCCCGGCCGCCTCGCGCACGAAGACGAGGCGCTGCTCGGCACGCGTGCAGGTCGTATAGAAGAGGTAGCGGTCGCGCGCCACGGAGTCGGGTCGCTCGAGGCGGCCGCCGAGTTCCCGACGCGCGTCGTCGCTCAGGAGCGGCGACGGCCGCGAGCGCCGAGGGAACGCGCCCTCCTCCAGTCCGAGCACGAAGACGACGTCGAAGGCGCGCGTCCGCGCGTGCTCGTGGTCGAGCACAGCGACGCAACCTGTGGCGGGCGCGTCCGGAGGGATACGCGTCCGCTCGAGTGCGGCCACGACGTCCTCGAAGGTGATCCGGACACCGCCGGCCGTGAGCGCGGCCAGCTCGTCGAGCGTCCGCGTTGCGGCTCGATACGCGCGGGCGTCGACGCGCGCGTTGTCACCCGTGGGCGGCGCGTCGAGCCCCCACGCGTTGCGCACCATGACCTCCACGAGACCCTGGGCGGCTGCGACCACGTCCTCCTCGGCCCTGAGCGCGACGAGCGCGGGAACCGGCGCGCCCCTGAGACGCTCGCTCTCCTCGTCCACACGTGCCGGATCGGAGACGGCGCGCCCGCGGAGGCGGCCTTCGACGAAGTCGACGGACCGACGCTCGAGCCCGGAGAACGGCGAGCGCAGGAATGCGAAGAGGTCGCCGCGCCCGCCCCCGAGCCAGGCATAGCGCAGCACGGCGCCGAGCGCGCGGCCGAGCGGCGTGTCGCCGAGGCGTCGCCCGTGCTCGACCGAGTACGGGACACCGAGCTCCGTGAGCGCGCGTTCGAGCGGCACACGCCAGCGATCGACGGACTCGCAGACGACGGCGACGCGCTCCGGAGCCATCCCGCCGCGGATGAGCGCCGCCAGCTCACTCGCGAGCAGCTCCACGGTGCCACGAGCTCCGGCTCCCTCGAGAAACCGAATCGTGCCGTCGAGCGGCGGCCCAGGCTCCGGCTCGTCGGAGAAGAGCTCGCGCTCGAGGTGGGCCAAAGCCGACGGCCCGGAGCGGATCGTGTCGCGCGGCAGCTCCTCGATCGCTCCATCGGCCAGGCCGGCGAGATCGTCGACCGTCCGCTCGAGCGCCGCGAACGCCGCACGCCCCGGCTCGTACGGGAGCGAGACCGTCACGTCCGCCCGCGCGGCGAGCGCCTCGAGCAATGCCCACTCGGCGCCGGTCAGATCCTCGAATCCATACGCGAACACCGGCTGCCCCGACCACGCATCGAGATCGCCGCGCAGCCGCTCGACGGCGTGTCGGCGGAGCCCGTCGCGGTCTCGAAAGCCGAGCGCCTGAAGCTCGTCGCGATACGCCGATACGAGAGCTGCGAGATCTCCGTCCACCTTGTCGGCGTCCACCAACCCCGACTCGAGCTCACCGATCGCCTGGAGCGCGGTATCCGCGAAGCCCGCTGTCGACGCCGAGCTGCCCAGCTCGCGAAGCTCGATTCGCTCGACCGCACGGCGTACCGCGAGAGAGCGCTGGACGTCCGACGCGACCGGCATTCCGTCGCCTGCTCCGTCGGCGAGGTGGCGAAACAGGTCGTCGAACGTCCCGACCGTGCCCGCGAGCAGCGCAGGACGACGCCGCACGAGGTCGCGCTCGACGCGATCGACGTCGATTCGATTCGGGACGACGAGCCACGGATCGCGTGCGAGCACCGCGATGTATCGCTCCAGCAGCAGCGCGACCTTGCCGACGTGCGCCGGCCCGACGACGAGCGAGAGACCCATCGGTTCATCGTAGTCCCGGCCTCGGGCGCGCTTTCGTACGCGCCTGCACGACTGTGTGCAAAGTGCGCCGAAGTTGTCGAGAAGGGACCAGGTCCGGGGTCAGGTCCCCGGACCTGGCCGAATTGGACTACGTCGCGACGGACTTCGGCCTGCGGCCGCGCCGGGCCACCTGCTGGCCTGGCATTCCGGCCGCGCAGTCGTCGCAGAGATCAGCCTGCTTCGATCCACGTCGGGCGTCGGTGTAATTCAGGCGCATCACCGCACCGCGACTCTCGGGAACTTCCGTGCTGCACTTGTCACACACGAGGATCGTCTTTCGTGCCATCTTTTCTCCTTCGTTGGGTCAATCGACTCGCACAAGCCTAGAGAAAGAACGGGCGAAAAAGCAAGCACAAAGCCTCTTGCGCAATTGTCGTTCCGATCCGCAGTAGGATGCCGTCCGTGCCGACGATCGTCGTGTTGGAGGGCGACCAGACCGGGCAGGAGCTGCTCGAGGAAGGTCTCCGAACGCTCGCTCCCGAGGTAACCGGAGTCGAGGTCGAGTTCGTCCGCTTCGACCTCTCACTCGAGGGCCGCCGGGCGACGCAGAACGCGGTAGTGCACGAGGCCGCAGTGGCGATTCGCGAGCATGGCCTCGGCCTGAAGGCGGCCACGGTGACACCGGAGAAGGCCGGAGACGTCGGCTCGCCGAATCGCATCTTGCGCGAGGAGATCGGCGGGAAGGTGATCGTGCGTACGGGAAGGCGCATCCCCGGCGTCGTCCCGTTCGGGGGCGTCCATGCCCCGATCTCCGTCGTCCGCATGGCGGTCGGGGACGCGTACGGCGCCAAGGAGTGGCGTGAGGGAGAAGGAGAGGACGAAGTCGCGTTCCGAACCGAACGCATCGAGCGGCGCATCTGCCACGCGGTCGCCGAGTTCTCGTTCCGCCAGGCCGAGCGCACCGGCGCGAAGGTCTTCGGAGGCCCGAAGTACACCGTCAGCCCGATCTACGAGGGGATGCTGAAAGAGGAGATGGACGAGGCCGCGGCGCGCCATCCCGACGTGCCCTACGAGCCACAGCTGATCGATGCGACGTTCGCGCTGCTCATCTCGTCGAGCGGTGCACCGATGGTCATTCCGGCGCTGAACCGCGACGGCGACATCCTGTCCGACCTCGTGCTGCCGCTCTTCGGCTCGATCGCCGGCTCGGAGTCGCTGCTCGTCGCGTTCGGCGACGACTACGTGCCGAGCGCTCTCATGGCCGAGGCGGCGCACGGGACAGCCCCGGCGCTCGAGGGCAAGGACGTCGCGAACCCGATGGCGATGATCCTCGCCGGCGCGGCGCTCCTCTCGCATGCCGAAGACGAGAAGGAGCAGGCGGCGGGACGTGCGATTCGCGAAGCCTGCCTCGAAGCGGTCGCCGACGGTGTGCGGACGGCCGATCTCGGCGGCCATTCCGGGACGATCGCCTTCACCGACGAGGTCATACGCCGGACGAAGACGAAGCTCGACGTGTGGGCCTCGCTCTGACGGTTCCGGTCACCGCCGCGATTCCCTCGCCGTAGAGTTCGCGACCGCATGCGAGTCGCTGTCCCGAAGGAAACGGCTGCGGGCGAGCGCCGTGTCGCGCTCGTTCCCGAGACCGTCGCGAAGCTCGGGCCGGGGTTCCAGGTGCGCGTCGAACGCGGCGCGGGCGAGTCGGCCGGGTTCGGCGACGACGCGTACGCGGACGCCGGAGCCGAGCTCGCAGACGGCGCGACGCTCGCGTCCGACGCCGAGTGCATCGCGTGCGTCCGGTCACCCGCGTCCCAGCTCGTCGACTCGCTGGCCTCGGGCACTGTCGTCGTCGGATTTCTCGAGCCACTCACGGACGCCGAGGGCATCGCGAGGCTCCGCGAACGCGGCGTCGTCGCCTTCGCGATGGAGTCGATCCCACGCATCACGCGAGCACAGTCGATGGACGCGCTCTCCTCGCAGGCGACCGTCTCCGGCTACAAGGCGGTGGTGCTCGCGGCCGACCGCGTACCGCGCCTCTTCCCCATGCTCATGACCGCCGCCGGGACGATCGCGCCCGTGCGGGCGCTGATCATCGGCGCGGGCGTCGCCGGGCTGCAGGCGATCGCGACCGCGCGCCGGCTCGGCGCAGTGGTCTCGGCCTTCGACGTCCGCCCCGCCGTGCAGGAGCAGGTCGAGAGCCTCGGCGCGTCGTTCCTGGACCTCGGCGTGCGGACGGAGGAGACCGCAGGCGGCTACGCATCGGAGCTCACGCCCGAGCAGCAGGCACAGCAGCAGGCTGCGCTCGAGGAGCGCATCCCCGACTTCGACGTCGTCGTCACGACCGCTGCCGTTCCCGGCAGACCCGCACCGAAGCTCATCCCTCGCAGCGCCGTCGAGAACATGCGCTCGGGCTCGGTCATCGTCGATCTCGCAGCCGAGACCGGCGGCAACTGCGAGGTCACCGTTCCCGGCGAGGACGTCGTGCACGGCGGTGTGACGGTGATCGGGGCGACGAACCTGCCGTCGCTCATGTCGTACCACGCGAGCCAGCTCTACTCGCGAAACGTCGGCGCGCTGCTCGCGCACCTCGCACCAGAAGGCGAGCTCACGCTCGACTGGGAGGACGAGATCACGAGCGGCGCCTGTGTCACCCGCCCCGAGGCATCGGAGTGACCGAGCTCACGTTCGTCATCGAGCTGACGATCCTCGTGCTCGCGGCATTCCTCGGCTTCGAGGTGATCTCGAAGGTCCCGGCGATGCTTCACACCCCGCTCATGTCGGGGACGAACTTCATCCACGGCATCGTCATCGTCGGCGCGATCATCATCCTGGGCTTCGCAGACGACACGTTCACGAAGGCCGTCGGCTTCGTCGCGATGGTGCTCGCGACCGCGAACGTCGTCGGCGGCTGGTTCGTGACCGACCGCATGCTCCAGATGTTCAAGCGTCGACCGGAGCCGAAGCGGGACGACACATGATTTCCGACCCCGACGTCCTCAGTCTTCTCTACCTCGTCGCGATCGTCTGTTTCGTCCTCGCGCTGCGCTTCCTCTCGTCACCGAAGCACGCGAGGCGCGGGAACTGGCTCGGCGGCGTCGGGATGCTCGTCGCGATCGCAACGACGCTGCTCATCGAAGGGATCTCGAACTGGGCGCTGATCGTCGTCGCCGCGGCGATCGGGAGTGTCGTCGGGCTCGTCGGCGCCCGCAAGGTCAAGATGACCGCCATGCCGCAGATGGTGGCCCTGTTCAACGGGGTCGGCGGCGGGGCTGCCGCGCTCGTGGCGCTCGCGGAGTTCCACGAGCTGGACGGCGTGCTCACGTGGGACGAGGGGCTGTCGATCGCGCTCTCGGCGCTCATCGGCTCGATCTCGTTCTCGGGCTCACTCGTCGCGTTCGCGAAGCTGCAGGAGCTCGTGAGCGGACGACCGATCGTCTTCCCCGGCCAGAACGTCGTGAACGTCCTCATCCTCGGAGGTGGAGCTGCGCTCGGCGTGGCGATCGTGGCCGGGCTCGAGGAGCAGTGGGCGATCGTCGCGCTCATCCTGCTGGCGCTCGTGTTCGGCGTGATGTTCGTGCTTCCGATCGGAGGCGCGGACATGCCGGTCGTGATCTCGCTCCTCAACGCCTTCACGGGACTCGCCGCGTCCGCCACCGGCTTCGTGCTCGACTCGACCGTCCTCATCGTCGCCGGGATGCTCGTCGGCGCCTCGGGCACCCTGCTCACGATGCTCATGGCGAAGGCCATGAACCGCTCCATCGCGAACGTCCTCTTCGGCGCGTTCGGACAGGTGCAGACCGGCGCAGGGCAGGCGCGCACCGACGACGGGCGGACGGTGCGCTCGACCACGGCCGACGACGTCGCCGTTCAGCTCTCGTTCGCGCGCAAGGTCGTCGTCGTCCCCGGCTACGGCATGGCCGTCGCCCAGGCGCAACATGACGTCCGCCAGCTTGCCGACCTCCTCGAGGAGCGCGGAGTCGACGTGAAGTACGCGATCCACCCGGTCGCGGGCCGGATGCCCGGGCACATGAACGTCCTCCTGGCCGAGGCGAACGTCCCCTACACACAGCTGCTCGAGATGGACGAGATCAACCCGGAGTTCCCGCAGACCGACGTCGCCCTCGTCATCGGCGCGAACGACGTGACGAACCCGGCGGCGCGCAGCGACACGTCGAGCCCCATCTACGGCATGCCGATCCTCGACGTCGACAAGGCTGCGAGCATCATCGTCATGAAGCGATCGATGAACCCCGGCTTCGCGGGCATCGACAACGATCTGTATCTCGACGAGAAGACGACGATGCTCTTCGGCGACGCCAAGGAGTCGGTGTTGAAGCTGATCTCCTCCGTCAAGTCTGCGTAGCGTGATCCCGGTCTTCCGAGCCGCCGACGTCGAACGCGCGGTCTCGCCGCACGAGGCCTACGACGCGGTTCGTCATGCATTCGAAGCGCACACGCGCGGCACCTGGTCGATGCCGTCGAAGGTCTACGTCTCGAACTACCCCGCCGGTGACTTCCGCGCCATGCCAGCGATCGGCGACGGCCACGCGCTTCTCAAGTGGGTCACGTCGTTCCCGGGGAACCCATCGCGCGGGCTGCCCACGGTCACCGGGCTCGTGCTCCTGTCGGACGCGGAGGACGGACGGCTGCTCGCGGTGCTCGACGCAGCCGCGGTCACTGCACTGAGGACCGCCGCTGCGGGAGTGCTCGCGGCCGACACGCTCTGCCGATCGGAGGCGTCCTCGTACGCCGTCATCGGTTGCGGCGTGAACGGCGCGGAGACCGCGCGCATGCTGGTCGCCCGCGGCGTCGTTCCGATCGTCTGGGACGTAGACGAGGCGCGGCGGCAGTTCGTTGCGGAACGGCTCGGCGCCCACGTCGCGGCGAGTGGCGCGGAGGCGCTTGCATGCGAGGTCGTGATCACGGTGACCCCGGGTGCGGAGATCCTGTACGCGAAGGGCTCACTCGAGCCCGGCCAGCACGTCTCGCTCATGGGGGCCGACGGACCGGGAAAGGCCGAGGTCGCCATCGAGGAGCTTCGCCGCGCACACCTTTTCTGTGACGACTGGGAGCAGGCGAGCCACGGCGGCGAGTTCGCCGCAGCCGTCGACGCAGGCGTGCTCGGCCGCGACGACGTCACCGAGCTCGGCGCTGTCCTCGTCGGGGACACCGACGGCCGCCGAAGCGCCGGCGACATCACGCTCTTCGACTCGACCGGCCTCGCGATCCAGGATCTCGCGATCGCGAAAGTCGCGTACGCCAAGGCCGATCAGCAGGATCTACAGTTGCTCGATCTCTGAACGACCGAGGAGGGTGATCGATGACGGCACAGGCATACGTCCACTTGCCGGGTGAGGCGGAGCGGCGCTGGCTGGGGACGACCTCCGCGTACTTCCTGGCAGACGGCGACCACACTGCGGGTTCGTTCGCCCTCGTCGACGAGCGCGCCACCCGCGGGGAGAGCGTTCCCCTGCATCGGCATGCCGCTGACATGGAGTCCTTCTACGTGCTCGAGGGCGAGATCACGCTGTTCATGGACGACCAACCTGGCGTGCGCGCCGGTGCCGGCGCCTTCGCCCACATACCGGGCGGCGTCGTCCACGGTTTCCGCATCGAGTCCGACGAGGCGCGATATCTGATCCTTACCACGCCGCACCACGGCGAGTTCTACCGCGCGATCACGCTGCCGTCGGGTGAAGGTGGCGAGCCGCCGGCGGCGTCGGCCGAAGGTCCCGACATTCGGCGAGCGAGCAAAGAGTTCGGAATCGAATTCGTGGCACCGCTGCCCGAGAGCTGAGCCGTCACTCGACGAGCAGGCGCGAGGGTTCGAATACGTCGAGGAGCGGTTCGCGGTCGCCGAGGATCGCTCGTGCAACGAGCCTGCCGCAGGCGAAGCCGAGCACGTTGCCGTGTCCTGAGTAGCCGCCGGCGACCCAAAGTCGGTCGTCGCCCGGCACGCGCCCGACGACCGGGACGAAGTCGAAGACCATCCCGAAGATCCCCGCCCAGCGGTAGTCGATGCGCAACGGCCGGCCGACGTGCTCCTCGACGAAGTGTTCGAGAGCGCTCTGGACGACGGGCGTCGTGACCTCGTCGGCAGTGAACTCCGTGTCGAGCGAGACGTCCCGGAAGCCTCCGGCGACGATCCTGCCGTCCAGGCGCTGGTGCCAGTAGTCGAAGCCGTGCCGGCCGTAGTGCGGGATCTCGAACAGCATCTCCTCGTAGCGGCTCGGTTGCGATCACCTGGCCGCGCGTCGGGACGATCAGCCCTTCGAGCTCGCCGAGAAGCCCGCTCGGGTAGCCGTCGGTGGCGACGACAACCGTTACCGCCCGGGCATCGTCGATCGAGTCGACGCGCGTGTGCTCGTGAATCTCGACACCGGCCGCGGCGGCGCGCTCGGCGATGCGTCGCACGAGCCGAGCCGGCTGCAACACGCCGTCGGGCGGGTGGAAGAGCGCGGCAGGGTACCGAGAGAGCGGTCCCGCGAGATCCTCGCGCCACTCCGCAGCGAAGCCGGCGCCCGCGAGCGCTTCGTACTCGTCGCGCAGCTCGTCGCGCTCCTCGTCGTCTACAGCGAGACGGAGGCTGCCGGTCGGGCGGAAGGCATCGCCGGCGAGGACTGCCAGCTCCACGAGCTCCGCTTCCGTCCAACGCCAGAGCGCGGCGGTCGCGTCGTCGCCGATCGAGTCGGCCAGAACCGGGTACGGCGCCGCGCCACCCCGCAGCGCAAAGCCCCCGTTGCGCCCGCTCGCGCCACCGGCGATCTCGCGAGCCTCGAACAAGCGCACGCGCATTCCGGCCTCCGCTAGCGCAAGCGCGCACGAGCAGCCCGTGATGCCCGCCTCCGACGACTGCCACATCCGCCTCGCCGTCGAGATCGGCGTGCGGTAGCGGCTCAGCGGGCTCGGCAAGCCAGTACGGGGTCGTCTCCATCGCGGGACGATCCTAGAACGGTGTGAGCGCGTGGGTACGATCGCACGCATGACGGCGAACCGCGTTGCCGCCATCGCCGCCGTCGGTGCAGCCGTCAGCTGGGCCGTGAAGGCAATGGCGATCTGGATCGCGGGTGGCCTCGACAAGACTCCGCTCGAGGACATCCTCTTCTGGCTCGGCTTCATTGCAATGGTCGTCGCCTTCGTCGCGCTCGGCGTGGCCGCTGCACGAGGCCGTTCGGTCCTCGTAAAGGTCGTCGCCGGCGTCGTCGGCCTCGTCGTCGGAGTGGTTGCACTGGTCGCCGTCGAGGACGGAGTCGGTGCAGTCGTTCCGGAGTCGGCCGGCTGGGTCGCGGAGGAAGTCGGGCTCTGGGTGGCGGCGGCCGCGACAACCGCTCTCGCTGTGCTCTGGCTCCGTTCGCGGGAGTCGGTTCGCTAGATGCTGGCGCGATACGTACCGTCCTCGATCGTGACTCGCCCAGCCAGCTCCAGCTCCACCAGCGCGGCGGCTCCCTGTGCGGGATCGATGGCGCATGTTCTTACGAGCTCGTCTGCAGTGAGCGCCTCGTCGCTCAGTCGCGCGTAGAGCGCCTCCGGCGACGGGCCCGAGCGACGCGGACGTCTGCTTGACAGGCTCCATTCCGACGACCTCCAGCACGTCCGCGGCGCAGGTCACGGGCGTCGCGCCGAGCCGGAGCAGCGCGTTCGTCCCGGCCGAGAGTGAGCTCGTGATCTCTCCCGGGACGGCGAGTACCTCGCGGCCCTCCTCGAGCGCGAAGTCGGCGGTGATCAGCGCGCCGCTGCGCTCGCGTGCCTCGATCACGACGGTCGCTCGGCAGAGCCCGGCGATGATTCTGTTTCGGGCGGGAAAGCGCCACGGCGCAGGCTCCACGCCCGGCTCGTACTCCGACACAACGAGGCCGGAGTCACAGATGCGCCGCGCAAGCTCGGAGTGAGCGGCCGGGTAGTCACGATCGACGCCGCACCCGAGCACGGCAACCGTCACGCCTCCCGCATCCAGCGCCCCGCGATGGGCCTCGCCGTCGATGCCTCGAGCCATCCCGCTCACGACGACGAGCCCGGCCGCGGCCAGGTCGCGCGCGAGGGAGCGCGTGACCGAGCGGCCGTACGACGAGCAGGCGCGCGCACCCACGAGCGCGACGGCGGGACGGTCGAGGAGCGCTGCGTCCGCGGATCCGCGGAGGAAGAGGATCGGCGGCGGATCGTGGATCGCGCCGAGAAGCGACGGAAAGACGTGATCGCGGCGCCGAATCGACGAGATCGCGGTCACTTCGCCGCGATCTCGCCGGGCATCCGGTACGAGAGCGCCTCGGCAACGTGCGCCGGCTCGACCGCGGACGTACCTGCGAGCGCGGCGATCGTCCTCGCCACCCGCGCAACGCGTGCGCGCCCGCGTCCCGAGAGCGGCAACCGGTCGACCGCGCTCGAGAGGAGCTCCGACGCAGCGTCCGTCCGTCGCGGCGGCGACTGGAGCAGACTCCCGCGCGCGTCGAGGACCCGCACTCGCACCGCTCCCGACGCCTCTGCCAACGGCGCCGCAAGTTCCGCCGCGCGCGGCCGCGGCATCGCCACGGCGAGATCGAACCGGTCGAGGAGCGCGCGCGAGAGCTTCTCCCTGTACGCCGCGAGCCGCTGCGGCGAGCACGCACACTCGACGGCCGGATCCCCTCGGCCGCCGCACGGGCACATGTTCATGGTGCCCACCAGCTGGAAGCGCGCCGGGAAGACCGCGTGCCCGCCGACCCGCGCCACTGCGACGAACCCGTCCTCGAGCGGCTGTCGCAACGATTCCAGGACCGAGCGCGGAAACTCGGGCAGCTCGTCCATGAACAGCACACCGCGGTGCGCCAGGGAGATCTCGCCCGGCCGCGGGTTCGGCCCGCCTCCCACGATCGCCGGTGCAGAAGCCCCATGGTGGGGAGCGCGAAAGGGCGGCACGGCCAGCGAGCGCACGCCCAGCGGGGAGCAGCCCCGCGACCGAGTGGATGCGCGTCACCTCGAGCGCCTCGTCGCGCGCAAGCATCGGAAGGATCCCCGGCAAGCGCCGGGCGAGCATGGTCTTGCCGGTGCCGGGAGGGCCCATCAGCAGGAGGTTGTGCGAGCCGGCCGCTGCGATCTCGAGCGCACGGCGCGCGCGCTCCTGGCCGCGGAGGTCGGCGAGGTCGGGAACGGCGCCGTTCTCGAGCGCGCACTCGTCGATCGGCCGATACGCGGGAGCGTCGATGTGCCCGCGGAGGTACTCGACGGCCTCGGCGAGATGACGAACGGCGACGGGCTCGATTCCGGCGAGCGCTGCCTCCGGTGCCGACTCTGCAGCGCATACGAGATGGCGTACACCCGCTCGCCGCGCTCCCTCTGCGACGGCGAGCGTTCCGGAGACGGGACGGATCGTCCCGTCGAGCGCCAGCTCTCCGACTGCCGCGTGGTCGGCCAGCCGCTCAGGAGGAAGCTGCCTTGTCGCGCCGAGCACCGCGAGCGAGATGGGCAGGTCGAAGCCGGAGCCTTCCTTCCGAAGCGCCGC
The DNA here is from genome assembly GCA_963822885.1 of uncultured Gaiellaceae bacterium. GTDB lineage: Bacteria > Actinomycetota > Thermoleophilia > Gaiellales > Gaiellaceae > GMQP-bins7. Next base: position 79,362 of record CAWGJJ010000026.1, read on the forward strand.
GGGGGCGAGGTTGACCGTGATGCGGCGGTTGACCGGCCACTCCAGCGAGGCCGACACGACGCCGCTTCGGACGCGATGCTTCGCCTCCTGACAGGCACGATCGGCGAGACCGACGATCGCGAAACCGGGGATGCCCGGCTGGAGGTGCGCCTCGACCTCGACCTTCCGTGGCTCGAGGCCGACGAGTGCATGGGTCACCGCGCGTGCGAGCACCACTCCACGGTGCAGGGAAGACGGTCACGAATGGTGACCGTCTTCCCGACAAGAGAGCTACAAGATCGCCTACGGCGTGTAGCAGAGGCTGTACACGGTGAAGGTGCTCGACTCGCCCGTGTCGTTTCCGCCCACGGCCTCGAAGCCGATGACCTGGTTCTGCGCGTTCACCTTCGGCTCGAGCTCCTGCGTGGTGAGCCGGAGATCCGCGCCGTCGTCACCCCACGACGTCCCGCCCGAGATGGCGCGCTCGTTCGACTGGCAATCGCTCCGGATACGCGAGAGAGTTCCAGACTCCGTCGACGGCCCCGTCGGCCACGCTGACGGACTGCTGCCTCATCGTCACCGCGCCGATGACACCTGCCGGACCAGCGGCGCCGGCAGCACCAGCCGCGCCAGTCGGACCTGCGGGACCCTGCGGCCCCACCGGACCTGCCGGAAGCTGACCGGGAGCGAAGTCGGACCGGAGCAGCGATCGGTTCGCGACCTTCGACGAGTTGATCGCGTTGTTGCGGACCTTCGCGCCCGTGACGGCACCGTTCACGAGCTGCGGCGTGTCGACGGTGTTGCGACCGAGCTGTGTGACGGCTGCGACGCTCGTCCCGCCGAGCGCGACGAGGAGCGCGAGGCACGCAACCACCATTGCCGGCGACGGCCGGCGCAAGAGCTTTCTCATGTCGTGATCCCCTTTCTCGTGACCATCGAGCCAGGCTACCCCTGGTGTCGGCCGGGCCCGCCGATCTCTTACGTTCCTCGTACACAGACGAGAATCGACTCGAAGTACTCGCCCGCTCGTCGGCCGGTTCGGCGATTGACGTGGCGCTCGAGCCGCTCGACGAGACGGAGCCGGCTTCGTTCCAGGATCTCCGGGTAGAGGTCGTGCCGGTCGTTGACGACGACGAGCACCGGCGCGCCGGCCGCGAGTTGCTCCGAGCAACGGCCGAGGACGGTCGAGATGCCGGCCGTATAGCTCTCGATCGCGCGACGGCTCGTTCCCGCGGCCGCCGCGCCGAGCTCCCGCTCGCGGCGATCGTCGAGCCCGAGGATCTCGTACGCGTAGCGGTGCTGCTCGTGGTAGTCGATGAGACCCGGATAGGGCGGCGACGTGAGGATCGCGTCGAAGGCGCCCTCGAGCTCGACCTCGGTCGCATCGCCGTGGACGATCTCGGCTGCGTGTCCGCGCGCACGAACACGCTGGAAGGCCTTGAGCCTGTCGAGCGTGTCGACGAGGTAGCGGCGCAGGAACTTGTCGGCCTCCTGCACGGGGGTGCACGTTCGGCGGTGCTTGTGGCACCAGTACGGCTCGCGCTGCGGGGTCCGCGGGAAGTCGAGATCGAAGTGCGTCGTCAGCCGCGCCGACCGCGCGGCCCGGGCGAGGACGACGCGAAGGACGTCGGCGTGCTCGTAGTCGTCGAGGAGCGAGCGGAAGTGGAGGAGCTCGGCGGCGGCCTCCGGCGCGAACCACTCGCCGACGTAGCCGCTCGGGCGCCTGCGCGAGCGGCCACGACGCTCGTGCGCGTCCCGCACGTCGGATTCCAGCCGGAAAGGGTCGTACTCGGAGGTCTTCACGCGCATCAGCAGGCAGTTGAACGCCGCGATGTCGACGCCGACGGCGTCGTAGCCCGACTCGAGGCACTGCACGAGCGTCGTCCCCGACCCGGCGAACGGGTCGAGCACGCGCCCGCCCGGCTTCACGTAGCGAAGGAGCAGCGCCTCGACGAGCTGCGGGACGAACTTGCCGAGGTACGGGTGCAGGCGGTGCACGTGCTTCGTGCGCTCCCGCTCGGGGAGCTCCGCCTCCGACCACGAGAGGTGCAGATCGCCCGCGAGCTCGTCGTAGAGAGCTGCCTGCGTCGGAGCCACTCACGCTCCTTCGACGACGGGCGCGCAGGTCCTACGCCAGCGGCACCCGCTCGACGCGCCCGCCCTGCACTCCCGCCGCCTCGAAGGCGAGCTCGAGGTCGGCGAACTGCGGGCGAGCCGCCACCCAGCCGGCTGCCGCCGTGTGCACGCGCCGCACCTTCTCGTCGTCGATCATCTCGAGCGGGTGCCCGAACGCGGCGCCGCCCTTCTCCTTCACCTCGACGACGAGCAGCCGGTTGCCACGCCGGAGCACGAGGTCGAGCTCGTAGCGGCCGACGCGAACGTTCGCATCGACGAGCCGGTAGCCGCGAAGCCTGTAGTGAAGGAGTGCGCGGCGCTCGCCGCGGTTCAAGCAGCCTCGACGGCGCCGTAGCAGGCAGCCTGGAACGAGCGGCGATGGAGCTCCGACGGTCCGAACGAGCGGACCGCCGCGTTGTGTGCGGGGGTGATGTACCCGACGTGCGAGACGAAGCCGTAGTTCGGATAGAGCGCGTCCAGGCGCCGCATGACGCGATCGCGCACCACCTTCGCGACGATCGACGCGGCTGCGATGGCGGCGCTGCGCGCGTCGCCGTCGACCACGGCGCGGTGCGGAGGAGCGGACGGCCCGAGCCGGAAGCCGTCGACGAGACACGCCTCGGCGCGCGGGTGCAGGTCGGAGAGGACGGCGCGCAGCCCGGCGAGATTCGAGCGGTGGAGTCCGTTTCGATCGATGGCGCCCACGGGAACGATCCGGACGCTGATCGCAGACGCGCACATGCCGACGGCCTCGAAGAGCACCTCGCGCTCCTCGACCGCGACCTGCTTCGAGTCGTTCAACGCCGCGAGCGGCCGGACGCGAGATCCACGCAGCGCCTCGTAGTCGAAGAGCACGCCGGCGACGACGAGCGGCCCGGCGAGCGAGCCACGTCCCGCCTCGTCGGCACCCGCGACGAAGCGCACGCCGAGCTTGCGATCGAATCCGAGGAGGCGCTGGCCGCTGGATCGAGCCACGCGGCCGAGAGTACTAGCTAGCTCTGCCGGAGCTCGCGGACGCGCGCCTTCTTCCCCACTCTCTTGCGCAAGTAGTAGAGCTTTGCGCGGCGCACATCACCGATCGCCATGACCTCGAGCTTCTCGATCTTCGGCGAGTGGAGCGGGAACGTCCGCTCGACACCGATGCCGAAGGACTGCTTGCGCACGGTGAACGTCTCGCGGAAGCCGGAGCCCTGGCGCTTGATGCAGATTCCCTCGAACACCTGGATCCGCTGCCGGTTGCCCTCGATGACCTTGAAGTGGACGCGCAACGTGTCCCCCGCCTTGAACTGCGGCAGGTCCGTGCGCATGTTGCGCTGCTCGAGGCTCTCGATGATCGTGTTCATGAGAAAGGAAGCGGCCCGAAGGCCGGTGCATGGTAGCGAACGGTTGCCGTAGGGGCGACGCATGCGTCGCCCTCCCACGGCCGCGCCTCAGGTCAGCGGAAGCTGATCCGCTGCGGCGGCCAGTACGTCATGAAGACCTTGCCGATGAGGTTGTCCTCGGGCACGGAGCCCCACACGCGCGAGTCGCACGACTGCGAGCGGTTGTCGCCCATGACGAAGTAGTGACCGGCAGGTACGCGATAGGAATCTTCCGGGCCGATGTCGCGACGGTCGTTCTCGATGTACGGCTCCTCGAGCCGCTTGCCGTCGATGTAGACGAAGGCCGCACCGCGTCGCAGGCGGATCGCCACCCGCTCACCGGGGAGGCCGACGATCCGCTTCACGAACGTCCCTCCGGCTCCGCACTTCGCCTGGGCCGCCGGGCGGCGTCTCGAACACGATCACGTCGCCGCGCTGCGGATCCTGGAAGTGGTAGACGAACCGGTTCGCGAGGACACGATCGGAGAAGCGCGACTCGCAGCCGGGCGCTGGCCTGGCGCAGTGGAGCGTCGACTCCATCGAGGACGACGGGATGCGGTACGGGTTCACGACCCACGCCTTGATCGCGAGGACGATCGCGACCGCGCCGACGATCGTGACGATCCAGTCGACGGCGATCCGCAGCCGCCGCGGAAGTCGCCCGGTGACACGATCGAGCGGGTGATGGAACTCGTGGTGGGTGGTTGAGCCGTCAGCCGACGGGGGTGGCAGCGGCCACGAGAACGGGGGTGCCGGAGGGGGAGGCGGCCGATACTCGTTCGGCATCCTCCACTCGTCGGGCGTCTCGGCGACGCGCTCCTCCGTGTCGCTCACGAAACGCTCCTGACGTGCTCGCGCCGCCACGTCTCGATCCGACCGTGGTCGCCCGAGAGCAGAATCTCCGGCACCGTCCAGCCGCGAAACTCGGCCGGCCGCGTGTAGTGCGGATACTCGAGCCCGCCGTTCAGCGCGGCGGAGAAGCTCTCGACCTCCCCGGAACCCTCGGTCAGCGCGCCGGGAAGGCGCCGCGCGACGGCATCGACGAGCGCGAGCGCCGGAATCTCGCCTCCGGACAGGACGTACGGGCCGATCGAGATCACGTCGGTCGCCAGGTGGTCGAGGATCCGCTGGTCGAAGCCCTCGAATCGTGCCGACAGCAGCGTCAGGGCAGGCTCGAGCGCGAGCTCCTCGACGAGCTCCTGGTCGAGCTGCCGTGCCCTGGGGCGAGAGCGCGACCACGCGATGCTCCGCCGGGCCGCCGTACACGGCGTCGAGTGCCGCCGCGACGACGTCGACGCGCAGCACCATCCCCGGGCCACCGCCGTACGGGTCGTCGTCGACCTGGCCGGCGCTCAGCGGCGTCGAGTCGCGGTAGTTGAAGACGCGAAGGTCGAGCTCGGTTCCGAGCACCGCTGCGAGAGGTCGGCGCTCCCGAATCCAGTCGAACGCGGCCGGAACGAGCGTGAAGACGTCGAGGCGCACGACGGAGAACCGTAGCCGTCAGTCGGTGAAGCCGGGATTGAGGTGGACGCGGCGTTCAGCGAGGTCGACCTCGCGGATGCAGTCCTCGACAAGCGGCAGAAGCAGGCCGGTGTCGAGCTCGAGCGCGTCGTTCGCCGGCCCCGGAAGCACGTCACGCACGCGGCCCACCCGCACGCCGCGCTCGTCGAGCACGGTGAGACCGACGAGATCGGCGACGTAGTACGCATCGCTCGGGAGCGGCGACAGCTCGTCGCGACGAACCGTGAGCTCGGCGCCCCGTCCGGCCGCACGGTCGAGCTTGATGGCACGGCGACGTCCACCCACCTGGCGCGAGAGCGTGACTCGAGCGGGTTCGCCGTCGACGAAGAGCCCCGCACCGACGTCGAAGCGCCGTGGATCCTCGCTCGCCTCGTCGACGACGAACGCGCCGTCGGTGCCGTGCGGTCGGCCGACCCTGCCGATGCGAACGAGCTCGGTCTCGGGGTCAGTCGGCAATCTCGAGCACGTAGCGCTCGTCCGCCCGTGCCCCGCCGGCGCGGACGACGCTTCGAAGAGCGCGGGCGAGCCGCCCCTGCTTGCCGATCACCTTCCCGATGTCGTCGGGAGCGACGTGCAGGTGGAAGACGATGGTGTCCTCACGCTCCTCGGTCTCGACGCGCACGGCATCGGGCTCGTCGACGAGCCCCCGCGCAAGCCACTCGAGGAGTTCGGCCACAGGGTCAGCCGTCGAAGCCCGCTGCCCGGATGAGGCGCGAGACCGGTGCGGTGGGCTGCGCGCCCTTCGCCATCCAGTCCTTGATCTTGGCCTCGTCGAGGTCGATCGTGGACGGGTCGGTCTGCGGGTTGTAGCGCCCGACGATCTCGATGAAACGGCCGTCGCGCGGGGAGCGCGAATCGGCCACGACGACGCGGTAGATCGGATTCTTCTTCGATCCCACGCGCGTCAACCTGATCTTCACTGCCATGTGCTGTGTGTGCCTTTCTCGTTGGTGAAGACGGAAGGCTAGCGCCTGGGACCGCCGACCCCTGGCGGGAGCGTCGGCATCTTGCCCTTCCCCATCTGCTTCATCATCTTCGCCATCTGCTTGCGGGCGGCCATGAGCTTGTTGACCTCGTCGAGCGACGTTCCGCTACCGGCCGCGATGCGCCTCCGGCGCTGCATCGAGATCACGTGTGGCATGCGCCGTTCGTGCGGCGTCATCGACAGAACGATCGCCTCGACCCGCGAGAGCTGGCGCTCGTCGAGGTCGAGACCCTGGAGCTCTCTTCCCATGCCCGGGATCATCTTGAGAACCCCCTGCAGCGGGCCCATCCGACGGATCATCCGGTAGCTCGCCAGGAAGTCGTCGAACGTGAACTCGCCGGAGCGGATGCGTTTCTCCATCTCCGCCTGCTCGTCCTCCTCGACGGCAGCTTCGGCCTTCTCGATCAGCGTGAGGACGTCGCCCATCCCGAGGATGCGAGAGGCCATCCGGTCGGGGTGGAAGTACTCGAGCTGGTCGAGCTTCTCCCCGACCGAGACGAACTTCACAGGGCGGCCGGTGACCGCACGCACGGAGAGCGCAGCGCCACCGCGCGCATCTCCGTCGAGCTTCGTGAGAACGACGCCGTCGAACGCAACCCGCTCCTGGAATGCGAGCGCGACCGAGACCGCCTCCTGCCCCGTCATCGCGTCGAGCACGAGCAGCACGTTCGTCGGCTTCGTCTCGGCGGCGACGTGCTCGAGCTCCGTCATGAGCTCCTCGTCGATCTGCAGACGCCCCGCCGTGTCGAGGATCACGACGTCGAGACCGTCCTTCCGAGCCGCCTCGAGCCCGAGCCGCGCCGCCTTGACCGGATCGCTCCGATCGAGCGCCCACACGGGGATCTGGATCTGCTTGCCGAGCTGCTCGAGCTGGTCGATCGCGGCAGGGCGCTGGAGGTCGCATGCGACGAGGCCGGGGCGCTTGCCGTCCTTCCGCAGCAGAAGAGCGAGCTTTGCCGCGGCGGTCGTCTTGCCCGAGCCCTGGAGCCCGGCGAGGAGGATCACCGTCGGCGGCCGGCCGAATGCGAGGCGCGAGTCGCCCGAGCCCATGAGCGCAGTGAGCTCCTCGTGGACGATCTTCACGACCTGCTGGCCTGGCGTCAGGCTCTTGAGGACGTCCTGCCCGAGCGCGCGCTCCTTGACCGACGCGGTGAAGTCACGCGCGACCTCGAGATTCACGTCGGCCTCGAGGAGCGCGAGGCGGATCTCGCGCATCGCCTTCGAGATCGCTTCCTCGTCGAGGCGTCCACTGCGGCCGAGGCCGCCGAGCGTCGCCTGGAGCTTGTCGGAGAGGGTGTCGAACACGGCCGGACAGTGTACGCAGCGTCTTCGCGCTCCTAGACTCGACGCGTGAGTACGACGATCACGCCAACGCGCGCGCTTCCGGCCGGCACGGTGACGCTGCTGTTCGCGGACGTCGAGGGCTCGACGCGCCTCCTCAACCTCCTCGGAGAGCGCTTCGGGCCGGCGCGGGCGCGCATGCGCGAGCTCGTCCGCGAGGCGCGCCGCGAGCACGGTGGCTCCGAGGTCGACTGGGCCGGAGACGGCGTCTTCCTCGCCTTTCCGCAGCGCGCGCGACGCGGTCGCCGCCGCGGCGCAGATCCAGCGCTCGCTCGCCGCCGAGCCGTGGCCCGACGACGAGGCGCACCGCCTGCGCATCGGGATCCACACGGGCGAGCCCGAGCTCGGCGACGAGGGCTACGTCGGCATCGACGTCGTGATCGCGGCGCGGATCTGCGCGTCGGCGCACGGCGAGCAGGTCGTCGTCTCGCAGGCGACGCGCGACGTCTCGCGGCGACGAGCCGCTTCCGGGCGCGTCGTATCCGGCCGCTCGGCCGCCACCGGCTGAAGGACGTTCCGGCGGCGGTCCAGCTCTTCCAGCTCGTCGCGCCCGGTCTCCGCGACGACTTCCCGCCGCTCAAGACGCTCACGGCAACGAGCCTCCCGGCGCTCCACCACCGGCTCGTCGGCCGGGACGACGCGCTCGCGCGGGTCGAAGGCGCTGCTCGACGAGCCGAGCGCGCGGCTCGTGACGATCACCGGCCCGGGCGGCGCGGGCAAGAGCCGACTCGCGCTCGAGGTCGCCGCGCGCGCCGCGCTCGACCGCCCGGTGCACCTCGTCGGGCTCGCGCCCGATCACCGACGCCGAGCTCGTGCCGAGCGCGATCGCTCGCGCGATCGGCGTGCGCGAGTCGGCGGGCCAGCCCGCTGCTCGAGGCGGTCGCGGACCGCCTCGAGGGAACCGGAGCGCTCCTCTACCTCGACAACCTCGAGCATCTTGCCGCGGCCGCCGCTCACGTCGCCGCGCTGCTCGACCGCGCGCCCGATCTCCAGGTGCTCGCGACGAGCCGAACGCCGCTCCGCCTCTCGACCGAGCACGTGCTTCCCGCTCGAGCCGCTCTCGATCGACGACGCGACGACGCTCTTCGTCGAGCTCGCCGCGGCGCGCGGCGTCGTCCTGCACGACGACGCGCTCGCCTCGGTGCACGAGATCTGCCGCCGGCTCGACGGCCTGCCGCTCGCGATCGAGCTCGTCGCCGCTCGACTCGCCGTTCTTCCACCGCGGAGATCGTGCGCGCGCTCGAGGAAGGGCTCGCGCTCGAGATGGAAGGACCGGTCGACCTCCCGGAGCGGCAGCGGACGCTCCGCGCGGCGATCGACTGGAGCTACCAGCGCCTGACCGAGAGCCAGCGCGAGCTCCACGGCGCGCTCGCGGTGTTCGCGACAGCGCGTCGCTCGACGACGCGCGCGTCTCTCGCGCCCGAGCCGGCGACGTTTCTGCCGGACCTCGAGGCGCTCGTCGGCTGGAGCCTCATCCGCAGCGAGTCGGCAGACGGCGAGCTGCGTCTCTCGATGCTCGAGACGGTTCGCGAGCACGCGCTCGGCCATCTGGAGCGGGACGGCGGTGCTCGACGACGCTGCGACGACGTCATGCAGAGCGCTTCCTCGAGCTCGCGCTCGCGGCCGAGGACGAGCTCGCGGGCCCGACCAGGCGACGTGGCTCGAGCGACTCGAGCGGGAGTTCGACAACCTCGCGGCGGCACTCGACTGGCTGCTTGACCGCCGGCCGCGCCGAGGACGCACTCCGCGCGACGGCTGCGCTCGAGCGCTTCTGGCGAGCTCACGGGCACGTCATCGGAGGCACGCCGCTGGCTCGCCGCTCGGACTCGAGCTCGCGAGCGACATCTCGTCCGAGGTACGCGCCGACGCGCTCTGGGCAGCGGCCCGCCAGGCGGCCGCTCAGAGCGACTGGAGCGCGGCGGCGCCACTGCTCGACGAGGCGCTTCCGCTCTTTCGCGAGAGCGGTCGCGCACGTCGAGGTCGCGTTCACGCTCTCGGAGCTCGGCTTCGTCGCGCGTACGCCAGGACGACTCCGATCGCGGCGCAGAGCGTCAGCGAAGAGGCGCTCGCCGTGGCTCGCGAGCTCGACGACGACCGCGCGCCGTCTCGGCCGCGCTCATGACCTTGGCGGAGTCGACTCGCTGCAGGGCGACCACCAAAGCGCGCTCGCGCACGTACGAGGAGGCCGTCGCGCTGCGCCGTGCGCTCGGCGACCCGCTGCTCGTCGATCGATGCCGTCTACAACCTCGGATGGCCGCGTTCCACGCAGGGGACTACGCCCGGGCCCGAGCTGCGTTCGACGAGTCGCTCGCGATCGCGCGCGACGCTCGGCGACGCACTGCACACCGCGGCAGGCGCTAGTCATGCTCGCCGAGCTCGACCTCTTCGACGGAGACGTCGAACGCAGCCGAGCGAGCACATCCGCGAGAGCCTCGACGCTCTACACGGAGCTCGAGGACGATCGGCTCGCGCGCGCGCTGCTCGTCGTTCTCGCGCCTCGGTGTCGTGGAGCATCCTGACGAGGCGCGCGACTGATCGGTGCGGCGGAGGCGCTCTTCGCGGAGGCGCGACGCCGGCTTCGTTCGAGAGCGCCGGTCCTCGAAGCGCGCTCCGAGCGCGCCGTCGCTCGGACGACGCTTCGCCGACTCGCCGATGAGCGCGTCGCTTGGTCGTCAAGCGCTCGCTCCCGAGGTTGTCTCGACGATCCGAGGCGTAGGTCGCGCTGCATCAGCTCGAGCGAGCGACGAGACGGCGAAGCTGAGGAGAGCGACATCGACGGCGTAGGCGGCGCCGAAGTACGGCCGAAGCGCTCGACGAGGCTGTCGTGAGCGATGGCGTTCCAGGACGGCAAGGGCCTGCTCTCCGACGGGCTGGCATGTCGTCGACGATCGACGTGAAGTCGTCGCTCGACAACCAGATCGGCGAAGGGTACAAGGTCGGATCGTCACGCCCGGCGGCGGCTAGACCGACGTCGCGGCGTCGCGGGCTCTCGTTCTTCGCCTTGAAGCCCGCCGAGCTCGGCGACCGTGACGTCGGCGACGACGGCGGTCAATCCGACCATCGCGACGAGGCGACGCCTCGTCAGCACGCCGAGCACGAGTAGCGCCCAGCCCGCGAGGCCGACCGGGCCGAATGCGATCACCGTGTCTCGGCGCTCGTTCACGCCGCGATCCTAGAGAGATGGAGGCGCGTCCGGAGACGCGCCTCCATCGCAATCAGCCAGCCCAGCTCGCGACCGCAGCCGGAAGGGAGACGGCGCCGATCCGGTCGATCATGTCCGGGTCGGCGGCGTAGAGGTTGTGCAGCGGGACGATCCTGATCTCGGGCTCACCCGTGATCCCGAGCTCGCTCACGACAGGCAGCATGCGCTGCTCGAGGAAGCCGTTGAAGGCCTGCTCGGTCTGCCAGATGTCACACACCTCGACACCCTCGTCGGTGACGGTCGCCATGTGCAGCACCGCGCCGGCAGGCGGGTTCGCGTCGAGGCCGAGCCTCGCCATGACGGCGTCGTACTGGTCGGACGTGAGGCCCGGCCAGTGCATGGTCATCGCGACAGCCATTCCCAGTCCTCCTTCCCTGCGTCGCTCCAGGGTTCGAGCACAGCGTACGCGGGCGTGACCGACGCGTGCAACGACGCTATAGCCCTCGTTCGAGGGATTCTGGCAGCCGGATCAGCCCGCGACGATGAGCGCGCGCGCGTAGTCGCCGCGTCGAACGGCCGGAGGTCGTCGACGCCTTCGCCGACACCGACGAGCTTCACCGGCAGACCGAGCTCGACCGCGATCGCGATCGCGACGCCACCGCGCGCGCTGCCGTCGAGCTTCGTGAGCGCGACCCCCGTGACGCCGGCGGTCTCACCGAAGAGCTTCGCCTGCTGGAGCCCGTTCTGACCGGTCGTCGCATCGACGACGAGGAGCGTCTCGTGCGGCGCTCCGTCGATGCGCCCCTCGATCACGCGCCTCACCTTCTCGAGCTCGGCCATGAGGTTCGACTGCGTGTGCAGGCGGCCAGCGGTGTCGATGATCGCGACGTCCCGTCCGCGCGCGCGAGCAGCCTCGACCGCGTCGAACGCGACGGCAGCAGGATCGGCGCCGCGAGGAGCACCGACGAAGTCGGCGCCGGCTCGCTCGGCCCAGATCTCGAGCTGCTCCTCGGCGGCCGCGCGGAACGTGTCCGCCGCGCCGACGAGCACGGAGCGATCGTGCTCGTGGAGCTTGCGTGCCAGCTTGCCGATCGTCGTCGTCTTCCCGGTGCCGTTGACGCCGACGACGAGGATCACGCTCGGAGTCGCCTCGAGCGCGAGTGTCGGAGGATCGCCGAACAGCGCCTCGACCTCCTCGACGAGCGCAGCCTCGAGATCGCCGGTGACGCCGCGAGCCTCGAGCCGCCGCACGAGCTCGGCGGTCGCCGGAACGCCGACGTCGCTGCGGATGAGCGCCTCCTCGAGGCGCTCCCAGGCCTCGTCGTCGGACGAGTCGAAGCCTGCGGACGCGAGCTCGGCGGTGAGCGCCGTGACGACTCTTCGCGAGCGACTCGCGCATCCGGCCGAAGAAGCCGGTCCGCTCGGGCTCGTCCGTCTCCGTGACGTCGTCGCCGAGAAGCTCGGCCCAGGTGTAGCTCACGCCGTGGCGGCGAGAGGCTGCTGGTGCTGCGGGAGGCGCCGCGAGACGACCTGCGACACGCCGTCGGGCCCCATCGTCACGCCGTAGAGGATATCCGCGGCCTCCATCGTCCTCTTCTGGTGGGTCACGACGACGAACTGCGCGCGATCGGAGTACCGGCGCAGGAGCTCGACGAAGCGCGCGATGTTCGTGTCGTCGAGCGCGGCCTCGACCTCGTCGAGGAGGTAGAACGCGCACGGCCGCGCGAGGAAGAGCGCGAAGAGGAACGAGATCGCGCCGAGCGCCTTCTCGCCGCCGGAGAGGAGCGAGAGGCGCGTGATGCGCTTCCCCGCGGGGCGGAGCTCGACCTCGATTCCCGGCTCTCCCCCCTCGTCGTCGGCCTCGACGAGCCGCAGCCGGCCCTCACCGCCAGGGAAGAGCGTCGACGCGACCTCCTCGAAGTGCTCCGCGACGGCGGCGAACGTCTCCGCGAAGCGACGCTCGACCGTCGCCGTGAGCTCGGCGCGGAGCTTCTCGAGCTCCTCGAGGCTCTGCTCGAGGTCCTCGCGCTGCATCTTCAGGTCGTCGAGACGCTCCTTCTCGGCCTCGTACTCCTCGCGCGCGAGCGGATTCACCTGCCCGAGCGTGCCGCGGCGCACCTCGAGCCGGTCGGCGCGCGACGACGAGCTCGTCGCGGTCGTCGCCCTCGGCCGACGTCGACCTCACCGGCCGACTCGAGCCGCCGCGTCGCGTCCGCGACGTCGGCGTCGATCCGCGCGATCTCGACCTCGGCGGCGGTCACGGCCGCGCTCGTCTCCTCCAGCTCGCGACGGAGGTTCACCTCGGTCGCGCCGAGCGTGCGCAGCTCTTCGCCGAGCTCGCTCGCCCGCATCGCTCCGGCGTCGACGCGCGCACGAAGCGGCGCCTCGAAGCGCCCGGCGGCGCGCTGCGCAGCGTCGATGCCGTCATGGAGCGCCGTCGCCAGATCGACGAGCCGACTCAGCGTCGCCGCGTCGATCGATCGCGGCCCGAAGCCTCGGCGCCCGGCCGAACGCAGCCTCTGCGACCGCGCGCGCGCTCGGCCGCCTCTTCGCCGCAGCGTCGGTCGCGGTCGCGACCTCTGCCTCGAGCGCCGCTCGCCTCGGCAGCGAGCGCCGTGCGCCGGCCCTGCAGCTCGAGCAGGACGGCCTCGGCCGTCTCGCCCACGAACCACAGCTCGCCGCGTGCGGGGTCGTAGCCGAAGCCCTCGGGCGTGACGGACGGAGCGGTGACGTCGAGCAGCGTGTCGAGCGGGACGACCGGAAACTCGCTCGACGAGATCCTGCGGCGAGCGCCCGGCGAGCACGGTGAGGCTGCCGAGGCCCGCTGCGCGAGCGCGCTGGAGCAGCGCGAGCCCGACCGCCGGGTCGTCGGCGATCACCGCCGCCGCTCGCGTGCGAAGCGCGGCCGCGACGGCCCGCTCCGCGCCCGGCTCGACGTCGAGCGAGGCGAGCGCGAGCCTGGCCCCGTCCTCGGCGAGCGCGCGCGCGGCGGGCGGGAGGCCCTCCTGCTCGGCGAGCGCCTGCTCGAGCGCACGCACCCGCTCGCGCACGAGCGCCGCGCGTTCGGCGAGCGCGGTGCGCTCGCGCTCGGCCGTCCGCGCGCGCTTCGGCCGCTGCGCGCCGCCTCGAGCTCGAGCGCGCGAGCTCGTCTGCCGTCCGCAGGGCTCGTCCGCGGCAGGCGTCTCGGCGCCGGAACCGCTCGACGCAGCGCCGAGGCGGACTCCATCCTCAGCTCGAGCCGCTCGATGCCGCCCTGCAGCCGATAGCGCGCCGCGACCGCCGCCTCGCGACGGCCCGCCGCGTCCGAGAGCTCCTCCTCGGCGCGCGCACGATCGCGCGAGCACTCCTTCGAGCCTCCCCTGCGCGCCTCGTTTCGAGAACGTCGACCGCGTCGCGGCGCTCTACCGCCTCCGCGCGACGCGAGCCCGACTCGGCCAGATCGAGCTGTGCGACGCGCGCGCGCAGCCCGGCGATCTCACGGCCGAGCTTCTCGGCGCGCTCCGCGGCCGTCGCCTGCAGCGCCAGCGGCCGCAGGCGCTTGCGCACCTCGTCCTCGACGTCGCGAGCGCGCTCGACCTGCAGCGCGACGCGCGCGAGCTTCAGCTCGGCGCGATGCCGGCGGCGCTTGAACTTCCCGAGCCCAGCCGCCTCCTCGACGAACGCGCGACGATCTTCCGCCTTGGACGCGAGCACCTGCTCGACCTTCCCTGGCCGACGATCGAGTGCATCGCCGAGCCGAGCCCCACGTCGGAGAGGATCTCGACGAGGTCCGTGCGCCGCACAGCGGCGCGGTTGACGAGGTACTGACCCTCGCCGCCGCGCACGAGCCGTCGCGCGATCGAGACCTCCGAGAAGTCGAGATCGGGCCACGTGCCGTCCTCGTTGTCGAAGACGAGCTCGACCTCGCAGTGCTCTGCGGCCTTCCGGTCGCCGCCGCCGGCGAAGAGCACGTCGTCGGGCTTCTCCGCGCGCAGCTCGGACGGCGTCAGCGAGCCGGCGGCCCAGACGATCGCGTCGGCGATGTTCGACTTGCCGGAGCCGTTCGGCCCGACGATGACGGCAACACCCGGCTCGAGCGAGATCTCGAGCGTGTCGGGGAACGACTTGAAGCCGCGGATGCGAAGCGAGCGCAGGTGCACCGAGGCCGCATTCTCACGACGGCTCCGGACAGCGAAACGCGCCGCGGAGGACAGGAGGGTCCGACCTCCGCGGCGCGTCTTCGGGAGTCGGCGACCCTCCGCCGACGAGCTGCTACTTCGCGTTCACCGTCACGCTCTTCGTCTCGGTGGTCGGCCGCCCGTTCGTCTTGAGGACGATCTTGAACGTCGCCTTCCCGCTCGCGGCCTTCGAGCAGCTTCATCGTGATCGTGTTCTTCGCACCGGCCTTGAGCTTCAGAGCCGGCGGCCTTGCCAGCGATCCCGGCACCGGTGAGCGTCGCCGTCGCGCCGACCTCGGCAGGGCACGCGACGCCGCTCAGCGTGTACGCGATCTTCGCCGTGCCGCCGGCGACGGTGATCGTCCCGGGCACGTTCGCGGTCGCCGGCTTCGACTTGTCCTCGGCGAAGCGGATCGATCGCCCTGCTCGAGCCGTCGAACGCGTAGACGTCCCCGCCGCGACCGACCGCGATGTCCTGTGCGACCAGGTCGGCCGACGCCGCAGTCGCCAGCATCTTCCCGCCGGGCGAGAACTTCGCGATCCGCCGCGCCGAGATGTTCCCGACCCAGACGTTGCAGTCGAGGTCGACGCCGATCCCGATCGGGTTGCTGAGGCCGCCGCGGATCGAGCCCATGCGCCTTGCCCTCGCTCGAGTAGCGCGTCACCTTGAGACCGCCGGTGTCGGAGACGTAGATCGTCCCGTCGGCGGACACCTCGAGATCTCCGCCTCGCGCGGCGCCCCGCCAGGACGTCCCGGGCGCAGTAGCTCGACGCCTTGTCGTAGCGCGTCACCCTCCCGTCGACGTCGGCGACGTAGAGATTGCCTTCGGCGTCGACGCCCACCCCAGTCGGCTGAGCTCGCCGCGATGGCAAGCTGGAAGCCGCCGCCTGCACTGAGCTTCTGGACGCGGTCGTTCGAGTAGTCGGCCACGAAGACGCTCCCGTCGGGGGCGATCGCCACATCGCTCGGCCCCGAGAACTGCCCGTTCCCGCCGCCGAGAGCGCCGAACTTGTCGACGAATCCGCCCTTGGCGGTGAAGACCTGGATGCGGTTGTTGCTCGTGTCGGCGGCGTAAACGTTGCCACCCTTGCTCGTCGCGAGGCCGAACACGCCGTTCCCGAACTGGCCGTTCCCGGTCCCGACCTTGCCCCACTTGCCAACCTGCTTGTAGCCCTGTCCGGCGGCCATGGCACCAGCAACGAGCGTCGCCCCGACGACGAGCGCCGCGACGATCATCGAGATTCTGCGACCGCTCATGCTCCCTCCTTTGGTTCGCTGACAAACGGTCTGTCAGCGAGCGTAGGAGCGCGAGCGCGCCGTTCGCACTAGGGAACACCCTAGGATTCAGCTCTCAGCTCAGCTTCTCGGCGTACCCCCGGACGAGCTCGGTGCGCGAGCGCACCTCGAGCTTGCGATAGACGTTGCCGAGGTGGAACTCGATCGTCTTCGGGCTGACGAAGAGCGTCGCCGCTGCGTCGCGATTCGTCGCGCCGCCCGACGACGAGTTTCGCGACCGCGAGCTCCTGCTGGGTCAGCGCATCGACCGGCGTCGAGCGGCGACGCGCCGTCTCGCCCGCTCGCCCGCAGCTCGCCCGAGCACGCTCCGACCACGGTCGCGCGCCGAGCTCGTCGAACACCTCGAGGGCGCTTCGGAGACGCGCCCGCGCGTCAGCGCGCCGACGCGCTCGGCGCAGTCGCTCGCCGTAGCAGAGCTCGGTGCGCGCACGCTCGAACGGCGTCGGCACCTGGGCGTGGAGCGCCAGTGCATCCTCGAACGCGTCCTCCCACAGGCCCTCCGCGTCGAGGATCCCGGCACAGCGCGCCGCCGCCGCCAGCGCAGAGACACGTCCAACGGCGGCGGCTCGCGCCTCGAAGCTCGCGCAGCACCTCCAGCGCACGAGCGTGCTGGCCGGCGTGAGCGAGCGCCTCGACGAGGTCGGGCGCAGACAACAGCATCCACGGCTCGCCGACAGCGCCGTGCGCCGCAAGCCGCTCGGCTGTCTCGAGCGGAGCGATCGCCTCGTCCGGCCGGCGCGTGCCGAGCGCCAGAAAGCCGAGGGCTGCAAGTGCGTACGCGGCGGAGCTGCGAAGACCGAACTCGACGTCGCTCGCCAGGGCGCGCTGTGCATGCGCTCTGCATTCGTCGGCGTTGCCACGGGCTGCCTCCATCCGGGCAGCACGGCTGCGGCCGACGCGACCTCGCTCGCCTGCTGCGTCTCCTCGAACAGTCCGAGCGCCTCGTCGGCCGCCGCCATCGCGGGCTCCCAGCGACCCGTGCGGAAGTCCAGCTCCGCCCGCGGCAGGAGCGACTGCGGGAGGTAGAGGAGGAAGCCGGCCTCGCGCTGGATGGCGATCGCGCGATCCGTCACCTCGCGCGCCACGTCGTACTCCTCGAGCCAGATCAGCGGCCAGGCGATGCCCAGCGTGTGCGCGTGACCGTGTGGCGCGTTCGCCGCGGCGGCTGCCGCGGCGAGCGCCGAGTCGCGAGCGCCGTCTCTGCCGGCCACCGTGCGGCTCATGCTCAGAGCGACGAGGTGGACAAGCTCGTGCTCGCCGGCCGGCAGCAGCGCGAGGACACCTTCGACCTCGTCGGCGGCCGCCTTTCCTTCGAGGCGGAAGATGCGGAGCTTCAACGCCAGGAGCAGCATCGTCGCGGCGCGGCGGCGGTCGGTGTCGACCAGGAGCTCCGCGTGAGCCATGAGCGCACGGTGTGCCCCTTCGAGATCTCCCTCGCGCATGCGGAGATCGGACTCGACGAGCACGCAGGTCGGCGAGCGTGATCGGATCGGAGGCGAGCTCTCGTGCCGCAGTCGCATGACGAGCCGCACTCGCGACATCCCCGGCTCGATGTGCCGCCCGTGCGGCGCGCGCCAGTCGCTGCTCCGCGCGGCCTCGTCCGCTACGGAGAACCGGGCCGCGACCTCGAACGCACGAACCGCGGATCCGGCGCGCCGCGCGCGAGCGCGCGCCCCGCGGCTGCGTCGAGCTCGGCAGCGACGGCCTCGTCGCGGTGCAATCGCTGCCGCTGCGCGATGCCAGGCCTGGCGATCGATGTCCTGGTCGACTTCCGCGAGCAGCGCGTGGGCGGCACGCCGTCGAACGCTTCGCTCTCTCCCTGATAGACGACGGAGCTGACGAGCGGGTGGCGGAACGAGACGTTGCCGCCCTCGAGAGCCGCGAGCCCGTCGAGCTTCGCTGCCTCGAGATCCTCGACATCGAGCTCGGCCTTTCGAAACGCTGCGGCGAGAGAGATCTCGCGCGTCGGAGCCGGCAGCGGCGGCGAGCAGCAGCGCATGTCTCGTTCGCTCGGGAAGGCGCGCGACGCGAGCACCGAAGGTGCGCTCGATCCCGCCGTTCACGGGGATCGGCTCACCGAGCTCGTCGACTCCTCGAAGCTGCGCGTCGGAGAGTGCCGTCGGCAGCTCGATGAGAGCGAGCGGGTTCCCCGCCGAGACCTCGAGGAGACGCCGTCTGACCGCTCGATCGAGCGGAACGCGTGCCGAGCCGGCGAGAAGCTCGCCTGCGTCCTTCGCCCGGAGACGCGAGCAGCTCGAGCCGCGGCATGTCCGCTGCCGACTGGGGTAGCTCGCCCGCACGAGCGGCACACAGCAGTGCGATGTGAAGCTTCGAGAGGCGTCGCGCGACGAACGAGATCGACGTCCGCGACGATTCGTCGACCCACTGCAAGTCGTCGACGACCGCCAGCACCGGCCGGTGCAATGCGAGAGCCGCGAGCACGCCGAGCGTGGCGACGCCGACGGCGAGTCCGTCGACGAGACCAGCGCCCTCCTCGAGCCCTAGCGCGCATCGTAGTGCCCCGGCCTGAAGCCCGGGGAGCGCCTCGATCTCTCGCTCGGCGGGTCGAAGAAGTTCGCGGAGAGTCGCGAACGGGAGGTCGGCGTCTGACTCGCGACCGGATGCCCGCAGCGCCGTCACGTCGTTCGCCGCATGCGCCGCGACGTGGTCCAGCAACGCGGTCTTGCCCATCCCCGGATCGCCGGTGACGAGCAGCGCGCTGCCGTGGCCGAAGATGGCGCCGTCCACGAGCGCCCGAAGCGTCGCCAGCTCCGCTTTGCGTCCGATCAGCACCGTCCAATCCTGATCGATTGCGGTAGAGAAACCTAGGGATCTCCCTGGTGCGAACAGGCTCGCGCAGCCTAGCCTGGCGAGTACGTGAGCGCAGAGCGCTTCTTCGACGATCTCGCCAGGACGCTGGCGGAGCCGATGCCGCGCCGAGGTTCTGTCGCCGGCGGCGGGCGTGGAGTGCTCGAGCTGCTCGGCACGGGTGCTCTCGCGGCTGCGCGCTGAACCGACGGCGCTGCCTGCCGCTTTCGTCAGGTACGACTCGCGGCAACTCGCTGCGGCGCAGGCTCTCGGCCTGGTCGTTGCGTCACCGCACTGAGCGTCAGATTCGCTCGGGCACGACGCCGAGCGCTTCGAGCGCCTGCATGCGCGGCCTCTTGCTCCGCCGCCTTCTTCGTCGAACCCTTGCCGACGCCGAGCTGCTCGCCGGCCACGTGCGCAGCGCACACGAACTTTCGGTCGTGCGGCGGGCCTTCGACCTCGAGCACCGTGTAGTGGACATGCCGGCCCGAGCGCGCGAGCGCTTCCTGGAGCTCCGTCTTGTAGTCGACGTGGCTCGAGCGCGCGTACTCGATGCGCTCCGAGAACGCCTCGACGAGCGCGGGCTCCATCGCCTCGAAGCCATGCTCGAGGTACACGGCCGCGATGGCGGCCTCGAGCACAGCGGCGAGGACGTTCCTGCTGCGAGAGATGCGCTGCAGCTCGTCCGCCGGCGCGTCGCCCGCGTGCTTGAGCAACGTCTCGCCCAACCCGAGCTCTTTCGCAACGGCGGCGCAGCTCTGGCGCGACACGACGTGCGCCCGCACCTTCGCGAGCCTCCCCTCCGACGCCGCGCTGAAGCGGTCGAAGACCGCCCGCGCGATCGCGAGCTCGAGGACGCTGTCGCCCAGGAACTCGAGCCGTTCGTACGAGTCTGCGCGATCCTCGACCCAGGAGGTGTGGGTGAATACCTGCTCGAGCCGGTCGGCAGGGAGCTCCGCGATCAGGCGGCCGAGCTCGTACGTCCCGGCAGCCGCGTCGGGATCAGGCCCGATGTGCGATGACGTAGTCGATCGCCTTGCCGACGGTCGTGAGATCGCGGGCGTCCTCGTCGGGGATCTTCAGCCCGAACTGGTCCTCGAGGTCCATCACGACCTCCACCAGATCGAGTGAATCCGCGCCGAGATCTTCCTCGAACGACGCCTCTTCCGTGATCTCGCTCTCGTCGATGCCGAGCTTCTCGCTCAGCGCGCCTTTGACCTGCTCGAGGATCTCCTCACGCGAAGTCGCCATGCTTGAAATCTCACCTCTCTACCGTCGGGGTCGTGGAGCGCGCCGATGCTAACACGCCAGGGGACATGCGCTCTCTGAGCCGTTCGACCACCCCGTGCTCGACCCCGCGAGCGGCGTGCCGGATCGCATTTCCGATCGCGATACGCGAGCTGGAGCCGTGTGCAATCACGACGAGCCCGTTCAGCCCGAGGAGATAGCCGCCGCCGTACGTCTCCGGATCGAGGCGCTCGCGGAGCTTCCGTGCGGCAGGACGAATGAGCGCACCGCCGAGCCTCCCCCGTGCGGACGCCTCCAGCTCCGAGCGGAGCGCGTCGAGCAGGCTCTTCACAGTCCCCTCGAGCGTCTTCAAGGCGACGTTGCCCGTGAATCCGTCCGCGACGATGACATCCGCATCGCCCTCGAGCAGCGTGCGACCTTCGGTGTTCCCGCCGAAGCGCAGGCCGGCCGCACGCAGCAGCTCGTGCGCTTCGAGCGTGAGCTGGTTGCCCTTCTCGGGCTCCTCGCCGATGGAGAG
This sequence comes from uncultured Gaiellaceae bacterium, assembly GCA_963822885.1. Classification (GTDB taxonomy): domain Bacteria; phylum Actinomycetota; class Thermoleophilia; order Gaiellales; family Gaiellaceae; genus GMQP-bins7. The sequence goes on from CAWGJJ010000026.1 coordinate 99,833, forward strand.
GAGCCGCACCTCCGGATCGGACACCTCGAGGATCTCCTCCGCGAACACGGCGCCCATGTGGGCGAACTGCACGAGCTGCTCGGGTCGGCCGTCCGCGTTCGCGCCGGCGTCGATGAGAACACTCCGGCCACGCTTCGTCGGGATGACGATCGCGATCCCCGGGCGGTGGACTCCCGGAAGACGGCGGATGTGCAGTAGCGAGGCCGCCAGCATCGCGCCCGTGTTCCCGGCCGAGACGACCGCGTCCGCCTCGCCGTCCGCGACCGCACGAACGGCGCGGACGAGCGACGAATCGGGCTTCGAGCGCGCCGCGTCGACCGCATGGTCGTCCATGTCGATCGTCTCGCTCGTCTCGACGAGCCGGAGACCGTTGGTCTCGAGGCCCGGCGAGCCGAAGAGCACGGGCTCGATGCCGTCAGCCGCAGCGTCGGCCGCGCCGAGGACGATCTCCTCGGGGGCGCGGTCGCCACCAAGGGCGTCGACGGCCACGCGAGTCATGCGTGGAGACTACGGCGCGTCGAGGCGGAGTGGCTCGACGTCCCGGCCCTTGTACGTCTTGCAGTTCGGGCAGACGCGATGCATCCGCTTCGGCTGCTTGCAGGTCGGGCAGACCTGAACGTGCGGCGTGGTCAGCGCGTGCTGGGCGCGGCGCTTGTCGCGCCTCGACCTGGATGTCTTTCGCTTCGGGACGGCCATGAGCGGCTGGGGACTATAGCGGCAGCGTTAGCTCTCTCGTCGGCGCGATCCGCTCGAGGAAACGCCGGTCGTGCGAGACGACGACGAGCGTTCCCGCGTAGTCGACGAGCGCGCTCTCGAGCTGCTCGACGGCCTCGAGATCGAGATGGTTCGTCGGCTCGTCGAGCACCAGCAGGTTGACACCACGCGCCTGTAGCTCGGCGAGATGAGCGCGCGTGCGCTCGCCCGGTGACAACGAGGAGCACGCACGGTCGATGTGATCCGTTCGCAGACCGAACTTCGCCAGCAGCGTGCGTGCGTCGGCGCGCGTGAGCGCCGTCCTCGCCATCAGCTCGTCGACGAGCACCGCGTCGCCGGCATACGCCGCGCGCTCCTGGCCGACCGCGCCGATCACGGTGCGTCGCCCGACCAGGCGTTCGCCTTCGGCGAGCGGCACGTCGCCGAGGAGCATTCCCAAGCAGCGTCGACTTGCCGGTGCCGTTCGCTCCGACGATCGACAGCCGCTCGCCCGGCGCGAGGTCGAGGTCGACCGGCCCGAGACGGAAGGCTCCGCGGCGCGCGACAGCGCCCGAGAGCTGGAGCACCAGATCGGACGGGCGCGGTCCCGCGTCGAGCGTCAGCTTCAGCTCCCATGGCTGGAAGGGCTTGTCGGGCAGCTCGTTGCGTTCGAGGAGCCGCTCGGCCTGCCGCACCTTCGTCTCGAGCGCATGCGTCGCGCGGCGGTCCTGGCCTCCCGTCTTGTCGCCGAGCGAGGCGCCCTTCGAGCGCGCCTCGGTCCGTCGCGTGCTCAGGAGCGTCGTCAGCTGCTTGCGTCGAAGCTGCGCCTGCTCGAACTCCGCCAGCGCGGCAGCGCGTTCGGTGTCGCGTGCCGTCTCGTAGTCGCTCCAGCCTCCCGCCCACTCCCGCACGCGCCGCGTGTCCGGCTCGATCGAGGCGATGCGAGCGACCGTCCGGTCGAGGAACTCGCGGTCGTGCGAGACGACGACGAGAGCGCCGCGATATCCGTCGAGAAACCGCTCGAGCCGCCCCAGCCCGTCGAAGTCGAGGTCGTTCGTCGGCTCGTCGAGGAGCAGCACGTCGAAGCGCGAGAGCAGGATCGCGGCGAGGGCGACGCGCGCGGACTCGCCGCCCGAGAGCCCGGCGAGCTCGCGGTCGAGATCGACACCGAGCCCGAGGTCGGCGCACGTCGCGCGAGCTCGCGGCTCGAAGCTCTCGGCGCCGAGCGAAACGAGACGATCGAGGGCGTCCGCGTAGCGATCCGCGGCAGGCTGCCCGTCGGCCAGAGCGCGCGCGGATGCTTCGAGCTCCCGTTCGGCACTCGCGATACCCGTGCGCTCGCGCGAGCGAGTCGAGCACGGAGACGCCGGGCTGCGCCGTCCGTTCCTGCTCGAGATAGCCCACCGTGAGCCGCGAAGGGGCGCGCGCGACCGTCCCGGCGTCGGGCTGTTCCTGTCCGGCCACGATTCGCAGCAGCGTCGTCTTGCCGACGCCGTTGGGGCCGACCAGGCCGATGCGTGCCTTCGGGCCGATGGTGAGCGTGACCTGGTCGAGAATGACGTGCGCGCCGAAGTGCTTGCCGACGCCCGCGAGCTGTACTCGCATGGACGGACCTCCGAGACCGTGAGAGCGCGCACCAGCGGCACGCGCGAGAACGGGGATGGGTCCGTTAGTCCGTCATCAGAGGGCGCAAACGCGCCGTCCGGGATGGTAGACGACGCGGTAAGCGCGATGTAAGGGCCTGTAAGAGGTCCGCAAGAGTTCGCGGCGCGCACCCCTCCGAGCCGTCATAACCGGTGACGACCAAGGGAGGGATCATGTTTCTGACCACCCGTTCGGACCGTTGGGCCATCGTGGCGGTCGTTCTTCTGACGATCGTCGCGGTGTGTGCGCTCGCCATGCCCGCGGGAGACGGTGAGGCCGCGCCGACCGCGCCGCCGCAGAACACGGCAGAGCCGACGATCAGCGGCCGCGCCGAGCAAGGGCAGACGCTCTCCGCAGCGCGCGGAGCCTGGAGCGGCACCGGACCGATCTCGTACGCGTACCAGTGGCTGCGGTGCGGCGCCGACGGCGGTCGCTCCGACGGTGGCGACTGCGCGATCGTGTCGGGTGCGACACGCAGGGATCATCGTCTCGGCAGCTCCGACATCGGCTTCCGCATCCGTGTTCGCGTCACCGCCTCGAACGCGGACGGCTCTCGCACGGCGGCGTCGAACCCGACGGGCACCGTCGTCGGACCGCCGGTGAACACGGCCCAGCCGTTCCCGCGCGGCGCGATGCTGGTCGGTCAGGTCGTCACCGCCGAGCCGGGAACCTGGACCGGAAAGTCGCCGATCTCGTACTCGTACCGCTGGCTGCGCTGCAACTCCGCCGGGGGCGAATGCCAGTCGATCCCGGGCGGGAGCTCGCGCAACTACCGCGTGGCATCCGACGACATCGGACGCAAGCTCCGCTTCAACACGACGGCTCGCAACTCCCTCGGGTCGGTGACCGTCATCTCGACCGAGTCCGCCGTCGTGACCGAGCCGCTGCCGTCCGGAGCGATCCGCCTGCCGAGCGGCGAGATCTCGATCCCCGCGGCGAGCGTCCCCTCGAACCAGCGTCTGGTCGTCTCGCAGGTCGTGTTCTCGCCGAACCCGGTCACCGACCGCAATCGGGTGATCACGGTTCGCGTGCGCACGAAGGACTCGCGAGGCTTCGTCGTGCGCGACGCGCTCGTGTTCGTGCGCTCGACGCCGCGTGTGACGACGGGCGGCGACCGACAGGTGGCGACCGCGGACGGCTGGGTGACCTACCAGCTCGCTCCGAACGGCAACTTCCCGAAGCCGCGACGGGGCTTCAACGTCCAGTTCTTCGTGAAGTCGTACCGCTCGGGCGATCCCGGTCTCGGGGGGATCGCCGGCTACCGGCTCGTGCAGGTGCGGTTGGCGGGCTGATCTGGGTCGGAGCCGAAGGGTATGAGGCGAGATGTATCTCGCCCCTACAGCTCGTCGCGAAGCTCCGCGAGCGCCGCCCAGCGCGGGTCGGGCGTGCGCTCCGTGTGCTCGTGCGGCTCCTCGTTCAGGTCCTTGCCGCAGACGGGGCACAGACCCGCGCAGTCCTCGCGGCAGAGGATCTGATCCGGAAGCTCGAGCGCGACGGCGTCGCGCGCCCAGGCGCTCAGATCGAGATGCTCGTCGACGACGTAGTCGGAACGCAGCTCGTCGGCGGGCGGCGCGTCGAAGTCGTGAAACTCGCGGGCGCGCACCTGCCGCTCAACCTCTGCGAAACCCAGACAGCGCATGCACGCTCCGCTCAGGCGCGCGTCGAGGCGCAGGTCGAGCACCATCGCGCCGGATGCCTGCGAGATCTCGAGCTCGACCGGAATCGTCGCCGGCGTCGCCTCGTAGCGCTGTCCGCCGAGCACGAACGGCTCGAGCGCGACCTCGAGCGTCTCGCGCCGTACCTCGCCGGGACGGAGCCGCAGCGTCCTCAGATCCATCGTCGTCACGGCTGAGCGTAGCGCCCTCGTGCACGATTAGCTCTCCTGCTCGCGTTGGTACAGTGTCGATCATGGAAGCTGATCGCTGGCTCGGGCTCGATCTCCGCCACCTCGTCGCGCTGAAGACGATCGCCGACGAGGGATCGTTCGGGAGAGCGGCGGAGAAGCTCGGCTACACGCAGTCCGCGATCTCCCAGCAGATCGCGACGCTCGAGCGGATCGTCGGGCTGCGGCTCATCGAGCGCCCCGGTGGCCCTCGCCCGATCTCGCTGACCGAGGCCGGTCAGATCCTGCTCCGACATGCCGACGCGATCCAGGCGCGGCTGCTCGCGGCCAAGGCCGACATGAACGCGCTCGAGGCCGGTGACGCCGGACGCCTCCGCGTCGGGACGTTCCAGAGCGTCGGCGCGAAGATCATCCCGCGACTCCTACGCCGCTTCTCGGAGAGCCACCCGCAGGTCGAGATCGTGCTGCGCGAGTCGCAGGACGAGAGCGAGCTGCTGGAGATGATCGAGCGCGGCGACCTCGATCTCACCTTCTGGACGCTTCCGGTTCCAGCCGGGCCGTACGAGACGGTCGAGCTCCTGCACGACCCGTACGTGCTCGTCGTTCCCGCGGACTCACCGCTCGCGGCGCTCAAGCGTGCCCCGACGCTGAAGGAGATCGTGCTCCAGCCGCTCATCGGCTTCAACCACTGCAGCGCCATGGATCACGTGGAGTCGACGCTGGCCTCGACGGGCCGCGCGCCCAACGTCGTGTTTCGCTCGGACAACAACGGCACGGTTCAGGGCCTCGTGGGCGCGGGTGTCGGGCTCGCGGTCTCGCCGCGCCTCACGGTCGACGAGGACGACCCGTCGATCGCCGTGATCGACCTCCACGGCCGCATGCCGCCTCGGGTCATCGGCCTCGTGTGGCACTCGGACCGGCACCGCAGCGCCGCGGCGGAGGCGTTCGTCGACTCCGCGATGGCGGTCTGCCGCAAGCTCTCGGTCGAGCCCGCAGCAGCCTGAACGCGGCGACGAGTCGACGACGCGACGGCGCGAAGCGGGCGCCTTCAGGGATCCTCGCGACCGGAAATCCGCGCTAGCGGATATCCGGTCTGCGGGAAAACTCAGGTAAACCGCTCGAAGTCTTGCGGCTCGTCGAGCGGCTCGGGGCCGATTCCGGCCACGACCGTCTCCTGCGAGCGCTCGTGCAGCCGCTCGCGCCCGCGCTTTACCGCACTCAGGAACTTGTCGAGGTTGAGCTCGAGCGTCGAGAGGATCGAGTCGGCCCAGTCCTCCATCTCGAGCCGGGTCTGGCGTGCCTGCCGCTTCGCCTCGTCGACGATGCCGTCGGCCTGCGTCTCGGCGAGCTTGACGATCTCGGTCTGCGACGCCTCGCGCATGGCCTGCTCGCGCGAGTCCTGGATGATCCGGTCGCACTCCCGCTTCGCCTCGGCGAGCATCTCCTGGCGCTCCTTGACGATCCAGCGCGCCTGCTTGATCTCCTCCGGGATGGTCGCTCGCATCTGGTCGAGGATCTCGTAGATCTCCTCGCGGTCGAGGCGAACCTGATCCGTAAGGGGCACGGCCTTCGCGTTGTGCACCAGATCGTCGAGCCTGTCTATGAGTACGAGTACGTCCATGGGCGGGCAGTCTAGACGTCTATTCGGAGGGCGAGACGGGTGCTCCGGGCCTGCCGTCCGGGTAGATCTCGACGAAGCGCTTCGCGACTGCGGGCGGCACGAGCTCGTCCACTCTGCCGCCGAACGAGGCGATCTCCTTCACGCCGCTCGACGACACGAAGCTGAAGAGCGGGCTCGCCATGACGTAGAGCGTCTCGATCTCCGGTGCGAGCTGCCGGTTCAGGTGGTTCATCTGGAACTCCCACTCGAAGTCCGCGATGACGCGCAGCCCCTTCACCATCGTCTTGGCGTCGTGCTTGCGAGCGAAGTCGACGACGAGCTCGGAGAACACGTCGACGATGACGTTGTCGCAGCCTGCGAGCGCGTCCTCGAGGAAGGCGACGCGCTCCTCGACCGTGAAGAGCGTCTGCTTGTGGGCCGGATCGCGGACGACGCCGACGACGATGCGGTCGAAGATGCCCGCCGCGCGTCCGATGACGTCGACGTGCCCGTTCGTGACGGGGTCGTACGAGCCCGGGCAGATGGCTGTCAGCACTGCGAGAACACCGTGATCCGCGCGGAACCGTAGCGCCGGGTCGTGACGAGGTCGAGCGGAAGCTCCGGTTCGACGCGATCGGAGGTCTCGACGACGACGAGCGCGTCGTCCTCGAGCAGGCCGGGAAGATGCTCGGCGAGCACTCCTGCGTGCCGATCCCACTCCTCGTACGGCGGGTCGACGAGGACGAGGTCGTAGCGTCGGCCGCGAGTGCGGTCGTCCCGAAGCGCGGCTGCGACATCGCGGTTGGCGACCGCTGCTCCGGTGAGCCGCAGCTTCTCGAGGTTCGCCTGGATCACGCGCGCGGCGTCTCGGTCGCGCTCGACGAAGACGCAGCTGGCAGCGCCGCGTGAGAGCGCCTCGAGCCCCATCGCGCCCGATCCGGCGAACAGATCGAGCACCGCCGCTCCCTCGACCGGCCCGATGATCGAGAAGACGGCCTCGCGCACGCGATCTCCGGTCGGACGCGTGCTCACGCCCTTCGGCGCGCCGATGCGGTGGCCCTTGCGCGATCCGGCGACGATCCTCACGAGTCGCCCAGGTGCTCGTGCGTCGCCGAGAAGGCGGTCGACGGCGTCGGCGAGGAGACCCTCGTCGGGGAGCGTTCGCGCGGCGTCGCGGGCGCGCTCGAGGAGATCCTGGTCGCGACGGAGCCGGACGAAGCGGAGATCCGAGTAGCCCGACTGACGCGCGCCGAGGAGCTGGCCCTCGCCGCGGATCTCCAGGTCGCGCTCGGCGAGCTCGAACCCGTCGGTCGTCGCGACCATCGCGTCGAGCCGCTCGGTCGCCGTCTCCGAGAGCTCGTCGCGCGCGCGCGACACGAGCAGGCAGTACGACTGCTCGGCTCCGCGCCCCACCCGGCCGCGCAGCTGATGGAGCTGCGCGAGGCCGAAGCGATCGGCCTCCTGGACGATCATGATCGTCGCGTTCGGCACGTCGACGCCGACCTCGATCACCGTCGTCGCGACGAGGACGTCGAGCTCGCGCGCCTTGAACTGCGCCATGACGCTCCGTCGCTCGGCCGTCGGCAGGCGCCCGTGGAGGCAGCCGACCCGATAGCCGCGGAGCTCGGCTGCACGAAGCCGCGCGGCCTCCTCCTCCGCTGCGCGCGCAACCCGCGTCTCCGAGGCCTCGATCAGCGGGCACACGACGTAGGCCTGCCGTCCGTCGTCGAGGTGTCGGCACAGACGCGAGTAGGCCTCCGAGCTGCGATCGTCGGTCACCCAGGCGGTGATCACCGGCTTGCGGTCGGCCGGCGGAAGCGCGAGCTCGCTCACCTCGAGGTCGCCGTACACGGTGAGCGCGAGCGTCCGCGGGATCGGCGTCGCCGTGAGATGAAGAACGTGCGGGCTACGTCCCTCGACGAGCGCGGTGCGCTGCGCCACTCCGAAGCGGTGCTGCTCGTCCACCACTGCGACGGCGAGATCGCCGAAGTCGACCTCCTTCTCGATGAGCGCGTGCGTCCCGACGACGACCTGCGCGTCGCCCGACGCGATGAGCTGGCGCACAGCCGTGTGCTCTTTCGCGCGCAACGAGCTCGTGAGCAGCACGACGCGAACTCCGAGAGGCGTGCACAGCTCGTCGATCGTGAGGAAGTGCTGCTCGGCCAGAGTCTCCGTCGGCGCCATCAGCGCGCCCTGACGTCCGAGCTCGACCGCGCGCAGAAGCGCGTGGAGCGCAACGACGGTCTTCCCCGAGCCGACCTCGCCCTGGAGTAGACGCTGCATCGGAAACGAGCGGTCGAGGTCGGCGTCGATCTCGGCCATGGCGCGCTCCTGATCCGGCGTGAGAACGAAGGGAAGCGATGCGCGATAGCGCGCGATCAGCTCGCCGGGCGCACCGAGCGGCTGCGCGGACGCGCGTTCGCGTGCAGCCGTGGTGCGCAGGAGAGCGAGCCTGAGAACGAGCAGCTCGTCGAACGCGAGCCGAGCCCGGCCGACCTCTGCCTCGGCGAGCGACCGCGGGCGGTGGACGACGCTGAGCGCGTCCGCACGCAGCGGAAGACGCTCGGCTGCGAGGAGCGAGGCCGGCAGCTCCTCCCCGACGTCCCGCACGCGCTCGAGCGCCTGCTCGTGGAGGTCTCGCAGCTTCTTCTGCGCGACGTCCTCCGTCGCCGGATAGACCGGCGCGAAGTCGGCCGTCTCCGACTCGCCGTCGAGGTCGTACGAGGAGACGGCGAAGCCGTGCCGGTTCGCGCGGCCCCGGATCCGGATGGTGGTTCCGGAGACGAGCTTGCTCTCGAGCCACGGCTGGTTGAACCACGTCGCCTTGATCTCCCCCGTCTCGTCGGCGATCCGTGCGGTGAGGATCTTCAGGCGGCCCCGGCGCCGACTCGTGGCGGAGCGGACGACCCCTTCGATGACCGCCTCCTCGTCGCCGAAGAGGTCGCAGATCCGCTTGGCAGGCACGGGCTCCTCGTAGCGGCGGGGACGCTGCCAGAGCAGATCCCCGACCGTGCTCACGCCCAGCTTCGCGAGCCGCCTCGCAAGCGTCGGACCGACGCCGTGCAGCATCTCGACCGATGCAACGAGAAGCTCGGGCCTGGGCGCGGAGGGAGGTCGCGGCCAGCGCTCTGGCGCCTCGACGCCTGCGAAGCCGACCGGCAGCGCGATGCGTGCGACCGTTCCCATCACGGCCGATGATAGGTCCCGCGAACGCCGCTCAGCCGTCGATCGCCAACGTGTACAGCCAGCCGGGCTGCCAGCGGAACGAGCCCTCGACGACCTCGTCGAGCGGCGCTCCTTCGAGAAGGTGGTCGAATGCCCACTTCGTCGCCGAGTGCCCGATCACGACGACTTGCTTGTCCGGATACCTCGACGGGAGATCTGCGAGGAAGCTACGCGCTCGCGCGACGACGTCGACGTAGCTCTCCCCGCCCGAGTAGGGGTCGACGACGTGCTTCGTCCGCTCGACCTCCAGCCTGGCCACGGCGGTTCCGTTGAGCATCCCGTAGTTGCACTCGCGAAGCCGCCAGTCGTGGAAGATCGGCAGACCACGGTTCGCAAACGCGATCTGCGCCGTCTCGACTGCACGTCCGAGATCGGAGCAGAACACGGCCACGATGTCGTCCTCCACGCGGCGCTCGCCGAGCTCCTTCGCTTGCCGGCGTCCCAGAGGCGAGAGCTGGCCGTCGAGCCAGCCCGTCGCGACCCAGCGCTCGTTGTCCGTGGTCGTCGAGTGCGTCTCGAAGAGGATCTCGATCTTCGACGCGCGCCGACGCCTGGCCATGTCAGTCGGTGTCTTGGAACCAGAAGAAGCCGACGGCGCCCGGGCCGACGTGCGTCCCGACGACAGCCCCGAGCGTCGACGTGAACTCGATCTCGGCCTTCGGCCGGACGCGCCACGCGAGCTCGGAGAGCGTTCCGACCCACTCGTCGGCGTTGGCGTGCGCGATCGCGATGCGCAGGCCAGGACCGTCCGTGGTTGCCTCGACGAAGCGGCGCTCGAACTCGGCTAGCGCCTTCTGCTTCCCACGCACGCGCGCGACCGGAATCACGACGCCGTCCTCGACGCTGAGCACGGGCCGCAGGTTCAGCAGCGATCCGGCGATCGCCTGCGCCTTGCCGATCCGGCCGCCGCGCTGGAGGAACTCGAGCGTCTCGACCGTGAAGAGGACGTTCGACTGCGCGTAGAAGCGGTCGACGAGGGTGGAGATCTCCTCGTCCGTCGTCCCGCGGGCGAGCCTGCGCTGGATCGCATGCGCGAGCATCGCGATCGCAAGCGACGCCGTCTTCGAGTCGACGACGCGCACCTTGTCGCCGCCGATCTCCTGCGCCGCGAGCTCGGCGCTCTGGAACGTGCCGGACAGCTTCGCGGTGACGTGGAGCGAGTAGATCCGCTCGTAGCCGGAGAGCTCCTCGTAGGCGCGTGACGAAGTCCTGCGGCGTCGGCTGCGCCGTCGCCGGTGTGACCGTGGACGCGCGGAGCTTCTCGTAGAACTCGGCAGGCCCCAGCTCGAGGTAGTCGCGATACGTGTCGTCGCCGAAGCGGACGTACAGGGGGACGAAGCGCATGTTCGGGAAGCGCGCGGGCGCGTCCGGGTAGTCCGACGTGGAGTCGAGGACGATTGCGGTGTTCTCGCTCGTCAGGTTCATCTGCGTCACCTCCCGGCCGCTGCACGGACTGCGCGAACGAGGGCGTCGATCCCCTCGTCCTTGCGCACGAGCGCAGCGCCTGCGCTCGACGCGGCATCGTACTCCTCCGAGCCCGCGGAAGCGCTCAGGAACACGACTGCGGCTGGCAGCGCGCCCTCGCGGAGCTCGGCGGCCACGGTCGCGCCGTCCACGTCGGGCAGGCGGTAGTCCAGCACGACGACATCGGGCGCGTGCTCGCGACAGGCACGTACCGCAGCAGCACCGTCCGCAACCGCGTCGACGACCTGGAGCCCGGACCTCGTCGCGAGGAGGAAGACGAGGGAGTCGCGGTAGACGTCCGAGTCCTCGACGAGCAGGACGCGAATCGGCGCCGCCGGCTCGCTCACTGAGCGACGAGAAGGAGCGGGTAGTGCGGCTGGCCGCCCTCGTGGACGTCGAGCACTTCGAGGTCGGGATGTCGCTGCTCGATCGCCGGAAGCAACCCGTCAAGCGCGGGCGCGTGCTCTCCCGTCAGGATCGTGAGCACGCTCCGGCCGTCGGCGAGGACGCGATCGACCACCTCGTGCACGACGACGTCGAGCGCGGGATCGGACACGACGGCCTTGTCGTCCACGAGGCCGAGGTACTCGCCCTCGCGTATCTCCACGCCGTCGAGCGTGACGTTGCGCGAGGCGACGGTGACCTCTCCGGTCGAAGCGCTCGCCAGCTCGGCCAGCATGGTTCGCTCGTTGTCCTCGGGTGCGTTCGACGACATGAACCCGGTCATCGCGGCCAGCCCCGCCTGCACCGACTTCGAGGGGATCACGCGGACGTTCTTCTCGCTCATCGACGACGCCTGCTCGGCGGTGAGGATCACGTTCGAGTTGTTCGGGAGGAGGAGCACCTCGTCGGTCGGCACGGCCTCGATCGCCTCGAGGATGTCCTTCGCCGACGGGTTCATCGACTGCCCACCCTCGATCACGCGTGTCGCGCCCATGCTCTCGAAGAGACGGCGATTTCCCCGACCGGGACACACGGCCACGAGTCCCGTCTCGAGCGTTGCGAGCGCGCTGAGCGGCGCAGCTTCCAGAAGTCGCTCTTCGCGCTGCGCGGTCTGGTGGTGCATGTTCGCGATCTCGACGCCCTCGACGACGCCGACCGCCGTTCCGAGGTTGAGCGCCTGGCCGGGGTCGTCCGTGTGGACATGCACCTTGAGTGCAGTCGCATCTCCGACGACGAGGAGCGAGTCGCCGATCTTCTCCAGCTCGCTCTCGAGCGCGTCCTTGTCGAGCGCGTCACCTTCGACGACGAACACGGTGCAGTACCGGAACTCGGAGAGCTCGAGATGGATCGCGTCGAAGCCGAGCGACTCCGTCTCGACCGGCGCGTCCGGGAGCTCCTCGCCGGTCGCGCCGTAGACCATCCCGCGAGCGATCTCGACGAGGCCGGCTCCGCCCGCATCGACGACACCGGCGTTGCGCAGGACGTCGAGCAGCTCTGGCGTGCGCGCGACGGACTGCTCTCCCGCCGAGAGCACCGCGCGCAGGAGCTCGTTGGGCGCGACGCGACGAAGCTCCTTGCGCTCGCTCTCCGCAGCCATCTCGCGAATGACCGTGAGCATCGTCCCCTCGACCGGACGCTTCACGGCGCGGTACGCCGTGTCGCTCGCACCGCGAAACGCACGGCCGAGGAGCGCCGAGCTCACTCCCTCGTGCTCGCCGAGCACCTCGACGAACCCGCGCACGATCTGCGAGAAGATCACGCCGGAGTTCCCGCGCGCGCCCATGAGCGCCGCGCGGGTCACGTCCTTCGCGACCGCCTCGCTGTCGACCGCGCTCGACGTGTCGAGTGCCTCGACGATCGACCGCAGCGTGAGGACGAGATTCGTGCCTGTGTCGCCGTCGGGCACGGGGTACACGTTCAGGTCGTCGATCCGGCGGCGATGAGCCTCGAGGTTCTGGAGCGCGCTCCGCGCGAGATGGCGGACGACCTCGAGCTCCATCAGTGCCGGACGCCTTCGATGTGGACCTCGAGCGACGCGATCGGGAGCCCGACCATTCGCTCGAGCTCGTAGTGCACGCGCGAGCGCACCGTCTCTGCGACCTCGGCGAGCTTCACTCCGTGCTCGATGACGACGCGCAGTTCGACCGCGAGCCCGTCCGGCCGGAGATCGACGTCGACGCCCTTCTTGATCCCCCACGGGACAAGGCGCGAGAGGCGTCCGCGCCCTGCGAGTGCGACGACGCCGTAGCTCTCCGCGGCGGCGGCACCGACGATCTGCGTGATGGCGTGCGCCGAGACGGCGATGCTTCCCCGCTCGGTGGTCGCGATCACGAAGGGCTCTCGCTCCACGGAGGCGAGACTACTACCGCGGCGAGGCGCTCAGACTGCTTTCTGAACCTTGCCGGCCTTGAGGCAGCGGGTGCAGACGTAAGCGCGGGTCGCGTGGCCGTCGAGCATGACCCGAACGCGCTGAAGGTTCGGGTTGAAGCGTCGCTTGGTGGCGACCATGGAGTGGCTTCGGCTGTTGCCGAAGCCGGGCTTCTTGCCACAGATTGCGCAGACCTTGCTCATGAGCGGGTGCGGATGGTACCGACTACGCAGCGAGCACCGCTTGCTCGATCCGCTCGGTGAGGCCTCTCGTCGCTGCGACGGTCGGGCGCTCGGCCTCCACGCCGATCGGCTCGCCCACCACGATCCGCACACGCGTTCGCAGAGGAAACGCGCGCGTGCCGGTCATCCGCACGGGAACGACCGGCGTACCGGTCACGAGTGCGAGCCGCGCGGCGCCGCGATGCCAGGGGCGCCGAGCGAGCTGCTTCGACGTTCCCTGCGGGAAGATGCCGAGCACCTCGCCGCGCCGAAGCAGGTCGGCTGCCTCGCTCATGGCCACGTGATCGCCGCCGCCCCGCTCGACAGGGAAGGCGCCGAGCGCGCGCAGGGTGGACGCCAGAAACCGGTTGCCGAACAGCTCGGACTTCGCCATGAACCGGATCTCCCGGGTTGTCGCCACCGCGATGATGAACGGGTCGAATATCGACTCGTGGTTCGACGCGAGAATGCAGCCGCCGTCAGCCGGCATGTTCTCGGCGCCAACCACGTCCACGCGGTAGATGGTTCGCATGAACCCGCGGAAGCCGATGCGGTGCAGGAGCGCGTACGCATTCACGAGCGCGTTCTTTTCTCTCCCGTGGCGGTCAGCGGGACGCAGCTGCGCGGAGATGTGCGAAGAGGTCGGCCATCTCGAGCGCGCTGCGCACTGCTTCTGCGCCCTTGCCGATCCGCGCCTCGGCCTGCTCGACCCGATCGAGCGTGAGCAGCCCGAACGAGACCGGGACGCCGGTCTCGAGCGCTGCGAGCTGGAGACCGCTCGCTGCCTCACTCGATACGTAGTCGAAGTGCGGCGTGTCGCCGCGGATGACGCAGCCGAGCGCGACGATGCAGGCGAAACGCCGGGTCTTCGCGAGGGCGGTGGCGGCGAGCGGAAGCTCGAACGCGCCGGGAACGACCATGATCGTGATCGCCTCCTGGCGCACCCCGGCGGTCGCGAGCTCGGCGAGCGCGCCGTCGAGGAGCTGCGTCGTGACATTGCCGTTGAAGCGCGAGACGACGACGCCGACGGCCCTGCGGCCGCCTTCCGACACTCCTTCGAGAACGGCATAGCCGTCGGGGATGTGCAGGTCACCGGCCGCGTGCTCCTGCGAGAGCTCGACCTGCATCGGGGTCTCGTCGATCTCTCCCTCATCGAGCTCCGGCACGTCCTCGACCGGCTGGACGGGCTCCTCGGGCTCCACCTCGACTGCCGTGGCCGCGGGCTCTTCGACGTCTGCGGCGGCCGCTCCCCAGGCCGGCAACCCGTCCTCCTCGACCTCGACGGGCTCGACCGGCTCCACCGGCTCGGCCTCGAGCTCATCGTGTGCCTCGCGGTCTCCGTCTGTACGCGCCCAGTCGTGGAGGACGTTCTCGCTCGTCGAATCGATGTCGCGATTACTCATGACTCCTCCGCAGATCCCGAATCTGCGGATGCAGATCCGTGATCGCGACAACCCCTGAAGCGGCCGCTTACGCGGCCGACGTGTGCGTGCGACGTGGATCGGGTGATTGGCACAGCGTGTCTCATTGGGCGTCCTCCGGCAGCTCGCCCTCGAGTCGAGCGCCCTGGTGGTGAAGCTTCGTGATCGTGTGGCCCAGCTTCTCACGTTTCGCGGCGAGGTAGCGCGCATTCTCCGCGGTCGGCGCGATCTCGAGGGGCACCTGCTCGACGACGGTCAGCCCATAGCCGTCGAGGCCGGTCAGCTTGCGCGGGTTGTTCGTGAGGATGCGAATGGTGGTGAGCCCGAGGTCGGCCAGGATCTGGTTTCCGATCCCCCACTCTCGCGCGTCGGCCGGGAAACCGAGCGCGAGATTGGCCTCGACCGTATCGAGCCCACTCGCCTGCAGGTCGTAGGCCCGCAGCTTGTTGAGGAGGCCGATCCCACGGCCCTCCTGGCTCATGTAGAGGACGACACCGCGGCCCTCTGCCTCGATGCGCGCGAGCGCCACCTCGAGCTGCTCCCCGCAGTCGCAGAGCAGCGAGTGGAAGACGTCACCGGTAAGGCACTCCGAATGCACACGGACGAGGACATTCTCGGCTGTCTCGATGTCGCCCTTCACGAGCGCGACGTGCTGCTTGTCGGTGAGGAGCTCGCGGTAGGCGATCGCCTGGAACTCGCCGTGTTCGGTGGGCAGGCGGACGGACACGGCGCGCTCGACGAGCTTCTCGCGGCGGCGGCGGTACTCGATGAGATCGGCGACGGTGACCATCTTCAGCTCGTGCCGCTCGCAGAAAGCCGTGAGGTCCGGCACGCGGGCCATCGTCCCGTCGTCGTTCATGATCTCGCAGACGACGCCGGCCGGGATGAGGCCGGCGAGGCGGGCGAGGTCGACCGCCGCCTCCGTCTGCCCCGCGCGCCGCAGGACACCGCCCTGCTTCGCGCGGAGCGGGAAGACGTGGCCGGGCTGGACGAGATCGTGTGCCACCGAGCTCGGATCGATCGCGACCTGAATCGTGCGCGCGCGGTCCTGCGCCGAGATCCCCGTGGAGACGCCCTCGCGCGCCTCGATCGAGACCGTGAACGCGGTGCCGAGCGGGGTCTCGTTGTGGTCGGTCATCGGGCGCAGCTCGAGCTCGTCGCAGCGCTCGGGCGTCAGGCACAGGCAGATGAGCCCGCGCCCGTGGGTCGCCATGAACGCGACCGACTCCGGCGTGACGAACTGCGCGGCGATCGTGAGGTCGCCCTCGTTCTCGCGGTCGGCGTCGTCGACGACGACGACGAAGCGCCCGCAGCGGATGTCCTCGATGGCCTCCTCGATCGTCGCGAACGGCGACGCGGTCTCGGGTGGTCTCAGATCGGTTGCCACGTGCGGATCGTAGCCCTCAGCTGCGTGAGATCAGCCGCTCCACGTACTTCGCCAGCACGTCGACCTCCAGATTGACGCGCCGGCCCGGCTGGAGGTCCGACAGCGTCGTGGCCGTCAGCGTGTGGGGGATCAGCGCGACCGCGAACGCGTCCGCAGCCAGCTCGGCGATCGTCAACGAGACGCCGTCGACCGTGATCGAGCCCTTCTCGACGCAGTAGCGCAGGACGTCCTCGGGTGCCTCGACGAAGACACGCAGCCCCTCGCCTTCGGCTTCGACCGACTGGATCCGGCCGACGGCGTCGACGTGGCCTTGCACGTAGTGACCGCCCAGCGCCTCGCCGGCACGGATCGCCGGCTCGACGTTGACCATGTCGTCCGGCTCGAGATCCCCGAGCGTCGAGCGGGCGAGAGTCTCCGGGACGGCGTGGAAGGTAATGGCTCCGCCGTCGATCACCGTTGCCGTGAGGCAGCAGCCGTTGATCGCGACCGAGTCGCCCGGGCTCGTGGCGGCCGCTGTCTCCGGCGCGCGGACGATCAGCATTCGGCCACCATGGGCTTCCTCGGCCCGGGTGAGCACACCGAGCTCGCGCACGATTCCCGTGAACATGCCGGAACGTTACGGCTCGTTGAGATACGCCTGCAGGAGCACGTCGTCGCCGATCGGTCGTGCCTCCATGCGCGTGAGCTCGAGCGGGCGCGGCATCCCCTCGAGCATCCCCGGCCCCTCGCCCGAGATCCGGGGCGCGACGAACACGAGCAGCTTGTCGACGAGATCGGCCTCGAGGAACGCTGCGGCGAGCGTCGGGCCGCCTTCGAGGAGGAGTGACTGGACGCCCTCCCCCGCCAGCTCCGCGAGCTCGTCTCGCAGCGGGCCTGCACGCAGCTCGAGCTCCGAGCCGTCCGGAAGCGGGCCGCGCCCGAACGCGATGCGCCGCGGCTGCCTGATGACGGGGACGTCGCGCGCGTCGAGGCGCGGGTTGTCCCAGCGAACCGTGCCCATGCCCACCGCGACCGCGTCGGACTGCGCGCGCAGGACGTGGACGAGCTTCCGGGACGCCTCGCCGGTCACCCAGCGCTCGCCCGGGACGCGGACACGGCCGTCGAGCGTGACCGCGACCTTGTACGTCACGAAGGGACGGGCTGCGTCGCCCACGTCCGCCACTCCTCGATCTGCTGGCGGCAGCGGAATGCGAGCTCGTCGTCGGCGAGCTCGATCTCGACGCCCGGCCTCGCGAAGCTTCTCGAGCCCACCTCCATGCTTCGGATTGGGGTCGCGCTGACCCGCGACGACCCGCGCGACGCCGGCTCCGAGCAGCGCGTCGACGCACGGCGGCGTCGCGCCGTGATGCGCGCAGGGCTCGAGCGTGACGTACACGGTGGCGCCGCGCGCACTTTCTCCTGCGGCGTCGAGCGCCACGACCTCGGCATGAGGGCCGCCTTTGCGCTCGTGCCACCCCTCCCCGACGATCTCGCCCTCGAGCACGACAACGGCGCCGACGATCGGGTTCGGATGCGTGGTTCCCCGGCCGCGCTCGGCGAGCTCGAGCGCCCGCTCCAGGAACCGTGACTCCATGGCGCCGATCCTACGGTCCGGCCGTACGCTGCCCGCGATGCGACTCCCGCACGCCCTCGTGGACACGTGGAGCCACGAGCCCGACTGGCTCGACGCGCTGCCTGGCCTCGTCGCGGACTGCGCAGAGCAGCTGGTCGCTCGAGCTCGAGCCGCCAGTCGACACGCCGCATTCGCTCGTCGATCCCGGCGGGCGACGTCGTTCTCAAGCTGAACGCGCCCTCGCACGTCGAGGCCGATCGCGAGGCGGACGCACTCGCGCTGTGGGACGGGCGACGGCGCCGTGCGGCTCGTTGCGCGCGACGACGCGCGACGCGCGCTGCTCCTCGAGCGGTGCACACCCGGGACGCAGCTCTGGGACGCGAAGGTCGACGAGACACTCGTCGTCGCCGAGCTGCTGCCGCGCCTGCAGGTCGAGGCCGGGGACGCGCATCCGTTTGCGCTCCTCGCCGACGAGGCCGACCGCTGGGCCGAGGAAGTACCGCGTCGATACGCCGATGCCGGCAAGCCCTTCGAACGTGCGCTGCTCGACGCCGCGCTCGACGTCTACCGCACCGTCGACCGATCGGCGACCCGGCTCGTGAACCAGGACCTTCACGGCGGCAACGTCCTCGCGGCGGAGCGTGAGCCGTGGCTGGTCATCGACCCGAAGCCTCTCGTCGGCGAACGGGAGCTCGAGGCGAGCGGGCTGCTACGGAACGCGGATGACGTCTCGCGCTGGCTCGACGCCCTCGCCGACCTCGGCTTCGACCGCGAGCGGGCTCGCGAGTGGGGCGTCGCGCACAACCTCGCGTGGGCATGGGACGAGCGGCGCGGTTGGCTGGAGCAGCACGTCGAGGATGCGCGGCGGATCCTCAGCGCACGCTGAGGCGGGCGACGAAGAAGCCCGCCGTACCGTGGACGTGCGGGAGCGTCTGCAGGAACTCCGGACGGCTCGCGTGGCGGAACTGTGGCCACTCGGCGGCGAGGCTCGGGTCGACCTCGAGCCCCGAGGCGTCGACGACGGCTTCCGACTCGTCGGCGTTCACGGTGCACACCGAGTAGACGATCGAGCCGCCGGGCCGAACGCGCTCTGCCGCTGCCCGCAGCAGCTCGAGCTGGAGCTCGGGGAGCGGCTCGGCGCGCCAGCGGAGATCGGGCCGCCGGTTGAGGACGCCGAGCCCGGAGCATGGCGCGTCGACGAGCGCGCGGTCGAAGCCCTCGAGCTCGGCCGGAAGCGCCCGCCCGTCCGCGACGACCACGCGGACGTTCGACGATCCCAGGCGGCGTGCCGTCTCCTCGAGCTCGCGTGCGCGGGCCTCGTTGACCTCGACCGCCGTGACGTCGCCCGCGAGCATCGTCGCCTTGCCTCCGGGCGCAGCGCAGAGGTCGAGCGTGCGCTCACCCTCACGCGCCCCGACGGCGAGCCCGACGAGCTGGGACGCTGCGCTCTGCGGCCAGATCCGCCCCTCCGCGAGGGCGCCTTCGTCGATCCGGTCGACATGCCACGCGCCGGGTACGTCTGCGTCCGGCGTGCCCTCGATCTCGCCGCGCGCGAGCCGGACGACGATGTCGCCCGGCTCGTTCAGCGAGCGCATCAGGTCGAGGGCACCGTCTGGGCCGAGGTCGCGCCACCACGTCTCGGCGATCCAGTCCGGGTACGAGTGCTTCAGCGCGGCTTCTCTCGCAGACGTCTCGGAAAGGGAGTCGAGGAGTGCCCCGATCCCGTCGGCGAGACGGCGCAGCACCGCGTTCGTGAACGGCACAGCACGTTCGAGACGGGCGCGTCGGACGAGCTCGACCGACTCGTTGACCGCCGCGTACCGCGCGACACCGTCGACGAACGCGAGCTGATAGGCGCCGAGGCGGAGCGCCGCCCGCACGGGCGGATCGAGCCGGTGCACACGACGCCGCCCGAGCGTCTCGATCGCGTGGTCGAGCGTGCGCACGCGTTGCACGGCGCCGAACGCCAGCCGCTGCGCGAGCGCGCGGTCGCGGTCGTCGAGCGCCGCAGCCGCCGATCGGAAAGCACGATCGGCGTACGCGTCGTCCTCGAACACGCGCAGCAGGACGTCGAACGCCGCGACGCGAGCTGGGCTTACTTCCGCAGCCCGCGCAGCCATGCTTCGTACGCCATCCGGCGGCCCCCGTCGGGCTGCACCTCGAGCGGCTCGAACGAGCCGTCGTCTGCGACTCGCGCGCGCCAGATCGTCACGCGGCGGCCGTGCAGCTCCGCGCGCGCGCCGATGTGAGGGGAGAGCGCCCGCACGTGGTCGACGAGCTCGCGAGCGGATCGTTCGAGGTCTAGACGGCGATCGTCAGCGGCGATCTTGGCCGCGTAGGTCGCTTCGCCCTCCTGATCGAGGAATCCCGGCTGCCAGCTCTCGTCCAGAACGTGATCGAGCAACCCGACCGCGAGCTCGGCAGAACGTTCGTACACCGTGCCTGCGTCGTCATCGGCGGCGATCGCGAAGTGTCCCTGCGCTGCGATCGGCCCAGCATCGAGCTCCTTCACGAGCTTGATGATCGTCACACCCGTCTCGGAGTCGCCCGCCATGAGCGCCCGCTCGACGGGCGCGGCGCCACGCCAGCGGGGCAGGAGCGACGGGTGGACGTTGAGCCAGAGCCTCTCGGCAAGCAGCGGCTCGGGAACGATCAGCCCGTACGCAACGGCGACGACAGTCGGCGCGCCGAGGTCGAGGCCGGGTTCGAGTCGCTCGGGCTCGAGGGTGGGGATGCCGAGGCGCGCAGCAGTCTCCTTCGCGGGTGACGGGACGAGCTTGCGTCCGCGACCCGCGGGCGCGTCGGGTCGCGTAAGAACGCTCGCGATCTCGTGCCTGGAGGACAGCCGCTCGAGGACGTCGGCGCCGAACGCCGCGGTCGCTGCGACCGCGATTCGGCTCAACGCGCGCCGAGGACGGGCTGCGGCCTGAGCCTCGCGAGCGCGCCGCGTCGCGACTCGTCGTCGGTGCGGTCGATGATCAGAACGCCGTCCAGATGGTCGAGCTCGTGCTGGACGACGCGCGACGCGGGCAGCTCGAGATCGAACCTCACGGGCTCTCCCTTCGTGTCGACCCCCTCGATCGTGACGGACGTCGCGCGCTCGACGGGGACGAGCACCTCGCGCAGCGAGAGGCAGCCCTCGTCGTCGATCTCCGTGTCCTTCGAGTGCTTCGTAATCGTCGGGTTCACGATGACGCGATCCTCGCCCTCGTCGACGAAGACGAACAGCCGCCGCAGGACGCCGACCTGCGTCGCCGCCAGGCCGACGCCGTTCGCCTCGTGCATGAGCGCGGTCATGCGCTCGACGAGCCGCCCGAGATCGTCGTCGAAGGTCTCGACCTCGCGCGCCTTCATCCGGAGCACGGTGTCGCCGTACTGGCGGATTCGCGAGAGCGCGAACAGCCGCCGCGCCTCGCGCTCGATCTCGAGATCCTCCTCGACGTGATCGTGCTCGTGGTCGCCGTGATCGTGATCGTGTGATGGTCGGCCATCGCGCGGCGAGTTTACCGCCGCGCGATGGCCGAACCGTCAGCCTCCGATGCCCGTCGGTTGACGTCCGATCTCGACGCCGTCGGCATCGAGCGCGACGATCGCCGTCGGACCGAGTCCCTTCTTGAGATCGGCCTTCTTGAAGCGGTAGCCGAAGACCTGGAGCTCGTCGGATCCGACCTTGGCCTTCTTCAGCTTTACCGAACGGGAGGTGCCATCGGTCATCAGCACGTCGATGCTGGCGACCTCGGCAGAAGCGAGCCCGATGACCCGCGCATCCTTGACGCCCGCGATAGCAGGCCCGCCGTCATAGGCGAGACTTGCGGAGATCGAGGTTCCGCCCAGCGGGTCATCCGCTGCGTTACAGCCGCCACCACCCATCCGCGGCGAGTCGAGCGGTGCGTCGGATAGACAGAAATGCCCAGTCGAGGTGAGCTGCGCAAACACGCCACGCCCCGGCAAACCGTCGGCCGCAGGGATCGTTGCGAGTTGCACTGGCTGTGCTTCCGCAAGGGCGGCATCGAGTTTCGCGGCGTTGTCGGACCAATCGATCCGACCCGCGATCACGCCGCCCACCAGGACACCGGACGCGATGACGACAGCAGCGAGAGTGCCCGCCCGCCGCGCACGTCGATGCACGACGACCTTGGTCTTCCTCTCATCGAGACTACGAGACATGGCAGCCACCCCAGTGGTAGCCCGTATGTGTCTTGCAGTGGGCCTTCTTGCCCTGCGAGGAGTACCAGTACGTGTACGTGACCATGTCCTTGTTCCGCACCGTCGCGCGCCATGCGTACGAGGCGTTGTCGATGAAGGTGACCGTGGTCTCGTAGCCGGATGTCGCCTTATTGAATGCGTTCCGGTTCGTGCTCGAGCTCCACGAGCTGCCAGCTCCCTCACCCGGGTACCAGTACCGCGGGCCGCCGTATGACTCGACTGCCAGCGCTGCGCCTGTGAACACGAGAGCCGACGCAAGTGCAAGCAGCAGTATGAACTTCCTCATGCGCTCCTCCTGATTCGATCGAATGGGTCGTCAGCCGGGTGTACCGCGCGTCAGACGCGGCCGCAATTGGCCAAAACGGCCATGTCCCTTCGAGCCAGGGCCGCTAGGGCGACTGCGGATCGACGTCGACGACGGCGCTCAGACCGTCGCGTCGCATCGCCGGCGCGGCGCTCGCGAGCACCGCTGCGGCACGGCTCGCGAACGCACGCGGCGACGCCGTCTTCGCCAGCAGTTGTGCGCGATGGCGGCCACGCAGACGCAGGAGCGGCGCCGGCCCAAGCAGCGCGAGCCTCGGGCGTCTCGATGGCGCCGCGCAGCTCCCGCAACGCCCGGCTGACGTCGCCCGGGTCAGGTCCCGAGACGACAAGTGCAACAAGATGTGAAAAAGGTGGATATGCGAGCTCTTCCCGCCGGGCGAGCTCGTGCGCGAGGTACCCGGGAACGTCGTGACGGATCGCGTACGCGAACGGCGTCGCATCGGGCTGGAACGTCTGCACGATCACGCGACCCGGCGCGTCGCGACCGCTCCGCCCCGCGAGCTGCGTGACGAGCTGGAAGGTGCGCTCCTCGGAGCGGAAGTCCGGGAACGCGAGCCCTGCATCGGCATCGACGACGGCGGCGACCTCGACGCCCGGGAAGTGATGGCCCTTCGCGACCATCTGCGTGCCTATGAGGGCCGCAGCACGCGAGCTCGCAAAGCGCTCGAGCGCCTCGCGCAAGGCGCCAGGTCGCGCCGCCGTGTCGGCGTCGAGGCGAATCCGCTCGAGTCCGGGGACACGGCGCTCGAGCTCGGCGTCGAGCCGCTGCGTCCCTGCGCCGATGCGCGCGAGCTCGACGGAGCCGCACTCGGGGCACGACTCGGGCATCTCGACCGAGTAGCCGCAGTGATGGCAGTGAAGCCGCGAGTCGGCGTGGAGCGTGAGGGCGATGTCGCAGCTTCGGCACCGCCGCGTCGTCCCGCACGAGCGACAGTGAACAGCCCCGGAGATGCCGCGGCGGTTCAGGAGGAGGATCGCGCGCCCGCCGCGCTCTTCGACCGCGGGAGAGCTCCGCGAGGAGGGGTGCGGACAGCGGATAGCCGGCCTCGCGGCGCAGATCGACCAGCTTCACGGTCGGCATGGGAGCGCCGATCCGCGCAGAGAGCGCGAGCCGCTCGAGACGCGCCCAGCTCTCCGCCCGCGGCGTGGCGCTGCCGTACACCGCGACCGCTCCCTCGAGCGCGGCGCGCTTGGCCGCGACCGTACGCGCGTCGTAGCGCGGATCGGACTCCTGCTTGAAGGAGGCGTCGTGCTCCTCGTCGACGACGACGAGCCCGAGCCGGGCGACCGGAGCGAAGATCGCGGAGCGTGCACCGACGACGACGGGAGCCTCGCCGGCCGCGATGCGCTCGCGCTCGTCGCGCCGCTCCGCATCGCTCAGCGCGGAGTGGAGCACCGCGACGCGATCGCCGAACCGCGCCCGAAACCGACCGACGGTCTGTGGTGTGAGCGCGATCTCCGGGACGAGCACGATGACGCTCCGGTCGCGGGCGAGCGCGGCGGCAGCGGCCTGCAGGTAGACCTCGGTCTTGCCGCTCCCGGTCGGGCCGTGCAGCAATACGTGGCCGCCGTCCGCATCGAGCGCTGCGACGATCCGCTCGACGCTCGCGACCTGCTCGGGAGTCAGCTCCGCGGGCTCGGGCTCGCCGCCGAACGCATCGCGGGCACCGGGTTCGCTGCGCGCTCCCCGTCGCCGCGCCATGAACGGTGCAACGAGTGCCAGCGCACGGGCCGGAGTCGAGCCGTAGTAGTCGGCCACCCAGAGCGCGAGTTCGACGAGCGCCGCGGGAACGTGGTCGACGACCGCCCCCGCGTCCGCGATCTCGACTCCGTCGGGAGCGGCGGCGTCCACGTCGATGACGACTCCGCGAACCTTCCGCCCGCCGAGGCCGATGGACACGACATCGCCGCGAGCGACCTCGTCCCCCACGCGGTACGTGAAGACGCGCGCAAGCGCACGCGCCGTGACGAGCGGGAAGACCTCGGCGAGGGGCACGCGGCGAGCGTATCCGCGGCACCGGCGCCGGCCGCATCACGATTTCGCGACGCGTCGAGGCGGTGTAAGGTTCGCCTTACATGGACTGCTCGATGATCCGCCTCGACGGCGTGACGAAGCGCTTCGGCAACGACACAGCCGTTGACGGCGCCTCTCTCTGCGTTGCGCGTGGCGAGGTGGTCGCGCTCCTCGGCCCGTCTGGTTGCGGCAAGACGACGCTCCTTCGGCTGATCGCCGGCTTCGAGCGTCCCGACGGCGGCACGGTGACGGTCGACGGACGCCTCGTCGCAGGACCGACCGCATGGGTTGCGCCGGAGGCACGGCGAGTCGGGATGGTCTTCCAGGACTACGCCCTGTTCCCGCACCTTTCGGTTGCCGGCAACGTCGGCTTCGGGCTTCCGCGTCGTGCACGCGCGAGCCGCGTGCCCGAGCTCCTCTCGATCGTCGGTCTCGGCGGGCTCGAGAAGCGCTATCCGCACGAGCTCTCAGGCGGGCAGCAGCAGCGCGTCGCGCTCGCACGCGCACTCGCGCCCGCACCCGAGCTCGTTCTCCTCGACGAGCCGTGGTCGAACGTCGACCCGTTCCTGCGCGAGTCCCTCCGCGCGGAGGTCGCGGAGATCATCCGCCCGCTCGGCGTCACCGTGCTCCTCGTGACGCACGACCGCGAGGAGGCGTTCTCGCTCGCCGATCGCATCGCGCTCATGCGCGACGGCAGCGTGGTGCAGGAGGGGACGGCGGAGCAGCTCTATTTCGCGCCGGCGACACGCTGGGCGGCGGAGTTCGTCGGAGCCGCGAACGTGCTGCCCGGACGAATCGTCGCCGGACGGGTCGAGACGGCGATCGGCGCTTTCCCTGCAAACGGCGCGAGCGGCCGCGCCGATGCTGAGGTTCTCGTCCGCCCGGAGCTCCTCGAGCTGGAGCCGAGCCCTGCCGGGGCCGGAGAGGTCGTGGCACGCGAGTTTCGCGGGCACGACGTCTTCTACCGCGTACTCCTCGACGGCGTCGAGCTCGTCTCACAGCGCCCTTCCACCGAGGTCGTCGACCTCGGCTCCCGCGTGGCGATCCGCGTGCACGACGGCCGCGTGCCAGTTCTCGACTGAGCGGCGCACGCTGCGAGCCGACCCTGTAAGGTCTGCCTTACATTGTAGGTAAGGGCAACTCTTCCATGGAGGTCTCGTGAGTTGAAGAAGGTCACCGTCATCGTCCTCGCCGTGGTCGCCGCGGCGCTCTCACTCGCCGCCGGCGCGGCGACCGCCCCGACGCAGACCACGTCGCTGACGATCTACTCGGGTCGCGAGGAGCGACTCGTGAAGCCGATCATGGATCGCTTCACGCGAGAGACCGGCATCGAGCTCAAGGTCCGGTACGCGTCGTCGACGTCGCTCGCAACAGCACTCGTCGAAGAAGGCAGGAACAGTCCGGCGGACGTCTACTGGTCGCAGGAGCCGGGAACGCTCGGGCTCGTCGCGGCTCGCGGGCTCCTCGCGCAGGCTTCCGCAGGCGACCGTCGGCAAGGTGTCGACGCGGTTCTCGACGCGCAGTCGGCGCTGGGTGGGGACGAGCGGTCGCTCTCGCGTGCTCGTCTACAACACGAACGAGCTTCAGCAGAGCGAGCTCCCGGCTTCCGTGTGGGGGCTGACGGCCGCCCGGTGGAAGGGGAAGATCGGCATCGCACCGACCAACGCGTCGTTCCAGGCGTTCCTCGGCGCGACCATTCACCTGCACGGCGAAGCGCGCGTCAGAGCCTGGCTGCGCGGCCTCGAGGAGAACGACGTGCGGTTCTACCCGAACAACACGACCGTGGTGCAAGCGGTCGGCCGCGGCGACATCGAGGTCGGACTCGTGAACCACTACTACCTCTACAACCTGCTGGCCGAGACGCCGAACCTCCCCGTGCGAAACCACTGGTTCCGCGACGGTGACCCGGGCAATCTCGTTCTCGCCGCGGGTGCGGGCATCGTGTCGTCCACGACGAAGAGCCCGACGGCGCAGCGATTCGTGGACTTCCTCCTCTCGAAGTGGGCGCAGCGCTTCATCGCGCGCGGCCCGGGTGCCGCGGAGTATCCGCTCGTCGCGGGCGTTCCGCGCCGGCCGGGGCTTCGCGCGATCTCGTCGATCAAGGGGCCGAAGTACACGCTCGGCCGTCTGTCCGCCGACCTCGCGCCGGCGGTGCGGCTCCTCCTCGAGGAGGGCTACCTCAAGTGAGCTCCGGCGCGGCGGCCGCTGCTTCACGCGGCGGCCGCACGCCACGGTTGCTCGTGGCAGCAGCCGGCCTCGTCGCGCTCGCTGCAGTCCTCCCCGTCGCCTACCTCACGCTGCGGGCGCTCTCGGCCGACGAGAGCGCCCGCGCTCTCGCCCCGCTCTCCACCGCGCTCGAGCTGACGTGGGACACCGCGATCCTCGCGTTCGGCGTCGTCATCGCGACGGTCGTCGTCGGCGTGCCGCTCGCCTGGCTCGTCGTCCGCACTGACCTGCCGGGAAGGCGGCTGTGGGGCCTCGCCGCGTCGCTGCCGCTCGTCATCCCGAGCTTCGTCGCAGCGCTCGCCCTGCTCGGCGCGTTCGCCCCACGTGGTCTCGTCCAGGAGCTGCTCGAGCCGGTCGGCGTCGATCGCCTTCCGGAGGTGACCGGCTACTGGGGAGCGCTCGTCGCGCTCACGCTCTCCACGTTTCCGTACGTGTACCTCCTCACGGCGTCGGGTCTGCGAAGCGTCGATCCCACGGCGGAGGAGGCCGCGCGCAGCCTCGGCGCGGGCCGCACACGCGTGTTCGCGCTCGTGACCCTGCCGGCGCTTCGCCCGTCCATCGCGGCTGCGTCGCTGCTCGTCGCTCTGTACGTCCTCTCCGACTTCGGCGTCGTCTCGCTGATGGGCTACTCGACGCTGACGACGGGCATCTACGTCCGCTACGAGTCCCTGCTCGCACTCGAGTCGGCGGCGATTCTCGCCCTGGTGCTCGTCGCGCTCGCGCTCGTGCTCGTGCTCGTCGCCTCCCGCTTCAGGCTGCGCGGCGCTATCTACCGCAGCACCCCAGGAGCGGGACGGAGCGCGAGGATCGTGCAGCTGGGCCACTGGCGCTGGCCGGCGCTCGCGTTCTGCTCCGCGGTGGTCGGACTGTTCCTCGTCCTTCCGCTCGGCGTCCTGGCGTGGTGGGCCGTCAGCGCCGACCCGATCTCCGGGAGAGCGGGAGTGGACTGGTCGGCGGCGCTCCACTCGGCCTCGCTTGCGACGGCGGCGGCGGTCATCTCGGTCGTCGTCGTTCTTCCGGCCGCGGTTCTCGCGTGGCGCTATCCCTCTACGCTCGCCCGCTGGCTCGAGCGCCTCACGTTCCTCCCGAGCGCCCTTCCCGGCATCGCCGTGGCGCTCGCGCTCGTGTTCGTGGGTGCGCGCATCGGCTCGCCCGTCTACCAGAGCATCGGGCTGCTCCTCGGCGCGTACGTCATCCGCTTCATGCCGTACGGGCTCGCATCGACCCGCGCCTCGCTGGACGCCGTCAGCCCGCGACTCGAAGAGGCGGCGCGATCGCTCGGACGGCGTCCCCTCGCTGCGACGCTGACCGTCGTCCTGCCCCTCGCGCGGTCGGGCGTGCTGGCCGGCGCGGCGCTCGTCTTCCTGAGCACGATCAAGGAGCTTCCGGCGACGCTCCTCCTGAAGCCCATCGGCTTCGAGACGCTGGCGAGCGAGATCTGGGCCGGTACCGCCGTCGGCGCGTACTCCGAGGTCGCTCCGTCCGCGTTGCTGCTCATCGCCATCGCAGCCCCCCTCGTCTACCTCCTCTCGTGGCGGAATGCCTGGGAGCTCGGCGCTGCGGACTAGCGGCTGATGCGCTTCGCCGAGGGATGCGTCTCCGCCGGACGGCCTGTCGGAAGCCACGGTCGGCCCACCCGGTCACGCCGAGCCTGTCTGCATAGAACCGCGCGAGGTCGGCGAGGATCGTTGCCGGAGCGCGCAGCCGTACCTCGGGCCGTCGAGGTCGTCCTCCGCGAAGTTGCCGGAGAGGCCAGCGTGCCAGAGCTCGGTTTCCGAATTCGCGGCGCAGCCGACTGAGCCGTAACTAGGATGGCTCGATGGCCGCCGGTCACTCCGTCGACGAGTACCTCGAGACGATCTACTTCCTCGCGTTTCCGATAGGCGAGTACCGGCCGGCGACCGGATCGACGGCGATCGCGTCGCGGGTCGCGGAGATGCTCGGCGTGTCACGCGCGTCCGCCGGCGAGATGCTCAAGCGGCTCGAGGCCGACGGGCTCGTCGAGCGCGGCGAGCAGAAGGAGGCCATCCTCACCCCCGAGGGCGCCGAGCGCGCGCGCCGCGTGGTGCGCAAGCACCGCATCATCGAACGGTTCCTGACCGACTTCATGGGCTACACCGCGGGCGAGTCGCACGTGCACGCGGACGAGCTCGGCGACACGTTCACCGACGAGATGATCGAGCGCATCAACGACCGCCTCGGACATCCCGACCGCTGCCCGCACGGCTGGCCCGTCGACACGGAGTTCGAGCAGGCCGAGAACGCCGAGCTCGTTTCCCTCGCAGAGCTCCCGGTGGGCCGCGACGGCCAGATCGTCCGCCTTGCCGAGCACGACGGCGAGCTCTTGCACTGGTTCTACGACGAGGGCCTCGTGCCCGGATCGCAGGTCGCAGTCGTCTCCGCCCAGCCCGCCGCCGGCCAGCTCATGGTCGCCGTCGACGGTGCAGAGCGCGCCATCACCGAGCGTGCCGCCGACGGCATCTACGTTCGCGCCGCCTAGCGCCTCTTTACGAATCTCTCATTCCGCGATCACATCGCGCTGCGAGCATGCGGCGCGAAAACCGGGGATCGAAAGGGGAACGGGAGACATGAGACTGAATCGACATGCGACCGGAGCACTTGCGGCAGCCGCCATGCTGCTCGTCGGCGGGGGTGCCGCTCTCGCGGCCGCGGGTGACGGTGAACGCGGGGCTCGTTGCGAGGAGCGTCTGGCCAGGGCGGCGGAGAAGCGCGGCGTCTCGGTCGAGCAGCTGACGGCCGACGTCAAGGCGCGCCTGCTCGCTCGCATCGAGGCCGCGGAGAAGGCCGGGAGGATCTCGTCGGAGCGTGCCGCGAAGCTCCGCGAGCGTGTTACCGAGGCGAGCCTCTGTGGCGCGCGAAAGCACGTGCGGGCGCGGCTCGCTGCGCGTGGCATGGTGCGAGCCGCAGCCGAGTTCCTCGACCTCGATCGCGCCGAGCTCAGAGCCCAGCTCCCCGGCAACTCGCTCGCCGGGCTCGCCGAGAAGCAGGGCAAGAGCGTGGCGGCGCTGAAGACAGCGATGGTCGCGCCCGCGAAAGAGCGCCTCGCGAGGGCCGTTGCCGGCGGCAAGGTCACGCAGGCCCGCGCGGACACGGCACTCGGAAGGCTGGAACAACTCGCAGATCGGCTCGCGAACAGGGTCTTCGCCACCAGATGAGGCAGGTGCGTCGCTGAAGCGACGCACCGCGCGACGTCGAGGGCGAGTTGCTTCAGCCCTCCCGAGGCAGGGCGTCGCTGAAGCGACGCACCGCGTGACGTCGAGGGCGAGTTGCTTTAGCGACTCGCCCTCCCGCGGGCCCTTCTTAGACAACTCTTAGGAGACTCACAGAGCGTTCTCACACCGCCGCGATTCGATCGAAGACGTAACTCCCTCCGATCGACTGCCCTCCAGACGAAGACCCGCCCAGCGGGTCTTCGTCATTTCTACGCCGGAGTCGCGGCGAGCACGCCAGCCGCGGCGCGAAGCGCGTCGGCCTTGTCCGTGCGCTCCCACGTGAAGTCGCGGTCGTCCCGGCCGAAGTGCCCGTACGCAGCGGTCTTCGCGTAGATCGGCCGCATCAGGTCGAGGTCGCGAATGATCGCGCCGGGCCGCAGGTCGAAGTGCTCCGCGACGAGCTCCTCGATCCGCGCGAGCGGGAGCGTCTCCGTGCCGAAGCACTCGACGTTGACGCTCATCGGATGCGCCACGCCGATCGCGTACGCGACCTGGATCTGGCAGCGGTCAGCGAGACCCGCTGCGACGACGTTCTTGGCGACGTAGCGCGCGGCGTACGCGGCCGAGCGGTCGACCTTCGTCGGATCCTTCCCGGAGAACGCCCCTCCGCCGTGCGGCGCAGCGCCGCCGTACGTGTCCACGACGATCTTGCGTCCGGTGAGGCCCGTGTCCCCCATCGGGCCGCCGATGACGAACTTGCCGGTCGGGTTCACGTACAGGAAGTCCTTCGCGCTCAGCCGTGAGGGCTCGTAGAGGCCGCGCGCGTCGGCGTTGAGGATCGGCTCGACGACGTGCTCGAGGAGGTCGGGCTTGAGCAGGGTCTCGACATCGAGGCCGTCGCGGTGCTGGGTCGAGAGGAGGACGCGCTCGATCTCGACGGGCCGCTGGATCCCGCGCTCGTCGACCTCGTAGCGGATCGTCACCTGCGACTTGCCGTCCGGCCGGAGGTACGGCAGCACGTTGGCCTTGCGCACCTCTGCCATCCGCTTCGCGAGCTTGTGCGCGAGCATGATCGGCATCGGCATGAGCTCGGCAGTCTCGTTCGTCGCGTACCCGAACATCATTCCCTGGTCGCCGGCGCCGACGAGGTCGATCGGATCCGTGTCGCCGTGCTGCGCCTCGTACGACGTGTCGACGCCCTGCGCGATGTCGGGCGACTGGCCGTCGATCGCGACCATGACGCCGCACGTCTCGAAGTCGAAGCCGTACTTGGCTCGCGTATAGCCGATCTCGGCGATGCGTTCGCGCACGATCGAGCGGATGTCGACGTACGTGTCGGTCGTGATCTCGCCCGCGACGACGACGAGGCCGGTGGTGATCAGGGTCTCGCAGGCAACGCGGCCGTGCGGGTCGTCGGCGAGGATCGCGTCGAGGACCGAGTCCGAGATCTGATCAGCGATCTTGTCGGGATGGCCCTCGGTGACCGACTCCGA
The DNA here is from genome assembly GCA_963822885.1 of uncultured Gaiellaceae bacterium. Lineage (GTDB taxonomy): Bacteria > Actinomycetota > Thermoleophilia > Gaiellales > Gaiellaceae > GMQP-bins7. The sequence goes on from CAWGJJ010000026.1 coordinate 130,630, forward strand.
CGTGAAGGAGAACGCGCGCGTCGCCATGGCTCGGAAGGCTACCTGCCCTTCCGCCGCTACTCGGTCGTAGGCGCGCGGCTCATCAGCGTCGTCACGAGGTCCGTGAGCGGCGCACCTTCGAGGACTGCGCACACGCCCTCGGTGATCGGCAGCTCGATCTTCAGGCGATGCGCGAGGTCTCGGAGAACGGGAGCAGTCGTCAGCCCCTCCACGACCATCCCGATCTCCGCAGCCGCCTCCTCGGGCCGGGCACCGCGCGCGATCAACTCGCCCGCGCGGCGGTTCCTGCCCGAGGGCGACCAGCACGTCACGATGAGGTCGCCCATCCCGGCCAGGCCCGCGAAGGTGTCGGACCGCGCGCCCGCCGACTCGGCGAGGCGCCGCATCTCTGCGAGGCCGCGCGCGACGAGGGCCGCCTTGGAGTTGTCGCCGAGCGAGAGGCCGTCCGCGCCACCCGCTGCGAGTGCGATGACGTTCTTCGCGGCCGCGCACAGCTCCACGCCGACGATGTCGTCGCTCACGTACACGCGAAAGAGGATCGAGTGCACGGCCACCTGGACGCGGACTGCGAGCTCGAGATCGTCGCTCGCGACGACGGCCGCCGCCGGCAGGCCGCGCACGATCTCGTCGGCGATGTTCGGCCCGGAGAGGACGGCGACCGGACGGTTCCGGACGAGCGTCGACAGGCGTTCTCCGGTCGCCGGGTCGAGGCCCTTCGAGAGACTGACCACGGGTGCGTCGCCCGGAAGGGTGGCGACGACCTCGCCGAACACGCGACTCGGCACCGCGACGACCACGAGGTCGGCGTGGGCGACAGGTGCAGCGTCGATCGTCGCCGCCGCGATCCCGTCGAGCCGGGCTTCCGTCGCGTAGCGCGGGTTGCGGCCCGTCCTGGTTGATCGCGTCCGCCTGCTCGGGATCTCGCGCTGCGAGCGTCACGTCGTGGCCGTTGTCGCGGAGAAGGCACGCCGCCGCCGTCCCCCACGACCCCGCGCCGACGACGACGGCTCTCACTCGGACGTCACGAAGTCGATGGACACGGGCACGCCCTCCAGCCCGAACCGCGCCCGAAGCTCGTTCTCGACCCAGTAGCCGTAGTCGCGCGTGACGAGCCTGCGGTCGTTGACGAAGAACCGGAACCGGGGCGGCCGCGAGCTCACCTGCGTCCCGTAGAGGAGATTCAGCCGGCGGCCGCGGCGCCCCGGAGGCTGGCGGGCCTCGCGCAGCTCCTGCAGCGCCCGATTGAGCTCGGCGGTGGGAATCCGGCCCGCGTAGCGCACGAAGAGGTTCTCGATCATCGCGAGCAGCCGCTCCAGGCCGCGTCCCGAGTGCGCCGAGATCGCGATGATCGGCGGACGCTGGCGAAAGCGCTGCAGGATGTCGGGCCGGATGTCCTCCAGGCGGATCTCGGTGACGTCCCACTTCGAGAGAACGACGATCGTGGCGCACTGCGCCTTGCGGGCGACGTCGGCCACGGCTCGATCCTGCTCGACCATGCCCTGGCTGGCGTCGATCAGGACGAGTGCGACGTCCGCGCGCTCGGCGGCCTCGAGCGCGCGAAGCTCCGAGTAGTACTCGATCCCCTGCCGCTGCTTGCGTTTCCGCCGCAGCCCCGCGGTGTCGACGAGGACGAACGTCGCGTCGTCGCGTCGCAGGACCGTGTCGATCGAGTCCCGCGTCGTCCCCGGGACGTCGGAGACGATGACGCGCTCGCCGCCGACGAGCGCGTTCAGAAGCGACGACTTCCCGACGTTCGGCCGCCCGAGGATCGCGACCCTGATCGCCTCGTCGCCGACGGGCCGCTCGCCGTGGCCGGGAAGCCGACTCGACGATCTCGTCGAGGAGGTCGCCCGAGCCGTGCCCGTGGAGTGCCGAGATCGGGATCGGGTCGCCGAGCCCGAGGCGATGGAACTCCAGCGCCTCGAGGTCTCGGCGCGGGTCGTCGAGCTTGTTCGCGAGCACCAGTACCTGACGGCGAGACGAGCGCAGGATCTCGGCGAGCTCCTCGTCGCCCGGCGTCACACCCGCCGTCGCGTCGACCACGAGAAGGACGAGATCGGCCTCCTCGACGGCCTGGCGCGCCTGTGCCGCGATCTGCGGCATGAAAGGCCCGGTGTCGGCCTGGTCGACGCCGCCGGTGTCGATGAGGCGGAACGTCGTCCCCGACCACTCGCACAGGAGCTCCTTGCGGTCGCGCGTGACTCCCGGCGTCTCGTGGACGACAGCCGTGCGCGTCGAGGTCAGGCGATTGATCAGCGTCGACTTGCCGACGTTCGGAAACCCGACGATCGCGACCGTGCCCGCGAGTTCGCCGACTTCGTCGACGATCTGGCTCGAAGCGCGCTTGTCACGCCCCCGGGAGCTCATGTCGGCGGGGTCGCGTCGCGCGGCCGGCCCAGCTCGTGGACGCCCGCCAGCCAGTCCCACAGCTTCTTGATCTCGCGCTCGATCTCCGCCGACGCCTCCTTGTAGCCCTTGCCGCCGCGTGGAAGCCCGTCGAAGGAGAGCGGTGTGCCCCATGCGACCGACACGGGCTTGAAGTTGCCCGGGCGCCACTCGTACGAGCCGTAGATCGCAGAGCAGATCACGGGCACGCCCTCGTTGATCGCGACCATCGCGGCGCCCGGCTGCACGGGCCCGGGCACGCCGGACCGCTGCCGCGTCCCCTCCACGAACAGCCCGAGCGCGTGCCCGTCTCGGACGATCTGGCGCATCGTGCGCACGGCCTCGCGGTCGGACTCGCCGCGCCGCACGGAGAAGGCGCCGAACGACCGCATGAGCTGGCCGAGGCCGGGCACGCGGTGCGCCTCGACCTTCGCCATGAAGTACATCGTTCGCGGGATCGCCGCGCCGAGGGCCGGCGGATCGATCCAGCTGAGGTGGTTCGACGCGACGACGAGTCCGCCCTCGCGCGGAACGCGCTCCGCGCCGTACACGCGGAGGGGTGCGACGAGCTTCACGGCGGTGCCGATCGTGAGGCGCCCGACGGCCCAGACCGCGTCCGTCCGGTTCATCGCCTCGACTCCACGAGCGCGGCGATTCGCTCGACGACCTCGTCCACCGACAGACCCGTGGTGTCGAGCAGCACCGCGTCCTCGGCGGGTTGCGTGTTGACCGCGTCGCGCTCGTCGCGGTCGCGCAGATCTGCCGCCAACGTCTCCGCCGAGACGCCTGGGCGATCGTAGGTGCGGCGACGCGCGCGCTCGTCCTCGTCGGCGTGCAGAAAGACCTTCACCTCGGCGTCGGGCGCGACGACGGCACCGATGTCGCGGCCCTCGATGACGGAGTCGCCGCCCACGGCGAGCGCACGCTGGCGCTCGCGCATCACCTCGCGTACCTCCGGATGCCGGGCGACCGCGGGAACGAGCCGGTCGATCTCGGCGTCCCGAATCGCAGCCGTGACGTCCTCTCCGTCGAGCGAGACGACCCCGTCCTGCCCGAACGACACGGGATGGAGGATCGCGACGCCGGCCAGCGCAGAGCCGTCCGTGAGGTCGACTCCGTCCCGGCGCGCGATCCAGGTCAGCGCGCGATACATCGCCCCGGTATCGAGGTAGCGGAAGCCGAGACGCTGCGCGAGCGTCGAGGCGACCGTGCTCTTCCCGGATCCGGCTGGACCGTCGATGGCCACGATCATGTCGCGGCAGGGTAGTGAACTGCGCCCGGTGCGATCTGCTCGAGAACCTCGAAGAAGCCGGGAAAGCTCACGGCCGCTGCCTCGGCGCCACGCAGCACGACGCCCTCGCGCGACGCGACGCCGACGACGGCGCCGAGCATCGCGAGCCGATGATCGCCGTGCGAGTCGACGACGCCGCCGCGCAGCCGCGCGGGAACGCCTCGGATCCGGAAGCCGTCGGGCGTCGCGCGCACGTGCCCGCCGACCCGCCTGAGCTCGTCGACGACCGTCTCGATTCGGTTCGACTCCTTGGCGCGAAGCTCGCCCGCGCCGCGCACGACGGTCTCGCCGCGCGCATGGCTCGCCGCAACGGCGAGGATCGGGAGCTCGTCGATGAGCGAGGGGACCTCGCCCGCCGCGATCGTGGCCCCGACGAGGTCGGACGCCCGCACCTCGACGTCACCCGCGGGCTCGCCGCCGATCGGACGGCGGTTGTAGATCGCGATCTTCGCCCCCATGCGCTCGAGCACGACGAGAAGCCCGGTTCGGCGCGGGTTCAGCCCGACGCCGTGAACCGTGACCGCCGAGCCCGGGACGATCGCCGCCGCGACCAGGAATGGCGCGGCGGACGAGATGTCGCCCGGGATCTCGAGCTCCTGCAGCCGGAGCTCGGTCGCGCGCTCGACGGTGACGCTGGTCGGGCGCCGCGTGACCCGCGCGCCGGCCCGCTCGAGGAGCCGCTCGGTGTGGTCGCGCGTCGCGCTGTGCTCGACGACGGTCGTGCTCCCCTCCGCCTGCAGACCGGCGAGGAGCACGGCGGACTTCACCTGCGCCGACGCGACCGGGAGCTCGTAGTCGATCGCGCGCAGCGCGCCACCCTCGACGACGAGCGGTGCATGGCCGTCCGTGGTCTCGACGGTTGCGCCCATCCGGCGCAGCGGCTCGGCGATCCGCTCCATCGGCCGCGCGGAGAGCGACTCGTCGCCGACGAGCTCGAACCGTCCCTCCTGGCCCGCGACGAGGCCGGCGAGGAGGCGCATGAGCGTGCCCGCGTTGCCGCAGTCGATCGCTTGCTCCGGCGCTCTCAGGCCACCGAGCCCGACGCCGCGAACGCGCAGCACGTCCACCTCGTCCTCGACGACCTCGGCACCGAGCGCGCGAACGGCCGCGATCGTCGACTCCGTGTCTGCGGAACGCCCGAAGCCCGAGATCCGCGTCTCGCCTTCGCACACCGCCCCGACCAGGACGGCGCGGTGCGAGATCGACTTGTCGCCCGGCACGCCGAGGTGCCCGACGAGAGCGGAGACAGGTTCGATGCGCACGAGACGTTCGAGTCTAGAGTCGACCCGGCGGACGTCACCGGGTCCAGGGACAATCCCGCGATGCGGATCTTCTCCGGGATACGGGCATCGGGCGACAAGACGCTCGGCAACTACTCGGGCGGCTACCGGCAGTACCGGCAGACGCAGGAGCAGGGCGAAGGCGTCTTCTGCATCGTCGACCTCCACTCGATCACGACCGCGTTCGAGCCGGAGCGGCTGCACGAGGCGACACTCGCCGGGGCGGCGATGCTGTTCGCCACCGGCATCGACCCGGAGCGCTCGATCGTCTTCGCGCAGAGCCACGTCACCGCGCACGCCGAGGCCAACTGGTTGCTCAGCTCGGCCACGAGCTTCGGGGAGCTCCGGCGAATGACCCAGTTCAAGGACAAGTCCGCCGACCAGGAGTTCGTCTCGGCCGGGCTCTTCACGTACCCGGTGCTGATGGCCGGCGACATCCTGCTGTACCAGACCGACATCGTCCCGATCGGCGACGACCAGCGCCAGCACCTCGAGCTCACGCGGGACGTCGCCGAGCGCTTCAACGCGCGCTATGGCGAGACCTTCACGGTGCCCCAGGGCGTGTATCCCCGAGGAGGGTGCGCGAGTGAAGAACCTGCAGGAGCCGGAGCGGCTCATGTCGACCTCTGCCGGAAACGCGCAGGGCGTCGTCCGCATCGTCGACGAGCCGGACGTCATCCGGAAGAAGTTCAAGACCGCGGTGACCGACTCGGAGCGCGAGATCCGCCACGACCCCTCGACCAAGGCGGGGATCTCGAATCTCATCGAGATCCTGTCGGTCGCGACCGGAGAGCCACTCGCAGAGATCGAGAAGCGCTACGACGGCGCCGGGTACGGCCAGTTCAAGGAAGACGTCGGCGAGGCGGTGGTCGCACTCTTCGAGCCGATCCAGGAGCGCTACCGCGACCTACGCGCGGACGAGCAGGCGTTGCGCGGACTGCTGGCGGACGGAGCCGAGCGTGCGCGCGAGGCCTCCCGTCCGACGCTCGACGCGATGTACGAGCGTATGGGCTTCGTTCGCCTTTCCTAGAGCCCTACTGCAGCACGGAGCGCAGCCACCTCGCTCTTCGTCAGCTCGCGCGACTCCCCGACCGCGAGACCTTCGACGTCGAGACTGGAGTAGCGCGTGCGCCGGAGGCGCCTCACCGGATGGCCTACGGCCTCGCACATCCGCTTCACCTGGCGGTTGCGTCCCTCGTGCAGCGTGAGCTCGAGGCGGGTCCAGTGCGCCTCGCGCCCCAGGATGCGCACGCCTGCAGGCGACGTCGTTCCGTCGTCGAGCTCGACGCCGTCGCGAAGCCGAGCGAGAACCTCGGCTGAAGGCGAGCCCACGATGTCGACCTCGTAGACCTTCGGAACTCCGTAGCGCGGATGCGCGAGGCGGTGCGCCAGGTCACCGTCGTTCGTCAGGAGCAGCGCGCCGGTCGTGTCGATGTCCAGTCGTCCGACCGGGACGACGCGCGGCACCTCCGGCACGAGATCGAGGACGGTTCGCCGCCCCTCGGGATCGCTCGCCGTCGTCACGACACCGGTCGGCTTGTTCAGGAGCACGTAGGCGAGCCGCTGCCGTTCGACCCGCTGTCCGTCCACCTCGACGAGGTCGTGCGCGCCGACGACCGTGTTGAGCTCTCCCGGCTCGCCGTTGACCCGGACACGTCCGGCGAGGATGAGCTCGTCGGCCCGCCGTCGCGAGGCGACGCCCGAGCGGGCGAGATACGCGTTGAGGCGCACCGAGCCATTGTGGCGTGGCTAGGGTTCCGCCCGGCATGAGTCGCATCGAGACGCTGTCGGACAGGCTCGCGGAGCTCGCCGTCTTCGGCGCCAACGTCCAGCCGGGGCAGCTCGTGGCGGTCACGAGCTACATCGGCAAGGAGGACGTGACGCGGAAGATCGCGCGCGCCGCGTACCAGCGTGGGGCGAAGTACGTCGACGTCCTCTACTTCGACCAGTGGGTAAAGCGCGAGCGCATCGCCCATGCCTCCGAGGACACGCTCGACTACGTGCCGCCGTGGATGCAGGAACGGCTGCTGTACCTCTCCGACGAGCACGCCGCGCGCATCTCGCTCTCCGGACCGCACGCACCCCGAGCGCTCCAGGGGCTCGACCCGGCACGCGCCGGCCGCGATCTCCTGCCGTATCTCCCCGAGACCGGCGAGGTCGTGAATCGCATGACGACGAGCTGGAACATCGTTCCCGTCCCGACGCGTTCGTGGGCCGAGCTCGTCTATCCGGACCTCGAGCGGGAAGCCGCCTACGAACAGCTGTGGGAGGACGTCGCCCACATCTGCCGTCTCGACGAGGACGACCCGTCCGAGGCGTGGATCGAGCGCTCCAAGTCCTTGAAGGCGAATGCCCAGCGCCTCACGGAGCGGAGTTACGACGCACTCCGGCTCCACGGCCCCGGCACCGATCTCACGATCGGGCTGTTCGCGTCGGCGCACTGGGCGGCCGGCGACCTGGAGACGGTCGACGGTCGCCGGCACTCTCCGAACATCCCGACCGAAGAAGTCTTCGGCACACCTGATCCCGAGCGCGTCGACGGGTTCGTCTCGGCGACGATGCCGCTCGAGCTCTCGGGCTCCATCATCGAGAACATCCGCGTGGAGTTCGCGGGCGGCCGTGCGGTGAAGATCGACGCGGACTCGGGCGCCGAGGCGCTCCGAGCGGTCGCCGGCCGCGACGAGGGCGCCTCCCGGCTCGGCGAGATCGCGCTCGTGGACGGCGAAGGCCGTATCGGTCCGCTGAACCGCGTCTTCTACGACACGCTCATCGACGAGAACGCCGCCTCGCACATCGCCCTCGGGGACGGCTACGAGCATCCCGTCGAGGATCCTGCCGAGAAGGCGCGGATCAACAAGAGCAAGGTGCACGTCGACTTCATGATCGGAAGCCCCGAGCTCGACGTCGATGGGATCACCCGCGACGGGCACGCCGTGCCCGTGCTGCGCAGCGGCGCCTGGCAGATCTGACCGAACCGCTCGCGGCGGGCGGCCGAATGACGGGTCCACGTCTACGAGGGGAGAGTCACATGCGCAGACGCGCAACTGCGTCACTCATCGCACTCGGCGGAATCGTCGCAGCGGTGATGCTTTTGCCGTTCGGGGCCTTTGCGGGCCACACGAACACCGTCCTGAACGCCGACCTGAACGGCCGTGCCGAGGTGGGCACCGGCACGAACAACGCAATCGCCGGCGATCCGAACGGTCGCGGCGAGGTGTACGTGTTCGGAATCGACGGCGATCCGACGACGCTCTGTTACGTGCTGCTCGTCGACAAGATCGACACCGCCACCGCAGCGCACATCCACGAGGGTGCCGCCGGCACGAACGGTCCAGTCGTCGTGAACCTCGCGGCCCCGTTCGACGGCGATGCCGCCGATTGCCTGACAGAGGGTGAGGCAGGGAAGTTCGTGCGCGGCCAGACCGTCGCGGACATCCTCGCGAACCCGGCTGACTACTACGTGAACGTGCACAACGCCGAGTACCCGGGCGGCGCGATTCGCGGTCAGCTGGTCGAACTAGGCGATAGAGCTCGTCGCGCGAAGCGGGGATCCGCTATTCGCGGATCCCCGCCGCGCAAACAAGATCCCTGAAGCACGGCCGCTTCGCGGCCGTGGTGCTTGTGACAGGATCCGCTCTACGACGCGCGGGCTTCGGCTACTTCGAGCAGACGCTCGCGGAGCTCTGCGGCGTCCTCGCCGAGATCGTCGAGTCGCGGCAGCGCCGCGAGGCTCTCGAGCCCGAAGACACGCTCGAAGAGAGGCGTCGTTCGGTAGCGAATCGCTCCGCCCTGACCCGCTTCGCGGCCGGCTTCGGTGACGAGACCCCGCTCGACGAGACTCGCGACTGCAGAGTCCGCCGCGACACCGCGAATTCGCGCAACGTCGGGGCGCGAGCACGGGCCGAGGTACGCGACGATGGCGAGCGTCTCGAGCGCAGCGTGCGAGAGTCCACGTTCGACCGGCCGCTCGAACAGTCGCGCGCACGCGTCAGCTGCATCGCGACTCGCGCGGAAGGCGTATCCGCCGGCGACCGCTTCGAGCACGATCCCGCTCCGGCCCTCCGAATAGCGTTCGCGCAGGAGCCCGATGGCTGTCTCGATCCGCTCCGGATGATCCTCGGTCGCGTCGCACAGCTCGTCGATCGAGAGCGGCCCGGTCGCGACGACGAGGAGCGCCTCGACCGTGCGTGCGAGCTGGTCGACCGGGTTGAGGGCGATCAGGCGGAGCGGGCTTTCCATTCGGAGATCCTTTCGTCGTCAGCTCGCGAAACCCTTATGGCAGCGAACGGCTGGGATTGGCTCAGGTCGATCTCGCCGGCCTTGCGCAGCTCGAGCAGCGCCAGGAGCGCTACGGCCTGCTCGACGCGCGTGAGCCCCTCGACCTCCGTGTCGAAGTCGAAGACGCGTCGGCGCGCGAGCAACGAGCGGAAGCGCTCGAGGAACTGCGATACGGGAGGGAAGCGGAGCGCCATGTGCCCGAGAGAGACCGTCGGAGGCGGAACCGCGAGCGCGCGCAGCGCCGCACCGAGCGCAGCCGGATCCTGCGGCGCGAGTCGGCGCTCGAGACGCGGGGCGAGTGGCGCAGGCCCCATGCGGAAGAACCGATCCTGCTCCGATCCGAGCCGCTCGAGGAGCCAGATCGCCGCCTCCTTCATGCGCCGGTACTCGGCGAGCCGCCGTGCGAGCTCCTCGGCGGCCTCCTCGGGTTCGAGCTCGCCGAGCTCCGCGGCCTCGTCCGGGAAGAGGCCGCGTGCCTTCAGCTCGAGGAGCGCCGAGACGAGGACGAGGAACTCGCCGCACGCCTCGAGATCGAGCTCGTCCCTCTCCGCAAGCCGCTCGACGAAGGCGAGGACGATCGCCGCGATGTCGATCTCGCGCGGCTCCAGCTCCTCCTTCAGGAGCAGCGTCAGGAGGAGGTCGAAGGGTCCCTCGAACGCGTCGAGCTCGAGCTCGAGCTCCCGGACGGGCGTCGGCAGCACCCGCGGAACCTAGCCTGCGCGCCGGACAGGCCCTCGCCTCGACGTCGCGCGGTGCGTCGCTTCAGCGACGCACCTGCCTCGGGAGGGCGAGCGCTGAAGCAACCCTTAGCGAAGCGCTTCGGCGATCTCGAGCGCGTCGTCCCTCGTCAGGTCGCCTTCGAGGCGAATGGTGCGGCCGTTCTCTTCCCACACGAGCACGTCCCGCGCGAGCCGGGCGCTCTCCGGGTAGGTGACGCCGAACTCGTCGAGCAGCATCACGACGTGCGGCGCGCCGCTGAGGAAGTACGCGGGCTCGCCGCGCACCGTCAAGGGCTCGACGCTCGTACCCGAGGCTGCGAGCTTCTTGAGGATGAACGGCTCGTCGACCTCGAGCTCGGGCGTCTGCGCGACGAGCAGCCGCGCGCCGTCGGGACGCCCGTAGAGGAACCAGACGGTGCCTCGATCGCCGAGGTATACGGCATCCGGCTCGTCGTCGAGCTCGAGGAGCTCGAACGACGCGCTGCTTCGCGCCTCGTCGAGCGAGACGCGCTGACCGAGCATGAGCTCGAGCTCTGCCGGGCTCGGCGACACGACGGGAAGCTCGTCGACGAGCTCGATGCGCGCGCCACCGATCTGCAGGAAGCGAAGGAGCGCCGAGCGAGCGTCCGGGATCGCCAGCGATGCCACCAGCGCGGCGAGGGCGAGGGCCGCCAGAACGAGGACGACGCGACGCCGGCCCGAGACGAACGCGACGCGTACCGATGCCGCTGAGCACGGCCGGTACGAGGTCGGGCGCCTCCGGAACGTCGAGCGCGCGCCCGAGCGCGAGAAGCTCCTGCTCGAGCTCTCTCATTGTGCGACCTCGTTGCGGAGACGCTCGAGCGCGCGCGCCGTCCTCGACTTCACGGTGCCGCGGCGGACGCCGAGCGTCTCGGCCGTCTCCTGCTCCGAGAGCTCGAGGAAGTAGCGGCACGTGAGGATCTCGCGATCTCGCTCGTCGAGCCTGTTCACCGCCGCGAGCAGCTCCTGGCGGCGCTCATCGTCGACCACGGCCGCCTCCGGAGACGGGACCGCGCCTCCGGAGGCATCTGCAGCGAACGCGCGCAGCGTCAGCGCGTCGCGCCGTTGCGCGGAGCGGCGCCGGTTGTGGGCCTCGTTGACGACGATGCGCAGAAGCCACGGGCGGAACTCCGCGCCGCGGCGAAACCGCGGAAACGCCGCCCACGCCTTGACGAAGCCGGCCTGCGCCGCCTCCTCGGCCTCCGCCGCCGAGCCCGTGAGGAGATACGCCGCGCGGAACGCGACACCCTGGTACGCCCGCACGAGCTCCTCGAAGGCGCGCTCGTCGCCTGCTCGCGCACGCTCCGCGAGCGCCGCATCGGTCGGCGGTCGGTCCTCCACCGGTCATTTCTACACCTGCTCTGCGCCGTCGGTTCCGATTCAGCCGCTCGCCGGCGTCAGCCGTCGCAGACGACGCGTGCCGAACAGCACGGCCGCGCCGAGCAGCGCGAGCGCCATGACACCCAGTCCGGCGACCGGAAGCTCACGCGAGCCGCCGTCGCCCGCTCCCGCGGGTCCAATTGCGACAGGCCCGTACGAGACCTGCGAATCTCCGAAGCCGCTGTGGATCGTGACGCGCCAGTCACCCTGCGCGGGGAAGACGACATCGGCGGTGTAGACGCCCGCCTCGGACGTCTCCGTCGCAATGAACTTCGCCGCCGCGCCCGTCTGGTCGTCGTAGACGTCGATGACGGGCTGCAAGCCCCGAAGCGGCGTGACTCCGTGCTGCTTGACGAAGATCGTGGGCTTCCAGGTCCCTCCGGCCGACGTGCCGTCGGGCAGTGGCTCGAACCCGACCGTCGCAAAGCCACCGGTGGACGCCGAGGGCGCGACGGCGAGCGCGGCAACGACCGCTGAGAGTACGACGAGCAAACGCATGGACTCCTCCTTCTGTCGCTTGCGGCCAATACACCGCCCGCCAGCGAGAGGGTCCCGTTAGCGGCCCTTCGGCACCGCCATCGTCTCGGGCCTGACGGGCGGCGCGTGACCGCCCCCACGCTTCCAGGTGCGCTGCCACCAGACGAAGAACGCCGCCGAGACCAGGATCGCTAGACCCGCGACCCACACGTTCAGCCGGACACCGCCGAACTCGTGCGACGGATCGATTCGAAGCGTCTCGATCCAGAGCCGGCCGACGCTGTAGATGAGGACGTACAACGCGAAGAGCCCTCCCGGCCGAATCCGTCCCTTGAAGCGCCGTTCGATCAGGAGCAGCACCCCGGCCGCCGCGAAGCACCACAGGGCCTCGTACAGGAACGTCGGGTGAAACGTCTCCTGGTCGACGTGGTCGATCGGCCGGTTCTCGGGGGCGATCTCGAGACCCCACGGAAGGTCGGTCGGGCCACCGAAGAGCTCCTGGTTCCACCAGTTGCCGAAGCGGCCGATCCCCTGCGCGACGAGGAGCGCCGGAGCGACGCAGTCGGCCAGCTTCGAGACGGACACGCCGGATCGCCTCGCCACGATCGCCCCGACCACACAGCCGAGCCCGATCCCGCCCCACACGCCGAGGCCGCCCTTCCAGATGGCGAACGGCCCCCACCACTCGTCCGGCAGCTCGTCCCAGCTCGTGATGACGTGGTACAGGCGCGCGCCGACGATCCCGGACGCGACGCCCCAGACGGCGACGCGGAAGATGAGATCCCAGTCGCCGCCGCGTCTCGTCCAGCGAATCCCGGTGATGACGACCGCCGCCGCGATGGCGACGAGCAGCGTCAGCCCGTAGAAGTGGATGGAGAGCGGCCCGAGCTCGATCGTGCTCGACTCGGGCGAGGGAATCGAGAGAAGCGGGAGCACAGGCGGGGATTCTGCCCACACCACGCCGAGCGTGTGGAAGTACCGCCCGGAAACCGGTCACACGCGGTCTTACTGCTGTGCCCCGCGATCGGCCCCCCGCGGCAGAAGGATCGCGGTGACGACGCAGACCGCGGCGAGGAGCAGAAACGTCGCCGCATCGCCGAACGACGCAGCCAGCGCCGCTCCGAGAGCCGCACCGACCGCGAAGCCGGGCGACCACGCGGCGTTCATGAGACCGAAGCCGGCAGCGTGGTCGTAGCCGCGCCGCTCGACTGCGTCGGCGAGGAGTGCCATCGCCGGCGCCCACAGGACGCCGGCCGCGACCGCGGCGACGACCGCGAATGAGGCGTAGATCCACGCGGCGGAGTCGAACGCGAGAGCAGTTGCCGCGAGCGCCGCGAGTGCGAGACCGACCCTCAGGGGTGTCTCCCGTCCGGTCCGATCGGCAAGCCTGCCCACCATCGGGCTTGCCGAGGCCACGATCAAGGAGGCCACCGCGAACAGGAGCCCGATCGCGATGGCGCTCCATCCGATCTCGTCGAGCCGAAGCGGGATCAACACACCGAAGACGCCGAGCAGCACTCCCGCGAGCGCAATCAGCCAGACGCTGATGACGACGGTTGGGTCGCCGCCGAGTCGTGCAAGAGGGGGAGGCGCCTCGGCGCGACTGGCGTGTGCAGGTGGGAGCGCCAGCGTTACCAGTGCAAGCGCGGCGGCAAACGCACTCGTCGCGAGAAAGACGGGCTCCAGGCCGACGGCCACGGCCATGGCTCCGAGGAGCGGTCCGAGGAGCGCGCCGGCAAACGCGGCGGAGAATGCGACTCCGATCGCCTCTGCGCGTCGCCCGGCCGAGGTCACCGACGTGAGCCACGACAGCGCTCCCGTGTATGCGATCGCACTGCCGACGCCCTGAAAGAAGCGCGCGCCGAAGACCATCCATGCGCTGGTTGCCAGCGCGAACGCGACACTCGCCACAGCGAGGACAAGGAGCGAGACGACCACCGTCCGGCGCAGGCCGACCCGTCGGGCGAGCGCGATGCTCGGGATCGCGCAGGCGAGAGCCCCGAGCGGGTACGCGGCCGAGAGGAGCCCGGCGCCTGTCTTCGAGATCGAGAACCGCTCCGTGAGGTCGGGAAGAAGCGGGCCGAGAGCCGTGAAGAGAATCGCCTCGACGAACGTGACGCCGCAGGCCATCGCCAGAACCCGACGGGCAGCGGCTTCGCCCCCCTGCAGGTCCGCGCTCGACACTCGCTCGCGGGCTACTGCTCGTCGGAGGGCCGGGTGTGATCGTGCAGATGCGTGCGTTCGGCCGCGTCGTCGTAGCGAAGATCGAGCGGCCCGAAGCTCGACGCGACGGGAACCGCGGCTCGCTCGGTGACCGCAAGCGCCACTGCCTCGATGACGTCGAGAATGTGCAGGTCGTGCTCGACGCTCACGCGTGGCGGCCGGCCTTCGTGGATCGCAAGCACGAGCTCGCGAAGACCGTCGGCCCAGAGCCACGTCGGCTCGACCGGCTCATACACCTCCCACTTTCCGGTGTCGTTCCGCCACACCTCGAGACCTCTGGGATCCCAGTCGTCCCCGAGGAGGTTTGCCGTCCCCTCCGTTCCGTACACCTCGAGCCCCGGACGCCGGTAGCGCTGGATCGCCTGGCTGGACGTCACCGTCGCGAGCGCGCCGTCCGCGTGACGGAGGACGACGTGCGAGACATCCGGATCGAGGCCCGATACGACCGTTCCGGCAATGTTCCGCTCGCGAACGGCCGAGGCCTCGGCCGCGAGAACCTCGACGACCGGGCCGAGGAGCGCCGTCAGGCTCTTCACGTTGTAGATGCCGAGCTCTGCGAACGGGCCGACTCGTCCCGTGTGGTACCACGTCGCCCAGTGCGAGCCGGCATTCCCGTACAGGCCGCGGGCACTGTGCGGATGTCCGATCGCACCGTCGGCCACGAGCGTCCAGAGAACGCGGAACGTCGGTGCGAGCTGCACGAAAGGAGCCGCGGCGAGGTGCAAGCCACGTTCACACGCGATACGCGCGAGCGTCTCACCCGCGATGCGAGTCTCGGCGAAAGGCTTCTCGACCAGCACGTGCTTGCCGTTCTCGAGCGCGCGTTGGGCGAGCTCGGCATGCGCCCCTGGGGGAGTGATCACGACGATGACGTCGACGTCAGAGTCAAGAACTCCCTCGATGTCCTCACAGAGCTCGATCGACGGTCGCCGCCGCCTCAGCTCGGGGAACGCCGAAGGATTGCGACCGTGGATGGGACCAACCGCCGCAAGTCCCCGCGGGCCGAGCCGATCGAGCACCTGCAGGTACGCGGGAAGAACGTTCCCTGCCCCGATGAACCCTACGGTTACAGGTCGCTCGAGCATCGCGACCGAACCGCTAGAGCGTCTCGGCGCCGAGGTCGCGGTAGAGGCCTCCTTCGACGAGACGCACTGGCGTCGACTCACCGTCGAGATCGCGCACAACGGGATCGAGCCCGTCCCATGAGGGGACAGTCCAGACAGCCAGTGCACGCGGCTCGGGAGCCAGTGCGCCGACCCGATCGCAGAGAAGATTGAGCGTGAGCTCGGGACGGCGCTCCTGGCGCTCGCCGAAGAAGGCGGTCACCTCGTCGCGCGCTGCACCGTCGGCGATGTCCAGATACTCGATGTAGTAGAGCCCTTCGCGGCCGGGCTTCGGCTCCTGCAGCGGCTCGTAGCAACCCGCCTTGTCGATCCGCGCGGCAAGTCTGAAGGTCTCTTCGAAGTGATCAGCGTCCCCGGACGCGAAGATGCGCTCCCAGTCGCCGATTCGTTCGAGGCCTGCACCCGGCGTGTACCAGACCGCCATGTACTCGGGCTCGGGCCCGACGCGGAACGTGCGGCCGACGTTCAGCAGCAGGACGTCGTCCGCATACTCGGCCGACCAGCCCGATTGCCCGCGCGCGGCAGCGAAGTGGAACGCCTCGATCGAGACCCCCGGTCGCCGACTGATGAACTCGATGTAGACGAGCACGTGCTCTCCTTGTCGTCGCTGGCGCCATTATCGCGAAGTTACCGGGATGTAGACAACCACTCCATAAAGTGGTATTTATCGCAAGCGCGGGCAGCCACCGACCCGTAACCGTCGAGGAGGGTTCGATGACACATCCGCCGTTCTCCACCCCGTTCACCCGCGCCGAGCTGCTCCGCCGCTCCGGGCTCGTCGTTCTCACGGTCGGCGCAGGGCCGACGCTTCTGGCCGCCTGCGGCGGAGGAGACGACGCTGCCGCTCCGGAAGCGAGCGGCACCATCGACTACCTGTCCTGGGAGGGCTACGACATTCCCGACCCGATGACGGACTGGAAGAAGGCCAACGCGGTCGAGGTGAAGTCGACGTACATCGGGAACCACGACGAGATCCAGGCGAAGATCAAGGCGGGCGGTGGCTCGTACGACCTGATCACGTACTACCAGGGGTACAAGCCTCTGTACTCCGAGCTCGAGATCCTGACCACGATCGACACGGACAAGATCCCGAACATCGAAAATCTCTTCCCGGTCTTCAAGGAAGCCGACTCGCGGTATCTCTGGATCGACGAGGACGGGAACTGGACGGGAGTACCGTGGACCTGGGGCTCGATCGGCATCACCTGGGACGATGCGAAGCTGCCCGGCGGTCTCTCGTCCTGGTACGACCTGCTCGATCCGAAGTTCAAGGGCAAGGTCGGCGTGATCAACGACCCGCTCGGAGCGTTCACGCTCACGGCGCACATCCTCGGCAAGGATCCTGCGGCACTGCCGAAGGACGAGTACGTGGAGATCGAGGACTTCCTCACGAAGATGGTCGGCCAGGCGAAGAGCGTCGCGCCGTCGTTCGGCGACATGACCAATCAGCTCGTGGCGGGAGACATCGTCGTGTGCTACCAGGGCTGGGCCTACCAGAACTCCCTCGCGGCCGGTGCCGGCAACAACAGCGTCAAGACGAAGACGCCGAAGGAAGGAGCGTTCTCGTTCTGCGACCTCTACGCGATTCCCTCGACCTCCGACAACGTGGACACGGTGCACGCGTGGATCAACGAGGCTCTGGTGCCCGAGCGGAACGCCGCCATCGCCGAGTATCTCGTCGCCGCGGTCACGGTCGAGGAGTCCGCGGCCCTGATCAACGCCGACACGAAGGCGCTCTATCCGTACGACGACCTCGAGCTCGGCGACTCGACCGGGCGAGCGCCTCGCGAAGCTGTTCGAGCTCGCACCGTTCTACGGCATGCCTCCGAGCGAGTCGGACGAGTACATCACGTTCAGCGAGATGAGCGAGAAGTGGGAGGAGATCAAGCAGAGCGCGTGAGCCTCGAGTCCGTGACCGACGGATGACGAGCGTCACGGAGTCACGTCCCCCCAGCGAGCGCGGCCGGATCCGGGTCGGACCGGCCGCGCTCGCGCTGCCGGCTGCGGCGTGGATGGTTGCGTTCTTCGCCGCTCCGCTGCTCGTGTTCCTCGTCTACAGCTTCCTCACGGCGAAGCTGTACGACGTCTCCGGACCGCTCACGCTCGAGGCCTACCGCGACGCCGTGACCACCGACGTGAACCGCACGCTCGCGGTCAACTCGCTCGTCGTCGGCCTGTTGCGTCGCTGCGACCACGGTCGTCGTCGGGCTCCCGATCGCCTACTGGCTGCGCTTCGCTGCCGGGCGCTGGCAGGTGCTCGTCCTGTTCCTCATCACCGCCACGTTCTTCGCGAGCTACCTCGTCCGGATCTACGCCTGGCGCTCGATCTTGGGCGAGAACGGGCTCCTGAACTCGGGCCTCGAGCGCCTGGGCATCCTCGACGAGCCGCTCGGCTTCCTCCTCTACAACCGCTTCTCGGTCACCGTCGCGCTCGTGCACATCTTCCTGCCGTACGTCGTACTCGTCCTCTACGCGGGCTTCCGCCCGATCTCCCCGGCGCTCGTCGAGGCCGCGCAGGATCTCGGCGCCAACGCGTTCACGCGCTGGCGGCGCGTCATCCTGCCGCTCATCGCTGCCCCGGCGGCGACGTCGTTCATCCTCGTCTTCGTGCTCGCGGCCGCCGACTACGTGACGCCGCAGTTCCTCGGCGGCACGGACGGCGCGCTCCTCGGCGTGCGCATCCAGGCCGCCCTGACGGGCAGCGGGAACTGGCCCTGGGCGCGGCGCTGTCGTTCCTCATGCTGGCGGCGTTTCTCGGCTGCTACGCGCTCACGGTCCTCCTCCTGCGCACGCTGCGACTCGACCGAATCCGGTTCGTGTCGTGAGCACCACGCAACGGAGCCCCTTCACGTTCGCCGTGACGATCGCAGCGCTCGTCTTCCTCTACCTGCCGCTCGTGGTGGTCGTTCTGTTCTCCTTCCACGCGACGGGGGCGCTCTCGTTTCCGTTCACCGGCTTCTCGCTGCGCTGGTACCGCGAGACGTTCGCATCGACAGACCTTCACGGACGCCCTCTGGAACTCGACGATCGTGGCCACGACCGTGGCGATCATCACGCTCGTGCTCGGGACGATGGCGGCATACGGCCTCAGTCGCTCCAGTCCTCGCCTACGAGCGCCGCTCGCCGCGCTCTTCTTCCTCCCGATCACGCTCCCCGGGCTCTTTGTCGGGCATCGCGCTGCTCGTGTACTTCGCCCGACTCGACGTTCAGCTCTCGCTGACCACGGTCGCGATCGCGCACTTCGTCTTCGTCTTTCCCGTACTTCATGCTGGTCGCGATCGCAGCGCTCGACCGGCTCGATCCCGCGCTCGAGGAAGCGGCGTCCGATCTCGGCGCGTCGCCGTGGAAGGTGTTCCGCAAGGTCACGCTGCCCCAGATCTGGCCCATCCTCGCCGGCGCGACGGCTCTGGCGTTCGCCCTCTCGTTCGACGAGTTCATCATCACGTTCTTCGTGATCGGCCCGGACTCGACGCTGCCGATGTTCATCTTCTCGAAGCTCCGTCGCACCGTCGATCCGTCGATCAACGTCGTCTCGACGGTGCTCATGGCGACGACGCTCGTCCTCTGGGCAGTCGCGTTCGCGTTCGCGCTGCGCGCCGAGCGTGGAGCGTACGCGCCGAGCCGACGCGCTGCTCGGGGAGGTGACGCCGTGAGCGCCGAGAGCCCCGCTTCAGGCTCGAGGGGATCACGCACCGCTTCGGCAGACGTCACGGCACTCGACGACGTGTCGCTCGAGATCGAGGACGGAGAGCTCGTCACGCTGCTCGGCCCGTCGGGCTGCGGAAAGACGACCCTCCTGCGGATCCTGGCAGGGTTCATCCGGCCGAGCGAAGGACGCGTCGCGCTCCAGGGTCGCGACGTCACGCGCGTGCCGCCGCACCGACGACCCGTGAACATGGTGTTCCAGCGCTCCGCGCTGTTCCCGCACCTCGACGTGCGGGAGAACGTTGCGTTCGGACTGCGCGTCGCCGGCGTACCTCGCGGCGAGGTCGCCGACACGGGTCGCGGACGCGCTCCGCCTCGTTCGTCTCGAGGGGATGGACTCGCGCCGGGCTCACGAGCTCTCCGGCGGGCAGATGCAGCGCGTGGCCCTCGCGCGGGCACTGGTCAACACGCCCAGCGTCCTGCTCCTGGACGAGCCCCTCTCGGCGCTGGACCTGAAGATTCGTCTGGAGATGGAGGTCGAGCTCCGACGCGTGCACCGCGAGACCGGAGCCACGTTCGTGTACGTCACGCACGACCAGCGCGAAGCGCTCGCGCTCTCGGACCGGATCGTCGTCCTCTCGCAGGGCCGAATCGAGCAGGTCGGCAGCCCGGACGACATCTATCACCGCCCGGTCTCACCGTTCGCAGCGCGGTTTGTCGGGGACGCGAACGTCATTCCGGTTGAGGTGCGCGACGTCCGCGGGACGCTGGCGACGATCGCCTTGGCCGATCGAAGCCTCGACGTGCCCTGCGGTGCGGACGTCGGGCGGGGACCGGCGTGGCTCGTGCTCCGACCGGAGGTCGTCAGCATCGATTCGAGGAACGGCGCCGGCAGCGAGCTCCGCGGCATCGTCCGCGACCTCGCCTTCCGCGGCACCGGATACTCGTACCGAATCGAGGTTCCGGGCCTGCCAGAGCTCGTGAAAGCGGAGGTCGCCGCGATGCACGGCGGACCCGTCGCGGTCGGCAACGAGGTGACGATCTCCTGGGATGCGAACGCATGCGGCCTTCTGACGCGCGAGTCCGAAAGCGACGACGACTATCATCAAGCGGTCAATGAGTCCGATGAGCGAGACGAAGATGGCACGGGCGACTGAGGCCGGTCGCGAGACGCCGGTCCAGGTCGTGGCGAAGGTCGGCGCGCTCCTCGACCAGCTCGCCGAGCACGGCGAGACCACCGCGAGCGAGCTCGCCGACCGGATCGGCGAGCCTCGCAGCACGGTCTACCGCTTGCTCGCGACGCTGCAGCATCTCGACATGGTCGAGCCGGGCTCGCGGCGCGGCACGTATCGCCTCGGGCTCGCGCTCCTGCGACTCGGCTCCGCGGTCGTCGCTCGCTTCGACGAGCGCCAGGCGGCGCTTCCGGTGATGGAACGTATCCACGAACAGACGGGCGAGACCGTGTTCCTCTGTATCCGGCGCGGCCACGACGCCGTCTGCATCGAGCGTCTCGACGGCCGGCGCGTGCAGTCCCTCGCACTCAGGCTCGGCGGATCGCTCCCGCTGCACGTCGGCGCCGCTCCTCGTGTCCTGCTCGCGTTCGAGCCCGAGGACTTCTGGGACGCGTACGTCGGCTCGGAACCCCTCGAGTCGTTCACGGACGGCACGCCGACGACCCGAGACGCGCTCTTCGCGAGCCTGCGAGAAGCGAGGGAGCGCGGATACGCAGTTTCCGACGAGGACGTCACGCTCGGCATCGCCGCTCTCGGCGCTCCGATCTACGACTACCGGGGTGCGCTCCGAGCAGCGCTCTCGATCAGCGGCGTGCGGCAGGCGATCCTCGCCGATCCGTGCGCTGACCCAGCTGGTCGTCGCAGGAGCGCGAGGAGATCTCGCGAACGCTCGGGTACACGAGCACTCGAGAGAGCTCCGCCGATGCCTGAGTCGCAACGACTCGTCGTCCGCAAGGAAGACGGGCGACTGTTCGACGCGCTCGGTGCTCCGGTCTGGCGGCTCGTGCATCCGAAGACCGTCGGTTCGAAGCTACTCGGCGTGTCGCTCTGCGCGATGGAGCCGGGAGACGAGATCCGACGCCACTCACACGACTACGAGGAGGCGTACTACGTCATTCGCGGCACCGGAACCATGACGCTCGAAGGCGAAGGCGAGATCCTCCTCGAGCCGGGCCTCGCCGTGTACGTGCCGCCGGGCCGCGTCCACGGTCAGATCGCCGACGGCGGCGAGCCGCTGCACATCCTCTGCTCGCTGGCGCCGCCGCCGGTCGAGGGCGATCCGCCGCGCTTCGCCGGACGATCCGGCGTGAGCCACGACACGCGGCCGAGATCGACCTGATCCGGGAGAAGGCGCGGTTCTCGCGCGAGGAGACGGTGCGCCTGATCCAGATCGCGAAGGTCGGCCACTTACGCGTCGGCGTTCTCCTGCGCCGAGATCCTCGCCACGCTCTACTACGGCGTCATGCGGCTGCGGCGAGGCGAGCCCGACTGGCCCGATCGCGACCGCTTCCTGTTCGGCAAGGGCCACGCGGCGGCCGGGCTCTATCCGCTGCTCGTCGGACTGGGACTTCTTCGAGCAAGGACGTGCTCGACGAGTACACGCGACTCGGGAACCCGCTCGGCGACCACCCCGACATGAGCCGGGTGCCGGGCATCGACTTCAGCTCGGGCTCGCTCGGCCACGCGCTGTCGGCCGGGCTCGGGATGGCGCTCGGCGGCCGGCTCCAGGGCCGGGACTTCAGCGTGTTCGTCCTGCTCGGCGACGGCGAGCTGCACGAGGGTCAGGTGTGGGAGGCGGCGATGTCGGCGGCCCACCACCAGCGTGCGCAGCCTGATCGCGATCGTCGACCGGAACGAGTACTCGCTCGACGGCAAGGTGGACGACGTGATCGGCATCGAGCCGCTCGCCGACAAGTGGCGCGCGTTCGGCTGGGAGACGCACGAGGTCGACGGCCACGACGTGCCCGGCGCTGCTCGGCACTGCTGCGCGGGCTCGTCGCGGACGACGAGACGCGCCGGCGTCCCGCCGTCGTCGATCGCGCACACGGTCAAGGGCAAGGGCGTGTCGTTCATGGAGACCGAGCTCGGCTGGCATCTCGGCTACCTCGTCCCCGACGACGAGGAGCGCGCGCTCGCCGAGATCCGGGTCGGCGGCATGACGGCGACCGTCGCTGCACGAGGGCTCGTGGCACCTGCACACGGTGCTCGACCAGTCGCCGGGCCTCCGCGCGCTCTCCGACACGCTCTGCCGACCTCGTCGACGAGGGCCACCCGGTCGTCGCGTGCACCGCCGACCTGAAGTACTCGAACGGCCTCTTCCGCTTCCAGGAGCGCCACCCCGAGCGCTTCCTGCAGTTCGGCATCTCCGAGCAGAACATGGTCTCGGCGGCCGCCGGGCTCGCGACGACCGGGCGAGCGTCCCTACGTCGCGACGTTCGCGTCGTTCCTCGCGCTGCTCTGCTGCGAGCAGATCCGCACCGACGTCGCCTATCCCGGCCTGCCGGTGCGGCTGATCGGTCACCACTCGCGGCATCACGCTCGGCTTCTACGGCACGTCGCACCACGCGACCGAGGACCTCGCGATCATGCGGTCGCTCGCGGGCCTCGCCGTCGTCGCTCCCGCCGACGGGCCGCAGCTCGCCGCGGCGCTGCGCGCGACGGCAGACCACCCCGGTCCGGTCTACTTCCGCATCGCACGCGGGCGCGACCCCGAGGTCTACGACGCGACGGCACGACTTCGAGCTCGGCCGCGCGATCGCGCACGGCTCGGGAGCCGACCTCACGATCCTCGCGACCGGCTCGACGGTGCATCCAGCGCTAGCGGCCGCGGCCGAGCGCTCCGCGACGACGGCCTGCTCGGTCGGCGTGCTCGACGTGCACACGATCAAGCCGCTCGACGCCGCGGCGGTGCTCGCTGCGGCTGCGACGCTCACGGATCGCTGATGACGGTCGAGGAGCACAACGTGCTCGGCGGGCTCGGGGGTGCCGTCGCCGAGGTGCTCGCCGACGCCGGCGCCGGCGTGCGGCTCCACCGTCACGGGATCCGCGACGAGTACGCCCTGATCGGTCCTCCGACGCATCTCTATGCGCACTACCGCCTCGACGCTGCCGGCATCGCGGCCGAGGCGCGTGCAGTGCTCGCGTGAGAGCGGTCGTCTATCACCGGCGCGGGAGGCAACGAGGTCGTGCGATCTCGCCGAGCGCGCCGGATCCGACACCTGGGCCGGAGGACGTCGTGGTCGCAGTCGCGCTTCGCCGGACTCAACCCGGCCGATCTGCTCCAGCGCGCCGGCGAGTATCCGGCACCGCCAGGATCTCCGGCCGACGTGCCCGGGACTCGAAGTCGCGGGAACCGTGCACGCGTGCGGCGAGCGAGTAGCCGACGTGGACGCCGGGTGACCGAGTCTTCGGGCTCGTCGGCGGCGGCGGGCTGGCTGACCGCGTGGTCGTGCACGAACGCTGCGTTACGCGGGTGCCGGAGCGGCTCTGAGCGACGAGGAGGCGGCCGCGACTCCCGAGGCGTTCATCACCGCGCACGACGCAATCCGCACACAGGCGGGACTGCAGCATGGGCGAGCACCTGCTCGTGCACGGTGCCGCAGGCGGCGTCGGGTCGGCGGCGGTGCAGATCGGCGTCACGGCGGGCGCGCGTGTCACCGCCGTCGTGCGCTCCGACTCGACGGCGGCCGCGGTGGCCGAGCTCGGCGCCGACCGTCGTGCCCGAGGAGACCTTCCCCGGCGGCGTTCGGCGATCCGGTCGACGTCGTGCTCGAGCTCGTCGGGGCGGCGCACTTTCCGGGGAACCTGGAGGTGCTCGCTCGCCTGGGGCGAATCGTGATCGTCAGCGTCGCGGGGGGCGCGGATCGTCGATCTGTCGCTGGCGACCGTGATGCAGAAGCGAGCCTCGCTGCGCGGAACGGTGCTGCGCTCACGGCCGCTCGAGGAGAAGGGCGCCGCTCGTCCGCGCCTTCGAGCGCGAGGTCCTCCCCGGGCTTTCCGCCGGCAGCATGCGCCCACTCGTCGACTCCGTCTACGCGGCCGAGCGCTTCGCGGACGCCTTCGACCGACTCGAAGGGCGCGGCAAGCTCGGGAAGGTGTTGCTCGACTTCGGCGCGTGACGCAGACGCGCGGCTATCGAGCCGTCGTGGCGCCGTCGACGACCAACGCGGTTCCCGTGACGAACGACGCCTCGTCGGATGCGAGGAAGAGGACGCAGTGCGCGACCTCGCGTGGTGTGCCGAGGCGGTTGAGCGGCGACGCGGACGCATAGTCGGCGCGAAGCGCATCCGGGTCGTCGGACACGCTCGAGGAAGGAATCCGTCAGCGGAGTGTCGATGACACCCGGACAAACGGCGTTCACGCGGATCCCCTGCGGCGCGAGCTCGAGCGCGAGAGCACGCGTGAACTGCATCAGCGCACCCTTCGTAGCCGTGTACGGCGCGTCGTTCTCCCATGCGACGAAGGAGTTGATCGAGGCCATGTTCACGATCGAGCCGCCCGCGGGCATGTGCGGAATTGCCGCCCGGCACGCGTAGAACGCGCCGGTCATGTTGACGCGGAAGATGAGCTCCCACTCCTCGTCCGTCGTCTCCACGACCGCCGGACCGTGGACGAGCTCGATCCCGGCGTTGCAAGGAAAGGATGTCGATGCGCCCGTACCGCTCGACGACCTCGCCTGACCGCCGCGTCAACCGCTGCGACGGTCCGCGACGTCGACCGTGAGCGCGACCGGATCCTCGCCTGACGGCGCTTCGCGACGAGCCGCCGGGTCTCCTCGACGTTCGCCGCGGTTCGCGACGTGACGACGACATCGGCGCCCTCCTCGGCGAGCCGAACGCAGACTGCTCGTGCCGATCCCGGTTCCGGCGCCCGTGACGAGCGCGACCTTCCCCTCGACGCGACCGCTCACGTCGACAGCTGCGGTGCACGCGGCGGGTCGTCGCGCGTGGACGCGTCCCAGTCCGTGAACCGGTATCCGGCCGTCAGACCGCCGTCCACCAAGACGACGGAGCCGGTCACGTACGAGGCTTCGTCCGAGAGCAGGAATCGCACGACCGCGGCGATCTCGTTCGGCTCGGCCGGGCGGTCATGGGAATACGCGAGCGATGCTTCGACCATTCCGCCGGATTCGCCACGATCTCCTCGGTGGCAGGCGTGCGCACCCAGCCCGGCGCGACAGCGTTGACACGAATCCCGTAGCGGGCGAGATCGACCGCGAACGAGCGGGCGAGCTGCGCGACGGCACCCTTGGAGGCGTTGTAGACGGTCTGGAGCTCCTCTCCGTGCGAAGGACGCTGTCGAGGCCGTGCAGACGACCGCACCGTCGCCCACGTCTCGGCCATCTCGCGAGCAGCGTCGGTGACCATGAGGTACATGCCGCGCACGTTGACGTGCATCGTGTGATCGAAGTGCGCGAGGGGCGCGTCGAGCACATCCTCGAAGTACGCGATCCCGGCGTTCGACGCGACCCAGGTCGAGCCGGCCGTAACCGCCTCACGGCGACGCTCGACGGCGCGCGCAGCGGTTTGCGGGTCGCCGATGTCCGCGGCGAGATGCTCGGCCTCGAGCTCGTCGGCGACCGACCGGAGGGCCTCCTCGTCCGCCGGCGCGGCGACGAGACACAGCCTCGTCCCCGCCTCCGCCAGGGCGTGCGAGATCGCGCGGCCGATGCCCTGACTCGCTCCGGTGACGATCGCGACGGGCTCAGACACGTCGACGCACTCCGCGAGCGTCAGGCGCGAGGGGCATACGAGCGACCCTAACAGCACGTGGACAGAGCGTCCACGATGCGGAATGTAGCGCGAGACCCTAGAGCAAGATCTGGAGTGCGAGCTCTACCGTGCACCCGCGCTCGAGCAGGCTGACCGCCTCGTGGAGGTCGATGTCGTGACTCGCCGCGAGAACGATCGACGCCTCGGGGTCGTACCCCGCGCGCTCGAGGGCCTCGTGACGCCACTGCTCGATTCGGTCGCGCTCGGACACGTAGGGGACGAGCTCGAGTTCTGCCGCAGACATTCCGCCGCCCTTCCGCAATTGGGGATCGGTGTCACTCGCCTATTCGTCCACTACGACGTATCGGACGTCCCCTTTTCGGGGGGATTGAGTTGAGGAGCGCGTAAGCGTTCCGTGAAGCCGACGCCGTGCGTCGTCGTTCACCGGCAGCCCATTCGAGGAGTAAGCAGGCATTTACTTCGGTCCGCGGCGCACATAGGCCAGAATCAACCGATGGCGATCTCCCCAACCGCAGCCGACCTCGTCCCGTTCATACCGCGGCTCACGCTCGAATGGCTGCGCGACAACCCTGAGCGCGACTGGATCGAGGTCGAGGGCACCCTCGCGTTCATCGACATCTCAGGTTTCACGGCGATGTCCGAGCGACTTTCGAGCCGGGGTCGCGCTGGTGCTGAAGAGGTCACGGGTGTCATGAACGCGACCTTCGAGGCACTTCTCACCGTCGCGTACGCCGAAGGCGGAGGTTTGCTGAAGTTCGGAGGCGACGCGCTCCTCCTCCTCTACGACGACGTCGATCACGCACCTCGAGCTGCGCGTGCAGCCTTCGAGATGCGTCGCACGCTTCGCGCGATCGGGCGCCCGCGCACCTCAGCCGGCGCCATTCAGCTCAAGATGCACGCCGGGCTCCACTCCGGGACCTTCCACTTCTTCCTCGTAGGGGAGTCCCATCGCGAGTTGCTCGTCGCGGGGCCGGCTGCCAGTCGAACGGTCGAGATGGAGGCGGCGTCCGAGGCAGGCGAGATCCTGCTGAGCCCGGAGACAGCCGCTCTATTGCACCCTGACACGCTCGGGGACGAGAAGGGACCCGGCCGACTCCTGCGAGCGGCGCCCTGACGTACGGGGCGAGCTCATACCCCTCCCTGACGTGGAGGGGCTACCGATCGAGGTTGCCGTCCCGAGTCCATTGCGCGCCCAGCTTCTGGAGGTCGGGCCGCTCGAAGGCGAGCACAGGCACGCCGCGATCGGATTCATCCGTTTCTCGGGAATCGACGACGTGATCCGAACCGAGGGGCCCGAGGCGGCTTCCGACGCGCTGGACGTGCTAACGCGCACGGTCCAGGCGGCTGCAGACGAGCATCAAGTGACGCTCCTCGAAAGCGACGTGGATCGCGACGGTGGCCGGATCATCCTCGTTTCCGGAGCTCCACAGACTTTCGGGGATGTCGAAGAACGCCTCCTGAGAACGATGCGGGCCGTCGTCGACGGAGGACTTCCACTCCCTGTCCACATCGGCATCAGCGAAGGACGAGTATTCACGGGCCAGGTTGGCGCATCGTTTCGCAGGACGTACACGGTGCTCGGCGACACGGCTGCACTCGCAGCGCGCCTCATGGCCCGCTCGGGCGAAGACGAGGTGTGGGTCGCGTCGTCGGCATTCGCCAGGGGCGGCGCCAGCTTCGAGGCGACGGAGCTCGAGCCCTTCCCGGTGAAGGGAAAGAGCGAGCCCGTCCGAGCGGTCGTACTCGGCGGCCTCCGGCCCGAGACGGCGGCGAGCGATACGGAAGAGGAAAAGCTTCCCTTTGTCGACCGCGAGCGGGAGCGAGCGGTCTTGGCGGCGTCGGTCGCGCCGGTGCGGTTGGGCTTCGGCACGTTCGTCGAGCTCGTCGGCGAGCCCGGGATCGGGAAGTCGCGGCTCGCGCAGGAGCTGCGCGAGAACTGCGTCGACATGCGGCAGGTCTCGCTGCGCTGTGAGCAGTACGAGGCGTCCACTCCCTACTACCCGTTTCGCCCGTTTCTCCGTTCGCTTCTCGACGTCGAGCTGAATGGTGGCGGCCAACACAACAAGGCCGTGCTGGCAGCGCGACTCGAGGAGATCGACGCGGAGCTC
The DNA here is from genome assembly GCA_963822885.1 of uncultured Gaiellaceae bacterium. GTDB lineage: Bacteria > Actinomycetota > Thermoleophilia > Gaiellales > Gaiellaceae > GMQP-bins7. The sequence continues at coordinate 158,306 of CAWGJJ010000026.1, forward strand.
GTGCCGTGGGCACCGCTCCTCGCGGCCCCGCTCGACGTCGAGGTCGAGACAACGCCGGAGGTGAGCGATCTCGACCCGGCTTTCTGGCGGGCACGACTTCACGGTGTCATGGGCACGCTCCTCGGTCAGCTTCTCGATTCGCCAACGCTGTTGGTATTCGACGACGTCCACTGGATGGACGATGCGTCGTCCGAGCTCCTTCGCTACCTCGGCACGCAGCTTTCGACGAAGCCGTGGCTCACCTGTACGACACGACGGCCCACCGAGGGCGGATTCGCGGCTGCCGAGGGAACGCCGCCCCTCCCCGCGTTGACGCTCCGACTGGAGCCGCTTCCCGCCGAGGACGCCAGAACCCTTGCGGTCGCAGCAGCAGGTGACCGCCGGCTGACCGAAGAGGAGCTGGCCGCACTGATGGAGCGCGGCGCGGGCAATCCGCTCTTCCTGCGGGAGCTGGCGAGCGTCGGTGAGAAGACCGACGAGGCCGAAGAGCTTCCCGAGACCGTCGAGGCGCTCGTCGCGACACGCATCGATCAGCTCGGACCCGGCGATCGCGCCCTTCTGCGCTGGGCGTCCGTCCTGGGCGTCTCGTTCTCCGCGTCTCTCATCGCCGACGTACTCGAGGACGATCCGCTCGTGGCCGCGGGTTCGGAGGCGTGGGATCGGGTGAGCGAGTTCGTCGAACGTGACCCCAACGTCGCTGGCGCGTTCCGCTTCCGTCACGCTCTGATCCGCGACGCGGCGTACGAAGGACTGTCGTACACGAGGCGCCGCGAGCTCCACGGCCGTGTCGCCGAAGTAATCGAGAAACAGCATTCCGAGCGGCCCGCCGACGCAGCCGAGCTGCTCTCGCTGCACTACTTCAACGCCGGCCGCTGGGCGGAGGCATGGACGTATTCATGCCTCGCTGGCGATCTCGCACGCGAGGTCTATGCCAACGTCGACGCGGGGAGGTTCTACGAGCGCGCCATCGAGGTGAGCTCCAAGGTCGATGACCTCGCGAGACGTCGAGCTCGCGCGGACCTGGCGTGCGCTCGGCGAGGTGCGCGACGCGGCAGGCGACTACCGCGGAGCGATCGACGCGCTGAGAAGTGCGACGACGCTCCTCAAGGAGGATCCCGTGGGACAGGCCGAGCTCTACGAGGAACGGGCTTTCGCGTGGGCTCGGCTCGGCTCGTACAGCACCGCGCTTCGCGAGATCACCGCCGGGCTGAAGCGGATCGAGTCCGTCAGCACCCTCGAGGCCAAGCATGCCGCGAACAGCCTCCTGGCCCGCCGGGCGTACATTCATCTGCAGCAAGGACGTCCGCGCGACACCATCGCCATCGCGAGCAAGGTCGTGGCGGACGCCGAACCGCTCGGGCCGAGCGTCGCACTCGCTCGAGCGTACTCGGCCCTCGAGGGTGGCTACCTCTTCATCGGCGAGCCCGAGAACGCCGTCTACGAAGAGAAGGCGTTGGAGATGTTCCGGGGCCTCGGTGCTGCCAGGTCGGCTGCGGTGATGGAGATGAACCTCGGCGTAAAGGCATACGCGCAGGGACGTTGGGGCCGAGGCTGCGCGACTGTACGAAAGCGCGCGCAAGGAGTTCGAGCGCGTTGGCGACGTCACGCAGGCGGCCTACGCGGCCGCCAACCTCGGCGAGGTGTTGGTCGTTCGAGGCAGACACGACGATGCCGAGAGCGGTGTTGACCGACGCGCGCGACACGCTTCGCGCGTCCGAGTACGTCTACGCCGCAGTCTTCTGCGAGATCCAGCTGGCGCGACTGGCCATCGCAAGCAGGCGATCTGCCGACCGCGGTCAGCCGATCTCACGAGTCTCGCGGAAGAGGCGCGCTCGATCGGGGACGTCGGCATGGCCGTCGAGGCGTGGATTCACCTTGCCGATGCCATCACCCGCAGCGGCGAGCCCGACCGCGCCCTCTCCGAGCTCGCCGAAGCCAGGCGGCTCCTGGACGACGACTCATCGCCCCTCGGGGCGCCGATCGCCCGCATCGCGGCCAACGCGTTGATCGAGCAGGGCGATCTCGCGCGGGCCGGCGAGCAGCTCTCGAGCGCCGATGGAGGTCGCGCGGGAGCAGCGGCTCGTCTACGAGGAGGCTCAAGCCCTGTTCACGCTGGAGCGACTCGCGCGGATGGAGGGTCGAAAGGCCGAGGCGGACGCCGCGCTGCATGAGGCACAAAGCCTCATGCAGCGCGTCGATGCGAGTCTTTCGGCGGGCGACGATGCCTGATCGGCACGACGCTCGCCCGGTCGAGCTCTACCCATGCCTCGCCCGCCGTCGATAGTTCGAGTAGAGCCACGCCTCGTAGCCTCCCCCTGCGAGGTCGGTGCTCTGCAGCATGCAGGTGGTGTGAGCCCGGCACACCGGCGGGCATAGCCGGCGTGGTCACCTCCGAGATCAAACGGGTCACGACCGGATCCGGACGCGTGTCGCTGCCGCACATCAACATCGTGCGCCACGGGCTGGGGCGAGGCCGTCGTACGGCGCAACGTCGTCGTAGAGCAGGTCAATGGGGTTCTGGGCGTTGCCCGTGATTCCCGTCCACACGATGTGCTCGACGACCTGGTAGTTGTCGCCCCCGGCGTGACGGGGTTCAGCGTCGCGTAGAGCTTGTTCCCCGCAGACGCCTGCGAGTACATCACGGCATCGCCGCTCTTGCAGTCTCGTCTTCGCCCTTGGGCGACGAGCACCGCCTCGTACGTCACGGTGCCGCCGGTGCCGCCGAGCGCGGTACCCGACATCGGCTCCTCTTCGTCACAGGAGAAAGCCTGGGTCGGCAGCGTGAAGCAGAACGTCGTGATAGCTCACGCTGAACGGCGTCCCGCCGCGTCGACGGGCGCATGCAGCCCGATCTTGCCGTTTCCCCGGATTGATGTCGACGGTGAGGGGATTGGCCGTCCCGGAGCCGTACCCGTCCGCGGTGGCCGGGCTCGGGTAGGTGTACACCGCGTTCTTCGTGCCGCCCTTGATCGCGACGAGCTGACAGCAGCAACGGTGCTCCGGAAGCTCACGTACTTGTCCCTCACCGTATTTCCGCCGCCGGCAACGGTGACCGTAAAGCTGACGTTCGCAGCCACCGACCGTGGTCAAGTACGTCCCGCTCCTCGGATTGTTGAGCTTGAACTGATTGAGACCGGCTGGGCACGTGTATGTGTTGCCTCCACTCGGGTTCTCGACGCGGCACCGCTTCAAGCGGATCCGACGGGAGTCCCGTCTGGTCGCCCGGCGCGCCTGTCGCCGGAAGGACAGTGGCCGCGAGGGCCACGACGATCGCGACGACGAGCACGCCGGCCCACGTCGCCCTCCGATGCTTCCGATAGTTGGTGCGTACGTGCTCAGTCATGCGCTCTCCTCAGTCCGCAGTTGAGACCCCTCGCGAACTGATGACCCCCAGGATTCGCGCGTGCGGATTGTACTCGCTTCGTCGCTGACTCACCAAGCGGGTCGGGTTAGGCAGCGGACGACTAGGATTCCGACGATGGCGCTCCGCAGCGACGCAA
>CAWGJJ010000027.1:0-16660 GCA_963822885.1 uncultured Gaiellaceae bacterium
CCATGGGATGCAGTCGTCGGCTGCGCGCTCATCGCTGTGATCGCAGGAGTACGGGTTGTACGGCGGACACGCCTCCATCTCGGTGCGCTCGGCGTCGCGTTGCTCGACCTGCTCGTGCAGGGCATCCTCGTGGTGCTCGGGATCGCGCTCCTGCTCTCGCCGGAGACGCTCGGCGAGGGGCTCGGCTTCGCGAGCGGCCAGGACTGGGCCGACCTCGCGTTCGCACTGCCTCTTGCGATGCTCGCGTACACGGGCCTCGAGACGGTCGCCAACCTCGCAGAGGAGGCGACCGAGCCGGGTCGCACGCTCCCGCGGTCGCTCTTCTCCGCGATCGGGCTCGTCGTCGTGGTGACCGTGCTCATCGGAGCAATCGGTCTCTCCGCCTATCCCGTGTCGAACGGAGAGACCGCGCTCGGAGAGCAGTGGCTGGAGGCGCCGCTCGTCGGCATCGCGGCGTCGTTCGACGGGTCGCTCCCCGGGCTCCTCGTGGATGCGCTCGAGGTCGCGGTGGGGATCTCCGGTGTCCTGATCCTCGTCGGTGCCGCGACGACGTCGTTCTCGGGCATCACGCGCCTGACGTACTCGCTGGCCGAGCACGGGTCGCTTCCTCGCGAGTTCGCGCGCCTCGAGCGACGATCCGTCGTATCGAGCGAGGCAATCGCGATCGCGGCGGCGCTCGCGATCGGGCTCATCGTGCTGACGGAGCTCGCGGCCGGCGGCGACCCCACTTTCCTCGCGAGCCTCTACTCGTTCGGCGTCCTCATCGCCTTCACCGCCGCCCAGCTCGCCGTCGTACGGCTGCGGATGCGCGAGCCGGACCTCGAGCGGCCGTATCGCGCGTGGCCGAACGTCTCGATTCGTGGGCATCGGGTTCCGGTGGCGGCACTCGTCGGAGCTCCGCTCACAGCTGCGATCTTCGTGCTCGCGATGGTCACGCACCCCGGGGCTCGCTACGCCGGTCCCGTCTGGCTCCTCGCCGGGCTCGCCGTCTTCGTCGCCGTGCGCAGGACGCGACGGCGGGGGCTCTTCGAGCAGGTCTCGCCCGTCGGAGAGCTTCCGTCCAGCATGGAGTTCGAGCGCATTCTCGTGCCCATGAAGCTCGGCGACATCGGCGAGGAGATGGTGGCGACCGCGATCGCCCTGGCGAAGGAGCGCGGCTCGGCGATCGAGGCGATCACGGTCGTTCGGGTCCCGCGGAAGTTCGCTCTCGAAGGCGAGCTCCCGCCCGAGGTCGCGGCTCGGGTCGACGCGTCACTCGAGGAGGCCCGCGCCCTCGGCGCCGATCATGGCGTGGAGGTGCACGGGGACGTCGTCCGTGCACGCTCCATCGGTCACGCGATCGTCGACGAGGCCGAGCGCCGTGACGCCGACCTCATCGTCCTCGGCTCGTCGCCGCGGTGGCGTAGGCAGTCGCGATTCTTCTCGCCGACCGTCGACTTCGTCCTCCGCAACGCGCCGTGCGAGGTTCTTGTTGTGGCGTTCCCCGACGGAGTGTTCGAGGAGTAGTCTGCGCTGCCGTGAATGCCGTCGTGATCGGGTGCGGACGCGTGGGATCCTCGGTCGCGAAGGGTCTCGCCGCCGACGGCTGGGACGTCACCGTGATCGACGAGAGCGAGGATGCACTCGGGCGGCTCGGACAGGGTTGGCGCGGAGGCTTCGTCGTCGGGCACGGCATGGACGTCACCGTCCTCGAGCGCGCCGGCATCGAAGCGGCAGACTCGGTCGTCGTGGCGACCAACGGTGACAACACGAACATCGTGATCGGCCAGGTCGTGCAGAAGCGGTACGACGTGGCAACAGTCGTCGTCCGCATCCTCGATCCGGCGCGCGCGAAGCTCTATTCGGATCGCGGGATGAGCATCGTCTGCCCGACCCAGACCGCCATCTCGGGTCTCCTCGAGACCGTGCGTGCGGCCGCGCCGAAGGAGACGCCGGCCTGATGTACGTCGTCGTCGCGGGTGGGGGAAAGGTCGGCTCGAACGTCACCCGCTCGCTCGTCGACCTCGGCCACGAGGTCACGATGATCGAGCAGCGCGCGGACCGGTTCGCGCGCCTCGAGGAGGAGTTCGGCCCGGTCGTCATCCGCGGCGATGCGACGGAGATCGCGGTTCTCGAACGCGCCGGCATCGCTCGTCCGCCCGAGCTGCTCCTCGCCGTGACGGGCGACGACGAGGACAACCTCGTGATCTCGCAGATCGCGAAGGAGAGCTACGGCGTGCGGAAGGCGATCGCGCGCGTGAACGACCCGCGCAACCAGCAGCACTTCGACCTACTCGGCATCACGCAGACCGTCTGCGCGACGACCAGCATCCTCGGCCTCGTCGAGCACGAGGTGCCCGAGCACGGGCTCGTGCGCCTGCTCGAGCTGCAGAAGGAGGGTCTCGTCGTCGTCGAGGTGCAGGTCGAGGGCGGCTCGCCCGTTGCGGGGAAGAAGGCAGGCGGGCTCGCGCTTCCGACCGGCGCGCGTCTGATCTCCGTCTGGCGCCAGGGACGATCGGAGCTCGTCGAGCCCTCGACCGTGATGCGTCCCGGCGACCAGGTGCTCGCGGTCGTCCCGACGGCGGCGGCACCGGATCTCCGCCGCGCACTTCTGGGCGCTCCGCGGTAGGGCGAGGGCGAGATGTATCTCGCCCTCACAAGCGCCAGTAATGCCGCGTCAACAGAACCACGACGGGAAGGATCTCGAGCCGTCCGATCCACATGAGGTTGATCATGGTGAGCTTCGAGACGACGCCGTAGTCGGCGAACGACCCATACGGACCCGCGATTCCGAGTCCCGGACCGACGTTCCCGAGTGTCGTCGCTGACGCTGTCAGCGCGTCGAGCGTTCCGACGTCGACGCCCGAGAGCGCCGAGTCGATCGCGATGACCGATGCGCCCACCGCCCAGGCCCCGACGTAGAGCAGGATGAACGCGGCGATCGCGCGGATCGTCCGCTCGTCGACCGGCGCCCCGTTGAGCCGAATCGGCATCATCACCTCGGGACTCAAGGTCTGGTCGATCTCTCGACGGAGCATCTTGCCGAGAAGAAGGTGGCGAACGACTTTGATCGAGCCTCCCGTCGACCCCGCCGACCCTCCCACGAACATCAGCGCGAAGAGGGCCAGCAGCAGAACCGCGGGCCACACGGCGAAGTCGGCGGTCGCCATCCCGGTCGTCGTCATGATCGAGACCGTCTGGAAGAAGGCTGTGCGGACAGCGGGCTCTCCCTCGAGGATTCCGTAGCCCCACAGCATCGCCGTGAGCGCGACCGTCGCCGCGACGAGGAGAGCGACGTAGAGGCGGAACTCCTCATCGCGGCCGAGCGCGCGCGGCTGGCGGCGAACGAGCGCGCGGTACAGGATCGCGAAGTTCGCGCCCGCGATCACCATGAAGGCTGCGAGGATCCACTGCGCCTCGGCCGAGAACGACGCTGCCGAGTCGGGCTTGGTCGAGAAGCCGCCGGTCGGCATTGTCGCGAACGCGTGCGCGAGCGCCTCGTACGGGGTCATGAGCTCGTCGATGCCGACGACCCAGAGGGAGGACAGCATCAGCACCTGGACGAGCGTCAGTCCGACGTACAGGAGCCAGAGCTTGCGCGCGGTCGAGCGGATGCGCTCGGTGAGCGCGGCGATCTCAGGCCCCGGGAGCTCCGACTCCATGAGCTGTCTGCCGCCGACACGTAGCCGAGGCAGCACGGCGATCGCAAGCACGATGATCCCCATGCCGCCGAGCCACTGCGTGAACTGCCGCCAGATTGCGAGAGAGCGGTTGATCTCGTCGAAGTCGGTCACGACGCTCGCGCCCGTCGTCGTAAAGCCCGACATGCCCTCGAAGTAGGCGTCGAGCGGGTTCGAGAGCTGCGCGCCGCCCTCGAAGAGGTACGGGATGGAGGCGAACGTCGCAGCGAGGAGCCAGACGAGCGAGACGACGAGGAAACCCTCGCGGACACCCAACCGGCCCGCCGCCCCGGCCGTCAGCCGCTCGAGCGCCCAGCCCGTGCCGCTCGTTGCGACTCCCGCGACGATGAACGGGTGAACCGGCTCGCCGTAGGCCAGCGCGAACGGGATGGGGAAGAGCGCTGCGAGCCCGAGGTACTTCCCGAGCATTCCGACGAGGTTGACGACGGCCGCAACGTCGATCGCCAACCGCCGCCGACGGCCGATCCGCACGGCGGCCTGAGTCAACCCGTGCTCACAACGCCTCGACGACCCATGGTGCGTTCGCCGCCTCCGTGAAGATGATCACGCGGTCGCCCGCTTGGAGGACGTCGTCGCCGTGCGGAAAGATCGCCGTGCCGTTCCGGACGAGCGCGCCGATGATCGATCCGTGTACGGGCATGTCGCGAAACGACATCCCGATGTAGCGGCTGGAGTCGCGGGTCGTCACGTCGAGCACCTCGTAGCGGTTGTTCTCGAGCATCGCCACCTGCTGCGTGCGCGGGTCGTGCGCAAAGCGGACGATCTCCTCGGCCGTCACCGCGCGCGGATTGATCGAGACGTCGATCCCGGACTTCTCGAACGCGCTCACCGACACCGCTTCGTGGGCAATCGCGACGGTGAAGCGGATCCCGTGCACCTGGGCGAGCGAGGCCGCGTACTGATTCTTGGCGTCGTCGCGCATGGCGAAGATCCCGGCCTGCGACTGGCCGATCCGCTCACGCTCGAGGAAATCGGCGTCGAACCCCGTCGCGTTGAAGACGCGCGCCTTCGGCAGGGCTTCCGCGGCGCGACGCGCCTGCTCGCGCGACGCCTCGACCATGCGCACGCTCAGCCCCTGGGAGAGCAGGACGCGAGCGATGGCGGATCCCACTCTGCCCGCGCCGAAGATCACGACGTCGCGAACCGTGTCGCCTGCAGGCCAGAGGAGCGCGCTCCACGCCTTCGCGGCGCGCGGCGACCCGATGACGACGATCCGGTCGCCCGTGTGGATCGCGTCGTCCCCTCCGGGGAGGATCGTCTCGTCGCCTCGGATGATTGCCGCAATCTTGGAGTCCTCCGGGAGCTCGGCGTCGCGGAGCGGGACGCCGAGCACGGCACTCGCTGCGTCGTCGTCCACGTCGAACTCGCCGAGTTGAACCTGTCCCTCCGCGAAGACGTCGGTCTGCCTTGCTGCCGGAACACCGAGGATGCGGCTGATCGCGTGCGCGGTCTCGAGCTCGGACGACACGACGAAGTCGACGTCGAGCTGCCCTTCACGCCAGAGCTCGACGTACTCCGTGCTCGAGGTGCGAATCACCGTCGTCGCGTGCTCGGCCTCGCGGCGCGCGAACATGCCGGCGACGAGGTTGACCTCGTCCTTGGACGTGCACGCGATGACGAGGTCCGCCGTGCCCATACCGGCAGCTCCGAGGTCCTTCCGGCTCGTTCCGTCGCCCTCGAAGACCGCGATGTCGAACCGCCCGCTCAGGGCCTGCAAACGCGACGGCTCGGTGTCGAGCACGGTGATCTCGTGATCCTCGTGAAGGGCTTCCACGATCGTCGTTCCGACCTGGCCGGCGCCGATGAGGAAGACGCGCACGGCGCGTAGCGTACTCCTGCGTCCCGCGCACCCCCTTGGCTACCGTGGCTCCATGCGGATCGGCGTTCTCGTGCTCCTCGGTGCGCTCGTCGTGACGCTGACCGGCTCGGCGACTGCTGCGGAGAGTGCCTTCAGGCCGGTCGTCGTGGCGCGCGGGCTCGTCGAACCCGTGCAGGTCACTGCGCCGCGAAACGAGGCCCGGCGTCTCTACGTCGTGGAGCAGCGTGGGACGATTCGCGTGGTCGAGCGCGGCCGGTTACGCGACGGGTTCTTTCTCGATATCCGCGGACAGGTCGTCGCGGGCGGGGAGCAGGGTCTGCTCGGGCTCGCCTTCGATCCGAAGTACGGCACGAACGGCTTCATCTACGTGAACTACACGGATACGAACGGCGACACGCGCATCGTCCGCTACAAGACGAACGGCACGCGGGCGATCGCTTCGAGCGCACGCCGGCTTCTCTTCATCGATCAGCCGTACGGAAACCACAACGGCGGGGGTCTCGCGTTCGGGCCGGACGGGTTCCTCTACGTGGGAACGGGCGACGGAGGCTCTGGGGGCGACCCGGAGAACCGCGCCCAGAACATGCGGAGCCTGCTCGGGAAGATGCTGCGGCTCGACGTCAGGCGGCCGGGATCCTCTCCGGACATCGTGGGTCTGGGGCTGCGCAACCCGTGGCGCTACTCCTTCGACCGGCTCACGGGCGATCTCTACATCGGCGACGTGGGGCAGGGTGCGATCGAGGAAGTCTCGTTCACGCCTCGCGGTAGCGCCGGTCTCGAGAACTACGGCTGGGACCTCTTCGAGGGCTCACGGCGCTTCGAGGAGAAGGCTGCAGGCCCGGGTCAGCTCGTGTTTCCCGTCTTCGAGTACGGGCGCAGCAAGGGCAGCTCCGTCACCGGTGGCCATGTCTATCGCGGCAAGGCGCGGCCCGCGGAGCGCGGTCGCTACTTCGTCGGCGACTTCTACACCGGCACCGTGTGGAGCTTCCGGATCTCGGGAGGCGAGGCGCGGGGCCTGCGCGTCGAGCGTTTCAAGATCTCCGGCGGCCTGAGCTCGTTCGGCGAGGACGCCGCCGGCGAGCTGTACGCGACCTCGTACGAAGGCGCGGTACTCCGCCTCTCGTAGCCAGTCTGGCGAGGTGCTGAAGCACCTCGCCGGCCGCTGCGCGCCCGGTGCGGCGCTTCAGCGCCGCACCCGCCTTCCGGGTCGCCACGCCCAGGTGCGGCGCTTCAGCGCCGCACCTGCCGTTCAGCCCGTCCGAAACGGCCATCTTGCGCGGAGCTTCTTGCTTCCAGCAGCCTGGTGTCCGATGCCACGTGCGCCACGTCGCGAAGCTCCGGGCGCGATCCACCACGTCGTCGCGCAGGGAAACAACCGGCAGGCGATCGTGCTCGACGACCGCGACCGGATGACATTCGTTCGCCGACTGGCCGACGCAAGCTCCCGCTTTGCGTGGACGTGCCTGGCGTACTGCCTGATGGACACGCATGCGCACATCATCGTGCAGACGTCGAAGCCGAATCTCGGGCAAGGAGCCGGATGGTTACTCGGTGGCTACGCGCGCTGGTTCAACCGTAGACATCGGCGCGAGGGTCATCTCTTCGTCACGCCGTTCTTTTCGCGCTCGCTCGAGACCGATGAACACCTGGTTGCCGCCGCGGCATATGTCGTCGTCAATCCAGTGAGTGCGGGCCTCTGCGAGCATCCGTCAGAGTGGACGTGGAGTAGCTACCGCGGCACGCTGGAAGCCGGGCCGCCGACGTTCGCTGTGTCCTCCTTTGTGCTCGGCATGCTGGCGGACAACGAGGAGGTCGCCCGAGCTCGCTATGTCGCGATCGTCGACGAGTACGTTGCGCGTGTGCGGCGCGAGCGCGCCGCGCAAGGCAGGGCGGGACGCTGAAGCGCCCCGCCGACCACAGGTGGTGCGGCGCAGGGCGGGACGCTGAAGCGCCCCGCCGACCACAGGTGGTGCGGCGCAGGGCGGGACGCTGAAGCGCCCCGCCGACCACAGGTGGTGCGGCGCTTTAGCGCCGAACCCGCCGTTCAGCTCGCGCGGCGCCTGACGCGCGGCGGCGCTTGACCCAGCGCCGCGTACGCGAGGGCGTTCAGCGACTCCTGCAACTCGTGCAGCTCGCGGGCGACGAGCGTGAAGCCGTCCTGGCGCTCGGTCGTCCGGTTCAGGCGCTCGAGCTCGTCGGCGATCCGGTCGAGACGCTCGAGCAAGGCATCGAGCTGGCGATCTCCGACGTCGCGCTGCTCCACGCGCCGAATTCTACGTCCGGCGCAGGAGGTCGTCACGCGTGCGCACGACCTCGGCGCCGGCACCGAGCGCGGCAAGGAGCCGTTCGAGGGATCCTGCTCCGGTCTCGAGCGCCGCAACCCGCCGCGTCGCGCCGAGCTGAGACAGCGCGACCCGCGCGAGCGGCTCGGGGGCGTCGGTGAACACACCGAGCGCTCTTCCCGAGCCGGCGAGTGACTGCAGCGCCGCGCTCGTCGCCGCATCGCGACGCAGATACGCCGGCGCGTGATTCTCGGCGAAGCGCTCCAGGAGGACGCGCCAGTTCCCGGCTCCTGCGGCGTCGAGAGCGGCGGCCGCCGCGGCTCGGTCCTCCGGCAGCGTGGCGGGCTCGACGCCGATGACGGTGCGTGCAGAGGCGAGCCACGCCGACCACAGCGGGCGCGTGTCCCCGAGAGCGTCGAGCTCGATGGCGAGCGCGCGCCGCTCCGTCATGCGAGCCGACGCGCTCGCACCGACTGCCAGAGGACGATCCCGGCCGCGACGCCGACGGCGTCGATCGCAACGTCGAGCGGTGAGCCCAGTCGACCGGGGACGAACGACTGGTGCACCTCGTCGCTGATCGCGTACAAGGCTCCGAGCGCGAACGCCACTCCTGCGCGGCCGGTCGCGCGGACGAGCAGCGCACCGAGAGCCGCGTACTCGGCCGCGTGCGCGATCTTGCGCAGGACGAGATCCCATCCGCCGAGCCCGGTTCCGAGGTCTGGCACCGACGAGAAGGCGAAGATCAGCCCCGCCCAGGCGACGACGGGGAGCCAGAGGCGGACGAGAGAGCCGGACACCGTCCGATGATAGGCTCGCCCCCAATCAGGAGCACGGTGAGGGAACCCGGTGCGAATCCGGGACGGTCCCGCCGCTGTGAGGGGAGACGCTCCTCCGCCACCAAGCCACTGGCGCAAGCCGGGAAGGCGGCGAGGGAGGGAGCCCCGAGTCAGAAGACCTGTCGCGCTCCTCATATCCGGAACCCCTCGCGGAAGGGAGGATTCAGGTGCTTCGCTCACTCGTCCTACTCGTCGGAACGGCTCTCGCCGTGCTCGGCGTCTTCGTCGCCGGCGCGTCCGGCGGTTCCACCGCAACGGCCGCGTTCCCGGTCAGCGTGATCGGCTCGAACGGCAAGGTCACTGTCTCCAAGCGTCCTGCGCGCATCGTCTCGTTGTCGCCCACGGCGACCGAGACGCTGTTCGCGATCGGCGCCGGCTCGCAGGTCGTCGCGGTCGACGACCAGTCCGACTTCCCGAAGGCGGCACCGCAGACGTCGCTGTCGGGCTTCACGCCGAACGTCGAGGCCATCGCCGGCTACCGGCCCGACCTGGTCGTCATCGCGTACGACCCGAAGGGTCTCTCCGGGGCGCTCGGACGCCTCGGCATCACCGTCCTCCACCAGGACGGCGCCAAGAGCTTCAAGGGCGCGTACCAGCAGATCCGCCAGCTCGGGCTCGTCACGGGCCGCGAGGCACGCGCGGGCACGCTGATCGCGTCGATGAAGAAGAAGATCGGGACGATCGTCGCCGACGCTCGAAAGGGAAGGCAGGGTCTCTCCGTCTACCACGAGCTCGATCCCACGCTCTACTCGGCGACGTCGAAGACGTTCATCGGGCAGGTGTACTCCTCGCTCGGACTGCGCAACATCGCCGACGAGGCGGACTCGCTGGGGTTCGGCTACCCGCAGCTCTCGTCCGAGTACGTCGTCTCGGCGAGCCCCGATCTGATCGTGCTCGCCGACACGGTGTGCTGTGGCCAGAAGCCGTCGACTGTCGCGGCTCGGCCCGGGTGGGATCGAGTCAGCGCGGTGAGGACGGGGTCGATCGTCCGTGTCCACGACTCGATCGCGTCGCGTTGGGGACCGCGGCTCGTGAACTTCTATCGCGCGATGTCTTCCGCCCTAGCGCGACTCCGCCAGTAGCACCATGACCGTCGCCGCGGAGCATGCCTCCGAGGTTCGCGCCCGCGGGTTGACCCCGCTGTGGGCGTGCTCCGCCGTGGCGTTCCTGCTCGTTTCGCTCGTGGTCGGCGTCCTCGCGGGGCCGGTCGACCTCGGGGTCGGCGCCGTGCTCGAGTCGACGGCGGCGCGCCTCCACGTGCCCGGCTTCTCGACGTCGCTCTCACCGACCGAGGAGGCGATTCTCTGGGAGATCCGCGTGCCGCGTGTCGTGCTCGCTGCGCTGGTCGGCGCGATGCTCGCCGTCGCGGGAGCGACCTACCAGGGCGTCTTCCGCAATCCGCTCGCGGATCCGTATCTCCTCGGGGTCGCTGCCGGAGCCGGGCTCGGCGCGACGATCGCGATCGCGTATCTGCCGGACGGCCTACGAGGACAGCGGCTGCTTCCGGTCGCCGCTTTCGTCGGAGGCTCGATCGCGGTGATGCTGACGTACGCCGTGGGTCGCTCGGCGCGGCGGGAGCGGGACGCAGCCACGCTGATCCTTGCGGGCGTGACCGTCACGGCGTTCTTCACCGCCTGGCAGACGTTCGTCCAGCAGCAGAACTCCGAGACGCTGCAGGAGGTCTACTCGTGGATCCTCGGCAACATCCCGAGCACGGGCTGGGCGGACGTCGTGCTGATCCTCCCGTACATCGCCGTCGCGGTCGTCGTGATCCTCGTGCTGCGACGCGTCGTCGACGTGCTCAACCTCGGCGACGACGAGGCGGCGAGCCTCGGGATCGACGTCAAGCGCGTGCGGCTCGCGCTCGTGGTCGCCGCAACGCTCGGGACGGCGGCAGCGGTGGCGGTCACCGGGCTCATCGGCTTCGTCGGGATCATCGTCCCGCACACGATCCGCCTCCTGACCGGAGTCGGGTACCGGGCGTTGATTCCGTTGTCGATCGTCGTCGGAGCCGGGTTCCTCGTGCTCGCGGACGTCGTCGCACGGACAGCGCTCGCTCCCGCGGAGATCCCGCTCGGCGTCGTGACGGCGTTCTTCGGCGCGCCGTTCTTCGCGCTCGTGCTGCGGACGACGCGTGGAGGCGCGGCGTGATCGACCTGCGCGCGGTGACCGTCGAGCTCGGCGGAAAGCCTGTCGTCGACAGCGTCACGGCTGTCGTCGCGGACGGCGAGTGGCTCGGGCTGATCGGCCCGAACGGCGCCGGCAAGACGACGCTCCTGCGGGCCATCGCGCGACTTGTCCCGTTCACGGGCGAGATCGCGCTCGGCGGGCCGTTCGGTCGACGAACTCCCACGCGCGGAGCTCGCCCGCCTCGTCGCCGTCGTCCCGCAGGAGCCGTCGACTCCGCCGTGGATGACGGTCGCCGAGTACGTGCTCCTCGGCCGGACGCCACACCTCGGGCCGCTCGCGAAAGAGGGGACGCGCGATCGTGAGGCGGCAGCTCGCTCACTCGCGCGGCTCGACCTCCTGCCCTTCGCCGACCGCCGCCTCGGGACGCTGTCGGGCGGCGAGAAGCAGCGTGTCGTCGTCGCGCGCGCGATCGCGCAGGAGGCGCAGATCGTTCTCCTCGACGAGCCGACCGCTGCGCTCGACATCGGGCATCAGCAGCAGGCGCTCGAGCTTCTCGACGGCCTGCGCGAGGAGTCCGGACTGACCCTCGTCGCCGCGATGCACGATCTGACGCTCGCCGCGCAGTACGCCGATCGCATGCTCCTGCTCGACGCCGGACGCGTCGTCGCCGACGGGCCACCCGCGGACGTTCTCACCGAGACGCTCATCGCGACGCACTACGGCGCGGCGATCGACGTTGTGCCCGTCGGCGACCGGATCGCCGTCGTTCCGCGCAGACGGGTGATCTAGAGGCTGTGCGCTATCGGGTGGCGCGGCTCGTAGACGAGGATCTCGCCGGCACCAGGCAGCTCCAGGTTCGTGCCGAGCCCGAAGCCCATGTCCTCGATCGGGCGCGTGAAGTGAGCCCCTTTCGCTTCGAGCTCCTTGACGGTCGCTTCGATGTCGTCACACATGAGCGCGATCTCGTGGTGACGTGGGTGCGAGTGGTCGGTGCCCTCCCATGTGTACTCGGTCGGGTGCACGCCTAGCTCGCTCGGGCCCAGTCTTGAAGATGAGCCAGCCCGGCGACGACTCGGGATGCTCGATGCAGGGCCAGCCGAGGACGTCGCGCAGGAACGCACGCGTCGCGGCCGCATCGTCCGAGTAGATCAGCGTGTGAACGGCCGTGATCATCGCGGGGATGGTAAGCGCTGGTGAGTCCCTGCCGGGGCGGTGGGTAGCATCGACGGCGTGTCCGTCGCGGCTCCCGAGAGCTACCTCGCCGACCTGAACGAGGCCCAGCGGGAGGCCGTCCTCGCGACGGAAGGGCCGCTTCTCGTCGTCGCCGGAGCCGGCTCCGGCAAGACGCGCGTCCTCACCTATCGCGTCGCTCACCTCATCCGCGCGTGCGGGGTGAAGCCGAACGAGATCCTTGCGATCACCTTCACGAACAAGGCGGCAGGGGAGATGCGCGAACGGCTCGAGCGCATGCTCGGCCAGACGGCGCGCGCGATCTGGATCCTCACCTTCCACGCGGCGTGCGGCCGGATGCTGCGGCGCGAGGCGCAGCGCCTTGGCTACACGTCCAGCTTCACCATCTACGACGACCAGGATCAGGTGCGGCTCGTCAAGGCGTGCCTCGAGGAGCTCGGGAAGGATCCGAAGCGCTTCGCGCCGCGAGGCATCCACGCGCAGATCTCGCGCGCCAAGAACGAGCTCGTCTCGCCCGAGGAGTACGCGGCCAGGGTCGCCTCGTTCTGGGATCAGACCGTCGCCGAGACGTACGAGCTGTACCAGCGCCGCCTCCACGCCTCGAACGCCGTCGACTTCGACGACATGCTCATGCTCACCGTGCAGGTCTTCGAGCGCTTCCCCGAGGCGCTCGAGCGCTGGCGCAAGGCGTTCCGGTACGTCCTCGTCGACGAGTACCAGGATACGAACCACGCGCAGTACCGCTTCCTGCAACTTCTCGGCGGCGAGCACGGAAACGTGTGCGCAGTGGGCGACCAGGATCAGTCGATTTACAGCTTCAGGTCCGCTGACATCCGCAACATCCTCGAGTTCGAGAAGGACTTCCCGGGCACGCAGGTGGTCACGCTCGAGCAGAACTACCGCTCGACCAACACGATCCTCCGCGCCGCGAACGACCTGATCGAGCAGAACACGGAGCGCAAGCCGAAGCGGCTCTTCTCCGAGCTCGGCGAGGGCGACCCCGTGCGCGCGATCGAGGTCGAGGACGAGCACGCCGAGGCGCGGTTCGTCGCCGCGGAGATCGCGTCGCTCATCGCGAACGGCTACTCGGCGAGCGAGATCGCGGTCTTCTACCGGATGAACGCGCAGTCGCGTGTGCTGGAGGACGTGCTCGTACGTCAGGACGTGCCGTACCAGGTCATCGGCGGCCCGCGCTTCTACGAGCGGGCCGAGATTCGCGACGCGACGGCGTACCTCGCCGTGCTCGTCAACCCGCAGGACGCGACGTCCCTTCTACGCATCGCCAATCGCCCGCGTCGAGGCATCGGCGACACGTCGCTGCAGCGCCTCGTCGCGCATGCAGAGAACACAGGACGCACCCTCTTCCAGGCGATGGCCGATCCCGAGGCGGCAGGCGTCACCGCGGCAGCGTCCCGCGCCGCCCGCGGCTTCCACGCGACGATGGAGTCGCTCATGGCGCTGGCGGCGGATCTCCCCGTCGACGAGCTCCTCGAACGCGTGCTCGAGAAGTCGGGGACGCTCGACGCCCTCGAGGCCGAGCGCACGATCGAGGCACGCGGCAGGATCGAGAACCTCCAGGAGCTCGTCGGCGTCGCGCTGGAGTACCGGCAGCAGGCCGACGAGCCGTCGCTCGCGACCTTCCTGCAGGAGATCTCGCTCGTCTCCGATCAGGACACGATTCGCGACGAGCGCGGGCTCGTCACGTTGATGACCCTCCACAACGCGAAGGGCCTCGAGTTCCGCGCCGTCTTCATGATCGGCATGGAGGAGGGGCTCTTCCCGCACGCGCGCTCGATCGAGGAGCAGGGCGTCGAGGAGGAGCGGCGGCTCTGCTACGTGGGGATGACGCGCGCGATGGAGCGGCTCACGCTGACCCACACGCTCGCGCGCACGCTGTTCGGCCGGCGCGAATACAACCTCGCCTCGCGCTTCCTCGACGAGCTGCCGCAGGAGGTCGAGCGCGAGCGCCTGCGGCCCGCGTCGTGGAGCGGCTACGGCTCTCCCACCGCAGCGGCGATCGAGCCGCGACCGGGCATCGCGCTCTCGACCGGCGACTCCGTCAGGCACGGCTCGCTCGGAGAGGGCGTTGTCACCGGAATTCAGCCCGGCGGAGTCGTTACGGTTCGCTTCGCGTCTGACGGAACGGAACGGAGGTTGATGGTGGAGTACGCACCCCTGGAGAAGATCGCGTGAGCTTCAAGGTCAAGCCCTGCTCGAACCTCGAGGAGTTCGGCCAGGCGGTCTTCGCGATCGGCCAGTACTTCGGCATGGAGCCGACCGAGGAGCGCATGGAGCGCTTCTCGAAGAACCTGCCGATCGAGCGAATGCACGCTGCGAGCGAGAACGGCACGATCATCGGCGGCGCGGGTGCGTTCCCCTTCGAGCTCACCGTTCCCGGCGGTGTGGTACCCACGGCGGGCGTCACCGTCGTCGGCACGTTCCCGACGCATCGCCGCCGCGGCGTGCTGCGAGCGATGATGCGCGCGCAGCTCGACGACGTGCACGCGCGCGGCGAGCCGCTCGCGCTGCTGTGGGCATCCGAGGACACGATCTACGGGCGCTTCGGCTACGGCATGTCGTCGACCACGAGCTCGATGTCGATCCCCAGGGAGGCAACGGCGTTCGCTCGCCCGCTCGAACGCGAGGGAAGCCTGCGGATCGTCGATCGTGCGGAGGCGCCCACGTTGTTTCCGCGCGTCTGGGATGCGGTGCGCTGGAAGACGCCGGGCATGCTCCGGCGGACGCGCAACTGGTGGGAGTTCCGCCTGCTCTTCGAGCCTCCGAGCGGCGGCGAGGACGCCCCAAAGCGGTTCGTCGTGCTCGAGAAGGACGGCAAGCCCGAGGGCTACGCGATCTACCGGCACAAGCCGAAGTTCGAGGGGGGCGACTTCAGCTCGGAGCTTCAGGTCGTCGAAGCCGTCGCGCTCGACGGTCGACCGACCGCGGAGATCTGGCGCTACCTCTTCGACATCGACTGGTCGACCAAGATCACGGCAGACCTCCTCCCGGCCGATCACCCGCTCTGGTGGCTGCTTGCGACGCCACGGCGGATGAAGCTCCGGGTCGGCGACGGGCTCTGGGTGCGGCTCGTCGACGTCGGTGAGGCGCTCTCCGCTCGAACCTACGCCGCCGACGGCCCGATTGTCTTCGACGTGCTCGACGCGTTCTGTCCGTGGAATGAGGGGCGGTGGCGTCTCGCCCGCGGGCAGGCCAAGCGCACGACCCAAGCGGCACAGCTTCGGCTCGACGTGAACGCGCTCGGCTGTGCGTATCTCGGAGAGTTCACGTTCTCGGGGCTCGTCCGCGGCGGGCGCGTCGAAGAGCTGCGGCGCGGAGCAGCCGCGCGTGCGGACGCGATGTTCGCCGCCGAGCGCGCACCCTGGTGCCCCGAGATCTTCTGAGCTCGTAGAACGTCCGTCGCCGACGTGAGACTCACGGCGTGCCGCTCGCCGTCCAGTTCCCGCCGGTGTCCGCCGAATGGACGTTCTTCGTCGCTGCCCTCGTTCTGCTGGCCGGGCCGGTTGTTGCGGAGCGGCTCCGCCTTCCGGGACTCGTCGGAATCGTGCTGGGCGGCATGCTGGTTGGGCCGTTCGTCCTCGACTGGGTTCATCGCGAGGGCGTCGTCGAGTCGCTGGGCGAGCTCGGGCTGCTCTTTCTCATGTTCCTCGCGGGGCTCGAGCTCGACCTCGACGAGTTCCAGCGCAACCGCAAGCCGGCTCTCACCTTCGGCGCGCTCACCTTCACGCTGCCGTTCGTCCTGGGACTGCTCCTCGTACTGCCGTTCGGCTACGGGCTGGCGACGGCCGCCCTGTACGGGTCGCTGTGGGCCTCGCACACGCTGATCGCGTACCCGATCGTCCAGGAGCACAAGCTGACGCGACATCGCGCAGTCGGGATGGCAAGTGGCGGCACCGTCATCACCGACACGCTCGCGCTCTTCGTCCTCGCGGTCGTCGTCGGCTCGGTCGAGAGCGACGATCGCTCCGCGGTGATCCTCGTGAAGCTGCTCCTCGGGCTCGTCGTGCTCGCGTTCTACTGCGCGTTCCTCCTGCCTCGGATCGGCCGCTGGGCGCTCGCGCATCTCGGCCAAGGCCCGGTGCCGACGTTCCTCTTCCTGCTTGCGGCGCTCACGTCCGCCGCGCTGCTCGCGGACCGCATGGGGCTCGAGGGAATCGTCGGCGCGTTCTTCGCCGGGCTCGCGCTCAACAGGCTGGTGTCCTCGCGTGCGGAGGACAAGGAGCACTTCGAGTTCATCGGCGCGGCGCTCCTCGTGCCGTTCTTCCTCCTCTCGACCGGAATGCTGCTCGACCCGAGGCAGTTCACGGAGCTCACCGTCCTTGCCATCGCGGCTCTGTCGCTGGCGATCGTCCTGGTGGGCAAGGCGGCCGCCGCGTACATCAGCGGAAGGCGTTCGGGATTCGAACGGTCGGAGATCAAGCTCGTCTTCGGCCTCACCGTCGCGCAAGCGGCCGCGACGCTGGCGGCGGTCACGATCGGCACGGAGGCCGGAATCTTCGACGAGAACCTGCTCAGCGCGACGCTCGTCGTCGTCCTCGCGACGGTGATCGTCTCGAGCATCGTGACGCGAATCGCGACGCGCGAGCTCGATCCTCCGCCGGCGCAGTAGCGGCTACAATCGCCGCCCCGAGGGCGGTTAGCTCGGTTGGGAGAGCACCAGCTCGACAAGCTGGGGGTCACTGGTTCGAGCCCAGTACCGCCCAT